>CAVVRQ010000001.1:0-17087 GCA_963750665.1 uncultured beta proteobacterium
ATAGGCCTTGTCCACGGCGGCATCCAGCTTCTGGTGCGCCTTGAGCAGCTCGGGCGGCATGGTCAGCGGGTCGTACAGGTCGGCCAGCGTGGCAGATTGGTCGCCAGTCTGGAACCTGGCACGCACGTCGAGCACCGTTTGCGCTACAGTTTCAATAGCTGCTTGCGCTTTATCGACGGGGGCTGGAGGCTGATTTGGCTTGAAAATCCGGGGAAACTCGGGCCAGGGAAAGTTGTTGTAGACGATGTCCTTGGAGTAACGGAAGTCGCTCTTGAGCCGACCGCAGGTGTAGCGCACCCAAGCGTTGTGCATGGTGCTGGTGAGGATACCGAAGTGCAGTAGCGTGCCGTCCGGAAGCATAAACACGAGATCGCTGCAGAAAACCGAAGGTTCGACGAATCCAAACGGAATGAAATTGCGGCGCTCGGACGATACCTTTGGCAAGATGATGTAAGGGCTCTTGGGGATCAGTTCCGTACCGAATCGCGTTGGTGTGGCGGCGGCTTTCTGAGTTTGGGTTCGTTGACTAGCTTGACGAAACGTCTTGACGGCTTGCACGCGCTTCATAGCCTCAGGCATGGCGCGCAGTTCGGCGGGTGGGCAGTCGCCGAGCCAAAGGCACCAACGTTCGTGGCTGTTCAGGAACTCAACTGAACCCAGCCAGCGATGGAACCACTTTTCGCTGATCGGTTCAAGCTCGACAAAGGCCCGCTTCTCTTCGGCGGTAAAAAGGTAGTTGCCGTCGTCGATAGGTTGACTGCCGATACCGATATTTGGCACATTACAAATCGGCGTCGAGCGACGGGCGAGCACCACGTCGGGCCCATCCACCAGATAGGGATTGATGTTGACGGCAGGCACCGCGTGGGGTTCGCCCTTGATATCGTCGTATTCGTAAATCACCTTGCCGAGCCGGTCTCCCAGCCCGAAACCGATGATGACGCAATGCACGGCAGCCTTGCCGCGTGCCTCGTTGTTCCAGCTGAAAGTGCGGTGGGCAAAGTGAATGTGAATACCCTGTGCCAGCAACCAGCCCCATAAAACGCCAACCTGTTCGCCCTGCGTGATGCTGTTGGTGGAGACGAAGGCGCAGCGGACGTTGTGGGTGTAACCCGGCAAATGGGGGTCAGAGCCCAAATTCGTAGTCGCGTTGCGCATTTGGAAGAGATTGGTGCCCGAAATTGGGATCTGACCCCCATTTGCCTTCGCGTCGCCTATCACCTGAGGCGTGGGTGGGGCGGATGTTGGGGGCGATTTCAAAAAGCGAAGCGTATGAGCCCCCGGCATCTGCCCCGCCAGCGCCGGAGCCACGCCACGAAGATAGTGCGCCGCCTTCACATACCAAGCCGCCACAAAATCAAGCAACCCAGCGTTATCGATGCCAGCGAAGACGATACGAGTGTCCTCGCGTTGCATATCGTCCATGAACTTGGCACCCACAAACGGCGGATTCCCCAGCACAAAACTGCATCGCTCTGCTGGCAGCACTTCATTCCAATCCAGCCGCAGCGCGTTGCCATGCACGATGTGCGGCGAAGTGCGCAGGGGAATGCGCGCAAAGTACAGGCCAAATTCCTCGCTCACGCGCAAGTTCATCTGGTGGTCCATCAGCCACATCGCCACTTGCGCAATCTGCGCCGGGAACTCTTCGATCTCGATGCCGTAGAACTGGTCGACGTCAATGCCAATAAGCCGATGCACATCGATGCCTTTTTGCCCGCCCGGATTGCTGGCGCGCAACACGGCCAGTTCGAGCTCGCGCAGTTCGCGGTAACTGATCACCAGAAAATTGCCACAGCCGCAGGCTGGGTCAAAAAACGTGAGGGTGCGCAGCTTCTTGTGAAACTCAAACAGCCGGTTCTTGTTGCCTTTAACTTTTTGAAACTCAGCCCACAGCTCATCCAGAAACAGCGGCTTGATCAGCTTGAGGATGTTTTCCTCGGACGTGTAATGCGCGCCCAGGTTGCGACGGGCCTTGTCGTCCATGATGCTCTGGAACAGGCTGCCGAAGATGGCCGGGCTGATGGCCGACCAGTCCAGCGCGCAGGCGTCCAGCAGCGCTTCGCGCATGGCACTGGTGAAGTCGGCCATCGGCAGCGGTTCCTCAAACAGTTTGCCGTTGACATACTGGAAGGCGGCCACCTGTTCGTCCAGTGCCTTGCTGCGTTTGTCTTCTGGCGTGTTTAGCACTTGGAACAGTTGCCCCAGCCGTGAGCCCAGGTCGGAGCCATCAGTTGACGTGCGTTCCTCGATGAAAGTGCGAAACGATTGCGCGGGTTGAAAGATGCCGGTGTCATCGGCAAACAGACAAAACAGCAGTCGCACCAGCAACACTTCCAGCGGGTGCTCGGTGTAGCCGCTGGCCTTGAGTGCATCGTGCAGTCGCCCCATGCGCTCGGCCGCCTTGATGTTGACCGGGTTTTGTGGCTGGATAGTTTGCACCTTGTAGCCCGCCACAAAACCGAACAGCTTGATGTTCTTGTGCAGGTCTTTGAGTTCAAACTCAAAAGTCTCGTTGGTGGTGAGCCGGTGCACCCGAAAGCGCGCGAAGTCGCACACGATGACGAGCTGCGGCAAGTCGCGCTCGGCAATGCCGGGGAAATAAGACAGCGCCTGCGTCAGCGCTGCGTCCAGGTTCTTGCCGCGCGACTTTTGTTCCACCAGCAACATGCCGGGCCAGAACAGATCGACAAAGCCGTCCACTCTGGCTTTCTCACCCAGCAGCTTCTTGACGGCGTGCTCAAACGTGGCAACGCGCTTGTCGGTGATGCCAAAGATCTCGAAGAAGTCAATCCAGAACGGCTTGCCCTGACTGTCTTCATTGGCGGCGTCAGCCCAGGTGCGGCTGAAGGTCAGCGCGCGGGATTTGATTTCGTTCCAGGAGAGGGGCATGGAGATGTCAAAGCCTTCCCTTTTTTGATTATTTCAGACAACTTGTTGCCACCAACATTTAAGCGTATTAGGCCCATAGCCCCCGTTGAATAAGCGTAGGCAGCTATAAAACAGATAGCAACCATGATCCAGAAAGTCAACGTCAAGCCGCCACGAACCGCTTTTCCACTTCGTCTACAAACGCCTGTGCTTGTTGCACGACCCACTGTGCTTCTTCTGTCTGGATGGAGTCGCCCTTGTAGTCAGCCACCAGCCTTAGGTCTTCAGCTTTGTTGAGTGCACGGCCAAGCTCGATTGGGAACAGATTGGGCTTGACCAAGTGGAGCGAGAAAGCGGCGATCAGGCCGCTGTGGGTTTTGGCAATCTCTGGTGGCACGGGTGCTTTGGACGCGATGAGTGCGGCGCGGGCTGCATCGAACATCGCGTAGTAGGCGCGGTTGCAAGCACCGTCGCCATCGTTGTCCTGCAAAAGTTTATGCGAACTCGCAAGTGCGCGGCGGGTCTTTGCCATCAACTCTTGGGCGTTCACAGCGCAATGCCTTCTAGCGCAATGTTGTGCAGCAAGTGGGGGTTTGAATAGCGCTCGGGGTGTGCCCATTCGCCTTCCCAGACGGGCAGGGGCTGGATGCGGATGCCAGTGTCGAGCAAGATGTCGTAGGCAATGTCGTTCATTGCCATTTTGGTTTTGATGAAATGACCGGGCTTGCCTTTGAGAATGATGGCCACGTCTGCGTCGCTCTCGTCATGCGCCGTGCCACGTGCCCGGCTGCCAAACAGAATAGCTTGCTGCGTGGGATAGGTTTCGGCCACGCGCTTGACAAAAGCGCTCGTGGCTTTGATCGTGTCGGCGGAGAGGTGGACAGCAGTCATTGGGCGGGATAAATCGTCAATCAAATTCAGCGTTGCGGTCATTGTGCATCAAGCTGCTTTCCGCGCTCATCGGGTACTTCTTGTTGTGCTTGGCCATTGCCAGCTGCGCTAGCCGTACGAACTGTGAGCACTGTTCCACCCATTGCAGTCTTTGCGCGTAGCTGAGCTGAGCAAACGCATGCAGGCGTTCGTCGCTCACGTAATAGGTGCGCTGGTCGCGCGCGCTGGGTGGGACAGCGGGACTCATGGGCATGGCAGGCGTTTGAGGTGCTCTATGTCGGCCAAATCGATGGGCCTGCCAACGCTTTGCTTCAGGGCAATCAAATCATCCACACTGGCCAGTTGGATGGGGATGCCCGAAACGTCCAGGCGCACAGCGCGCTGGCACATGTCGGCCGGTGCAACGGGTGGGAACAGCAGCAGGTCCAGCGTGACCCCCGCCAAGTCGGGTGTGCGCAGCGCGAAGGCTTGCAGATTGCGCTGCTGATGCCATTGCTTGAGTGTGTCGAGTTGGCTCAGGGTTTCCAATGGCACGGGCAATACGGGAGTGAGGTTCAACTCTTTGGCCGCCTCGATCATGCGGTGCAGATTGTCTGGGGATGCGACGATGCACACGTCAATGTCCATGGTGTTGCGCTCGATGCCATGCAACGCCACGGCCAGCCCACCAATCAAAACGTACTCGACCTGGTGACGGTGCAGGGCGGCAAACAGGTCGAGGTAGAACATGGCATGGAGTTTAACTGCACCGGAGGTTTTTATGCAAAATTGGTCTCTAGCTACCGTGGAATAGGCGTGAGTAGCTACTAAAAACGTAGCAAAATTAGGACTATTTCAACTGATTTCTGACCTCAACTACGCACCTGCGCAAACGCCGAAGCCCGTGCATGTAGCGACACCGCAAAATTCCGGACTGCCAGTTCCGGATTGGGTTGCTTGAACTTGCCCTTCAGACCATCAGCCGAATCGGATGTGAAGAAGCAGGCGCTGTCGTACATGCGCTCGCGCACCAGGCGCAGGCAAACCTCTTCGTAGCGCTTGGCGTAGGACAATTCCTGAAAAGTCTCTTCGACCGGATACGGCGCCAAGTGAATGCGCTTGGTAGGCTCGCTGGAACCGGGTGAGTCTTGCAGCATGAAGAGATATCCGAGCCAGGGACGGCTCGATGGCGTATACAGACCGCGCGAATAGGCATGCCAGAAATCCGTCGCGTTGCCGAGCGCTTCTTCGACGCGGTTGTTAAAGTTGTTGCCAAAGCTGCCGACCTGACTTTTCACCTCGACGGCGGCCACAAGGTCTTTGCCAGACAGAACGACCAAGTCCCATTCTTTGGCTGGCCGGAAGTAGCCCGGCAGCGTGCGCTGTTTCTTCTCAGCAGTGCGGATGTCCACATGCTTGAGACCAGCATTGCGCACGATGGCAGCGATCAACTCCACAAAGCCGTCTGCATGCTTGCCGCCTGTCACCGCGCCGCGCGAACCGGCGTCCTTCTTGCCGCTTGCCGCGCCCTGGCTGGCGTGCTGGGAACCACGCGTCTTCCAGAAGTGTTTGACGGCTTTGGCGAGTGCCTTTTCAACGTCGAGAGTCAGTGCAGTCATGGTGCCGCCTCCGAAAAGTGAGTCCGGATAAAGCGCGTGGAAAACAGCCTGGCGCTCTCATCTTCCAGGCGGTCCGTTGCCATTTTGAAATACTTGGCATCCACCTCGACGCCAATGCTGTTGCGCCCCCACTTTGCGGCGGCAAGACTGGTGGTACCAGTGCCCATGAACGGGTCCAGCACGGTGTCGCCGACAAAACTGAACATGCGCACCAGACGCTCCGCCAGTTCCATCGGGTAGGGTGCGGGGTGCTGGCGCGTGGACGCGCCGGTTACGCCAGTCCAGATCTGCTGAAACCACTCGCGGTGGTTGTCGCCGGAAATCACGCTCAGCAAGCGCGCCGCGTGCGAGGGTTTGCGGTAACCGCCGGGCTTGCGTTCCATCAGGATGAACTCGATGTCGTTTTTGACGACGCCATTGGGTTCATAGGGCTTGCCCAGAAAACCACCACCGTTGCCGGAGGCCTCGTACACGGCATTAGCAATCTTGTACCAAATGATGGGTGCCACGTTAGAGTAGCCGAGCTTGCGGCAATGCTCCTGGATCGATGCATGCAGCGGCACTACGGTGTGTTCTCCAGCGTTCTTGCGGCGTGACAAACACACATCGCCGACAACACATACCAACCGGCCACCCGGCACCAAGGCCCGAAGGCAGTGCGCCCAGACGCGGTCCAGTTCGGTCAGAAAGGCTTCGTAGTCTTCGATAAAGCCCATCTGCCCCTCGGAGCGGTTGTATTCCTTCAGCGTCCAGTAGGGTGGCGAGGTGACAACCAGATGCAAGCTGTTGGGCGCCAGAAAATCCATCGCCCGCGCATCGTGGTGCCACAGGTCGTGCCGTGTCGGAATGTTGCCCAGCGAGGCCTCGATCTCGCGCATCAAGGCCATGTCTTTGGCCACACGCGGGATCAGCGTCTGGTCATCCGCACCCGAGCGCAGGCTGGCTGGCAGCCAGTCTGCGAGGTCAGGTAGGGGCAGGTGTTCGGGGGCGTTCATTGCCGCCCATTTTCTCCGCTTTTCTCTATGGCAGCCAGTACAGTCTTAACAATCGTGCCGTTGTAGGCCAAGCTGCTGGCGCCATGACAGTCAGGCAGATTGAGGGAGCGATGGGTTTGTCAGATAGTCGGAACCAAAAAATGTCCCAGTGCTGGGGAGTGGAAATACGGTTCACTGAAACCCATGAAGCCATATTGCCAAACCCTTACTTCCCCCACCCATCCCGCAACCCCACCGCCAAATTGAACACCGGTTTGCCCGGCGTGTGGTCGACCCGGTCCGCCACAAAGTAGCCCAGCCGTTCAAACTGGAACTTGTCATCCGCTGTTGGCGCTGGCCAGTGACGGCTCTACAAACGCAGTCACCACTTTCAGGCTGTTCGGGTTCAGGGCTTCGATGAAGTCTTTGCCACCGGCGTCGGGCTGGGGGTCGGTAAAGAGGCGCTCGTACATGCGTACTTCGGCGCTGATCGCGTCGGCCACAGCCACCCAGGTGATGACGCCCTTGACCTTGACGGCGTTGGCCCCGGGCGTGCCGCTCTTGGTGTCGGGCACCAAGACTGCCTGCACCTGCGTGATCTTGCCGTTAGCGTCCTTGCTGCAACCGGTGCACTCGATGACATGGCCGTATTTGAGCCGCACCCTGTTGCCAGGGTAGAGGCGAAAGAAGCCCTTGGGCGGTGTCTCTTCAAAGTCGCTGCGCTCAATCCAGAGCTCTTGGCCGATCTTGAACTGGCGCTGACCCATCGCGGGAACGTTCGGGTGCAGCGGGGCAGCGCAGTCATCGAGTTTGCCCTCGCCGACGAGTTCGTCCCAATTTGTGATCACCAGTTTCAGCGGCTCCAGCACGGCCATCGCGCGCGGGGCCGACACGTCCAGCGTTTCCCGCAGGCAACCTTCCAGGGTGGCGTAGTCGATCCAGCTGTCGCTCTTGGTTACACCGATGCGTTCGGCAAACAGTTGCAGCGCCTGCGGCGTGTAGCCGCGACGGCGCAGGCCGACGATGGTGGGCATGCGCGGGTCGTCCCAGCCGCTGACCTTGTGGTCGTACACGAGTTGCGCGAGCTTGCGTTTGCTGGTGATCACGTAGGTCAGGTTCAGGCGCGCAAATTCGTATTGGCGCGGGTGCGGCTGGGCCAACAGGGCGCCTTCGCACAGACGGTCGAGCAGCCAGTCGTAAAACGGGCGCTGGTCTTCAAATTCAAGGGTGCAGATGCTGTGTGTGATGTTCTCCAGCGCGTCCTCAATCGGGTGCGCGTAGGTGTACATCGGGTAAATGCACCAGGTGTCGCCCGTGTTGTGGTGTGTGGCACGGCGAATGCGGTAGATGGCGGGGTCGCGCAGGTTGATGTTGGGCGAAGCCATATCAATCTTTGCTCTTAAAACCATAGCGCCATCTGCATGCTGGCCGTGCTTCATCTCCCGAAAACGCTTCAAATTCTCGGCCGGGGTCCGGGTTCTGAAGCGGCTGTCGAGGCCGGGCTTGCCGAAATCGCCCCGGCTTGCGCGCATCTGCTCTGCTGTTTGCTCGTCGACGTAAGCGTGGCCTGCATGGATCAGGTACTCGGCCGCGCGGTACATGAAGTCGAAATAGTCGCTCGCGTGGTACGGCTGGGCATCGGGTGAGCCGTTCCAGTCAAAACCCAGCCACTTGATCGAGTCGCAAATGGAGTTGACGTACGCCTGGTCTTCCTTCTCCGGGTTGGTGTCGTCAAACCGCAAGTGGCAGACGCCGCCGTAGTCGCGCGCCAGGCCAAAGTTCAGACAGATGCTCTTGGCGTGTCCAATGTGCAGGTAGCCGTTGGGTTCGGGCGGAAAGCGCGTGCGGATTCTGGCAGCGTCGGGCGTGCCAGCGCCGTGGTGCGCTGCGTCGCCCGGGCTGCCGCCCCACTTGCGTTGGGCGAAGGTACCCGCGCCCAGGTCCTGCTCGATGATCTGGCGCAGAAAGTTGCTGGGTTTGGCTGCTGGCTCCGCGGCTGTGGAAGAACTCATAAACTTGATTTTAGACGCGCGTTACGTTTTGCAATGCCTGTCACCGAATCGTGGCCAACTGCCATGGATCGCGGCGCGTTATACACAAGAAGAGGCATTTTCCCGCGTGTCGTACTTATCAGGAGGTGTTCATGAAGATCCGTCGTTGTGCGTTTTCGCTTGGCCTGGTGCTTGCCATCGGGGCTGCGAGCCTTTCGGCTCAGGCGCAGGAAGTGTATTGGTCGTTGGGCTGGTCTGCGCCTGGCGTCCAGATCGGTGCGAGCAACGCGCTGCCCGTTTTCGTGCAGCCCCGTTATCAGCCGATCTATCAACCGGGCTATGCGCCGGTGGTTGAGTACGCGTCGCCTTACTGGAGAGAACCTACGGTGCGCATGGCACCGCCAAGCGTCGTGTACCTTCCGCGGCCAGCGGTCTATGCGGCGCCGCTGCAATATACCGGGGTTCAGTGGCGAGGGCAGAACCAGGCCCGAAACTGGCGTTGGGCCGAGCGCCGCGAGCACTATCGACACAGTCGCGACCACCATCGTGATCGTGATGATTAGGGCAAGCATGCCTCGCGCCGCTTTTTAGGCGCTTCACGCCGACACACGGCGTTTTCGTCGCAATTCGGGTGCATGGGTGGAACGCTCGCAATACGCTTGCGTCCGTTCCCATTATTTCTCTTCAAGAGGACTTACCCATGACCCACCCACTGTTTTCCCGTTTTACCCGCCCGTTGCTGGCCCTGAGCGCGGCGGCGCTGCTGACCACTGCGGCGCAGGCCGTGCCCGAGGCCAAATTTCAGCCAGCGTTTGAGCAGTTCCTGCAAGCCACCAGGGGCGACGATCGCGCCATTGAAGAATCGGCGACGACGTTTGAGACCTTGCTCAAGGCCGAGCCGAACAACCCGGTTCTGCTCGCCTATGCTGGAGCTGCCACGTCAATGAAGGCCACGACAACCTGGCTACCGTGGAGGAAGCTAGGCTTCGCGGACGACGGGTTGGCGCTGCTGGACAAGGCGCTTGTGATGTTGACGCCAGTCCACAATGCACCTTTGCAACGCGGCGTACCGGCGGTGCTGGAAGTGCGCCTGGTGGCGGCCAACACGTTCCTGGCCGTGCCTGGCTTCATGAACCGGCGTGCGCGCGGGGCCAGGTTGTTGAATGACGTGCTGACGAGTCCGCTGCTGACGAGCAGTCCGCTGGAATTCCGCGCTGATGTGTGGCTTGCCGGTGCCAAACTTGCCGCCAGGGAAGAACGCCTTGATGACGCACGCAGCTACTTGAACCAGGTGATCGAAAGCAATGCGCCGCAGAGGGAAGTTGCCCGCGCTCGCCTGAAGGCGCTTGCAGCATGAACCGCGCATCGTGCGTCATGGAGTTGCATGGCGTGCACAAGACCTACCGCCTGGGCAAGCATGTCGTTGCGGCGCTACAGGGCATTGACCTGAGCGTGCGCCCCGGCGAGCTGCTGGCACTGACCGGACCTTCGGGCAGCGGCAAGAGCACCATCCTTAACCTGTGCGGCCTGATCGACACGCCGGACTCGGGCGACATTGTGCTCGGTGGAGAACGGGTTAACGACCTGAACGAAGGTCAGCGTACCTTGTTGCGCCGCGATGCCATGGGCTACGTGTTCCAGAACTTTAACCTCGTACCCGTGATGACGGTGGCCGAGAACGTGGACTATCCGCTGTTCATTGCCGGTGTGCCTGCGCCAGAGCGCCGAAAGCGTGTTGCCGCCCAGCTCAAGGCGGTCGGTCTGCACGATCACGCCCAGCATAGACCTGACGCCTTGTCGGGCGGGCAGCGCCAGCGCGTGGCCATTGCGCGGGCGCTGGTGAAACGCCCGCGGCTGGTGATTGCCGACGAGCCCACCGCCAGCCTGGATTCGCACACGGCTGACCAGGTGCTCGAGCTGATGCGCGAACTCGGTCACGCAGAGGCAGCCGCCTTTGTGATTGCCACCCACGACAGCCGCTTGAGCAGTCGCTGCGACCGGGTGCTGGCCTTGCTGGACGGGAGGCTGCAATGATCTCCGCCGTGTGGTTGAAATTTGCGGTGCAGAACACCTTGCGCAATCGGCGCCGCTCGCTGGTGACGGTGTCGATCGCGGCGCTGGGCACCGCGGCCATTCTGGTGGCCGGGGGTTTTGCCCTGTCCACTTACCAGGGACTGTCGGAAATGGCGGCGCGCAGCACCGGGCATCTGATCATCGGCAAGCCCGACCAGTTCAACAAGGACGAGGACACACCCTTGCAACACGGTCTGGACAATGCTGACGAACTGCGTGCCCGCTTGCTCGCCGATCCGCAAGTGCGACAGGTTCTGCCGCGGGTGGAATTCAGCGGCCTGATCAGCAATGGTGAGAAGTCCACCGTGATGATGGCCACCGGGATTGACCCGGACAGCGAGTTCGCCGTGAAGGGGCCGTTCTTAACCGTCACAGCAGGCGAAGTGCTGGCCAGCGGAAGCAGGGAAGCCGAAGTCATGCTCGGTGAAGGACTGGCAAAGAGCCTCAAGGCCAAGCCCGGTAGCAGCCTGACCCTGCTGGCCAGCACCACCGAGGGCGCCTTGAACGCCATGGACGTGCAGGTCAAGGGCATATTCTCGACCGGCGTACCCGACATGGATCGGCGCTTTATTTACACCGACATCGCCACCGCGCAAAAGCTCCTTGATACGCCGCGCGTCTCCAGTCTGGGGATCTTTCTGGCCCGGATGGAAATGACGGATGCAGCGCAAAAGCGATTTGCCAGCGCCAACCCGACGCTGACAGTCCAGACCTGGCTCGATCAAGCCTTCTTTTACAAGGCGGTGAAAGACCTTTACAACCGGATCTTCGGTGCGCTGGGCCTCATCATCGGCCTGATCGTTGTGTTTGTGGTCACCAATGCGATGGCCATGGCGATTGTCGAGCGCACGCGTGAAATCGGTACCTTGCGCGCCCTGGGCACCTTGCCGTCGCAGTTGTTGCGTACGCTCGGTCTGGAAGGCATGGTGCTCGGCGGGGTAGGTACGATCGCCGGTGCCCTGCTCGCGCTTGGCGTTACCGTGTTCCTGCTGGTGGTGCCGGTGGAGATGCCACCGCCACCGGGCCAATCGAAAGGCTATCCGCTCATCATCACGTTCGACTGGACCGTGTACCTGGCGACGATGCTGAGCATGGTCACGCTGACCGTGCTGGCCTCGGTCTGGGTGGCTCGCAAGACCGTCAATATGCCGGTGGTCGATGCACTGGCGCACACCTGAGAAAGATCTCACATGAAGTCAATTGGAAATCTCATTTACGGTGTTTTCGCCTTGAGCACGCTGGCAGCCCAGGCGCAAGACGTGACGGCTTTGCTCAGGGCGACCGACAAGTACCGCATGAGCGCCGACAACCTGCAGGTCGAGACACAGATCAATGTGCTCAATGCCGATGGCTCGCCCGACAAGGAGCGCCGCTACACCGTGTTTGCTCAGGCCAAGCGCCAGTCCCTGGTGCTGATGAAAAGCCCGGCCGAGGCCGGGCAGAAGGTGCTGATGCTGGGCGATGACTTCTGGTTGTTGATGCCAGGCAGCCAGCGACCGCTGCGCATCACACCGATGCAAAAGTTGTTGGGTGACGCTTCAACCGGCGATGTGGCGACCATGAGTTGGGCCGACGACTACAGCGGCAAGCTGGTCGGCGAGGAGCCTTGTGACCAGGCAAGCGCAGCGGCAAAGTCAAGCTGTTTGCACTTGAGCCTGAATGCCAGCCGCAAGGGTGTGACCTACCAGCGCATTGAACTGTGGATCGGCAAGAACCACCGCGAGCCGGTGCGCGCGGACCTGTATGTGCTGTCGGACAAGCTGGCCAAGCAGGCGCGTTTTGTGATGGACAAGACAGCCGCGCCGACGATGGTGACCGAGATGGTGTTAAACGATCAGGTCAGCAACCACAAGACCACGCACGTGCGCTACCTCAGTCGCAAGGAGCGCCAGGTGCCGCCGGAATGGCTCAACCCGATGTTTCTGGTGCGCAATCCGCCGCTGGAGTAGGGCATGCTCCGTTTCACCCTGGGTGCTGTCGCACTCCTGAGCGCCGCCCTCGCGTGGGCGCAAGTGCCGGCTGATCATGCGGCGCTGGCCGGACAGGTGCGGCTGCAATGGGTGGACCAGCAGACAACGCAAACGGCACTGGAGAGCGAGCTGCGTGCCAGTGGCCGCGGTGTAAGCGCCATCGTCACGTTGCAGCAACAAGCCGTGTCCGGTGGCGCGACCAGCAGCAACGCCTGGGTCAATGAGTTGTACGTTTCGCATGACGCAGGCGCCTGGCAGTTCAGTGTCGGCAAGAAGATCGTTGCCTGGGATGTGGGCTACGGGTTTCGTCCGAACGATGTCGTTGAGCAGGAACTGCGTCGCACTTTGGTCTACAGCACACCGCAGGGGCGTCCGCTGTTGATAGCCGAGCATTTCAATGCCGAGACGGCCTGGTCCTGGGTATGGGTCAACCCAACGGCCTCGATCGACGTGCTGGGCGCTGGCGAGCGGGCGTTGGCAGCGCGCGTGTACCGGCGCGACGGTGCGGTCGACTGGCACGGCTTTGCCCGTGTCGGTGTGCATAGCGGTGCCAGCGTGGGCGCGGCCGCGGCCTGGGTTGCCAGCGAGGCCCTGGAGTTGCACGGTTCGCTGCGCGTCGGGCGCAACCTAAAGCAGTTGCTCGCAGGTGGTACCTGGACGCATCAGAGCCAGGTAAGCCTGCTGGCCGAGGCATGGCGGGACAGCACGGCGCTTGGCACGCTGCGCAGCAACGTGTTTGTGCGCGCAACGTGGCAGCACGAGGCCTGGCAACCCGCGCTGGACCTGCTCTATACACCCGCCGATCAGGGCCGGGTGCTGACCGCCTCCGTGACCTGGCAGGGCGACCGCGTGCAGGTGCAAGGCGGGCTGCGAGCTTACGCAGGCCCCCCCAATGCGTTGTTGCTGCAACTGCCGGTGCAGCGCATGGCGTTTGTTGCCGGCACCTGGACGTTTTGAAGTGGCACTATCATTGCCCGAAGGCGGCGTGGCGCCTTGATTTTCTTTGTCCCCGGAGGAACTTGCAACATGAGCATCCGACTGCGTGGCGTGTTTGCCCCGGTACTGACACCGTTTGACCAGCGCCTGGCGCCCGATGTCGATCGCTTTGTCGCGCACTGTCGCTGGCTGATTGACCAAGGTGTCGGGCTGGCGATTTTTGGTACCAATTCCGAAGCGGCGTCACTGTCGGTGGCCGAACGCATGGCCTTGACCGATACGATTTTGCAAGCCGGTGTTCCCGCCGCACGCCTGATGCCCGGCACCGGAGCCTGCTCGGTGACGGACGCCATCACGCTGACGAAGCACGCCGTGAAGAACGGAGCGGGGGCGTGCTGATGCTGCCGCCGTTCTACTACAAGGGTGTTTCCGACGAGGGGCTGTTTGCTTACTATGCCGAAGTGATCGAACGCGTCGGCAGCGATCAGCTGAGGATTTACCTCTACCACATACCGCAGATCACGAAGGTGCCGATCACGTCTGAACCTGATCGAGATGCTGCGCAAGCGCTACCCTGACACGGTGGTCGGGGCCAAGGATTCGTCGGGCAACTGGGACAACACCCGCGCCATGATGGACAACTTCGCCAAGGATGGATTCGACGTCTTTCCGGCCAGTGAGTCGCTGTTGTCCAAGGCCTTGCCGCTGGGGGCGGCCGGCTGCATCAGTGCCACGGTCAACATGAATCCGGCAGGCATTCGCGCCGTGTATGAGGGCGGCAACGGCGCTGATGGCGTAGCACTTCAGGCCAAGGCCGACGTGATCCGCGGCATCTTCCAGGCTGTGCCGATGATTCCGGCGATGAAACGGGTGGTCGCCGAGTTCTCCGGCGCAGCGTCCTGGCGCCTGGTACGCCCACCGCTTTGCGCGCTGGGCGAGAGCGCGACCACGCAACTGTTCCAGGTACTGGGCGAAGCGGCTTTGCCATGCCCGGCTACCCGCAGGCCAGACCTACATCGCCTTGAACAGATGAGCGTACAGGCGGCTTACCGGTAGTTTCTCAGGTCTGCCGCGTAGCGATACGCTGAGCTTGCCAGCTTCGTCGCGCAGCACCGCGTCGATGCTGGTCGAATTGACCACCGTGCCACGGTGTATTTGCCAGAAGACCTCGGTGTCAAGCTGCTGCAGCAATTCCTTCAGCGGTGTTCGGATCAGGTATTCGTGGCTGGCGCTGAGCACCCGAACGTATTTGTCGGCGGCCTCAAAGTACACAACGTCGTGCACCGGCACCATGCGGATGGTGCTGCCGACACTGGCCTGGATCACTTTCAGCGGGCTCGCCAGACTGGCTGGCGCGCCTGCCAGCAGGCCGCGCAGCTGACCCAGCGTTGCTTCGAAATTGATAGCTGCCTGTGCCCGGTTGGCAAGGGCTAGCTGCACTTTTGATACTGTTTTCTGGAGTCGGGCAGGCTGCACCGGCTTGAGCAGGTAGTCCATCGCCTGGGCCTCGAAGGCGGCGATCGCGTACTGGTCGTAGGCGGTGATGAACACCAGTGCCGGGAACGGCGTGCCCGATTGGGCATCGGTGTTCCAGGCGTCTGCCAGTTCGGCGGCGGCCTCCAGGCCGGTCATGCCCGGCATGCGGATGTCAAAGAACAGCACATCAGGTTTGAACTGCAAGGCCTGCGTGACGGCGGACCGGCCATCGCCCACGGTGGCAACAATTTGCAGCTCGGGCCAGACCTGCGCCAACGCGCTTTGCAGCGTTGCGGCCAGCAGCGGCTCGTCTTCAGCGATGAGGGCGGTTGGCTTGACTGCTGTGTTCATTTCAGGCCCGAATTTCGCAGGGAAAAGTGACGATAACCCTCGTGCCGTGGGCGTCGCCAGCTACGATTTCCATAGCGCCGTCGACGCCATAGGTCGCCGCCAGACGCTCGCGCACCTGCGTCAATCCGAAACCCGGCGGTGGTGCGCCAGCACCGGACAGGCCGACGCCGGTGTCGTTGACTTCGATCGTTATCCGGCTCGCCGCGCGGCTCGCGCGCACCGTGATGCGCCCGCCCTCGACCTTGGGTTCGAGCCCATGCGTGATCGCGTTTTCCACCAAGGGTTGCAGCAGCAGTGCAGGCATTGGCAGGTCGGCCAATGCCTCGGGCAGCTCAAGTGAGTACTGTAGGCGTGGCCCCATGCGCACCGCCATCAGTTCGAGGTAATCGCGCAGCCGGTCAAACTCGGCGCGCAGCGTGTGCGAGAGCGCACGCGAGGCACCCAGCGTGGCACGCAGGTAGGCGACGAGTCGGTCCAGCATCTGCGTGGCTGCCTGCGCGTCGGTGCCAACCAGTGCGCGCAAATTCGCCAGCGTGTTAAACAGCATGTGCGGCTCGAGCTGGGTTTGCAGCAGCCGCAGTGTGGACTCGGCCGCGTGGCGCTGCGCTGCTTCGGTCTGGGCCGCGGCGTACGCCATCTCTTCGCGGGCCGTGGCCAACTGTTCGCGGCTCATGAAGTAATAGGTCATCGCGCCACCCGCAGTCAGGCTCAGCAGCAGATAGCCAAGCACAAGACGCGGGTGCTCCGACCACAGGCCTTGCGTCTGATGACCGAGCAGCCAGGCCGCGCCGTACAGGCCCACCAGGTAACCCAAGGTTACGCACACCGGCACGACCAGGAACAGGCGTCGCCATTGCTGCTTGGGCTTGGGCAGCAGGAAGCGCAGGCCGACTTCAATCAGCAACCAGATGCTGATCCCAATGAAGTGCGAATACACCAGATTGGAGCCAAAATCGCCGCCGACAAAGGCGGTCAGACTCAGGGCGATGAAGGTGTTGATCGTCAGGGCCGGCAAGCTGCTTTGTAGCAGCGCCAGCGGCGCCCCGCGATTGACCGTACCGGAAGTCATGGCAGTTACGGCTTGCCCAGCTCTTTTTGCAGTTGGTCCCGTTCGCGCTGCACCAGGCGCTGGCGCAGTCCGCCGCCCGGTGGCGCAATAAATACCACCAGCCCGTGCACCAGCAGGCCCAGTCCCCAGCCAAGCGCCGGAAACAGCGCCCAATGCCTGCCGCTGAAGGATGACAGCAGCGCCAGGCCGATGTTGACGACGATGTAGACAAAGGCGTGGATGTACCAGCCCATCTTGCGGGCGGCACGGTGCCGGGCCAGGCGTTCGATTTCTTCGGGTGTTAGATGGTTGCTCATGGCGTACTTTTCCTCAAGGTAGATCGGACGACCCCAGCACTATGATGCCGGGCAATGGGTTGCCGTGCCCAACCAGACGCAGCAGCCGTCCAGCACCAGCCAAAGACGCCGCTGAACTTACCATAAAGTGCGCCAAAGCCGGTTGGATCCGCTGCCCTGGACCATGGTGGAGCTGGATGGCGCGGGTGGCACGGACGATGTACTTAACCACGAACAGGGCCATCATCAGCAGCAGCGGCACCCAACTGCCTGGCAACGAGAACTGTTGCGAGGCGTGGTCGTAATGGGCATCGGGCGGCAGTGCACGTTGCAGCAGCAGCGCCGTTGTTCCAGCGCAGGCGAGCAGCCAGACCAGCAGGACCTGCGGGGCGACGCCGAAGGCGCTGATCGTGCCGTAAAGCGAAAACACAAGCATCGCTGCGGGCAGCATCGTGACGCGTCGCAGCGATACGCGCCGGGCGAGCGCCTGCTTCACACCGAGCCAGATCAGCGCAGCGAGCAAAGCCCAGACCCAGTACGGCGTATGGAAGAGGAATTGACTAAACATGCGCGGGCCTTGATGAAGTGGTGATGGGCCGACTGTGCCCGCAC
>CAVVRQ010000002.1:0-286507 GCA_963750665.1 uncultured beta proteobacterium
TCTCGATTATTTAGCAGCCAACTCGCGCACTGTCATGGGCGGGTGGGTTTTGATGGGGGCAAAGATTTCGTGCTTGCCCAGGTCTGCAAAGAGTGAGCCCTCTGCGCTGAAGGCGGACGAGCCGGTGAGCACGTCAAACCGGAAGTCGCGCCGCTGAAACTTGCCTTTGCCCAGGTAGCCCCATTCGGCAAAGGTGATGGGCTGGCCGTCTTTGGCGCACATGGTCAGCGCGTCGCCATGCACCAGGTTCTGTGACAGCACATACAAGGCTGCCGGGTACAGGTCATCGGTCTCATCAAGCTTAAGGTACTCGGCAAATACATCCAGAACGTTGGCTCGGCACTCCGTGATGTTGTCGGCCAGCAGTTCGATGCCATAGATGCACATCAGCCCCAGCAGTGCGTAATGCCGCCGCTCGAAATCAGACTTGCCATATTTGAGTTCCACGGCAGCGAGCTTGCGCCGCAAAATTTGGACGATAAAGTTGCCGCTGCCGCACGCGGGCTCCAGAAAGCGGGAGTCGATGCGCTCGGTCTCGTCTTTGACCAGGTCAAGCATGGCCTCAACCATCCAGGCCGGCGTGAAGACCTCGCCGTGGTCGGCAACGCGTTGTTTGGACTTGACGAGGCTCATGGGCTGGTGGCGGGCCGGTGGGGGTGGTTTGGGTCAATGCGGGCCAGCAATTGTCGTTCACATATTGCGATGACCAGGAACAAAGCTCAAAAAATTTGTACGATATTAGCCTCAAGCCCCCGTGCAACCTGCGCAAGAAGCTATGTATTAAATAGCAAAATTACCACCTTGGGAAACCAATTTCAGATGAAGACTTTTGCGGCCATTCGCTGATCGCCCCTACGGCCAGGTCATTGCCCTAAGCGGTTGCGAGCGCATAGGTCAAGGTCAAATTTGCACCCGGGTTCCGAGTTCAATCACACAGTTATTGGGCAGGCGAAAGAAGTCTGCCACACTGCCGGCGTTGCGCGACATGATGGCGAACAGGGCTTCGCGCCAGTGCGCCATGCCCGCACCCTTTGTCGGCACCACGATTTCCCGACTCAGAAAATACGAAGTCTCGAATAGGTTGATGGGCAGGCCCTGAGTTTGGCAGAGTTCAAGCGCCTTCGGGATGTCTGGCTTGTTCTTGAACCCGTAGTTGAGCTGCACGCGCCAGAAACCGGGCACCAGGGGCTTGACCTGAATGCGCTCCTCGAAAGCAATCCAGGGTACGTCATGGAACACGACAGTAAGAATCACATTGCGATCATGCAGCACCTGGTTGTGTTTGAGATTGTGCATGAGGGCCTGCGGCACGGTGTCGGGGTTGGCTACTGTGTAGATGGCGGTGCGCGGGACCCGGTGCACGACATCGGCCGATAAAGACGTGATGAAGGGCAGCAGTTCGGGGTCATCGCGGCGAATGTTGTCAATCAATAGCTCGCGACCGCGCCGCCAGGTCGCCATGATTGTGAAGATGACCAGGCCCAGCACCAGCGGGAACCAGCCACCCTGAAAGAACTTGAGCGAGCAGGACACGACCAACAAAATGTCAAGGGCCAAAAACACTGCAGTGGCGGTCAGTGCCAGCGGTAACGGATAGCCCCAACCCTCGCGCACGACAAAAAAGGTCAGGGCGGTCGTGATCAGCATCGTCGCGGTCACCGCGATGCCGTAGGCCGATGCCAGCGCTGAAGAACTGCCAAAGCCAACGACGGCCAGTAAAACCGAGATCAGCAGCAGCCAGTTCACTTCCGGCATGTAAATCTGCCCGATCTCCTTGGCCGAGGTGTACTGCACCTGCATGCGCGGCAGCAGCCCCAGCAGCACGGCCTGTTTGGTCATCGAATAGGCACCCGATATCACCGCCTGGGACGCAATCACAGTGGCCAGGGTGGCCAACACGACCGCCGGAATCAGCCACGCCTGGGGGAACAGGCGGTAGAACGGGTTCGCCAGCGCCGACGGGTCACGCATCAGCAGCGCGCCTTGCCCCATGTAATTGATGGCCAGGGCCGGCAAAACCAGGCCCAGCCAGGCCAGCTGGATCGGCTTTTTGCCGAAATGCCCCATGTCGGCGTAAAGCGCCTCGACCCCCGTGAACGCCAACACGATGGCACCCACTGCCACAAACATGTGCCAGCCCTGTGAGCGCAAAAATTCAAAGGCGTTGAATGGATTCAGCGCCGCCAGAATGGCCGGTTGCTGAATGATTTGTGCGATACCGGTGATGCTCAGCAGGGCAAACCAGAGCAGAATCACAGGGCCGAACATTTTCCCCACCAGACCGGTGCCAAAACGTTGCACGGCAAACAGGCCGACCAGCACCGCCACGGAAATCGGCAGGACATAGGCTTTGAAGGCCGGTGTCACCACCTCCAGACCTTCGACCGCGCTGAGCACGGAAATTGCCGGCGTAATCACGCTGTCGCCATAAAACAGGGCGGCACCAAATATGCCCATCAGCAGCAATGCCGTGTGCCGCTGCGGCGTTTTGCCCGCCGCGTTGGCAGCCAGCGCGGTCAGCGCCATGATGCCGCCTTCGCCGCGGTTGTCGGCACGCAGGATCAGCAGCACATATTTCAGCGTGACAACCAGCATCAGGCCCCAGAAAATGACCGACACCGCGCCAATGACATGGGTCGCGTCCAACGGCACGCCGGTGGCGGGTCCGAACACTTCCTTCATCGTGTACAGCGGACTGGTGCCGATGTCGCCATACACCACGCCCATGGCGCCCAGCGTCAGCGCCGCCAGGCGCTCCCGATCCGGAGCTCTACTCATTTCAATCCATTAGCTGTGAACAAGGTGCGACTATCGCCAGCGGCGCATCAGGAACGCATAAGGAAGGGCGCGCTCAAACGGCGGCCAGCCGATAACCGACACCGGTTTCGGTCAGCAGATGGCGCGGCTCGGCTGGATCGCGCTCGATCTTGGCTCGCAGCTGGGCCATGTAGAGCCGCAAATAATGCGTGTGCTCGGTGAACTCGAGGCCCCAGACATCGAGCAGCAGCTGGCGGTGCGTCACCACGCGGCCCGCGCTGCGCACCAGGCGCGCCAGCAGCTTGAACTCGGTCGGCGTCAGATGCAGCACCTCACCCTTGCGCAGCACGCTGTGGGCCGCCAGATCGATGCGCAAATCGTCCAGCTCATGCACCGTGACGGCAGCGGCCAGCGCGGTGCCACGGTGGCGCAGCGCCACCCGAATGCGCGCCAGCAGTTCGCCCACGCTGAACGGTTTGGTCAGGTAATCGTCGGCACCGGCATCAAGCAGTTCGATTTTTTGCGCCTCCTGATGCCGCGCGGACACCACAATGATGGGCAGCGAATGGCGCGTGCGCGCCTCGCGCACCAGTTGCACGCCGTCGCCGTCGGGCAGGCCCAGATCGAGCACGATGACATCGGGCGGACTGTGGCGTAGCAGTGCGCTGGCTTCGCTCAGAGAGACCGCAGTCTGCACCTCGAAGCCCTCGACCGACAAAGAGGACTGCATCAGCGCCCGTATCTCGCGGTCGTCCTCGACCACCAGCACCCGCAGTGTCATGCCAGCTCCTGACTCGGCGCGGTGCCCGGTGGCTGGGCATCGAGCGGCAACGCAAGCACAAAATTGCTGCCACCGCCGCGGCGCTGGCGTAAGCCCAGACGCCCGCCGTGGGCGAGCGCGATGGCGCGGCACAACGCCAGGCCCAGACCCGCACCGCGCTGGCCCGACTGATCACCGCGCGTATAGGCTTCGAAGATGATTCTTTGTTCAGATTCAGGAATACCGGGGCCCCGATCCTTGACCGACACCAGCAACTCCTGCGCCTCGACGCTGACGCTCAGATCAATCCCACCGGTGCTGTATTGCAGCGCGTTGTCGAGCAAATTGCTGATCAATTGGGCCAGCAGCACCGGGTCGGCTTGCACCAGCGGCAAGTCCTCTGGCACGCTGGACTTGATGCGCCGCTCTGGATCACGCTGGCGTACACGCGCCAGCACGGCACCGACGATCTCTTCCATCGATTCCCAGTCCCGCTTGAGCGACTGCGCAGAGCCCGTGAGCCGCACCAGTTGCAAGGTGTTCTCGGTGACAGTGGACAGGTAGGACGCCTCGCTGACAATGCTGCCGAGCAGGCGGTCCTGCTCCGGCGCGCTGAACTTGTCGCGTTGGGTTTGCAAGGAGGACGCGGCACCCACGATGGCCGCCAGCGGCGTGCGCAGATCATGCGAAATGGCGGCCAAAAAAGTGCTTTGCAACTGCTGGCGTTGCGCTTCGCTTTGCGCCGCGAGCATCGACGCGGTGACACGCAGACGCCACAGCGCCTGCGCCAGCAGCGCGGCCAGTGCCTGGGCGTGCTCGCGGCCAGCTTCGTCTGCTGCCACAGCCGGGCGGACACAGACAGCGCCGGTTACATGACCGCGCTCGCCCAGAGGCAGGTACCAGGCCAGCAGCCCGGGCCAGCGCCCGGTGCCCGGTCCCAGCACTGCTGCCTCCCTCATGCAGCAGCGCATGCCGTCGCGCACGCTGGCGTCGAGGTCGGCGGCGAAATCGAGTTCACGCCCGTCCTGGGTCAGGGCCAGCGAACAAGGTCCGGCAAAGGCGACGTCCAGCGCCTGATGACCGAGCGCCACAATGTGGGCGGGCGAGCTGACGTTGGACAGGTCGGTGGCCAGCGCCTGCAATTGCCGCGCGCGTCGCTCGTTCAGACGCGCCAGCTCGGTCTCGCGCCGCACGCCCTTGGCCAGGTGGCTGATGACCAGAGCCAGCACCAGCATCGTGCCCAGCGCAAAGAAATGCTCCTGGTTTTCGACCTCAAAGGTCCAGCGTGGCGGCACAAAAAAGAAATTCAGCGACGTGACCGCAGCCACGGCGCAGACTGCCGACGCAATCCAGTCCAGTTTGTAGGATGCAATCACCACTGCCAGCACATAGATCATGGCGTGACTGGTCAGCGAGACATAGCGATCAAGCACAAACCCGCAAGCGGTGGCTGTCGTCAGCAAAAACGCCACAATTACCCAACTTCGGGCTTGCGGCCGGTTGCTTACAGATAGCTCGGGAGAGTTCATGATGCAGTCAGCGTACCACCTGCCGTGTCAGGATTGCATTAGGAAAGTGAAGGGCTTGCGGACATTTATACGATATTGGCCTTCAGTCCCCGTGCTACCTGAGCAAACAGCTATATATTCAGTAGCAAATATCTTTAAACTGCGCTGGGCTTGACCAGCGACGCAGCCAGTTTTGCGTTGCGACGCGCCACTTCTACATCGGCATCAAAGGCCAGCGCCACGCCCATGCGACGTTTGACAAAGCTCTCGGGCTTGCCGAACAGGCGGATCTCGCTGTTGGGTACGCGCAGCGCTGCATCGACGCCATCGAACACGATGCCTTTGGCGTCCACGCCGCCGTAGATCACGGCACTGGCGCCGGGGTTGCGCAAGCGGGTGTCGACCGACAGGCCCAGGATGGCGCGGGCGTGCAGCTCAAATTCGCTTTGCCATTGGGTGATCATGGTCACCATGCCGGTGTCGTGCGGGCGCGGTGACACTTCGCTGAACCACACCTGATCGCCCTTGACGAACAGTTCCACGCCAAAGATTCCGAGGCCTGAGGGTTGGCCATCGAGGCCAACACCGAGGTTATCGGTCACGGTTTTGGCGATCTGGCGCGCCAGTCCCAGCGCTGCCGGATGCATCGGCTGCGGCTGCCAGCTCTCCACATAGTCGCCCTTGATCTGGACATGACCGACCGGCTCACAAAAACTGGTTTCTACCCCGCCGTCGCTGGCACGGGCGCGCACCGTCAGCAAGGTGATCTCGTAGTCAAAGTCGATGAAGCCTTCCACAATCACCCGGCCGTGGCTGACGCGCCCACCGGCCAGGGCGTAGTCCCAGGCCTTTTGCACATCCAACGGGCCGTCGATCTTGCTTTGCCCCTTGCCGGAGCTGCTCATCACCGGCTTGACGACGCAGGGGTAGCCGATGCCGGCGTCGATGGCGCTTTGCAATTCGGCCGGCGAATCGCAGAACTTGTAAGGACTGGTGGGCAAACCCAGCGTCTCGACCGCCAGGCGGCGGATGCCTTCACGGTCCATGGTCAGGCGCACCGCACGGGCTGTTGGCACCACGCGCACCGTGCCGGCGGCTTCGAGCTGTTGCAACATGGTTGTGGCAATGGCCTCGATCTCGGGCACCACCAGGTCGGGTTTTTCGGCCTCGATCAGCGCCTTGAGCTGCGCCGCATCGCTCATGCTGATGGTGCGCGCATGGTGCGCCACCTGCTGACCCGGCGCGTTGTCGTAGCGGTCCACCGCAATGGTTTCGACCCCCAGGCGCTGCAGCGCGATCAGCACCTCCTTGCCGAGTTCGCCGCTGCCCAGCAGCATGACTCTGGTGGCGTGGGGGGACAGGGGTGTGCCGATGGTGCTCATGTGGTTTGCGCTCCGTTGGGGCGAATATAGCCAAAGAATATGGGGCGACTCGTGCTCAGGCCCCGCTCGCCATGGGTCACAATCCGTGCCATGGAAGCTTCAATTTTATCGGTCCAGACTCTGAGCAAGAGCTATGGCACGAGCAAGGTGGTCGATGACGTCTCTTTCGCCATCGCGCCAGGTGAGTGCCTGGGCGTGATTGGCCCCAATGGGGCGGGCAAAACCACCACCATCCGCATGTGCCTGGGGCTCACCGTACCCGACGCCGGCGGCATCAGCTACTTTGAGCAGGCCGGCCAGCGCACACTGCAAATGCCGCGTGATGCGCTGGCAATCAAGGCGCAGCTCGGTGTCGTCAGCCAGCTTGACACGCTGGACCCTGACTTTTCATGCGCGGAAAATCTGTTGGTGTATGGCCGCTACTTTGGCATGAAGAGCGCGCCAATCCGCCAGCGCATCCCGGCGCTGCTGGAGTTTGCCAGTCTCACCAGCAAGGCCAACGCGAAGCCGGGCGAACTCTCGGGTGGCATGAAGCGGCGTCTCTCGCTGGCACGCGCCCTGGTCAACAACCCGCGTCTGCTGTTGCTCGACGAGCCCACCACGGGGCTGGATCCGCAGGCACGGCACCTGATGTGGGAGCGCCTGCAATTGCTATTGCAGGAGGGCAAGTCGATCCTGCTGACCACCCATTTCATGGACGAGGCCGAGCGCCTGTGCTCGCGCCTGCTGGTGCTCGATCATGGCAAAAAAATTGCCGAAGGCCGGCCGCGCGATCTGATTGCGCAACACCTGGAGCCTGACGTGGTGGAAGTTTTTGGCGCGGGTGCCCTGGCGCTGGTGGACTCAAGCCTGAAGCCCTTGGCGGCACGGGTTGAGGTCAGCGGTGAAACGGTTTTCTTTTACACCCAGGATGCCGAGCCCTTGCTCAAGTCGCTCAGCGCCTATCCGCAACTGCGCACCCTGCATCGACCCGCCAACCTGGAAGACTTGTTCCTCAAACTCACTGGCCGCCAGATTCGGGAGGATGCATGAATACTATTGAAACAGTAGCTGCTTGCGCAGTGGCTACGGAGGCTGGAGCTCAAAAATCCTTGTCAATTTGGCGTACGCCGGAGATTTCGATGCGCTGGTGGCCGGTGTTCCTGCGCAACATGCTGGTCTGGCGCAAGCTGGCCATTCCGAGTCTGGTGGGCAACATTGCCGAGCCGCTGATGTGGCTGGTGGCCTTTGGCTACGGCATGGGCGCGCTGGTCGGCAAAATCACGGTCGATGGCGTGGCCGTGCCCTACATCCTGTTTCTGGCCAGCGGCTCAATCTGCATGAGTGCCATGAATGCCGCCAGCTTCGAGGCACTGTACTCGGCGTTCTCGCGCATGCATGTGCAAAAGACCTGGGACGGCATCATGAACGCGCCGGTCAATCTGGACGACATCGTGCTGGCCGAGATGCTGTGGGCGGCCTTCAAGTCGCTCTTTACCGTGACCGCCATTCTGGGTGTGATGCTGGGCCTGGGCATCAGCTACAGCCCCAAACTGCTGGTGGCCTGGCCGGTGTTGCTGGGTGTGGGCATCACCTTCAGTTGCATCGCGCTGATCTTCAATGCGCTGGCCCAGGGCTACGATTTTTTCACCTACTATTTCACACTCTTTCTGACGCCAATGATGTTTCTGAGCGGCATTTTTTTTCCGCTGGAGCAATTGCCCGCCGTGGTGCGCGCCGTGTCGCAGTGGCTGCCGTTGACCAACGCGGTGGACCTGGTGCGCCCCTTGTTCATGGACCAGTGGCCGACGCAGGTGTTGCGACCGGTGGCGGTGCTGGCAGCTTATGCGGTGGGCGGCTTCTGGCTGGCGCTGGCGTTGACGCGCAAGCGCTTTCGGGGTTAGATCGTCCTCGTCCGCGTGGGCAAAAACATCTGGTTACGACCGGCTTTCGGGTGCGGCTGTACCATCGGGCATGACACTTTCCCCGACCTATAGTGGACGCTTCGCACAAACCATCAGCGTCCTGCTCTGCGCCTTGTCTTTGAGCGCCTGTGGCGGCGGCAGCGGCCAAGCTGCGCCGCCTGCGGTGACCGAAGCACCGATCGTCAACAGCGCCCCGGTCGCCAGCGCCGGGTCCGACCAGAGCGTCTTGGCCCACGCCATCGTGACCCTCGACGGCAGCGGCAGCTTGGACGCTGACCGCGACGCACTGACTTATGTTTGGTCACTCACGGCCAAACCCACCGGCAGCACAGCCGCCTTGTCCGACTCAAGCTCAGTCAAACCAGTGTTCACCGCTGATGTCCCAGGTGTCTATGTGGCGATCCTGATTGTGAATGACGGCAAGATCGCTAGCGCCCCAGCCAGCGTGCGGGTGACGGCCAGCGTCGATAACGCCGCTCCGGTGGCCAACGCCGGGCTGGCACAGAATGTGACAACCGGCTCCCTGGTCACGCTCGATGGCAGCGCCAGTTCGGACGCTAATCGCGACCTGCTGAGCTACCTTTGGACCTTGACCACCAAGCCTGCAGGCAGCAACGCCGCACTGTCTTTGGCCAGTTCGGTCAAGCCCACTTTCATCGCTGATCTTGCCGGCACTTATAGCGCCAGCCTGGTCGTCAATGATGGCCGGCTCAGCAGTACTGCTGCCAGCGTCAGCATCACGGCAGCCCCGGCCAATGTAGCGCCGGTGGCGAACGCCGGCGCCGCCCAGAATGTGCTTGCCGGTACGCTCGTGGCGCTGGACGGCAGGAGCAGCTCGGACGCGAATGGCGATGCTCTGACTTATGCCTGGACACTGACGGCCAGGCCGGTCGGCAGTGCGGCGACGCTGTCGGCGCCAACGCTCGCCAGGCCGACCTTCACGGCCGATGTGGCTGGCACCTATGTGGCAACCCTGATCGTCAACGATGGCAAACTCGATAGTGGCTCAGCGACCGTCAGCGTCACGGCGGCGCTGGCCAATGTGGCACCGGTGGCCAATGCGGGCGTGGCGCAGGAGCTTGCGGTTAACACACAGGTCTCGCTCGACGGCAGCGCCAGTTCGGACGCCAACGGCGACGCCTTGACCTATGCCTGGACGCTCAGCGCCAGGCCGGCGGGCAGTTCGGCAGTGTTGTCGTCCCGGACCTTGCGCAACCCGACTTTCAGCCCCGACCTGGCGGGAACTTACGTCGCGACCCTGGTCGTCAATGATGGCCAGCTCAGCAGCAACCCGGCCACCGTCAGCATCACCGCCCGGCTGGTCAATCTGGTCGGGCTGGGTGAATTCAAACAAGCGCTGCTGCTCAAAACAGTGTCAATCGTCGATATAAGCGCTGCCATGGATCTGGCTGGCGCCTCGGCGCTACGGGCCACGCCGCGCTATGGCGTGCAGGCCTATCGACTGACCTATATCACGCAGGATGGGCAGGCACAACCGATTCTGGCCTCGGCCCTCGTCACGCTGCCACAAAAGCCGCTCGGTGCCCTAAGCCCGCTACTGAGCTATCAGCACGGCACCATCAAGCGCGACGCCGAAGCGCCGAGCAATCTGCTCGATGTCGGCGGCCCCGAAATAATCCTGGCCTCGCTGGGCTACTTTGTTGTGGCAGCTGACTACGTGGGCTACGGCGCCTCCAAGGGCGCGCCGCATCCCTACATGCTGTCGGGTCCCTCGGCGGCGGCGGTTACCGATCTGCTGACAGCGGCAAAGTATTGGCGTCAGACCCAGCAGTTGCTCGATAACGGCCAGCTGTTTTTGGCCGGCTACTCGGAAGGCGGCTATGTGACGATGGCAAGCCACCGGGCGCTGCAGGCCGGCACCTCAACGCACCGCAAGGATATTGTCAGCGTGGTACCCGGTGACGGTCCTTACAACGTCGGTCTGACGCTCGATGAAGAGCTTAAATTGGTGGTCCAGACTTACCCCCTGCTGGGTGCCTTGCTGCAGCCAGGATTTCTAAAGTACCTGAGCGACGCTGATCGGCACAACGTGCGCGATAAATTGCTGCAGGAACTGTTGGGCGCTGAGGCCGATGTGAGCTTCATGCCCAACTTCATCGACAACTTCATGGCTGACGACCGGGCCGCCATTCAAAGCCAAAGCGACGTGTATGACTGGCGCCCCGAGGCACCGGTCAATCTGTTTCATGGTCGCGACGACCTGACGGTGTCTTACAAGAACGCCACCAGCACATTGCAGGCAATGCAGGCCAGGGGCGCCGGCAGTCTCGTCAGTCTGACCGACTGCAAAGCGCAGCCGGCCGGCCACTCCGAGTGCGTGCCGCCGTATTGGCAGTTCTTGCTGGAAACCCTGGCCAGGCTGGCGAAAGATCTTTGACCGCGTGGCCAACGGATGGCGCAAGCGCCAAGCTCGGTGCAGCGCTTGCCGCGCGGACACTTGTCGCCCTGGCAACCCTTGTCGATTGACGCAGACGCTGATCTGAAATAGGCTGAGCAGTATGACAACACTTGATTTTTTGGTTCGCAAGGACCAGCTTGCCAGCACGCAACTCTGCCCTGCGCCTGAGCCACCTTTGCAGGCCGGCGAAATCCGCTTGCACATCGACAAATTCGCCTTGACCGCCAACAACATCACCTACGCTGCGTTTGGTGAGGCGATGAACTATTGGTCATTCTTTCCGGTCAGCCTGCCCGGCGAGCCTGGTTGGGGGCGCATTCCGGTCTGGGGTTTTGCCACCGTGCTCGAGTCGCAGTCGCCAGGCCTGCCACCGGGTGAAAAGTTTTATGGCTATTACCCGATGTCAAGCAGCGTGGTGCTGCAGCCCAAGCGCCTGTCAGCGACGGGTTTCGTTGACGGCGCGGCGCACCGGGCCAGCCTGCACCCGGTCTATAACCAGTATGTCCGTTGCAGTGCCGACCCGTTTTACACGGCCGACAGTGAGGACACGCAAGCGCTGCTCAGACCCTTGTTCATCACGTCCTGGCTGATTGATGATTTTCTGGCCGACAACGATTTCTTTGGCGCGCTGGGTCCGTTTGGTACGCATCAAAAGCCTGCTCTGATGCTGCTGTCGAGCGCCTCCAGCAAAACCGCCTACGGCACGGCGTTTCAGTTGGCGCAACGCCCAGGCCTTGAGGTGGTGGGATTGACCTCGGCTGCCAATGTTGCGTTTTGCCAGAGCCTGGGCTGCTACCAGCGCGTGATTGCCTATGACCAACTGGATCAACTTGAAGCGCAAGCGGCCTGCATCTACATCGATTTTGCCGGCAATGCCGAGCTGCGTGCTGCCATTCACCGCAATTTTGTGAACCTGAAATACAGCAGTTCCATCGGCGGCACGCATGTGCAACAGCTTGGCACGGCCAGAGATTTGCCGGGACCGCGTGCGACCTTGTTTTTTGCGCCAGCCCAGATCAAGAAGCGCAACGCCGATTGGGGCAGCGAGCTGCTAACCCAGCGCCTGCTGTCGGCCTGGCAGGCGTTTGTGCTCAGGGTCAATAATCCAGCGGCACCTTGGCTCATTGTCGAGCAGCATCGAGGCGCAACGGCGGTGTCGGCGGCCTATCAGCAAGTGCTGGCCGGTCGCAGCGACCCGCGACGCGGCCACATGCTTTCGCTCAATTGAAGCGACCGGGGACAGCCACCTCGGGCGCCCACTCCACCGCCAGCGCGGCATCTTGTGTAAACATGTCCGCTGCGAACTGAGCACCATCGCTTGCCAGCAAGCGTTCGCACCATGTCTCCACACTGGCCTGGGACACCGGTTGGGGCGCGAAGGCCAGACGCGGCAAGACGCACGCCAGCAGGTTTGATGGCACACCCGCTGCGCGCAGGCTGGCGGCAAATTCGCTGGCCGCCGCACCGCTGCGAAAGGCATTGATGTTGGCCTCGACGATGCGCTTGCCCTTGCCGCCAAAGAGCGCGTGCAATTGTTTTTCCAGCAAGGCCATGGGCAGCGGCAACTGGGAGGCTGCGGCACCCAGCACCACCATGTTCTGCGCCTTCACGCTGCCAGCCGTCTGCGCCAGCCGTGTGGCATCCAGTGCCACCAGATGTGGTGCGGCGAACAGCACCTGGTACAAGGCCTCGGTCGGCGGATAAGCATCAATGTTGATCAGGGGCGTGATGTCGGTGATGATCCAGCCGTCCGGGCGCAGCAGCGGCGTGTAGCGCAGGGCTTCAAGCGGCTCCAGCGACAGCACCATGCTGGCCGTCCCATTGGCAATCAGGTCGCTCGCCACCGGCCGGTCCGAGATGCGCACAAAGGCCGACACGGCGCCGCCGCGCTGCGACATGCCATGCACTTCGGACTGCTTGAGGTACAAACCGGCTTCCTGCACGGCGTGGTCGATCACCCAGGCGATGGTCAGCACGCCCTGGCCGCCGACACCACAAAGCACCAGGTCGTAGTTCATGCTTCTTCCTCCGCCTGGCAGCCGCGTTTTTGCGCCTTGATCTGTTTGGCGTAGGTGACGCAGGCGCGCCGCGCAATGATGACCGACAAGCCCTCGTATGGCAGCTCTTCGCGGATGATGTCCATGGTCTGGGCCCTCTTGTGCACCGAGGGGATGACGATGCGGATGTGCTCGCGCGGCACGCCCAGCCCGGCCACCAGATCGACCACCTCCTCGTCGCTGGCCAGCGTCGGCTGGCCACCGGTCATGGCGATGATGCTGTTGTCCAGGATGAAAACCTTGATGTTGGTGTTGTCGCGCGCCGCGTCCAGCAGTGGCGTCATGCCCGAGTGCGTGAAGGTGCCGTCGCCAATCACGCACAGCGATGGCGTCATGCCTGCATGGGCCGCGCCAATGGCCATGCCGATGGAAGCGCCCATGCAGAGGCAGGAATGGATCGCCTGGTAGGGCTTCAAGGCGCCCAGCGTGTAGCAGCCGATGTCGCCCATGACGCGCGCACCCGGCCCATACTCGGCCAGCACTTCGTTGATGGCCAGGTAGGCATCGGTGTGCGGGCACTTGTCGCACAGGCTCGGCGGGCGCCCGACCAACACCTCGGCCAGACCGGCAAGCTCTAGCGACGGCAGCACTGACAGGCCAAAGCAACGCTTGATCGAGTCAGTGTCAAGTTCACCCATGCGTGGCAAGTCCCCCGTGAGCTTGCCGTGGATGGTGGGTTCGCGCAACAAGCCCAGGGCCGTCACGTAACGCTCGATGAACGGGTAACCTTCCTCGACAATCCAGACTTGGCTCGAGGCATCGAGCAGTTGGCGAATCTTCTGCACCGGCAGCGGATAACAACCGATGCGCAGCAGGTTGTAGCCGGCCAGCTTGTCACCCATGGCCTCCTGCAAATAATTCCAGGCCAGGCCGCTGACCAGAATGCCGGGGCAGCGTTCGTCGCGCAGTGTCAGGGCGTTGCCCGTGTGGCTCTCGGAATAGGTCTGTAGCGCGGTCTGCTTCTCAATCAGTTTGGCGTAGCCACGCCGGGCGATCGACGGCAGCAGGATAAAACGCGTCGGGTCGTCCAGATAATTTGCTTCGTTCTGCGCCCGGGACGGGGCCAACTTTACCGCCGCGCGGCTGTGCGCGAGCCGCGTGACCAGCCGTACGAGTACCGGCACTTGCAGTTGTTCGGACAGCTCAAAGGCTTCGCGCGTGAAGTCGTAGCACTGCTGCTGGTCGCCCGGCTCCAGGCAGGGCAGCAGGGCAAAGTCGGCAAAGTAGCGCGAATCCTGTTCGTTTTGCGAGCTATGCATCGAGGGGTCGTCGGCCACCGCAATCACCAGGCCGCCATGCGCGCCAGTGATGGCCACGTTCATGAACGGATCAGCCGCGACGTTGAGCCCGACGTGCTTCATCGACACCAGCACGCGCCGCCCGGCGTAGGAGACGCCGACCCCTTCTTCCAGCGCCACTTTTTCATTGGCTGACCACATGCCGCGAATCGGCAACGCATGCGCCTTGGCGTGATCCCGGATGGTTTGGTAAATCTCGGTTGATGGCGTGCCCGGATAGGCAAACGCCGCGCTGATACCGGCGTCAATCGCAGCGCGCGCCACCGCTTCGACGCCGAGCAGAATTTCTTCGGACATGCTTACCTCAAAGTCAGTGCGGCCCGGAAATTGAGCCGCCTGGATCCAAGTATCGCATCCTGCCAGTGCAACCGCGTCGTACCGAACGTTCCCACAGTTGGCGCGTCGCCCTGATGAACGCATTGCTGACTTGACAACTGATGCAGGAATCCACCGGACGGTTCTCATCGTCTGTTGGCGGACTGGATTGGGTTGCCCAGCGCTCTGTCAACATGGGGCGGGCGACTACTCGAATGCAGCGGGTTTGGCGACAGGCTGCTTTTCGGTTGCCCATTTACCCCGGATCGTCTAGCCGGATCTCCTCTTGCAAATCCTTGGCAAACGCGTCAGCCAGCATCTTCCGGGTAGTGATCTGCGGGAAAATGATGGCCAGGCGTGACGCAATCGCTTCCTTAACCGGACGCACCACCAGATCGGGCCCGGCAAACGGCGCGGCGGTTAGCCGCGAGACCAGTGTAATCCCCGCACCAGCGGCGACTAGCGCACAGGCAATCGATGAACTCGGCGTCTCCAGCACCACGTTGGGCGCCACGCCAAGCATCGAGAAAGCCTCGTCTATCTGATAGCGGACGAAGCTGTGCTGCGACAGCATCACCATCCGTTCGCCATCGAGGTCTTTCAGCGAAATCTGCCGCTTGGTCGCCAGACGGTGCCCGGCGGGCATCACAGCCATCGACGGCACTGGCTCCAGTGCCTCAATCTCGATGGCTGGGCGCGACAAGGGCAACTCGACGATGCCGACGTCGAACTGCCGGGTTGACACCAACTCCGCGATTTGACGCGAGGGCAGGCTCTGCACAAACACCGTCACGTTCGGGCGTGACGACAAAAACCGGGCGATGGCACGCGGCACCAGCCACTGGGCCAGGGCCGGTAGGGTTGCCACGCGCAAGGCACCGGCGCGCTGAAAGTGGATGTCCTGCGCCACCTGCGAGATGCGCTCGATACTGCCATAGAGATGCTCAACCTCCCGGTACAGCGCCTCGGCCTCGGGCGTGGGCACGAGGCGCCGTCCCCGTCGCTCGAATAGCGGATAACCGATGCGCAACTCCATCAAGCCGATGGTACGGCTCACGCCCGGTTGTGTCACACTCATCAGGCGGGCCGCGCCGACCACACTGCCGGTCAGCATGACTGCGCGGAAGGCCTCAATCTGACGCAAATTGAGTACAGGTTTCATGCATAACATTTTGGCATATACAGCCGTCGATGTTTACCTTTTCAATGACCTTGGCGGCGCATAAACTGGATAGGCCAGACTCTTCTCGTGCCTGGAGCAGACCCTTCGCCTGAACTTAAAATAACCGGAGATATTTATGCGCAAAATCCTCACTGTCATGGGTGCCGCCGCTCTGACGGCATCCCTAAACGCCCTGGCCGCCGAGACCCTTTACGTTGGCGGCTCGGGTGGTTCGACCGAAAATCTTTTCAAAGAAAAAATCATTCCGACCTTCGAGGCCAAGACCGGCACCAAAGTGGTCTACGTGCCGGGCAACTCGACCGATATTCTGGCAAAGCTCCAGGCGCAAAAGGGAAACCAGGAAATCTCCGTCGCACTTATTGACGACGGCCCAATGTACCAGGCCGTTGGCCAGGGCCTGTGCAGCAAGGTCGAAGACACGGGCACCATTAGGGAGCTCTACCCCAATGCCCGCATGGTGGGCGACAAGTCGGTGGGCATAGGCTTCATCGCTACCGGCCTGGCCTACAACAAGGACCAGTTCGCCAAACATGGCTGGCGCGCGCCGACCTCATGGCAGGACCTGACGGATCCCAAATACAAGCAAAAGATGGTAATTCCGCCCATCACCAACGGCTATGGGCTGCTGACGCTGATGATGATGGCACGTCTGAACGGCGGCGGCGAAGCCAACATGGAGCCCGGCTTCGACGCGATGATCAAGAAAGTCGCGCCCAACGTGCTGGCGTGGGAACCCTCACCCGGCAAGATGGCACAGATGCTGCAGACCGGCGAGGCGGCGCTGGTGGTCTGGGGCAACGGACGCGTGCAGTCGGTGATGGACCAGGGCGCACCGGTCGAATTCGTCTATCCAAAGGAGGGCGCGGTAGTCATCATGGTGGCTGCTTGTGTGGTTGAAGGCGCGCCGCAGGCGAAGCTGGGGCAGCAGTTCCTGCAGCACGTGGTGTCGGCCGAATCCCAGGCGCTGCTGGCCCAGACGGTCGGCTTCGGCCCGGTCAACAAGACCACCAAACTCTCCCCTGAGGTGGCCAGGAAAGTGGTGTTCGGTCCGGACAAGGTAAATGCCCTGATCTCGCCCAACTACGACATCATCAACGCCAAACGTGCCGAGTGGACCAACCGCTGGAATCGCGCCGTCGAGCGCTGAGACATGACGCCATCCACATCCAAGGGACGACGATGAGCTTTCTTGAACTCCAGGGCCTGTCCAAGCGCTTCGACGACTTCACTGCCGTGAGCGAGTGCAGTCTGTCCGTCGCCAAAGGCGAGTTCGTGTGCCTGCTGGGGCCTTCGGGCTGCGGCAAGACCACTACGCTGCAGATGGTGGCGGGCTTCGTGCCGCCAACCGAGGGGCACATCCTGCTCGATGGTCAGGACATTACCTCAGTGAAACCCGACAAACGCGGCCTGGGCATCGTGTTCCAAAGTTACGCCCTGTTTCCGCACATGACGGTGGCGGACAACGTGGCCTTCGGTCTGGAAATGCGCGGCATGGCCGCCCCCGAGCGCAGGCGCCGCGTGGGCGAAACACTGGAACTGGTGCACCTGGAGTCGCTGACGGACCGTTACCCGCGCGAACTCTCTGGTGGACAGCGCCAGCGCGTGGCGATGGCGCGCGCGCTGGTGATCCAGCCGCCGGTCCTGCTGCTCGACGAACCGATGGGCGCGCTTGATGCCAAGTTGCGCGAGGAGATGCAGATTGAGCTGCGCGCGCTGCAGCACCGCGTTGGTATCACTACCATCATGGTCACACACGACCAGGCCGAAGCCATGACACTGGCCGACCGCGTGGTGCTGATGAATCAGGGGCGCATTGAGCAGGTGGGTCGGCCGTTCGACATGTACGAGCAACCCAACGGGCGCTTTTCATCCACCTTTCTGGGCAAGGCCAATGTGTTTACCGGCCAAGCCATTGGCGGTATGGTGGACGTAAACGGACACCGCTTGCCTTGCGCCGACCAGACGGCGGCGGGAGCGGTGGACTACATCGTGCGCCCCGAGAAGATCGATTTCACGCTTGAGAAGGCGCTTGTGCGCGGGCGCATCAGTGCGCGTGTGTTCCTGGGTAACCACTGGCTGTTCCAAGTTGACACGCCGCTGGGAACGATGCAGATCACCCACGCCAACACCGGCCTGCCCCAGGCGGGAGAGGGAGACGAGGTGGGGCTTTGCTGGTCGGGTGCACATGCCCGGGTGGTGTCGGCCGGCGCAGGAGCCACAGCATGAAAGAGCAGCGCAACTTGCTGCCCTATTGGCTTGCCGCGCCAGGTATGTTGGTAACGCTGGCCTTCGTAGCGCTGCCGCTGGTGCTCATCTTCTCGCTCAGCCTGTACCCGTTCGTGAGCGGCGGTGGCGTCGGCGAGCAAATGACCGTCGCCAACTACGCCGACATTTTTCGCGACGACTACTTTCACGCCATCTTTGCGCGCACCTTCGGCATGGCGATTCTGGTCACCTTCCTATGCATTGTCATCGGCGTACCCGAGGCCTACGTCCTGACACGGCTGTCGCAGCGCTGGCGCGCGGTGTCGGTGGTGATCGTACTCGGGCCGCTGCTCATTTCGGTCGTGATCCGCACGCTCGGCTGGGCCATCTTGCTCGGCAATGAGGGCGTCATCAACAACCTGCTGCTGGCCACCGGCCTGGTAAGTGAGCCGATCAAGATCATGTTCACTTTCACTGGCGTGGTCATTGCCATGGTGCATGTGCTGGTGCCCTTCATGGTGCTGGCGGTGTGGACCTCGCTGCAAAAGCTCGACCCCGCCACCGAGCAGGCGGCGCAGTCGCTGGGTGCCGGACTGCCGACGGTGTTGCGGCGCATTGTTTTCCCGCAGGTGATTCCGGGCGTGCTCTCTGGCGGATTGATTGTGTTCGCGCTGGCTGCCAGCGCCTTCGCCACACCGGCCATCATCGGCGGTCGACGGCTCAAAGTCGTACCGACCACGATCTATGACGAATTTCTCGGCAATCTCAACTGGCCGCTGGGTGCGGCACTGGCCGTGGTGCTGGTGCTCATCGTGCTGGCCGTCTCCATGGGTGTGAACCGGCTGGTGGAGCACCACTGGAAGCAGGTATTTGTATGAACACGATGCCTCGGTCCCTGCTGGTCTTTCATTGGCTGTTCGGCATATTCATGCTCGCGCCGCTGGCCATGGTGGTGCTGGTGTCGTTCACCGCCAAGGGCTACATCGCAATGCCCTTTGACGGCGCCTCGCTGCGCTGGTACCGCGCCATGCTGGAGGCGACGGACTTCATCGACGCTTTCTGGCGCAGCCTGGGCCTGGCCACTGCGGCCGCCACGCTGGCCACCCTGATGGCGGTGCCCGCAGGCATGGCCATCGCCTGGCACCGTTTTGCCGGGCGCGATGCCATCCTCGCGCTGCTGCTGTCGCCGCTGATGGTGCCCAATGTGGTGCTGGGCATTGCCCTGCTGCGTTTTCTGACGCAGATTGGCGGCTCGGGCAGTTACTGGGGACTGACTGCAGCGCACACCGTGATCGTGCTGCCCTACGTGCTGCGCCTAGTGGTGGCGGCGGCCACGGGCTTCGATCGCAGCATTGCGCAGGCCGCGCAGTCTTTGGGGGCATCCGGCTGGACCGTCTTTCGCCGCATAGAGCTACCGCTGATCGTGCCCGGCGTGGCGGGCGGCTGGCTGATCGCCTTCATCAACAGCTTTGACGAGTTGACGATGTCGATCTTCGTGGCCTCGGCAGGCACCCAGACGCTGCCGGTCAAGATGTACAACCACATTGCCCACACCATCGATCCGCTGCTGGCGTCGATCTCCACCGTGATGATCGGCATGACCCTGGTGCTGATGATCGTGCTGGATCGCTTCTACGGGCTGGACCGCGTTCTGTCGGGAAAAACATGATGCAACGCACTGAACTCGACACGCTGGTAATCGGCGGCGGCGTGGTGGGCATGGCTGTGGCTTACGGCCTGGCGCGCGCTGGCGAGCGGGTACGCCTGCTCGATGAAGGCGACGACGCCTTTCGCGCCGCCCGCGGCAATTTCGGCCTGGTCTGGGTGCAAGGCAAGGGCCTGAACCATCCGGCTTATGCGCGCTGGAACATGGCTGCCGCGCGGCAGTGGCCGACGTTTGCCCGGGAACTCGCCGAGCGCACCGGTATTGACGTCGAGCTGTCCCAGATCGGCGGCCTCATCATGTGTCTCACTGACACCGAGCTGGCCAAACGTGCATCGGGTCTGGAAGCCATTCGCCGACAGGTCGGGGACGCCTACCGTTACGAGGTCCTGGATCCGGCCCAGCTCCGTGCACTGTCTCCGTTTGTCGGCCCCGAAGTAGCTGGTGCCGTTTATTGTCCGCTGGACGGCCACGTGAGCCCCCTGCGGCTGTTGCGCGCGCTGGTCCAGGGCTTCTCCAACCTGGGGGGTGAGCTTCGAGCCGGGGTGCACGTTGATGCCATCGAGCATCGCAACGGTGAGTTCCGTGTTCGCACGGGTGCGACCGAACACATCACCGGCAAACTGGTGCTGGCGGCCGGACTGGGCAACCGAGCGCTGGCACCACTGGTCGGCTTGGAGGCTCCGGTTCAGCCCAACCGGGGTCAGATTCTGGTCACCGAGCGCGTGCAGCCCTTCCTGCGCCACCCGTCATTGCATGTGCGGCAAACCGGCGAAGGGGTCGTGCAGATGGGCGACTCCAAAGAAGATGTGGGTTTTGACGACAGCACATCGCTTGATCAGCTCGCCCGCATCGCCGACCGTGCCATACGCTGCTTCCCGCTGCTCAAAAGCGTCAACGTCGTGCGCACCTGGGGCGCGCTGCGTGTGATGAGTCCGGACGGTTTTCCCATTTACCAGGCCTCCACCAGTTGCCCGGGTGCCTTTGTCGTGACGTGCCACAGCGGCATCACACTGGCCAGCCAGCATGCGGGGCCGATGACCGACTGGATCCGGGGTGGCCCCGAACCAGCCGACATCGCCGGATTCAAAGCGGAGCGTTTTCATGTTTAGACCGATCAAGTCCACCGATGCGCGACAAACGGTGTTGTTGCAGGTCCAGGGGCGGCCCATCACGGCCCGCGAAGGCGATACGCTGGCCATCGCGCTGCTGAACGCGGGCGTGGTCGCGTTTCGCCAGACCCCGGTGTCCGGCCAGCCCCGCGCGCCCTTGTGCCTGATGGGCCTGTGTTTTGACTGCTTGGTCGAAGTCGACGGGCGACAGAATGTTCAGTCCTGCATGGTTGAAGTCCATGACGGCATGCAGGTGCGCCTGCCAACCGGCGCGCGCCGGGCCGAGGACGCCGCATGACGCACGATCTGGTGATCATCGGCGCCGGCCCGGCCGGCATGGCCGCCGCGCTGACGGCCGCATCGCTGGGGTTGAAAGCCGTGTTGCTTGACGAGCAACCGCGCGCGGGCGGCCAGATTTACCGTAATGTCATGGCGGCCAACCCCAAGTTGGCGGCTCTGCTTGGGCAGGACTACACCTACGGCCGCGCGTTGGTTGGGCGCTTGGCTGGCTCGGGCGTCGAGTTGCGCTACAGTACCTTGGTGTGGGACGTGGCCCGCGACCTCACCGTGACGACCTTGCAGCAGGGCCAATCGCTGATGGTGCGCGCGCCGCAATTGATCGCCGCCACCGGTGCCATGGAACGCCCGTCGCCCATCCCAGGTTGGACGCTGCCCGGGGTGATGAACGTCGGCGCGGCGCAAATCGCGCTCAAAAGTTCAGGCTCGGTGCCAGCAGGCCCAGTTCTGTTGGCGGGCGGCGGCCCCCTGCTGCTGCTGGTCGCATGCCAACTGCTCGACGCGGGCGTCACGGTGGCCGGCTTCATCGAGACCTCGCCCGGCGCCAACCGCTGGGCCGCGCTGCGGCAACTACCGGCAGCGCTCGGCACCCCGGCCACACTCATCAAAGGCTTGCACCTGATGCGACGCCTTCAGGCTGCGGGCGTACCGTGGTTCACCGGGGCGACCCAACTCGCCGTCGAAGGGCAGCAACAGGCCGAGGCCTTGCGCTTTACCGCCGGTGGACGCGAACACCGGCTGGAAGCGTCGGTCGTGCTGCTGCACCACGGTGTGGTCCCGAACACGCAGTTGACTCGCCTGTTGCGCGTGGAACATGACTGGGACGCGGCGCAGCTCACCTGGCAGCCGCGCGTCGACAACTGGGGCCAGACCTCGCTGGCGGGCTTGCGCATCGCAGGCGACGGTGCTTCCATTGGCGGTGCCCTGGCGGCAGAAGCCAGCGGCACCCTGGCCGCCCTGGGCGCGGCACAGGCACTAAGGCGCATCTCTGCCGCCGAATGCGACGAGCGCGCTGGAGCGGCGCGAAAGGCCTTGCGGCAACAACTTCGCATCCGGCCGTTTCTTGATGCGCTGTACCGGCCCCCCGAATGGATCAACACGCCCACCGATGACACCGTGGTGTGTCGCTGCGAAGAGGTCACGGCCGGTCGCATCCGCGAGATGGCGCGCCTGGGCTGCCAGGGGCCAAACCAGACCAAGTTCTTCAGCCGCTGCGGCATGGGGCCGTGCCAGGGCCGCCAATGCGGCCTGACTGTGACGCAGATTCTGGCCAGCGAGCTGGGCAAGCCGGTCGCCGACGTGGGCGCGTACCACATCCGCTCACCCCTCAAACCGGTGCCGCTGGCCTCGCTGGCTTCACTTTTCACCGAAGAAGACAAGGACCCAACAACATGACCCAGGACATCCAGCGCTACCACAGCAACGCCCGCATGAGCAAAATCGTGCGACACGGCGGCCTGGTTTTTTTGTGCGGACAGACCGCCAGTGGCAGCACGCTCACCTCCATTGAGGACCAGACCCGCGAAGTGCTCCGGCGCATCGACGCCTTGCTGGCCGAAGCCGGCAGCGGCCGCAGCCGCTTGCTGTCGGCCACGGTCTACCTGAAACACATGGAAGACTTTGCTGCCATGAACGCCACCTGGGAGGCCTGGGTGCCCAGTGGTGCCGCACCAGCGCGCACCACCGTGCAGGCCAACATGGCCTCCCCGGATCTGCTGATCGAAATCACGGTGGTCGCGGCAGCGGGCTGAGTTGTCGAACCGCAATTAAGGTTGAGATGTCCTTTGACCTTTGTATGGCCGACTATGGCAGGCAGTGGCACGGTCAATGTGTAAGGTGTAAAAAGCCTAAATGCGTTGCCAAGAAGCGAGCAAATGCGCATCTTTCCATGGGGCACCGAAAAGTGACATCCGAGTGTCTGGTGGAGTTGCTTGATCAATTTCATCTCCGTTGAGTGGGAGCCCCATTTGGTTACCGGAGTAGTCGATAAGATCAATCCCGTCCACTGGCGCCACCTGGTCGATGGCAGGTGCGCCCTTGAAAAAAGTCATCAAAATCATCGTCATAGAGATTCGCCCGTCTGGCCATAGGTGTCAACGTCAGGTTTGGAGCGGGCAGTTCGGAAATTCGAATTTCGCTTGTCAGTCTATGCCGTCGGTGCGTGTCACCCAATGGAGCGACTGCTTCCTGGTTGACTGCTGCCATTCGAAACCCGCGTATTCCGCTGGCACGCATTTACCAATCACGCTCGTCATGCTGCAAACAATACTCTATGAGGCTTCTACTTTGTGTCGCTGCGCTGTTGGGCTTCAGCAGTGGCGGTTGTGAGTCCCGCCTGAATCCACTTTAACTCGATGGGCTAACCTTGATCCATGACTTCCTCGCGAAATACACCGTGGGCAATTGGGCTGTGGCAGATGTTGCCCGTTCAGTGACTGTGCAGCTTTTCCTGCAACCAGACCTTGATCAATGACTGGTAGGGCACGTCTCTGACATTGGCGGCGATTTTGATCGAGTCCAGCAAGTGCTGAGGCAAACGCAGCGAGATTGTCTTCGTGGTGGGCTTCAAGTTGGGCAGCGTGACTTTTTTGGCTTTTGACCAATCAAGGTGTTCGGTCGAGTCATGCGACTCCCAGTAGGCACGCTCTTGCGCTTCGCTGGCGAACTTTGGAATGGCTTTAGTCTGCTTGTTCATAAATAGCGCGCTCCTTTCGGTGCATGTCCCTGGCTGAAATGACGCGAATCAACCGACCCGACTGGCGTAGAGTGAACGAGAGGTGAAGGGTTCGTCCCTCGTCGGTCTTGCCCAACGCGTGCAACCGTGGTTCGTTCTGACTATGCGGGGTATCCTCCAAAAGCATCAGGGGGACATGGAAGAATGCCTGTTCTGCTTCAGCCATGGATACACCATGCTTTTCGTTCTTGCGGGCGTTGCCGTCATCCCAATCGAAGCCAGTGATCTGGCTCAAGTCAATCATGTCTGTATATTATCATGATATACGATTGAACACGGATCGTGTCGTGCCATCCGGCTTGGTGTGCAGGGCGCGACAATCAGGGCATGCTGTCAACTTCTCCTGCTTCCACCGGCCTTCACCCCTATCAGGCGCTGACGCCCGACGTAGTGATGGACGCGCTGGCCAGCGTCGGGCTATTTGGCGACGGGCGCCAAATGGCGCTCAGCTCTTACGAAAACCGCGTCTATCAATTGCACCTGGAAGATGGCGGCGCGGTGGTCGCCAAGTTCTACCGCCCGGGTCGCTGGAGCGAGGCGCAAATTCTGGAAGAGCACGCCTTCTCGGCTGAACTGATGACCGCGGAGATTCCGGTGATCGGCCCGCTGCTTTTGAATGGGACGACGCTGAATCATTTTGGCGGTTTTGCGTTTAGCGTCAGCCCAAGCCGGGGCGGCCGCCGGCCCGAACTTGACGACCCCGAGGTGCTGGAGTGGATTGGCCGTTTTCTGGCACGCATTCACACGGTGGGCGCAGCGCGACCGTTTGCCAATCGACCGGCGCTGGACCTGCAAAGCTTTGGCATCGACTCGCGCGACTGGCTGCTCAAGAATGAACAGGTGCCGCTGGATGTGCAGTCGGCGTGGGCCAAGGCGTCGCAGGATGCTATTGACATGATAGCTGCTAACGCATGTCTGACGGGGGCTAGATGCCAAAATGATGCATATTCTGAGTCTTTTAGAAAAATCCGCCTGCATGGCGACTGCCACCCCGGCAACATCCTGTGGACGCCGCTTGACGCGCCGACCAGCGCCGGGCCGGGGCCGCACTTTGTCGATCTGGACGACGCCCGCAGCGGGCCGGCGGTGCAAGACCTGTGGATGCTGCTCAGTGGCGACCGACAGCAGCGCACGCGTCAACTCGGTGCCCTGGTCGATGGCTACGAGCAGTTCCGCGACTTTGACCGGCGTGAGCTGGCGCTGATCGAGCCGCTGCGCACGCTGCGCCTGATCCACTACAGCGCCTGGCTCGCGCGACGCTGGGGCGACCCGACTTTTCCGATCAATTTCCCCTGGTTTGGTTCCAGCGACTATTGGCAGGGTCAGGTGCAGATGCTGCAGGAGCAAATGGAAGCGATGCAGCAAGAGCCCCTGCTGGTCTGAGGGTTTACCCCGGTGACAGCGCGATGGACGCGGGCAATACTTGCATCCACTTACCATTGAATTCAAAACCATGAGGAGACCCATGAAAATCAAGCTTGCCAGAAATCTGATGGCCGCCGTCATCGCAGCGGCTTTCGCCCATGCCACCTGGAGCCAGGAGGTGGTGCTCAAAGTGGCCCATTTCCTGCCGCCCGGCTCGACCGCCCACGCCAAATTCATCACCCCCTGGTGCGACAAGATCAACAAGGAGTCGGCCGGCAAACTCAAATGCCAGATTTATCCGGCCATGCAGCTCGGTGGCACGCCACCGCAACTGATTGACCAGGTGCGCGACGGCATTGCCGATATCGTCTGGACGCTGCCCGGTTACAGCGCCGGGCGCTTCCCGGCGGTCGAAGTGTTTGAGCTGCCCTTTATGACCAAAACAGCCGAAGGTGCCAGCCGCGCGCTGTGGGACTATGTGCATGTCAACAAACTCGACCAGAGCGAGTTCAAGGACGTGCATCCGATCCTGTTTCACGTGCACGACGAGGGCCAGTTGCATCTGGTCAAGGGCCCGATCAAGCAGATGGCTGATTTCAAGGGCCTGAAGTTGCGCGCGCCGACGCGCCAGACCAACAAGTTCCTGGCTGCACTCGGTGCCACGCCGGTGGGTATGCCGGTGCCGCAGGTTTCTGATGCCCTGTCAAAGGGCGTGATCGATGGCGCCATGCTGCCATGGGAAGTGGTGCCCTCGGTCAAGGTGCAGGAGCTGGTCAAGTACCACAGCGAGGGCGATCCCAAAGCGCGCGCGATATACACCACGGCCTTCATTTTTGCCATGAACAAGGCCAAATACAACAGCTTGGCACCGGAGCTGAAAAAAGTGATTGACGCCAATGGCGGGGCCGACAATTCGGCCTGGGTCGGCAAGGTCTGGGACAGCTCTGCCGTGGGCGCGCGCAAGCTGGCCAGTGACCGCGGCAATCAGTTCAACACCATCCCCGCTGAGGAACTGCAAAAGTGGGAGCAGGCTGGCCAGGTGGTGGTTGAGTCCTGGACCAAGGAAGTCACCGCCAAAGGCTACGACGGAGCCGCCTTGCTCAAGAGCGCGCGTGGCCTGATCCAGAAATACGATCAACATTGAGCACCCGCATTGGCTACACCGGCGGTTGTGAATCACCCCAGCGACCCGATCGGTCGCTGGCTTTTTTATGTGGCGCGCACCTTTGCTGCTGGCGGCGGCCTGGTGCTGGTTGCCATCACGCTGATGTCGGTGGCCAGCATTGCCAGCCGCTTCCTGACGGCCAAGGGTCTGCTCGGGGATTTTGAGTTGGTGCAGTTGGGCTGCGCGGTCGCGGTGGCGGCCTTTTTGCCGTGGGGCCAGATGCGCGGCAACCATGTCATGGTTGATTTCTTTACGGTCGCAATCAGCCGGCGCAGCAAGAACTGGCTCGATGCCCTGGGTGCCTTGCTGCTGGCCTTGTGCGCTGCGGTGCTGGCCTGGCGCATGGTAATTGGCACTTTTGAATTGCGTTTGAGCCAGGAGAGTTCCATGCTGCTGGGCGTGCCAACCTGGTACGCCTATGCTCTCATGACGCCCTCATTTGTCTTGCTGGCGTTGACGGCGCTGTACACCGCCTGGCTCAAGTTGCAGGGACGAAATTGATGAGCGGCACCGCCATTGGCGCGAGTTTTTTTTGTTTCATGCTGGTGTTGCTGGCGCTGCGCGTGCCCATTGGCATCTCGATGTTTCTCACCGGTGTGGCCGGCTACGTCACCATGACCGGCTGGGACCCTTTGCTGGCCTACCTGAAGACAGTCGCTTATGCGCGCTATTCCGTCTATGACTTGTCGGTTGTGCCACTGTTCCTGCTGATGGGCAGTTTTGCTTCACGCGGCGGACTCTCCAAAGCCCTGTTCAGCGCCGCCGGATCTCTCATCGGCCACTGGCGCGGCGGCGTGGCGATGGCCGCAGTGGGTGCCTGTGCCGGTTTCGGCGCGATTTGCGGCTCCTCGCTGGCAACGGCGGCCACCATGGGGCAGGTCGCGCTGCCCGAATTGCGCCGCTTGAATTATTCGCCCGGCCTGGCCACGGCCACGCTGGCGGCCGGCGGCACGCTGGGCATTTTGATTCCGCCCTCGATCGTGCTGGTGATCTACGCCATCCTGACCGAACAGAATATCGCCAAACTGTTTACCGCCGCCTTCGTGCCGGGCCTCATTGCGGCCCTTGGTTACATGCTGGCGATCGGCATCTATGTCCGCCTTTACCCCGGCACGGGCCCGGCCGGGCCGCGCCACAGCGGACTTGAGCGGCTGCGGGCGTTGCTCGACGTCTGGCCGGTGCTTACAATTTTTATAGTGGTCATCGGCGGCATTTACGGTGGTGTCTTTACGCCAACCGAAGCGGCCGCCGTGGGCACACTGGGCACGGGCGTCATTGCGGTGTCACGCGGCATGCGCCTGGACGGTTTGATGGAATGCATTTATGCCACGGCGGAAGCCACGGCCATGATTTTTTTGATTTTGCTTGGCGCCGATGTGCTCAATGTTTTTCTGGCGTTGTCGCAAATGCCCGCCGAACTGGCAAGCTGGGTCAAAGGCTCAGGCCTGCCGCCACTGTCGGTCATGCTCTGCATCATCCTGATTTACGTTTTTCTGGGCTGCGTGATGGACAGCCTGTCGATGATTCTGCTGACCATTCCGATTTTCTTTCCGATCATCATGGGGCTGGACTTCTGGGGCTTGAACCCGACCGACAAAGCCATCTGGTTTGGCATCCTGGCCTTGATGGTGGTTGAAGTGGGATTGATCACGCCGCCGGTGGGCATGAACGTCTATATCATCAACAGCCTGGCACGCGACGTGCCGATGTCGGTCACGTTCCGTGGCATCGTGCCGTTCCTGATCTCGGATGCGGTTCGCGTGCTGTTGCTGCTGTTGTTTCCCACGCTGAGCCTGTTTCTGGTGCGCTGGACGCTCTGATGATGCCGTCCAAACCGGCCATGAATGCTGCGCATACCTTGCTGCAAGACGGGGCACCGGAGGTAATCGCGCTTGAATGCGCCGACCAGCGACTGAGCTACGCTGAGTTGCGCCAACGTGTCCGCCAAGCCGCTGGTGCCTGGCAGTCGCGAGGTTTGCAACTCGGCCAGCGTGTCATCGTGTTTGCGCCCGACAGTATCGAGTGGGTGGTGACTTACCTCGGGGTGATCTGGGCTGGTGGTGTGGCCATTGGCGTCAATCCGCGCCTGGCGATGACGGAACTCGCGCCCATTTTGCTGGAGAGCGAGGTGCGCTTTATCTGGTGCGAGCCCGAAAGCGCGGCCGCGTTGATGCCGGTGCTGGCCGGTATGGCGAATGCACCCGACCTGATCGTCAGTGGATCGGAGGCTGCAGCGGTTGAAGTCGACGCCGTGTTGCAAAGCAGCGAAGCAGCCGCCTTGTGGATTGGTACTTCCGGTACCACCGGTGTTTCCAAGGGCGTCATTCACGCCCAGCGCGTGGCTTGGCAGCCGCACGTCTTTGCCAGCGGGGTGCTGGGCTTGTGCGCCAGCGACCGCCTTTACGCCAGTTCCAAACTGTTCTTTGCCTACGCCCTGGGCAACAGTCTGTTGGCCGGCCTGCGCGCCGGTGCCACGGTGATTCTGGACCGGGAGTGGCCCAACCCCGAGCGCGTTCTGGCGATGGTGCGGCAGCACCAGCCAACGCTGGTGTTTTGCGTGCCCACGCTGTACAGCAAGATGCTGCAAACTGGCGTCGCGCCGCAACTGGCCAGGCAAGGCATCCGCCATCTTGTTTCCGCCGGCGAAGCCCTGCCTGCCAGCGTGCGCCAAGCCTGGCGCGAGGCCACCGGCCTGGGCATCGTGAGCGGCTACGGCACCTCGGAGACTTTGAGCCTGATGCTCTACAGCGTGCGCGACGACGGCCTGCTGCAGCCAACGCCTGAAACACAGGTTCGGTTTCTGGAGGGCGTCGATGCCGCAGCGCCGCAGCGCATCGAGCTCGCCAGCTGCAGCATCGCGCTGGGTTACTGGCAGCGCGCGACAGCGCAGGCCGATGGTTTCCATGATGGCTGGTATTGCCCCGGCGACATGTTTTTGCGCCACGCCGACGGCCAACTGGAATATGCCGGGCGCAATGACGATCTGCTCAAGATCAGCGGGCGCTGGGTCAGCACGCTGTGGGTCGAGCAGGGGCTCAGCAGCGCCGCCGGCGACAGCGTGGCGCAGCTTGCCTGCGTCGGTGTGCGCACACCCGAGGGTTTGACAGCGATGGCTTTGCTGGTCGTGGCCGCCGCAGGGCAACAAGTCGAGGCCGCGCAACGCATCAGTACGGGCATTGCCGAACTGCCAACTTACCGTCAGCCGCGCTGGGTGCATTGGGTGAAATCGCTCCCCTTGACTGCCACCGGCAAGTTACAACGTGCGCGGCTGACCGCGCTGCATGCGGCGGCGCTGGCGAGCCAGACCCCGGCAACGCCAACAGGACCCTAATCGATCGGGCCCGCGACGCCAGCGATAGCGTCGTGCCCGACGACAAAGGGTCTGACGCGGCTGGCCGGGAAAATGATCCTGAACACCGAGCCCTGGCCCAGCGTGCTTTCAATCTTTAGTTCGGCACCATGACGCTGCGCCACGTGCTTGACGATGGCCAGGCCCAGTCCGGTGCCGCCGGTGTCACGCGAGCGGCTGCGATCGACTCGGTAAAAACGCTCGGTCAGGCGCGGCAAGTGCTCGGGCGCAATGCCGGGCCCGCTGTCCTGCACCGAAAACTCAACCCGGTTGTCGGTCAACATGCTGGTTCGCACCACGATCTGTGCTGCGCTGGGCGTGTAGCGAATGGCGTTGTTGACCAGGTTGCTCATGGCGCTGATCAATTCATTGGGTGCGCCGACGATGTCAACGCTGAGCGCACCATCGAAGACGAGTTTGTGCTGCTGGTCCGCGGCCGGGTTAAGTACCGCTGACAAAGCGCGCGCGTCTTGTTCGAGCTGGTGCATCACACCCGGCATGGAAAGCCCCTCGGAACTGCCTGGCGCCGGACTGCCCTCCAGGCGTGAGAGGGTCAGCAAATCGTTGACCAGCGTCTGCATGCGTTCGGCCTGCTGGGCCATCAAAGCCAGGTACCGTACGCGCTCGGGCTCAGCGAGCGGCAGGCTTTGCAAGGTTTCGACAAAGCCCGCCAGCACGGTCAGTGGCGTGCGGATTTCATGCGAAACGTTGGCCACAAAATCGCGCCGCATGGCCTCGGCCTGCTCGACTGCTGTGATGTCGCTGGAGAGCAGCAGCAGACGCCCCTCGCCATAGGGATGCAGATGCACCGACAGACGTACCGGCCGCTCGGGCGTGTTGTTGCGCCCGGGCATGGTAAGTTCTGCGTGGTAATCCCGGCTGGCAAAGTAGCTGGCAAATGCGGGGTCACGCACCAGATTGCCCAGATGCTGGCGCAGGTCGCGTTGCACATCCAGACCAAAATGCGAGGCGGCGGTTTGATTCAGCCACTCGATTTGCCCGTTCGCATCAAGCAGCAGCACGCCGTTGGGCGAGGCCTGCAAGGCTGACAGAAAATCTTGCAGCCGATGCTGACTGTCCTCGGTCATTTTCTCGCGCTCGCGCATCAAACGCCGCACCCGATCCGAAACCTCACCCCACAAACCAGTGCGCAGCGCCGCGTCCGATGCATCGCCGACGCGCAGCCAGTGCAACAAGTGCGCTCCACGCGAGGTATCGAGCAGAAACCAACTGATCCCGGCCAGCACGACACCGGCGAGGACACCCACCAATTCACTGGTTGGCGCATGCGTGAACGAGGTTGCGTACCAACCAGCCAAGCCGCCCAAGATCTGGCTCGCAATAAAGGAGACGAAGCGCCAGAACATGCTCAGCTTGTGACACTCTGGGCCGTCAACCGGTAACCTGCGCCGCGCACGGTCTCCAGCATCAGGCCGGCCTGAGCGCCCAGCGATTCGCGCAGGCGTTTGATGTGCACATCGACCGTGCGCTCTTCAATAAAGACGTGGTCACCCCACACCTTGTCGAGCAGTTGCCCGCGGCTATGCACGCGCTCGGCATGGCTCATCAAGTAGTTCAGCAGCTTGAATTCAGTGGGACCAAGTTTGAGCAACTGGCCATCAAACGTAACGCGGTAAGTGGAACCATCTAGCGTCAAAGCGCCCACCGTGACGACCGCCTCGGCGTGTTGCGGCGAGCGTCGGCGCAGCACCGCACGGATGCGGGCCAGCAGTTCCTTGGTGGAAAATGGCTTGGCAATGTAATCGTCAGCGCCCGCGTCCAGCCCCGCTACCCGGTCAGCCTCAGCGCCGCGGGCGGTTAGCATGATGATGGGCACGGCCTTGCTGCGCGCGTCGGCGCGCCAGCGCTTGGCCAGCATCAGGCCGCTCGCGCCGGGCAGCATCCAGTCGAGCAAAATGACATCCGGCAACACGGCATCGAGTTCGCGCTGGGCGCTCTCGCTGTCCATCGCCCAGATCGGGCGAAAACCATTGTGGCGCAAATTGACGGCGATCAGCTCGGCGATGGCCGGCTCATCTTCCACAATCAAAACGCCGGGCATGCGCCTCATTTGACCACCGACTCGATCTGCTCCATCGAGGTGTGACGTATGTCGGCGCCCTTGACCACGTAGATGATGAACTCGGCGATATTTTTGGCGTGGTCCCCAATGCGCTCGATGGCCTTGGCCAGAAAAAGCAAATCCAGACTCGGTGTGATGGTGCGCGGGTCTTCCATCATGTAGGTGATAAGTTTGCGCACGAAGCCATTGAATTCCTGGTCGATCAAGTCGTCCTCTTTCAGGATTGACACCGCCGCCGCGGTATCGAGCCGGGCGAAGGCGTCAAGTGCCTTGCGCAGCAGGGCAGAGGCCATGTCGGCTGCCACCCGCAGCTCATGCGAGGGCAGCGAGCGCGGTGCGCCGCCCTTGATAATGGCGCGCACCATGCGGGCGATTTTTTCCGCCTCGTCACCGACACGCTCCAGATTGGCCGTGATCTTGGAAATCGCAATCAGCAGGCGCAAATCGCGCGCGGTCGGCTGACGCCTGGCAATGATGCTGGAGAGTTCCCGGTCGATATCAACTTCCATCAAGTTGACGCGCGATTCGGTGGCTGATACCTCATTGGCAACATCAACGCTGAACTGCGACAGGGCGTAGATGGCCTGATGAATCTGCGATTCGACCAGGCCGCCCATTTCCATGACGCGGCCGGAGACCGCGCTGAGTTCGCTGTCAAACTGGGTGGAGAGATGTTTTTCTGGCATGGTGCTTCCTTAAATTGTTGGGGACAGAGCACGCTCACTTCGTGTAGCTTTGGTCTGTCCCGCAAGGTTCTCTAAATTGTTGGGGACAGAGCATGCTCACTGCGTGTACTTTGGTCTGTCCCGCAATCTATCCGAATCTCCCGGTAATGTAATCTTCAGTTTCCTTGCGCGAGGGCTTGAAAAATATCTGTTCGGTGGCACCAAACTCCATCAGGTCACCCAGGTACATGTAAGCCGTGAAGTCACTGCAGCGCGCGGCCTGCTGCATGTTGTGGGTCACGATGACCACGGTGTAATCGCTCTTGAGTTCGACAATCAATTCCTCAATTTTGGCGGTCGAAATCGGGTCCAGCGCCGAGCAGGGTTCATCGAGCAGCAAGACTTCGGGCTTTATGGCGATGCCGCGTGCAATACACAGGCGCTGTTGCTGGCCGCCCGAGAGGCTGGCCCCGCTCTGGTTCAATTTGTCTTTCACCTCGCCCCACAAGGCCGCCTTGCGCAAGGCCCATTCAACCCGCTCTTCCATGTCAGTGGTATTGAGTGACTCAAAGAGTTTCACGCCAAAAGCAATGTTGTCAAAGATCGACATCGGAAACGGTGTCGGCTTCTGGAACACCATGCCGACCTTGGCGCGCAAAAGTGCCACGTCCTTCTTGCTGGTCAGCAGATCTTCACCATCGAGCAGGATTTCACCTTCGGCACGCTGATCCGGGTACAGCTCAAACATGCGATTAAAGACGCGCAGCAAAGTTGATTTACCGCAGCCGGAGGGGCCGATAAAGGCCGTCACCCGGTGTTCGGGGATTTCCAGATTGATGTCTTTTAGGGCGTGGAACTTGCCGTAAAAAAAGTTTAAATGCTTGACCCTGATCTTGGGCTCTGCGTTGGCAAGCAAAGTGTCATTCATGTCAGATTTCTCATCAGGATTTATTGCGCGTCAAAAACCGCGCCAGAATATTCAGGCCCAGCACGGCCAGCGTAATGATGAAGACCCCGGCCCAGGCCAGTTTTTGCCAGTTCTCATAAGGGCTCATGGCGAACTTGAAAATTGTCACCGGCAAACTCGCCATCGGCTCGCTCAGGCTCGAAGTCCAGAACTGGTTGGACAGAGCCGTAAACAGCAGCGGCGCAGTCTCGCCGGCGATGCGCGCCACCGCCAGCAAGATGCCGGTCAGCACGCCCGCGCGCGATGCCCGCAGGGTGATGCCAATGATGACCTTCCATTTCGGTGCGCCCAGCGCATAGGCGGCTTCGCGCAGCCCGGCCGGCACCAATTGCAACATGTTCTCGGTGGTGCGGATGACCACGGGTATCACAATCAGCGCCAGCGCCAGGATGCCTGCGTAAGCTGAGAACGATTTGAAGCGCGTTACCACGACGGCATAAACAAACAAGCCAATCACAATGCTGGGCGCTGAAAGCAGGATGTCGTTGACAAAACGCGTCACCGCCGCGAGCCAGCCTTTGGTATCGAACTCGGCTAGGTAAATGCCAGCCATGATGCCTATCGGTGTACCCACAAACGTAGCGAGCAAGACCATCAAAAAAGAGCCATAAATTGCATTGGCCAAGCCGCCCACGTCGTTCGGTGGGGGTGTCATTTGCGTCAGCGTTGCCAAGTTGAGCCCGGCCAGGCCCAACCAAAACGTTTCAAACAAAATCCAGGCCAGCCAGAACAGGCCAAAGGCCATGGCCAGCAAAGACAGCGTCAACGCCACGCGGTTCATCAACTTGCGCTGCGCATAACGCGCCAGGTGCGTTCGCTCCAACATGGCCGTCTGACTTTGGCTCTCAGTGGCTTTCATGTTGTCGTTCCTTCGCCTTTCTTGAGCTGGGAGAGCAGGATTTTGGCGAGCGACAGAACCACAAAGGTGATGAAAAACAGGACCAGCCCGAGGTACATCAGCGAGGCCTGGTGCAGGCCGGCACCAGCTTCGGCAAACTCATTGGCCAGCGCCGAGGTGATGCTGTTGGCGGCCTGGAACAGGCTCAGCGAATCAAGCTGGTTGAAGTTGCCAATCACAAACGTGACCGCCATTGTCTCGCCAATGGCACGCCCGAGCCCGAGCATGATGCCGCCAATCACCCCCGCTTTGGTGTAAGGCAGTACGACTGTTGAAACGACTTCCCAGGTGGTGGCACCCAGCGCGTAAGCCGACTCCTTGAGCACGGTCGGCGTGACCTCAAACACGTCACGCATGACCGCCGCAATAAACGGGATGATCATGATCGCCAGAATGATGCCGGCTGACAAAATGCCAATACCCACCGGCGGGCCAGAAAAAAAGGCACCCAGGTAGGGTACGCCAGCAAATGCCGATTGCAAAGGTTGCTGCACGTAGGTGGACAAAACCGGGCTGAACACCAGCAAGCCCCACATGCCATAGACAATCGAAGGAATTGCCGCCAGCAGTTCGATCGCAGTGCCGAGCGGGCGCTTGAGCCAGGCGGGTGAAAGTTCAGTCAGGAACAAAGCGATGCCGAAGCTGACCGGCACAGCGATCAGCAGCCCAATGAAGGACGTCATCAAAGTGCCGTAAATCATCACCAGCCCGCCGAACTCCTCCTTGACCGGGTCCCAGGTGGTGCGGGTCAGGAAGCCCAGACCGTACTTGTCGATGGCGGGCCAGGCACTGATCGCCAGCGAAACCAGAATGGCGATCAACATGCCTAAGGTAAGAATGGCCGCTGCTTTGGCCAGCCAGCCAAAGAGTCGGTCTGCCCACGGGCCGGAACGTGCCACTTTGGGGGCTGGGGGATGGGTCATGACGCGTCCGCCGGTTGCTGCTAACTTATGAACAGAGAATTCACTGGCCGCAAGTGTAGATGACATGCGGCAGTCCCCGAAATTGGCTAAGTACGCGGCGGCGCAGCGTTACTTGAACGCGACCGCTTTGCCGGCGCCGTCCTTGATCTCGCCCCAGGCCTTTTCTACATGGCTAATGACCGACTTGGGCATCGGCACATAGTCCAGATCAAGCGCTTGCTTGTCGCCGTTTTTGTAGGCCCAGGCGAAGAACTTTAGCGTTTCCGTCGCATTGGCGGGCTTGTCTTGCGACTTGTGCATCAGGATGAAGGTGGCGCCCGTGATGGGCCAAGCGTCTTTCCCATGTTGGTTGGTCAGAATTTGGTAAAAGGTCTTGGCCCAGTCGGCGCCAGCGGCAGCCGCCTTAAAAGTGGCATCGTCGGGTTCCACAAAATTGCCGTCCGTATTTTGCATCTGTGTGTAGGTCATCTTGTTCTGCTTGGCGTAGGAGTATTCCACGTAGCCAATCGAATTTGGCAGGCGTCCGACAAACGCAGACACCCCTTCATTACCCTTGCCACCGGCGCCGACTGGCCAGTTCACGGCCGTGCCTTCACCCACCTTGCTTTTCCATTCAGCATTCACTTTGCTCAGGTAGTTGGTAAAGATGAACGTCGTGCCGGAACCATCGGCCCGGCGCACTTGGGCAATGGCCGCATCAGGCAGGGCCAGCGTCGGGTTGAGGGCCTTGATGGCCGGGTCATTCCACTTGGCAATCTTGCCCAGATAGATGTCGCCCAGCACCTGCCCATTGAGTTTGAGTTGGCCGGGATTGATGCCCTTGACGTTGATCACCGGCACCACACCGCCCATCACGGTCGGGAACTGCATCTGGCCCTTCTTGGCCAGCACCTCATCGGACAGTGGCATGTCAGAGGCACCAAAGTCAACCGTCTTGGCGTCGATCTGTTTGATGCCGGCACCGGAGCCGACCGACTGGTAATTGATCTTGACGCCGGTGGCCTTGTTGTAGTCGGCGGCCCATTTGGCGTACAGGGGTGCCGGGAACGAGGCGCCAGCGCCGGTGATTTCCTGGGCGCCGGCCAGTGTGGTGTACGACAGGCTGGCGAGGCCGGCCACGCTAAGCAATGCAAATTTGAAACTGGATTTCATCGGGTTACCTTTGGAGTTGAAGGGGAAACGAACACGAACACGGGACACCTCACAACTATAAGTAGCTTGTGTGACAGTGATGTGACAATGCAAAAGACGCCGGGTTGCTATTTAGTTGATAGCTATATAAGCATGATTGACGGTGGCCGCAGGAATAAACTATGTCCATTACTGGCAATGTGCAACAATACGCTGCATGATCGGCCTCGCCCAGGAAATCGAGCTCAAGCTGGCGCTGCCAAGCTGTGATCCATTGCGCCTGGCAAAGCGCCTGGCGCAAGTCCCGTTGCTGGCCCGGCGCAAGCCGCAGCATCTGCATTTGCATAACGTTTACTTCGATACGCCAGAGCAGGTTTTGCGGCAGGCGCAGATCGCATTGCGGACGCGGCGTGTTGGCAGTGAGGCGAAACCGCAGTGCTTGCAGACCCTCAAGATGGGAGGTGCCAGTGATTCCGCATTGAGCCAGCGCCGCGAGTGGGAAGTGCCGGTGCCCGATGACAGGCTCGATTGGCAGGCTTTGCAGCAGACTGCTTGGAGCGAAGTTGACCCTGATGGCCGCGTGTTCAAGTCCCTGACGCCGATTTTTTCGACCGATTTTGATCGCATCGTCTGGGTCGTGCGTCGGCGCGACGGCAGTGCTGTGGAGGTGGCACTCGATCTGGGGCAAATTGAAGCCGGGGGTTTGGTGGCACCCATTTGCGAGTTGGAGCTTGAATTGCTGCGTGGCGCACCCGCTGCCTTGTTCGACATCGCGCGTCAGGTTGCCAAGATGATTGCCGTGTTGCCAGCCAGTCGGAGTAAGGCCGAGCGGGGCTACAGCCTGATCGACGGTTGCCTGGACAAGCCACTGCGCGCCCAGCCCCCCAGCCTGACAGCCGCGCTGTCAATGAGCCAGGCGACGCAGCAGGTTTTGCGCGAGATGTTCTGCCAGTTCACCCGCAATCTGGGCCTGCTTTGCAGCTCTGACAACCCCGAGGTGGTGCACCAGGCCCGGGTCGGCTGGCGACGCTTCAAGAGCGGATTGCGACTATTCAAGATCGCGCTTGCGAGCCACGCGATGCCATCCTGGCAGCCATTGCAAGCGCTGCTCAGTCAATTGGGTGAGCTGCGAAATTTTGACGTTGCCTGCAGCGAGACATTGCCGCCGCTGGGTGCCGCCTACGCGTCCGGTGACGAGCGACGCGCGGGCGACTGGCGGGGCATGGAGCAGGCCATGGCACAGGCCTGTGCTGAGCAACGCGAACTGGCACGCGCCGCGCTTTTGCAGCCCGAGGTCGGCGCAAGTCTGCTTGAAATTACCCAATGGCTTGAAGAACTGTCAAGCCTGGCAGCGCCGGAGCCGCAAGCGATTGAACGCCAGGGGACGCTGCGCACCTGGGCCAAACGCCGGATCAAAGGTTTGCACGATCAACTCCAGCTGGCGCTGCTTGACAGCGGCGACCCGGACCGTCTGCATCACGCCCGCATCATTGCCAAGCGGATGCGTTACAGCATCGAAGCACTGCAACCCCTGCTGCCTAAAAAGCGCTCGCAACGCTGGCACGAACAGGCAACCGAACTGCAGTTGGGCATTGGCGCGACGCGCGACATGCGTCTGGCCATCGCGCTGGTCGCCAAGTTGAACAGCGACGCCGGCCTGATTGATTTCATGCGCGGCGTCGCGGTTGGCAGGCAAGGCTGCCATTGAATCCAGCCTGAAGTTTCAGGGCAAGGCGTAAGGCAGGGCTTACTCAGGCGTCCTGTCCTGCCGTGTGAGTCTTGATGACGGCACGGTCACTGGCGCGACGACCGCGGGCGCGTTGTAGCAAAACCGTCATCAGCAGTGCGGCTGCGGTCGAACCGGTCAATACCGGGGACGCCGCCAGCACATCGGCCAAACCATCAACGGCAGTGACGCTGACTTGCTGCACATAGTTCACCAGTGTGACCACATCGCTGGCTTGCACTTTCTGCGCGTCTTCCACGCGGACCTGCAGGTGTGGCCAGCCGCCGTGAAGCCAGATTTTGCCAAACAGGCCGTTGGCCACGGCAACCAGGGAGAGCACGCCCAGGGGGCGCAGCAAATGCGTCAGCAAGCGGCTCTTCTCAACCGCCGGTGCGCCCGAATAGACCTGACTAACCAGTTGCGCGATCTGCATCTCAGAAATAGCTCCCGAGGCATTTTTTGCTGACGGCAAGCCAGGGGTTTGAATGGGATTCATGTCGCGATGCTCCTGTTTGACGGTACCGGTCGCTCAGACCAGTCGGCTTCAGCCAAATTGTGGCGGCTGCGTGTTTCGATTGGATGTCGGGTTGCGACGATATGTAAGCAGTCGCGTGGCGGTGAGGTTCAACTGTGTCTGGGCAGGAGACCTTGTACTGCCCGACGCAAGTCGGCGCTCCAGGCGCGCCGAGCGCGAGCCTGGGCTGCCTGCGCGGGGCCAAACGTCAGCGTAACGCACAGCGGTGGCGCGCTCAGGGTGCGCCAGAGTGAGCCCATCAGCGTGTCCTGGTTGATATAACACGGTGCCAGGCTGCGCGACGCGCTGCGGGCATCTGCGTAGCGTAGCGCGATCGGTTGCACGGGTGCGTCGCTGGCAATCGCCGCTTGCACCAGGTTGGCATGAAACGGCAGCACGTCCGCGCCGTCACTGCTGGTGCCCTCCGGAAACACCGCGATCATGTCGCCACCGTGCAGGCTGTCTGCGATCTGTCGCACCACACGCAAGGCGTCGCGCGGGGACTCGCGCTCGATGAACAAGGTGCCGACTGCGCTGGCGAGTGTGCCGATCAAGGGCCAGCGCCCAACATCGGCCTTGGCGACAAAGCGGCAATGGCAGACCGCGTAGATCACATAAATATCGAGCCACGAGACGTGGTTACTCACCAGCAGCAAGGGGCCGCTCCGTGGTGGCGTGCCAACCACTACCAATTTAATAGCTGTTCGCGCAAGCAGGGTAAGGGCCCAAGCCCTTATTTCTTCTTCCTTTTGGCGAAAAGTCAAGCCTGGAAAGAGCCAGACGACGGTGTACCAGCCGCGCGCGAGATGCAGCAGAACCATGAGCAGTTTCCAGGCAGTACGGAAACGTCGGTAGATCGCCTTCATCAAGCCTAATGAATTCAGGCCGGTCTGATGACTTGCCGCAGTGGGAAGATTTGATGTCATGAGCGCCTGCTGGATTCAAAGCATTCAGCATAAGCAGTGATGGTGACAGTATCAAGGCGCTTTGATGACAAATTTTTGAAGGTCGTGCGTGCTGCCGGCAGAATTCTTCACTGCATGCCAGCGCGAAGCAGCGGCAGCAAAGCGTCACAGGACTGTCATGCACAGAAACTATGCTCACGGGTTAGTCACTGAGAGAGAAAGTCATGTTGAATCAGCCAAAATTGAGCCGTCGCGCTGCACTGCGCAGTGTGGCTGGTGGGGTCGCTGGTGCACTAGCGTCAACTTGGGCACAGTCTGCCAAATTGGTTGGCACCGCGAGCACTTTGATGGTCGCCCAGATCGTGGACAACACGCCAAGTCAATTGGATGTCTCGCGCGACTTTCTGATCGGGTCGCGCGCTGCCTGGCAGGAAATCAACGCCGCAGGGGGCGTCAATGGACGCGCGGTTCAGCATCTATCCCTGGAAGTTGATGGCAGCGCGGGCAGCCTGCAGGTCGCCATGACCGCTGTGAAGAAGGCGTCGAATTGTGTTGCGCTTTTTGGCACCGCTGGCGACCGGGCTGCCAGTCAGCTTGTAGCGCTGTTAAAGCAAGACGAATACCCGATTGCACACGCCGCGCCCTGGCTGCAAAACTCCGAACTCGATGGGGACCATTACACCTTCCCAATATTTGCCAGCCGTCAGGAGCAAATCGCCAAAGCCGTCAAATCGCTGGCTACCATGGGCGTACCGGAGCTCGGCGCAGTCTATGCGTCAGCGGCGGAGTATGACTTGTACCAGGACGACGTGCAACGCGCCAGTGTGGCCTTGAAAATCAAGCTCAGGTCTTACAAACCGAGCGGCGATCTCGTGCTGATTGGCAAAACCCTGACCCCTGAGACGCCGCGAATCATCCTGTTCGTCGGTGGCACGCCGGAGCTGGTTCAGTTCACCCAGGGGATTGCCAAGCAGGCCCAGCAACGCTATGTCATTGCCTTGGCTGATGTGAACTTGCAAACCATGCTGCAAATGGGGGCTGCCCGTATGGCACCCGTGATGGCCACGCAGGTGGTTCCGATGGTCAATTCAAACTTGCCGATCGTCAAGTCCTATCGGAAGGCGCTGGCGCGCTTCTTTGATGAACCACCGACGCCGCAAAGCCTGGCGGGCTACATCGCCGCGCGCTACACCAGTGAAATTCTGGCGAGCGTGGCCGGGCCACCGACGCGCCAAAGCGTATTGCTGGCATTTCAGCAGCGCCAGGCGGTTGATCTGAGCGGCTTTCGCATCAGCTTTGACGCCAGGGGACGAAGTGGCGCGTATGTCACGCAAAGCATGATGACGCCCGACGGTCGCTTGGTCGGCTGAGGATCTTTGTGAGCAGTCAGCCTTGCCGATTGCCGAATAGACGAAGTAAACTGTATGCTCTATTGATAAAGGGAATAATTCATGACCGCAAATGCTAAAAATTCAGCAGCCATCAAGCCGACCAGTGCAGCGCTCGCGGCAGTGAGACCGGCTCAGGCTGGCGCGAGGGCGGTCGCGCCCTTACCCTTGACGAGGGCACCCGCCAAGGCAAACAGCATACCAACGGCAGCAAAGTCTGGGCCAGCCGCCAAAGAAAAGAGCAACGCAGATGCCAAAGCAGTGACTAAACCCAAGTCAGACAAAGTGGTCAAAGCCAAGCGGGTCAAGCTGGTGCGCGACAGCTTCACCATTCCCAAGCATGAATATGCGGTGATCGATGACTTGAAGCAGCGCGCCAACAAACTGGGCAAACCCATCAAGAAGAGCGAGTTGCTGCGTGCCGGAATCTTGGCGTTGGCTGCGATGTCGGGCGCTGATTTCCTGGCAAGCTTGCAGGTCGTGCAAATCATCAAAACCGGTCGCCCGGCAAAAAACTGACGCCACTGCGGGTTACCGGCCACTGAAATCGGCGGTAAGCGCCATACCGGTCATGACGCACCCAGGAAGTGCTTGCGGTAACGTGTTGGTAGGTCATTGATGCGCATCATCATGGGCAAATCGGCGGTATTGAAGTCCGGATCCCAGGCTGGTGCGCCCAGCACTTTGGCACCCAGTCGGAGGTAGGCTTGTATCAAGGCCGGCGGCTCTACGCTGAGGCTGCCGTCCAGGCGATCGACCGGCAATGGCAGACGGGGACGCACGTGGTACTCAATCGAAGCCAGATGCTTGGCCTTGATTTGCTGCCAAATGCTGGCGGCGGCGTCGCCGCTGACGATCCCGTTGTGCAACATCGGAATGCTGGCGCAGCCAATCATGGTGTCGAGTTTGTTGCGCACCATGAATTCGGCCAGCGCACCCCACAGCGCCATGATGACCCCGCCCTGACGATAGTCGGGGTGCACGCAACTGCGTCCCAACTCCACCATGCGATCGCGCAAACTGCGCAGTCGGGTGAGGTCAAACTCAACATCGCTGTAGGTGCTGCCGACACGTTTGGCTTGCGCGGGCGTGAGCAGGCGGTACGTGCCGACCACTTCCAGCGTGACTTGGTCGCGCACCAGCAGATGCTCGCAGTAGTTGTCAAACAGATCCACGTCGTGCCCGGCCAATTTGGTGTCAAGTCTGGCGCCCATTTCCTCGCCGAAAACTTTGAAGCGCAAACGCTGCGCCTGACGAATTTCGTCGGTATTCCTGGCCCAGCAAGCGGTCAGGGCCGGACGCGGTGTTGGTTGCGCCGGGGCCTGAACAGATTTTCGAAAAAGTAAACCGGTTTGGTGAAACAAGCCTGCGGGTCGTGAAACCGAGGACAGCGGAAAAGTCGGGCTCGGTAGTTCTTTCATTATTTCTCCTGAAGTTGTTGGTGCTGTCGATAGTGGCCAAGCTTCATGACGAGGTCATGGCAACTTGATGGAACTTTTGTGACACTGCCTGCGCACCGAGACGGATCGCTTAACCCGGATGTCATAGCGCTGACATACATCTCTGCGATGCTGAGCGCATGCAAAGTACAAGCTTGGTTCAAGCCGGTCCTGAGCGACGCGGCCGTGGCGCGGTTGCGGCAATTGGCGCATGACCATGCTACAGGTTCGCTCAATTTTTTTGTCCGACATCCACCTGGGTACCAAGGCATGCCAGGCGCAGCACTTGCTGGATTTCCTGAAACAATATTCCTCTGAATACGTATTTCTGCTTGGCGATATCGTTGACTTGTGGTCGATGAGTCGGGGTGGCGTGCACTGGTCTTTGGCGCAAAACACCTTTGTGCAAAAAATGCTGCGGCGTGCCAGACATGGTGAAAAAGTCATCTTCGTGCCCGGCAATCATGACGAGGCGATGCGCGAATACATCGGCACTTCTTTCGGCAACATCCTGGTCGAGCATGAACACATCCACATCGCAGCGGACGGCCGCAGGTACCTGCTGCTGCATGGCGATGAGTTTGATCAGGTGACACGCCACCACAGGTGGATCGCTGTGTTGGGCGACAAGTTCTACGACCTGTTGGTCAACCTCAATATCTATTTATCGTGGTGGCGCAGAACACTCAGATTTGCCGGCTATTGGTCGCTGGCGGGTTATGCCAAACGCAAAGTCAAAACAGCCGTCAATTTCATTTTCAATTTTGAAGATGCTGTCATCCGACATGCTCGTGAACAGGGTGTGGATGGTGCCATCTGTGGCCATATTCATTGGCCCATGATCAAGCAGGTAGAAAACATTTGGTACCTCAATTGCGGTGACTGGGTGGACAGTTGCACGGCGATTGTTGAGCACCTGGACGGTCACATGGAACTTATTCAGTGGAACGCGGTTGCGCGTGCGCACGTCGCTCAATTGAGCCCCGCTTGACAGGCAAACTATGGAAAGTCCATACAAAGGCAAGACCGGTTTAAGGCGTTTGCTCAATGCGTTCAAGTACTCGTGTGCCGGTTTGCGCGAGGCGTTTCGCAATGAAGATGCTTTTCGCCAGGAAGTAATGCTGGCAAGCGTACTGCTGCCGCTGACTTTTCTGCTCGAGCGCGCCATGTTGGGTCGCGCATTGATGATTGGTTGCGTGCTGTTGCTGCTCATCGTCGAGTTGCTCAATTCAGCCATTGAGGCCACGGTGGACCGCATCTCGCTGGACGACCACCGCCTCGCCAAGCGGGCCAAAGACATTGGCAGCGCGGCCGTACTGGTCAGCCTGCTCAACCTCGTGACCGTCTGGATTCTGGTCTTGCTGAACTAACACCAGCCATGAACATTCTGCTTATTTCCGATGTTTATTTTCCCCGTGTCAACGGTGTCTCGACTTCAATCGAAACCTTTCGCCACAACCTGCGTTCATTAGGCCACAGCGTGCACTTGATCGCCCCGGCGTATTCGACCCTGACTACGGACGAAACTGATATTCTGCGGGTGCCAGCGCGCCAAGTCCCATTCGACCCGGAAGACCGGTTGATGAGTTGCCGATGGGTGATGCAGCGACTCGACAAGATACGCAGCGCACGCTATGACATCATCCATATACAAACACCCTTTGTGGCGCATTATCTGGGTGTCAGGTTGTCGCGCCTGCTGGGTATTGCCTGCGTAGAAACCTACCACACTTTTTTTGAGGAATATCTCTACCACTACATCCCGCTGGTGCCAAAAGAGCTGCTGCGCTTTGTCGCCAAGCGCTTCTCCCGCCATCAGGGCAACAGTCTGGATGGCATGGTCGTGCCGTCGCAGCCCATGCTGAATGCCTTAATGGGTTACGGCGTTACCACCCGTGCAGAAGTTATTCCGACCGGTATCGAACCGGCTAGTTTCGTGCCGGGGGACCGCGTCGCGTTTCGAGAGCGCTACAACATTGAACAAGACCGCCCCGTGTTGCTGTTTGTCGGGCGCGTCGCACATGAAAAAAACATCGGCTTTCTACTCAGGATGCTGGTTCGGGTCAAGCTGAAAATTGACAACGTTCTGTTGGTCGTCGCCGGTGAAGGCCCGGCGCGGGAGAGTCTGGAGATTGAAGTCAGGAAGCTGGGCCTTGGCGAGAACGTCCGATTCATCGGCTATCTGGGCCGGCATACCGAATTAAACAATTGCTATCGCGCCGCCGACATATTTGTATTCTCATCGCGAACCGAAACACAAGGCTTGGTTTTGCTTGAAGCCATGGCGCAGGGCGTGCCACTCGTCTCCACTGCTGAACTCGGAACCCGCGACGTGTTGTGCCAAGGCGTAGGCGTCTGGATTGCACCGGAAGAGGCGGGCGTCTTTGCGCACAAAGTGGTCAAGCTGCTAGGCGACGCGCAGGTGCGCAAAGAACTGGGCGATGCGGGTCGAGCCTACGCCCATCAATGGTCGGCTAGCACACAGGCACAACGCCTGGTGAATTTTTACCAATCAGTTCTTGACAATTCGCTTCCCACTAAAGGCCCGAAGGCGTCAACCACTGGCGCACCTGGTCTGCAACCCAGGAGCCATCGTCAAGCGGAATGTCGTGTCCGGCTGAGGGATGCAGACTCAACTTGCATCGCCATGCCTTGGCCGCCGCGATTGAGCATTCAACACAGACAAGATGGTCCTGCGCGCCAGCCAATAGCAAGGTCGGGGTTAAAGGTTTGACGGTAGGGGCGCGAAAGCGCGCGGCTGCGATCAGTTGACGCAGGGCATTGATGCGCGACACCGGATATTCACGGTGCCAAGCAAGCCACGGTGGTAACACATCCTCATGCGCGAGATTGGTTGTGATGCGCAGAATCGTGCGTTCCCACAGCTCAGGCGCAGCACCGGTGACAAGCAAGCCCAATAAGACACCATAGTTCGCCGGTCGAAGCCGCCGGTAAAACGCACTGAAAGGCCGCATGCTGGTGCTGATGAGAACATTGGCGCTGATCTCTCGCGGGTAGGCATCGGCCCAGGCCACTGCCACCATGGCACCCAGCGACAGTGCCAGAACCTGGTAGGGCGGAGCCAGTTGGCGCAATTTGACTTCAGCGCGACAGTGTTCCACCATGTCCTGCACGCGCAGGGGGCTTGGCTGCTGGTTCAGGCGACCGTTACCCGGCAGGTCAAAGGCCAGCACTCGACTGCCAGGTAGGGTTTGCTGAAATTGCTCGATAAAGCTGCCCCAGTGCCGACTTTCCCGGGTCAATCCGCGCAAGAATATCCAGTTGCTCATGGCCACTCAATACCAATCCTGTAGCGCCTGCGCATGGTGTTGCGCGCGCGTTTCGCTGCCGGGAAGCCAAAGGGCGTGACCGCAAGCCGCACGCGACAAAAAGTCCAACAACAACTGGTGCTGGCGCAGCACACGTTGTTGGCGGTGTTCAATCAAGGGATTAAAAATGCCATGGCGCGAAAACAATTGACGTGGGTTCTTCTTGACCCAAATCCAGGAACCCATCTCCAATGTCAAAGGCAAGAAGATCGTCCCGGCTTGTGAACAAGCGCGCTGGTACAAGTGGTCCCACACATCCCCGTGCGCGAGGTACTGCAAACTCTGCGGTTCGATGATGTAACGGTGATGACTGTGCGACTGCACAAAAATGGTTTTGAGGGCGTGCATCTCGGCCAGGTGAGTGATCGGCACCCGGGTGTGCGCGTAGGGAAACCAGATACGGTCGCTGCTGCCGAAACCAGAATGACAATCCACGCTAAGGCTAAATTTGCGCGATAACAATTGAGCCTGGGCCACCTCGCAGATGGCCTGATTCTCGATTTCCATCGCTTTGTCCTTGCGGCCCCGGTACCAGGGCAAGCCAGCGCTGTAGCGTTGCCCGCCGACCAGAAACGGCACCGGCTCCTGCGCTTCAATCGGCGCATTTCGCATGAGGTCCACCCCATGGGGATTGGCACGCGTGCCCAAGGCCATGCCACCGGGATTGACGATGGGCATAAAGACCAGGCGCACCGATTCGAGTTGTCGGTGCAGGGTGCTGTCCCATTGCAGGCGCATGACCAGGCTTTGAAGATACGAAATAACCACGTTCGCGCCAATGCGCTCCAACCCATGAACACCGCCAAAATAGCCCACAGCTGGCACGTCGAGCGAGGGGTTGCCCAAGGCGATGACATGGACTGGATAAGTGTCACCGCCGGACAGGCTTACGTTGCAGACGACGCGGGTTTCAAGCCACCTGGCACCCAACTCAATGATGCGCTCCAGCGCAAGCAACTCTGGCAGCCTGGATTGCGTCACAGTGGCGGTTGGAGATGGAAGACAAGAACGTGCTGCATGGGGGTCGAGCTTAGCGGCTGACACTGGTGACTGGCAACAGTTACCTTGACGCGAGTCGTAATTTGGAACTGACACACGCCTGTCATTGAACGGTGCTAGCTTGTCTTCTGGCAAATTAAAGATTGAACGCGTAATCAATGGTGATCGGCGCGTGATCAGAAAATTTTTCACCTTTATAAATTGACGCACTCCTGGCCCCCGCCGCCAGCCTTTCGGTGGCCAGGTGGTAATCGAGCCGCCAGCCCACATTCTTGGCATAGGCTTGGCCGCGATTGCTCCACCAGGTGTAGGCTTCATCGGTCGCCGTGGGTTGCAGCTTGCGATAGACATCAACCAGGCTCGTTTCGCTGAATAGTTTGCTCATCCAGGCGCGCTCTTCTGGCAAGAAGCCAGAGTTCTTCTGATTGCTCTTCCAGTTTTTCAAATCTATGTGCTGGTGCGCGATATTGACGTCGCCGCACAAAATAAATTCACGTGTGCTCTTGAGCTGCGCGAGGTGGAGGTAGAACTCTTGCAGAAAACGAAACTTGGCCTGTTGCCGTTCCTCGCTCGACGAGCCGCTGGGGAAATAGCAACTGATGATGGAGCGTTTGGCATTGAAGGAGTCAAAACGCAACTCAACATAGCGACCCTCGGTGTCGAACTCGGTCGAGCCATAGCCAACGCGCACCTCGCTGGGCGCGTGGCGCGTGTAAACGGCAACCCCTGCATAGCCCTTTTTTTCGGCAAAGTGAAAGTAGCCTCGCAAGTCGGCCAACTGCTCGAACCGTCCCTGTATGTCACTGGCTTGCGCCCTAACCTCCTGCACACAAATACAATCCGGTTGGTGCTTCGCCAGCCAGGCTTCCAGGCCTTTGCTGGTGGCAGAGCGGATCCCGTTGAGGTTGAGGCTGGTTAATTTGAACAAGGAATTCCCCATGTCGGTTGGTGATGTCAGTATTACAGGACAAAGCGCATCGCCAGATCCGCTGGCGCTGGAGTTTGTTCAGTTTGCCATGGATTGCGGTGCGCTGCGTTTTGGTGAATTCAAAACCAAGGCCGGCCGCATAAGCCCCTACTTCTTCAACGCCGGCCTGTTCGACGACGGTGCCAGGTTGGGCCGGTTGGCGCAATTTTATGCGCGGCGCCTGCTAAAGAGTGGCATTGAGTTTGACATGGTTTTTGGTCCAGCCTACAAGGGCATTCCGCTTGGTGCTGCGTTGGCGGTCGAATTGGCCCACCTTGGGCGCAACGTGCCCTTTGCCTATAACCGCAAGGAAGTCAAAGACCATGGTGAAGGCGGCTCACTGATCGGCGCGCCGCTAAAGGGCCGCGTCCTGATCGTTGATGATGTCATGTCAGCCGGTACCGCAACGCGCGAGTCGATTGCCCTCATAAGAACGGCCGGTGCCACCCCGCACGCCGTGGTGATTGCCTTGGATCGGCAGGAACGAGCGACGCAGCAGGACGGCGCCAGCGTGCGCGAAGTGCCTTACAGTGCGGTTCAGTATGTGCAAGATCAGCTCGGTTTGCAGGTTTGTGCCATTGCCAAACTGGCTGATTTGATGCAGTATCTGGAGCAAGACAGAGCGGGAGGACTGGCCGCCGACCGGCAACGCGTTCTGGCCTATCGGCAGCGCTATGGCGTGCAAGAAAGTTAACAATGTTCAGAGTGACGAGCTTTTCCTTGAAGCGCTGGCAGGCTGGTCTGTTGGTCTTGAGCCTGTTGCCGTGTGCCTGGGTGCAGGCGCAGCCTGCGTCATCCAGCAACGCGCAGGGTATCTACACCTGCACCGACGCCCGTGGACGCAAATTGACCTCTGACCGACCGATCGTCGAGTGCATTGACCGTGAACAAAAAATACTGAACCCGAGTGGCACGGTCAAGGCCAAAGTAGGGCCCACCTTGACCGCCCAGGAGCGCGCTGACCTGGAAGCCAAACAAAAGGCCGAGCTTGAGGAGCGCGCTCGTTTGAATGAAGAAAAGCGCCGCGACCGGGCGCTGCTGACGCGCTATCCCAACAAAGCGGGTCACGACAAGGAACGCGCCGATGCGTTGGCCCAGATTGCAGTGGTACGCCATGCGGCCATGAATCGGGTCGAGGAGTTGCGACGCCAGCAAACCGTGGTCAACCAGGAAATGGAGTTCTACAAGAAGGACCCCAGCAAGGCCCCGCCTGCGGTGCGGCGCCAACTCGATGAAGTGATCCAAAGCCTGGCGATACAAGGGCGCTTCATTGCCGACCAGGACAACGAAATCAAACGCGTGAATGCCCGCTTTGACGAAGAACTGCTGCGTTTGAAGCAACTTTGGGCGTTGCACGCGCCGGTGGCAACGGCTGCCAGTGGCAGAACGCGCTGAGCACGGCCAGTGCCGGACCTCGTTTAGCCCAGCTTGTTGCGCAGCAACTCATTCACCCGTTGCGGATTCGCCTTGCCCTGGCTGCCTTTCATGATTTGGCCCACCAGTGCATTGAGCGCCTTGCTGTTGCCGGCCCTGTATTGCTCAACATTTTTCGGGTTGGCGGCCAACACCTCATCAACTATTTTTTCCAACGCACCTGCGTCGTCCATTTGTTGCAGGCCTTTGGCTGCAATCGTCGCATCGACCTCAGCGGCTGGATCGTTCCATAGTGCATCCATGACTTGCTTGGCGGCGTTGTTGGAAATCGTGCCGGCAACAATACGCGCAATCAAGGCTGCCAATTGATCGGCATTGACGGGTGACTGCGTGATGTCGATCTGATCGGCATTGAGCCTGCGCGAGATTTCGCCCATGATCCAGTTGCTGGCGAGTTTGGCTTGACCGCAGGCCTTGGCGCTGGCCTCAAAATAAGCTGCTATGCCCCGACTCTGCGTCAGCGTGGTGGCCTCATATTCAGACACCCCATAGTCTGCTACAAAGCGCTGTGCCATGACGCGCGGCAATTCGGTCATGCTGGAGCCTACGCGCCGCACCCAATCATCGGCAATGACCAATGGTGGCAAATCCGGGTCCGGAAAATAGCGGTAATCGGCGGCGTCCTCCTTGCTGCGCATGGCGCGTGTTTCACCGCTATCCGGATTGAAAAGAACCGTGGCTTGCTGAATCGCCTGGCCTTCCTCGATCTGCTCGATCTGCCAACGCACTTCATAGTCGATCGCCTGCTGCATGAACTTGAAGCTGTTGAGGTTCTTGACTTCGCGGCGCGTGCCCAGCGGCGCACCGGGCTTGCGCACCGACACATTGGCGTCGCAACGGAAACTGCCCTCCTGCATATTGCCGTCGCAAATGCCGATCCAGGTGACGATTTTGTGCAACTCCCTGGCATAGGCCACGGCTTCGGCACTGGAGCGCATGTCAGGCTCGGTCACGATCTCCAGCAAGGGCGTACCAGCGCGATTCAAATCGATGCCGGTTTGCCCGACAAAGTCTTCGTGCAAGGATTTGCCCGCGTCTTCTTCCAGGTGTGCGCGCACCAGCCGCACCGACTTCTTTTCGTCTCCCAGATAAAACTCAACGCTGCCGCCTTGCACCACCGGAATTTCAAACTGACTGATCTGGTAGCCCTTGGGCAGGTCCGGATAGAAATAATTCTTTCGGGCAAAAATGCTGCGCGGCGCAACAGCAGCGCCAATCGCCAGTGCAAATTCAATAGCACGCTCAACCGCTCCGATGTTCATCACGGGCAGGGTTCCGGGCAGCGCCAGATCGACCGCACAGGCCTGTGTGTTGGGCTCAGCGCCAAAAGCGGTCGGTGCGCGGCTAAAAATTTTGGACTGGGTGGTGAGTTGCGCGTGCGTCTCGAAGCCGATGACCACTTCATACCCCATTACCAGCGGTGATTCGCATGCTTTCATGGTCAAAATCCTTCGGGCTTCGCTTGATGCCAGTCGGTGGCTTGCTGGAAGCGGTGGGCGACGTTGAGCAGGCTGGCCTCCTGCAAATAGTTGCCAATCAATTGCATCCCAACCGGCATCTGACCGGTACCAAAACCGACCGGCAGACTCAGGCCCGGCAAGCCGGCCAGCGAGGCCGGCAGCGTGAAGATGTCGGCCAGGTAATTGGCCACCGGATCCGCGCTCTTTTCACCCAGCTTCCAGGCCACCGTGGGCGCCACCGGTCCGGCGATCACGTCGCACTGTTTGAAGGCTTGCTGAAAGTCCTCAGCAATCATGCGTCGGATTTTTTGCGCTTGCAGGTAGTAGGCATCGTAGTAGCCATGTGAAAGCACGTAGGTGCCGATCATGATGCGGCGCTTGACCTCGTCGCCAAAGCCTTCAGCGCGGCTCTTCCTGTACATGTCGGTCAAGTCCTTGTACTGCGCGGCGCGATGGCCAAACTTGACGCCGTCAAAGCGGCTCAGGTTGCTCGACGCTTCGGCCGGGGCAATGATGTAATAAACCGGAATCGACAACTCGGTGCGCGGCAGTAAAATTGGCACTCGTTTCGCACCGAGCTTCTCCAGTTCTTTCAAGGCTGCTTCGATCGCCGCGCGTACGTCCGGGCTCAGCCCTTCGCCAAAAAATTCTTTCGGCACGCCAATGCGCAAGCCTTCGATTGAAGCCTCCAGCAGACGCGTGAAATCTTCAGCCGGCACATCCAGCGAAGTCGAGTCGCGATCCAGATCGGGTCCACACATCGCTGACAGCAGCAAGGCACAGTCCTGCGCCGTGCGCGCGAGGGGCCCGGCCTGATCCAGGCTTGAAGCAAAGGCCACCATGCCGTAGCGCGAGGCGCGGCCATAAGTGGGCTTGATGCCGGTGATGCCACAGAATGAGGCCGGTTGCCGGATCGAACCGCCGGTATCGGTACCAGTGGCGGCGGGCACCAGTCGCGCCGCCACGGCAGCCGCGCTGCCGCCCGACGAGCCACCCGGGATGCGGGTCAGATCCCACGGGTTTTTGACCGGACCGAAAGCCGAGTTCTCGTTGCCCGAACCCATGGCAAATTCATCGCAATTGAGTTTGCCCAGCGTGACCACCCCAGCAGCCGCCAGCTTTGACACCACGGTGGCGTCAAAAGGGGAGCGATAGCCGGCCAGCATTTTGGAGCCCGCAGTTGAGACGAAATCGCGCGTGACGAAAATATCTTTGTGTGCTACCGGGACGCCCAGCAAGCCGGACGCCGGGCTGGCAAGGCCCGCGGCCAAGGCCAGATCCGCTGCACGGGACTGCGCCAGGGTGGCCTCTTCATTGAAATCAAGAAAAGCACCGAGATCGGCGTGCGCGTGGGCGCGCGCCAGGAAGTGCTGCGCGGTCTCAAGCGCCGAGACCTTGCGCTGGCGCAGTTGGCTGGCTAGTTCCGCCAGAGTGAAATCGTGCAGGGCCGCTGGTTTGCTGGTCATCTCTCACTCGATCACTTTGGGCACCAAAAACAGGCCATTTTCAAGCGCCGGGGCATTGCGCTGATTGGCCGCACGCTGGTTCGGCTCACTGACCAGGTCTTCGCGCAGACGCAAGCTCACGTCCTGCACGGCCGCCAGTGGATGGGCCAGCGCAATGATTCCACTGGTCTCGACCGAGCGCATTTGCTCCACCAGGCCAAAAAAATCATTCAGTTGTGTCAGCATGCGCTGGCTTTCAATCGGCTGGAGTTCCAGCCGCGCCAGGCTCGCGATGCGCGCAATGTCAGCAGAAGTCAGGGACATAGAGTATTTTGATTCGAAACCGGTTGTAATACAGCGCATGAATGGCAGCACCGGACGGGTTAATAACAGGCAATGGGGTATTATCCTGCCTTTGGTTTCAAGACGGCGCGAGTGTGCTTTCCTGCGCCAAAAATGCGATTTTGACCCGTTAACCAGGCGATGGCAGGCCGACGCGCCCACCGTGCCCGAGAGGATTTTTGATGTTTGGAGCATTCCGTCAGTATTTCTCGACTGACCTGGCGATTGACCTCGGTACCGCCAACACCCTGATTTTCGTGCGCGACAAGGGCATTGTGCTCGATGAGCCGTCGGTCGTTGCCATCCGCCATGAAGGCGGTCCGCAAGGCAAAAAAACGATCCAGGCGGTCGGCAAGGAGGCCAAGGCGATGCTCGGCAAAGTGCCGGGCAACATCGAGGCGATTCGGCCCATGAAAGACGGCGTCATTGCCGACTTCACGGTCACCGAGCAAATGCTCAAGCAGTTCATCAAGATGGTGCACCCGCGCTCCATCTTCCGCCCCAGTCCGCGCATCATTATTTGCGTGCCCTGCGGTTCGACCCAGGTTGAACGACGCGCCATTCGCGAGTCGGCGCTGGGAGCCGGCGCCAGTGATGTCTATTTGATCGAAGAGCCGATGGCAGCAGCCATTGGCGCGGGGCTGCCGGTGTCTGAGGCGAGCGGTTCGATGGTGGTGGACATTGGCGGTGGCACGACCGAGGTCGGCGTCATCTCCCTGGGTGGCATGGTCTATAAGGGCAGTGTGCGCGTCGGCGGTGACAAGCTCGACGAGGCCATCATCAACTACATCCGGCGCAACTACGGCATGCTGATTGGCGAACCCACAGCAGAATCGATCAAAAAGAAGATTGGCTCGGCTTTTCCGGGCAGCGAGGTGCGCGAGATGGAGGTGCGCGGGCGCAACCTGTCCGAAGGCGTGCCGCGCAGTTTCACGATTTCCAGCAATGAAATTCTGGAGGCGCTGACGGATCCGATCAACAACATTGTCTCGGCCGTCAAAAATGCGCTGGAACAAACCCCCCCTGAACTCGGTGCCGACATTGCAGACCGCGGCATGATGCTGACCGGCGGCGGCGCGCTGCTGCGTGACCTGGACCGCCTGTTGGCCGAAGAAACCGGCTTGCCTGTGCTGGTGGCGGAAGACCCCCTGACCTGCGTCGTGCGGGGCTGCGGTATCGCGCTGGAACGAATGGACCAGTTGGGTTCCATTTTCACCAGCGAATAGCGCTCGGGTGCAGCGATGCCACTTGGTACGCTGGACGGCACACCGCCCCCCTTCTTTCGGCAGGGCCCGTCGGCTCTGTCAAAACTTGGCTTTTTCAGCGTTTTGGCGCTGTTCCTGATGGTCGCGGACGCACGTCTGGAAATTGGCAAACCCCTGCGCGTGGCGGTCGCGGCTGTGCTCTATCCCGTGCAGTGGCTTGTGCTGCGACCGGTACTCTGGGCGCAGGGCAGCGGCCATTATCTTGAATCTTTGCAGGCCTCGCGCGCCGGAGAAGTGGCCGCGCAACGCAAGCTCGGTCTGCAATCGCAACGTGCCAACCAAGTCGAACAACTGGCCCTCGAGAACGCACGGCTGCGCCAATTGCTGGGTTTGCGCGAAAGGGTGAGCGCCAGTTCGCAATCGGCACAGGTGTTATACGACGCGGCTGACCCCTACACGCGCAAGGTCATCATCGACCGGGGCTTAGTCGACCAGGTTGCCTCTGGCTCACCCGTGCTCGATGAATCGGGCGTCCTGGGGCAGGTGACGCGGGTCTATCCGATGGTCAGTGAGGTGACACTGGTGACCGACCGCGAGCAAGCGACACCGGTGCTCAACACGCGCACCGGTGTGCGCGGCGTCGCATTTGGCGGTCAGGGCCTGCACGCCAGCGCCCTGGAACTGCGTTTTATGGCCGCCAATGCGGATGTGCAAGTGGGTGATTTGCTCACTACCAGCGGCGTCGATGGGGTCTATCCGCCTGGCTTGCCGGTGGCCCGTGTGGCGCAGGTGGAGCGTCGCGCCGAATCGGGCTTTGCCCGCATTACCAGCGCACCCCTGGCGCTGGTCGCGGGTGCCAGACACGTGATGGTGCTGCGCCCGGTTACCCTGATCGCGCCACGCCCGGTCGATCCGGTCACCAGCAGCACGCCAAAAAAGGGAGTCAAAAGGTGATCATGCGCCGGGGTCATCAGTTGTTGCTGGCAGCCAATCCCTGGTTCATCTGGAGCAGTTTGCTCGCAGCGCTGGCCTTTAATATGCTGCAAAACATGGGGTGGTGGGGACGGGCGGCCTGGGTGCCCGACGTGTTGGCCCTGGTGCTGCTGTTTTGGAGCATTCACCAGCCGCGGCGCATTGGCATTGGAACGGCTTTTATGTTTGGCGTCCTGGTGGACGTGCACCAGGGCGCATTATTGGGGCAGCATGCGCTGGGTTATACGGTGCTGGGATTCCTGGCGGTTGCGATTCACTTGCGACTGCTGTGGTTCAGTGCCGTGTCGCAGGCGTTTCAGGTGCTGCCGCTGTTTGCGGCGTTGCACGCGATTGAATTCCTGGTTCGCTTGCTGGCAGGCGCAGCTTCGCCGGGGTTCATGATGCTGTTGGCACCCTTCATTGAGTCTTTGCTGTGGCCAGTCATTAGTGTCTTGCTGCTGATCCCGCAGCGACGCACACCCGAGCCCGACGCCACCCGCCCACTTTAATTGCATGGCCCCCACGCTTTCATGACCGAACTGCGCAACGTCAAGGCCGATTTGTCGCGCTTTCGCGCGCGCGTGCTGGTGGCCAGCATGCTTGTGGTCGCGTGTTTTTCACTGGTTGTGGCCCGACTGCTGTACTTGCAGGTGGTGCGCCATGACGATTTGCTGGAACAGGCCGAAAACAACCGCACGGCGATTGTGCCGATTGTTCCCAACCGGGGGCTGATCCTGGATCGCAACGGCATTGTGCTGGCGTCCAATTACTCGGCCTACACACTGGAAGTAACGCCCTCCAAGGTGCCCGACCTTGAGCGCACGATTGACGCGTTGGCCCAGGTGATGGACATCACAACACGGGATCGCAAACACTTCAAGAAGATGCTCGAGGAGTCCAAGAGCTTTGACTCACTGCCCCTGCGCACGCGCCTGAGCGACGAGGAAGTTGCCAAGTTTGCCGCGCAACGCTATCGTTTTCCGGGCGTCGAAATCAAGGCTCGCTTGTTCCGCAACTATCCGTACGGGGAACTGGCGAGCCACGTCATCGGTTACATCGGGCGCATTAACACGGCGGAGAAGGAGAAACTCGATGATTCGGATGACGCATCCAACTACCGTGGCACCGAATACATTGGCAAGCTTGGCATCGAGCAGAGTTTTGAGTCGCAACTGCACGGCATTACCGGTGTCGATTCGATGGAAACCTCGGCTGGCGGTCGTGCCATGCGGCGCCTGGCCAGCAGTCCGGCCACGCCCGGCAACACAGTGCGATTGTCGATTGACATCAAGTTGCAACACTTGGTCGAAGAGCTGTTTGGCGAGCGCCGCGGTGCGCTCGTGGCGCTGGACCCCCAGACGGGCGAAATCCTGGCGTTTGTCAGCAAGCCAACGTTCGACCCAAACCTGTTTGTCGAGGGTATTGATAGCGAGAGTTGGCAAGAACTCAACGGGTCAATCGACAAACCACTGCTGAACCGGGCGCTGCGCGGCACCTACCCACCGGGCTCCACCTACAAGCCTTTCATGGCGCTGGCCGCGCTGGAAACCGGTGTGCGCACACCCGAACAAACAATTTCCGACCCCGGTTTCTTCATGTTCGGCGGTCACCGTTTCCGCGATGACAAGGAGGGCGGTCACGGCGGCGTCAATATGTATCACTCGATCGTCTGGTCCTGCGACACCTACTATTACATGTTGGCCAACGATTTGGGGGTGGACCGCATTCACGATCAACTGCAACGCTTTGGCTTTGGCGAACTGACCGGCATCGACATTCAGGGCGAGGTGCGTGGTCTGCTGCCTTCGACCGCCTGGAAGCGCAAAGCCTACAAGCGCGCCGATCAACAGAAGTGGTACGCCGGCGAAACCATCTCGCTCGGCATTGGCCAGGGCTACAACAATTTCACCATGCTGCAACTGGCCTCGGCTACCGCCACCCTGGCCAATGACGGCGTCAAGATGAAACCGCATCTGGTGAAGGAGGTGGTGGATATTCTGACGCGTGCGCCGACTACCACGCTGCAACAATCGGTGGGCGAAGTGATCGCCAAGCCGGCCCATATTGCAGTCATCAAAAGCGCCATGATCGGCGTCAATCTGGAAGGCACCTCGGCGGCAAGTTTTCGCGGGGCACCCTACACCAGTGGCGGCAAGACTGGCACCGCCCAGGTGGTGCAAATCAAGCAAAACGAAAAATATGTCGCCTCAAAAATGGAGGAGCGCCTGCGTGACCATGCCTTGTTCACGGCTTTTGCGCCGGCCCAGGACCCCAGGATTGCGCTCGCCATCGTGGTCGAAAACGCTGGTTTTGGTGCCAAATACTCGGCTCCGATTGCACGCCGGGTGCTCGATTTCTGGTTGCTCGGCCAGTACCCGAGCGAGGAAGACATTGCCGCCGTGCAAGAAGGCAAGTCGCCCACGCCGCTGGGCAAACCGCGCAAGGTCTCTGACTTGCCCTGGCCGCCGGGCGCCCCGGCCTCAGCGCCCGTTGCAGGCTCGCCAACTCCGGCGGCGAGTGCCAGAACGGCAGTCCGTTAGTCTGCTCACCGAACAAACGCGTCATACCCGGTTTTAAGAATCAGCGCGCTGACGACCACAATAAAGACGGCCCGGACAAAGCCGGTGCCGTGCTTGAGCGCCAGCCGGGTGCCGAGCAAGCTGCCAAGCACATTGGCGAGGGCCATGACGAGCACAAAATGCCACCAGACGTGGCCTTTGACAATAAACAGGATGAGCGCCGCCGAATTGGTCGCGGTATTGACCAACTTGGCAGCGGCTGAGGCGTTCAAAAAATCATAGCCCAACAGGCGCACGAACAGGAACACCAGAAAGCTGCCCGTGCCGGGACCAAAGAAGCCATCGTAAAAGCCAGTCAGCGCACCGATGGCGGCCGCCACCCAGGCCTCGGAGGCCCCTGAAAAGCGCGGCACATGATGGCGTCCCAAGTCCTTTTTCGACAGCGTATAGCCCAGCACCGCCAGCAGGATCACGGGCAGCAGCCTGCGCAAATACTCGGGCGACACCAGGGTCACCAGCCAGGCACCACCAAACGACGCGACAAAGCCGACCAGCGCGGCCGGCAACAGCGATGCCCAGCGCAGCTCGACCTGCCGGCTGTACTGCCAGGTCGCCATCGCCGTGCCCCAGACCGACGCCCCTTTGTTGGTTCCAAACAGCGTTGCCGGGTGCGTCGTCGGAAAAACAATAAACAGGGCGGGTATCAGAACCAGCCCGCCACCACCGACAATTGAATCCACAAAACCAGCCAGCAGCGAGGCCAGCGAAACAAGCAATAATTCCATGCTGTTATTGTCGCAGTCACTTCAAAATGAAAAGGGAATCCATGAGCAACCGATTGCGTGGCGCCTTCGCCCCCGTCCTGACCCCGTTTGATGCGCAACTGGCACCCGACGGCAAGCGCTACATTGCGCACTGCCGCTGGCTGATCGACCAGCAGGTCGGGCTGGCCATTTTTGGTACCAACTCGGAAGCCGCGTCGCTGTCGGTTGACGAGCGCATCGCGCTCACTGATGAAATTTTGGCTGCGGGCATCCCGGCGGCGCGACTCATGCCGGGCACTGGCGGCTGCTCCATTACCGACGCCACCCGCTTGACCCGCCATGCGGTGGCCAACGGCGCGTCGGGTGCCTTGATGCTGCCGCCGTTCTATTACAAAGGAGTCTCGGACGAAGGACTATTCGCCTATTACGCTGAAGTGATCGAGCGCGTCGGCAGCGATCGCCTGAAGGTTTATCTCTACCACATTCCCCAGTTCACGCAGGTGCCGATCACCCTCAAGCTGATTGAAATGCTGCGCCAGCGCTACCCCGAAACCGTGGTCGGCGCAAAAGACTCGTCGGGTAATTGGGACAACACCAAAGCCATGCTCGACAACTTTGCCAAAGACGGCTTTGATGTGTTCCCCGCCAGTGAATCGGTGTTGTCAAAAGCCTTGCCGCTGGGCGCGGCCGGTTGCATCAGTGCCACGGTCAACATGAACCCGGGCGGCATTCATGCGGTTTATGAAGAATGGAATACTCCGCAGGGTGCCGAACTGCAGATGAAGGCCGACGTCATTCGCAATATCTTCCAGAGCCGGCCCATGATTCCAGCCATGAAACGTGCCCTGGCCGAGTTCGCGCGCGACCCGCAATGGTCGGCTGTGCGCCCACCGCTGGTCAAACTCGACGAGAGCGCCAGTCGGAGCCTGCTGGCGGCCTTGCGCGAAGCTCAGTTCACGATGCCAGGCCTGGCATAAAAAAAGGCACCGGGATTGCCAGTGCCTCTTTGAAGCGCAGTTGCTCTTTGATACTTTATTTTTCCATGCCCCAAGCGGCTTGTCTCTCCTGGGCCTTTCTCCTGCAACTGGTTTGTGACCAATCGCTGAATGCACGGACTGTACGTCCGCACTGCGGCCCAGCGCATCGGGATTTACCCTTTGTTCAATGCGCCTTCATCAACGCCCATAGACATCCTCAAAGCGCACGATGTCGTCTTCACCCAGGTAGGAGCCCGACTGCACCTCGATCATTTCCAGCGGCACGCAGCCCGGATTTTCCAGCCGGTGCGTGGTGCCCAGCGGGATGAAAGTGGACTGGTTTTCGGACAGCAGAAAAGACTCATCACCGCGCGTGACGCGGGCCGTGCCACTGACCACAATCCAGTGTTCGGCGCGGTGGTGGTGCATTTGCAAGGAGAGCGTGCCGCCCGGTTTGACCACAATGCGCTTGACCTGAAAACGCGCACCGGCATCGACCCCGTCGTAAGAGCCCCAGGGCCGAATCACCTTGCGGTGGATGCTGCCCTCCGAGCGCCCCAGTGCTTTCAGCCGGTCCACAATCTATTTTCACATCCTGCGTCTTGTCCTTGTGCGCCACCAGGATGGCGTCAGCCGTCTCCACCACCACCAGGTCGCTCACACCCACACAGGCGATGAGCCGATTCTCGGACAGTGCCAGCGTGTTGTTGCAGTCCTGCAGCAGCACGTCACCCTGTGCCACGTTGCCCCGGCCATCCTTGGGCAACACCTGCCACAGCGCGTCCCAGGCACCCACATCGGACCAACCGGCGTTCAATGCGATGACGACGGCGCTCGGGAATGCTTCGCTGTCGGCCTTTTGCCCGGTGCTGGCGGCGGCAACACGCTCCATCACCGCGTAATCGATCGAATCACTCGGGCACTGCGCGAAGGCATCCTGATTGATGCGTACAAATTCGCCGTCGGTTGTGCCCTGCTCCCAGGCGCTTTGGCAGGCCGCCAGCATGTCAGGTTGGCAGCGCCCGAGGGTGGCGAGCCAGACCGAGGCGCGCAGCATGAACAGGCCGCTGTTCCACAGGTAGTCGCCCTGCGCCAGGTAGGCCTGCGCGGTCGCCAGATCGGGCTTTTCGACAAAGCACGCAATCAGGCGAACCGGGTTCGCGCCTGACACGCCAGAGGAGTCGGCCACGGCACCGCAAACGGCCCCGCACTGGATGTAGCCATAACCGGTCTCCGGTGCATCGGGCGTGATGCCAAAGGTCACGATGGCACCGGCCTCGGCCAGCAAGGCACCCCGTCCGACAACGTCCTGAAAGGTCTGCGTGTCGCTGATGACGTGGTCGGCCGGCATCACCAGCAGGACCGGATCAGCTCCGCTTTTTGTAGCTTCAAGCGCTGACAGTGTAAGGGCTGGCGCAGTATTTCTTCCAAATGGCTCCAGCACGATGGTGCCCGGCGTGGCCATCAGGCGCAGTTGCTCGGCAATCACAAAACGGTATTCCTCGTTGCACACCACCATGGGCGGCGCCAGCTCGGCCCCCACAACGCCTTGCACGCGCCGCACGGTGGCCTGCAATAGCGTGTCGTCACCCATCAAAGCCAGCAGTTGCTTGGGGTATTTTTGACGCGACAGCGGCCACAAGCGGGTGCCCGAACCGCCCGACAGAACAACAGGTTGAATCAGCATGGTGATGTCAATATTGCAAGTTGAAAACAATCGATCAGCGCGCCAGTGCCCTTGGCCACCGCTCAGGCACGGGCATCACCCCAGCGCAACTGGCAGGTGTCGTCACCACGGTACAGCGTCTCGCCGTGGCGATCAACGCAGTAGTCGGGCGAGACAATCATTTCGGAGAAGCGCATATCGGCGGCGATGCGGGTGTACTCAAACACGATGCTGCGCACCAGCTTGGCACCGGTGCGGATGTGGCAGCCGTGCCCAATCCAGCTCGGCCCGGTGATGCACGCGCCGGCCTCGATGCGCACGTTGGAGCCGATATACACAGGCCCCTCAATCTTCACCTTGTCCCAGGCGATGCTGGTGTTGAGCCCGACCCAGATGCCGGGTTTGACCTCGCGCCCGGGCATTTTCATCTGCTCGACTTCACCGCGCAGCACGCGCTGCAACACCGACCAGTAGTCGCTGACGCGGCCGATGTCGATCCAGTCAAACGGGCGGCTCTGCACATAAAAGGGCAGGCCCTGCGCCACCAGTTGCGGAAACAACTGCGAGCCGATGTCGTAGATCGTGTTTGGCGGCACCAGCTTGAGCACCTCGGGCTCGAAAATATAGATGCCGGTGCTGGCCAGTGTAGATTGGGCTGCGGCCGGTGTGGGCTTTTCCTGAAAGGCCTCAATGCGCCCGTCCGCTGCCGCCACCACAATGCCATAGGCCTGCACTTCAGCGCGCGGCACATCAAGGGCGACTACGCTGGCAATCGCTGCCTTGGACTGGTGTTCGGCGATGGCGGCGGTGATGTCAAGGTCGATCAGCGCATCGGCGCACAGCACCAGCGTGGTCTGATCAAAAAAGCCGCCAAAGTCCTGGATGTGGCGCAGGCCACCGGCCGAGCCCATCGGGCGCGGCAGGATGTCGCCATGGTCACGCACGCCCTCGTAGGAATAACCAATCTCCACGCCCCAGCGGCTGCCGTCGCCAAAATACTCTTCGATCTTTTCGTGGTGCCAGGCGACATTGACCATGATCTCCCTGATGCCGTGGCGCGCCATGTGCTCAATCAGGTACTCCATCACGGGCTTGCCCAGGATCGGCACCATCGGCTTGGGCAAATCCAGCGTCAGCGGTCGCACGCGGGTACCTTGACCCGCCGCCAGAATCATCCCCTTAGCCATGTTGTGCCTCACTTGCCTTGTTTGTTAACACTTGAACCGATGTATAGCCTTCGGGGTTGCTGCTTTGCCAGCGCCAGGTATCCCGGCACATGGCTTCCAGTTCGTACTCTGCGCGCCAGCCCAGCAAGGCCAAGGCCAGCGCCGGATCGGCGTAGCAGGCCGCAATATCGCCCGCGCGCCGCGGCGCAATTCTATAGGGCACCGGCTTGCCGCTGGCCTGCTCAAAGGCGCGCACCATGTCAAGCACGCTGTAACCCACGCCAGTGCCCAGGTTGATGGCTTGGCACTCGGCGTGTTGCTCCAGCCGCTGCAGCGCTTTCAGGTGGCCCAGAGCAAGATCGACCACATGGATGTAGTCACGCACGCCGGTGCCATCGGGCGTGTCGTAGTCGCCGCCCCAGACATTGAGAAACTCGCGCCGCCCGACAGCGACTTGCGCCACAAAGGGCAGCAGGTTGTTGGGCGTGCCCTGCGGGTCTTCGCCAATCAGGCCGCTGGCATGCGCGCCGACCGGGTTGAAGTAGCGCAACAGGCTGATGCGCCAGGCCGGGTCGCTGGCATGCAGGTCACGCAGCATGTCCTCAATCATCAATTTGGTCCGGCCATAGGGGTTGGTGGCCGAGAGTGGATGGTCTTCCGTCAAAGGCAAGCGCTGCGGGTCGCCATAGACCGTGGCCGAGGAGCTAAACACCAGCGTCTTGACGCCACTCTCAAGCATCGCTTTGAGCAGGCGCAGCGTGCCGACCACATTGTTGTCATAGTAGGCCAGCGGCTGCTGCACCGATTCGCCGACTGACTTGAGCCCGGCGAAGTGGATCACGGCACTGGCACCGCTCTGGCGCAAGGCCGCCAGCAGCGCGGCGCGGTCCCGAATGTCGCCGCGTACCAGCTTGGGCGCTTGGCCCGTGATGCGCTGCATCCGCGCCAGCACTTCCGGCTGGCTGTTGCAGAAGTTGTCAAACACCGTGACCTGATAACCCGCATGGAGCAATTCAACGCAGGTGTGGGAGCCGATATAACCGGCGCCGCCGGTGACAAAAATCATCGGACTGTTGTGTGCTTGGGACGCGGCCATCGTGACGCAAGCCTACTTCAGGGTTTCCGTCAGCATGCGGGCCACACCTTGTTGCCAGGGTGGCAGTACCAGTCCAAAAGCGGCCTGTAGATTGTGCGTGTCCAGCCGCGAGTTCAACGGTCGGCGCGCTGGCGTTGGGTAGCTGGCGCTGGTCGTGCGGGAGACCTGATCCGGCCCGGCCTTGAGCGCATGGCCCAGCGCCTGCGCCTGCGCCAGCACATAGCGGGCGTAGCCGTACCAACTGGCCTCACCCCCGGCCACGCAGTGGTACAGACCGGCCAGTGCCGGTTCGTGCAGGGCTTTGACCAGCGCATGCGCCGTCACATCCGCCAGCAACTCGGCAGAAGTTGGCGCGCCGATCTGGTCGTCGATCACGCTCAAGGACTCGCGCTCAGCGGCGAGGCGCAGCATGGTCTTGGCAAAGTTGCCGCCGCGCGCGGCATAAACCCAGCTGGTGCGGAAAATCAGGTGCTTCGCGCAACTCGCCACGGCCCGCTCGCCTTCGAGCTTGGTCTGGCCATAGACGCTCAAGGGGCCGGTGGCGTCGCTTTCGCGCCAGGGCTTGTCGCCGCTGCCGTCAAACACATAGTCGGTGGAGTAATGCACCAGCCAGGCACCCAGCTTTTGCGCCTCAAGGGCAAGTACGCCAGGTGCCAGTGCATTGAGGGTTCGCGCCAGCCCGGGCTCAGACTCGGCTTGATCGACTGCGGTGTGGGCGGCGGCGTTGACGATGACGTTGGGTTGAACGCGCGCAATCGTCTGCGCCAGGCCGGGCAGATTGCTGAAGTCGCCACACAAGCCGTCCTGGTTGCGCGCCGCATCAAAGTCGAGTGCCACCAACTCGCCCAGCAGCGACAGACTGCGTTGCAGTTCCCAACCGACCTGGCCGCCACAGCCAAAGAGAAGGATTTTCATGGACTAACTTTCATGGTCGCGTTGCCCACCCCGAAGGAAGAAAGAAGGCTGTCATTGCGGACCTGATCCGCAATCCAGTGCTCGCGTGGACTGGATGCCGGATCGGGTCCGGCATGACAAGCTTCGGCGTGTTCTTTCGCGTCAATTCCCATACTGCTTCGCCACCCAATCGCGGTAGCCACCGCTTTGCACATTGGCAACCCAGTCGGGACTTTCCAGGTACCACTGCACGGTTTTACGGATGCCGCTCTCGAAGCTCTCGGCCGGTTTCCAGCCCAACTCGCGTTCGATCTTGTGGGCGTCGATGGCGTAGCGCCGATCGTGGCCCGGGCGGTCGGTGACGTAGGTGATCTGATTTTTGTAAGGCTTGCCATCGGCACGCGGCTTGAGTTCGTCGAGCAGTGCGCAGACGGCGTGCACAATGTCGAGATTGGGCTTTTCGTTCCAGCCACCCACGTTATAGGTTTCGCCCACCCGGCCCGCTTCGAGCACGCGCCGGATGGCGCTGCAATGGTCCTTGACGTAGAGCCAGTCGCGCACCTGCTGGCCGTCGCCATAGACCGGCAACGCCTTGTTGGCCTGGGCGTTGACGATCAGCAGCGGAATGAGCTTTTCGGGAAAGTGAAACGGGCCGTAGTTGTTGGAGCAATTGGTGGTCAGCACCGGCAGGCCGTAGGTGTGGTGGTAGGCGCGCACCAGGTGGTCGCTGGCGGCCTTGGAGGCCGAATACGGGCTGTTGGGCTCAAACTTGTGCTCTTCGGTAAAGGCTGGGTCGGTTTTTGACAAGGAGCCATACACCTCGTCGGTGGAGACATGCAGTAGCCGGAAGGCGACTTTGGTGTCAGCCTTCAGCGCGCCCCAATAGGCGCGGACCGCTTCGAGCAGGGTAAAAGTACCCACGATATTGGTCTGGATAAATTCGCCCGGGCCGTGGATGGAGCGGTCCACATGGCTCTCGGCGGCAAAATTGACCACCGCGCGCGGCTGGTGTTGGGCCAGCAGAGCGGCCACCAGCGCCGCATCGCCAATGTCGCCCTGCACAAACACATGGCGCGTATCGCCATCAAGCGAAGCCAGGTTTTGCCGGTTGCCCGCGTAAGTCAGTTTGTCGAGATTGATGACCGGCTCATCGGACTGCGCCAGCCAGTCCAGCACGAAATTGCTGCCTATAAACCCGGCACCGCCGGTGACCAGAATGCTCATGTTGAAAGAGGTCCCTGAAATGAATGACTGGGCCTATTATCGCCACCCAATTTCGCGCCGGACCGGCAGCGCCTGGCCAGCGCGGCCCCATGCGCCCTCAGCCACCGGATTCAAGCGTAAATGCCGCGTGCTGGTCCTGACCCAGCAGCGCTGCCATTTGGGGCAAGGCCAATTGCAGCGCCGCTTTCAGGGTATGCGGCGGGTTGATCACCAACATGCCGCTGGCGGGCAGGCCGGGGCGGATCACCTGGCCGGCTTGATCGGACTTGAGTTTGCTCGATTTGACGGTCAGCGTGGCGTTCAGCCAGGGCTTGCCAGCCTTGTTGGCCAGGGTTTTGAGCTTGCGCGGCAGCTCGTGCGCTTCGGGGCGCGGAATAATCGGGTACCAGACGGCATAGGTGCCAGTGGCGAAACGGCCCATGGCATCGGCGATCAGCGCCACCACGCGGGCGTAATCGGTCTTGATTTCATAACTCGGGTCGCACAGCACCAGCGCGCGCCGCGCGGGCGGCGGCAAGAATTTCTTCAGACCTTCAAAACCATCCTCACGCAGCACCGCGACCTGCCGACCGGCTTCAAGTTGGGCGATATTGGCCGCCAGGGTTTTGGCGTCGGTCGGGTGGATCTCGAATAGCTTGAGCTTGTCGCGCGCACCCAGCAGGCGTCCGATGATGAACGGTGAGCCGGGATAAATCTTGTGGCTGCCCTGGCTGTTAAAGCTGGCCACCAGGTCCACGTAGTCTTTCAATGCAGGCATCAGCGTGACGCGCGCCGGGCCCTGGCTAGCTATCTTTATAGTAGCTGCCTGAGCTTGATTGACGGGGGCTAAACGCTCATTTAACGCTGATATTAGACGCAAAAAGCCATTTCCGGCCTCACCGCTGGTGGCGGCATAGTCGCCATCGAGCCGGTACAGGCCAGCCCCTGCATGTGTGTCAAAAACGGTGAGTGCCGTGTCTTTTTGCAACAAGTACCGCAGCATGGCCAGCAGCGCGGTGTGTTTGAGAACGTCGGCATGGTTGCCGGCATGGAAGGCGTGGCGATAACTGAACATGGGAACAATGGTAACCGGCACCGGTGCGATTCAAAGTGAGTGTTGTGGCATCGAACCTGGACGTACGGCAGGGCGACTGGGTCAGGCGCATGCGGTTTTGGAGCCAAAACACGCGCGGGGCCAGGTTACTTGTACGCAAACTTCCTGCTCGCGCGCCTTTGGCCCCAAAGCCCGGTCCCCTGACCCAATCACCCTGCCTCGATAGTGTTGGCAACCGTGGATTCTGCAGGGTTGAGCGGGCGCTTTGCGGCTCACATTGCCCAAGGGCTGCCTTCGTACTGCCGGCATGTCAAAAACGCCTCGGGCGTGGTGATTGGGTCAGGGGACCGGGCTTTGGGGTGCAAGGCGCGCGCCCAACAAGTTTGGCATACCGCTTCACTATTCCCGCGCGTGTTTGCACCCCAAAACCGCAGGCGCCTGACCCAGTCGCCGCGCCGCACGCTAATGCCGCTTGTCAACGCAATGGACTGGCTCCCCATGGCATTCCGCTTTAAATCAAACCCGTAACCGCCAGCGCGGCTTGCGCGCTCTCACCTGCGGCCTCAGGAAGGCCTTAGGCTGGCGTGCCAGGCGTCGTGCGCCGCAACCGCGCGCGATGCCGCGCAATCTGCGTGCGGACCTGATTCGGAGCCGTCCCGCCCAGGATGTCGCGCGCATTGAGCGAGCCGCGCAAGCTCAGGCATTCGTAGACATCTTTTTCAATCTTCGGGTTGAACTGCTGCAACACCGTCAACGGCAACTCCGACAGGTCAACCTGGTGCGTGATGGCGGCTTTGACGGCGAGCGCCACGGTCTCGTGCGCGTCGCGAAACGGCAGGCCCTTGTTGACCAGGTAGTCGGCCAGGTCGGTGGCGGTAGCGTAGCCCCGGGCGGCGGCGCGCGCCATCGCCTCGGCATTGACCGTGATGCCGCCTTCGTGCACGCCGCTGGCCGGGTTGCGCTCGCCGCCGATCATCTCGGCAAAGATGCGCAGCGTGTCCTTGAGCGTATCCACCGTGTCAAACAGCGGCTCCTTGTCTTCCTGGTTGTCCTTGTTGTAGGCCAGCGGCTGGCCTTTCATCAGGGTGATCAGGCCCATCAGGTGTCCCACCACGCGGCCCGTCTTGCCGCGCGCCAGCTCGGGCACATCGGGGTTTTTTTTCTGCGGCATGATGGAGCTGCCGGTGGTAAAGCGGTCGGCAATTTTGATAAAGCCAAAGTTCTGGCTCATCCACAACACCAGTTCTTCACTCAAGCGGCTGATATGCAGCATGCACAGCGACGCCGCCGCTGCAAATTCAATTGCAAAGTCGCGGTCGCTCACGGCATCGATCGAGTTTTGGCAGACTTGCGGCTGGCCTTTGGCATCGACCATGCCGAGCGTTTTGGCGACACGTTCGCGGTCCAGCCGGTAGCTGGTACCCGCCAGCGCGGCGGCACCCAAGGGCAGACAGTTGGTGCGCCGGCGCACCTCGCTCAGGCGCTCGGCGTCGCGGCTGAACATCTCCACATAGGCCAGCAGGTGGTGGCCGAAGCTGACCGGCTGTGCCACCTGCAAATGGGTGAAGCCCGGCAGAATCACCTCGACATTTTTCTCGGCCACGTCCAGCAGCGCGGTCTGCAGGTCAGCCAACAGGCCAGCCAGCAGATCGATTTCGCCGCGCAGCCACAGCCGCACGTCGGTGGCCACCTGGTCATTGCGGCTGCGCCCGGTGTGCAGGCGCTTGCCGGCGTCGCCAATGAGTTGCGTCAAGCGCGCCTCGAGGTTGAGGTGCACGTCTTCCAGGTTGAGCTTCCAGTCAAACTGACCCGACTCGATCTCGCTGCTGATGAGCGCCATGCCGCTTTGAATCGCGTGGTAATCCTCGGCGCTGATGATGCCCTGCTGGCAAAGCATTTCAGCGTGCGCCAGCGAGCCAGCGATATCGGCCTGCCACAGCCGCTGGTCAAACGACACGCTGGCGGTGTAGCGTTTCACCAGCTCGCTCATGGGCTCGTCGAACAGGGCCGACCAGGCCTGGGATTTTTTGTCGAATTGATGGTGTGGCATGAAAGGGTTTGTTGGCTTAATATGATGACCAACGCAATGAAAGATTCGCAAATTTTATCGGCCTTCCAGGAATTGGCTGCGCCGCCGTCGCCGCCGCCGCCAAAGCGCGCGCCGGAGGCGCTACTGGTGTTCGATGCTTGCCGCGTCGGCGTGGTGTTGCGGGCGGTGCTGTTTGTGGAGCTGGTGCTGGCGGTGGCGGCACTGTTTGGCGCTGGCGGCCTGCTGGACTGGCTGATGCGCCTGTCCCTGCTCACGGGCGGCGCCTTGCCCGCCACATTGCTGTGGCTGATAGGGGCTTGCAGCTTGAAACGGCTGCTGGCGCGCCTGAGCGCGAAGCTGCAGCAACTCGCCGGTGTGGCTCTGGGTGGCGTAGCCGGCCTGTACGGTTGTGCTGTGTTAGCCGTGGTGGGCCTGCTCGATCCCGCGCCGTGGCTGGCCAGTGCGGCCAGCGGCGCCTTGCTGGCGGCGCTGCTGGTGGCGGCGCTGGTGCTGCGCGCGCGCGGCAACACGCCCGCTGCCACGGCGGCACGCCTGGCTGAATTGCAGGCGCGCATTCGGCCGCACTTCCTGTTCAATACGCTCAACAGCGCCATCGCGCTGGTGCGTGCCGAGCCGCGCCAGGCCGAGTCGCTGCTGGAAGATTTGAGCGATTTATTTCGCCACGCGCTAATGGAGCAGGGCGAGAGCGTCACCCTGGCCAACGAAATTGCGCTGGCGCAGCGCTACCTGGCGATCGAAACAGTTCGTTTTGGCGAGCGCCTGGCGGTCGAATGGTCGCTCGACCCAAACGCTGAGCAGGCCCGGTTGCCGCCGCTGCTGCTGCAGCCGCTGGTGGAAAACGCCGTCAAGCACGGCGTCGAACCCAGTGCCAGCGGCGGGCAAATCAAAATATCCACGCAGCGGCGGGGCGCCAGCGTGGTGATCAAGGTGACCAACACGACTCCGGTGGAGCAAAGTCAGCGCGGCAGCGGGCTGGCCCTGAACAACGTGCGCGATCGTTTAAGCCTGCTGCACGACGTGCAGGGACAATTTCGGTTTGGCTTGAAAGACGGGCTGTTTCAGGTCCGCATCGAAGTGCCGGCGTAAAAGGGGGGTGTCACGACCATGTTGATCAAGGTTCTGATTGTTGACGACGAAGCCCTGGCGCGCGCCCGACTGCGCAGCTTGCTGGCTGACTGCTCGGCGCCAGCGGCCAGCGTCGAGGGCGAGGCCGCCAATGCGGTGCAAGCGCTCGAGTGGCTGCAGCACCACGCGGTCGATCTCGCCCTGATCGACGTGCACATGCCCGGTGCCAATGGCTTGACACTGGCGCAGAACTTGCGCACGCTGGCGCGGCCACCTGCGGTGGTGTTCGTAACGGCCTACGCGGAGCACGCGGTGCAGGCCTTCGAACTGGAGGCGCTGGACTACCTGACGAAGCCGGTGCGGCTTGAGCGCCTGCGCAGCGCACTACAAAAAGTAGAGCGGCTTGCGCAGACGCAACGCTCGCTGGAGGCTGATATTCCTGAAGAGGTGGTAATCATCCAGGAACGTGGCCGGACCGAGCGGGTGCCGATCTCGCAGGTTCTTTACCTGAAGGCGGAGCTCAAATACATCACGCTGCGCACAGCCAGCAGAAGCTACATTCTGGAGGGCTCGCTGACCGATCTGGAAGACCGCTACCGGACGCGCTTTATCCGCATCCACCGCAACGCGCTGATTGCCCGGCACGCCGTGCGCGCGCTGGAGAAGCACCATGATCCGGACGAAGGCGAGGGCTGGGCGGTGCGCCTGCGGGGCGTGCCGGAGCCGCTGCTGGTGTCACGGCGCCAGTTGGCGGCAGTGCGGGAACTGGTTAGGGGCTGAATGGGGGAGTCGTCATCAAAGCGCCCAAGCGCGACCTGACGCCAGCCAGCCAATTGTGCGACACTGTATTTAAGGTGGTTGACAGGCACGGCCGTCCAGCAGAGAAAGCGCTTGACTGCTTTGACGCTGTGATCGGCGGCCCTGGTTTAACCCCTGGCAATCAACATTCAACCAACGAGGTGCAACATGGCAATGATCGGCGGCGGCCTAGGTTCCGGCCAAGCGGCATCCCAGGTGTTATCGAGTCTCGGCTTGGAAATGAACAACCTGCGCAGAGGCCTTGAGGCGACCATCGACGGGATGGCTGCCCAGATGCCCGCCATGCTGCAATCCTTGCAGTCTGCCTTGGCCGGGATGGGAGGGCAGGCCGGGATCGTGGGTCAGTCGATTACGAAAACGGCGTTCATTTCCGTGCTGCATGCAGCGCTAGAGAAGGCCAGCAAGAATCCCCAATTCAATCTTGAGACGGCAATTAATGACCTATGGATCCACCTGGATGCGGTCAGGCGATTCACCGGCGCAAGCAATGTCGCGACGATTGATAGTGAAGCAAAGAAACTACAGGGCATGATGCGCACGCATACGCAACTGTTTTCGTTGTTAAGCGAGATGATGAAGATGCGCAACGAGATGCAAACGGGCGTGATTCGGAATCTGCGCTGAAGGGCGCGCTGGCAGCGCCAGCATCGCCTTGACGCCGCCATCTTCGCCGTGCGTCTGTCCTAGAATTAAGCTTTTTCACTGCCACACCATGAGCCCCACCCAACTTGACGGCGCGTCCGTCAGCACCCAGGCCAGCGTCTATTTCGACGGTAAATGCATCAGCCACGCCGTCACGCTGGCCGATGGCAGCAAAAAGTCTGTCGGCGTGATTCTGCCTGCTTCATTGACTTTTAACACCGGCGTACCCGAGACCATGGAAGGCGTCGCGGGCCGTTGCGAATACAAGCTGCCGGGCAGCGCGGTCTGGGTCAAGTCCGGCGCGGGCGAAAAATTCAGCATCCCCGGCAACAGCCGCTTTGACATTCGCGTGGCAGAGGGCGACGCGCCCTATCACTACATCTGTCACTTTGGTTAAAGCGCTTTTTTACTTTGTTTTTGATAGCTACCTGTGCAGATAGCACGGGTGCAACAGGCCATTTTTATGTCAAACACCATTCTTCAAGATATTCCCGTCGGCCAGAAGGTCGGCATCGCCTTTTCGGGCGGCCTGGACACCAGCGCCGCGCTGCACTGGATGAAACTCAAGGGCGCCATTCCTTTTGCCTACACCGCCAACCTGGGCCAGCCCGACGAGACCGACTACGACGACATCCCACGCAAAGCGATGCAATACGGCGCTGAAAAAGCACGTCTGATCGACTGCCGCAGCCAACTGGCGTCTGAAGGTCTGGCGGCGTTGCAAAGCGGGGCCTTTCATATCTCGACTGCCGGTGTCACCTACTTCAACACCACGCCGCTGGGCCGCGCCGTCACTGGCACCATGCTGGTGGCCGCCATGAAAGAAGATGAGGTCAACATCTGGGGCGACGGCAGCACCTTCAAGGGCAACGACATCGAGCGCTTTTACCGCTACGGCCTGCTGACCAACCCGGCGCTCAAAATCTACAAGCCCTGGCTCGATCAGGCCTTTATCGATGAGTTGGGCGGCCGCGCCGAGATGTCGGCCTTCATGACGCAGCACGGCTTTGGCTACAAGATGAGCGCTGAAAAGGCGTATTCCACCGACTCCAACATGCTCGGCGCGACACACGAGGCCAAGGACCTGGAAAACCTCAACAGCGGCATCAGAATCGTCAACCCGATCATGGGCGTCCCGTTCTGGCGCGACGACTGCGTTGTGAAAGCCGAAGAGGTCTCGGTGCGCTTTGAAGAGGGCCGCCCAGTCGCCTTGAACGGCGTCGAGTACCCCGACCTGGTGAGCCTGATGTTGGAGGCCAATCGCATCGGAGGCCGCCACGGCCTGGGCATGAGCGACCAGATCGAGAACCGCATCATCGAAGCCAAGAGCCGTGGCATTTACGAGGCGCCCGGCCTGGCGCTGCTGTTCATCGCTTACGAGCGCCTGGTGACCGGCATCCACAATGAAGACACCATCGAGCAATACCGTGACAACGGCCGCAGATTGGGCCGCCTGCTGTACCAGGGTCGCTGGTTTGACTCGCAGGCCATCATGCTGCGAGAGACCGCGCAGCGCTGGGTGGCGCGTGCCGTCACGGGCACCGTCACGCTGGAACTGCGCCGGGGCAATGACTATTCGCTGCTCAATACCGAGTCGCCCAACCTGACCTACGCACCCGAGCGCTTAAGTATGGAAAAAGTGGCTGACGCGCCGTTCTCTCCGGCTGACCGCATCGGCCAGCTCACCATGCGCAACCTTGACATCGTCGATACCCGCGCCAAGCTCGGCATCTACGCCCAGGCCGGGCTGTTGTCGCTGGGTTCAGGCGGCGATCTGCTGAGCCTGACCGGCGATCAGAAGCGGTCTTGAGGTTGATACACGGTCGGTGAGAATAGCGCCCTCAAGCACCTTGCTCGAAGGGCATGGTGGCTTTCAGAGTCGCAAGCTGTCGCGCCAGGCAGCAAGCTTTTGCGCATAGGACAGCGCGGCGTGGGCCGGGCTGGTGGAGGGCAGGCGCGCGTACCTCAAAGGATGGTCTGCCAAATTGGTCAGCACGTGCTGCTTGAAGCAAGACTGGGCTTTGGCACCGTTAAAAAACACCTGCGATACCTTTGCGTGGCACCGCAAAAACATCGGGAAATCATTGGCCGTCTGGGTATCACGCTCGATTCTGGAGTCCAGGCTTCCTGCGCGCACACAGGATTGCAGCACGTCCCAAAGCGCGATCCGGGCAGACTTCAAAGCGTCAAGCTTCACGCTGTAGGGTGCTGCCGCATCAAACTGCAACAGCTCGCCCATGATGCGCCAAAACACGTTTTGCGGATGTGCGTAATACTGGCTGGCAGCCAGCGATGCGCGCCCTGGCATGCTGCCAAGGATGAGAATTGTCGCGTTGTGGTCTTCGATCGGATCGAAGCTGTGCAGGCGCATCATCCTGGGCCCAAAGGCCGCAGATAGTCGGCCGCTATCGGCTCCAGGGCGGCCGGCCTGATGCCCAGCGATTGCAGCGTCGCACCCGTGCCGGAGGCAACGTTGTCCACGGCCATTGAATCCAGGTTGTCGCGGCTCATCACCGGTTCACCGGGAGCCAGGGACATCAGCGCCGCTTGCAGGCGCGCCAGCCACAAGGGCAGGGCGAGCACCGGGCGACCGCGTCCAGCGCGCACACCGCTGAGGCGCGCGGCGAGTTGCACCAGTTCACGCAGCGTAAAAATAGCCGGCCCGCACAGTTCGATGATGCTGGGCGCAGCAAGCGCCGAGGTGCTATCGCGCGCCAGGCAATGCAGCACGGCGCTCGCCACGTCACCCACCCACACCGGCTGAAACCGTGCCTCCGCGCAGGCCAGCGGCATGAACGGCAACACTTGCTGAAGCCTGGCAAACACGTTGAGGAATTTGTCCCCGGCACCAAAAATGATGCTTGGCCGCAAGATCGTCAGCTCAAATGCTGGCGGCTTGGAGGCGTTGGCCGCCTGGATCAATGCCGCTTCGCCTTGACCCTTGCTGCGCAGGTACATCGAAGGCGCTGACTGCGGCTGCTCGGCGTTGGCGCCGATGGCACTGATGTGAAGCACTTTCCTGACCCCGGCGGCGACAACGGCGCGTGCCAGTTTCTGCGGTAGCGCCACATGGACCTGCTCGAACGCGGCCTGGTCGCCATGCAGGATGGCCACCAGATTGACCGCAGCGTCATGACCCGCCAGTGCCTTCGTCAACGCCGCTTCGTCGTGGACGTCACGCGTGAGTTGCGTCACTTGCGGTGATGGCATTGGTCGGGCGTCGGCGCGCGCACGGCTCGGTACTGTTACCTGGTAACCCTGTGCCACCAGTTGTTTGCAGACCTGTGTACCGACAAAGCCGGTACCGCCAAGAAGGAAGATTTTTTTCATACCACCACCGGTTCAATCTCCAGCCGGATGCCAAAGCGCTCATAGACGCTGGTCTGAATGGCGCGCGCCAGCGTCATGACTTCGCCGCCGGTGGCAGCGGCGTGGGCGTCAACGCCGCCCCGATTTACCAGTACCAGTGCCTGTTTCTCATAGACACCGGCCTGGCCAACCGACTTGCCACGCCAGCCGCAGGCATCAATCAGCCAGCCCGCCGCCAGCTTGACGGTGCCGTTGGCCAGCCGGTAATGCACCACCTTGGGGTCGCGCGCGATGATGTCGGCACACTGCTCGGGCGTGACGCTGGGGTTCTTGAAGAAACTGCCGACGTTGCCGATCACTTGCGGGTCGGGCAGCTTGCTGCGGCGAATCTGGCAGATCCAGTCATAAATTTGCTGGGCGCTTGGGCTGGGGCACTGATGCTCGGCCATCTTTTTATCCAGGTCGGCGTAGCCCAGCACCGGCTTCCAGGCCTTGGGCAGGGCGAAACGCACGCGCAAGATCAGCGCTCGATCCTTCAGGCCGAGCGCTTGATGCGGGGCAGTGCTGGCAGCCGCACCCGTTTTTGCGGCGCCGGCCGCTGGCTGCCCGCCATGCTTGAAAACCGAATCGCGGTAGGCAAAGGCGCACTGGGCGGCGTTGAGCGTGAACACTTCACCGCTCTGCCAATCAAGCGCGTCGAGCGACTCAAAACGGTCCTGCAACTCGAGCCCGTAAGCGCCAATGTTTTGCACCGGTGCCGCGCCCACGGTGCCCGGAATCAGCGCCAGATTTTCCAGACCCGGGTAGCCTTGCGCCAGCGTCCAGCTGACAAAGTCGTGCCAATTTTCACCAGCACCGGCTTGCACAATCCAGGCCTTGGCCGTTTCGTGCACCAGCGCGCGCCCCATGATTTCGATTTTGAGCACCAGCGCCTTCACGTCGCCCGTCAGCACCATGTTGCTGCCCCCGCCCAGCACCAACCTCGGTGCCGCCGCCCAATCGGGGTCGGCCAGCAGGCCCAGCGCATCGCTCTGGCTGGCAATGCGCGTCATGGCCTGGGCGCGGGCCACAATGTGCAAGCTGTTAAAAGCCTGCAGCGGGACGTTTTTCTCGACTAACATGGCAGAATTGTCGCATTGGGAGTTTTCCCAGAGCGCGTGATTTCTTTTGGAGCTAAAAGTGCCTTCTTTTGATACGGTTTGCGAAGCCAATCTGGTGGAAGTAAAAAATGGGGTCGACAACGCCGCCAAGGAGATCGCCACGCGCTTTGATTTCAAGGGCACGCCGGCCGCCATTGAAATCAAGGACAAGGAGATCACGCTGATTGGCAACGCCGAGTTTCAACTCACCCAGATTGAAGATATTTTGCGCAACAAACTGGCCAAGCGCAGCGTCGATGTGCGCTTCCTCGACCAGGGCGAGGTGCAAAAAATGGGCGGCGACAAGGTCAAGCTGGTGATCAAGGTGCGCAATGGAATCGAGGCCGACGTGTCCAAAAAAATCCAGCGGCTGATCAAGGACAGCAAGCTTAAATTGCAGGCCGCCATCCAGGGCGACGCGGTGCGCGTGACCGGTGCCAAGCGCGACGATTTACAGGCGGCGATGGCCTTGATCAAGAAGGACGTGCCCGATCTGCCCCTGAGCTTCAACAACTTTCGCGACTGACCGGCGAGCGGCCTACCGATGACGCAAGACATTCATTTCATGCTGGCTGTGCCGGTGCCGAAGGCCACCGCGTGAGTACGCTGACAGAAGACGAGTACGAGTATGAAGACGTGCTCGGGCTGTGGGCCGACCTGGAAGCGGGCCTGAGCATCATTCTGGCCAATCCGGCGAGTATTCAGGAGTTTGAAAAGCGCGTCTGGCAGTACGACCGCTGGATGCAAGGTTTGCTCGAGCGCGACACCGATGTAGGACTGTATCTTTTGTTTCAACTGGCCATTAATTCGTCGGTAGGCTATAGCGCCTCGCACGCCTTGGTGAGCGCGGTTTTGTGTCACCTGCTGTGCCTGGAGCTGAAACTGCCCAAGGCCGAACGCGACAGTCTGGTCCATGCCGCCTTCACCATGAATCTGGCGATGACGGCGATGCAGGATCGGCTGGCCGGCCAGTTTGAGAAACCCGATGCGGTGCAACAGGCGATGATTGTTGCCCACGCGAGCGCGGGCGCGCGCATGCTGGTCAAGCTGGGCATCACCGACAACTTGTGGGTGGATATCGTCAAGCAGCATCATGATGCGGGGGCGGAACAGGCCTGGTCGCCTGACACGGCGCCGGTTGCGCGCCTGGCCGGCATGTTGCGCATGATCGATCGTTATTCCGCCATGATCAGCCCGCGCCAGACGCGCGAAGGGCGCAGCGCCACCGACTCCGCGCGCAGCATCCTTAAATCGGCCGCGCGCCAGGATATATTGGCGCTGGCGCTGGTGCGCACCGTGGGTCTGTGTCCGCCCGGCACCTTTGTGCGGCTCGATGACCAGGAAGTGGCCGTGGTCATGCGCCGCAGCGCGACGCCCAACCAGCCGTATGTGGCGATCGTCCTCAATCAGGGCGGCATGCTGCTCAATCCGCCGCGCCTGCACTGCATCGCCAACGGCGGCCCGGGCATCAAGGCCGCGCTGTCCGCCGCTGCGGTGCCGGAACGACTCAATCACCATCTGATCCTGCAGCTCGGCGCCTATGCCGCGCAGCAAGCCTATTGACCACCGTGTGGCAATGAAGATTTCTTTCTGGCGCCTGGGCTGGCGCTCGCTGGGACGCGATATGCGCTCGGGCGAGTTGCGCCTGTTGATCGTGGCCGTGACGCTGGCAGTGGCAGCGCTGACGGCGGTGGGCTTTTTTGCCGACCGGCTCAAGGGCGGTCTGCAGCGCGATGCACGCCAGTTGCTCGGCGGCGACGCGCTGATCTCCAGCGACAACCCGCCGCCCGCCGCGTTCGCCGCCAAGGCGCGTGCGCTCGGCCTGGACGTGGTGCAGACGCTGGGTTTTCCGACCATGGTGCGGGCACCCGATGCCCAGGGCGGTGGCACCCGGCTGGTGGCGCTGAAAGCGGTGACCGCCGGTTATCCGCTGCGCGGCAAGCTCAAGCTGGCCGATCAGCCGGGTGCGCCGGCGCAGTTGACGCAGACCATTCCCCCGCCCGGCCAGGCCTGGATCGAAGCGCCCTTGCTGGATGCCATCGGCGTGCCGATGGGCGGCGATCTGCTGCTGGGCGAGGCCCGCCTGCGCGTTGCCAAAATCATTGTCAACGAGCCGGATCGGGGCACCGGTTTCATGAGCTTTGCGCCGCGCGTGATGATCAACCAGGCCGACCTGGCCGCCACCGGCCTGATCCAGCCGGCCAGCCGCGTCAGCTATCGCCTGGCCGTGGCCGGGGCCGATCCAGCCGTGGCCGACTTTGTGCTCTGGGCGCAAGCCGAGGTAAAAAGTCTGCGCGTGCGCGGCGTGCGCGTCGAGTCGCTCGAGGGCGGTCGCCCGGAGCTCGGCCAAACGCTCGGGCGCGCCGAAAAATTTCTGAACCTGATCGCCTTGCTGGCGGCACTCTTGAGTGCCGTGGCCGTGGCGTTGACGGCACGCGCCTTTGCCGCCCGGCATCTGGATGACTGCGCCATGCTGCGCGTGCTGGGCCTGAGCCAGCGCCGCATCGCATCGAGTTACGCGCTTGAATTCACGCTGGTCGGTCTGTTGGCCAGCGCCTTGGGGGTGGCCTTTGGCTACGCCGTGCACTTTGTTTTTGTGCTGCTGCTGGCGGGTCTGGTGGATGCGGCTTTGCCTGCGCCGGGGCTGTGGCCGGTCATCTTTGGCCTCGGCATGGGGCTCACGCTGCTGCTGGCTTTCGGTTTGCCACCGGTGCTGCAACTCGCGCAAGTGCCAGCACTGCGCGTGATCCGGCGCGATGTGGGTGGCCTCAAACCGGCCTCGCTGGGGGTGCTCGGCCTGGGCGTGGCGGGTTTTGCCGCGCTGCTGCTGGCGGCCAGCAGCGACCTCAAGCTTGGCCTGATTGCGGTCGGCGGCTTTGCCGCGGCCACGCTGCTGTTTGCGCTCTTGAGCTGGCTTGCCGTCAAGCTGCTGCGCTGGGCCGTCAACGAGCGCACCGCGCCGCGCGCCGTGGTGCTGGCCACGCGCCAGATTTCGGCGCGCCCGGCCTACGCCGTGGTGCAGGTCAGCAGCCTGGCGGTGGGCTTGCTGGCGCTGGTGCTGCTGGTGCTGCTGCGCACCGATCTGATCAGCAGTTGGCGCAAGGCAACGCCGGCTGATGCGCCGAACCGCTTTGTCATCAACGTCATGCCCGAGCAGGGCGACGCATTTGCGCGTGCTTTGCGCGCGGCGGGTGTTGCCAGGTTCGACTGGTACCCAATGATTCGCGGCCGTCTGGTGGCGATCAATGGCGAGGCCATCGCCCCAGCGCGTTACCCCGATGAGCGCGCCCAGCATCTGGTGGAGCGCGAATTCAATTTGTCGCACAGCGCGACCAAGCCGGCGCAGAACGACGTGGTGGCAGGGCGCTGGACGCCCGAAGAGCCGGGTGCCATCAGCGTTGAAGAAGGCATCGCCAAGACGCTGAACCTCAAGCTCGGTGACCGCCTGAAATTTGACATCGGCGGCGTGCCAGTCGAATCAAGCATCAGCTCCCTGCGCAAGGTCGATTGGGGCTCGATGCGGGCCAATTTCTTTGTCATGTACCCGGTCAGCACACTGCCCGACGTGCCCAGCACCTACATGAGCGCTTTCAAGGCGCCCGCCAGCGCCGGTTTTGACAATGCGCTGGTGCGCGCTTTCCCCAACATCACCAGCGTCGATATGACGGCCACCATCGCGCAGGTGCAGCGCGTGCTCGACCAGGTCATCAGCGCCGTGGAGTTCCTGTTTGCCTTCACGCTGGCGGCCGGCCTGGTGGTGCTGTTTGCTGCCGTGACGGCCACGCGCGAAGAGCGCGCGCGCGAATTTGCCATCATGCGCGCCGTTGGCGCCAAGAGCAGCCTGCTGCGCCAGGTGCAGCGCACCGAGCTGATCGGCGTCGGCCTGCTGGCAGGCTTGCTGGCCTCGATCATGGCCAGTGCCGTCGGCTGGGCGCTGGCCAAATACGTGTTTGAGTTCGAATGGATCGTCTCGCTCTGGGTGCCGCTGCTGGGCTCCATCAGCGGTGCCCTGCTGGCGCTCGCGGCCGGCTGGTGGGGCCTGCGCGAAATCCTGCGCCGCCCGGTGGTCGAGACCCTGCGGCGTTTCTAGAGGGGACGCTTGCGACCGAATGACGGCCTGGGCCGAGGCGAAGAAAGCCCGAAGGCCGGCGCATCCTTGGCGTTCTTCACTGTCACTAGGCTGTCGGATCTGGCTAGCTGTCGGTTGACTTTTGGAAGAGACTGGTCTAATCTGCGATACATGAACTCTGAATTTTCAAATTCGACACGGACCACCAAGGTGAGTGAATCGGTCCGAAGCTCTGGCAGTCCCGTTCCATGATCGCTCCCAGCGAGCCGCAGGGCGTTCGGACACACGCAAGGCGTTGGTGTGGTGTGGCACGGAACTATTGACGGAGCGTGGCTTTCAGGTTACCGGAATCGAGGAAGTGCTGAAGCGGGTCGGCGTCCCGAAAGGTTCCTTCTATCATTTTTTCAAAAGTAAGGATGAGTTTGGTGCCGCAGTGATTGAGAACTACGTTGCGTTCTATGCGCGCAAGATGGACCCGGATCTTCAACAATGACTCGAACACGCCCATTACGCGACTCAAAGAGTTTATTGCAAACGCGAAGCACGGCATGACCAAGTTCGACTTTCGTCGGGGCTGCCTGATTGGAAACCTGGGCCAGGAGTTGGCCAGATCTGGACAGTGAGTTCCGGGAGCAACTCGAGGCGGTCCTTGTCTGCTGGGAAGACCGCGTGACGGCATGCCTCGAAGAGGCGATTAAAGTTGGAGAAGTGGCGGCGGGGAGCGACGCGCGAGCGCTCTCCAGGTTTTTCTGGATCGGTTGCGGAGGCTGCATACTGCGCTCAAAGCTGACGCGCAGCCTGGCACCGATCGATCAATTTGTTGACATTTACTACTTCAGCGAAGTTGCCTTGTGACGGTGCCAGATGGCGACGGATTTCGATTGGAAGGGTAAATACTTATTTTGTCGAGTTTGACCGGTCTATTGCAATAATCCACTCATGCATCTCGATCAATTTCCGTCGGCTGTTTTTCTGACGCCAAGCCTCAGCCATGTCTGATCCTTTGCTGGTTCTCGATCAGGTGAGTAGGAATTTTGGCGGCGTCCAGGCGGTCAAGGGTTTAAGCTTTTCGGTCAGCCCGTCACAGATTGTCGGTCTGATCGGGCCGAAATGGATCGGGGAAATCAACTTCGGTCAATCTGATTTCCGGAACCTTGCCGGTGTCGAGCGGCACCATCCGATTTGGCGGCCAGGTCGTCAATCAACTTCACATCAGCGCGCGAGTGCCTTTGGGCCTGTCGCGGACCTTTCAAACCACCAGCGTCTTTCCGGAATTCACAGTGACGGAGCAGGTGCTGACTGCATGCCACACCAGTTTTAACTCAAATCCGATCAGCTCCGTGTCGCGGTTTGCGGGCGCACGCGCCGAGGAATCCAGGCGAAAGGGACAAGGCCCACCAGATTATTGAGTTCATGGGTCTTGCCTCCATCGGCAAAGCCAGGCCGCCTCGTCCATTTCCTCAGCTCAACAGCGCTTGCTGATGATAGCCACCGCGCTGGCCAGCGAGCCAAGCTTGGTGCTGCTGGACGAGCCCGCGGCAGGCATGGTGGCCAAGGAGCGCAAAGATCTGTCCCGTCTTATCCTGGGCATCCAGTCGCAGGGCATCGCGGTGCTGGTCATCGAGCACCACATGGGTTTGATCATGGAAGTATGCGAACGCATCGTGGTGTTGAACTTCGGACGAAAAGATCGCTGAAGGCTCACCCGCCGCGATTCGTGCCAATCCCGCAGTCATCGACGCTTACCTGGGTGGAGCGCATTGATGCTACGTGTCAAAGACTTGCGGGCAGGGTACGGCAAGGTCGATGTGCTGCATGGCATCAGTCTGGAGGTCGATGCGTCCGAGTGCGTTGCGCTGGTCGGTGCAAACGGTGCGGCGGCAAGAGTACGACGCTGACAAATGCATCTGCGGCCTCACCGAGACAAGATCCGGAACAATTGAATTTGAGGGAAGACCAATCAATGGCCTGCCCGGACGCAAGATCGTTCGACTGGGTATCACCATGTGCCCGGAAGGTCGCCAGGTCTTCCCTGAGATGTCGGTTCAGGAAAATCTGGAGATGGGCGCCCATACGCGACGAGACAACAAGCAAGGCAAAGACCTCGAAGAAATGCTGGACCTTTTCCCCGTCTTGCGCAATAGGGTGCGCCAGCGCGCCGGAACCCTCTCCGGCGGAGAACAGGAAATGCTGGCAATAGCGCGCGCACTGATGTCTCGAGCCCAAGTTGTGCATATTCGATGAGCCTTCGCTTGGGCTGGCACCAAAGATTGTGGAAGAAGTCGAGCAAACGATCGCCCGCATCAAGGCCATGGGCACAACGATCTTGCTGGTTGAACAAAACGCGTCGATGGCGTTGCGCCTGTCAGATCGCGCCATGTTTTCGAGGCGGGTGAAGTCGTGTTGCAAGGTACAGGTCAAGACGTTACAAAATCATCCCGAAGTAAGCAAGGCTTATCTCGGCTATTAGCAAGGTGCAAGTCAAGAGTGAGTGTGTTGGGTCGGCAATTAACCAGGAGTCAAGACAATGAAAGTAGTAAGCAGGCATTTCGCGCTGGCCACTTTGGTCAGCGTGTTGGGGGTCGCCACAGGTTTAAGCGCTTTGGCCGCCGAAAAGAGAGCTTTTGATAGGCGTCAATGACGCCTTGACCGGGCCGGGAGCGGTGTATGGACTGCCCCAGTCCAATGCGGTCCACATGGCTGCGGAGGAGATTAACGGACGTGGCGGCATCAAGGCCGGGGCCGATAGCTACAAGCTCAAGGTCATCAGCAATGATGACAAGGCAAATCCTACAGAAGCGACCAACAGCGTGCGCAAATTGATCGACCGCGACGGCGTCAAGTATCTGCTGGGCTTCTGCTGCTCTGGCTCCACCAGCGCGGTTGCGTCCTTTATTGGAAAAGAGGACGTTGTGATGCTGGTGGGCAACGCAGCGGAGCGCGCGATCACGGCCAAAGGCCTGCCAAACCTGTTTCGCACGCGCCCGCCAGCTGATTTCACGGGTGCGGCCGCTGGTACTTTTGTCGCCAAGCGCGGTGCCAGAAACATTGCCGTCATCGGCTCACTCGACGTGTCTTTCTACACCCAGTATCTCGATGCGTTCGAGCGCGAGCTGGTCAAGGCCGGCGGGAAAATCGTTGCCAAGGAGACTTTTGGCCTGAAAGACCGGGACATGACGCCGCAGCTGACCAAGGTCCGCGCCCTCAACCCCGACGCCTTGCTGGTGCTGGGCTACGTGGAGCCAGCCGCGTTTGTTTATCGCCAAGCCACCGAACTGGGCATGAAGTTGCCCCGTTATGGTTTCACCAGTGGCAGCGAGGAACAATTTCTCAAGGTCGCAACCAGCGAGCAAATGGAAGGTGTCTGGGATCTCAGGCCAACCGAATTGACGATCGAAGCGCTGGATGCCAACGCCAAGACCTATGTCGCCAACTACACCAAGAAGTTTGGTGCGGCACCGTCGCCCAGTTCGCCCTATGCGTATGACCAGGTGTACGTGCTGAAGAATGCCGTCGAGGGTGCTGGCGGCGCGGATGACACCAAGAAGGTACTCGCTGCCATTCGCAAGCTTGGCGTACCCAAGGAAGCTGTCATGAAGTACCTGCCGACTGGCGGCACGATGTTTGATGTGAACGGGCAGGCCTACACTTCAAATGGTGCTTTTCAGTGGCAAAAGGGCAAATGGGTCTATGTGTCCGATCTGCCGTCCGACACCAAAACCTACTCGGATTACCTGCATAGCCTGCGCGGCAAATAGACGCTTACAAGTCTAGACACTACCCCGGCCCCGAACACACGACTTGATGATGATCGAAATCTTTCAACAAGCGATCAATGGCCTGGCCATCGGAGCGGTCTATACCTTGATCGCTCTGGGGTTGACGGTTGTGTTCGGTATTCTTGGCATCGCCCATTTTGCCCACGGCTCGGTCGCCATGTTCGGGGGCTACCTGACCTTCACTTTCGCCGAGAAATTTGGACTGCCTTTCTTTATGGCGATGGGATTGGCCATGCTGGTGGGCGCTGTGGTCGGTCTGCTGATCGAGCGCTTGGCGTATCGACCGGTGCGTGACGCACCTCACATCAATGCCTTCATCATCGCGCTAGGGCTGACGATGATGATCGAAGGCATCAATTTGTTGATCTTTGGTGCCGATCAGGTTGTGATCCAGACCCCTTATCGCGGTGTCTTCAATGTCTTTGGCATCGCCATTGCCGAGTTGCGAGTTTTGGTGATCCTGACGGCTTGCGCCTTGATCGCCGTGATTGCCTTGCTCATCAGTCGCACCAAGACGGGCAAGTCGATTCGTGCGGTTGCGCAGAACCGCCAGGCGGCGGTTCTGATGGGTGTCAATGTCAGCATGGTCTCCCTGGTGGTGTTCTCCATCTCTTCGGCACTCGGCGTCTCGGCCGGGGCACTGATCGGCGCTTTGCTGGCGATTGCCCCGGGCGTCGGTGAAGGACTGGCGGTCAAGGGTTTCGCGGTACTGATTCTGGGCGGCCTGGGGTCTATCCCGGGTGCCATTGTTGGTGGCCTGATCCTGGGTGTGAGCGAGGCCATGGCGGCCGGATTCATCTCATCCGCCTACAAGGACGTGATCGCCTTTCTGGTCATGATTGTGGTGCTGTTGTTTCGGCCGGAAGGCCTGCTGGGCAAACGATGAATCCAAAGATTGCGCGCATCATTGGCATCGCCGCTTTGCTGGTTGCGGCGCTGGCCTTGCCTGGCATGGTGAAGGTTCCCTATTTCATGCACCTGATCATCCTGGCGCTGGTTTGGGTGATCCTGGCCCAGGGGCAGAATCTGATTCAGGGCTTCGTCGGCTATGTCTCGATCGCTCAGGCGGGCTTCATGGGCATCGGAGCTTATTTTTCGACATTGCTCAGCGTTAAGCTGGGGTGGTCGGTCTGGATGACCTTTTGCCTTGTCTCCCTTGTTTACCGCCTTGGTTTCGGTCCTGGTCGGTTATCCCAGTTTGAGGGTTAAGGGGCACTACTTCGCTATCGTGACACTGGCTTACAACATGGTGATCTTCACCATTCTTTTAACCTTCAGCTCAGTCACCGGGGGCGAGGCCGGTATCTCCAACGTGCCACGCCCAGCCGAGTTTTCCGTCTTCGGATGGCTGTTCAATTTCGAAGGTCGCAGCAATGCACCTTACTACTGGCTGGTGCTGCTCTCGGCCTTCTTGGCAACCGGGCTTTGTGCTGCCATCCTGCACTCTCGGGTTGGCCGCGTGTTGCTGGCGATTCGGCAAAACGAGGTCCTGGCCGAAGCCGTTGGCGTGAGCACCTGGCGCTACAAGCTATTTGCCTTTGTGGTGAGTGCTGGCTTGGCTGGGCTGGCCGGCTCGCTTTATGCGCACTACATCGGTTTCTTGAACCCGGAGCCTTTTGGCGTTGACCAGTCTCTCAACGCAATCCTGGCCGTCATTCTCGGCGGCAGCGGCACGTTGACAGGACCGGTGGTCGGCGCTTTGCGGTCGCCTTCCTGCCAGAATACCTGCGCATTGCAGACAGCTTCCGCCTCGTAACCTACGGTTTTATCCTGGTGGTTGCGACCATCTTCCTGCCGCGCGGGCTGGTACCGGTTGCACTAAGCCTGTTCGCGCGCGCCAAATCCTTGCTGGCCGGAAAAAAATGAAGGATCTCACAGCCGAAGAACAGCTGCTGTTAGCGCGCACGCGCGAGTTCGCCCGGTTGCATGTCGCGCCGCACGCTGCCCGTTGGGCAGCTAAGCGCACGAGCTGTGCCGAACTACTTCCGCTTGCAGCCAGCGCCGGTTTGTTCGGACTGCAGGTTCCGCTGTCGCTCGGAGGCTCTGCCATGTCCTTCGCCTGTAAGACGCGGGTGGCCGAGATGCTGGCGGCGGCCGATTTCGGTGTAGCGATGTCGCTGATCAACACGCACAACGTGGCCGAGCAACTGGCGCAGGCTGGGGCAGTCAAGCCTGGTCCAACGTTACGTGCCTGACCTGCTGGCAGGCCGAATCAGCGCCTGCACCGCGCTGACTGAAGCGTCGGTCGGATCGGACTTTGCAGCCATCAAGACCCGGGCGCTTCGCGGTGTCCGACGGCTGGCGACTCGATGGCAGCAAAACCTGGATCATCAACGCCGTTCATGCGGACGTGATTGTTGTCTACGCGCAAACACAGCCTGGCTCCGGTGCCGCAGGCATCGCCGCTTTTGTTGTCGACGCGCACCGGCGCGGGCTTCACCGGGATCCCCAAACTCGCATGGGCGCGCTCGCGTCGATGGGAGCGGGCGATTTTCGGCTGGACGGATACCTCTGCAAAGGCGACGAGCTGCTGTCACCGGCCGGTGAAGCGTTCAAGGACATACTGCGCGCCATCAACGGCGCGCGAATCTATGTGGCAGCAATGTGCTGCGGCATGGTCGATGAATGTCTGCGCGTTGCCAGCGCATTCGGCGAGCAGCGTCAGACCTTCGGAAAGCACTTGCTGGCGCATCAGGGCTGGCGCTGGCTGCTGGCGGAGGCCGCGGTCGACCTGGAGGCGGCCCAGCTGCTGGTCAGGCGCAGCGCGCTGCTCGTAGACGCCGCCATGGACGCACAGGGCGCGGCGCAAAGGCCAAGCTCTTTGCCACACGCATGGCCCACCGCCACATCGCGGCGCTGATGCAGGCGATGGGCGCCGAAGGCCTGCGCGAATGCCACCCCTTCCTGCGCCACCTGGCGGCTGCGCAGGTGGCGACCCTGACCGACGGCTCGACCGAGATGCTGCTCGACCGCGTCGCCAAGGACTTCGAAGCCAGTCGACGGTCGCACTGGCATGCAATTCGATCCAGACTCGGAAGGAACAGTTCAATGCGTGTATTCCAGATTGAAGGCGATTGGGGCATGGAGCACCTGAAGCTCTCACGCGCCCCGACCGAAGGCCGGCCCGGGCCAGGTCGTGGTCCGCATGACGGCCTCGTCGCTCAACTACCGCGACCTGGTCGTGCCCGATCGCGGCTACGGCAGCCACACCGGCGCTGCTGCCGCTTGATCCCGATCTCGGATGGCGCAGGCGTGATCGCGAAGTCGGCGAAGGCGTGCGCCGCGTGGCGGTGGGCGACCGCGTCTGTCCGACCTACTTCCAGCGCTGGACCAGCGGCGAGCCCGACCTCGAGCGGCTGACGCAGTCGCTCGGCGGACCGATCGACGGCACGATGGCCGCAGTTCATGTGCCTGTCCGAGGAGGGCGTGTCCAAGCTGCCCGACTACCTCAGCGACACCGAGGCCGCGACGTTGCCATGCGCCGCGCTGACCGCCTGGAGCGCGCTCGTGACCAACTGGCAACACCAAGCCCGGCGACCGCATCCTGGTCCAGGGCTGCGGCGGCGTCGCGCTTGTTCGCCGTCGCGTTCGGCCAAGCATGCTCGGCGCCCACGTGACCGTGATCTCGTCGAGCGACGAGCGACTCGCAGCGGGCCAAGGCAGCTGGGCGCCGACGCGGGCATCAACTACCGCAGCGACGCCGGAGTGGGCCAAGGCCACGCGCGAGATCACCGGCGGCCGTGGCTACGACCTGATCGTCGAGCTCGGCGGCGAGAAGACGCTGCCGCAGTCGCTGCGCTGCATCCGGCCGGGCGGCACGGTGGCGATGATCGGCATCCTGTCGGGCAGCGCGATGACGGCGTCGCTTGGGACACGTCATCACGCGCCAGGTGCGCCTGCAGGGCGTGACCGTGGGCCACCGCGATGGCTTCGAGGCGATGCTGCGCGCGATGGGCCAGCACCAGATGCGGCCGTGATCGACCGTGTCTTCGCGTTCGAGGAACTGAAGGAGGCGATGGCCTACCTCGAGAGCGGCGCGCAGTTCGGCAAGGTCTGCATCGCGCATTGACGTCGGCCCGGCGATCCGCACCGGCAGCGAACCATGACGATGCTCTTTCCGATCGACCCCGCGCCCGGCGACGCCGACCGCCTGGCGTTCCAGCTGTGCGACAGCGGCGAGTCGGTCAGCTTCGGCGAGCTCGACGCGCGCGCCAACCAGGTGGCGCAGGTGCTGCGCGCGCGCGGCGTGCGACGCGCGGCGCGCACGTCGCGCTGCTGATGCGCAACCATCGACGGCTGCTCGAAGCCTGCTTCGGTGCCGACCGCGCCGGCGTCTACTACACGACCATCAGCACGCGACTGCGCCCCGAGGAGATCGCCTACATCGTGCGCGACTGCGGCGCCAGCCTGCTGGTGGTCTCCGACGGCTCGACGCGACCTGCGGCGCCAGTTGCGGCCGCTGCTGCCGAGCTCATGGCGCTGCTTCACGACCGGGCCGCCTGCGCCCGGCTACGCGGGCTGGGAAGCTGCGGTGGACGCGGCGCCGGCCACGCCGATCGCCGACCCCGCGCAGGGCCTGGACATGCTGTACTCGTCGGGCACCACCGGGCGCCCGAAGGGCGTGAAGTGGCCGATGCCGGACGCGCCGGCGGGCGGGCGCACGATGCTCGTCGACTGCTGTCGCCGCTGTTCGACTACGGACGCCACAGCCGCTACCTGTCGCCGGCGCCGCTGTACCACGCCGCACCGCTGCGCCACAGCATGACGGTGATCAAGCTCGGCGGCTGCGTCTTCGTGATGGAGCACTTCGACGCCGAGCGCGCGCTGTCGCTGGTCGAGGCGCACCGCATCACGCACAGCCAGTGGGTGCCGACGATGTTCGTGCGCATGCTCAAGCTGCCGACGAGACGCGGCGCGGTACGACCTGTCGTCGATGCAGGTTGCGGTCCACGCCGCCGCGCCATGCCCGGTCGAGGTCAAGCGCCGCATGCTCGATTGGTGGGGGCCGATCATCCACGAGTACTACGCCGGCACCGAGAACAACGGCTTCTGCTCGATCACGCCGCAGGAGTGGCTGGCGCATCCGGGATCGGTCGGGCCGGGCACGCAGGGCGTGCTGCACATCTGCGACGACAACGGTGACGAACTGGCAGCGGCGAGACCGGCCTCGTCGTACTTCGCCGACGGCCCGCGCTTCGAATACCACAACGACCCCGAGCGGACGGCGCAGACGCGCAACGCCCAGGGGCTGGACGACGCTGGGAGACATCGGCCGTATCGACGACGAGGGGTATCTGTACCTGGTCGACCGCCGCGCGTTCATGATCATCTCCGGCGGCGTGAACATCTACCCGCCAGGAGGTCGAAGGCGTGCTGATCGACCATCCGCAGGTGGCGGACGTGGCGGTGATCGGCGTGCCGAACGAGGACTTCGGCGAGGAGGTCAAGGCGGTGGTGCAGCCCGTTGATGCGCGAGACGTCGGCCCCGCAATGGCGGCTGAACTGATTGCCTTCTGCCGCGAGCAGCGTTGCGGCCTCGTACAAGTGCCCGCGGACGGTCGACTTCGACGCCAACCTGCCCCGGCACGCGACGGGCAAGCTCTACAAGAAAATTGTTCCGGGATCGATACTGGCCAGAGTCAGGTGAATGACCCGAATAAAGGGGACGCGTTCCCTCTTAAAACGGCAGGCCCAACTGAATCTTGACGACCTGCTCTACCGCCTTGAGATCAGCGCGGGTCAAGACGCCGAGCTGCGTGGTCAGGCGCTCCTTGGCAACGGTCGCGAGCTGGTCAGCCATCGCCTTGCTTGATTGCCCGGCTACGGTGACCACGGCCTCGCTCGGGTAAAGGCGACCGGTATTGGAAGTCAAAGGCAGCACCTGCAAGCGATTCAGGTGCGCGTTGGACAAGTCGGTGCTGACGATCACCGCCGGTCGGGTCTTGCGAATTTCACCCCCTCGGGCCGGATCAAAGTCCACCCACCACACTTCACCGCGTTTCATGGGCCACATCACCGATCAAGGCTTCACTCCAGGCCAGTGCTTCTTGCTCGCGCGCGCTGTCTTGCCCCATCGCACGATAACCGGCTGACAAATCATCGCTAACAACATGCGGACGCGCCAGATTTTCAAGAAACGCACTGATCTTGCGGCGGCCCACCACGCGCACCAAACCCTCGTACACCACTTCATCCATGGTGATGGTCATTCTTTTCTGCATACTCTATCCTCTCTAATGCATATATGCATTATGCATGAGAAAAGAGACGACAATGATTACCATAGCCTGAGCCCGATCACACCACCGCGCGCAGCAGCCGTGAGCAGGCCGCTGACGACATCGCACCCAGCGACACGCGAGATCAGCCAGCAGCATTGCCAGCAGCAAATGAGCATTGCCGATCCACGATCCCCAGCCGCAACAGGCGAGCGGATGGCGTGCACAATATCGTGCATCGGCGCCCAGCCGCAGTGGATACAAATAGGCCAGAAAAACCGCCCCCAGCGCCAGCGCCGACCGAGGTCAAGGTCACCAGCACACCCAGCGCAGCCCCGGCAAAAATCGTCAAGGGCGTCTGCACCGCCTTGAAGCGCACGCCCTGCGTTGTGCGCAAACGCCGGCCCAGCCGGTGCAAGGGCTGTTGCAAAAAAATGCCCACCGCAGTCAGCACAACCGCCGCTGCAATCACCGTCTTGAGCTGGCCGACGGCCGCAGCATCCACCGGCTGCCAGCGCAGCCACAGCAGCGTCAAGGCCGACGCCGACAAGCTGCCCAGCCACAGGCGCTTGACGACCGGCCAGTCGATCAAGCCATGCCCCTGGTGCACGCGTGTCGCAAACAGCTTGGTGATGGCCGCAAACCACAGGTCGGTGCCCACCGCGCTCAGCGGCGCGACGCCAAACACCAGCAACAACAGCGGCGTCATCAAGGCGCCGCCGCCAACGCCGGTCAGGCCGATAAGAAAGCCGGTAATGGCGCCAGCGAGGATTAACATTTACAAACTATGATAGCTGCCCGCGCATACCAAACGGCGCTCACGGATCTGGAAATTAGTTGGAGCGGCGCACGCCGCGAATGAGCTACCCGTGGACGCGCCCTCGCCGCGAATGGAACTATGCCCCCGTTGGAGCGGCGCCCTCGCCGCGAAGGCTGCTACACCCACACCGCATCCCAATGCGAATACGCCCCGGTGCGCTCGACCAAACCGGCGCGCACGGGGTTCGCCACCACATAGCGCGCCAGCGCTGGCAAATCCTCTTCGCTGCGAACTGCCCGATCATGAAACCCGCGCTGCCACACCTTGCCACCCAAACGATGCGCAGAAACCGACTTGACAGACTGCACCACCGCCGTCAGATCAGCATCCGTGCCCAAACTCAACAACCAATGCAAATGATCCGGCATCACCACAAAGGCCAAAGTCTGCGCGTGAGCGCAAGTTTGCGCCGCCCGCAAAGCGCCAACCAGGACTCGCGCCGCGTCAAAGCTGGCAAAAATCGGCCGCCGGTTTAGCGTCACCGCTGTTATCAGATAAATTTGCCCGGCCTGGGAATATCTGCTGCGGCGCAAATCTTTGGTGTGGAAATGGGGCATGGTTCATTCATGGTTCATTCGCGGCGGGGGGGTCGAAGGGGCATTCGCGGCGGGGGCGCCGCTCCAACGGGGGCGTTCGCGGCGGGGGCGCCGCTCCAACGGGGGCATTCGCGGCGGGGGCGCCGCTCCAACGGGGGCATTCGCGGCGGGGGGCCGCTCCAACGGGGGCGTTCGCGGCGGGGGCGCCGCTCCAACGGAGGCGTTCGCGGCGGGGGCGCCGCTCCAACGGGGCATTCGCGGCGGGGGCGCCGCTCCAACGGGGGCATTCGCGGCGAGGGGGCCGCTCCAACGGGGGCATTCGCGGCGAGGGGGCCGCTCCAACGGGGGCGTTCGCGGCGGGGCGCCGCTCCAACGGAGGCATTCGCGGCGGGGTGCCGCTCCAACGGGGCATTCGCGGCGGGGGCGCCGCTCCAACGCTCCAACGGGGTCTGGAATTTGTTGGAGCGGCGCCCTCGCCGCGAAGGCTGTTGCATCGAAAAAAGGCTAGCGCCCCTTTTTCAGCCGCGCCCCCGGCGAAGGCAGCGCTTGCGCCGCCCAGCCCATCGCCAGAATCACCACCATGGTCAGCGCGTTGGCCGGGATCTGCAGGTTAAAGTCAACCGTGCTGTGGATCAGCAGCGCCACGATGCTCATCGCCACGCCAAAGGCAATGCCGCGCGGGATGCTGGAGTGGCGCTTGGCCATCACCCTCAGCACCGTCCACAGGCTCGAAGCCACCAGCATGCCCAATATCCCCAAACCCACCAGCCCGTAATCCGTGGCAATCTCCACATAGTCGTTATGCGTGTGGTCCACATAGGTCGTGCCATAGTTGGGCGTGCGGTAGCTCAAAAACACGTTGTAAAAGCTGCCCCCGCCACTGCCCGTGAGCGGAAAGTCTTGCACCATTGCCAGCGCCGTGCGCGCCGCCTCGGTGCGCGCCTCTACTGATTCTTGCGTGCCACCCGCAGCCACCGTCAGCTCGGTGCCCTGAATGCGCTCCACCACCCGGTCCAGCCCGACCCAGGTGCCCACCACCAGCACGTCAACAATCACCAGGCTGGTGATCAGTGCAATGGTTTGCGGCGCGGTGCGGCGCATCAGCACAATGCCAATCAGCCCCACCACCAGCATGGCCGAGAAGAAGGCCGCATTGCCCATGCGCGAGCGCGTCACCACCAGCCCAATCACCAGCACCACCAGCAGCAGGCGCAAGCGCATCTTGGCACTCAGCACAAACTTGATGCTGGCCAGCAAGCGCGCCTTCAGGTTGTCGTAGCGCTCCTTGTGGCCGCCCAGGCGCGCCAGCATCAGGCCAATGCCAATGGAGAGGCACATGCACAAATAGCCCGCCAGGTGATTGCGGTTGACATAGGTGCCGATCAAGTCGCCATGCGCCACCGCAGAATAAAAAATGCGGTACTTGGCATGCACCGACCACAGCAACACCCCCAGCACCACCTGCGCCAGAGCGCTCCAGACCAGCACCTGCGCCAGCCGGTCAAGCCGCTCGGCCGAGCGCAGCGCCAGCACCGCCACCAAAAAAGCCGAAAAATAGACAAAGGACAGCGTCGCCATCAAGCGCGTTTGAAACACATCGAGCGAGAGCGTCATCCACGCGCCGGTGCCTGCGCTGCCGCCGCCACGGGTGAGAGCGCCGTCACCCAGGCCGCAGGCATCTCCAAGGTCTGCGCCCACGACCACAGCACCATGCACGCCAGCAGCGCCAGCGGCCAGCCAAAGCGCGCCAGCCGCGCCACCGCATCGCCCGCACGGTGACGCCAGGCCAGCAAGGTGCCCACCAGCAGCACCAGCACCAGCAGCAACAGGATGCCAATGGCCCAGGTGCGGTTGCTCCCCAGCGGCACCGGTGCCCAGACCAGCAGGGCCAGCAGCCCGGCAAAGACCCAGCCGTCGTGGACGGACGATGTGTGAGACGATGCAGATCGATGAGACATGGTCACATTCTATTTGGCATGCAGGGTGATTGACACGCGCTTCGGGAACGCGTGGCAGCCCAGCCAGGCCATCACGGCAAAGGCCAGCGCCATCAAGCAATCACTTTGGATTCCGTCATGTGTGAACTCCTGGCCCTATGTTACTTTCATTTTGATAGCTGCTAACGAATACCACACGGCGGCTACAGCCATAAATGACCCATAACAATTCAAACAAGTGGCCGTGTCCAAGCGGCCACTGGCGATTGGAATCTGACCCCAATTAATTAAACCGGTGTGACGACGTTCAACGTCGCAAAGTAGTTCCGAAAAAAACCAGCATCGGTGGTCAGCAGCGCATCAGCTTGTTCAATCGCGTGGGCTCCGATCAAAAAGTCAGGCGCCACACGCTCACGCGGGCCCTTGTTGCGGGCATAGCCGCGCATGATGCGGGCCGCTTCCAGCGCAGCCTCCATTGACAGCGGGTCGTGGTCAACTTGGCACGCAGCCAGAAACTCGCGCAAGTCTTGCTCGCTGGCAAAGTAACGCCCCAGCTCTGCCACCACCACCGCGCACACGCACAAGCTACCGTGGGCCAGTGCCGCCTCCAGGGCAGTTTGCGCTGCAACGGCACCGGGCGCACCTTTGACGATATCAAACAGAACACTTGAATCAACGGCGGTTTTCATGCTTTGGCATCCACACCTTGCCAAGGCACGGGGCGGCCACGCAGCTCGGTTAAAGCTTCGTCGGTAGTCAAGCCATCATCAATCGCTTTGCCAACCCAGCGGCTCAGGTCAAGCGCCACCTTTTTTTCAATCAGCAGCCGCCCATCTACCATGCGAATTTGCAGCTTGGCACCGGGTTTGAGGCCCATCGCGTCACGCGCTTCTTTGGGGATCACAATCTGCCCACGTTCTGCGAGCGTAATATCCATCGTCTCCATACGTACCTATAAAAGTTAAATACTAAGTATGCCTTAGTTAGTATGAATTTACAAGTACGAATTATATATTCTGCAATTTACATCCGATAAACTGCCCTTTTCGGTCATCTTTCAATGCTGTTTGGAAACTTACGACCCCGTGTTACCACAGCGCCGCTTCCTCATACTACCGGGGCGTACGGACAACTCCCCGCACGGGACTTCAACCCGCTAGATTTATTGCTATTACTGCGAACGTAGCGTCCCCTTTTTCCTTTTACCTCACTTCGGCGAGGAAGCTAATGGCGCGTTGGGACTGTTCTTCAACCAATGTCGTCAGGTAGCGCCAAAACTCAGGCTTCTCGACTGTTTCAGCCACCAATGCGGCGGGCAAAAAGCGACGCATTTCCTGGCGGAAAGCGCTTTCTAGCGCGGGCTCGGCAGGCAGTGCCTGGCTGCGCTCACCCAGCAGCGCCAGAAAGCGCTGCGTGTCGCAGTGGCGGTCGTGCAGTTTCAGCGGCAATAGCGCCAAAGGCAGCACCACACCCTGTTGCTGCAACCAGGCAATATCCCACAGATCGCGGTTCTTCAGGCGATTGGGCCGCAAGGCCAAGGCCACCAGCTTGTCGGCCAGAATCTCCTCACGGCTTTGCGCCTGCACAATCAGCCCACCGGTGCCCAGATCCACCCCGTAATGGTTACGCAACATCATCGGCCTCGGGTCATGACTGGGGACCGCGCAGATATCGATATTGATTCGCTGTGTTGGCAAATCACGCTGCCCTGCGCGGATTTGCACTTTCAACTTCCAGGTGTCCACATTGCCCGTCTCACGGGTGGGCTCGCTCACCTCCACCGGCAAACCGTACTTGCGCTGCAGACTTTGCACAAGCACCTGCGCCAGTGCTGTCAAACTCTCGCGGCTGAATTGCGCGCCACCGGTGAAATCCAGATCCTCGCTCAAGCGGCTCGAGCCATAGCAGGCGCGCAGGCAAGTGCCGCCCATAAAGGTCAGGTTCGACAGCAAACCAGCCGTGCTCATTTCACGCATGATGTCGTGATGCAACAACTCTTTTTCCACCACCACACGCAATGGTGCCAGAGCGTCCTGGTTGCGCAAGGCCTCATCCACCAATTGGTCAAACAGACTCATGCACCACGCTCCAATCGATCAAATCCATGTTACGCCTGGTGCGGCGCATATCCTGCACGGCCAGTGCCACACAGGCACGCCACAGGTGGTAGCGCGAGTCGTAATGCAACTGTGCGGCCACATCGTCTGGACGCTTGGCGGTATGCACAAACTCGATGGAACCCCAGGCACCACAACCAATGATGTTGCTGCGGCCCGCCGACATCAGCGTGACCCGGTTGACAGGAATTTGCGAGATAACCCCCGCGTCGCTCAGCGCCGTCTCCAGGCTGATGTAGTTGAAGGTATCGGCGCGCAAACGAGCTGCGGCGTGAAACAACACCAACCCACGCGGGTAGTCCACGCGGCCATACAGATACATTCCCCGGCAAACCCGTGCCAGATGACCCTCGCTAACCGCCCTGCTAAGCAGTGTCTTGAATGCGGCAACGGAGAGCCCAGGGAGCAGGGCGCGCAGGTCTGCCTGCGTAAAGAGGTAGTGCTCTGGACTCGCCAGGTCGGCCAGTGCGCGCATCAATTGACGGGCGGGTTGCATCGGATTTTATCTATACACTAAGTTTCATTTAGTGTAACCTAATGCTGAATAAACCGAAACAAAGGGTAGCGTCCCCTTTTCTTCTTTTCTTTCAGGCCAGCATTTCCAGCAAAACACCATGCCAAACCTGCTCATCAATCTGGCCCATTTTTTTGCCCAGTCTGATCTTGTCCACGCATCGCAACTGGTCCAACAAAATACGCGCATTCTTGCCCTGAAAAATCACTTCGGGGCGACACCCCATAGGCCGCCCGGCACTGGTGATAGGGGCTATGAGGACTCGGGGCAATACGGCGTTCATATCGTCTGGCGAAACCACTAGCGCGGGACGGGTCTTTTGAATCTCGCTGCCGATGGTCGGGTCAAGGTTGACCCAATAGACTTCTCCTCGGGCTACAACAGCACGGCTTACCATACCCACTCGCTGTCATCGGCAACAGGTGCGACGCCCCAATCCAGCGCCTCGATCGTCTCTTGAGCCGAGACGGCATCTGAGGGTGCGCCTCGTTGAACAAACCAACCATCTCGCAGCTTGCGGCGAACTGGCTTGATCACAATCTGGCCATCTTGCAACTGCATATCCACCTGATCTTCGATCTGGCAAGACACAAGAAAGGCAGCCGGGATCAACACCCCCCGCGAATTCCCAATTTGGCGTATGGATGTCAGCATGAACGGCTCCTAAAAAATAATAACAATATTATAACTTTTTGGTCCATGACGCATCGCCGTTGCCGACCAGAGTGCTGCGCGAAAAGGCCTACCGTCATGGAAAAGGGTAGCGTCCCCTTTTACGGCGTGAAGCCAGCAGCAACAGCGCCAGCAGCAACAAGATGCCAATGGCCCAGGTGCGGTTGCTCCCCAGCGGCACCGGTGCCCAGACCAGCAGGGCCAGCAGCCCGGCAAAGACCCAGCCGTCGTGGACGGACGATGTGTGAGACGATGCAGATCGATGAGACATGGTCACATTCTATTTGGCACGCAGGGTGCCCCTGTTGCTAATCGGCCTGGCTAAACGCCAGATTGCGCGGTCAGCCGAAATTAATTGGAATCTGACCCCAATTATTTCTTCTACTTGTAATCATCTTCACGTTGGTGCTTGATCGCCAGAATAGTGACCGTATCAAGCGCTGGCTCGAATTGATAAAGAGCGAGATAGCCACTGGCACCAAAGTCGATCACCAATTCACGCAAACCATCGCTGTCCTCCACCGGGCGGCCAATCAGCGGTGCAAACGTGAGCGGCGTGAACGACTCACGTATGGCCAACATCGCCCGCGCCGCAGCATTGGCATCTTTGCTGGCAAGAAAAGTGTGCAGACGCGACAAGTCAGATTGTGATCGCGCCGAGAGCCTTACGTGTGGCATGCAGGCACAGGCTCGTCGTGATTGTGCTGGACTTGATCCACCCAGCTACTGAACTCGTCGAGCGTGATGTGAAGCCCGGTTTGCTTGTAATGCTCAAATGAAGACCGGGCCGCCGTGATGAAGTTCTGTCGCGCCTCTTCCTTCTTCACGTACTCAAGAATAGCCTCTTTCATAAGGTAGTGCGGCGTGCGCTTCCTGGCCGCTGCCAGGGCCGAGATGCGAACCCGGTCAGCCACATCAAGCTTGATAGTGACTGATCCGCCCGTGCGCGCTTGTTGTGCAGCAGATGTTTGCATAGTGGTACCAAGGATCAAAAGGTAACACCAATTGTCGGCGCAACCCGGTCCTTGTCAAGAGTTAATTGTAGAAAGGGTAGCGTCCCCTTTTTTTTCTAAGCCGTGGCACACGTTATCGCCGTCCAGCAGGTAGGTGCGCAGCCCAAGCGCGGGCAGGCGCGGCTCCAACCGGGAACCGGTATTTGTTGGAGTCGCGCCATCGCGACGAAGGTCTTTTTTGAATTCATTCGCGGCGGGGGCGCCGCTCCTACAAATTCACGCCGAAAAGGGTAGCGTCCCCTTTTATCCGCCCTTTTAACGGAATCTGACCCCAATTTCGCATCAGTTTGCGCAGGTTTTGCCTGGTAACACCAACAACCTCCTGAGCATGTCCTTGAGCGTGATATGTTGGACCACCCTAAGAAGTCGACCGCTCTGGGCTGCGTAAACCGCTCGTTCGGGTGGTATTTTCTTTGCCATTTCTTCGTGCTCCGCGACGATACGTGCGAATTCTTTTTCCACGCGCGTGGTTACCTCCCGCACGATACGTCGTGCGATAGGCTCGGGTAATCCCAGTTGTTCAGCAGCTGCCAAAACCGAACCGAGTGTCACGTCGCCAAAAGTTTTTGCCCCAGGCAATGGATAAGCCATCGGAACTTGGTTCCACATCCCGTTTTCGTCTGCAAATGTCTTGGTGTGGTAGGCGCCGGTACACAGCAAATCGTAGTGACGAGCCAGCTCAATGCCATCGTAACTAACATGGAAAGACAAGTTCTTCAGGTGGCAGTCGTCATTACCCACCACAATGTTGAAAACCAGCCAACGAAACAACCCAGTGCGAGTCGCAATCTTGTTGGTGGTCTTGTCGATAACCTGCACCAAGGCGTCTAGCGTGGCGCCTGAGTGCTTGAACGTGCAGGCCTTGTTCAGCAGTTGGCATGCATCAATGATGTGCAGCCGACTGACCTTGGGAGCCGCCAACGGGTTAGCGGTGCGCAGGGATTTTTTGTCCACCAGCCGGTCAAACCGCTCAATGAAGTACACCGGCTCGGGCACATACCGCATGCTCACTTCCGGAACTTTCAATCTGGCCGCGCGCGCGAGTCGCATGGTGAAAAATTCGTTAAACACCGAGGCTGGATACATTGCAGTATCCGGATGGTCGGGCTTGAGGATGTAGGTTGAAGGCGTGGCGCCTACCGGCTCGTAAAGCGCTTCACCCTTGATAACCACCAGCATCTTGTGCTGTGCCCCTGCCAGCGACATACGCTTGGGCGCGCCCTTTGAAAGCGTTTGTTTGGAGATGTTTCGGATGCGCTGGCTGAGGGCTGCATCGGCGAGCTCGCTCAAAGCAGATTCGTTAGGCAGCGCAACACCAGGGGGAAGCAGCGTCAGGGAGCCCGCCGACTCCGCACCAAGATACGTCAGCAAGGCAAACGCATCTTCGTGGTCTTTGATGTCGGCCTCCCTGGCGACCGTTTTTCGCAAGAGTTCCTCAGGGAGCAAGTTGTCGAAGTACCACTGCACCGGTCGCATCGTGCTGCCGTCTTCGTGACGCAACACGTTGCGAGAAAGCGCTGGCGACAGGTCAAAACTCCGCTCCAGGGCGGCCCATGCCGAGTCGTATTCAAAGACCCAGAGGTTGTTACCCTCGCTGAGGGTTCCTACGAGAGTTTGGTCGACGTAGACCTGTAAGCTGCGCATGGTCAGGTGGCGCTTGCCTTCGAGCGGTCTTGCGCCTCCCGTTGAATGCGGCGCAGCGCGGGCAATGCCGACTCAGGCAGGTCAACGCTCAAGGTGAGTCCCATTTCTTTCAAGAGTCGAAGGACGTTGCCCAGCTGGACAGTGGGCTTACCTTGTTCGAGATTTGTGGTTGTCTGCTTACTCACGTTGACTGTTTTGGATAGGTCGTCGAGGCGCACCTTGGCACTCTTGCGCGCAGCGCGCAGCGCGAACCCGAGGTCTTCAGCTGAATCAATGACGTGTTTCATGTAGTGCCTAACAGAATGGGCATTATAGCATCTAAATCACCATTTTGTTACAAAATGACCACTGTAGCGGGTACTATTGACTATTGATCTTCAAGGAAAATTGAAGTGGCTATCGTGGTAGGCACAAAGGCAGTAAGCGCTCCAGCACCCACAGCGGCCATCTCGCCGGTGTACTTGCCCATGCCCGTCAACTCCGGGGAGAAGTTGCTGCCGTAGAGATGGGTTCATATAGAAAAATAGCCTTCTAACGCCCGTGCAGAAAGCGCAGGCAGCTAGACATTTGAGAGCAATTCAACCGTGTGAAAATTAATTGGAATCTGACCCCAATTTAGTTTGCAACCACACCAACCCCCAGCCCAGCAAGATACCCAAGCAATCGGCCAGCAGGTCAAGCCACTCCGCGGAGCGGGTGGGGGTGAAGGACTGCAAGACTTCTATCAGCGCGCCATAGGCCAGCAGGCTCAGCAGGGTGATTGCCACGCGCTTGGGGAACGCGTGGCAGCCCAGCCAGGCCATCACGGCAAAGGCCAGCAGGTGGTTTGATTTGTCCCAACCGGTGGTGAACACGGGCGGCGGCGCGGGCACTATCGCCAACACCAGCACGGCCAGCGCACAGCCAGCAAAGGCCCACTGCCATAAAGCAAATCGGCCTAGCCCGCCGGGCTGGCCGATGTCTTGGTGTTGCGTCATGTGTCAATTCCCTGCCATTCAATTCATTTGTAGCTTTTAGCACAAGCGTGCGTCGAAACATCTTGGAACAAATATACCCGTCCATTACAATCAGCGCGGTCTCAGCCTAAAGCCACTTCGAGCGGCGGCAGAGACATCGCTCAGTGTTAAGGGGGACATGGACGTGAATTTGCTTCAAATATTTGCCACCAGCTTTGCATTTTCAGTATGCATCATATGCGCTCTGAGGCCGCTGGCTGTGCGCATCGGCTTGGTCGATACCCCTTGCAAGCGCAAGCAGCACGTCGGGCACATTCCCCTGGTGGGCGGTCTGGCCATCTACGCGGCTGTGCTTGCCATGGGTCTGATCTTCCCGTTCTGGCGCGCGCAGCATGGCGGCTGGCTCATCGGGCTTGGCCTTGCCCTGTTGTTGATCGGCCTGGCCGATGACAAGTGGCAGGTCTCGGCCTCCATTCGCTTTCTGGTCGAGATCGGCTGCAGCCTTGTGGCTGCGGTTTACTGCGACGTCCGGCTCGACGATCTGGGCAGCTTGCTGCCCGGTGTAGGCGGCACTCTGTTCTGGCTGGCCATCCCCCTGACGGTGGTCGGTGCGGTGGGCGCCATCAACTCATTCAATATGTCGGATGGTGTCGATGGTCTGGCGGGTGGTTTGGCGACGCTCACCTTTGGCGCACTGGCCTGGCTGGCTTACCCCAGCAATACCGCAGTGGCGTTGCAGCTCACCAGCCTGGTAGGCATACTGCTTGGCTTTCTTGTCTATAACTCACGCTTCTTCGGGCGCAAGCGCGCCAGCATCTTCATGGGCGATGGCGGCTCCATCTTGATCGGCTTTGCGCTGGCCTGGTACCTGATCAGGCTGTCACAAGGCCCCGGCGCCGTTATTACGCCGGCTTCGGCCTTGTGGCTGTTTGCGCTGCCGTTGATGGACACGATGTCGATCATGTCGCGGCGCATCGCCCGCGGGCAATCGCCCTTTGCCGCCGACCGGGAGCATCTGCACCATCTTCTGCTGGCAACCGGTTTAAGCGTCAACGCCACGGTACTGGTGAAGATGTCCGCGCAATTGGTCTGCATCCTGCTGGGCATCGCCAGCATCCTCCTGAAGGTGCCGACGTGGATTGTGTTTGTGCTGTTTGTTGGCCTGTTTGCGATGTACACGGTCGGCATGAAGCGGGCTTGGCAGGTGATGAGGCAGTCCGAAACTTTCGCTGATGACATCGATTCGCAAGTACCCACCGCCGAGATGGGGACGTCGTCAGTCGGCACCTGAGCTGGTCATGCCGGACTTGATCCGGCATCCATAGTGGCAAACCGCTACGTTCAAGTTTGATAGCTGTTTACGCAGTCCAGACGGGCTCTACAGCCACAAATCACTCAAAAAAACTCAGTCAAACGGTGGCAGCTAATTGCAATAGAGTGCAAGGATGTTCATACAGGCAAGGGCCTTCGTCGATAGTTGTCCCGGTCCAACACCACAAAATAGCCATCAACTTCCTTGCCCTCGTCAGCCAGCAAGCTCGCCATCAATTGCACGCCGTCTTCCGGAGAGGTTGGAACAAAACGCAAGTAAATGATGCCTTTCGGACAGGGCAAATGCTTGAGGTAAACCAATTCGCCATAGTCGCGATCAAAGGTCAGAAGTACGCGTTGTTCGCGCCTGGCCAATTCAAGTACCACAGTATCCGTAACACCTGGACAGGTTTGACAAATGGCTAAGACGTCGTGCCCCATTTCCCTAAGGCGGTGCACCATGCCAAGGGGAACATTTTCATTTGCCAGCAACTTCATGCGGCCAAACTTTGCGCAAAGTATTGCTCATCGTGCAGGCAATCTGCGGTGAAGGCAAAAACGGCCTGCAAGGCATTTCGATCGAGCTGTGGGTAATTGGCCAGCACCTGCTCTTGCGTCCACCCCTCAGCGAACAATGACAACAAAAATTCCACTGACAGGCGGGTGCCCTTGAGCACAGGTTTGCCAGCCAAAACGTCCGGGTTGGCCTCGATTAGATGTTGCCATTTCATTCTGAATTCTCCATTGTCAATGCCGTGAGTCTATCGAAATGCCGGCCAAATTGCCATCTTGCTCAACGTCCAACGCTAAAGTCACTTGGCGATGTGCGGCTCGACGATCTGGGCAGCTTGCTGCCCGGTGTAGGCGGCACTCTGTTCTGGCTGGCCACCCGAGTTCGACAGTTAATTTCGTAACGTGTTGATTCATATAGGGGTGCGATGCAATCGTGCCACTACAAGAGGGTCAACTGGTCGGGAAGGGTCGGTTTCTTGATCGTCAGTGCTTGCAAAATCTCCGTGTGTTCCTGGTTGATGCTCAGAAGCGCGGCAATCGGCTCCAAATCGTTGACCTTTACCTTCTGATGCTGAATGCGGCGCAGCTTTTCCAGTGCCCGCTCTGGTGAAATCTGGGTGTTGCTGTCTCTGAGCCGGGTGCGCATCACCCGGTACAGAATCAGTGCCATAAAGCAAATCGACGCGTGCGCGTGAATCCGCGCTGGCAGGCGGTGATAGATGGGCCCAATCTCGATCTCGGACTTTAGCACCCGAAACCCGCGTTCAATGTCAGCCAGTGACTTGTAGCGCTTGACCACCTCATCGGCTTTGAGGTCCTTGGTATTGGTCACCAGCAGCAGCTTGCCATCCATCAGGCGCGCATGCTTCAAGGCCCGCTCATCAATGTCGTAGGTGAACAGCTCACTCTTGAGATCCACCTTCACAATGCGCGCCAAGTGGGCGTCAGCCACCTCGTGGTAAAACTTGGCACGAGCCCCACCATCTGAGAGCTTGCGCCCACGGAGCTTCTTGCCATCATCCTGAGCGTCAAGTTTGCCTACCCACTGATCGGCCTGTTTCTTTAACTCCTCAATGCGCACGTTGCGCTTGGCGCCGGCCTCAAGCGCCACTTCTGGATCATGCGCAATGACCAGGCGCAGATCATTCCAAACGGTCTCGCCCAGCGCCTCTTGTGTGGCCGATGCACACTGAGCAGCGTGAAACGGATCGAGCAGTTCAACGAAGTCAGCGTAGCGTCTGCCAGGTACTGCCAGAATGAATTCGAGCTTGTTGCCACTGGGCAGAACAATTTCCTGCAAATCGGTCAGGTTGTCCGTAGACAGCAAACCCCGGTCGGCCACGGCAATGACACGTTTGATGGGAAAGCGCGTCACAATCTTCTCAATGACACCCTTGAGGGTGGTGACTTCAGCTGTGTTGCCATCGAACACCTCGTGATACAGCGGCAAGCCCTCAGCCGTCTGCACCACGCCGAGCATGACTTGTCTGGCTACAACGCCTTCTTTGGACATACCGTAGTGACGCAGGTCGCCGTCTTGCTCTGACAAACCAGCCGCCCGAATGGTCGTCATGTCATAAAACACGATCGCCAGGTCCTGATCCACCAGGGGGCGCAGCAGGCTGGCCATAACGCCATCGACTTCTGCCTTGTGATCGACCAGCGCATCCATGGCGCGCAGTAAATGCTGGTGATCAATGGCCTGTAGGGATGTACCCGGCAATGCCACGGTTTCAAGCCAACGCAACACGCCGAGTTTGGAGTCGGGGTCACACAGGCGGTTGAAGACCATCACACGGATGAGCGCCTCAACATCAATGCTGTGGCGGGTACGGCGAAATACAAATCGTAAGCCATCAAAGCCCAACGCGTTCCAGAGCTCAGTCAAAGTCCAGACATCACCAAAGTCACGGGCGGCATCAAAACTCAAGACCGGTGGTGCCGTGGCCGCTACCGGAGTTTGGCCGGTAACACGCTGCAAGCCGGAAATGACCGACTTGAGCTCGGTGTTTAGCTGGTCGAGGCGCCCCAGCGTTGCAACGGTGCGCTGCTTGGGTTGGCCAGCCTCGTCGCGGTAGGCCGCCACGAGCTGAACGTATTGGTTGGGGCCGCGGCGGGTAAGCTTGATGAACACGCCACTACTATATCACATGCTTATCATTGGTAGTATATCAACTTAACTGACACTTCGCGCCATTACAAAAGCCGATTTTAAGCGGGCAAGATCGTTGATTTCATTGAGGGTTTTGACGGTTTGGGGCATTTAACTGTCGAACCCGGGTGGCCAACCGCACGGTTCTGGTGATGCTGTCAGCGCAACTGGTGTGCATCCTGCTGGGCATTGCCAGCATCCTCCTCCAGGTGCCGACGTGGATTGTGTTTGTTTTGTTCGTCGGCCTGTTTGCGATGTACACGGTCGGCATGAAGCGGGCCTGGCAAGTGATGAGGCAGTCCGAAACTTTCGCTGATGTGATCGATTCGGAAGTACCCACCGCCGAGATGGGGACGTCGTCAGTCTGAGCTTGAGCTTGTCAATGCCGGACTTGATCCGGCAGCCATAGTGGCAGTTGCTTCAAGTGGAATGCGGGTGCCTTTGGGCTGAGTCGGGTTTGATTTGGCGCCTAAAATGCAAGCTTGGAAACCCCAATGTTTAAGCAAGCACTCGATTGGCCCCGGCCGATCAAAAAAGCCATTGTCATTCTTGTTGATATTGTCCTGGCGCTACTGGCCACTTGGATTGCTTATTCCATTCGTTACGAGAGACTGCATTGGCCACAAGGGCAGGAGTGGAGCCATTACGCATTGAGCCCCATTTTGGCCATCGTAATTTTCTGGTATTGTGGTTTGTATCGCACCGTTTTTAGATACTTTGGCGTCGATGCCATGGTGCAGCTCGGGCGGGCCGTGCTCTGGTATGCCATGCTAATCATCGTCTACCACTTTTGGCGAATATGGCCAACTTTCCCATTGACCTTGGGCCTATTGCAGCCAGTCATTTTCATGTTGCTACTGGGTTTTAGCCGGGTGTTGGCCCAGTTTTGGCTCAGTGGCATGAATCCGGCCAAACGGCTGCCTCAAGGGCGGCTGCTAATTTATGGTGCCGGCGAAGCGGGTGCGCAAATATCGTCAGCACTGGCCATTTCCGGGCAATTCAAACTCATTGGCTTTCTTGACGACGACTCCAGCAAGATCGGGCAGACCATCAATGGCAACCCCGTCTTTTCTGCCGCAGATGCCCACGCGATTGTCCGCGCGGCAGCGGCTACCGACATTTTGTTGGCCCTACCCAGCACCACCCGTGAACGCCGCAATCAGATTATTCAGGGCCTGAGCACGCTGGCGGTCCATATTCGTACCTTACCCAGCTTGTCTGACCTCACAAGTGGAAGTCTCTCTGCGCAAGACCTGCGCGAGCTTGACGTCGAAGACTTGCTGGGGCGTGAGGCGGTAGCGCCTCAAGTTGAATTGCTTGCCCAGAGCCTGTTCGATCAGGTCATCTTGATCACAGGCGCCGGGGGCAGCATCGGCAGTGAGTTGTGCCGACAGATATTGCAGGCACATCCGCGGCGTCTCTTGCTGCTTGACCACAATGAATTCGGGCTCTATGCCCTGCATCGCGAATTGCAGGCCTGGTGCCAGGCGCAGGCCTGTTGCGTTGAGCTGGTTCCCTTGTTGGCAAGCGTTGCCAACCGGCGCCGCCTGGACTGGATCTGCGCCACCTATCAACCGCACACCGTTTACCACGCCGCCGCTTACAAACATGTACCGATGGTCGAATGCAACCCGTCTGAAGGTATTCTGAACAATGTTTTCGGCACGCTGAACATGGCGTTGGCCGCGCAGGCCGCCCGGGTTTCGCGCTTTGTGCTGGTATCGACCGACAAGGCGGTGCGACCGACCAATCTCATGGGCGCCAGCAAGCGCATGGCCGAATTGATCTTGCAGGCTCTGGCGAATCAACCGGGGCAATCGACCTGTTACAGCATGGTTCGCTTCGGCAACGTACTGGGCTCCAGCGGCAGCGTGGTGCCTTTGTTTCGGGAGCAGATCGCGCATGGCGGCCCATTAACGATTACGCACCCTGAAGTGACACGCTTCTTCATGACCATTCCAGAGGCGGCGCAACTGGTGTTACAGGCTGCAGGCATGGCAACCGGGGGTGAAGTTTTTGTGCTCGAAATGGGCGCATCGGTCAAGATCATCGATCTGGCACGCCGCCTGGTGGCGCTGTCTGGCCTGCAAGTGCGGGATGCGCAACAACCCAATGGCGATGTTGAGTTTTCTTTCATTGGCCTGCGCCCGGGCGAAAAACTATTTGAGGAATTGTTGATCGGTGAGAACCCGACGCCGACTCCGCATCCGCGCATCATGAAAGCACACGAACATTTCATCGCCTGGCCCGAACTGCAAAGCCACTTACAGCGCTTACAAGGCGCTGCCGGTGATGAGGACATCCAAACCATCAGGCAAGTGTTGCAGAGCTGTGTTGACGGCTTTCATGAGGAGGAAGCAATCCTTCCGCTCAATCTCAGCACCCCCCAGCCCAGCAAAATCCCCAAACAATCAGCCAGCAAATCCAACCACTCCGCGGAGCGCGTGGGGGTGAACGACTGCAAAATCTCGATCAGCGCGCCATAGGCCAGCAAGCTCAGCAGGGTTATTGCCACGCGCTGCGGGAACGCCTTGCAGCCGAGCACTGCCATCACGGCAAAAGCCAGCAAGTGGTTTGATTTGTCCCAACCGGTCGTGAGCAACGGCGGGGGCTCGGGCACCAACGCCAAAACCAGCACCGCCAGCGCACAAGCAAAGAAGGCCCAAGGCCACATTTGGACTCGTCGTTGCATCAATTCGCCCCAGGCCATTGCAATGGTACAGCCAGCTCAGCCGCGGGCATTGGCAAGTTGCCAAGCACTCGCCACACGCCTTTAGACTGCGGAAACAGCACAACCCAGATGGTCAGGCCGATCAGCATAAAGTAAGTCCACAAACCCTGGTGCGCCACATACCACTCTTCCAGCGTGCCTTTATACGGGGCAATCACGTCGTCATAAAACCGCACCGAATCGGCGTGACCGTGCAGCAGGTTTTCTTCGTCGCGGAAGATGATCGAGCCAATGCCGGACAAGCCTGGCCGCACCTGGATGATGGCGCGTTGCGAAGCAGCAGTAAACGCGTCAAAGCAGCGCTGCGTCTGCGGTCGCGGGCCGATGATGCTCATGTCGCCGTTCAAGATATTGAGCAACTGCGGCAACTCGTTGATCTTGGTCTTGCGCAAAAAATGCCCCATGGGCAGGATGCGCGGGTCGCCTTTAACGGTAACGGTGCCGGTGCCGATGTTCGGACTGTCTTTGAGCATCGTGGCAAATTTGTAGAGCTTAAAAGCTTGGCCGCCCTTGCCAACCCGGTTCTGCAAAAAGAAAACTTCACCCTCGCCTGTCAGACGCAGCAGCAGAGCAATGGGCAGCAGGAGCGGCGACAGCACCAGCAGCGCGAGGCCCGACAAGATGATGTCAAAAAAACGTTGCATGACTTCAATCCGTTCGTGCTGACTCAATCAAACGCATCAGGTGTCAAACCGTCGCAGCCAAGAACCCGGTTCGCGATGTTGGTGAAAAAATGCAACAACAAGCAACCAGTCAGAAGTTGGCCGATAGATGAGCGTGTAGGGGAATTTGCGAAATAGCACCCGGCGAAACTCGCCATCGATGCACAAATGTCCAAAGGGATTACCCAGTGCCGACGCTATGGACGCATCAGCAGCGTGAGCGAACTCTAGCCCCCCGAGTTCGACAGTTAATTTCGTAACGTGTTGATTCATATAGGGGTGCGATGCAATCGTGCCACTACAAGAGGGTCAACTGGTCGGGAAGGGTCGGTTTCTTGATCGTCAGTGCTTGCAAAATCTCCGTGTGTTCCTGGTTGATGCTCGAGAAGCGCGGCAATCGGCTCCAAATCGTTGACCTTTACCTTCTGATGCTGAATGCGGCGCAGCTTTTCCAGTGCCCGCTCTGGTGAAATCTGGGTGTTGCTGTCTCTGAGCCGGGTGCGCATCACCCGGTACAGAATCAGTGCCATAAAGCAAATCGACGCGTGCGCGTGAATCCGCGCTGGCAGGCGGTGATAGATGGGCCCAATCTCGATCTCGGACTTTAGCACCCGAAACCCGCGTTCAATGTCAGCCAGTGACTTGTAGCGCTTGACCACCTCATCGGCTTTGAGGTCCTTGGTATTGGTCACCAGCAGCAGCTTGCCATCCATCAGGCGCGCATGCTTCAAGGCCCGCTCATCAATGTCGTAGGTGAACAGCTCACTCTTGAGATCCACCTTCACAATGCGCGCCAAGTGGGCGTCAGCCACCTCGTGGTAAAACTTGGCACGAGCCCCACCATCTGAGAGCTTGCGCCCACGGAGCTTCTTGCCATCATCCTGAGCGTCAAGTTTGCCTACCCACTGATCGGCCTGTTTCTTTAACTCCTCAATGCGCACGTTGCGCTTGGCGCCGGCCTCAAGCGCCACTTCTGGATCATGCGCAATGACCAGGCGCAGATCATTCCAAACGGTCTCGCCCAGCGCCTCTTGTGTGGCCGATGCACACTGAGCAGCGTGAAACGGATCGAGCAGTTCAACGAAGTCAGCGTAGCGTCTGCCAGGTACTGCCAGAATGAATTCGAGCTTGTTGCCACTGGGCAGAACAATTTCCTGCAAATCGGTCAGGTTGTCCGTAGACAGCAAACCCCGGTCGGCCACGGCAATGACACGTTTGATGGGAAAGCGCGTCACAATCTTCTCAATGACACCCTTGAGGGTGGTGACTTCAGCTGTGTTGCCATCGAACACCTCGTGATACAGCGGCAAGCCCTCAGCCGTCTGCACCACGCCGAGCATGACTTGTCTGGCTACAACGCCTTCTTTGGACATACCGTAGTGACGCAGGTCGCCGTCTTGCTCTGACAAACCAGCCGCCCGAATGGTCGTCATGTCATAAAACACGATCGCCAGGTCCTGATCCACCAGGGGGCGCAGCAGGCTGGCCATAACGCCATCGACTTCTGCCTTGTGATCGACCAGCGCATCCATGGCGCGCAGTAAATGCTGGTGATCAATGGCCTGTAGGGATGTACCCGGCAATGCCACGGTTTCAAGCCAACGCAACACGCCGAGTTTGGAGTCGGGGTCACACAGGCGGTTGAAGACCATCACACGGATGAGCGCCTCAACATCAATGCTGTGGCGGGTACGGCGAAATACAAATCGTAAGCCATCAAAGCCCAACGCGTTCCAGAGCTCAGTCAAAGTCCAGACATCACCAAAGTCACGGGCGGCATCAAAACTCAAGACCGGTGGTGCCGTGGCCGCTACCGGAGTTTGGCCGGTAACACGCTGCAAGCCGGAAATGACCGACTTGAGCTCGGTGTTTAGCTGGTCGAGGCGCCCCAGCGTTGCAACGGTGCGCTGCTTGGGTCGGCCAGCCTCGTCGCGGTAGGCCGCCACGAGCTGAACGTATTGGTTGGGGCCGCGGCGGGTAAGCTTGATGAACACGCCACTACTATATCACATGCTTATCATTGGTAGTATATCAACTTAACTGACACTTCGCGCCATTACAAAAGCCGATTTTAAGCGGGCAAGATCGTTGATTTCATTGAGGGTTTTGACGGTTTGGGGCATTTAACTGTCGAACCCGGGTAGCCCCAGTCCGGGTACTCTTGCCTCGTACCAAGCCTGAGCTTCCAGAAGTTCTTGCTCTGCTTCTGGCCGAAGAACAACCCGCATCAGGGTTTGTCCGCGAACAATTTGGAGCGCACCTGTTCCCACGGAATCGCCGAGGACGGATCAGCGTGATGGGCAGCATCGCGACGATGCAACTCGGCAATTTGCGCTTGCGACAAACCGATGCTGACTGGTGATTCAGCTTCGATGCTATCCCAGATATCTTCAACCAACCGGACACGCTCAGGGACCGACAGCTTCATGTAAACGGTGGACGCTATTTGAGTATTCATTGGCGGATTATCAATCAAACAGGCCCTGCACAGTTACATCCTCCCATCCAGATACTTGCCCGTTTCCTTGTGGGCAAAGTCGGGAATCATGTGGTTGAACAAGTCAACCAGCGGCGCCTTGTCCCACGTCGGCCTGGCCCTGATGCTTGCAACGGTGTCGGTAAAGTGCTGCAGCAGCGCGGCGTCAAACTCTGGTTCGTTCTTGATCACGCCCACGCTTGCAAAGCGCTCCATGTCCAGCGTCTCGGCGTCGGTAAAGAACTCTTCAAAATCTTTCTCGCCCGTGGTGTCGCTTTTGAAAAAGTAGCACGGCCATTCTTTCTGGCGATCAGCTCGGCGGCGCGGTCGCGCGCTTCGTCCTCGCTGGCGCACTCAAAGGCTTCAAAACCCAGTTGCGCCAGGTAGCGCACGGCAATGTCCGAAAAGCGCGCCAGGTTCAGCGCCTCACTGAGCTTGGGGAAGAAGATGTCGCGGTTCTCACCCAGCAGGCAAGACATCAGGCACAGCTCGCCCGACTCCTGCGGCGTGACAAAATAGCGCCGCACGTCGTTGGGGGCTGAAATGGGCTGGCGCTTGGCAAAGCGCTGGTTAAAGCCGTGCAACAGCGAGCCATCCGAAAACGCCACGTTGGCAAAACGCGCGGTCGAAATGCGGCAGCGCCAAGCTGGCGCGCATCAGAAACATTTCCATGATGCGCTTGCTGGCACCCATCATGTTCACCGGGTTGGCGGCCTTGTCGGTCGAGACGCAAAAATATTTGCGCGCGCCGTGCGCTGCGGGCCAGCTCGATCGTCTTGACCGTGTTGAGCACGTTGACTTCAATCAGCCGCATCAGCGTGAACGGGTCTTTCTCGCTGCGCACGTGCTTGAGCGCCGAGAGGTTCAGCACGTAGTCGTAGCCACCGCTGGCGTGCATCAGGGCCTCAAACTCGCGGCTACCGCAGTCGATGGCAAAGGTGGCAAAGTCACCCTCGATGTAGCCCAGCGTGCTGCGAATGTCGCGCACCAGCTCCACCATGTTGTTCTCGCTGATGTCCACCACATGCAGCACCTGCGGGCCGCGCTTGAAAATCTCACGCGTCACCGCCTGGCCGATGGAGCCCGCGCCACCAATCACCAGAAAGCGGCCACCAGTCACCAGCTCTTGCATGCGCGCCGCATGGTGCGCCACATCCGCCTCAAACAAGGGCTGGGTGCGCCCAATCAACCCAAGCACAGATTGCACCCCGTTCATGCCACTGCCCGCAACAGCGCCCCGGTAACCAGATCAACATCGCTATCGGCCATCGTTGGGTAAAGTGGCAGCGTCAGCTCGCGTTGGCTGATGACATCGGCGATGGGTGCATCCGCTGGTGAAAATTTCCCCTGGTAGGCAGTGAAATTCCAGAAAGGCGGGTAATGAATGCTGGACTGAATGCCCTCAGCCTTGAGCGCTTCAATCACCTGGATGCGGTTGCACTTCTCTGGCAATAGCACTGGCAAGATGTGGTAGGCCGCCACAACATCAGCAGGCAACTGGCCAAACGGTATGGCAACGCCAGAGTCCGCCAAGTTCTGGCGGTAGCGCTCGCTTAGCACCTTGCGCCTGGCATTGCCCGCCGGAAGCTTATCCAATTGCACCAGCCCAATGGCAGCGCGCATCTCGTCCATGCGGTAGTTCAGGCCTGGCTGCGCCACGTCGTAGCTGATGGCGCGCCCTTTGTGCCGGTCCAGCGTGAGCGTGGTCATGCCGTGGGAACGCAAAAACCGCAGCCGCTGCGAAATGGCCTCATCACATGCCACCACCATGCCGCCCTTCACCAATGGAAAGGTTCTTGTTGCTGAAGAACGAGAAGCAACCCACATCGCCAAACGTGCCGCACATCTGCCCGCCAATCGACGCACCCGGTGTATGCGCCGCATCTTCAATCAGCTTGATGCCTCGCTCTACGGCACAGCTTGACGATGGGTGCCATGTCACACGGAAAGCCCGCGTAGTGCACCACAATAACCGCCTTGGTGCGGGGCGTGATCTTGCGCGCTATCGACTCTGCCGACACGTTCCAGTCTTCCATAGAAGCGCAGTCCGCCAGCACAGGCGTTGCACCCACCAGCCGCACCACGTTGGCATCGGCAACAAAAGTCAGCGCCGGGATGATCACCTCATCGCCCGCGCCTACGTCCAAGTGCCAGCAGCGCCATATGCAGTGCCGCAGTGCCATTGGCTACCGCTGTGGAATGCGCATCATGCCCAAGATAGGCGCTAAACGCTGACTCAAACCCGGCAATACGCTCCCCCATGGTGAGCCAGCCGCTATCAACCGTGGCCGCCACAGCATCGCGCTCGCGATGATCAAAGTTGAGTTTGAAGAGTTGAATTTTCCACATAGAGCCATCTTTCATAGTGCTACTTCTCAGACTCACTTTGTTTCTGAATCCAACACAATACGTGTGTTCTCAAAAAGGGGAGTGCGTTGAAAACGCCATACAGACCAGGATGAATTCGACAGACAAAACGACTTATTGGCGGTGCCAATGTAAGTCTCTTGAAACCAAACTCGCCATTGGGGAATAACTGCCTGACTCTGTCGAGTGATACACCTCTTACATCGGGATTCTTCGGGTTGTTATAGACAAAATCGTACCAAAGAATATAGCCACCGGGGCTCACCAAGTCCCACATCTTTGTTGCCAATGTAGCCTGAAAGGGCTCGTTCAATATTGATGTAAAAACAGTAGATTGATAAACGATATCAAACTTGTCGCTGCCAAAATCTAAAGTGGAAGCATCACCAACCAATATCTTTGTTGTTTCGGGCAATATCCGCCTCGCGTCGGCTGCACGGTCTTCCAGCAATTCATTACCAATCAGGTTTTCTGGACGAAACCCCAAACGCATCATATCTACCAAATTGCCCCCCGCGCCACAGCCTACTTCCAACAATCGCTTCTCACCAATTTGGTAAATATTATTATCTTTGAACCAGCGAATCAATATTCGTTGCTTTTCTTGCTGCCCCATATAGACAGATGGATTTAGGCAACTGTAACGATCATCGGTTATATTATTACGCCTGCGGCTATATCTTTCTACAATTGCCCGAGTTTCTGCGTTGGCAGATAAACTACTATTAGACATAATCGGGCGGAAGAAATAAGTTGAATTTGGCGTCTCAAATTCACAGACCCAACCACTGTTTTTGTAAAACGTTATCGCACGCAAATTATCATTCAAAACCGATAGGCCAACCACGCTCTCGCCAAGGCTTGCCAAAGCATCGCAGTAACAATCAACCAATTTATTGGCTATCCCAGATCCCCTATTGTTTAGGGACACGCCAATAGATAATAGTCTCGTTATAATAGCGGTAGCGGTGATACTTTCGTTGCCCCCAAAGTCATGTAGCGATGCACCTGCACCTGCACCTGCACCTGCACCTGCAAACAACGCAACAAGCGCCCGGCGAACATGCGATATCCTTGCAAAGAAGCCACCACGCACAACAGGGTCGTCCAATAGGCGTGCGAAAACAGTGGATGCTATCTTTAAAAAATGCTGCCGATAAAATTTCCGATATAGTATGGGAGATTGTAAGGTGCCAGTAACAAAACCGATAACCTTGCCATAAGATTCAGCCACTATGCCAATATTATTTGGATTATCTACAAATTGCGCATAGAACAGTTTCAATACTGTAGTCCCCAAATGGGTAAGGAAGTAATTTGGAAACGCCTCAGCATGAAGATCAGCCACGGCAATCAAGTCGTCGCTATTGAGAGCACGGAAAATCACAACCCTTTTCTCCCGCGGCACTGCACTATCGATCAATTCAGCACCTCCACAATCGCCGGGCTTGCACAGGGCTTGTGTGGCAGCTCAATATAAATCGCCTCTCTCGTCGCGCCATGGCCATTAGTTCGTCCGAAATTAAAGGACCCAATTGGTGAATTGCGGCCACCACAGCTTCCGAAGCCTCTGGCGTTACAGCTAAACCACAACCCGCCTCGCCAACAGGGTCGTTGCCTAGGACTGCAGCATCCAAAACAAGTAGATTGGAGCGCGTGTGCGTCTGGGAGGTCGCAACAATCTGCAGGTTGTGACCGTCACCGACCCACTCGCGTGCCAAGTAACACGGGCGGGACCCCATACCATGGTGCGTTGAAGCGGCGTAGTAGTTGCGCAGTTGAATGTACATGTTTCTCGCTTTCACTGAAAATCCTCGAGAATGATCAGGATTATGCCGCGTCTGGCGTCTCAACACGCGTCCAAGCTTTGTAATAGAAGCGACAATATAGTCGACCGTTATGCCAACTGCTCATGAAAGCCCGGCACACATTCTTCAAGTATCGATTTGATAGCTTCTAAATTTTCTTGAGCGGCCGCAAGTTTTAATCGCGCAAGGTGCGTCACAAGCTCGGACCAAGGCAAGAAGTCTTCTTCGGCTTTCATAATGCGGGGATGGGCAGTTGTAGCCGACGCCGCACCAATCAACAACTCTTCGTAGAGTTTTTCACCAGGCCGCAGGCCTATGAAAGCGAATTCAATATCACCGTCCGGCTGATCTGCGTTGCGGACCTTAAGCCCGGCCAAGCTGACCATACGACGCGCTAAGTCCAAAATTTTCACCGGCTCACCCATATCGAGCAAAAATACTTGCCCACCGCTGGCCATAGCGGCCGCTTGCAACACCAATTGTGCCGCCTCCGGAACGAGCATGAAATAACGGGTAACGTCGGGATGAGTGATAGTCAATGGGCCGCCATGCGCTAACTGCTTTCGAAATAGCGGCACCACGCTGCCGCTTGACCCCAAAACATTACCAAACCTGACCATACTAAAGCAAGTTTCTTGGAGCGCAGCTTTGCTGGCTAAAGCTTGAAGAATCAACTCGGCCATGCGCTTACTGGCTCCCATGAGGTTGGTGGGCCGTACCGCCTTGTCAGTGGACACCAGCACAAAACGGGCGACCCCGGCGGCCTGCGCCGCCAACGCCATGTTCAGCGTGCCAAATACATTGTTCAGTATACCTTCAGACGGGTTGCATTCGACCATCGGCACATGTTTGTAAGCAGCGGCGTGGTAAACGGTATGCGGTTGATAGGTGGCGCAGATCCAGTCCAAGCGGCAGCGGTTGGTGACGCTTGCCAGAAGAGGTACCAACTCAACAACAGATTTCTTGGCTTGGCACCATGTCGACAACTCTTGGTGCAGGGTGTACAAACCAAACTCACTGTGATCGAGCAATAACAGCCGACGCGGACTCGCTTGCAGAATTTGACGACATAGTTCACTGCCAATCGTGCCACCCGCGCCAGTCACCAAAATCGTTAAATTGACGATCCCACGGGCTAGCAAATCAGGTTGAGGTGCAACCACATCGCGTCCCAGCAAATCTTCTACGTCGAGTTCCCCAATGTCCTTCACTGTATCGCGTCCGGTCTTTAGGTTTGCCAGCCCGGGCAAAGTTCGGGTGTGCACTGGCAATGAACGTAGAATCTGAATTACTCTGTTGCGCTGTTCCCGGGTGGCGCTCGGTATCGCCAGCAATATATCGGTGATTCCAAGTCTCGATACAACGGAGCCAATTTCTAGCGCTGAAAAGATCGGAACACCGTTGATGGTCTGCCCAAATTTGGTAGGGTCTTCATCCACAAAACCGTAAAGTTTGAAGTGACCTGTCGCAGCCATCGCCCAGAAAGTCTGAATACCGGCTTCACCAGCGCCGAATATTAATGTACGCTCCTCGCCATGGCTCTTATTGAAAACTGCACCGACAAGGCAGTACCGTGCCAACAAGCGGCTGCCGCCAATCAGCGTAAAAAAAATGATTGGCTGCAATATTCCTTGGGTGATTGGAATAGTCGGCCAAAGCAGCCCATAAAGCATTAAGAAGCGCAACACAGCATACGCGACAGTGGCCTGGGCAGTTATAAACAAATCGTCTATACCGGAGTAGCGAAAAATGGCACGGTAAAGCCCAAACCAGATGAATATTGGTATAACCAATACTGCACCAAACAAATAGACAGCCCACTCCAGACCCGTTGGCCAATGTAACGTCTCAAGACGCAGGGAGTATGCACACCAAGTAGCCAGCACGGATAGCATGAAGTCCAGACCCATGACGGTCAGGTGTTTGACTGGCCGTGGCCAATTCAGTATTGTCATGATTATTTTGATCAAAAGTTATCAGCAGTAGTGTTGCACCGAAGAATCAGCCCGTATAACTTACGGGACTTATTTGTTTATTGCGCAGTACCACAGGAAATTCGTTTAAACGTCGATCTTCTGTTACAAACTGTGCTGTTAAGACTCATCATTGATAAGTATTGTGGTCGTCAATTAACGCTATTGAGTAAACCAAAACTTCGATCGCATGTTCTTCAACACGAACGATGAAAGATGGCTATTCATGCTTCGCTAAGCCGTTTGCCGCTTAGACGTTCATAAACTAACTCCATTTGCTTTACGCAAACACGCCAGTCAGCTCGTGCTTCGATAATACTCCGATTTGCAGCCTTTGCCATGGTTCTTAAAGAGGTATTCTCGATGGCCATTTCTATCGCTGAGGCCAATTGTGCTACGTCCCCCGGTGGATAGAGATAACCATTTTCGCCATTTTGAATCCATTGTGCATTGGCCGGTATGTCAGTTGCGATTGGGTAACATCCACAAGCCATTGCTTCATTGAGAGAGACATTATTGCCATCTGATAAGGCGGGACTCACGAATATATCGGCAGCTGCTAACAGTTTCACCAAAGTAGAAGGATCGACATGGCCATGGAAACGCACTTGGTGCCTTAAACCCAATTCATTTACTAACTCCACAAGTGAGCGACGAAGAGGGCCGTCGCCAACCAAATCCACATCTAAGTGATAGCCTCGCGTGCCAAGCAACGCAAGAGCACGAACCAGTGTTTGGACGTCGTAAATTGTTCCGAGGTTTCGGGTACAAATCAATCTAAGCGTTTCATTATTCGGTGCACCATGTGGTTGCGCCACAAAAAAGCTCGTATCTACACCAAAAGGGATAGCTACTACTCGATCACCAGACACGCCCAAATCTACTACGGAAGCTGTCATGTGCTCAGCCACCGTCGTGACTACCGCGGCATGACGTAATGCATATTGAGCAAGAAAACGTCTGAGACGCGATTTTTTAGGACTGATCAGAAACATCTGTACCCCATGCAGTTACGATTAGTGGCCCCAAACCCGCCAACGCAGCAAGGAAGCCATAGCTAGTGACATACTGTGCATGTACTACGTCTGGGCGCACACGCGCATATATGACACGTAGGGCAAAGAGTGCAAACAAATAGCCCACTTTACCCATGCCGAATGTTGGTAAGTGATGAATCTTGACACCACGGATTTCAAAAGACCGGAAGCTGGCAACATGCACATTTGCCCCCCGGTCGCGAAAATATTCAGCCCATCTTCGGGTATGAATGCTTCTTGCATCGGCAACGAACAATATATTAATCATTGGATGATCAGGTAAGTCCAAGCTTATCTATCCGGTAAACGTTAGGGTACAACGCGAGGCAGCTCCTAATCGTGCACTGTTGCTGATTGTTTGAGGGACATTATTAGATATGAGGAGCAAGCTAAGAACAGTCCAGAAAACGACAGTAAATTGAGTGCCCCAAAAACTTGGTTCCACCGTGCAATGCAGCAGTGCTGCGATGACTGCCCATTGCAAGCCATCGCGCAACTGTCTCGGGAGTGAAAACGTCGCGGTTACACCCGCGCCACGAAATGCACGCCAAATTATTAAAGAGAAAGCCGCCGACCCCACCAAACCAGTTTCCGCAAGCAGTTGCATTGGAAGGCTATGTGTTGTGGTCCCTGTAATAGTTAGCCTGTCTGCAAGAAGCGTTGTGTTCGACCAACCGATGCCCCATAGCGGGCTGTCGAGAAAAGCATGGAGCGCTCCTTCCCATGCATCGAAACGTCGCAGGTTGCCGGAATCTACGAAGGTATCCAAGTCGTAGCCTGAAAATGAAAGGTAGGTCGTGTAACTCAAATAGAGCACGCCGCACGCTGGCAGCAAGGCTAGTACCCATAGGGACGCTACTCGTCTGCGACGCGAATTGGGGGCGTTGGCGAGCCGTGTTATCAACGGGGCATATACGAACATTGTAAACATTGCCGCGAGCATAGCGGCACGCGATTTAGCGACAAGAAGCAAATACACGGAGGCGATCAGGCAAATGACTGCGATGGTTTTTTGCCGACGATCTGCGGTGCTGCGAAAGAGACCTTGACTCACGAATAGTGCCACCACACCAAAGGTGGCGAGATAGTTTGAACGACCCCAGTCAAGTTCGACATCCTGTTTGTCATCAATTAAGGTCAAACTCTGCAAACCCAGTTCAAGAAAAACTTCAACAGCGACAACCGCCACCCCAATGACCAACGCGAATAAGATAACTCGCGCCCCACGAGCGTTGCGTAGTTGCGCGGTAAACGAAACCATTAATAGTGCCCATAGCAGGGATCGCAAAGAGCCAAGGTAAAATAATATGTTTGGCGATAAGAAGCCACCAATAATAACTATCCCAATGAAAATGAAAACTGACCACCAGCGTGTTCGCCAAAACCAAAGCAACGATGAGATCATGAAATGACTTTGAAAGAAAATCAAAACCATGATCAAATCGACATAAAAAATGTCAGGTGTTCGTCCAGAAATGTTTATCTCTACCAGCCGACCGGCTGGCACCAACAACATTAATGAAATGAGGACCAATGTGCGCAAGTGCGACATTAAACCCTGCTCCTGCGCCAAACAGCATGTTTAATTGCGCGCAATAGAGAAAATATCCTTAGGCTCATATCAGATCCCAGCCCTCTATAAAACCAAACAAGCAAATTACTCCAAATACTTGATGAAATATCTCGTTGCACCCATGCGGCAGCTCGAAATGCAAACTGCTTCCTGCAAATGGCGCGCAACCAAATTTTGTCCTGCACAGTTGACACTATGCCCGACCTTAAATAGGCCTGCCCCGCAGAAATCAATGCAGTATCGCGTTCGCCAGCCATAGCGGCGAAGCGGCGACTATCGTTGTTGCGGTGGATACGGTAGTCTATCAAAGGCTCATTCAGATGAAAGAACTTATGCCCACTTGCAGCAATCTGATACCAGGCTGCCCCGTCGCACACCATAGGGCCACGCTCGTCAAATCCCCCAATCCCATCAAGTAGATTTCGTCGCACTGTGACCGTTGCATTGCAAATTGGGTTGCTTGAAATTAGCTCCTTTCGAAAATCTTCGTCCTTTGGTGCCCATTTGTACAAGTCAAGCACTTGCCCCGCAGCGTTCACCGTTCTGTAATCCGACCACACCACATCAATAGCTGAGTTATTCAAAAAGACTTCAACAGCACATCGAATTCTGCCTGAACGGTAACGATCGTCGGAATCAAGGAACGCGACATATTCACCGCGTGCAACCGCAAGAGCGAGATTGCGTGCCCGCGCTTGACGACCGCCGCACTGCTCGATTAGTAAGATCTTGTTCCCGTACGCTCTAAGGATTTCCAACGAGCCGTCGGTTGAGCCGTCGTCAACCACCACAACTTCGATTGCGGGATAGTCTTGCAACAAGACGCTATCAATGCACTCATTTAGAAAAATCGCGTGGTTGTATGACGGAATGATAACCGTCACCAAAGGCATGCGCGCTTCAGCATTATCGTTCACTTGTAAACCCGATGCTTCTCAAATTCATCAAGAAATAAGTTAACTTCTAGCGACGATAGTTGAGGCACGAATGTTTCAATCTCGGCACGCGGTAGTTCCCACCATTTGGTTGCCAGTAGACGCGACCGAATCTGTTCGTCAAATCTATATCTAATGAGGCGAGCTGGATTGCCAGCAACTATGGCGTAATCAGGCACCACCCCCGTCACTACTGCCCGCGCAGCAACGATGGCACCTGTACCGATACATGCGCCGGACATAATCAGCGCTTCATGACCGATCCAAGCGTCTGGGCCAATATGAACGTCTCCTTTGGCCGACGGCATGCCGTCAGCATATGCGCCCGACAGTTCGAATCTCGCCCGGAATGGATACAGCGAAGTCCACGACTGTGGATGATTGCCACCAAGCAGCACGGTGGCGCCGGAGGTTATCGACACATAAGGGCCGATAAACAACTTCGCACTACACCCTCGAAAAGTCAACACCTTGGGTATACCATAACTGCCGACACCGATACTCACTACACCTTGTTGCACCAAGGTTTGCAAACGTCGTCTGTCTGCAGCCTGCGCCCACCTTGGCCCAAAAGTTTCTAAGATCCAGTCTACTATTCTGATTTTGTTTCTCCTGCGCACCGCCTAACCAACACGTGTAACGCTGTGCCCAAAGTAACAAAAATTGCCATTTTGCCAATGGCTTCGTGCGGGGGATACAGAATCTCCACGGCGCGCGTTATCAGCACTGCCACTAGCGGCACACCTGATACCACCATGATATAGTTTATTAATGAGCCTTTCGAGAACATATCTTTAGTCATTACTGCCATAGCAACTGCCTCGACCCCTACGCGCAGGGCCCAGCATAAGCTAAGCAAAAATGCCAGATCCATAAATGAAGGACGAAACCAGATTGCCGCGAACACCAGTGCCGGATAACAAATCAGTTCAACTGTGACCAGTGCTGACAGACGATGCATCGCATTTGCTGCAAGGTTCGTCTGAACTAAAAGAGAGGATACTGAGCAGGTTGTTAGGGCTACGAGTACAGTTTGAAAACATGCGACGGTAACATCTGAGCTGAGCGCATCCCCTAACCAAAGATTAATCAACTCGCGCGCGAAACAGATCGCAGCGAGCAGCGGCAGTAAGTAGAAGCTGCTCATTACTGGCATGTACCTTGCCGCTGCAGCATCAAAATTGCGCGTAGCACTACCCGCATCAGCAATCGCCTTAAAGCTGTATTGACCTATCACTCCTGGGACAATCAAGAACCGCATCCCGAGATCGACGGCAATGAGATGCGACACAATCTGCGTGCCAGCACTGATATAGGTATAAGCTGCGACATACCTTTCACCAAAAACAAGCAGCGGTGAAATGGCAAAATACCAAACTGCTCGCATCCCACCACTAAGCAACTCTTTCGCCCAGTACCGCGACACGCGATAGATAGCGCTGACTCGACGCTTATCAACAACCCTATAAACAAATATGCAACCGAGAAGCAAACCAAACAGCCTTAACTGGATCGTGTATTCTCCGAACAAGCTTATCGAAGGCGAACCCATTACCACTAAGAACGGTATCAAACCGATGCCTATCCCGTTAAACGAACTGACAATCAATAGGTTATAGTGCTCTCCCCGTGCTTGAAAAAATGCAGTTAAGATATTAGCAACCGATAACGCCGCGCTTGCGATCAAGAATTTAGCAAGAAGCCCTTCTGCGGTATCGATCTCGCCGTGAAGATTTGCTAGCCCTTTTGGCACTAACGATCCAGAGAAAGGCAGCCAAACCGCTAGGTACAATGCCAACAAGATCGCCATTTGCAGTCCGACTGCGACCAGCAATGCGTCCCTCTGGCGATGTGGTGCTTGGTTACACGGTTGGACACTTAGGGAAGCAAGCGCCCTCGGTAACCCAAGATCAATGAGAGGTACCAAGGCGGGTATCGCCCACAGTATTGATAGCATAGAGAATTTGGCCGGCCCAAATGCGCGAAGCAATAGCGGAACGGAAACGACACCAAGCAGAATCTGAGCAAATTGGACAAGCAATGCTAGGAATGCAGGTAACCGCGGTACTGATGCGGCAAGGTGTGTGAACTCGCACCGCACTGCGGCCAACGCCTGTCGCGCTAATATCAGGCCTCTCACGCAACGGTATCCAGCTTCAAGTTGGAAGTACCATCACAACTCCGCTTTGGTCATTAGCCTCAAGATTTGCACTTATGTGCATGATCAAGACTTGACGGGCGACGGTGTTAGCGCCGCCAAGAACCGCTGAGATAACACGCGATAAGTATGATGTTTTAGCATAAATACGGAACCGCGTTGCCCAATTGAGGTGCGTTCTTCCTGTGTTAGCTTCAACAGTCTCTTGATTCCTTCAACAACGGCATTGGGGTTTTCAGGTTCCACAGTTAACCCACAATTTGCCTCAGCGACAGGATCGTTACCGGCAGCAATTGCCATCAAAACGACCTTCCCAGCCATCATGTAATCCATTAGCTTGTTTGGAGCGATTCCAAAACGAAACAGTGGTTGCTTTTGGAAACCGAGGTACGCTATATCAAAGAACTCCAATAGTGATGGGATTTGTTGCTTCGGCACCGGCTCCATAAAACGCACATTGCTCAATTTTTCTCTCCCTGCGCGCGCCTGCAACAATTTCTTCTCGGGACCACCGCCCACCAATACAAAAATGACTTTTTCATCAAGCATTAATCTCGCGGCGTCCAAGAGCGTGTCGAGTGCATTAGCAATGCCGTGCGTCCCTGCATATCCGACAATAAGAAAACCTTGATCTTTCAAACCAGTGAGTTCATCGCGCACCATTTTCCCTAGAGGCAAACTGTTGTTAGACCACTCATCAGGATCAATCCCATTTGGGACAATATGAAGCTTATGGGGCAACATGCCGTGCAACTCGACATGGTCACGCACTTTAGGTAGCATCGACACAACGACTTCCGCGTGGCGATAAGCATAATTTTCAGCAGCTTGTACCAGCATAATGAAAGGATGCCATCTGGAAAACCCCCCAAGCTCCATGGGTGAAAGCGGCCACAAATCGTGCACCTCAAAAACAAGAATCGCTTTACTCCTTTTCGCTATGTAATGCGCTGGCCAGATATCCATGGGGTACGTGCTAGATGCAATGACCACATCTGGCTCAAAAGATGCAACAATCTTCGGGCCTTCTATGAATAGGCGCCACAAAAAACCAATCATATTACGGATACGACCAATGCCACTACCAACATATGCCGGAGTCTTGAACCAAGTATATTTTACGCCGCAAACACTCTCTTGGAATGATTTCTTGCCATTTAGGTTTGGTTGTATTGCTCGGATATGTGATTGGTCTGCCCCAATGATTCTGACCTGATGCCCCATTCGGGTCCATTCACGAGCTAGATAATATGGACGGAATTCCATCCCATATGTTGGTGAGCCAGCATAATGATTTATTAATAATATATTCATAACAAATATATTGGGTCCCGTGCGGACGTTTTGCTGTTAAAGATTGAAGAACTCCCGTATTTTTTTTACTACAATCTGTGCCATGGGCACATCCATATGTTCACCTATTGGCAAACTAAGTAGCGTAGAGTCTGTTTGGTTGTAAAAAGCATTAACATCTAACTGTTGGAGATATGAATAAGCTTTTAACTTAGGTAATGCAATTGGATAATGCACGCCGGTTTCCACCTCATGCGCAGCTAAATAGTGTTTAAGTTCATCTCTGCGACTCGTTCGAACTACAAAGAGGTGGTAAACTTGTAATGCCCAGTGCCGTCGCACTGGCAAAATCAGATCTTCAATATCTGCCAGTTGAGTAAGATAGAAGTCTGCTATTTCAATGCGCCGTTGCGTCCAGCTTGCCAAATGGGCGAGTTTTGCGCATAGTATGGATGCTTGCAATCCATCCATTCGGGAGTTGCGGCCTTCGAATTCATGATCATATTTAGCGATGCGCCCGTGGTTCGCAATTTTTCGGGCTCTTACCGACAATCCTTCATCCTGAGTCGTAATTGCGCCCGCATCGCCATAAGCTCCCAAGTTCTTTCCAGGGTAAAAGCTAAATGCTGCCAAATCGCCGATTGTGCCAACATTGCGGCCTTTGTACTTCGCGCCGTGGGCCTGCGCGCAATCTTCAATCAATACTAAGTGGCGTTGTTTGCAAATTTCAAGCAATGGGTCCATGTCACAGGCATGTCCATATAGGTGGACTGCCATGATCGCCCTTGTATGATCCGTTAGCTTTGCTAACACCGTCTCCGCAGTCAACGTATAGCAACCATGATCCACATCGGCAAAAACGACTTTATGTCCACTCCTAGTCACTGCTTCGCTGCTTGCAATAAAACTATTGCCCGGCACGATGATTTCAGAACCAATTGGGAGTTGGACGGCCTCGATTGCTATTTCTAGCGCATCCGTTCCATTGGCAACACCAACACAATGGTTTGCACCAACATACTGGGAGAATTGTTTTTCAAACTGCCTGACATACTTCCCATCAATAAACGCTGTGTCACGAATTACACTGGCGATGGCGCTGTCAATTTCTGATTTTATCGATTCATACTGTGCAGTCAAGTCAAGAAACTTAATCATTTCATGTTACCAATCTTTCTTGCTGGATTGCCAGCGTAAATACCCGGCACATCAATATCACGAGTCACCACGGAACCGGCACCAACAACGACATCGTCGCAAAGTCTAACAGGCAATATAGTCGCGTTACTTCCAATTGAAACGCGGTCACCAATAGTTGTGTTTTTCCATAATGACCGATCCCCGCATGCCGGCCCACCAGCTGCAAATTTATCGTTGATAAACATAACGCCATGCCCGATAAAACAGTTCGCACCAATAGTAACTAGTTCACAAATAAAGGAATGAGACTGAATTTTTGTGCGACTGCCAATGGTCACGTCCCTTTGTATTTCTACAAACGGGCCAATGAAGACATCGTCACCAATGTTGCAGCCGTAAAGGTTGGTGGGTTGCACCACGGTGACGTTGTTGCCAAAGTTGACATCAACGATGCCAACTTGCTTGAGCTTGGGTGGCGCCATTAATGCATTCCAAGACGACACTTCTTGGCGCGAAAGCGCAGTGGTACTTCTCGCCCGGTTTCGATGGATTCGTAGATCGCACTGATTAGTTCGAGGCTTTTGCGACCAACCAAGCCATCCACCAGTTGTTGCTTATTGTTTTCGATGCAATCTACAACATGTTCATAGTATGCTTGGTGGCCGAATCCATAGACACTGGGCGGATTGACAGAATATTTTTCCATAACATCATCGTCGCCAGCCTCTGGCTTGACAAAATTCCAGACCTTCATTTTATTCACTGCGAAACCGCCAATTTCGACAGTGCCTCCCTCACCTAAAAGAGACAATGAGCCTTCAAGATCGTTGGGTCTTGTTGCTGTAGTTGCTTCAATAATGCCAAGTGCTCCGTTCTTGAATCGCAGCGCAACAACTGCTGTGTCTTCTGCCTCGATTTTTGCTAGCGCAGTGGCTCCCATCGCAAAGACGCTTTCAACGTCCCCCATCATCCATTCGAGAAGATCCACATGATGACTTGCTTGATTGGACAACACGCCGCCATCCATGGCCCATGTGCCGCGCCAAGCCGCTTGATCGTAGTAAGACTGTGGGCGGCACCAGCGCACGCGCACAGTACCCAACGTGAGTTTGCCAAAGCGGCCAGCTTGAAGCGCCTGCCGCGCTTTGACGATAGGTACGTTGAAGCGATTTTGCTTGACCACAAAGAGCTTTCCTCCGGCCAAGCCACAGGCATGAATCATGGCATCAGCATCATCGAGCGTGAGAGCCATTGGCTTTTCAACCACAATGTGTTTGCCGTAAGGGGCAAGCGCGACCACATGCTCGGCATGCACACCGCTTTCCGTTAGAACCACCACGACATCAACATTCACCTCTCGCATCATTTCATGCATATCGGTGAAGAATGGCACAGAAAACTGTTCACCAATTTTTTGTGCCTTTTCTGCTACCAAGTCGCAGACCGCGGCGAGGCAGGCGCCCGCTATCTGTGAATTCCCCAAAAGCTCAGAGTGGCGCTTGGCAATACGCCCACAACCCACCAATGCAAATTTCAGCATTTACCGTTTCTCCCAATTGCAAAATATTCGAACCCTTGCGCCTTCATGTCAGCAGGCTCAAAGAGGTTGCGGCCATCGAAGATGACCGGGCTCTTTAGATGTGACTTGATGACGCTGAAATCAGGGCTCTTGAAGGCTTTCCACTCCGTGACGATAACCAGTGCATCGGATTCGATCAGTGCATCCGTGGGGTTGTCGGCGTAAATTAGGTCGGTTCGATCACCGTAGATTTGTTGGGTCGCTTTCATGGCAACCGGGTCATACGCCGATACGGTTGCGCCTCGCGACCACAGACCTTCTAGAACGATGCGGCTGGTCGCCTCCCGCATATCGTCTGTGCCGGGTTTGAACGCAAGTCCCCATAGAGCAAAGCGCTTGCCTGTGAGGTTAGTGCCAAAGCGTACCGCAATTTTTTGCAACAATACATTTTTCTGCCCGTGATTTACCTCCTCCACGGCATTTAGGATTTTCAACGGCAACCCGCATTCTTCGCCGGTACGTTGCAGAGCTCGCACATCCTTGGGAAAGCATGAGCCACCATAGCCGCAACCGGCATACAAAAAATGGTAGCCGATGCGGCCGTCGGAACCGATGCCCTTGCGCACTTGCTCGATGTCCGCGCCGAGCTTGTCGGCCAGGTTGGCCAATTCATTCATGAACGAGATGCGGGTGGCGAGCATGGCGTTGGCGGCGTACTTTGTAAGTTCGGCGGACTTGATGTCCATGACAATCAAGCGGTCGTGACTACGCAGGAACGGCGCATACATGTCACGCATGATTTTGATGGCTCGTTCATCTTCTGCTCCGACGACGATACGGTCGGGGCGGTTGAAGTCTTCGATCGCCGCGCCTTCTTTGAGGAATTCCGGATTAGACACGACGGCGAATGCGATAGATTGCCCTGCCAAGTTCGCCGTACCAGGCTCAATACCTCGCTTTTGCAGTTCGCCAGCAATGACAGCGTGCACCTTATCTGCAGTGCCGACTGGTACGGTTGACTTATCGACAATGACTTTGTAATCGGTCATGTGATTGGCAATATTGCGGGCGGCGGCCAGCACATATTGCAAATCAGCCGAACCGTCTTCGCCGGAGGGAGTGCCGACGGCGATCATTTGCACCAAGCCGTGTGCCACGCTCGCCGCCACATCAGTAGTGAAGCGCAGGCGGCCTGACTCGACATTTCGTTTGATCAATTCCGCCAAGCCAGGCTCGTGAATGGGAACGCCACCGCTGTTAAGCAACTCGATCTTCTTTGCGTCGACATCCACGCACAGCACGTCGTTGCCCAAGTCTGCCAAGCATGCGCCCGATACTAGGCCCACGTAACCCGAACCGATAACTGTTATTTTCATTTGATTTATTCCACCCTTATCGTAATTTGGTACCTTTGCAGCCAGCGAATGGCATGCTTTTTGGCGTCTGTGGGGGCAGGGGCGACCACTTCATTTTGGTGGGCCAGCAACATGGTGTTGGAGAGGCCGACGTAGCCGGTGCCGGCGATGGCGATTTTCATTTTGTTGCTATTGAGTTAGTAGCTGCCTGCGCATATTAGACGTGCGCTAGAGGTCGATTTGATGCTGAAAATCTTGATAGGCCGACGCCAAACCCTGTTCCAGGCTCACCCTGGCTTGCCAGCCCAGCGCGTTGAGGCGGCTGCTGTCCATCCACTTGTGCGGGGAACCGTCGGGCTGAGTGGCGTCAAAAGTGATATGGCCGGTGTAGCCCACCGCCAGGCCCACCGCGTGGGCGAGTTGGTAAATGGTGATGTCGCTGCCAAAGCCGACATTGATGTGACCTTGCATCGGCAGGGTGTGGGCCCATCTTTGTTTGGCTTCGTGAAAGCGGCGGATCAGCGCCGGGATGACGTGGCTGTTTTGCGGGTGGTAGTTGTCGCCCGGGCCATACAGGTTGGTGGGCATGACGCTGCGGTAGTCGCGGCCATACTGGCGGTTGTAGCTCTCGCAGAGTTTGATGCCGGCAATTTTGGCGACGGCATAGGGCTCGTTGGTGGGTTCCAGCGCGCCGGTTAGCAGCGCGTCTTCACGCATCGGTTGCGGGGCCAGGCGCGGGTAAATGCAGCTGGAGCCCAGAAACAGCAGTTTTTGCACGCCGTGCGTGTGGGCCGCGTGGATGACGTTGGCCTGCACCATCAGGTTGTCATAGATAAAGTCTGCCGGATAGGTGTTGTTGGCATGGATGCCGCCCACTTTGGCAGCGGCCAGATAGACCTGGGTCGGTTGCTCTTGGGCAAAGAAGTCAAGCACTGCCTGCTGGTTGCATAAATCAAGCTCAGCGTGGGTGCGCCCGATGATCTGGCTGGCGGGCACGCCCTGCCCAGTGAGGGTTCGCACAATGGCGCTGCCCACCATGCCCTGGTGACCTGCGACGTAGATTTTGGGTTGGGTCATGGGGGTTGGTTGCTATTGGTTATATAGCTGGTTGCGCAGACTGTACGGGGGCTGTAGCCCTATTTTGCATATATTCTTGGCCGAAGCGATGCTGGGATGCCTGGCGGGACGGATTGCGGGTCGGGGCCCGCAATGACAAGTCTGCCCTACAAGGCCCGGCCACGCCGGTCACCAGCCAGGTGTGGGGCTCGGCTTGCAGGCGGGTTTGGAGTTGGGTGTAGGGGGTCATGGTAGTGCCCAGGGGTTGACTACTGGGGTGGCTAAATCGTCAAAATGCTTCGTATTGCGGGTAGCCAAGGTGGCGTGGCGTGATAAGGCGATGCCGGCAATAAAGGTGTCGCGCATGTCAACCGGGTGACCCAACGCTTTACGCCGGGCGGCTAAGGCCGCCGCCTGCTCGGCAGCATGACCATCAAAATGCACGACGCGGTTTTGCAGGTCTTGCAATAGAAGCTCTTCAAAGCGCTCCTGCAACAATTTTTTGCGCTGACCGGCGGCCATCAGTGCTAACCCGTAACGGGCTTCAAAGAGGGTAATGGAATTGAGCCATATGGATTGGGCTGGCTGCTGGTCAAGCCAGGACACCACTTGCAGATCAGGCTGGCGCTGCATCAGGGCTGACAACACGTTGGTGTCCAGAATAATCATGCACCAAAGCTCATAGGGGTAATGGCTTGGTGGCGCAGTTCAGGTAGCGGCTCGCTCAGGCCGACATCGGCAAAGCGTTCTGCAATGCGGCTGCCCAGCTTGAGCTGCGGTTCTTCTGCATGACTGACGGCACTGCGCAAGATTTGGCGCACTTCTTCTTCCATGCTCCAGCCATGCCGTGCGGCACGCTGCTTGAGCCCTGTTTTTACTTCGGCTTCAATGTTGCGAACAATGACTTGCGCCATGTGACACCTCTTGGTTGGAGTAAATTGATATCACGATATCACAAACGGAGATCACTGTCAGTGACCGGCAGCAAATATTTCAGGTCGTACAGCACGTGCTCGGGCTTGCCCAGGGCGCGGATGGCGGCGGCGCCCATGGCTTTGAACTGGTGGTGCGCTACGGCGATGATGATGGCGTCATAGGCACCGGGCTCGGGCTGCTGCATCAGCGTGATGCCGTATTCGTGTTGCGCCGCGTCGGCATTGGCCCAGGGGTCGAACACGTCGGCCTGCACGTGGTATTCGGCCAGCTCTTTGACGATATCGACCACGCGGGTGTTGCGCAGGTCGGGGCAGTTTTCTTTGAAGGTGAGGCCCATGATGAGAATCCGCGCGCCGTCCACCTGCAGACGCCGGCGCGTCATGGCCTTGACGAGCTGGGTGACCACATAGGCGCCCATGCTGTCGTTCAGGCGGCGCCCGGCCAGGATGATCTCTGGGTGGTAGCCGATGGACTCGGCCTTGTGGGTGAGGTAATACGGGTCCACGCCAATGCAGTGGCCGCCCACCAGGCCGGGGCGAAACGGCAAGAAGTTCCACTTGCTGCCAGCGGCCTGCAGCACCGCCTCGGTGTCGATGCCCATTTTGTTGAAGATGAGGGCCAGCTCGTTGATGAGGGCGATGTTGAGGTCGCGCTGGGTGTTTTCGATCACCTTGGCGGCTTCGGCCACCTTGATTGAGCTGGCCTTGTGGGTGCCAGCGGTGATGATCTGGTTGTAGAGCGCGTCCACCAGCTCGGCCACCTCGGGTGTGGAGCCGGAGGTGACCTTCTTGATGGTGGTGACACGGTGCTCTTTGTCGCCAGGGTTGATGCGCTCGGGGCTGTAGCCGCAGAAGAAGCCGTGGTTTGCCGCGTCGCTGTGCGCCTCTCCATGACGAGCGGGGGCGTCATCGCGAGGAACAATGCCTTTATCGGCTGTCATTGCGGACCCGATGGCTGTCGTTGCGGACTCGATGGCTGTCGTTGCGGACCCGATGGCTGTCATTGCGGACTCGATGGCTGTCATTGCGGACTCGATCCGCAATCCAGTGTCTGCGTGGCACTGGATGCCGGATCGGGTCCGGCATGACAAATCCGCGCTGATGTATTTCAGGCCGCTGAACTTTTCCAGCACCGGCACGCAGTCTTCTTCGGTGCAGCCGGGGTACACGGTGGACTCATAGATGACGATGTCACCGGGCTTGAGCACTTTGCCAACGGTTTCGCTGGCTTTGATGAGCGGGGTGAGGTCCGGGCGCTTGTGCTGGTCAATCGGCGTGGGCACGGTGACGATGAAGCAGTTGCAGGCGCGCAGGTCGTCCAGATGGGTGCTGAACTTGAGGTGGGTGGCGGCTTGCAGCTCTTCGGTCTCCGTTTCAAGCGTGTAGTCGTGCCCGGCCCTGAGTTCGTCGATGCGCCTTTGGTTAACGTCAAAGCCGATGACCGGGCGCTGTTTGCCAAATTCAACAGCGAGTGGCAGGCCGACGTAGCCCAGGCCGACGATGGCGAGTTTGATGTCTTGCAGATTCATTTTGGAACTTGAGGATAAAGTTTTATGCTATTGAGTTAGTAGCTTCTTACGCATACTGCGCGGGGGCTGGAGGCGGATTTGTCATTGCGGACCCCGGATCGGAGTCCGGGGCAGGCCCGATCCGCAATCCAGGCTGCCTGGATCCCGGGTCGAGCCCGGGATGACAACTGCAGGGGCCGGGATGACAACTGCAGGGGCGGGGATGACAACTGCAGGGGCGGGGATGACAACTGTTGGGCCCGGGATGACAACTGCAGGCATGACGGCTGCGGCGCAGACGGCTTCTTGCGTCAGGGCGTCAATTTCGGCTTTTAGGGCTTCGTATTCCTGCTGCTTGCGCTGGATAAAGCGCACGGTGAGGGCGGTTTTTTGCGCCACACCCGTGGGCGTGAGCAGGTAGGCGTAGGCCAGCTTGTTTTGCTTGCCCATAAAGCTTTGCAATTTGAGCCAGCCTTTGGCCCGCAGCGCTTGCAGGCAGAAGTTGGCTTTGCCCAGGCTCACACCCAGGGTGGCGGCCAGCTCGCGCTGTTGCATTTTGGGGTTGGCTTGTAGCAGGCGCAAGACGCGCAAATGCGTTTCGTCGTGCAGGGCAGTGTTGGCGAACATGGGGGAAGAAATTGGCAGAAAACCTGGCAAACTTTGCAAGCGGGCAGGCTACCGCAGTGTCGGGAGACACTAGTCGTTCAGCAATTGAACGGATGTTAGCATGAAATATCAGGCTTCAGGCCTCGTTTACCCTGTGCACCATTGCGCTCATCCGCCCAGCGAAGGCCTTTTGAGCGTAATCGGCGATGGATTTCTTTTTTTGCCGTAGCAAGTCGATTTCTGATCTCGACAGCCGTTCTGAAACCGACAAGGTATTGGGCTTCGTTCGCGGTAAGGGCCGTGGGCTGGCTCCCGGGCCATACAGGTCTGATGGCTTTGTTGGAGCTGCGCCTCGCTGCGAAGGTATTGAAGGCATTCGCGGCGATGGCGCCGCTCCAACAGGGGCAAAGGCAATCTTGGCCACGGCATAGGGCTCGTTGGTAGGCTCCAGCGCGCCAGTGAGCAGCGCGTCTTCACGCATCGGCTGCGCGGCCAGGCGCGGGTAAATGCAGCTAGGTGTTGTTGGCATGGATGCCGCCCACGCGTGCTGCGGCCAGATAGACCTGGCTGGGGCGCTCCTGGGCAAAGAAGTCTTGCACGGCTTGCTGGTTGCACAGGTCAAGCTCTGCATGGGTGCGGGTTAAAACATTCGCGGCGGGGGCGCCGCTCCTACGGGGGGTGGCTTGCAGGTGGCGCACGATGGCGCTGCCGACCATGCCCTGGTGGCCTGCGACGTAGATTTTGGGTGGGGTCATGGGGGTTGGTTGCTATTGGTTATGTAGCTGTTTGCGCATACTGTGCGCGGGCTGGAGCCATATTTGGCATATATTCTTGCCCGAAGCGATGCTGGGATGCCTGGCGGGATGGATTGCGGGTCGGGGCCCGCAATGACAGAACACCATCGCTTTTTGGCGGTCTTGCAGGTTGCTGCCGATGAAGCCAGCCACGCCGGTGACCAGCCAGGTGTGGTGCTCGGCTTGCAGGCGGGTTTGGAGTTGGGTGTAGGGGGTCATGCCGCTGCCCACGGGTTGACTACCGGGGTTGTCAAGTCGTCAAAATGCTTTGTATTGCGCGTGGCCAAGGTAGCACGCCGTGCCAGGGCAATGCCAGCAATAAAAGTGTCGCGCATGTCCACCGGGCGCCCAAGTGCTTTGCGCTGTGCAGCAAGCTCAGCCGCCTTGTTGGCGGCATTGGCATCAAAGTGCGCGATCCGGTTTTGGAAGTCTTGCGTCAACAGCTCTTCAAAGCGCTCTTGTAACAATTTTTTGCGCTGCCCGCCAGGCAGCAGTGCCAGCCCGTAGCGCCCTTCAAATAGCGTGACGGAGTTGATCCAAACGGATTCAGCAGGCTGGTCGTCAAGCCACGCCACCACTAGTTGGTCAGGTTCCTGCTGCATCAAGGCCGACACCACGTTGGTGTCCAAAATAATCATACGCCAAAGCTCATGGGTGTGATGATTTGCTCGTGCAGTTCAGGCAGTGGTTCAACCAGACCGATACCGGCAAAGCGTTTGGCTATGCGACTGCCAAGCTTTACCGGTGGCGGCTCTGCCAGGCTAACGGCGTTGCGCAAAATTTGGCGCACTTCTTCTTCCATGCTCCAGCCATGCCGCTCGGCTCGCTGCTTGAGCCCTGTTTTTACTTCAGCTTCAATGTTGCGAACAATGACTTGCGCCATGTGACACCTCTTGTTTTTGAATGAATTGATATCACGATATCATAAACGGAGATCGCTGTCACTTGCGGGCAGCAGGTACTTCAGGTCGTACAGCACGTGCTCGGGCTTGCCCAGGGCACGGATGTACGTCAAAGCCGACGACCGCGCGCTGTTTGCCAAATTCAACGGCCAACGGCAGGCCGACGTAACCGAGGCCGACGATGGCGAGATTGATGTCTGAATGGTTCATGGTGGAACGTGGGGTTGAAGTTTTATGCTATTGAGTTAGTAGCTGCCTGCGCTTGCTGCGCAGGGGCTGGAGGCGGATTTGTCACTGCGGACTGGATCCGGGGCCGGGATGCCAGTGGAAATTGCCCGATGCGGCCTCTGACATTCTCGCAGTCTGCTCTATGTTGTTTCGATAAAGGTCAATCACCGGGAAGCAAAGGTCGTAGTCGCCCCACACCAACTCGCCATAGGCCACTCTGAATGCAGAAAAGCGCGCTGAGTCAAGGTAGGCACGAATATCGGGATGACGAGAGCGCGACAAGAACGGCCCAAAATCTACTTCCTGGACGGTTTTGTCCTCAAATTCAATCCTTAGCCGGTAGGGGCCAACCTGCTTGGCCGACACGATGTTGATCGCGGCAAGGCTCATTTCAACCTCCTGGTAATACGTTCTGACACGATGGATTTGTGGAGTACAAAAAAATCAATCCATTTGGTGACTATTTCATCCTCTTTGGCAGTGACAATTTCTTGAATAAAGGGGACGCTACCCTTTGTTTCTTTGTAGGAGCGGCGCCCTCGCCGCGAACGGGGTTGGTGGCATTTGAATGCATTCGCGGCGGGGCGCCGCTCCTACGGGGGGCCAGGTTGCTGCCGATAAAGCCGGCCACGCCGGTGACCACCCAAGTGTGGGGCTCGGCTTGCAGGCGGGTTTGGAGTTGGCTGTAGGGGGACATGGGAGTGGCATTGCCCGGGCTATCCAGCGCAATGTAGTCGCCGATGGCTTGCAGATCGGTTACTGCCAGTGGCGAAAGTTCAAGCCGCATCAGGGTGCTGCCAGGAAGGGTGCTTTGTCTTGCGCACTTTTGTATTTGCGCTCCAGGTCATCAAAAACTTGCTCCGCATCAACGCCGCTACCGCTAGACGCACCGGCATTGATAGCCGTGCGCAGCTCTTGTAGCTTGAGCGCCTGTAATTGTTCATGGTCCTCCAACAAGCGCAAGCCTGCGCGAACCACCTCGCTGACATTATTGAATCGGCCAGCGTTGACCTGTTCTTTCACAAAAAGCTCAAAATGAGGACTCAACGCGACACTGGTTGGCATAATTTTCTCCAAGAACATATTGGTAACTAATAATAACCATTATTTTTGGAAAATAAAGTCTAAAGGGGGACGCTAACAGCCCATTGGCCACGTAAGAAACCAGAATCGGGTTGCGAATGCGCGAATTGCCAATGCGACTCTTCGGGCGCTAGAGGCGGATTTGTCATTGCACCCGAAGTTGTCTTGCGGCTTGATCCGCATCCAGGCGGGATGGATCCCGGGTCGAGCCCGGGATGACAACTGCTGGGCCCGGGATGACAACTGTAGGGGCCGGGATGACAGCGTGGGGGCCCAATAGAGGGGACGCTACCCTTTGTTTCTTTGTAGGAGCGGCGCCCTCGCCGCGAACGGGGTTGGTGGCATTTGAATGCATTCGCGGCGAGGGCGCCGCTCCTACGGGGGCCGGTTGCTGCCGATGAAGCCCGCCACGCCGGTGACAAGCCAGGCGTTGGGCTCGGCTTGCAGGCGGGTTTGGAGATAGGTGTAGGGGGCCATGGTTACTATTGTTTTAATAGCTGCCTGCGCTTGCTGCGCGGGGGCTGGAGGCGGATTTTGCACATGTTTTCTTGGACGGAACCCGAAGTTGTCATTGCACTCGAAGTTGTCATTGCGGACCCCGGATCGGAGTCCGGGGCAGGCCCGATCCGCAATCCAGGCTGCCTGGATCCCGGGTCGAGCCCGGGATGACAACTGCAGGGGCCGGGATGACAGCGTGGGGGCCCTAGCGGAGACGCTACCCTTTGTTTCTTTGTAGGAGCGGCGCCCTCGCCGCGAACGGGGTTGGTGGCATTTGAATGCATTCGCGGCGGGGGCGCCGCTCCTACGGGGGGCCGGTTGCTACCGATAAAGCCCGCCACGCCGGTGACAAGCCGAGCCATAAAGGGGACGCTACCCTTTGTTTCTTTGTAGGAGCGGCGCCCTCGCCGCGAACGGGGTTGGTGGCATTTGAATGCATTCGCGGCGGGGGCGCCGCTCCTACGGGGGGCCGGTTGCTGCCGATGAAGCCCGCCACGCCGGTGACAAGCCAGCCTTTGGCCCGCAGCGCTTGCAGGCAGAAGTTGGTTTTGCCCAGGCTCACACCCAGGGTGGCGGCCAGCTCGCGCTGTTGCATTTTGGGGTTGGCCTGCAGCAGGCGCAAGACGCGCAAATGCGTTTCGTCGTGCAGGGCGGTGTTGGCGAACATGGGGGAAGAAGTTGGCAGAAAACCTGGCAAACTTTGCGAGCGGACAGGCTACCGCAGTGTCGGGTGACACTAGTTGTTCAGCAGTTGAACGGATGTTAGCATGAAATATCAGGCTTCAGGCCGTGAGTCAAAGAGGCTTCCCAGGGGTTAACTATTTCCAGACCGAGAATGTTCTTGAAATCTGCGGTGTTGCGGGTGGCTACGGTCAGCGCGTTGGTCAGTGCCGTGGCCGCAATTTGGGCGTCTTCGGTGGTGATTGGGTGCCCTTGGCGTGTGCGTTCAGAGACGATGACGGCGTAGTTTTTGGCCGCAACAGCGTCAAATGCCAGGCAACGCTCGGCAAAGTCTTGCTCAAACATTTGCTCTGCCGCCGCGGCCAGTGCGGTGCGGCGTTTGCCTTCTGGTAGCAGGGCAACTCCGGTCAGAATCTCGGCCTGCGTGACGGCGCTGATGTGCATGACACTGTCTGTGTTTTGGGCAAACCAGTCAAGCACGACGTTGGCGGGTCTGTCTCGCATCAGTTCCGATAGCACGTTGGTGTCGAGCATAAAGCCGTTGCTCATGGAGCGGCCAGGTCAGGCGGTGTACGGGCGATTTGTCGCGCGGGTAGGGGCAACGGCTCGGTTTGCAGGCCAGAAAACCTGCCATTGACGCGCTCGGCAAAGCTGACTTGCGCGGCTTGTTCGGGGGCAACGATTTTTTGAAGAATGAGCCGCACCTCTTGTTCCATGGACCAGCCATGGCGTGCTGCACGCAGGCGCAAACTGTTCTTGACAGATTCATCGAGGTTTCTAACGGTAAGGCTGCTCATGGATTGACTTCAAGTGATTGCAATGAAATCATTGTAATCACTCTTTGGACTACAGTCTGCCATCCGCCGCGCCCAGCGGCAGCCAATGCGTGTCTATAAAGGGGCGCTACCCTTTAAGCCATAAAGGGGACGCTACCCTTTGTTTCTTTGTAGGAGCGGCGCCCTCGCCGCGAACGGGGTTAGTGGCATTTGAATGCATTCGCGGCGGGGCGCCGCTCCAACGGGGGAGGGTTCCTGGTGGCCTTGTGGCTGCCAGCGGTGATGATCCGCCATATACGCCATATAGGGGACGCTACCCTTTGTTTCTTTGTAGGAGCGGCGCCCTCGCCGCGAACGGGGTTAGTGGCATTTGAATGCATTCGCGGCGGGGGCGCCGCTCCAACGGGGGAGGGTTCCTGGTGGCCTTGTGGGTGCCTGCGGTGATGATCCGCCATAAAGGGGACGCTACCCTTTGTTTCTTTGTAGGAGCGGCGCCCTCGCCGCGAACGGGGTTGGTGGCATTTGAATGCATTCGCGGCGGGGGCGCCGCTCCAACGGGGGGAGGGTTCCTGGTGGCCTTGTGGCTGCCAGCGGTGATGATCCGCCATAAAGGGGACGCTACCCTTTGTTTCTTTGTAGGAGCGGCGCCCTCGCCGCGAACGGGGTTAGTGGCATTTGAATGCATTCGCGGCGGGGGCGCCGCTCCAACAGGGGCAGGGTTCCTGGTGGCCTTGTGGGTGCCTGCGGTGATGATCCGCCATAAAGGGGACGCTAGCCTTTGTTTCTTTGTAGGAGCGGCGCCCTCGCCGCGAACGGGGTTAGTGGCATTTGAATGCATTCGCGGCGGGGCGCCGCTCCAACGGGGGAGGGTTCCTGGTGGCCTTGTGGCTGCCAGCGGTGATGATCCGCCATAAAGGGGACGCTACCCTTTGTTTCTTTGTAGGAGCGGCGCCCTCGCCGCGAACGGGGTTGGTGGCATTTGAATGCATTCGCGGCGGGGGCGCCGCTCCAACAGGGGCAGGGTTCCTGGTGGCCTTGTGGGTGCCAACGGTGATGATCCGCCATAAAGGGGACGCTAGCCTTTGTTTCTTTGTAGGAGCGGCGCCCCGCCGCGAACGGGGTTGGTGGCATTTGAATGCATTCGCGGCGGGGCGCCGCTCCAACGGGGGGAGGGTTCCTGGTGGCCTTGTGGGTGCCTGCGGTGATGATCCGCCATAAAGGGGACGCTAGCCTTTGTTTCTTTGTAGGAGCGGCGCCCTCGCCGCGAACGGGGTTGGTGGCATTTGAATGCATTCGCGGCGGGGGCGCCGCTCCAACGGGGGGAGGGTTCCTGGTGGCCTTGTGGGTGGCCACCTACACCGGCGAGTGTGTTTGCAGCCAGTCTCTCAAGGCGTCATTCATGCGGGTTTGCCAGCCTGCGCCAGTAGCGCGGAATGCCACCAGCACATCGGGGCTGTAGCGAACGGTAACTGCTTGTTTGGTATCGTCTTTGATACTCCCGACAGGGCGACCACGTGCCTTGTATGCGGCAATGTCTGTGGGCGTGTGCACGCGTGCAAATTCGCCCCGTTTGGCCTGCGCAATGGATTCGAGCACATCGGCGGCAAAGGCTTTCATTTCTTCGTCCATTTTGACTTCAGGCATCGTAGGCCTCCTTCCATGATTTCAAAACTTCGACCGGCATGTTGTCAAACTTGGCCTTGGCGTAAACCGCCACCAGCACCACCTCACCGTTGACCAACCGGAGGTAGTAGATCACCCGCGCACCGCCGCTTTTGCCCATGCCCTCTCGCTTCCAGCGTACCTTGCGCAGATTGCCTGCACCGGGGATGACGTCACCTGCCAGTGGGTTGTCGCTGATGAAGGTGATGAACGCTTCGCCCTCAGCTTCGCTCCAGACACCCTCCGCCATGCGTTGGAAGACGGGGGTTTCGACCATTGTCAACACAATTTAATTGTAACTCCAAATAATTAAGTTGCCAACGACCAAGAGCATCCGCGTGGTAATCCCTGGGCTGTCTGTTTTGATAGCCCAGGCCGACGATGGCCAGTTTGATGGTTTGGAGCTTAATGGTTGAAAAGTTGTTTGTTGGAGCCTTGGATTTGTTGGAGCGGCGCCCGCGCCGCGAAGGCGGTCTGAATTCGTTCGCGGCGAGGGCGCCGCTCCAACGCGAAAAGGGGACGCTACCCTTTGTTTTCCGCCAGCACCGGTTCTGACTGCAGCAAAGCAATTTCGGCCTTGAGCAGCTCGTATTCTTCGGTCTTGCGGATAAAGAAGCGGCGCGTCATGGCGGCCTTTTCGGCGATGGCCGCAATCAGGCGCATCACCTTGAGGTGAACTTCTTCGTGCAGATTTTTGGTTTTGGCCATGCGAATGTTTGGACAGAGCTTTGTTGGAGCGGCGCCCGCGCCGCGAAGGCTGCTTGAATTCATTCGCGGCGAGGCGCCGCTCCAACGGGGCTATACGAAAGGCGTCGCTCCAACGGGGCTATGCGAAAGGCGCCGCTCTTACGGGCTTATTTTGTGGACGCGGGCTACAGGCCGATTTGATGCTGAAAATCTTGATAGGCCGCAGTCAGCCCTTGCGCCAGGTTCACCTTGGGCTGCCAGCCCAGCGCGTTCAGCAGGCTGCTGTCCATCCACTTGCGCGGGGAGCCGTCGGGCTGAGTGGCGTCAAAAGTGATCTGCGCCGGTGTAGCCCACCGCCTGACCCACGGCGTGCGCGAGTTCGGCGATGGTGATGTCGCTGCCAAAGCCGACGTTGATGTGGCCTTGCATCGGCAGCGTGTGGCTCTGGTAGCTGGCCAGCGGCAGTTCCATGACGAAGACGCTGGCGGCGGCCATGTCGTCCACATACAAAAACTCGCGTCTGGGCGTGCCGGTGCCCCAGATGGCGACTTGCGGCGCGTTGGCCAGCTTGGCCTCGTGAAAGCGGCGGATCAGCGCCGGGATGACGTGGCTGTTTTGCGGGTGGTAGTTGTCGCCCGGACCATAGAGGTTGGTCGGCATGACGCTGCGGTAGTCGCGCCCATACTGGCGGTTGTAGCTTTCGCAGAGTTTGATGCCCGCGATCTTGGCGATGGCATAGGGCTCGTTGGTGGGCTCCAGCGTGCCGGTGAGCAGCGCGTCCTCGCGCATCGGCTGCGGCGCCAGGCGCGGGTAGATGCAACTGCTGCCCAAAAACATGAGCTTTTGCACGCCGTGCGTGTGGGCCGCGTGGATGACGTTGGCCTGTACCATCAGGTTGTCGTAGATAAAGTCAGCCGGATAGGTGCTGTTGGCATGGATGCCGCCCACTTTGGCGGCGGCCAGATAGACCTGGGTGGGCTTTTCTGCTGCAAAGAAGTCTTGCACGGCGGCCTGGTTGCACAGATCGAGCTCGGCGCGCGTGCGGGTTATGACGTTCGCGGCGGGGGCGCCGCTCCAACGGGGGGTGGCTTGCAGGTGGCGCACGATGGCGCTGCCGACCATGCCCTGGTGGCCGGCGACGTAGATTTTGGCTGGGGTCATGCTGGTGCCCGCGGGTTGCTTACCGGGTTGGTTGAGTCGTGAAAGCCTATTGTAGTAAACCGGTTTTGGTAGTATCCAATGGCGCGTTATCAGAAAACATCAGACATGATTCATCCAGACTGGCTTTGCCCGCAGTGGCCCGCACCGGCGCGGGTGCAGGCGCTGTGCAGCACGCGCGCCGGAGGAACGTCGGGCGCGGCTTACCAGTCGATGAACCTGGGCGACCATGTGGGCGATGCACCGGTTGCCGTGCAGGCCAATCGCGCGCGCCTGCAGCAGGCGATTGCGGCGCGGCCGCTGTTTTTGTCGCAAGTACACGGCACACAGCTCACGCAAATCACACACGGCAGCGCCGACGGCCTGCAGGCCGACGCCAGCCTGACGACCGAGCCGGGACTGGCTTGCACGATTCTGGTGGCGGATTGCCTGCCGGTCTTGCTGACCAACGCGCAGGGCACTGCGGTGGCCGCCGCGCACGCCGGCTGGCGTGGTTTGGCGGGTACCGGGGGGCGCGGCATTCTAGCGCAAGTTATAGAAGATTTTAGGGCTCTAGCACCCGTAGAATCTACGCAGACAGCTACTGAAATAATAGTATGGCTGGGCCCTTGCATCGGCCCGCGCGCCTTTGCAGTGGGCCCGGAGGTGCGTGCCGCCTTTGTCGCGCGGGATGCGGCGGCGGCGGCGCTGTTCACGCCAGTGGCCGATGAGCTTGCGCGTTCGGCTGGCGCCGCGAAGTGGCTGGCGAATCTGCCGGGGCTGGCGCGCCGGCGACTGGCGGCGCTGGGCGTGACGCAAATTTATGGCAATGACGCCAGCCAGGCCTGGTGTACCGTCAGCAACCCGGCGCGTTTTTTTTCGTACCGGCGCGATGGCGTGACCGGGCGCATGGCGGCCTGCATCTGGCTGCAGGGCGGTTGATAATGGGGCTTCTCGGGCCTGTCAGCTTTTCGATGGGCGGGCCTGAGATACTCGCGGTTTGGCGACAGGCGATCAGCAACAAGCAAGAACAGGAAACACCTATGCAGCAGGATGCAAGTCAGTTGTGGGCCGAAAGCTGGGCCAATGCCTTCGGGTCGTTTCAGAACATGGACTTGGGCGCAGCGGCGCGCAGTTTGGCCGAGCCCGCGAGCAAGCTGCCGACGATTCAGTTTGCGCCCGAAAAATTGCAGCAGTTGCAGCAGCAATACCTGCAGCAAGCGGCCGGTTTGTGGGAGCAAAGCCTGCACGGTGCCACACCCGCGCAGGACAAGCGCTTTGAAGGACAGGGTTGGGCCAGCAATCCGCTGGCCTCCTTTGCGGCGGCCACTTACCTGCTCAATACGCGCACGCTGATGGGTCTGGCCGATGCGGCGCAGACGGACGACAAGACGCGCGCGCGCATCCGCTTCACGCTGGAGCAGTTGACGGCCGCCGCGTCGCCCAGCAACTTCATGGCCTTTAACGCCGAGGCGCAGAAGAAGGCAATCGAGACGCAGGGCGAGAGCATTGCCAAGGGCCTGTCGAACCTGATTCATGACATGCGCCAGGGCCATGTGTCGATGACCGACGAGAGCATTTTCGAAGTCGGCAAAAACGTCGCCACAACCGAGGGCGCGGTGGTGTTTGAGAACGAGCTGTTTCAGTTGATCGAGTACAAGCCGCTCACAGTCAAGGTGTTCGAGCAGCCGTTCCTGCTGATTCCGCCGTGCATCAACAAGTTCTATATCCTCGATCTGCAACCCGAGAACTCGCTCATCCGTTACGCCGTGGCGCAGGGCCACCGCACTTTCGTGGTGAGCTGGCGCAACCCGGACGCTTCGCTGGCGCACAAGACCTGGGACGATTACATTGAGCACGCTGCTATAAAAGCAATAGCTGTAACGCAAGCTATCACGGGGGCCAGGAGCATAAATGCGCTTGGATTTTGTGTCGGCGGCACGATTCTGGGGACGGCGCTGGCGGTGCTGGCCGCGCGCGGCCAAAAGCCGGTGGCCTGCGCGACTTTTCTGACCTCGCTGCTCGATTTCACCGACACCGGCATTCTGGATGTGTTTATTGACGAGGCTTTTGTCAAGTACCGCGAACAGGAAATGGGCCAGGGCGGCCTCATGAAAGGCAAAGACCTGTCCAGCACTTTCAGCTTCCTGCGCCCCAATGATTTGGTCTGGAATTACGTGGTTGGAAATTACCTCAAGGGTGAAACCCCGCCAGCGTTTGACCTGCTGTACTGGAACAGCGACTCGACCAACCTGCCCGGGCCTTTTTATGCCTGGTACCTGCGCAATACCTATCTGGAGAACAAGCTGGTCAAGCCGGGGCAGGCCGTGGTGTGTGGCGAGAAGGTCGATTTGGGCACGCTCAATCTGCCGGTTTATATCTACGGCTCGCGCGAAGATCACATCGTGCCGATTGGCGGCGCTTATGCCTCGACCCAGCATTTGCCGGGCAAAAAGCGCTTTGTCATGGGCGCCTCGGGGCACATCGCGGGCGTCATCAACCCCCCCGCCAAGAACAAGCGCAGCCACTGGTTGCGCGAAGATGGCAAGTTCCCGAAGACGCAGGCGCAGTGGCTGGCCGGCGCCACCGAAAAGCCCGGCAGTTGGTGGACCGATTGGTCTGACTGGCTGGGTGGCCATGCGGGCAAGAAAATTGCGGCGCCCAAGACTTATGGTAGTGCAAAATACAAGGCGATCGAGGCCGCGCCGGGTCGCTATGTGAAGGCCAAGGCCTGACGCATCACGGAATTTATCAACTGCTTTTTTAACCCCAGGAAAGAAAAATGGAAGACATCGTTATCGTTTCAGCAGCCCGCACGGCGGTCGGCAAATTTGGCGGCGCTTTGGCCAAAACAACTGCGCCCGAACTGGGCGCGAGCGTCATCAAGGCCTTGCTGGCGCGCACCGGTTTGAGCGCCGATCAGATTGGCGAAGTGATTCTGGGCCAGGTGCTGACGGCGGGCTCGGGCCAGAACCCGGCGCGCCAGTCGCTGCTCAAGAGCGGCTTGCCGGTTGAAACCCCGGCGCTGACGATCAACTGCGTTTGCGGCTCGGGCCTGAAGGCGGTGGTGCTGGCGGCGCAAGCCGTGGCCTGGGGCGACTCCGAAATTGTGATTGCCGGTGGCCAGGAAAATATGAGCGCCTCGCCGCACGTGTTGCTGGGCTCGCGCGACGGCATGCGCATGGGCGAGTGGAAAATGATCGACTCGATGATCGTCGATGGTCTGTGGGACGTTTATAACAATTACCACATGGGCATCACGGCGGAAAACGTCAACAAAAAATATGGCATCACGCGCGAGATGCAGGATGCGCTGGCGCTGGGCAGCCAGCAAAAGGCCGCCGCTGCGCAGGATGCTGGCAAATTCAAGGATGAAATCGTGCCGCTGAGCCTGCCCCAGCGCAAGGGCGACCCGATTGTTTTCGACACGGACGAGTTTCTCAACCGCAAGACCAATGCCGCTGCGCTGGCCGGACTGCGCCCGGCTTTCGACAAGGCCGGCAGCGTCACGGCCGGCAATGCGTCGGGCATCAACGACGGCGCCGCTGCGGTGATGGTCATGAGCGCCAAAAAGGCGGCGGCGCTGGGCCTCAAGCCGATGGGGCGCATCGCCAGCTTTGCCACCGCCGGGATTGACCCGGCGCTGATGGGCATGGGCCCGGTGCCGGCCTCGCAAAAGGCGCTGGCGCGTGCGGGCTGGAAAGCCGCCGACCTGGACCTGATGGAAATCAACGAAGCCTTTGCCGCGCAAGCCTGCGCCGTCAATCAGCAAATGGGCTGGGACACGTCCAGGATCAACGTCAATGGCGGCGCGATTGCCATTGGCCACCCGATTGGCGCGTCCGGCTGCCGTATTCTGGTCACGCTGCTGCACGAAATGCAGCGCCGCAATGCCAAAAAAGGCCTGGCCTCGCTGTGCATTGGCGGCGGCATGGGCGTCGCGCTAACGATCGAGCGCTGAGCCAGCGGGCTGGCGCTGTTGCGCCATAAAGGCGCAAACCGCAGCCGTGAGTTGCTCGCTCTGATCGCGCTGCGGGCTGTGGCCGCAGGCGGCCAGTGTCAGCAGCTCGGTTTGCGGCAGCGCGGCGGCGATGCCCTCGATTTGCTTCAGGCTGCCGTATTCATCGTCGAGCCCCTGCACGGCCAGCAGCGGACATTCGATTGGCTTGATGTCGGCCTCGATCGACCAGGCACGAAAGGCGGGGTCGAGCCAGATCCGGTTCCAGCCCCAAAAGGGCGAATCGGGCTCGGCGTGGTACCTGGCCAGGCGCGTTCGCAAGTCGGTATTCAGATAGGCCAGACGGGCTTGCTCGATGCTGGCAACGGTTTTGTCCTCAACCAGAATGTGCGGTGCCAGCAGCACCAGCCCGGCCAGTTGGCGCTGGCAGCGCGCGGCGTACAAAAGCGCAATCGAGGCGCCGTCGCTGTGACCGAGCAGCCAGAGCGGCTGCTGGCTGGCGTCCACCTTGAGCGCGGCCAGCAGCGCGGGCAGCACCTGGTAGGCCTGCCGGTGCATGAAATCGGGGCCCCAGATTTCATCTTTTTCGCGCGGCGTTGACTGGCCATAGCCGGGGCGCGAATAGACCAGGCCGCGACAGGCGCAGGCCGCGCACAATTGCCGCGGAAAATCTTTCCACATGGCGAGCGACCCGAGCCCTTCGTGCAGAAAGACAATCAGCGGCGCGTCCGCTTGATCGGCCGCCAGCCACTGGTACTCGACGCTGACCGGTCGTCCCGCCCAGTCGATCTCGACAAAACTCACTGCACCAACGCGTGCCCGAATAGCTTGACTTCTTGTGTCATTGCGGCCCCGGATCAGGTCCGGGGTTTCAACATCCGCAATCCAGGGTGCACGTTGTGCTGGATGCCGGATCAGGTCCGGCATGACAATGGACTTTTGCCCGGACTCTCCTGGTCGCGCAGCTTGAAGCGCTGGATTTTGCCGGTGGCGGTTTTGGGCAGTTCGGTGACAAAGACAATCTGGCGCGGGTACTTGTAGGATGCCAGCCGCGCTTTCACGAAAGCCTTGAGTTGCTCTTCAGTGGCCTGCTGGCCGGCCTTCAGAACCACAAAAGCCTTGCTCTTGGTCAGGCCCTGCTCGTCAGCGATACCAATCACTGCCGACTCCAGCACTGCCGGGTGCTGCACCAGCGTCGATTCAATTTCAAAGGGCGAGACATAAATGCCGCTGACCTTGAGCATGTCGTCGCCGCGGCCCGAATAGGTGTAGGTGCCGTCGGCGTTGCGCACGTATTTGTCGCCGCTCTTGGTCCACGCGCCCTGGAACGTCTCTTGCGACTTTTCCCGGTTGCCCCAGTACAGCAGCGCCGCGCTGGGGCCGTTGATGTACAGGTCGCCGGTTTCGCCGTCAGGCACCGGCTGACCCGCATCGCCGCGCAAGGCAATCTCGTAGCCTGGCACGGGAAAACCGGTGGTGCCGTAGTGCACTTTGCCAGGGAAGTTGGACAGATAAATGTGCAGCATTTCGGTGGAGCCGATGCCGTCGATGATCTCCACGCCGAAGTGCGCGGTAAAACGCTCGCCAATTTCGCGCGGCAGGGCTTCGCCAGCCGATGATGCCAGGCGCAAGGCCACCTCTTGTCTGGCGGGCAGGGTCGGCGCGGCCAGCATGCCGGCAAAACCCGTGGGCGCGCCAAAAAACACGGTCGGTTTCGCATTGCCCACCTGGCCGCGCCAACGCTTGAACACCGCATCGGGCGTGGGACGCTCGGCCATCAAAATGGTGGTGGCACCGACGCTCAAGGGGAACGAGAGCGCATTGCCCAGGCCGTAGGCAAAAAACAGTTTGGCGGCCGAAAAACACACGTCTGTTTCGGTCAGACCCAGCACCGGCGTGCCGTACAGTTCGGCAGTCCAGTAGGGATTGGCGTGGCTGTGCAGCGCGCCCTTGGGCTGCCCGGTGGAGCCCGAGGAATAGAGCCAGAAGCCGGGGTCGTCCGGGCTGGTGTCGGCACAGCGCGCCGGTTCCGTGCCGCTGTCGATGAGCGAATCGAGCGTGCGCGCGCCGGCCGGCAGCGCGCCGGGCGGGCGCGACACGATCACATGCTTGACCTCATGCTCGCGCTGCTCCAGCGCCGACAGCATGGTTGGCAGCAGCGCTGCGGACACCAGCACGGCCTGGGCGCGGCTGTGCTTGAGCATGTGCGCGTAGTCATCGACCGTGAGCAGCGTGTTGACGGCCACTGGCACGATGCCGGCGTACATGGCACCCAGAAAACACACCGGCCAGTCATTGCAGTCGTGCATGAGCAGCAGCACGCGCTCTTCGCGGCGCAGGCCCGAGGCCAGCAGGGCACCGGCCAGACGGCGGCTGCGCAGGGCCAGGTCGCCATAGCTCAGGCTGCCGGCATCGTCGATAAAGGCAGTCTTGCCGGGCCTGGACTGGTTGCGCTCGAACAGATGCTGGGCAAAATTGAAGTGGGGTCCCGGTGCGGGAACGTTGCTGGGGCTTGACATGGGGTCTCCTGTGGCGCTGGTGCGGGCGGGTTCTGCGTGTCGATTCTAGGCCTGACTGCGGGGCCCGCCAAGCAATTATTGCATAACGGTACTAGAATGCCGACATCGCCAAAAGGAAGCTTTTCCCAACTTCAGGAGCCTCGCCCGTGACCATCCCAAGCCGCGTTGAATACCAGACCGAGCCTGCGCAATACCACCACTGGCGACTTGATTTTGCCGGGCCGGTGGCCACTCTCAGGGCCGATTTTGATGAAAATGCGGGTCTGCGCCCGGGCTACAAACTCAAGCTCAATAGTTACGATCTGGGCGTGGATATTGAACTCAACGATGCCATCAACCGGATCCGCTTTGAACACCCCGAAGTGCGCACCGTGGTGCTGACCAGCGCCAGGGAAAAGGTTTTTTGTTCCGGTGCCAATATCTTCATGCTGGGCGTCTCCAGCCACGCCTGGAAAGTGAACTTTTGCAAGTTCACCAACGAGACGCGCAATGGACTGGAGGACTCCTCGCGCTACAGCGGCCTGAAATTTCTGGCCGCCGTGAACGGGGCTTGCGCCGGTGGCGGCTACGAGCTGGCGCTGGCCTGTGATGAGATCGTGCTGGTCGATGACCGCTCCAGCGCCGTGAGCCTGCCCGAAGTCGCCCTGCTGGGCGTGTTGCCGGGCACCGGTGGCCTGACGCGCCTGACCGACAAGCGCCATGTGCGCCACGATCTGGCCGATCTGTTCTGCACCAGCGTCGAAGGTGTGCGCGGCGACAAGGCGGTGGCCTGGCGCCTGGTGGATGCGCTTGCCAAGCCGGTTGATTTTGCGCGCACGGTGCAAGAGCGTGCGCTGGCGCTGGCGGCTGGCAGCGACCGCCCGGCGGCAGCCACAGGCGTGGCCTTGACACCGTTGCGGCGCACGCTGGAGGCCGACGCAGTGCGCTATCAACATGTCAGTGTGGTGCTGGATCGAGGCCGTCGCAACGCCACTTTCACGGTGCAGGCGCCGCAAGGCGCGCAGCCGCTTGATCAGGCCGGCATCGAAGCGCTGGGGGCTGACTGGTACCCGCTGGCGCTGGCGCGTGAACTGGAAGACGCGATTCTGACGCTGCGCACCAATGAGCCGGAAATCGGTTTGTGGCTGCTCAAGACACAGGGCGAGGCGCAAGCCGTGCTGGCGCTGGACGCTGTGCTGCTGGCGCAGCAAAGCCACTGGCTGGTGCGCGAAACCATTGGTTTGTTGCGGCGCACCTTGAGTCGGCTGGACCTTTCGTCACGCAGCCTGTTTGCCTTGATCGAGCCGGGCTCGTGTTTTGTCGGTACGCTGCTGGAACTGGCGCTGGCCTGCGACCGCAGTTACCAGTTGGCCCTGCCTGACGAGCCCGACCGTGCACCCAGCATCGCTGTCACCGAATGCAATTTTGCTTTGTACCCGATGGCCACCGGTCAGAGCCGGCTCGGGCGGCTTTTTTACGACGAAGTTGCCCCCTTGCAGGCGGTGCGCGGCAGGCTCGGTGAGCCGCTCGATGCCGAGGCAGCCTTTGCGCTGGGGCTGGTGACATCCTGCCCGGACGATCTGGACTGGGACGACGAAGTACGCCTGGCGATTGAGGAGCGCGCGGCACTGTCGCCGGACGCGCTCACGGGCATGGAAGCCAACCTGCGCTTTAACGGCCCGGAAAACATGTTCACGCGCATCTTTGCACGCCTGACGGCCTGGCAGAACTGGATCTTCCAGCGCCCCAACGCGGTCGGCGACAAGGGCGCACTCAAGCTTTATGGCAAAGGCGAAAAGGCCGCCTTTGACTGGAACCGCGTTTAAGTATTCTGGAGAACATCATGGCAGGCATCGATTACAGCGAAAAAATTCCGAACAACGTCAACTTGAGCGAAGACCGCACGCTGCAACGCGCGCTGGAGAGTTGGCAGCCCAATTTTCTGGGCTGGTGGCGCGACATGGGGCCCGATGATTCGCAAAACTTTGACGTCTATTTGCGCACGGCGGTGAGCGTTGATCCGCAGGGCTGGGCGCAGTTTGGCCACGTCAAGATGCCCGACTACCGTTGGGGCATTTTCATGAACCCGGCCGTGGCCGACCGCGCCATCCACTTTGGCGACCACCTGGGCCAGGCGGCCTGGCAGGATGTGCCGGGCGAACACCGCGCCAACCTGCGCCGCATCATCGTCACGCAAGGCGACACCGAGCCGGCTTCGGTCGAGCAGCAGCGCCATCTGGGACTGAGCTGCCCGAGCCAGTACGACCTGCGCAACCTGTTTCAGGTCAACGTGGAGGAAGGGCGGCATCTGTGGGCCATGGTGTATCTGCTGCACAAGCATTTTGGTCGCGATGGCCGCGAAGAAGCGCAGGCGCTGCTGGAGCGCCACAGCGGCGACGCCAACCACCCACGCATTCTGGGTGCTTTCAACGAGGCTACTCCGGATTGGCTGAGCTTTTTTATGTTCACTTATTTCACTGACCGCGACGGCAAGTTTCAGCTCTGCGCGCTGGCCGAGAGCGCCTTTGATCCGCTGGCGCGCACCACCAAGTTCATGCTGACCGAAGAGGCGCACCACATGTTTGTGGGCGAAGCGGGCATTGCGCGCGTGATTACGCGCACGGCGCAGCTCATGAACGAGCTCAAGACCGAGGACGTGGCCAAGTTGCGCGCGGCCGGTGTGATCGATCTGCCCACCTTGCAGCGCTACCTGAATTTTCACTTCAGTGTGACGATTGATCTGTTTGGTGCGGATGAGTCGAGCAACGCTGCCATCTTTTACAGCTCCGGTCTCAAAGGCCGCTATGAAGAAGGCAAGCGCCAGGACGACCATGTGCTTAAGGGCCAGAATTACAAAGTGATCCAGGCGCAGGGCGGGCAACTGCTGGAGCGCGAGGTGCCGCTGCTGAACGCCCTGAATGAAGTGCTGCGCGACGACTACATCGTGGATTCGGTGGCGGGTGTGGAGCGCTGGAACAAGGTGCTGGCCAAAGCCGGGATTGCGTTCAGGCTCAAAGTGCCGCACAAGGCCTTTCACCGCAACATCGGCGCGCTGGCTGGCATCAAGGTCTCACCCAGCGGCGAGTTGGTGTCTGAGGCGCAGTGGAATGCCCATGTTGACGAGTGGCTGCCCTCAGCCGCGGATCGCGCCTTTGTCGCCAGTCTGATGGGGCGCGTGACCGAGCCGGGTAAGTTCGCCAACTGGATTGCGCCACCCGTGATGGGCATCAACCGCCAGCCGGTGGACTTTGAATACGTGCGTTTTGCCTGAATCATTTGTCATGCAGGCCGACACCGTGGACGCGCCAAGCGGTGCGCTGATCAAGCAGCATCTGATCGACCCGGAGATCTGCATCCGCTGCAACACCTGCGAAGCCACCTGCCCGGTGGCGGCGGTCACGCACGACAGCCGCAATTACGTGGTGGATGTGAGCAAGTGCAATGCCTGCATGGACTGCATCGCACCGTGCCCGACCGGCTCCATCGACAACTGGCGCCTGGTGCCGCGCGGCAAGGCTTACAGCGTGGTTGAACAACTGTTGTGGGATGAATTGCCGGACCTCGCTTTCGATGAACCTCTCGACAACGGTCATCCCGCACCTGATCCGGGATCCAGTGTTTCCGTGGCACTGGATGCCGGATCGGAGTCCGGCATGACAAATATAGGTGCGAGTTCCGGGCCGGCTCAGCCGGGCAACCGGTTCGGTGCCACCATCCCGCCCTGGTCTGCCGCGCACGCCTACACCAATCTTTATGGCCCCAAGGCGTCACAGAAGTCCATCAGCGCCAAGGTGGTGGGCAATGTGCGCGTGACGCAATTGGGTAGCGACTACGACACGCATCACGTGATGCTGGACTTCGGCGTGCTGCCGTTCCCGGTGCTGGAAGGCCAGTCGATCGGCATCCTGCCGCCGGGCGTTGACAGCCAGGGTCGGGCGCATCATGCGCGCCAATACTCGGTGGCCAGTCCACGCAATGGCGAGCGGCCCGGCTACAACAATGTGTCATTGACCGTCAAGCGCGTGCTGCAGGACCGCCAGGGCCAGCCGGTGCGTGGTGTGGCCAGCAATTACGTGTGTGATTTGCAAGTCGGTGACAAGGTGCAGGTGACCGGGCCGTTTGGCAGTAGTTTCTTGATGCCCAACCATCCGCACAGCCACATCGTGATGATTTGCACCGGCACCGGCAGCGCGCCGATGCGCGCCATGACCGAATGGCGACGGCGTTTGCGCCAAAGCGGAAAATTCGAAGCCGGCAGGCTGCTGCTGTTTTTTGGTGCGCGCAGCCCCGAGGAACTCCCTTATTTCGGTCCGCTGCAAAAGTTACCCAAAGAGTTCATCGACATCAATTTCGCTTTTTCACGCGTCGCGGGCCGAGATCGGCGCTATGTGCAGGACCTGCTGCGCGAGCGCGCCGCCGACCTCGCAGCGCTGCTTGCTGACAGCAACAGCTACTTCTACGTCTGTGGCCTCAGGAGCATGGAAGAGGGCGTGTTGCAGGCCCTGCGCGACATTGCCCTGCAGTCAGGGCTGGCCTGGGATGCGGTAGCGGCCGCACTGAAAAGTGAAGGCCGATTGCACTTGGAGACTTATTGAGGGGTGCAAATTGAATGAAATTTCGATAGAACTGGATATGCCAATGACAAAAAAAATTCTGACCGACGCGCCGGTGCTGGTGGTGGGTGCGGGCATCATGGGCTTGGGCATCGCCCAGATTGCGGCGCAGGCGGGCCAGCAGGTCATGCTCTACGACAGCCAGGCCGGGGCCGTCGCCAAGGCCCTGGCCAAGCTCAAGAATAGCCTGGACGCTCTGGTGGCCAAGGGCAAATTCAGCGCCGCGCAGGTGGCGCAAACGCAGGCACGCATCCAGGCCGTCGATGGACTTTCGGCCGCCGCGTCTGCAGGGCTGGTGGTGGAGGCGATTGTCGAAAACATCGAGGTCAAGCGCGGCCTGTTCCAGCAGCTTGAAGCCATTGTGTCTGCCGACTGCGTGCTGGCCAGCAACACCTCGTCGATTTCGATCACGGCCATTGCCAATGGGCTCAAGCAGCCCGGGCGACTCGTCGGCATGCATTTCTTCAACCCGGTGCCGCTCATGAAACTGGTTGAAGTGGTGTCGGGCTTGCAGACCGATCCAGCCGTGGCACAGGCGATTTTTGATTTGGCCAAAGTCTGGGGCAAGACCCCGGTCATGGCGCGCTCGACGCCCGGCTTTATCGTCAACCGCATTGCGCGGCCCTATTACGCCGAGGCCTTGGCGCTGCTGCAAGAGCAGGTGACGACACCCGCGCTGCTCGATGCCTGTCTGCGCGCTGCGGGCTTTCGCATGGGGCCGTGCGAGTTGATGGACTTGATCGGGCTTGACACCAATTTTGCGGTCACCCAGTCCGTTTATGCGGCCAATTTTTATGACAAGCGCTTTGTGCCGTCGCTGATTCAGCGTGAGATGGTCGATGGCGGTTTGCTTGGACGCAAATCCGGGCGTGGCTTTTTTGATTACAACGCGGGTGCTGACAAAGTGGAAGTGCTTCCAGCGCAATGGGCAGCACCGGCACACCCGCAGCGGCTGCGTTTGCACAGGCAGGGCGGCATGGCAGACCGATTGGCGCTGGCACTGCAAAGCGCGGGCTACCCGTTTGAGCACGTTGAAAACAGCGACTGGCTGGGGCTGGAGGTGGATGGCGCGCAGTTGCGGCTGACCGATGGCCGCCGCGCGACAGCCTTGGGCGAGGAAGTCGCCGTGTTTGATCTGTCGCTGCCCACCATGCGTCCCGGCGCTTTGGCCTGGGCACCATCGCAGCGTGCGTCGCAGTTATGGTGCCAGGCGGTGCCGGCCTGGCTGCAGGTGCTGGGCTTTGCGCCGCAGCAGGTGGCGGACGCGCCGGGTTTGCTGGTGGCGCGCACGCTGGCTATGTTGATCAACGAAGCGGCTGATGCGGTGCAGCAGGGCGTTTGCAGCACGGATGCGGCCGATGCAGCCATGAAGCTGGGGCTCAACTATCCGGCCGGGCCGTTCGAATGGCTGGCCCAGTGGCAAAGCGGCGCGGTGATTGATCTGCTCGACGCCCTGGATGCCTGCTACCGGGGCGAACGCTACCGCGTCAGCCCCTGGTTGCGCCAGTGCGCCGGGTAGGCGCTACCTCTGGCCACGCAGAGGCGCCGCGCGCAGCCGCGCCTCGGTATAACGCACCAGCGAACGGGTGGCGCGCTCGCTCGAGCGGAAGATGCAGACACCTTGCTCCATCAACTGGTTGGCCATTGGGTCAAACAGCGCGCCGCCGTCAATCACGGCGACGATCGGTTTGGCACAGGAGGCGACCAGCTTTGGTAGCGTCTGCACGATGCTGTCGGGGCTGTCGATGTCAAAGCCCGCGCGCGCGCTGGTCTTGAGCGACCTGACCATCGGCGAGGTCGGGTCGAGCCCGGCGATGACGCAGTCAACTTCCGGCTCTGCGGCCATGGCCTCAATGCAAAGCAGGTGCACCTCGTCGTCGGCGGCCGGGTTGATGTCGAACGGGTTTCTGACTTCCATCAGCGCATCAAGCTTCTTGGCCGCCAGGATCGCTACGAAGCGCGCCCGCGTCGATGGACTGATGGCGGCCAGCGACATGGCGAAGTCACCCACCTGCAGGCTGTCGCCAATAGCTACCGTGTCGTAGCCGGCGCCGGCCACGGCACCGAGCCGCTGGCCATGAACCAGCTTGTCGTGCAGGCAGTCCGAGAGGTAGAACAGGTCGCTGAACTCGCTGACGTCGCTTGCGATCAGCGCGCCGGCTTGCGTCAGCACTGACAGGCAGACCTCGTAGTCGCCCGCAATCGAGGCGGTGTGGCCCATCGCGGCCTGCTTGCCCGCCGCCGACTGGCCGGCCTTGTAAATGACGACCTGCTTGCCGGCCAGGGTTGCCTTGCGCACCGCTCGTGCCAGGGCCAGCCCGTCGAGGTCCTTGAAGCCTTCGACGTAGGCCCCGATCACGTGGATGTCGGGGTTGGCTGCGAAGTTCTCGACCATGTCGCCGTGCGTGATGTCGTTCTGGTTGCCCAGGGCGACCATGTAGGCCGGGTCGAGCCAGGCATTCTTGCTGAGCCGAGTGACCAGGAAGGCCCCGCTCTGGCTGATCAGCGCCGACGTGCGCTGTGACTTCTTCTGCGTTCTGGGCAGGCGTTCTTCGGGAATGAACCAGGAATCGTAGTTGCCGGGATGCGAGATGATGCCCAGGCAGTTGCCGCCGACGAATACCGGTCCGCGGCCGCTCAAGCGCCGGGCCGCGTCGATCGTCTCCAGCATGCGCCGGGCCGGCTCGCGGCTCGCTTCGGTTTCCCCCATGCCCCCGGGGATCAACAGCACCGATTCGGCGGCATCGGTCTTGATCACCTCGTCAATGATGCCGAAGGCAACATCGGCGGTCACCGCCAGGATCAGCAGGTCGAGTTTTTGCTCCAGTGCGCTCAGGCTCAATGCGCAGCGCACACCGTCGACTTCCTGGCCATCGGGATTGATGACGAGCAGGCGTTGTTGCTCGTAACCCGATGCGATGATGTTCTTCAACGTGATGCGGCCAAAATTCATGCGCGTGGCGGAAGCACCGATGATGCCGATTGACGCCGGGTGCAGCAGCCGGTCGATCTTGCCCTGCGGCCGCGGCGGGCGTACAGGCTGCGGCCGGCCAAAGCGGCACAAGCCGTCGAGCGCGACCAGCGAGCCGGCCGAGCAGGTGAAGGGGTTGACCTCCAGCTCCTCAATGACGAAGTCGGTTTCCGGATTGCCCGTCGAGCAGGCGTTGGCGAGGCGGATGAAGGCGCCAAAGCACTGGGTGAGGCTTGCGTCCGACACCAGCCGGTGGCCGCCGCGCGTCAGCCCGGCGAGCTTGCGGTAGGACAGCGTCGGCTTGAAAATCTCAAGGAATTCTTCGGCCGTGGTCAGCGCAGTCGAGGCCGAAACCACCGCCTGGCCGCGGCGGGCACCTGCGGCAAAGAGCTCGGTGTCGATGCCTCCCATGCCGGCGCTCAGGATCATGCCGAACTCGCGCGTGTTGCGCAGGCCGAGCAGCAGCTCGCTGCCGGCACCTTTGGCGTCCGCTTCGATGAACTCGGTGAGCATCAGCCCCGCGATGTCCCGGTCCGACAAGGTTGCCAGCATGCTTTTGCAGGCGGCTAGCACTGCTGCTGGCTGCTTGGCCACGATGGCGACGCCGCCCACGTCTGACTTGTGTGCAATGCTGCCAGAGACGATCTTCAGCACCACCCGGCTGCCAGGGAACGATGCCAGCAGTTCGTCCGTCGCATCAAGCCCACCTGCAAGCACTTCGTGTCTTGGAGTCGATGCGATGCCGGCCGCGGCGAGCAGTCGGTAAACCTCATACTCAAACAGCGTGGATCGCCCCTCGCTGTGCGCTTTCTGGAAAATCTCGTTGATTAATTTTTCGCTCATGGTGGGTCCTGTGTGTAGATTCTTGACGGAGCTTGGGTTCAGCGCTGGCGCTGCATGAGGCTCTGGGCATTCAGTCTGGCCTCGACGTAGCGCACCAGGGCCTGTGTCGCGCGCGCGCAGTTGCGGAAAATGCACACGCCCTGATCCATCAGGGCCGCGCACATCGCGTCGTAAAGCGGGCCGCCATCGACCACGCCGACGACGGGCTTGTCATTGCGGTTGACCAACAGCGGCATCAGGTGCACGCTGCTTTTGAGGTCGGTGATGTCAAAGCCCGGGCGCAAGGTGCTCGTTGCCAGCGAGCGGATTGCCGGGGCGGTTGGGTCCATGCCGACCACCACCGCATCGATGGTGGGGTCTTGCAAAAAGGCTTCGACGATCTGCAGGTGCGCTTCATCGTCGGCACCCGGGTTGATGTCGATCGGGTTGCGCACTTCGACCAGCAGATTGAGTTTTTTGGCGGTCAGGATTTCTTCGATCTTGGTCACAGTGGCGGGCTCCAGCGCGCCCATCTCCATGGCGAAAGTGTCGCTCGCAATCGAGTCGGCAATGCCCACGGCTTCAAAGCCCGCGCCGCTGATGCCGCCCAGGCGCGCACCTTTGACTTTCTTGTGGTGCAGGGCGCCGGCGATGTAGAGCAGGTCGTCAAAACTGTTGAAGTCTTCGGCCACCATGGCACCGGCCTGGCGCAGCACCGAATCAAATAGCCCGGCAGCACCGGCAATGGAAGCCGTGTGCCCCATCACGCCTCTGGCGCCCGGGTCGCTTTTGCCCGATTTATAGACCACAATCTGCTTGCCCTGGAGCACCGCCTGGCGCACCGCTTTGGCGAAATCGAGTCCGTCCAGATCCTTGAACCCTTCCACATAAATGCCCAGGGTTTCAACCTCAGGCAACGCGGCAAAGTAGCTGAGCAGGTCGCCGTGCGTCAGGTCGGTCTGGTTGCCCAGCGCCAGCATGTAGCTTGGGTCAAGCCAGGGGTTCTGGCTGATGCGCGTGATCATGAATGCGCCACTCTGGCTGAGCAGCACCGAATTGCGTTGGGCTTTTTTCTGCGGCTTGGGCAGGCGCTCAAGCGGGATGAACCACGAGTCGTACGCGCCCGGGTGCGAGACCACGCCAAGACAGTTGGCGCCCAGAAAAATCGGGCCGCCACCGGTTTTGGCGTGGGCGGCATTGATGCGCTCGGCCAGCGCCGCAGCGCTCTCCTGGCTGGCCGCTGTTTCGCCCAGGCCACCGGGGATCAGCATGACCGACTCGACGGCGTCCGTCTCGATGATTTCATCGACCAGCGCATAGACTGCGCTGGCCGCCACCGCGACGATCAGCAGATCGAGCTTTTGATCAAGCGCTTTGAGACTGTCGACGCACTTGACACCGTCGATTTCGCTCTCGCCCGGTCGCAGCACCAGCAGTTGATCCTTGGGATAACCGCTGCCCATCAAGTTGCGCAAAATGATGCGGCCAAAATTCATGGCGCTCGATGACACGCCAATGATGCCGATGCGCTTCGGGTGGATCAATTTGTCGATCTTGTGGATCGGGCGTGGCAAACGCGCCGCAGCCGCTTGGCCAAGCGCACCTCGCGCGCTTTGAACACGCAGTTGCGCGCCATGCATGTGCAGATTCAATTCAAGCTGATTCAGCGTGAAAGCGCTCGCCGGATCGTTCGAAGCATGACCGATGGCCAGTAACTTGGCCGAAACACGCCTGGAGTGCCTGGTCGGGCGGCGGATTGCCCATTTGTCGGGCCATGCGGGCCGCCTGCTGGTAAACCAGGGTGCGCTGGAACAATTTCAAAAATTGCCCGGCGTCAGTCAGTTCCGCACTGGCAGACACCAGCGCGCTGTCTTTCTTGAAATGGGTGGCATCCAGTTGGGCATCCGGGCCGCCCAAACCGGCGCTGACGATCATGCCAAACTCACGCGTGCGGTAGAGCTTGATTCCGATTTCGACAAGGCCCGGCTGGACCGTTGGTGGGGCCTCAACCGAGTGCGGTAGTCCCAAGGCGGCGAGCAGAGTTTCCAATTGCGCTGCGTTGAGTGTTGTGTGTCCCGCAGCGGCCGCTTGAGCCAGCATCGTCGATAGGCTGGGGTGCTGCGTGGCGAAGTCGCTTATGGGTTGCGCTGGACTGGGCATGGTATGGGCTCCTGGCTATCGCCTGTTCACAAAGGCGCTGTTCGCAAATGACTGTAACAGATGCGAAAACGCCCTCGAATTCGAGGCTCAACCAGTCAGCGCTGAAGGTAGTTGTGTCGAGCGGTTTAGCCTTGCGCTGGCAAGGTGCTGGTGGCGCGCGCAGCGCGCGCACGCTGCAACGCGGCTTCGATCAGAATTTGCTTGCGGTCCAGCTGCAGTGACCTGGTTTCCGGCAAAGCGGCGCGTGCGTGAAGTGCTTTGAATTCGTAGCGGCTGCGCGCCACATCCGCCTGTGTCTGCGACCACGCGTGCCAGCCGGTGGCCGAGCCGGATGCGTTTTCAAGCTCAATGCAGTCTACCGGGCAAACTGGAAGGCAGAGTTCACAACCGGTGCAATAGGCCTCAAGCACGGTATGCATGAGCTTGTTGCTGCCCATGATGGCATCGACCGGACAGGCCTTGAGGCACAAGGTGCAGCCAATGCACCAATCTTCATCGATATAGGCGACGCTGCGAGGCGCCTGCGCGCCCTTGGCCGGATCCAGCGGCAGCACGGGCTGGCCCGTGACGCGGGCCAGGCGCTCGATGCCTTGTGTGCCACCCGGCGGACAATGATTGATTGGCGCCTGGCCCTGCGCGATGGCTTGGGCGTACGCTGCGCAGTCTGGATAGCCGCAGCGGGTGCACTGGGTCTGGGGCAGGACCGCAAGGATGCTGGCGGCCAGGCTTTTCATTACTTCTTTCGAACAGCTTTCTTTGCTATTTTCGTTGTAGCAGGCTTCGCTTTACTGACGGTCGCTTTCGCTGTTTTCTTTGCTGCAATCGGGGCTGACGCGCGGGCGCTGAGCGCTTGCTGGCTGAGAATGAAGGACTTGACCTGCGGATAAACCACTTCGCGCCAGCGCCGACCGGCAAAAATGCCATAGTGGCCGGCACCCTTGACTTCCAGGTGCTTTTGCAGGGACTTGGAGACACCGCTGCAAATGTCATGCACAGCGGCAGTCTGGCCCGAGCCGGAGATGTCGTCAAGCTCGCCCTCGATCGAGAATAGCGCGGTCGTCTTGATGTCTTCGGGATGCACGCGCTCGACCTTGCCGTCCACGCCCTTGACGTCCCAGGTGCCGCTGACCAGGTTGAATTCCTGGAACACAACCCGGATGGTGTCGAGGTAGTAGTCAGCGTCCATGTCGAGTACTGCGTTGTACTCATCGTAAAACTTGCGGTGCGCTTCGCTGCTGGCTTCGTCGCCCTTGACCAGGTCCTTGAAATAATCGTAATGACTTTTGGCGTGGTTGCTGGGGTTCATCGCGACAAACCCGGTGTGTTGCAAGAAACCTGGATAAACGCGTCGTCCACCACCCGGAAAGTTGGTAGGCACGCGGTAAATCACATTGTTTTCAAACCAGCTGTGGCTCTTGTTCATGGCCAGGTTGTTGACGGCAGTGGGCGACTTGCGGGCGTCAATCGGACCACCCATCATCACCATGCTCAAGGGCGTCGTTTCGCCCCGGCTGGCCATCAGCGACACCGCAGCCAGCACCGGCACGGTGGGCTGGCAGACGCTCATGACGTGACAATTGCCGTAGCTGCCTTGCAGATGGCGGATGAACTCCTGCACATAGTTCACGTAGTCGTCCAGGTGGAACTCGCCTTTGGCAACCGGAATCAGACGCGCATTCTTCCAGTCGGTGATATAGACCTTGTGGTCCTTCAACAGGGTCTTGACGGTGTCGCGCAGCAGCGTGGCATAGTGGCCAGACAGTGGCGCGACGATCAGCACCGCAGGCTGGTTCTTGAGTTTTTCAAGCGTCGTCCGATCGTCCGTGAAACGCTTGAAGCGGCGCAATTCACAAAAGGCCTTGTCGATTTCGACCCGTTCGTGGACCGCGACGGTGACGCCATCGACATCGACCGTGCGCAGACCAAACTCGGGTTTTTCGTAATCCTTGCCCAGACGGTGCAGCAGGTCGTAGCTGGCCGAAATGCGCTGCGCAAACGGGTTCTTGCCCAATAGCGACAATGGATTGCCATAGACTTTGGCGGCAGAATGTGCCAGGTCCGAGAAAGGCTCCATCAGCGAGCGTTGCGTTTCGTAAATCTTGTAAAGCACGGTGCATTAACCTTCTAAATATGTTGCAGTGCAATATAACATTTATTGCCGCTACTTTGTAGGTCAAGTTACCACATCCTGCCAAATTGTGCTGATACCGTCAGCGCTTTACCTGCTCAGGCCGTGACAATCTCGCCGCGCTCAGGCGTCTGGGGTTCATCACGGGCTGGCTGCCGCCTTCAGAATGCCGCGCACGGTGTTGCGACTGTGGGCACCAAAATGGGCCAGCATTTCGGCCAGGGCACGGTCCAGTCTGAGCCTTTTGGCCGGGTCTTGTTTGTGCACGATCCGCGCCAGATCAATGGCCGACTCTTTGACACCAAAATCGAAGGCGGGGTCGGACACATACTCGGGCGGCAGCGTGTCCACCAGGATGTCGGTCAATTGGCTGCCCAGTGCGTATGACTGGCGGCTGACCACGTCGCGTGCATAAAAATCAGACCAGAGCGGGTAGCCCTGGTCTTGCGCGCTGTTGCGTAGCGCCTGTTCCAGGGCGGTTTCCCGCTGGCTTTGGGCGGCGTCATGAAGCAGTTGGTTCTGGTATTTTTCGAGCGCCAGATGACGGTTCGACAACAGCACGATCATCTCGTCTTTCAGGCGTGGCAGTCCGGCCATCGCCAGCAGATTGATACCGATCAGCTTGAGCGAAGCATTGCCGGGCGAGACGCTGGCGTGATAGGGTTGCGTCAAATCCTGAACGTAGTGCAGGGCCAGGCCAGTGAAGCGCCAGCCCCAATAGGCGTGGCCGGTCCGAAAGGCGAGCGCCGCCAGGCTGCTGTACTGGTGAATGCGCAGCAGCGGAAAGGTTTTTTTGAGAAACGGTGCGGCCAGATAAATGACGCGATCTTCCTGATAGAAACCCATATGAAACGGTGCCTGGGTCGAGAAGTAAAGCGCCGGATTGCCAAAGGGCAGGGCGCCGAAACCATAAAGCTTGCCCCAGGCTGAAGGGCTGTCCGACCACAGGTTGATGTCGAGGCCGTAGTCTGGCTCGTCGGTCGCCGAGGCCAGCACAGCCAGAGGGGAGACGCTTTGCCCGGCCCGGATGGCGGTAAAGCGGTCAGTCGAGTTGGGCTGCTCGGGCAGCGTGTTGACCACTGCGTGCGCCAGCCACTGCGCTGGCGCAGGTGCGATTTGCCAAGGATCGCTCTGCAGGTACAGTGCAAAGCGGCTGTCAGGCGCGACCCGCAGCGCCATCAAGAACGACCGGCGTCGATCTGCGTCGTTTTGTGCCGGGTTGGCTTTAAAAGCCAGCGCAACTGGGCGCGGTGGATAAACCTCAAGCTGGCTCTCGGCCCAGCGTTCCTGACTCGCCAACAAGCTTTCAATGGATCGCTCCTCAGCCTTCAGAAAAGCCTCCAGCGGCTCCACCGCTACGGGGGCCGCAGCAGCGACCTCGGGCATTTTTTCAAACACGCGGTAGGCCGCGTAGGTGTGGTTGCTCCACGCCAGCGCATTGCCCGACGCCAGGCAGAACAGGTAGAAAAAAGCCAATCCGAATCGGGTCATAGGAAATTCCTGGTGCATGCGGTTTCAAGACGTCGAGTTGACGCCATTTTTCAGTGCAATCTGTGCCACGGAATCCAGAGCGCCTGCTACGACCGGCCGATCTGACAGCACGCGCAACTTTCCGTCAGCGACCAGTTTGTCGCGGGAGCGTCGCGTCATGGATTGGGTGGCACCCATGGCGCTGGCAAATAAAAACAAGGTGCCATGCGGACTGGTCCAGATGAGCTGGGTGCGCACCCATTCGTCGTGCATGTGCAACTCGATCCAGGACCCAAGAGGCAAATCATCGGTCGCTACTGCGGGGTTGTCGTCCACTTCAGGCAGTTCGATGAATCCGGAAATCCGGGCCTCCTCGGGTGCCACCCAGGGGTCGTCGCGTTCGACGCCGGGCAAAGTCGGCCAGTTGGTCGGCACAATGGGGGCCACTGGCAACGCCGTTGCCGTTTCTTTCGCGCTGCGCAAGGCTAGTTGGTGCAGACCCATGAGGGACTCGAAGAAAGCACTGGTTCTGGTGCCAGGATAGTCAATGCTTTCCAAGCCTTCGCGCAGCGTGCCCAGTAGCAGCGGTATGAGGCGAGTCAGTTTGGCCTTATCTTTATGCGCCAGGTCGGGATGCACGCTCCACAGCAGGGCAGAGACCAGCGAGCGATATTTCTGCGCCAGGGCGGAGCCCACGCCACTGACGATGCGAGCCTGTGCGACCACGTGCGACCAGGGGCCGCACAAAAAATCTATGACCAGCGAGGGCACACGCGCAGCGTCCGGTTTGGCAATAATTTCCCGCGCAATCGCCAACGCCAGCACGTTGCGTGCCTCAGCATGACGCAGCGCGTCAATGGCCTGCTGGCGATGATGTTGCATTCGCTTGTCGTCCTTCTGCCAGGAGCGCTTGAGCTGCTTGAGTGCTTGCCCGTTGTAGTTTGAAGACCTGATTGGCTATGAAACGCTCGCCGTACTTTGAGCAATACGACAGCGCTCAGCTGTGCAAGGATTCGTACTTGGCCTGAAGAACTTCGGGCGTCTCGACAAAATCGGGATGTTGAATAATGCAATCGGCCGGACATGCCAGCTTGCATTGGGGTTCGTCTTCGGCACCCACACACTCGGTGCAACGCGACGGGTCAATCACGTAGAGTGGGTCGCCCACGGTAATCGCTTCGTTTGGACAGACTGGACGACAAGCATCGCACGCGGTGCAATCTTCAGTGATGATCAGGGCCATAAATTGTTCCTTGAGGTTTCAGATTGGAGATTGAGGCCGGGCTGTGACCAAGGCCTCATTTGGCCTATTTTGCCATGCTGGATCGCCATGGATTTTTATCCTTTTCGGGAGCTACGGTTTACACTTGCACCGAGGTAAACGGGTCTATGGCAATAATCAACGGTGAAAAGCAGGCGAATTGCACGAACACATCGGTCGAGCCATTCAAGCTGGCCGTTTCCGAAGAAGCACTCGCTGATCTGCGCTGCCGGTTGGCCAACACACGCTGGCCGGAGCGTGAAACTGTCGCTGACTGGAGTCAGGGTGTGCCGCTGGCGGCAATCAAGGCGCTTTGCCATTATTGGCAGCATGGCTACGACTGGCGCCGCTGCGAAGCGCGACTCAACGCAAGTGGTCAGTACCACACCTGCATCGACGGCTTACGCATTCACTTTCTGCACATCCGCTCGCCTGAGCCGGGCGCCGTACCGCTCTTGCTTACGCACGGCTGGCCCGGCTCCGTGATCGAGTTTCTTGATGTCATCGGTCCTTTGACGGACCCCGCCGCCCACGGCGGCGACGGCAACGACGCGTTCCACCTTGTGATTCCGTCGCTGCCCGGCTTCGGTTTTTCGGACAAGCCCACCAGCACCGGCTGGGGGGTGGAGAGAATCGCCGCCGCCTGGATCAGTTTGATGCAGCGCCTGGGCTATTCGCGTTACTTTGCCCAGGGCGGCGATTGGGGCGCTGCAGTGACCACTGCAATTGGCATGCAGGCACCGCCGGAATGTGTTGGTGTTCATCTCAACATGCCGCTGGTCTATCCGGGCCGGGATGATTATGCGCAACTCAGCGAGGCCGAGCAGGCATCCGTTACCTCGATGAAGTTCTATCGCGATACAGACTCGGGCTACGCGAAACTGCAGCGCACGCGCCCGCAGACCCTTGCCTATGGCCTGACCGACTCACCGGCCGGGCAGGCCGCCTGGATCTACGAGAAGTTCTATGCCTGGACCGACAACTGCGGCGAGCCCGAGAGCGCCTTGAGCCGCGACGCCATGCTCGACAACATCATGCTCTATTGGCTGCCAGGCACGGCCGCATCATCAGCGCGACTTTATTGGGAGAGCCTCGCATTCTTCAAGACGCAACAAATCAGGATCCCCGTCGGTGTGACCATTTACCCGAAGGAATTTTCCCGCCCGTCACGCCGTTGGGCGCAGCGCAGCTTCACCAATATCGTGCACTGGAGAGAGACCGACAAGGGTGGGCATTTCGCCGCATTCGAGCAGCCCGAACTGTTTGTCGCGGAGCTGCGAAACTGCTTTCGAAAAATGCGGCCCGAGAAAAATCCCTGAACCAGGTGCGAAATGCGCTGCGGGCGCTTTTGTGTTCGCCGACTTGGGCCTAGCCCAGCAGTTCAGCCGCCTGTGCCGTGCTGATGAGCTCATTGGCAGTGGCAGCTTTGGGTCGATATGCAGAGCAAATATGACCTATGGAAAGCCGAAATCAAGTTGCACGATGAATTGAGTCGCATGCAGTCGCTTGATCAATTGGCGATTGCATAACTTGTTTCGTAATCAACAGACTGTCTGTTGCCCTCGACTTCAGTGAACGACCAACTCCACCGTTTTCCCCGTGCGCAAGAGCATCGTGACGAGCGTATCCAACGAAAAACGGCTGAGCTTTGCGTTGACCAGGTCCGAGACACGCGGGCGTGAGACATCGAGAATCTCGGACGCGGCGACCTGGGTGAGTTTTTCGGATTGCATCCATTGGGCAATGGCAATTGCCGCATCCTTCTTCAATTTCTGCGACTTGGCAATGCGTGCATCGGCTTGCTTCAACATTGCTTTTGCCTGCTTGGGTGAAAAACCCAAATCGGCAAACACGTTACCGTCGGCGGGTGTGATATGACCACTCTTCAGGTCATCCTCAAGGTGCACGGTTTTCATTTCGTCTTCCTTTCAATCAACACTGCGCCATAGCGGCGCTTGGCAATATCCTTGTCGCCCTGCGATGTCTTGTTGGTCTTCTTCTGAAAAGAATGCAATACATACAAGGCCTCTTCGAACTTCGCAACATACATCACTCGAAACCATCCATCAGCCGTATCCACGATGACTTCGCTTACGCCAGCCCCGATTTCGGGCATCGGTTTGAACTCATCAGGCTGCTCCCCCTGTTGGATCTTGCGCAGTTGATACCCAGCTCTGTGCTTTGCATCATCGGGGAACGCTTGGAGGTCCTTGAGGGAGCTTCCCCGCCAATCAATAGGTTTGATCATGAATGTATAAGTAAGTGTACATGAAATTACATCTACTACGTGAAGAATCGCTGGCAATAGAACGCAGGCACCAAATTAGCCATGGTGTTGCCACCGGGTGAGAGTGGGTGCTGGTTGATCGCGGGCACCTGTTACCGATCTTTGGCAAGCGCCTTGATCCGGCGCATCGCATCTGCTTCAGTGCCTTTGTAGGCTCCGGCTTTTTGACCCTTGGCACGCAGGTCAGTAGCCTTGCCCGGCACTTGATGCTTGGCTTTCCAGTCCAATACAGCGGCACGAGAAACGCGCCGATGGCCGCCTGTGCCGTGCTGATGAGGTCATTGGCGCTGGCAAGCGTCTTGGGCATCTCGATACCGACAGCCTGGCTCTCGACGTCAACCAAGTGGCGGATCAGTTGCAAGCAGGCGTTACGGCTCTGTTGCGTGACGGCTTCCAGAACCTCGTGCCGCGCGTTGGCAACCTGACCGGTCAAGGCGCCCGTCATCGACCCGATGGCATCGGCCAAAGGCCCTAGCGGATGGTAGCGGTGTGCAGGTATACGAATAGACGCCTTGCGTCGTGCACGATCCCTTTTCAACAGGCCAAGCTACACCATGACCGGGTACCAGCCTCAAAATTCCAGGCTTGAAAAGTCATGGAGCCACAAGCGGTGGAACGCCAGCAGAATCAGTGGCTGCTTCAGGCCGTCATCGGCACCGGCGTGATGGGAATAATCACCCGTGGTTTGGCAGCAGCCCTGGCCTTGCGGGGGGCGGTCTTGCGCTGGCCCGGAAAGGCCAACGCTTCGGTCAGCAGGTAAGCGGCTTGGGCGTAGGACGTGGGGCAGATGGCAAAGCATTCCTGGCAGTCCCAGCATTCGTCTTTGGCGACTTCAGGCACGAACTTGATTTGGCGCACGGCACCGTTGTCGAAAAAGCTGACCGCGTTCTTTTGCTTGACCTCGTTGCAGTAGCGCACGCACAAGCCGCATAGCACGCAAAACGATGCCTCGCGCTCAAACCGGTTGCGCTCAGCACCGTACTCCTCGGCCAGCTTCACCAGTTCAGGAGCATCGGGCGCGTGCGCCATGAGTTCCTCGACCAGCACTTTGCGAATCTTGTCGACCTTCTCCGAGCGGGTGCGCACGGCGATGTCTTTGGCCACCGGATACAGGCATGACACTACGTAGCTGGTCCAGCCACGCGACTCCACTTCCACCATGCACAGACGGCAGCCGCCATAGGCTTCGAGCTGTTCGTGATGGCACAGAGTGGGGATGGCGATGCCCGCCTGTTGAGCCGCCTGCAGCACAGTCATGCCGGCTGTGGCCTTGACCGCTTTGCCGTCGATGCTCAGATTGATTTCAGTCATTTGGCGTCACTCCCGGCGGCGATGCGAGCTTCATACTCGGGCTTGAAGTATCGCAGCATGCTTTTGAGCGGGTCACCCGAGGTCTTGCCAAGCGCGCACAGGCTGGCCACACCGGTGACTTCGATCAGGTCTTGCAGGCGCTCGATGTCTCCTGCTTGGCCCTGACCCTCGGTAATGCGGCTGAGGATCTGTAGCATCTGCGCCATGCCTTCGCGACACGGCACACACTTGCCGCAGGATTCCTTGGTCAAGAAGTCCATCAGGTAGCGCGCTACTTCGACCATGTCGGTGTCTTCGTCCATCAGCAGCAGGCCGCCGGCACCAATCGGCGCGCCCAGCTTGGACATGCCATCAAAATCCAGCGGCGCGTCGATCAGGTCGGCTGGAATCGAGCCGCCCATGGCACCACCGAAGTGGATGGCCTTGAGCGTCTTGCCGTCGCGCACGCCGCCGCCGATGTCAAAAACCAGGGTGCGCAGCGGCGTGCCCATCGGCACCTCCACAATGCCGCTGTTGACCACATGGCCCGAGAGCGAAACCAGCTTGGTGCCTTTGCTCTTCTCGGTGCCGATGCTGGTGAACCAGTCGGCCCCCCGGTTGATGATTTGCGGCACGTTGGCCCAGGTCTCGACGTTGTTGAGGTTGCTTGGCTTGTCCCAGATGCCTGAGACCGAAGTGCGAATGTACTTGGGCCGCGGCTCGGGTGCATTGCCTTCAATCGAGCGCATCAGCGCGGAGGATTCGCCCGACACAAAGATGCCCACGTCGAAGTGCAGCTCGCATTCGAAATCGAAACCGCTGCCCAGAATGTTCTTGCCCAGCAAGCCATACTGCGCCGCCTGGGCCAGCGCGTTGCGCACATGCTTTTCGAGCAGCGGCATGTCGTGGCGCGTGTACATGAAACCCTTTTGCGCGCCGATGGCGTAAGCACCGATGATCAGGCCCTCAAGCACCTTGTGCGGGTTGCCGGTGAGCATGGCGCGGTCCATGAAGGCAGCGGATTCGCCTTCGTGGCCGTTGACAATCACGTACTTGATTTTCTCCGGTGCGTTGCGCGTGGTCTCCCATTTCGATCCGGCTGGAAAACCGCCGCCACCGCGTCCGCGCAGGTTGGCTTTTTTCACTTCGTCGAGCACTTGCTCCGGTGTCATGGTGGTCAAAGCCTTGACCAGTGCGGTGTAGCCGCCCAGCGCCAGATAGTCGTCGATTTTCATCGGGTCGATTCTGGGGTTGTCGCCGATCAGCAGGCGCGTCTGGTGTTTGTAGAACGGCACCTCATCCATGTGCACCGCCTTGGCACCGGTGTTCGGGTCCTGATAGACCAGGCGTTCGACCACCTCGCCTTTGAGCGTGGCCGCGATGATCTCGGGCACGTCGGCCGGGCTGACTTCGAAGTAGCAGATCTCGCCGGGAGTGACGACGACGTTGGGTCCCTTTTCACAGTAGCCGTGGCAGCCGGTGGTTTTGACTTCGATTTTGTCAGCGAGCGCGGCGGCCGCGGCGACAAAGGCAGCGGCGACTGCAGCCGAGTCCAGACCGTCGCAAGCAGCACCGGCGCAGACCGCGATGCAGGCTTTGACAGGGTCCCGACTGGCCAGAATTTCTGCCCTGAATTTTTCCAGCTCAGCGGCTGATTGGAACTTTGGCATGGTCTTTCTTACTCGTATTGCTTCAGGACAGCTTCGACTTTTTCCGCTGTCATGCGGCCATAGTGCTTGCCGTCAACGATGAGCTCGGGTGCGATGCTGCAACTACCCAGACAGGCACCGGTGGCAAACGTAAATTTGGCGCCGGCATCGGTCTGCCCGTCCGCCAGGCCCGTGAGTTCCTCAACTCTTGCCTGCAGTTTGGCCGCGCCGCGCAGGTGGCAGGTCATGCCCGTGCACACGTGCACTTCGTGGCGGCCTTTGGGGGTCAGGCTGAAGGTCTTGTAGAAACTGGCGATCTGCATCACCTGAGCGAATGGCACCGCCAACGCGTTGGCCACCTGGTGCATCACTTCGCGCGGCAGCCAGTGGTTCGCGTGTTGAATCTCAACCAGCGCGTGGATCAGCGAGCTCGGCTGTCCGCGGTATTTCTCGATGATGGCGTTGACTTTTTCTTCAGACATAATTTGTTTGACTTCGGTTTGCTGGTGGGTGCTGCGCTTCAGGCGGCCAGTGCGATTTGCACCTGGCTGGCGTCCATGCGGACCATGCCTTGTTGGGACAGCTGGTGCAGGTGGCGCGCGACTTCATCGCCATCGATGCCGAGTTTCTCTGCAATCGTCTCATTCGTCGCCGTGCCAGCGCGCAGTACACCCATGATCCGGCTCATGGTCAGCTTGTCGAGCATCAGTTCCTTGAACAGCGGCTCATAGTCGGGCCGGGCAAAGAATTCCTTGTAACCTGCTTCGGTGCGCTTGCTCACCCGGAAGCGTTCGCGCTCAACCAGCTTGAAGTAAGGCACCAGTTGTGTGGCCGCATTGAGGCCATCGACCAGGTCATGGGTGTCGCGGCCTTCACTGGAGCCGAAGGGGCCGAGGGCTTTGATTTTGGCCCCGTACTCGGTCATGACTTCGGCAAAGCGGATGCCCTCACCGGCCGAGACCCACTCCAGCCGCAGCCGGTCCGGGTTGATGCCGAGGTTTTCCAGGATGCGCTTGGCGACGAAGCTGTTGCCCAGCGCATCGTAATTGCCTTCCGGGTTGTAGTGGCAGTCGCCCAGATGGCAGCCGCCGATGAACACGCCGTCGGCCTTTTTGGCGAAAGCACGCAAGATGAATTCCAGATCGACCCGGCCCGAGCACATCAGGCGGATCACGCGCAGATAGGGCGGATACTGAAAACGCGAAACACCGGCCAGGTCAGCGCCGCCATAACAGCACCAGTTGCACAGAAATCCGACGATGGTCGGTTTGAATTCGGCAGGGGAAGCCATTCTTGGTACCTTGGTTTGGTGTTATCAAATTTCTGCCAGCGCGGCGTCAATCTGGGTGAACACTTCGTCGTCCGTGAAGTGAGATAGGCTGATCGCCGCGGTCGGGCATTTGGCCACGCACAGGCCGTCGCCTTTGCACAGCACCGCATTGACCACCGCCTTCTTGCCGCGCGGCGTGTCTTCGAACGAGATGGCACCGTAAGTGCATACCGAAATGCAGGCGCCGCATGAGACGCAGTCCCGGGCCGACACTGCGCACACGGCGCCGGAGGCCACCACGGTGTCGCTTGACAGCAGGGTCAGGGCGCGTCCGGCTGCACCGTAGGCCTGGGTGATGGTCTCTGAGAGGTGCTTGGGATATTGCGCGGTGCCGCATAGATAAACGCCTTCGGCAGCAAAATCCACCGGCCGCAGCTTGACGTGGGCTTCCTGGAAAAAACCATCCGGTCCCAGCGATACCTTGAACATGCGCGCCAACTCGGCAGAACCAGCCGAAGGGATCACGGCCGCAGCCAGAACGATGGCATCGGCTTCAAGCTCGAGCTTCCTGCCAAGAATCGGGTCCAGCGCTGACACCCGAATGAAGTTGTGCCCGCCTCGCTCAACGCTTTCCAGTTGCGGCTTGTCGTCTGGCTCGTAGCGGATGAACTTGACGTTCTGGTGCGCCGCCGCAAGGTAATAGTCCTCGCGAAATCCGTAGGTACGGATATCACGGAACAGCACGTAGATTTCAACTTCTGGCTTGAGCGCCTTCATTTTCAGGGCGTTCTTCATGGTGCCGCTGCAACAGACGCGGGAGCAGTAGTTGCGGTCCTGGTTACGGCATCCCACGCACTGGATCATTACCACGCTTTGTGCCGCCAGAAGCTTCTCGTCCTGGCCTGCGAGCTTGCCTTCCATCTCCAGCAGCGTCATTACCCGGTCGCTCTTGCCGTACAGGTACTCGGTGGGATGGTACTCGGCGGCACCGGTGGCGATGATGGCGGCACCATGCTTGATGGTGCGCGTACGGCCCTTGGACTTGACCGTGGTGTTGAAATTGCCAACGTATCCATCCACCTTCGTGATCGTGGCATCCAGGATGGCATGGATTTTTGGGTGCCGGTAGACTTTCTTCTTGAGGTCTTTGAGGAAAGCCTGTACGTCCATGCCTTCGAGCGTGTAGTGCAGGCGGCTGGCAACGCCGCCCAGATCGGAGGCTTTCTCGATCAGGTAGGTCTCATAGCCTTGCTCGGCCAGGGTATGGGCGCTGGTCATGCCAGCCACGCCGCCGCCGATCACCAGTGCGTTTTTGTCCACCGGCAGCGAGAACTCGTCGAGTGGCTCGAGTTTACCCACGCGTGCCACCGACATGCGAACCAGATCCTTGGACTTGGCCGTAGCGGCTTCTTTCTCTTTCGAGTGCACCCAGGAGCAGTGCTCGCGGATGTTGGCCATGTCAACGTAATACTGGTTCATGCCCGCTTCGCGCAAGGTGTCGCGGAACAGCGGCTCCAGCGTGCGCGGCGTGCAAGCGGCGATCACCACCCGGTTCAAGCCCTTGTCACGGATGGTGTCGGAGATCGCCTGCGCGGTGTTGGTGGCACACGCAAACATGGAATCTTCGACGTGCACCACGCCCGGCAAGCCTCTGGCGTAGTCGGCCACACCGGGTACATCGACCACGCTGCCGATATTGGCACCGCAACGGCAGACGAAAACGCCGATTTTGGCTTCGTCTTCCGAGACATCTTTTTCCGGCGGATAGACCCGGTCGGTCGAGAGCTGGCCACGTCGCGACTTGAGCAGGTTGGCGACCTGGGCACCGGCACCGCTGGCTCCCATCACCGATTCGGGAATGTCCATTGGCCCCTGGAAAGCACCGCTGGTGAAGATGCCCGGCCGACTGGTCTGCAGCGGGTTGAACGGCTCGACCTTGCAAAAGCCGTGCTGGTTGAGCTCGATGCCGAATACCTCGGAGAAGCGCTGGGCGTCCTTGGGCGGGGCCAGGCCGACCGAGAGCACCACCAGCTCGAAAAATTCTTCGACTACCCCATCTGGCGTGGTGTATCGGATCGAGACATTGCCGGTGACCGGGTCTTCGCTGCCGACCGACACATAGCTGCGAACAAAATGCACGTCAGGCAAGTTCTGTGCGCGCTGATAGAAGCGCTCGAAGTCTTTGCCGTAGGAGCGAATGTCGTTGTGGAAAATTTTGGCGTGCAGGTCGGGCAGATGGTCCTTGGCCAAAATCACCTGCTTTTGCGTGTACGAGCAGCACACCGCCGAGCAGTAGCTGTTGGCACCGGTTGGGTTGACCTGGCGTGAGCCGACGCAGTGAATCCAGGCGATCTTGTGCGGATGCTTCTGGTCTGAGGGCCGCAGGATCTGCCCTTCATCCGGGCCGGTGGAACACAGCAGGCGCTCGAAGTCCATGCTGGTGACGACATTCTTGAAGATGCCGTAGCCGTAATCGTTGCGCGGCAAGGGGTTGAAGGTTTCGTAGCCGGGTGAAAGGATGATGGCACCGACCTTGATCTTGACTTTATCGGCTTTCTGGCCGAAGTCGATGGCGTCGTTTTCGCAGACGGCCTGGCAAATCCCGCAGGTCTTGTCCTTGAGGAACAGGCAGCTTTCATCAATGTAGGTCACCAGCGGGACCGCTTGCGCAAAGTAGATGTGTACCGCCTTGTTCAGCGACAACTCCTGATTGAACGGATCGGGAATCTTCACCGGGCAGCGTTCAACGCAGGCGGTGCAGCCGGTGCACTTGTCGGCGTTGACGTAGCGCGGCTTCTTCAACAGCGTGACGGTGAAGTCGCCGGGCTGGCCTTCGACGCTGTCAACGTCGGTATAGGTCATGAGCTGGATGTTGGGCGCCCGGTCGGTTTCAATAAATTTTGGCGACTCGATGCACATCGAGCAGTCGTTGGTGGGGAAGGTCTTGTCGAGCTGCGACATCTTGCCGCCGATGGTGGGGGACTTCTCCACCAGATAGACCTTGTAACCATCGGTTGACAGGTCGAGCGCGGACTGGATGCCGCTGATCCCACCGCCGATGACCATCACGTCGCCCATGCTGTCGTCCGCTGGCCGAAGCACGTTCTGCGTGTTCCATTGCTGTTGTAAGAGTCCGAATTCCACTTCTGTTACCTCGGCTAGATCGCTTCGCGAATGATTTCGGTGATGTCCTTGATTTCGATCGAGGCACCGCCGTCAGCGCGGTTCAAGCGGCTGTCTTCGAAATTGGTGATGCAGTAGGGGCAAGCCGTCACCATGATCTGCGCGCCAGTGCCCACAGCCTGCTCCAGGCGCAGATCGGAGAAGCGCTCGCCCTTGGGCGTTTCCATCCAGATGCGCCCGCCGCCGCCGCCACAGCAAAAGCTGTTCTTGCGGTTCTCCAGCATCTCTGTCAATTGCAGGCCCGGAACGCTCTTCAAGGCTTCGCGCGGCTGCTCGAAGATGCCGTTGTGGCGCCCCAGATAACAGGGGTCGTGGTAGGTCACGTTCTTGGCGACTTGCTTGGTCAGCTTCAAGCGGCCCTCGCTGATCAACTGATGGAGGTATTGGGCGATGTGCACCACCTCGAAATGCACCATGAACTCGGGGTACTCGTTTTTGAAGCTGTGATAGCAGTGTGGCGACGAAACGAGGATCTTCTTGACACCGTTGCCAATCAGTTGAGCGATGTTCTGCCGCGCGAGTGTGCGGAATAATTTCTCATCGCCGGTTTTGCGAATGCTCTCGCCGCAGCAACTCTCGTCGGTGCCGAGGATGCCGAAATCGACTCCTGCCGCTTGCAGGATCTCGACCGTGGCCTTGGCGATTATTCTTCCGCGCGGATCGTACGACAGGTAGCAGCCGGGGGAGTACATGACTTCCATGCCCTCGGTGAAGCGCTTGACACCCAGGCCCGTAGCCCAGTCGGCCCGCTTCGAGCGCGCTTCGCCGAAGGGATTGCCCTCGGCGCGCAGGCTGGCGGCAACTCCTGGAATCGGCGAAGCACCGCCCGCAAAAACGTCATACTCGGTGGCAAGGCGGCGCAGTGCCACACCCGACTCGATTTGTCTGACATCGCGCGGACAGACCTGCGGGCATTTGCCGCAGGTGGTGCAACGCCAAATGTCCTCGCTGTCGATTTCGGTCAGTCCGAAAGTCGCCTCGCGCACCAGTTTGCGCATGCTGAATTTGGAGACACGATTCCACGGGCAGACGGTATCGCACATGCCGCACTGGTAACAGGACTTGAAAGCATCGCCACCGGCTGCCTTGATGGCATCAATGATTTCTTTTTGGGGGGCTAGGGTCTCCATGCCTTAGGCCTTGGACATTCTGGCGACGGTGTCAAGCACTTGCTGCAAACCGAATTTGTCGATCATCGCGCCGAGGCCAAGTTCGACATCGCCGATCTTGGGTTGATTTTCCTCCACTTCCTCTTCGTGCTCGACAAAGATCAGGGCCTCAGCATGACACCACTCGACGCATTTGGGCTGGGACAGTGCCGGGGTTTCTTCGCACATATCGCATTTGAGCGGCAAACCTGAATCGGGCTCCTTGAACAGATTGCGCGAGGGGCAGGAAGCGCGGCAGAAATCGCACTCGTTGTATTCCTTGCCGTCGATGGTGTATTTGCTGCGACCCGTGCATTCGACCTCGGTGTACTCGCCGGCATAGACCGGCAGGTAGATGTCTTTGAGCGGCAGGCGCACGATGCGGATGCGCGAACGCGCCGGATTGTTGCTGCTGTAGCGTGGCGCCGCGTGCCAGGAAGAACAGATCACCTCGCAGGCCTTGCAGCCGTTGCACTTGTCGGCATCGATGGTGATAGATTTGACGATTTTCTTGACCTTAGCCATTGCCGTAAATCCCCTTCTGTTCAAATTCCTCGGCGACGAAATCCATTTCAAGTTCGTGCAGCGATTCCTTGGTCGGAATACCTTGTTGATTGAAACCCTTGAGCTTGTAGTACTCGTCGAGCAACTGCTTCTCCAGATCGGGGAAGCGCTTCTTCCAATGGTCTTCCGGCGGCTTGTCGTCAGCGCGGCGCAGGCCCCGGCGCACATTGAGTGCGCGCATCAGGGTGCGCGTGCGCGTGGCGGACTGCCACACATCGTCCTTGCTCATCTTGATGCCGGTGGCGGCGGTGACGAACTCCGGATAGTTGTGGATGTGGTAGGGCGGCTTTAGCGGGAACGATGACAGTCCGGCGCACATCCCCAGCGCGTCGTCGATGTAGTGCATCTTCTCCATCCAGTCCACGATTTCGCTGGCCATCTCCGGCGTCGGATAGTAGGGATTGGACATCTCGCCGCGCGGTTCCCAGTCAACGTAGTACTTCTTGAACCTTTCGTCGGGCACCTGGAACCAGTCCTTGGCGAACTCTTCGCGCAATTCGCGCGTGGCGAACGGCTCCTGCGGAAACTGGCCTTCGATTTGGGTGATGTTGATTTTCTCGCCGGTGGAATACATGAGGTAATAGACCGGGTTGAGCATGCCCAGCTTGAGCGGCAGTTGCTCGTGCTTCTTGATCGTGTTGTGGTCGAACTTCTCCGCACCCTTGCCGATGCGCCGTGCCGCCCAGTAAACGCCGTCGGCCAGATAGTCGCCGATGCCCTCGCGCCGCACCATTTTTTCCAGCAGGTAGTAAAAACGCCCCTCGTTATCGTCAGGCATGCCGGGAAAATCTTCCTGGGTCAGGATGCCGGCTTCCAGAAGTTCCAGGGCGAAAGCCATCGCCTGCGGTGCGGAGAAGCCGTCAATGCCGTACTCGGTGGCCTTTTGCGCAATCTTGAAACCGAAGTCCAGGTCCGAAAACGCCGCCATCGTGTAGGTCAGCTTCGAGTAACACTTCATCATGTAGGTCGGCAGACCTGGCACCGAAATGGTGGCACCGCACTTCATCGGACAGTTGTGGCAACTGATCAGACGCGTGCGCACGTGCTCCTGGGTTTGCTTCCATTTTTGTTCGATTTCATGCGTCCAGAAATCCTTGCGACGGGTGCGCGAATTTCCCCACGTGAAATTGGTGGTGTGCCATTCCTCATCGACAATGGCCATTTCCTGCGGTGAGCCCAGCCCTTGCAGAATGGGCGGCACGCCCTGAATCGGATGCTCGCCGCGGAACTTGATGTATTGAAGGACGCTGTCGCACAGTTCCATGTACTTGACCGGGTCGGCCACGTTGATGTCCTTGCTGCCACGCACGGCAACAGCTTTGAGGCCCTTGTCGCCCATCACGGCACCGATGCCGCCACGGCTGGCGCTGGAGCGCCCTTGCTCGATCGAGGCGAAGAAGACACGGTTCTCGCCAGCCAGGCCGATGGCCGCGACCTGGATATCCGGGTCTTTCAATTCCTTGCGAATGGTCTCGGAGGCGTCGGTTGCACCCATGCCCTTGAGATGCGACGCATCGCGGAGCTCGATCTTGTCGTCGCTGATCCACAGGTAGACCAATTCTTCCGACTTGCCGCTAATGATGATTTTGTCGTAGCCGGCATACTTGAGCTCCGGCGCGAAAAAGCCGCCCATCATTGAGTAGGCCATCAGCTTGGTTTGCGGCGAAATGGTCGAGACAATGGTGCGATTGCTGCCGGGTGCGGCGGTGCCGCAGAGCAGTCCGCTGCTGAAGATCAGCAGGTTGTCCGGCGAGAAGGCGTCGGTTTCTGCCGGGACCCGATCCCACATGATTTTGGCATTGGTACCCAGCCCCCCCATGAATAGCCGGGTGTCGTTCGGGTCGGTCTCGACCCGGTCGATGCTGCCGCGCGAGAGGTCCACCTCCAGGTTAAACCCTATTTCTCCATAACGCATTTTTCTGGTCCTCTTTCAGGCGGTGTTTCTATTCATCAATCTTGCGCGCCAGTGCGCGTCGGAATCAGGCGTGCTCCCACTGGGGTGAACGTCGCGCCAGAAAGGCTGCCAAGCCCTCGTTGGCGTCGTGGGTCTTCATCAGGCGATCCAGGTACAGGGTTTCAAGGTCATTCAGGCGTGAGCGCAGGTCGCGGATCATCGGGCCACGGGCAGCGGCCAGCGCACAGGCAAGCGCCACCGCGCTCTTTCCGGCCAAGTGGTTGTCGAAATAGGCCACCGCTGCTGCTTCAGGGTCGTCCGAGACTGTGTGCACCAAGCCCATCGATTCGGCTTCGGTGCCGCTCACCGAACGCCCCGAGAACAACAGGTCTTCGGCGTCGGGCTGGTTGATACGGTATGGCAGCAGGGCCGAGGCGGCTGGGGCAAAAACCCCCAACATCATTTCGGGCTGGCCGAGTTTGGCATCCGGTGCGGCAAAAATGGGGCCACCAGCTAGTGCGACCTCCAACCCGCCACCCAGGCATTGGCCGCGGACGGCCGTGAGGATCGGCAACGGGAACTCAACCATGGCGAGTAGCAGCGCGTGCAGCGCAGTCAGCATGGCGGCGCAGCGCTCAGCGACATGCTCCTCCACGCTGGCACCAAAGCTGAAATGCGGCCCTTCGGCGTCGAGCAGTACGGCGAGCAAACCTTTGTCACTGCGATGCGAATCAAAAGCCGCTTGCAGCGCCGCAATCATGGTGGCGTCCACTATGTTGGCTTTGGGCCGCGAGAGACGCAGGCGCAACAGCGCGCCGTCGCGTTCCAGCCAGACTTTGAGCGGGGAAGCTTCGATCATGCTTTACCCTTATTGCGCGGTTGAATTGAGTCATGCAGCGGGCCGACCCAGCTCTCACCGGCGGCGAGCTTCTGGCGCAGCAGCACAAAATCGGCTTCGCGGTTGTCTTTGGTGCCTTCGTTGAAAGCGGTGAAACCGGCGCGGGCTTCGGTCATCATGTTCAGGGCCAGCCAGGCGCGAGAATTTTCCTTGTTGTTGTTCCAGGCTTGCAGCTTGGGCTTGCGCAGCTCTTCAACCGTCTTGGTGGTGCAGTCCGGGAAGGTCAGCAGCATCTTGGCGCAAAGTTCTTCCACCTTGGCATCGAGCAGCGAGAGATCCACCGTGCCACGCGCCATGAGTGCCTTGCCCGCCTTGAGCGCTTCACCGGTCTTGGGTTCGCCATAGGCGAAGCAGCCGCATTCATCGACCATCTCCTGCGTATGCACCAGCGGGTTGGCAACAAACTTGCCATCGACCTTGAGCGCAGGAACGAGTGCCGTGAGAATGCCCATCCAGTTGGCTTTGTGCGCCGAGAAGGGTTCACACAGCACGCAGGCGGCCATGGCACGTTCGGCGCCCGCCATAAGGGGCAGGAAATCGGTCGCGCCACCGATTGGCGCCGAACCATGTTTGGGGCCAGCCTGGCCAAAACGGGCCAGGTCCTGCGCCACCGAGAAGTCGCAGGCCATGCCGATTTCCTGGCCACCGCCGATGCGCATGCCGTTGACGCGGCAAATGACAGGTTTGTCACAGCCCAGAATGGCGCTCACCATGTCGTTGAACAAGCGCATGTACTGGCGGTATTCTTGCGGTTGGCCAGCGTAGTACTCGGCGTATTCCTTGGTGTTGCCGCCCGTGCAGAAAGCCTTGTCACCGGCACCTGTGAAGACCACGCAATTTACATCGCGCGCGTTAGACGCCGCGCGCATGGCCAGAATCACCCCCTTGACCATGTCGGTGGTGTAGGAGTTGTACTGGCTCGGGTTGTCCAGCGTGATCCAGGCGTTGAACAAGCCAGGTACCACCGTGCCGTCGGGCAAATGCGCCGGACGCTTTTCATAGCGCACACCTGGTTTGGAAATGTCATTGACCAGATCGTGGTTCTTGAATTCGTGGGAGGAAGCAGTCATAAGGTCTCCTGGGTTGGAAAAAATCGATTCAGGCGGTGGGCGTCAAGACCACGCGTTTCTTGATGGCGTGCGCATGCACCGCAGGAAAAATCTCGTTGATGTTGTCCAGCGGTCGCAATTCAACGAAGGGGGCCAGCGTCACTTTGCCGTTGAGCACTAGGTCCAGCGCTGCCGGATAGTATTCAGGCGGACAGCCCCAGTTGCCCAGCGCGCGGGCATCAAAAGCCATCAAGTTTGACAGGCGCACTTCGACCTTATCCATGGTGAAACCAACCACCGACAAAGTGGCCCCATGTACCAGCAGGCCAAAAGCCGTGAGCTGGCCCGCCGCCGTGCCGGAACATTCAAAAATCTGCCACTCGGTGCGGCGCAGGTCATTTTGTTTGGCAAAGTCGTTGATGGCACCCTTGAGCGCTTTGGCGTCAAACTTGCGCGCGTTTAGCGTCAGGGCAGCGCCGTGCTGCGCTACGGCAGCGAGCTTGTCGTCATCGACGTCAATCGCCACCACTTGGGCTCCAAAAGCCTGTGCGACCTGCACGCAGTAGCCACCGACACCGCCCGCACCAATCACGATTGCTAGGCTGCCCGGCGTGACGCCGGCCCGGCGCACGGCCTGGTAGGGCGTGGTCAGCGCATCAGCCACAATGGAAACCTGCGCCAGACTCAAGTTGGCGTTGGCAAGGCGCTTCTCGTCGACTTCGCACAAACCCCGGCCCGGCACCACAATGTGCGAAGCGAAGCCGCCCTGAATGTCGTTGCCAGGCATTTTTTGTGATCGGCAAATCGGTTGCAGGCCGCGCTGGCATAAATCGCATTCGCCGCAGGGCAGCACCGCCGGTATGATGACCGCTTTGCCCAGCCAGGTTTGTGCCTGGGTCCCGGCAGCGACGACGCGGCCACTGATCTCGTGTCCGAGCGTGAGCGGCAGCGCGGAGTTGGTGCGCACGCCGTCGTAGTAAAAACCCAGATCGGTATGGCAAACGCCGCAACCCGCAATCGCCACCACCACTTCGGCCGGCCCGGGTTCAGGCGCGAACACCACGCGTTCGAACGGCGCCCCCGCTTGATTCATTTGCCAACGGTAAGCCTGGATGCTCATGAGTTTGTCTCCTGTGAGGAAGTCATTATCGTATAACGGTACTGGAATGCAACAATATTGAGGGTTTTTTTTGACTTTGGCAAATATCCCTGATCTGGGTCAATAAACAGTCAAAGCTGACTTTTGTCAGTCGTGCTGGACAAATTAGGACGGTCTGCCTTAAACGCCCAAATGCTGTGCCAGCAGTTCAGGACGCGCGCACAGTTGCTCTGAACTGCCGTCAAACACCACTTCGCCTTTAACCAGGATGACGTTGCGCTCGCTAATGCCTGTGAGGTGTTTCCAGTTTTTGTCCACAATCACACTGCTGATCCCGGAGGCGCGAATGAGCTCGCAGATGTGCCATATTTCACGCGCGATGAGCGGTGCCAGACCTTCGGTCGCCTCGTCCAGAATCAAAACCTCCGGGTTGGTCAACAGGGCCCGGCCAATGCTGAGCATTTGTTGTTCACCACCCGATAGTTGCCAGCCACCGTGGCGCAAGCGTTCCTTGAGCCGAGGAAAAGTATCAAGTACGCGCACCAGTGTCCAGTCCTGCTGTCCCCGGCAACCCGGTCGAGCCGCCATCGTCAGGTTTTCCAGCACGTTAAGGTTGGCGAAGATGCCGCGTCCCTCCGGGACGTAGGCGACACCCCGTTGTGCAATCTCAAAGGGCGCCCGGCCTGTCATGGTCTGACCCAAAATATTGATCGATCCGCTGCGCGGCTTGACCAAACCCATCAAGCTTTTCAGCAAGGTACTCTTGCCCATGCCGTTGCGCCCCATCAGGCCGACCGTCTGCGCGCGTGCCAGCGAAAAATCAACATTGCGCAGGATGTGACTGGTGCCATAATAGGTGTTGATGCCGCGTGCCTTGATCAGCAGGTCGCTCATAGCGCTTCTTCCCCCAGGTAGGCCGATTGAACACTGGGGTTGGCTCTGACTGCTGTCGGCTCCCCACTGGCGATGACCTGGCCGTTGACCATCACGGTCAAATGATCGGCTAGTGCAAAGACGGCGTCCATGTCGTGCTCTACGAGCAGCATGGCGTGGCCTTTTTTGAGTTGCAGCAGAAGTTCAACCATGCGCTGCGCTTCCGCTGCGCCCATGCCGGCCAAGGGCTCGTCAAGCAACAACACTTTGGGCTCGGTTGCCAGCGTCATTGCAATCTCAAGCTGGCGTTGCTCGCCGTGGCTCAACGCTGCGGCCACGAGATCGCGTCGGTCCTTCAGTCCCGAAAGCTCAAGCGCACTACTGGCGCGCGCATTGGCCCCCAGCGAAGCCGTGGCCTGTTGCAGCCAACACAGGGGATTCCAGGGCTGTTGCCGGTCGCGCGACTGTGCCGCTAAATGAATGTTCTCGGCGACTGTGAAGGGCAGGAAAATATTGGTCTTCTGGTAACTGCGGCCCAGCCCCTGACGTGAGATCCGCTCGGCACTCCAGCCGGTGATGTTGCTGCCGCACAGCGTCAGTTGGCCTGAGGTGGGTCGCAAATCGCCCGAGAGCAGGTTGGTCAGGGTTGACTTGCCGGCGCCATTGGGGCCAATCACGGCATGGATGCGGTCGCGCCAGAGTTCCAGTGAGACTTCATTGACGGCTGCCAGTCCACCGAAACGCTTGGTCAGTCGTTCTGCGCGCAGCAGCACATCACTCACGGCCGACCTTCTTCCAGCCCTGGCTCAGACCGAGCAGGCCGCGTGGGGCAAATACCACCACCAGCACGATGAAGCTGCCAATCCAAAGCTGCCAATGCTTGCCCAGATTGATTGAGCCGATTTGCGGCAAATCCTTGAAAACCTGTAGCACATACTCAAATGTGAAGGCACCCACAATGGCGCCGGCAAAGTTGCCCATACCACCCAGAATGACCATCATGACTGCGTGCGCGCTCATATGAAAGCCCATCAGTTCGGGGTTGATATAGCCGGTTTGCGCGCCCCACAAATAGCCCGCCAGTCCCGCTAACGAACCCGCCAGCGTGAAGGCACTTAGCTTGTAGCCGAAAGTTGCAAAGCCCATGGATCGCATGCGATGCTCGTTGATGCGAATACCTGCCAATGCCCGGCCAAACGGACTCCACAACAGTCGGCGCAGAAACGCATAAACAATGACCAATGTGGCCAGCGTAAAGTAATAAAAACTGGAGTTGTTATTGAGGTCAATCAAGCTCATGCCAAACAAGGCCACACTGGGTTTGAAATTGACATACAGACCATCAGAACCGCCCAGCAACTTGTTGTCAAAGAACAAGTAAAAAATCATCTGGGCAAATGCCATAGTGACCATGATGAAGTAGATGCCATGGGTGCGGACCACAAAAAATCCGATCACCAGCGCCGCCAGTGCCGAGGCCAGCACAGCCAGCGGCAACGTTAGCCACAGGGACGCCGTTTCGCCCGCAGGCATCAGAAACGCCAGCGCATAACCGGCCAGCCCAAAGTAGGCAGCGTGACCCAAAGAGACGAGCCCAGTCACGCCCTGCAACAAATCCAGACTCATGGCAAAAATGGCCAGAATCATCATTCGAGTGACCGTCTGGACGTAGAAATCGGTACTGACGGTCGGAAACACCGCCAGCCCCAGCAGACCCAAGCCGAGCAACACTTGCATGCTGCGCGGCAACATTTCGATGTTTGCTTGCGTCATTGCTTGAACAGACCCTCTGGCTTCCACAGCAACACCACTGCCATCAGGATGTACACCAGCATGCCCGACACAGAAGGCAACAGCACTTTGCCAACGGTATCAACCAGACCGACCAGCAGGGCCGCTATCAGCGCACCGCGCACCGAGCCAATACCACCGATGACGACCACCACAAAACACATGATCAACACCTGCGAGCCCATGTTGGGATAAACGCTGGAAATTGGCGCGGCGATGGTTCCCGCCACCGCCGCCAGACCGACCCCCAGTGCAAACACAATGGCATGGATCAGTTTGATGTTGACGCCCAACGCCTCCGTCATATCGCGGTTAAACGCACCGGCACGAATCTTCATGCCGAGTCGAGTCTTGGAAATCAGCAAATACAGTCCGATAGCCAGCGCAATGCAAACGCCCGAGATGAACAGGCGATAGACCGGGTATGAAAGGTTGCTGGTCAGCGGAATCGAAGCGCTCAACACGTCAGGGATGGCAACGCTATGCACGTCGTCGCCCCACAAGATGGAGCGCAGTTCTTCAAAAATATAGATCAGACCGAAGGTGAGCAGCACCTGATCCAAATGGTCACGCCCGTAGAAGTGGCGAAACAACAGCCATTCGAGTGCCCAACCAAATGCCACGGCCAACACGGCACCACCCAGGATGGCCAGCGTCAAACTGCCAGAGAGTGCGCTCAATGCATAGCCTACATAGGCACCCAGCATGTAGAAGCTGCCATGCGCCAGATTGACCACGCCCATGATGCCAAATATCAGCGTCAAACCACTGGCCAACAGGAACAGCAGCAGCCCATACTGGATGCTGTTGAGCAATTGGATGAGGAATTCCATGGTGCTGCACCCGGTCACGGGTGTTGGCAGCCCTGAGACTGACAGCCGCGACCGAGGTCGATGGCGCTACAGGTTGGTGCGCCTGCGAGTTTAGAGCTTGCAACCAGGCGCTGGATCGGCCAGCGCTTTGGCGGCGATGCCGGTGACCTTGTTTTCTTTTCCAACGACTTTGCGCAGATAAATGTTTTGCACCGGATTGTGGGCGCGCGACAAGGTCCAGGCGCCGCGTGGGCTGTCAACTTTAACCTTTTCCATGGCAGCAATGAGTGCCGGCTTATTCGTCGTATCGCCTTTCACCGCTTTCATGGCGCTGGCGTAGAGCAGACCGGCATCAAAACCTTGCACCGCATAGACATCGGGCTGCAGCTTGTAGGCCTTGGCATAGGCCAGACGGAAAGCGTTGTTGCGCGGCGTGTCGAGTCCGTCGCCGTAATGCAATGTGGTCTCCAGGCCGTCGGCCGCTGCGCCCTGAGCTTCCAGCACACCGTCGGTGATGAAGCCCGAGCCAAAGAGCGGAATCTTGCCCTTCAGTCCAGCTGCGGCGTAGTCCTTCACGAATTTGGCTGCACCGGCACCGGCAAAGAACGCATAGACCGCATCGGGCTTGAGTGCCGCGATTTGTGTCAGCAATGCCTGGAACTCGACATTCGGGAACGGCACCCACAGTTCCTTGATGACTTTGCCACCGGCTTTGGTCAGGCCTTCTGTGAAAGCGGCGACCGATTCTTCGCCAAACGCGTATTTCCAGGTGATGGTGACGACATTCCTGTGGCCGCGATCAACCAGCACTTTGCCCAGCGGATAGGAAGTCTGCCAACTGGTAAATGAAGTTCGGAAAATATTGGGCGCGCACAGTGCGCCCGTGGCGGCATTGACACCGGCATTGGGGATGATCAACAAGGTGCCGCTCTCTCTGGCGACCTTGAGCATGCCCATCGCCACGCCGCTGTGCACGGTGCCGATCAACACATCAACTTTGTCGCGCTGTACCAGCTTGTTGGCGTTCTCCACCGCTTTGGATGGGTCGGATTCATCATCTACCTTAAACCATTCAATGTCGCGCCCACCGAACTTGCCGCCCTGCTCGTCAATGGCCAGGCGAAAGCCGTTTTCAATCGCCACGCCGAGTGCGGCGTAGGTGCCGGTGTAGGGCAACATCAGGCCAACGCGAACTTTGCTGGTTTGCGCCAGGCTCAAAGCCGGCAACAGTGCGCCGCTGGCGGCAACTCCGACCAGCGCTGCACTGCGGGATAAAACAAGACGACGGGAGGGTAGTTGGGACTGCATGGAAAGCCCTTTCAAAGCGTTAGGATGGCAAGGCTTTAATCGTAACGGAAAGGGCGCAACTTGCATTAGGGAAAAACCCGCGTTTTGAACGTTGGACCGGGCCGGCCCAGTCCACGCCAAGCCGTCCTTGGACAAGCCACAGGCGAACTGTCTGGACTGGCGAAGCGGCCTGTGCTTGTTCCGAAGCCGACTGGGCAGCAGCAATTGGCCGCAGTCTTTATTTCACTGCGTCGAACACGACCCTCGCCTGCGCGTGGCAGAACGGCGGTTCGTAAGTTCCATGGTAGCTACCATAGTAAGTCGCAAAAGCGGCGGAGCTGGGGTCGGTCGGTGCATGGCCGCCTGGACCGAATGCGCCCTGCACGTAGGCATCCACATCGACCGATGTCACGTTGGTCAGGTTGCGGCTGTCAAAGTCGGCTTTCATCGGGATCATGTGCAGCGCTGGTGGCACCGTCGGGTCACCGGCACCGCCGCACAGCAAAAGCTTGGACTTCGGGCTCCAGCCCAGTAAATCGTTCTTCTTGGCCGCGAGGTACAAAGCGTTATTGTTGTTTGTCTGCACATCGCTGATGAAAGCCGACTGGAACATGAGGTCGCGCGCCTGGGTAGGCGTTTCGCCGTTGATGCCGGGGAGTTTGCCCGAAGTTACCAGGGTCGTGTAGTTGAGCGTCGGGCTGGGCAGCAGGCTTTCGATGTATCCCGAGTAAGGGGGCTTGAACACGGTCGTGACGTCGCTATAGATGTTTCCATAGACTTTTTGCCAGGAGGTGATCAGATAGGGTACGAAGAATTGGTAACCAGCGATAGCTGCCGTCGACTTGAACGAACCCGACAAGTTGTAGGGGCCAGCCAGGTGGGCCCCGGCGACCACATTGATTTCACTGGCGTTATCACGCTCGATGGCACGGTGCGCAGCCATTGAGGAGTGCCCGCCCTGAGAATAACCGGTCAACATCACCTTACCCGACAGTGACGCACCCACTGTTGTGGCGGCATTGCGCGCGGCACGGATCGAGTCAACCACAGCACTGGCCTCGGAATCGGCATGCAAGTAGGGGTGGTAGCTGTAGGTCGATTTGGCAAAGCCGAGGTAATCGGTGGCGACCACGGTGTAGCCTTGTGCGGCATACATGGCTGCCAGCAGAAATGTTTCGCTGTCAGCCGGATTGGCCAGCGTGCGAGGCTTCTGAACATCAGTACCCTTCGCATAAGCCACCAGTGCCGTCGTGCCTGTGCAGGAGCCGCCAGGCACCAGCATGACGCCCGAAGCGTTGGCCTGCTCGCCCGACACGCCAACGGTGTAATAGTTCAGCGCGACGACCTTGACATCGCACTTGGCTGCGCCTGAGACAGCCCGCAAACCACTGGACGCCGTAGCTGCATCGATCTGCGCTACGTTGAGTGTTGTCAGCACGGTCGGCATGTCGACCAGCTTGCCGCGCAAGTCTGTAGCGTGATCCCCGCCGCCACAGGAAGCGAGCAGGGCGACTGCGCCGAGCGCCGTGAGTTTGAGGGCAATGGCTTTCATGTGTGAGCTCCTGATAATTGATGATATGAAGGGCCGCTTTCAGCTGATAGCCTGATCTTGCGACTGCTTTACCTATAGTGGTGTTTGTAAGAGCCTCGCAGTATTACTGCAAGCGCTTATCCACAAGATATAAATGGTTAATGCCGTTCGCCGTGCCCATGCTGCTTCCCCTCAACGGCGCGTCGCTGCTCACATCGGACTAAGATGCGGCGTTTTGAACCCACACTCCGGAATCTTTATGAACCGTGCAGTTGTAATCGTGAGCCGCGCGACTTCGCTGACCAAGTGTTGACCATGCGTTCATCTACCCTGCACTGGAGCCTGGGCTTCAAATTGCTCATGGTGGGCGCACCGTTTTTGTTGCTGGTATTTCTGGCGACTGTGGCCGCGCTGTGGGTGTCATGGCAACTCGACGGCGGTGCCGCCGCTGTCAACGAAGCCGGGCGTATGCGGATGCAGTCTTACCGCATGTCATTGGCCATCGGAACCCAGGACACTGCTCCCCTGCCTGCGCTGGTGCGGGAGTTCAATGCCAGCCTGAGGACGCTCAAGCACGGCAATCCGGAGCGCCCCCTTTTTGTGCCATGGGACGATGATGTTCAACAACGTTTCGCCACGGTTGAGGCCGACTGGACGCAATACCAGGCGCGCTGGATCAAGATGCCGGTCACTTCTTTTCGGGAACTGCCCGTCAACACCATGCAGTTTGCGGCCGACATCGACGCTTTTGTCGGTGGCATCGAGGCACACATTACACGCTGGACTGCCTTGTTGCACCTTTTACAAATGAGCATGCTGGGGTTGGTTGTGGTGGCTGCGGTCGTCTTGCTGTACACCGGTTACCTTTTTGTGCTGGAACCGGTGGGGCAACTCAAGCAGGCGATTGAAAAAATTCAAGCGGGTGACTTTGAAGCCCGGGTAGAACGCCACAGCAGCGACGAATTCGGCACACTGGCGGATGGCTTCAACAGCCTGACCGAGCATCTGCAATCGATGTACAAAAACCTCGAAGGAAAAGTCGCAGAGAAGACGGCGCAGTTGCAGGATAAGACCGAACGCCTGAAGAGTTTGTATGAAGTCTCTGCTCTGGTAGCCAACGCATCGACACTGGATGCACTTGCCCAGCAGTTTACGCAATGCCTGGCCCGTATTGCGCACGCTGACGGCGTGGCCTTGCGCTGGTCTGATCAGGACAACCAAAGACACGTGATGCTGGGAGCGCATGGTTTGCCACCTGACATGTTGCAGGCGGAGCAATGCATCTACACCGGCCAATGCCAGTGCGGCTCCAGTTCCGCAGGTTCGGTCTTGCGCGTGATTGCCATACGGGACATGGCCAACGACGCCCCACACCATTGTGCCCGCGCCGGATTCGAAACAGTGGTCACTGTGCCAGTCCGGCTGCATGACAAACTGATGGGGGAAATTGATTTATTTTTCCATGCCCGCGTAACGCTTTCGGAATCAGAGCAGTCTTTGCTAGAAACAATTGGATTGCACTTGGCCAGCGGCATGGAAAGCTTGCGATTGAACTCGCTTGAAAAAGAAGCCGCGGTGGCGCAGGAACGCATGCTTCTGGCACGCGAATTGCATGACTCGATTGCGCAGTCGCTGGCTTTTCTGAAAATTCAGGTGCAGTTGATGCGCGATGCCACCAAAGCCGATGACGCCGCGGCAGTGGCCACCATCGTGGATGAAATCGACATCGGGGTACGCGAGTGCTATGGCGATGTGAGGGAGTTGTTGCTGCACTTCAGAACCCGCACCAATGCCGAAGACATTGAACCCGCGTTGATCACCACATTGCAAAAATTTGAGCACCAAAGTGGCATCAAAACCGAGCTGAACCTTGCGGGCCACGGTCTGCCACTGTCGCCTGACCTGCAAATCCAGGTTCTGCACATCGTGCAGGAGGCGCTATCCAACGTACGCAAGCACGCCCATGCCTCGCAAGTATGGCTGGACGTGCAGCAACAACCCAACTGGCGTTTTGAAGTGCGCGACGACGGCATCGGGTTTGAACACGATAGCGCTGCGTTGGACCAGACCCATGTGGGTATGCGCATCATGCATGAGCGTGCCGAGCGCATTGGTGCCAAACTCGAGGCAATTTCTGCAGCCGGACGTGGCTGTTGCGTGGTACTTTCGCTGGCGGCATCGAAGTTCAGCGCGGTTGTGACAGACGACCACACACAAGCCACATTGGATCCCCTTTCATTGAGCTGAATTTTTTGCTATGTTTGCACTTGACCACACGACCGATGGCCCCCTGCGCCCGAGCACCCGTATTCTGGTTGTGGACGATCACACCCTGTTTCGCCGCGGCCTGATAGCGCTTCTGGGGCGAGATACCCAACTGCAGGTGGTAGCAGACGCGGCAGATGCCGGTGAAGCCCTGCGCAAAGCGCACCAACTGCAACCCGACCTGATATTGCTGGACAACCACCTGCCTGGTGTCAATGGTATCGATGCCTTGCCATCGTTACACGAAGCGGCACCAGAGGCGGTGATTTTGATATTGACTGTCAGTGAGGATGAAAACGACCTAGCTGCGGCCTTGCGGGCGGGCGCCGCAGGTTACCTGCTAAAGACCATGGAAGGTGAGGTTTTGAGCTCCATGATCGCGCGCGCCATGCAAGGCGACAGCGTGATCGCACCTGAGATGATGGGCAAGCTGGTTGCTGCTTTCAGAGGTACCACTCAAACAGTGCTGTCGCCTTTGCCCGATGCTGCACCAGATGCCGCGCGGACGAGGCAGGAGGTGGCGCTTGAAAAAGCTGCCAACGCAGCCGCAGCAGGCGTTGCCAGCCTTTCAACCCGTGAGCGAGACATCCTGCGTGGCATCACCAGCGGAGCGAGTAACAAGGAAATCGCTCGCCAACACGGCATCGCCGAAACCACGGTCAAGATTCATGTGCAACATGTCTTGCGCAAACTGGGTGTTACCAGCCGGGTACATGCGGCGGTTCTGGCGACTGAACACGGGTTTTGACGCGGATCTCAGCCGGTCGCTACCAGCAGAACTTTTCGGCGGCGACTGGTTGGCCTGGGGTGACCCACGCAGTGTGTCAGCACAATCATGATGACGAAATCCAACCAGTTCTCCATCAGATTGCGCCAAAAAATAGTTCTTTGGAACTAGTCCCCTCATTGGTCGCATAGTTCTGAATTCTCCCACTACCAGTTCCTCAGAGGGATACCGCCAACCGCCACAAAAACCTAAAGTCACGGCAGACAAAAATGGAGTTCGTGACATGACTAAAAGTGGCCAGGCATTGTCGGTGCTGATTGCCAGCACATTCGCGTTTACCGTATGTTTTATGGTGTGGATGATGTTTGCGGTGATCGGTATTCCGATCAAAAAGGCGCTGGACCTGAACGCCACCCAAGCCGGTTTGCTGATGGCGATGCCGGTGCTCACCGGTTCACTCATCCGGGTGCCGCTGGGCATCTGGACCGACAAGTTTGGTGGTCGAATTGTGTTTGCCACCCTCATGGCCTGCACTGTGGTTCCCATTTGGCTGATGACCTATGCCACCGCCTATTGGCATTATCTGGTCATCGGTCTGTTTGTCGGCTTGGCTGGCGGCTCGTTTTCAGTGGGTACGCCTTACGTGGCACGCTGGTTCCCGAAGAAGCATCAGGGTTTTGCCATGGGCGTGTTTGGCATGGGTAACGCCGGTGCAGCGCTGAACAAATTTGTCGCGCCAGCGATTGTGGTGGGCTTTGGCTGGACGATGGTGCCCAAGGTTTATGCGCTGATCATGCTGGGCACGGTGATCATGTTCTGGTTCTTCTCGCACAGCGACCCGGCGCACCATGCGGCCAAACAAGTGCCGTTCATGGCGCAGCTCAAAGCTCTCAAAGACCCCACCGTTTTCAAATACTGCCAGTACTACAGCATTGTGTTTGGCGGCTACGTGGCGCTGTCCTTGTGGATGGTGCAGTACTACGTGGGCGAGTTTGGCCTGGACATTCGAACTGCCGCCTTGCTGGCTGCTTGTTTCTCGCTGCCGGGTGGCGTACTGCGCGCCTTTGGCGGCTGGCTGTCTGACAAATACGGTGCGCATTCGATGACTTGGTGGGTGCTATGGGTCAGCTGGATTTGCCTGTTTTTGCTGAGCTACCCGCAAACCGATTTAACGGTCACCACGGTCAACGGCCCGCAGAATTTCCACGTCGGACTCAATGTTTATTGGTTCACCATTCTGATGTTCACACTGGGTGTGGCCTGGGGCTTTGGCAAAGCCAGTGTCTTCAAGTACATCAGTGACGACTACCCGCACAACATCGGTGCGGTCAGCGGCATCGTCGGTCTGGCTGGTGGCCTGGGCGGCTTTCTGTTGCCGATCATGTTCGGTGCGCTGATGGACATCACCGGCATTCGCTCCAGCGCCTTCATGCTGATGTATGGCGTGGTGTGGGTGTCGCTGATCTGGATGTACTGGACCGAGGTGCGCAACAAGGAATACATGGGCTCCAAGACCGACGCAGCTGCCCTGCAAAGCTGATCTAACCAAATTGAAAGAACTTATGAGCGCTCAAAAGACATCTGGCGTTGACATCACCGACTGGCGTCCTGAAGAAGAAAAATTCTGGGAAGAAACCGGTAAAAAGATCGCCTACCGTAATCTATGGATATCCATTCCAAGCCTGTTGTGCGGCTTTGCTGTCTGGGGCATGTGGGGCATCATCACCGTGCAGATGCTCAACCTGGGCTTTCCGTTTACTCAGGCTGAGTTGTTTACGTTGACCGCCATCGCTGGTTTGGCCGGTGCAACCATGCGCATTCCAGCCTCATTTTTGATTCGCATCGCGGGTGGTCGCAACACTATCCTTGTGACGACCGCCATGCTGCTGGCACCAGCGATTGGAACCGGCATCGTGTTGCAGCACAAGGAATGGCCGCTTTGGGCCTTTCAGTTGATGGCCCTCTGGTCCGGCGTGGGTGGCGGCAATTTCGCCAGTTCCATGTCCAACATCAGCACTTTTTTCCCCAAGCGTTTGCAGGGTACCGCCCTCGGTCTGAACGCGGGTTTGGGCAATTTTGGCGTCACCACCATGCAAGTGGTGATACCGCTGGTCATGACCATGGGCTTGTTCGGAAGTATTGGCGGTGAGCCGATGGCGCTGGTGAAGGACAGTGGCTGGATTTTCGGAAAGATTACAGCAGGCACGCCAACCTGGATTCAAAACGCCGGCTTAGCTTGGGTGTTGTCGCTGCTGCCATTGTCTGTTTTGTGCTTTTTCGGCATGAACAACCTCAAACCTGTCTCACCCAACACCGGCAACCTGCTGGTGGCCTTCTTCAAGATCACCTGGTTGTACACCTTGTCGTTTGTGCCGGCCGGCGTCGGCTTGTACCTGTACCTGCCCAAGCCAACCGGCCTGGGTCTGCTCAACATGTGGCTGGCCATGCCACTCATCATTGTCAGCAGTTTGATGGTTGTCAAAGTCACCGCGTTTGGCGAGATGAAGGACAACATCACCCGGCAGTTTGCTATTTTTAGCAACAAGCACACCTGGGTTCTAACCGCCCTGTATTTGGTGACCTTTGGCTCTTTTATTGGTTTTGCCCTGGCCTTGCCCTTGGCCATCACCGTGATTTTTGGGGTGAACCACATTCCCGACGCAAACGGGGTCATGCAGCACACATTGAAAAATCCTAATGCACCGTCGGCCTTGACCTACGCCTGGATTGGGCCTTTTGTCGGCGCATTGACACGTCCTATTGGCGGCTGGATTTCAGACAAGGTGGGTGGCTCGATCGTCACGCAGGTCATCTCGGTGATCATGGTTGGGGCCTCGGTGGGCGTGGGCTACGTGATGATGCAAGCATACGGATCAGCCACACCGGAGCAGTATTTCTCCACCTTTATGTGGTTGTTTGTGTTGCTGTTTGCGGCCACGGGTGTTGGCAACGGCTCCACCTTCCGCACCGTGGGCGTGATCTTTGACCGCCAGCAAGCCGGCCCGGTGCTGGGCTGGACATCCGCCGTAGCCGCTTACGGTGCTTTCATTGCCCCGGTAGTGATTGGGCAGCAAATCAAGGCCGGCACACCCCAAGCCGCCATGTACGGCTTTGCCATTTTTTACGCCTTGTGCCTGATTCTTAACTGGTGGTTTTACCTGCGCGCCGGCTCAGAGATCAAAAATCCGTAACCTGATAAGCTATCAAATTGCTAGCTGCTTGCGCAGTAAATACAAGGGCTAAAGCCTGCTTTTATATAAATTTTTGAAGAGGACACCGATGAGCCACTTTCTTGACCGACTGAGCTATTTTTCACAACCCAAAGAGCCCTTCGCAGGCGAACACGGCATCACCACTGGTGAAGACCGCACCTGGGAAGATGCCTACCGCGACCGCTGGGCGCACGACAAGATTGTCCGATCAACCCACGGTGTCAACTGCACCGGCAGCTGCAGCTGGAAGATTTACGTCAAGGGCGGCATCGTCACCTGGGAAACCCAGCAAACCGACTACCCGCGCACACGCTGGGACATGCCCAACCATGAGCCACGCGGCTGTTCGCGCGGGGCCAGCTACAGCTGGTATTTGTACAGCGCCAACCGCGTCAAGTACCCGATGGTGCGCGGTGGCCTGCTCAAGCTTTGGCGCGAGGCCCGTTTGAATCAGGCGCCAGTGGAAGCATGGGCCTCGATTGCGCTCGATGAAGCCAAACGCAAAAGCTACCAGACCCAGCGTGGCATGGGCGGCTTTGTGCGCTCCAGTTGGGACGAAGTCAACGAGATGGTGGCCTGCGCCAACGTCTTCACCATCAAGAAATATGGCCCAGACCGCATCATCGGCTTCTCGCCCATTCCGGCCATGTCGATGGTGTCGTATGCGGCGGGCAGCCGCTACCTGGGCTTGATTGGTGGCGTGCCGATCAGCTTTTACGACTGGTATTGCGACCTGCCCCCGGCCAGCCCGCAAATCTGGGGCGAGCAGACCGACGTGCCCGAGTCTGCCGACTGGTACAACAGCAGTTACATCATCGCCTGGGGTTCCAACGTGCCGCAAACGCGCACGCCCGATGCGCACTTCTTCACCGAAGTGCGCTACAAAGGCACCAAGACGGTGGCGGTCACGCCCGACTACTCTGAAGTCGCCAAGCTGTCCGACATCTGGATGAAACCCAAGCAAGGCACCGATGCCGCTGTGGCCATGGCGATGGGCCACGTCATTCTGAAAGACTTCTATTTCCCCGCTGACGGCAAGCCACGCAGCGAATACTTTGACAACTACGTGCGCCGCTACACCGACATGCCCATGCTGGTGATGCTCAAAGAAAAAGTCTTGCCAGATGGTCAAACCGTGATGGTGCCCGACCGCTATGTGCGTGCCTCTGACTTCAACGGCAAGCTCGGTGCTGCCAACAACCCGGATTGGAAAACCGTGGCGCTGGACATGAGCGGCAAAGTGGTTCTGCCCAACGGCGCGATTGGCTTCCGTTGGGGTGCTGACGGCCGTGCCGACCAGGGCCAATGGAACCTGGAAGCCAAGGAAGCGCGCCACGGCACCGAGGTCAAGCTCAAACTCACCGTGCGCGAAGGCGAACAACAAAGCCTTCAGACCGCCAAGGTCGGCTTCCCCTACTTTGGCGGCATCGCGTCCGAGCACTTCCCCAACAACGCCACCGGTGACGCAGCCAACAACGTGCTGGTGCGCACCGTGCCGGTGCAGCGCATCTCTCTGGGCAAAGAAGGTGAGCAGCGCGAGGCGTTGGTCGCCACTGTGTTTGACCTGCAGGTGGCCAACTACGGCGTGGCCCGTGGGCTTGAGGGCGAGATGGCGGCCAAGGACTTCAACGACGACACGCCTTACACGCCGGCATGGCAAGAGCGCATCACCGGCACTCCGCGTGAGCAGCTCATCACCGTGGCACACCAGTTTGCCGAAAACGCCGACAAAACGCACGGCAAGTCGATGGTCATCATCGGCGCGGCCATGAACCACTGGTTCCATGCCGACATGAACTACCGCGGCGTCATCAACATGCTGATGATGTGCGGCTGCATTGGCCAAAGCGGTGGCGGCTGGGCGCACTACGTGGGGCAGGAAAAGCTGCGCCCGCAAACCGGCTGGACCGCGCTGGCCTTTGCGCTGGACTGGATTCGTCCACCGCGGCAAATGAACGGCACGAGCTTCTTCTATGCCCACACCGACCAGTGGCGTTATGAAACCGTGGGCGTCGATGAAATCCTGTCGCCCTTGGCCGACAAAGCCAAGTTTGGCGGCAGCATGATCGACTACAACGTGCGCTCCGAGCGCATGGGCTGGTTGCCCAGCGCGCCGCAACTCAAGACCAACCCGCTTGATGTGGTGCGAGCCGCCGACGCCGCCCACATGGAGCCCAAAGACTATTTGATCAAAGGTCTGAAAGACGGTAGCCAGACCATGAGCTGTGAAGACCCGGACCACCCGAATAACTGGCCGCGCAACCTGTTCGTCTGGCGCTCCAACATTTTGGGCTCCAGCGGCAAAGGGCACGAGTACTTTTTGAAGCACTTACTGGGCACCAAGAACGGCGTGCAAGGTGCGGACCTGGGCGTGCAAGATGCCCGTCCGACCGAGGTGGTGTGGCATGACCAGGCGCCCGAGGGCAAGCTGGACCTGGTGGTGACGCTCGACTTCCGCATGAGCACCACCTGTCTGTACAGCGACATCGTGCTGCCTTCGGCCACCTGGTACGAAAAGAACGACATGAACACGAGCGACATGCACCCGTTCATTCACCCGCTTTCCGCCGCCGTGGATCCAGCCTGGCAATCGCGTAGCGACTGGGAAATCTACAAAGGCTTTGCGAAAAAATTCAGTGAACTCTGCGTCGGTCACCTGGGTGTGGAACGTGACATGGTGCTGACCCCCATCATGCATGACACCCCTGCTGAACTGGCGCAACCGTTTGGTGTGCAAGAGTGGAAGAAGGGCGAAATCGACCTGATTCCTGGCAAGACCGCACCCAGCTTTACCGTGGTGGAGCGCGACTACCCCAATGTCTACAAGCGCTTCACGGCGGTCGGCCCCCTGATGAACAAGGTCGGCAACGGCGGCAAGGGCATCGCCTGGGACACCAAGATCGAAGTCACGCAGCTCGGCCAGCTCAATGGTCTGGTGACCGATGCCGGCGTGACCTGCGGTATGCCAAAAATCGAGAGCGACATTGATGCCTGCGAGGTCATTCTGCAGCTCGCCCCCGAGACCAATGGCCACGTGGCCGTGAAAGCCTGGGAAGCGCTAGGAAAACAGACTGGGCTGGACCACACCCACCTGGCGATTCACCGCGAAGACGAAAAAATCCGGTTCCGCGACATCCAGGCGCAGCCGCGCAAGATCATCAGCTCGCCCACCTGGAGCGGCATTGAAAGTGAAACTGTGTCGTACAACGCCGGCTACACCAACGTGCACGAGATGATCCCATGGCGCACCCTGACCGGGCGCCAGCAGTTTTACATGGACCACCCGTGGATGACCGCGTTTGGCGAAGGCTTTTCCAGCTACCGGCCACCGGTGGACTTGAAGACAACGCACGCCATGCAAGACCGCAAGCCCAACGGCAACAAAGAGATTGCGCTGAACTTCATTACACCGCATCAGAAGTGGGGCATCCACAGCACCTACAGCGACAACCTGCACATGTTGACGCTCAGTCGTGGCGGCCCGATTGTCTGGATCAGCGAAGACGATGCCAAAGCCGCAGGTATTGTCGATAACGACTGGATTGAATTGTTTAATTTGAATGGTGCCCTGGTGGCGCGCGCCGTGGTCAGCCAGCGTGTGCGCGACGGCATGTGTCTGATGTACCACGCGCAGGAAAAGCTGCTCAACATGCCCGGCTCGGAAATCACCGGCGGGCGCGGCGGCATCCACAACTCGGTCACCCGCATTGTGCTCAAGCCCACCCACATGATCGGCGGCTACGCGCAGTTCAGCTACGGCTTCAACTACTACGGAACCATCGGCACCAACCGCGACGAATTTGTGGTGCTGCGCAAGATGAACAAGGTGGACTGGCTGGAAGACGAAGAGGCCGTATGAACAACACCATTGCAGATGGCGTTCCTGCCCTGGGCTGTCATCCCGGACTCGATCCGGGATCCATGCAGCCGGGTTCATGGATTGCGGATCAGGTCCGCAATGACAGCCATTGGGATGACCAGCCAAAGCAAAAATCTAGGAGTTACACATGAAAATTCGCGCGCAAATCGGCATGGTGCTTAACCTGGACAAGTGCATTGGTTGCCACACTTGCTCGGTCACCTGCAAAAACGTCTGGACCAGCCGTCCTGGTATGGAATACGCCTGGTTCAACAACGTCGAAACCAAGCCCGGCATTGGTTACCCCAAGGAATGGGAAAACCAGGACAAATGGAACGGCGGCTGGGTTCGCAAGAGCAATGGTGCCATCGAACCGCGCCAGGGCGCCAAGTGGAAGCTGTTGATGAAGATCTTCGCCAACCCCAACCTGCCGCAGATCGACGACTATTACGAGCCCTTCACCTTTGACTACGCACACCTGCAGAGCGCACCGGCGGGCAAGAACGTGCCCACCGCGCGTCCGCGCAGCCTGATCACTGGCGCGCGCATGGAAAAGATCGAATGGGGCCCGAACTGGGAAGAAATTCTGGGTGGCGAATTTGCCAAACGCAGCAAAGACAAGAACTTCGACGACATCCAGAAAGACATCTACGGCCAGTTCGAAAACACCTTCATGATGTACCTGCCGCGCCTGTGCGAGCACTGCCTGAATCCGGCCTGTGTCGCATCGTGCCCATCAGGCAGCATTTACAAGCGCGAGGAAGACGGCATAGTGCTGATCGACCAGGACAAATGCCGTGGCTGGCGCATGTGCATCAGCGGTTGCCCGTACAAAAAGATTTACTACAACTGGAAGAGCGGCAAGGCCGAAAAATGCATCTTTTGCTACCCGCGCATCGAAGCCGGTCAACCCACGGTGTGCTCTGAAACCTGTGTCGGCCGCATCCGCTATCTTGGCGTTCTTCTGTATGACGCCGACCGCATTCAGGAGGCAGCCAGTGTGGAGCGTGACCGCGATCTGTACCAGGCCCAGTTGGACATCTTTCTGGACCCCAATGACCCAAAAGTGATTGAGCAAGCCCGCCTGGATGGCATTCCAGACAAGTGGATGGATGCCGCGCGCAACAGCCCGGTGTTCAAGATGGCGGTGCAATGGAAAGTGGCCCTGCCGCTGCACCCCGAATACCGCACGCTGCCGATGGTCTGGTATGTGCCACCGCTGTCGCCCATCAGCGCGGCGGCAAATGCTGGCCAGATTGGCACCAACGGTGTCATTCCGGACGTGAAGCAACTGCGCATTCCGGTCAAGTACCTGGCCAATCTGCTGACCGCTGGTGACACCATGCCGGTGGAACGTGCCCTGGAGCGCATGTTGGCCATGCGTGCTTATCAGCGGGAAAAGCATGTCGATGGCCGCATCAACACCGCTGCACTGGACCAGGTTGGCATGACGCAATTGGAAGTCGAAGAGATGTACCAGGTGATGGCGATTGCCAACTACGAAGACCGCTTTGTCATCCCCAGCACGCACCGTGAATACGCCGAGAACACCTTCGATGTGCGCGGTGGCTGCGGCTTCAGCTTTGGCAACGGCTGCTCGGACGGTGCCAGCGAGGCCAGCCTGTTCGGCGGCACCAAACGCCGCACCATCCCGATTCAGGCCGAGGTATAGACCATGGCACAACTTCAAAACACATCCATCAGCCTGCGCGTGCTGGCGCGCCTGCTGGCCTACCCTAACGCCGCCTTACGCGCTGACCTGGCCGACATGCAGTCAGCATTGCACGCAGACCGTGCCTTGCACACCACGCGCAAGGCTGAACTGTTGGGACTGATTCATCACTTGAGCACAGGCACACCGCTGGACTTGGAGGCGGAGTACGTCGAACTGTTTGACCGTGGTCGCGCGACCTCTCTGCATTTGTTCGAGCATGTGCATGGCGACTCGCGCGACCGGGGCCCGGCCATGGTGGACCTGACCAAAACCTTTGAAGCGGCCGGGTTGTTGCTGGCCCCGGGCGAACTGCCAGACTACCTGCCGGTGCTGCTGGAATTTGCCTCGACCCAGCCGCCCAAGGAGGCGAAAGCCTTTCTGGCCGAAATGGCACATATTTTCAACGCCATCTTCAGCGCGCTGCAACAGCGTGGCACACGCTACGCCAGCGTGCTGGGGGCCTTGATCGAGCTCAGCGGCGAAAAGGCACAAGCCGTTTCCGTGGTGGCCGACGAGGCGCTCGACGCCGCATGGGAAGAGCCTGAAGTGTTTGGCGGTTGCTCCGTCAAGGGCCAGGGCAAGCCCGACCAGCCGCAACCGATTCATTTTGTCAAAACCAATGCGGCCAGCGCGCGTACCAGCGCCACCACCGCTACACGAGCCTCAACATGAACACCCTTGACCACTTTCTGTTCGGCGTTTACCCGTACATTGCCTTCGTCGTTTTTTTGGTCGGCAGCCTGCTGCGCTTTGAGCGCGACCAGTACACCTGGAAGAGCGATTCGTCGCAAATGCTCAAGATGGGGCAGTTGCGCTGGGGCAGCAACCTGTTTCACATCGGCATCTTGTTTCTGTTCTTCGGCCACTTCGCGGGACTGCTGACGCCGCATTTTGTCTATGAGCGCTTCATCAGCGCGAGTGACAAACAGTTGATGGCGATGATCACGGGCGGCATCGCAGGCCTGCTGGGCATTATCGGCATGAGCCTGCTGCTGCACCGCCGCTTGTTCGAACCGCGTATTCGCATCAACTCCAGGACCAGCGACATTGTGTTGCTATTCCTGCTGTGGCTCCAGTTTGCACTCGGCCTGGCAACGATTGAGGTATCTGCGCAGCACATGGACGGCAGCCTGATGATGGCATTTGGCGAATGGGCTCAGCACATTGTGAGCTTCCGTCCAGGTGCCGTTGAATTTCTGGCCGGCGTCGGTATTCTCTTCAAGATTCACCTGTTCCTGGGCATGAGCATCTTCCTTGTATTTCCGTTCACCCGACTGGTGCACGTCTGGAGTGGCTTTGCGGTTGTCGGCTACCTGGTCCGCCCCTATCAGGTGGTGCGTGCCCGGCGCCTTAATGTGCCTGCGGGGCGCAATCAGCCGCGCAAGCCAGACGCTGCAATTTAAGGAGCACCTTATGCAATCAAATCAAGGGCTAGAGCTCAATATGGCATGTATAAACGGGGTGGCCATCGAGACCGCCAGCGATACGGCAGATACCGAAACCTTGCGCCAGCGTGCCTACTCGGAACTGCTGCGCCAGGCCGCCATCGATAAGGGTTTGCTGGCCAGCGGTGATGCACCGACTCTTGACGGGGTCTTGAGCGAAGCCGCCAGCGGCGCCATTGAAGCCCTGCTGGAGCAGGAACTGGTGGTGCCCGAGCCTTCCGAGTCCGCCTGCTGGCGCTACCACGCGGCCAACCAGGCCACCTACACCACGGGTGAGCGCGTCGACGTGCGTCACATTTTGTTTGCGGTCACCCTTGGGGTCGACTTGAATGCCTTGCGCAAACAGGCCGAAGCCACGCTGCTCAACGTGCGCTGCCATGCCGACCAAGCGACCGAAGATGCCTTTGCCAAAGCCGCCCGCACCCTGTCCAATTGCCCCAGTGGAGCCGAGGGCGGCCAGTTGGGATGGCTCAGCGAGACTGACTGCGCACCCGAATTTGCCAAGGAACTGTTTGGCAATAAGGAAGTTGGCGTGCTGCCACGCTTGGTGCACAGCCGCTTTGGCCTGCATGTAGTGGAGGTGTTGGCGCGTGAAGCCGGTACTGCCCAGCCATATGAAGCCGTGCATGGCGCGGTGGCAATGCGTCTCAAACAGCAAACCTATGTCACCGCGCTGCGTCAATACCTGAGCCTGCTGAGCGCTCAGGCACAGGTTGAGGGCATTGATCTGGAAAGCACGCCGACCCCCCTGGTGCAGTGAGAGAAAGATGATGGACCTTGAAAGCTTTGACGACCTGCTGCTGGCCGCCAGCCAACAAGCCCAGGGCCAGCGCCTGTTGCTGGTGTTTGCCAGCGCAGACCTGCCAGAAGATGCCACGCCCGCGCAACGCGCTGCGTTTGATCAGGGTTCGGGCGGCGCCTTGGTGCCCGCCATGTGCGTGGACAAAACCCCGGATGAGATTGGCAACTTTGAACAACTCCAGCAGGAGGCTTGCCAGTTCAATCCCGGTTGGCAGGTCCTGTTTGCCAGCACGCTGTCTGGCAGCGGGTCTGAGCCCCCCAGCAGCCAAACTGCCGAAGCTGCGCTGACCCGCATGGTGGAAGCCATCAAGCTGGGCGACCTGGCCAACATGGTCACGTTTGACCGCAGAGGTCAGGCCATCGGGCTTATGAACGCCAGCCAGGCTGCGCACTAGACGAATCGTGACCCTGAAAACTTCCACTTCCTCCGACACCAGGGCTCATCCCGCAATTGGGGATAACCCTGATATGTCAATTTCCACACAACTTTGGGTCCAGAGAGAAGTTACCCCCTAAATCAGTGATTTAGTTTGTGGATAACTTTGTGGCTAACCCTCAGAGACGGCGTCGCCGCTGTAATCGCTTTGGCTGCTCACAAAATGGGCAGCGAGGCTGAAGATGACCGGCCTGTTCAACCAGAAAGTGCGCCCTTGCCACCAGCCGCTGGCGTGGGTTTTTTTGGGTAGAAATAAAATACGGGCTGCAAAAGCCCGTATTCATTGACATATTGGCGGAGCGGACGGGACTCGAACCCGCGACCTCTGCCGTGACAGGGCAGCATTCTAACCAACTGAACTACCACTCCTGGTAGTGATAACCTTCGCTCCTTCGAGCCAAGTTGCCGACTTTGCGAGCCAGCTCGCCGACCCTTGCGGACCGGCTTGGTTATCAACTTGTACCGCGTTTATCTTACAACAAACTTGGCGACCCTACGGGGATTCGAACCCCGGTACCTACCGTGAAAGGGTAGTGTCCTAGGCCTCTAGACGATGGGGTCATGACCTTTGAACTTATCCGTACTCGAAAATATTGGTGGAGGTAAGCGGGATCGAACCGCTGACCTCTTGCATGCCATGCAAGCGCTCTCCCAGCTGAGCTATACCCCCGATTCCACAGATGCCAGACTGAAAACTCACTCAGGCTTTCGAAATTTCCGAGCCTTGAATTATAGCCTGGAAAATCACTCTGTCTGCAATCGACTGAGCACTTTCTCTCTCGCAAAGAGTTCAAGTACAGCATCCAGCGATGGGGTATGGGCCGAGCCCATCACCAGTACCCTGACCGGCATCGCCAGTTGCGGCATCTTCAGCGAGCAAGCCAGCAGGACTTCCTTGATGACAGCCGCAATCGAGGCTTTGTCCCACGGGCAGATTGCCAGTTTGTCAGCCAGCATCCGCAGTGCTGGCTGGATGGCCGGTGTCCGGTGCTGGGCCAAATCTGCCGCGTCTGGCGTGACATCTGCGTAAAACGCAGCCGCCCAGTTGGCAAGAACCAGCGTGGTGTCGCAGCGGTCCTTGAACAGCGCACAAATGCGTGGCAGCCGCTCATCGGCCTGAATGCCAAGCTTTTGCAGTTGCGTTTGAACCAGCTCGGCCAGCCAGTCGTCGCTGGCGACCTTGATGTGCTGCGCATTGACCCAGCGCAGTTTGGCCTCGTCAAACTGCGCGGCACTGCGACCCAGGTGATCCAGATTGAACCACTGCAAAAACTGGGCGCGGCTGAATATTTCCTGGTCGCCATGGCTCCAGCCCAGGCGTGCCAAATAGTTGACCATGGCGTCGGGCAGAAAGCCCTCGTTGCGGTACTGCGTCACCGCCTTGGCACCGCTGCGTTTGCTCATCTTCTCGCCCTGCTCGTTGAGCACGGTGGGCAAGTGCGCATAGACCGGCGGCTCTTTCCCCAGCGCTTTGAAGATATTGATCTGACGCGGCGTGTTGTTGACGTGGTCGTCGCCGCGAATGACGTGGGTGATGGCCATGTCGCTGTCGTCCACCACCACGCAAAAATTGTAGGTTGGTGTGCCGTCGGGCCGGGCGATCACGAGGTCATCAAGCTCGTCATTGCTGATTTCGATGCGGCCTTTGACCTTGTCATCCCACACCACGGACCCGGTCAGCGGGTTCATGAAACGCAGCACAGGTTTGACGCCTGCTGGAATGCAGGGCAGGGTCTTGCCGGGCGCCGGACGCCAACTGCCGTCGTAGCGCGGCTTTTGCTTGGCCGCCGTCTGGCGTTCGCGTAAGCTGTCAAGCTCGGCCACGCTCATGTAGCAGGGATAAACCAAGCCAGCAGCCTGCATCTGGGCCAGCACTTGCTTGTAACGATCCATGCGCTGCATCTGGTAAATCGGACCCTCGTCATAGTCCAGCCCGAGCCAGGCCATGCCTTCGATGATGACATCGACAGACGCTTGTGTGGAGCGATCCAGATCGGTATCTTCAATGCGCAGGATGAAGTCGCCGCCAGTGGCACGCGCAAATGCCCAGGGGTACAAGGCCGAGCGAATGTTGCCGAGGTGAATAAAACCGGTCGGCGACGGGGCAAAACGGGTACGGGTCTTCTGTGTCATAGGATCGCTTCCAATTTGTCGAGACCACGCATCAGGTCAGTTTTCACGTCTGCCAGGTGTTCCAGGCCAACCGCCAGCCGGATCAGACCCTGGCCAATCCCTGCCGCCTGCCGCTGCTCTTCGCTCAAGCGGCCGTGCGACGTGGTGGCGGGGTGGGCAATGGTGGTTTTGGTATCGCCCAGGTTGGTGGTGACGGAGCAGACCCGGGTACTGTCAATCACATGAAAAGCGCGCTGGCGGGCCTGATCCGCATTGTCGGCAGCGACGTCAAACGACAGCACGGCACCGCCCAGGCCACTTTGCTGGCGCATGGCCAACGCGTGCTGCGGATGCGACGCCAGGCCGGGGTAATAGACACGTGCCACATTGGACTGGGTTTGCAACCATTGGGCCAGTGCCAGCGCGCTGTCACACTGGGCGCGCATGCGGATGCTGAGCGTCTCCATGCCCTTGGTGACGACCCAGGCATTGAACGGCGAAAGCACCATGCCCACGGTGCGGTTGATGGGCCAAAAAACATCGTTGACGTATTCCTGGCTACAGCAAATCGCCCCGGCCACGACACGGCCCTGGCCATCGAGGTATTTGGTGCCGGAGTGAATCACAAAGTCGGCACCAAATTCAGTCGGACGCTGTAGCGCGGGCGTGCAAAAACAGTTATCGACAGCCAGCAGGGCACCACCGGCGTGCGCCACTGCCGCCAGGGCGGTCATGTCGCAAATGTCGGTCAGCGGGTTGGTCGGGGTTTCGGCAAACAGCAACCTGGTATTGGGTTTGAGCGCTGCGCGCCACTGCGCGACATCGGTCTGCGAGACAAATGTGGTTTCGACCCCAAATTTTGAAAACTCACCCGCAAAAAGACGCATGGTGGAGCCAAACACGGATTGCGAGCAAACCACATGGTCGCCCGTGCGCAGCAGCCCCATACCCAACAGCAAAATAGCGGCCATGCCGCTGGCCGTGGCAATGGCAGCTTCAGTGCCTTCGAGGGCAGCCAGGCGCTGCTCCATGGCGGTCACGGTCGGGTTGCCGACCCGGGTGTAGGTGTAGCCCTCTTCCTCATTGGCAAAGCGCTTGCGGGCGGTCTCTGCGTCGGGCTGCACAAAACTGCTGGTCAGGTAGAGCGCCTCGGAGTTCTCGCCGTATTGGCTGCGCTCAACCCCAGCGCGCACCGCCAGAGTGTCACGGTGCAGATTCTGCGGCAAGGGTTTGCTGGTCATGGCGAGTCCTCGTGGTTGGGCAGGGCCAAACGCGAATTGTCCTCGCTGCTGTCATCCGCGACGACCCGGCTGGCATGGAGCCGCGCAATGTCATCGGCCGTGATGTCCCCGGTGACATAGATGCCGTCAAAGCAGGATGCGTCGAAGCCCTTGATCAGCGGGTTCAGGCAGCCAATGGCGCGCTTCATGCCGTCCACATCCTGATAAATCAGCGCGTCGCAGCCGATCAGTTGCCGGATTTCTTCGACCGTGCGCTTGTGCGCCACCAGTTCTTCCATGGTCGGCATGTCAATGCCATACACATTGGGGTAACGCACCGGCGGCGCAGCGCTGGCCATATAGACTTTTCGCGCACCGGCTTCACGCGCCATCTGCACGATCTCGCGGCTGGTGGTGCCGCGCACAATGGAGTCGTCCACCAGCAGCACGTTGCGGCCCTTGAATTCGCTGGCGATCACGTTGAGTTTTTGGCGCACGGACTTCTTGCGCACGGCTTGTCCTGGCATGATGAAGGTGCGCCCGACATAGCGATTTTTGACAAAACCTTCGCGGTACGGCAAGCCCAACAGCTGGGCCAATTGCGCGGCGCTCGGGCGACTCGACTCGGGGATCGGAATCACCACGTCAATCTCGTTGGGCGGGACGGTCGAAATCACCCGTTTGGCCAGCGACTCGCCCAGATTCAAGCGCGCCTGATAGACCGAAATGCCGTCCATCACGGAGTCCGGCCGTGCCAGATAAACGAACTCAAAGATACACGGGTTGAGCACCGGATGCTCGGCGCATTGCTGCGCATGGACCGTTCCCTGCAGGTCAATGAAAACCGCTTCGCCCGGCGCGATGTTGCGTTCCAGTTTATGCGAGGTACCTTCCAGCGCGACGGATTCGCTGGCCAGCAAGACGGTGCCGTCAGCGCGTCCCATGCAAAGGGGGCGAATGCCGAATGGGTCGCGAAAGGCCAGCACACCGTGCCCGGCGATCATGGCAATCACGGCGTACGAGCCGCGCACGCGCAAATGCACTTTGCGCACCGCTTCAAAGACGTCGCGCGGGCGCAGCGGCAGACCGCGCGTGGCCTCATCAATTTCGTAGGCCAGCACGTTAAGCAATACTTCGGAGTCACTCTCGGTATTGATATGGCGGTGGTCAGTGCTGAAGAGCTCGGCTTTGAGGGCGTGCGCGTTGGTCAGGTTGCCGTTGTGCACCAGCACAATGCCAAACGGTGCGTTGACATAAAACGGCTGTGCTTCTTCATCGCTGAATGCGTTGCCGGCGGTCGGATAGCGCACCTGGCCGAGCCCGCAATTGCCTGGCAGTGAGCGCATGTTGCGCGTGCGAAACACGTCGCGCACCATGCCCTTGGCCTTGTGCATGAAAAATTTGCGATTGAGTTGCGTCACGATACCGGCTGCGTCCTGGCCCCGGTGCTGCAGCAGCAGCAGCGCGTCATACAGCAGTTGATTGACTGGGGCGCTGCTGACAACGCCAACGATTCCACACATTTGATTCCGATCTCAGGAAGGAAAATACTTGCCGAATTCCTGCGGCAACAGCGGCTGCAGATTTTTCAGCGCAGCCGCGCTAATTTTTGCGCCGATCGATTCCTGCCACCAGCGATCTGATTTCAGCGCGGTCAGGTTGACCACCACGGTGGCGGCCAACAGCAGCAAAACGCCACGCATCAGGCCAAATGCCGCGCCCAGTGTCCTGTCCACCGGACGCAAGCCCAGTGCGGCAAAAAGCTTGGTGGCAAGCGCCGCCACCAGCCCGCCCATAAACACCACCACGACAAACACAAGGGCAAAACCGGCAGCGTAACGAACGGCCTCGCTGGCTCCTGTCATGGGCAGCTTGGCTGACACCTCGGGCGCAAACCACTGTGCCGCCAGGAAGGCCGCCACCCACGCCAACAGTGAAAACAGCTCGTAAATCAGACCACGCCAGGCACCCAATAGCAGAGAGCCCAGCAACACCGCAGAAAAAATCCAGTCCAGAACGGGCATTTACAAGGTCAGGATGGCGGTGGGCAAGGCGAGCTGCTTGATCTTCTCGGCTGCCTTGCCCGCTTCGGAGCGCGAGGCAAAGGGTCCGACCCGCACGCGAATGCGCTGCCCGTCCTTGGTGTTGGCCACCTGGGCATAGGTTTTGAGCCCGGCATGCTCCAATTTGAGGCGCACCTCGCGTGCGCGCGCTGCATCTGCAAATGAGCCCACTTGGACCACGTAGCGTGCCGTTGCCGCAGCGGCCGATTCGTCCGCCACCTGGTCGTTCAGGAGTGATTCGACGCGCTTGCTTTCAAGCGCTTTTTGATTCGGCTGGGAGGTCTTGCTTGCGGCCGCTTCCGGCACTGAGGCTGAGGGTGCAGGAAGCGCTGCAGCCGTCTTGGCTTCGGGCTCAGCGGCTGCGGGTTGGGGCAGCACAGACGGGGCGGTCAGGGCTGCGGCACTGGCCGCTTGTTCGACCCCAGCCGCCGCTGCGGCTGGCACTGCTGCCGGGGCCGGGATATTCAACACGGGCACTTTGTTCTTGTCGGGAATTTCGATCGGCGTATCGACCGCGATGGGACGGGGTTGCCTGTCAAACAGGATCGGAAAACCGATGACGCCAATCAGCACCAACACGGCGGCACCCGCGAGCCGGTACTTTGCGCGCCTGCGCATGTCCTCGATACTCTCGGGTTGCGCCACCGCCGCTGCGGGTTCGTCGCTGGTCTTTCGGAACTTGAAAAAAGCCATGTTAGGAGAATTCAGAAGCTCACTGGGTTGGCAGGTGTTTCGCAAGCAATCGGGGCGTGCCGTTTTTCAGGACAGCGCCTACCGTGTAGAACGACCCGAAGACGACAATTCTATCAGCGCCCTGGGCCGCGCCGAGCGCCGCCTGCAGGGCGTCCTGCGGGTTCGGGTAGGTCGCTGCGCTGGTGTCACGGCGCTGGTTCTGCGCCTGCCACAGGTCCAAAAGGCGGCCGGCCGACTCGGCCCGTGGTGTGGGCAAATCGGTGAAATACCACTTGTCAACCAACGGGGAAATCCGCGCCAGGATCAGCGCAATGTCTTTGTCGGCCATGGCACCAAAAACGGCGTGCGTGCAGGGGAAATAAGCCATCGCGTCCAGGTTGGCAGTGAGCGCCGCCACCGCATGCGGGTTGTGCGCCACGTCCAACACCAGTGTCGGCTGGCCCGGCACGATCTGAAAGCGCCCGGGCAGCTCAACAAAGGCAAAGCCGTTGCGCACGGCCTGTGCCGTGACCGGCAGGCGTTCCCGCAAAGCGGTCAACGCGGCCAGCACGCCAGCGGCATTGACCAACTGATTGGCCCCGCGCAGCGCCGGGTAGGCGAGCCCGCCATAGCGCCGACCGCGCCCCGCCCAGGCCCATTGCTGCTTGTCGCCCGAGACGTTGAAGTCAACACCAACGCGCCACAAGTCGGCATCGATCTCCTTGGCATGGTCGAGCACACTTTGCGGTGGCAGCGGATCGCTCAGCACCACCGGTTTGCCGGTGCGCATGATGCCGGCCTTTTCAAAACCAATGCTTTCGCGGTCTGGGCCCAGAAATTCGGTGTGATCAATATCGATGCTGGTGATGATGGCGCAATCGGTATCGACGATGTTGACGGCGTCCAGGCGTCCACCCAGCCCGACCTCCAGAATCACCACGTCGAGCGCGCTGCGCGCCATCACGGCCAGCATGGCAAGCGTTGAAAACTCGAAGTAGGTGAGCGAAACTTCAGCATCGTTTTGGCATCTGGCCCCCTCCACGTCTGCGAAAGCAGCTATCAATTGCGTAGTATCAACGGACTCGCCGAGAAGACGCAATCGCTCTTCAAAGCGCACCAGGTGCGGCGAGGTATAGACACCAGTGCGGTAGCCCGCTTGCTGCAGGATGGATTCGAGCATGGCGCAGGTTGAACCCTTGCCATTGGTACCTGCCACGGTGATGACCGGACAGTCGAAGCGAATTTGCATCTGTGCTGCCACCCGGCGCACGCGCTCCAGTCCCAGATCAATATTTTTTGGATGCAACTGCGCGCAGTGGGTCAGCCACTGATCAAGCGTTTTGGGTCCGGTTGGCATAAGTGGCGCCATTGTCGCTGCTAAATCACGGGGCGATGGCGCTGGCGCAACGCCGCTGCGGTCAAGCGCATCGCCCGGTGTCCCTTCCTGACATAAATCAAACTTTCGCAACAATTTTTGTCCATCACCGTTCATGCCATTCAGGTCGGTCGTATCATTTCCCAGTCAAGCAACTATGTCCTAGCGATTTAGATGACCAAAGTGTCCAATGGATTGCCACTGAATGGCGGGCCTCGCAAAACGGCTGGAGGCGGCGTGTCCGTTGCCAATGAAAAAATCATCTTTTGAAGGTCAGGACAACGATAAGCGTGCAGCGGAGCTGGTCATTGCCAATGCAAAACTTGCCTATGAAAATGAGGAAAAGGGTAAGCGAGCAGCCGAGCTGGTCATTGCCAATGAAAGACTGGCCTATGAAAATCAGGAGAAAGATAAACGTGCCGTCGAGCTAGTCATTGCCAACAGGAAACTTGCTTATGAAAGTGAGGAGAAGGGAAAGCTGGCAGCCGAGCTAGTCGTTGCCAACAACGACCTGCACGAAGCGCTAATGAATACGGTACGGGTGGCGATGATCCTGAGCGAATTGCGCGACCCATACACGGCGGGTCACGAGCGACGGGTCGGCGAGCTATCAATGGCAATCAGTGTGGGACTGGGCTTTGATAAGCAGCGGCAAGAAGGCATCCGTGTGGCTGGCTATTTGCATGATGTTGGCAAGATGATCATTCCCGCAGAAATTCTGTCCAAACCCGGAAAGCTCACTGCAATTGAATACAGTCTTGTAAAGGGTCATGCGCAAGCTGGTTATGAGGTTCTCAAAGGCGTGAGTTTCCCGTGGCCTATCGCCGAAGTGGCTTTGCAACACCACGAACGTATGGATGGTTCCGGGTATCCCCAAGGGCTTAACGGTGACGACATCCTGTTTGAGGCAAGGATTCTTGCGGTGGCCGACGTGGTCGAGGCAATGTCGTCACATCGACCCTATCGTGCAGGGCTTGGAATTGAAAAGGCACTGGTTGAAATTGAGCGAGGCCGTGATCGCCTATACGACCCGGCAGTCGTGGATTCCTGCGTCAAGCTATTCAGACAAGAAGCTTACAAGCTGCCAGAGTAGCCAGCTATTCAGACCGTCACTGCGGCACAGTCCAAACCCTTGTCGGTCAGAACTGGCGCCGGGCCTGATGGGTGCCGGTTAACCCGTATTGCGCAAGCCCGCCGCAATGCCGTTGATCGAGATATGGATGCCGCGCTTGAGGCGCTCATCGGTTTGCCCCGTGCGGTGGCGGCGCACCAGTTCGACTTGCAGGTGGTGCAGGGGATCGATGTAAGGAAAGCGGTAGCGCATGGAGCGCTGCAGGGCGGTGTTGTGCGCCAGGCGCTGCGGGTCGCCGGTGATCAGGCTCAGCGCGCTGGCGGTGCGCTGCCACTCGGCTTCAATGGCGCCAAATATCCTTTTGCGCAGGCGCGCATCCGCCACCAGCTCGGCATAGCGCGAGGCCAGCGCCAGATCGCTCTTGGCCAGCACCATGTCCATGTTGGAGAGCAAGGTGCTAAAAAATGGCCATTGACGGTGCATCTGTTGCAGCAGCGCCAGTTGCTTCTTTGGCGCGCCCCTGGCCAGAAACAGTTCAACGGCTGCGCCAAAGCCGTACCAGCCCGGCAAGGTCAGGCGGCACTGGCCCCAGCTAAAGCCCCAGGGAATCGCGCGCAGGTCCTCGATTTTTTGCGATGGCTTGCGCGACGCCGGGCGCGAGCCGATGTTGAGCTCGGCGATTTCGCGGATCGGCGTGGCGGTGAAAAAATAGTCGGTAAAACCCGGTGTCTCGTAAACCAGTCGGCGGTAGGCGGCCATGCTGCTCAGTGACAGCTCGGCGGCCGCCTGCAGGAAGGGCGCGGTGGCGGCCTTGGTCGGCTTGAGCAGCGTCGCTTCGAGCGTGGCGGCCACCAGCGTTTCGAGGTTGCGCCGACCGATTTCGGGGTTGGCATATTTGGAGCCGATCACCTCGCCCTGCTCAGTCAAGCGGATTTGCCCGCGCACGGTGCCGGGTGGCTGCGCCAGGATGGCCTGGTAGCTCGGACCGCCGCCGCGACCCACGGTGCCGCCACGGCCATGAAACATTCTGAGCTGGATCGGCTCGGCCTGCGGCGTGTCATGGGCGATTTGGTCGAACACCGCCACCAGCGCAATTTCAGCTTGATAGAGCTCCCAGTTGCTGGTGAAGATGCCACCGTCCTTGTTGCTGTCGGAGTAGCCCAGCATGATGTCCTGCTCGCTGTACTGGTCAGTGCCGCCGCGCCTGACCAGCGCATGGATACCAGGCAGCGCGTAATACTCGCGCATGATCGGCGCAGCGTTGCGCAGGTCTTCGATGGTTTCGAACAAGGGCACCACAATCAGGTCGCAGCGGGTTTGCGCATCCAGTGTGCCGGCCATCAGCCCCACCTCTTTTTGCAGCAGCAGGACTTCAAGCAAATCGCTGACCGCTTCGGTGTGGCTGATGATGTAGTGCCGAATCGCCTGCGTGCCAAAGCGTTCGCGCATCAGCCGGGCGGTCTCGAAGATGGCCAGTTCGCTCTGAGCCAGCTCTGAATACAGCGCGCCAATGACGCGCAGCGGTCGCGCATCATTGAGCAGGCGCAGCAGCAGACTGCGTTTGGCGGGTTCGCTCAGTTGCGTGTAGCACGGCTCCACGCGGGCCACCTGCAGCAGTTCAGCCAGCACGGCTGCATGCTGGTCCGAGCTTTGGCGCAAATCGACCGTGGCCAGGTGAAAACCAAACACCTGGGCGGCGCGCAGCAGGGGGTGCAGACGTTGTGCCGCCAGCGCCTGGCCATGGTGCGCCAACAGGGAGGCCTCGATGACGCGCAGATCGGTCAAAAATTCTTCGACCGTTTGGTAAGCGTCTTGTGGTGCCACGGCATGGCGTGCCGCCTCACCGCCAGTCAGGTCTTTCAGCGTGGTTGCCAAACGGGCATAAATGCCGGTCAGGGCGCGCCGGTAGGGCTCATCCTGGCGGTGCGCATTGCTGTCTGGCGAACGCTCGGCCAGCGCTTGCATGTCGGGCGGAAAGTCCACCAGCAGCGCTGACAATGACAACTCGGCACCCAGGTTGTGTACTTCGGTCAGGTAGTGGCGCAGCACCACATCGGCCTGACGGGCCAGGGCGTGGTTGAGCGTTTGCGCGTTGACGTGCGGGTTGCCGTCGCGGTCGCCACCTATCCACTGACCCATGCGCAGAAAGCTGTGGACCGGCTGCTGGCCCAGCGCGTGCTCCAGCGCGGCATAGATTTTGGGGATTTCGGGCAGGAACGTGGAGTCGTAGTAACTCAGCGCATTTTCCAGCTCATCGGCCACACTGAGCTTGGTGAAGCGCAGCAAGCGGGTTTGCCAGAGCTGGAGCACGCGGGCCTTGATTTGCTCCTGGTTGACAGCCAACTCGCGCACGGTCAGGGCGTCCGGTTTGCGTTTGCTCGTCACGCCGTGCGCCTTGATGTCGTCACGCGCCGTGAGCAACTCGGCAATCGCGCGTTCGGCGTCCAGGATGCTTTTGCGTTGCACCTCGGTCGGGTGCGCCGTGAGCACCGGCGAGACAAAACTCGTGGCCAGTGTCGCTGCTATTTGTTTAGGAGCTATCCCAGCATATTGCAAGCGGGCTAGCGCCACTTCTATGCTGCCTTCCTGGGAGTCGCCGGCGCGTTCATGGACGGCCCGGCGACGGATGTGGTGGCGATCTTCGGCCAGATTGGCCAGGTGGCTGAAGTAAGTGAAGGCCCTTGTCACACTGACGGCACTGTCGCCGCTCAAACCCTTAAGCAGTTTTTTGAGCGCCTTGTCAGCCGCCATGTCGGCGTCACGGCGAAACGCCACCGAGAGTTTGCGAATCTGTTCGATCATTGCATAGGCGGGCTCACCTTCCTGTTCGCGAATCACGTCGCCCAATGTCCGCCCCAGCAGGCGGATGTCTTCCACCAGCGGCTGTTCGCTGGCGGGGACGCGTTTCGGTTGTGAAGTGCGGGGCGTCGGGCTCATGGCGCTCATGCTAGCATCGTCTGTACCGATTGATACGCAATACCTTACAACTTTGAAGCCGAAGCTATGAGCCAATTTACCATCGCCACGCGCGAGAGTCGCCTCGCCCTGTGGCAGGCAGAGCATGTCCAGGCCTGCCTGCGGCAACTCGGACACCAGGTCAAGCTGCTGGGCATGACCACCCAGGGCGACCAGATTCTCGACCGCGCCCTGAGCCAAGTCGGAGGCAAGGGCTTGTTTGTGAAGGAACTTGAAGTCGCGCTGGAGCAGGGCCAGGCCGACCTGGCGGTGCACTCGCTCAAGGACGTGCCAATGGAGCTGCCCGAGGGCTTCAGCCTGGCGTGCGTGATGGCGCGGGAAGACCCGCGCGATGCCTTGGTGTCGAATCAATATCCTGATCTGGCCAGCCTGCCGCAAGGCGCCGTGGTGGGGACATCAAGTCTGCGCCGCGTGGCGCTGTTGCGCGCACTGCGGCCCGACCTGAAGATTGAGCCCTTGCGCGGCAACCTCGACACCCGTTTGCGCAAGCTCGACGACGGCCAGTACGCGGCCATTGTGCTGGCCGCAGCAGGGCTCAAGCGGCTCGGTCTGGGGCAGCGCATTCGTGCCACGTTCGAGCCCACGGCGATGCTGCCTGCGGCCGGTCAAGGGGCCCTGGGCATCGAAGTGCGCAGCCAGCGCCAGGATGTGAGCGCGGCCTTGGCGCCGCTGGCAGATCAAGGCACCTGGCTGGCGGTCTCGGCCGAGCGTGCTGTCAGTCGCGCCATGGGCGGGAGCTGCTCCATGCCGCTGGCCGCCTATGCCACGCTGCAAGATGCTACGTTGACGCTGGATGCGGTCTGGGGCGACCCCAGCGGTGTGCTGGCGCTGGTCAAAGTGCGCGCCAGTGCGCCGGTGACGGACCTGGCCAGTGCGGCGCTGCTGGGCGAGCAGGTGGCGGCGCAACTGCGCGCGGGCGTGCTGGCCCAGGGCGGCTCCCTGCTGCTACCCGACGTGGCAGCGGGCAAAACCTGAATGCGGGTCATCGTGACGCGCCCCGAGCGCGAGGCGCAGCGCTGGGCGCAGGACCTGAGGGCGCAAGGATTTGACGCCGTGGCGCTGCCCCTGATCCAGATCGGGCCGGTGCCTGACGCCAGCGCCATGGTCCGCGCCGGGCAGCAGTTGGCCCAGTACCGGGCGGTGATGTTTGTCAGCAGCCATGCGGTGGCGCATTTCTTTAGGTCAAATCCGGCCTTAGCCACCGTATTTACTGCCAAATCAGCTATTAAAACAAGAGCATGGGCGACTGGACCCGGCACTGCCAAGGCACTGCTCCAAGCCGGTGTGGCGGCTGAGCGACTGGACGCGCCGGCGCTGGATGCCGGGCAATTTGATTCCGAAGCCCTGTGGCGCGTGGTGGCGGCGCAAGTGCAGGCTGGTGAGCGCGTCTTGATCGTGCGCGGGGCTGCCGCGTCCGATGAGGCACCTGTGCAGTCGCAGGGCACCGGGCGCGACTGGCTGGCTTCGCAAATTGCCTCGCTTGGAGCGCAGGTTGAATTTGTTGTGGCCTACCAACGTTGCGCGCCAGCGTGGCAGGCTGCCCAGCGGGCGCTGGCGCAGCGCGCCGCCAGCGACGGTTCAGTCTGGTTGTTCAGCAGCAGCGAGGCGGTGAGTCATCTGGCGCTCGCCCTGCCAGCGCAGGACTGGGCCCGGGCGCGCGCTGTGGCGACCCACCCGCGTATCGCGTCGGCGGCCCGAAAACTCGGTTTTGGTGTTGTTTGTGAGGCGCGTGCCACCTTGTTTGACGTCGTGGCTGCCTGCGAATCCGTTCCCGAAACTAAAATCACATGATGAACTTAGAGTCCATTGCTGAGGACGCCAGTGCGCCTGCAGCCCAGCCTGCCGCTTTGGCAGCCGGGTCTGCGGCCGGGCCGCTGCCACTGGGTCAGACCTCTTTGTCGCGCGGCGCGCGGGCCCTCTTGCTGGGCGTTGCCGCGCTGGCCGTGATCGCCTTGCTGGCGAGTGCCATGCTGTGGCAGAAACTGTCGTCGATGCAGGAGCAGTTGGCGCGTCAGAGTGCGGACGCCGGGGCGCAGTCGATCGAGGCACGCAGCACGGCGCGGCAAGCGCAGGAGCTGGCGCGCGATGCGGCCGCGCGGGTAGCGGTGTTTGAGGCGCGTTTGAGCGAGGTCACGCTGCAGCGCAGCCAGCTCGAAGAATTGATGCAAAGCCTGTCGCGCTCACGCGATGAAAATCTGGTGGTCGATATTGAATCTGCTCTTCGGCTGGCGCAGCAGCAGGCCCAGCTCACCGGCAGTGTCGAGCCTTTGCTGGCAGCGCTCAAGAGTGCTGATCAGCGCGTGGCGCGTGCAGCCCAGCCGCGCCTGAATGGCTTGCAGCGCGCGATTGGGCGCGACATTGACCGCGTCAAATCGGCCGCCGTCAGCGATACGCCGGGCCTGCTCGTCAAAATCGACGAACTGGTGCGTTTGACCGACGAACTGGTGCTGGCGAATGCCGTCGCGCCGGCCAAAGCTGCCAATGCGTCCAAGCCGGCGACGCTGCAGGCCTTGCCCGTGCCGTGGTGGCAGCGCAGTTTGCAAGTGGTCCTGGGCGAGGCGCGCACGCTGCTGCGGGTGAGCCGGATCGAGCAACCGGAGGCCGCGCTGCTGACGCCGGAGCAGTCGTTTTTTGTGCGTGAGAACTTCAAGCTCAAGCTGCTTAATGCACGTCTGGGTCTGCTCGCGCGCCAGCTCGAAGCAGCGCGCGCCGACCTGGCGGCGGCTGCCGTTTCGCTGCACCGGTATTTCGACGCCAGCTCGCGCAAGACGCAGACCGCCGCGGCGCTGCTGCAGCAGGTGCAGTCGCAAATGCGCAGCCTGCAATTACCGCGCGTGGACGAAACACTGGCTGCTCTGGCCACGGCCGCGGCCGGAAGGTAGGCTTTGGCAATGCGCACCGCCCTGTGGTTTCTCGGCTTGTTCGGGGTGGCCGTGGCGATTGCCCTTTTTGCCGGCAACAACCAGGGCACCATCACCGTTTTCTGGCCGCCCTACCGGATCGATCTCTCGCTCAACCTGGTGTTGTTGTTGCTGGCGTTGCTGTTTGTCTTGCTGCATGTGGCGCTGCGTTCGCTCTCGGCCCTGTTCGCCATGCCAGGCCTGGCCCGACGCTGGCGCTTGCAGCACCAGGAACATGCCATTCATGAGGCACTGCTGGAGGCCCTTTCCAATTTGTTGGCGGGGCGCTTCATCCGCGCCCGAAAGGCGGCCCAGGGCGTGCTGGAACGCGAGCGTGCGCTCAAGCACGGTGGTGAAACCCTGGCTTACTCGGCGCGACTGCGCACACTGGCCCATCTGCTGGCTGCCGAAAGTGCCCAATCGTTGCAGGATACCGCCGGGCGGGAAACGCATTTTCGCCATGCCCTCGATCATGCCAATCAACGCGAGGCGCAGGAAGCGCGCGACGGCGTGCTGCTGCGCGCAGCGCGTTGGGCATTGGAGGATCATGATGCGCAAGCCGCTCTGCAGTGGCTTGATGAACTGCCGCAAGGGGCCGCCCGGCGCACCGTGGCCCTGCGCCTGCGCCTGCAGGCGGCACGCCTGGCGCGCCAGACGCCGCTGGCCTTGGAGACAGCGCGCCTGCTGACCAAGCACCGGGCCTTTTCCGAGGTCGTGGCGCCTGGCATTTTGCGCGGCCTGGCGCTTGAGCTGGTGCAGTCCGCCTACGACCCGGATCAAATACAAAACGCGTGGAATCAGCTCGACGCGGCGGAGCGGGTGATGCCCGAGGTTGCCATTGAAGCCAGCAACAGGCTGCTAAAAGTCGGTGGCGATGTCGATCTGGCGCGCCGCTGGCTGCTGCCGGTTTGGGAGCGCATGGTGACGCAGCCCGGTGCCTTGACAGAATTGCAGCGGATCAACCTGATCGGCGCGCTGGAGAACGGTTTTGCGCTGGCCACGGGGGCACCCGAGGCGGCCTGGCTGGCCCGGATTGAAGAGGCGCAAATGACGCATCCCGGCGACGCGGCGCTACAGTACCTGGCCGGCATGACGTGCCTGCGGCTGCAGTTGTGGGGCAAGGCGCAACAGTTGCTCAAACAAGCCTTGCCGCGCTTGCAGAATGCGACGATCGAGCGCAATGCCTGGGCCGCGCTGGCGACGCTGGCCGAGCACAGCGGTGACGCGCCGGCCGCCTCACTGGCTTGGAAAAATGCCGCCCAGGCGCTCGACATCGGGTGAGCGCTTCCCTGAGCCACGCCTGAAGTCGGCGCGGCTGCTTCTTTTCAAAAATTACCGGGGTGTGGATTCTTCAAATGGCAGGGGCATCGTGCGCAAGTCGCGTTTGGTTTCCACCAGAATTAACGGACTCGCTTCCAGCGGCAGCACGACCGGGCGCTCGCGCGCTACGCGCACCGACTTGGGCTCGGCGGCGATTGCGGCCTTAACGGCCGCAATTTTGTCGGGGTCGGAGTTTACCCAGCTCAAGCCCGAACTCTGCGCCACTTCTTCCAATTGCGCCAGCGGCAGTTCAAAGGGCTGCAATGTGGGCATCGCGCTGGCTTGAGCGCTCGCAACGATTTTTGCGGGGGGCATCGGTTCGGACACAGCGACTGGCTCAAGCTTGACCGCTGGCGTCGCGGGTGCGGTGCTGGCTGCCACGGTGACGGGCAGTTCCGTTACAGCCACTGCCGGTTCGGGAGACGGCACGACGCCGATGTCGGGGTCCGAAGTCTGAGGGTTGGCGGTGAAGTAAGACTTGCGTGGCGGCTCTGCCGTTAGCGCCTCGGGCAACGCCGAATTGTCCTGAACGTTGTCGGCTTGATCAGGCTGGTCCGTGCGCTCGCCACGGGGTGCACGATCACGCCCGTAGCGATCCCTGGAACGCTTTTCACGCGGTGCAGCACCTGGCACTCGCGCGTCTGCCAGCTCGGCGCCGGCCAGTGCGCTGTCAGTGCCTGCCTGCTGGCTGTCGGGTACGCTGCGGGCCTCGTCGCCCGGCCAGGCTTGGTTTGCCGAGTCGTCAGGGCGGCGGGGGCGCTCGCCACGGCCGCTGCGGCCACCGCGACCGCCGCGTGGCGCACGCTCGTTTGCGCCGTCCGCGCGAGTTGCCTCGGGTACGCGTGCATTCAGATCCTGGTTTTCTTGGGCGTTGTTGCTGCTGGTGTCGGCGCTCGGCGCTTTGCTCTCGGTGTCAAAACGCTCGCGCGCGCCCTGGGCTGGGCGCTCGCTGCGCGGGCCGCGGCCGCCGCGTGCGTCGCCCCGGCCACCGCGGCCACCGCGGCCACGGCCTTCCTCGCGACCTTCGCCGGGTTGCTGGCCGCGTGCAGGCGCATCGCGGCGCGCGCCGTCGCGTCCGTTGCGCTCCTCACGCTTGGCCGACGGTGCTGCTTCTGCTGTGGCTTTAGGCGGCCTGACCGGTTCTGGCGCATCAGAAAACAGACTTTTGACCCAGCCGAAGAAGCCTTTTTCGACCGTCACCGGCGCAACCACAGTGGCTGCCGGGGGGGTCGCCCGGTTGGCCGCAGCCACGGGTTTGACGGGTTCTGGCTTGGGCACTGCAGCGGGTGCCGGAGCATCCGGCAACACGCCCTTGATGATCGGCGTCTGCTTGTTGGTCGGTTCCCGTGAACGCCGAGTCACGCCGGCTGGGTCTTCCATTTCTTCGGCCATCTTGTAGCTGGCTTCAACGTTTTCCAGGCGCGGGTCGTCGTGCTTGAGGCGCTCGAGTTTGTAGTTGGGCGTTTCCAGCGTCTTGTTTGGCACCATCAGCACATTGATGCGCTGCTTGAGTTCAATCTTGGCGATCTCGGTGCGCTTTTCGTTGAGCAGGAAGGAGGCCACTTCGACCGGCACCTGGCACAGCACGGAGGCGGTGTTGTCCTTGAGCGACTCCTCCTGGATGATGCGCAGGATTTGCAGCGCACTCGATTCGGTGTCGCGGATATGGCCGGAACCTCCGCAGCGCGGGCAAGGGATGGAAACACCCTCGGACAGCGCCGGGCGCAGCCGTTGCCGGCTCATTTCCATCAGGCCGAACTTGCTGATAGTCGCGAACTGCACACGCGCGCGATCTTGCCGCAACGAGTCACGCAGGCGGTTTTCCACGTCGCGCCGGTTGCGGCTTTCTTCCATGTCGATAAAGTCGATCACGATCAGGCCGCCCAAGTCGCGCAGGCGCATCTGGCGCGCCACTTCTTCCGCCGCCTCCAGATTGGTGCGGGTGGCGGTTTCTTCGATGTCGCTGCCCTTGATGGCGCGCGCCGAGTTGACGTCCACCGAGACCAGCGCCTCGGTGTGGTCGATCACGATCGCGCCGCCGCTGGGCAGCTGCACGGTGCGGGCATAGGCCGACTCGATCTGGTGCTCGATCTGGAAACGGCTGAACAACGGCGCATCGTCGCGGTAGCGCTTGACGCGGTCGGCGTGCTCGGGCATGACGTGCGCCATGAACTGCTGCGCCTGGTCATACACATCGTCGGTGTCGATCAGGATGTCGCCGATGTCGTTGTTGAAATAGTCGCGAATGGCGCGAATCACCAGACTCGACTCCTGATAAATCAGGAACGCGCCCTTGGCACCTTTGGCGGCGCCGTCAATGGCAGCCCATAGCTTGAGCAGGTAATTCAGGTCCCACTGCAGTTCCGGCGCGCTGCGGCCAATGCCGGCGGTGCGGGCGATGATGCTCATGCCACCGGGGTATTCGAGCTGGTCGAGAACGTCCTTGAGTTCGGCGCGGTCTTCGCCTTCAATGCGGCGCGAGACGCCGCCGCCACGCGGGTTGTTGGGCATCAGCACGACATAGCGGCCGGCCAGCGAGACAAACGTCGTCAGCGCCGCGCCCTTGTTGCCACGCTCTTCTTTTTCCACCTGTACCAGCAGTTCCTGGCCTTCGCGGATGGCGTCCTGAATGCGCGCCTGGCTGACTGCGACACCTTGCTGGAAGTATTGCCTGGAGATTTCCTTGAACGGCAGAAAGCCGTGGCGGTCTTCACCGTAGTCAACAAAACAGGCTTCCAGCGAGGGTTCGACGCGGGTCACCACCGCCTTGTAGATATTGCCCTTGCGCTGCTCGCAACCGTCAATTTCAATTTCGTAGTCGAGCAGTCTTTGTCCATCAACCACGGCCAGGCGACGTTCTTCCGACTGGGTGGCGTTTATCAGCATCCGTTTCATGGGTAGCGTTCCTTCAATTCAAATATGCAACTGGCTCTTGACGAGCCTTTGATACCGAAACTGACGCTTTGAACAAAAAGGGAAGGAACAGCCGGAGAACCAAGACTCAGCGGATGAGTCCTGGCATAGGCGCGTGGAGCGGGGCGGGTTGTCTGGATTTTGCGATAGCTACCAAATAGATAGCTGGTTGCGCCCGATTGACAGGCGCTAGAGGCTGATTTATGCCTAATAGCGGAGCGAAAACGCCGCGCTGGCAAAGGTTGATCAGGCTCATCAAGACAAACATCTCGCTTTGTTCCGTTGCCAGACATCGCTGTCTGACAACTTGGGGTATTCCATATCAGTGTTTCAAAGCGTCGTTCTGACCGCTTGCTTGGCACGCCACCGCAAGCAACTGGCTTGGGGTTTGCGTACGATCAGCAAGTGGTGGTATCGACCTGCTGGCGCGGCTGGGAGTGGCAGGTGAACTAAACTCCACCTCAAGGAAGATTTGACTAATTCAGTTAAATCAAGCACTTACAGCACATCGCTAGTGAAACACATTATAGGGGGCAATCCGGTCCCGTCAGAACCAAGGGCTAAAACGCGTGTCATTGACGAGGAGATGGCGGGGCAACGGCTCGACAATTTTTTGCTGCGCGAACTCAAAGGCGTGCCCAAGACGCACATTTATCGCATCATTCGCAGCGGCGAAGTCAGGGTCAACAGGGGGCGTGTGGCGGTGGATTTGCGTCTCGCAGCGGGCGATCAGGTGCGCCTGCCCCCCGTGCGCGTTTCCGAGCGGGTTGCGAAAAAAACCGAGGCCATGGCGGCCCTGGCCCTGCACGCTGCGCCGGCCCGAAGCTTTTCCATTCTGTTCGAGGACGAGCATCTGCTGGCCATCGACAAGCCGGCCGGGGTGGCAGTGCATGGCGGCTCGGGCGTGAGTTTTGGCGTGATTGAGCAGTTGCGTATGGCCAGGCCGCAAGCGAAGTTTCTGGAACTGGTGCATCGACTGGACCGCGACACCAGCGGCATTTTGCTGGTGGCCAAGAAGCGCAGCGCGCTGACGAATCTGCAAGACCAGTTCCGCCAGCGCCAAACCGGCAAGACCTACCTGGCGCTGGTGGCTGGGCGCTGGCCTGGCAACAAGAAGGTGCTGGACCAGCCCTTGCACAAATATCTGCTGGAAAGCCGCGACGGCAATGCGGGCGAACGCCGCGTCAAGGTGGTGGCGCGCGACGACCCGGATGGCATGCCCGCCGTGACGCTGGTGAAAGTCAGAGAAACCCTGGCCAGCGGCTTTAGCCTGCTCGAAGTCACCATCAAGACCGGTCGCACGCATCAGATTCGGGTGCATCTGGCAAGCGCCGGTTATCCGATTGCGGGGGATGACAAATACGGTGATTTTGAGTTGAACAAGCGATTGCAGCGTGGCACCAGCGGGGCTAGCCTGAAGCGCATGTTCCTGCACGCCTGGCGCTTGCAAATCAATCACCCTGCCAGCGCTGAGTGGCTTGAATTGTTGTCGCCACTGCCGCCTGAACTTGAAACTTTTGTCCACCAGGACGACCCAGATGCTTACTAAACCCCACACGCGCCAGTTTGATTTGATTGCCTTTGACTGGGATGGCACGCTGTTTGACTCGACCGCCCTCATCACGCGTTGCATCCAAAGCGCGGTGCGCGACGTGGGCGGCACGGTGCCGAGTGACCAGGACGCCGCGTATGTCATCGGCATGGGTTTGATGCAGGCGCTGGCGCATGCGGCGCCCGATGTACCCAAAGACAAATACCCCGAGTTGGGCGCGCGTTACCGCCACCATTACCTGGCGCGCCAAAGGGAGATCAGCCTGTTTGAAGGCGTGTTGCCGATGTTGAACGCGTTGCGCTCAAGCCAGCATTGGCTGGCCGTGGCGACCGGCAAAAGCCGGCCTGGCCTGAACGATGCTTTGCAGGTGGCGCAACTGCAAGGACTGTTTGATGCGTCACGGACTGCCGACGAAACTGCGGGCAAGCCCGACCCGCGCATGTTGCAGGAGTTGATGGCCGAGTTCGGTGTGGCACCCGAGCGCACACTCATGATTGGCGACACCACCCATGATTTGCAAATGGCCTTGAACGCGGGTTGCGCCAGTGTCGGGGTGAGCTACGGCGCGCACGCAAGCGAAGGCCTCGAAATCTTGCAGCCGCGCTTCATTGCCGCTTCGGTGGCAGCCTTGCACGCCTGGTTGCTGGCTAATGCCTGAGCGACAAGCATGACAAATTTGCCTGCAGCATGCCGATGATCTTTTTGTGCCGCTCGGCAGAGTTGCTGGATAGCGGCAGCGCTGTGCCCTTTGAGGTGCTGTACCACGCGCAGTCTTGCAGCGCCTTTGCCATCCGCTACCAAGGCAAGGCGCACGCCTATTTGAATCGTTGCACGCATGTACCTATGGAGATGGATTACCAGTCCAATCAGTTTTTTGACATGACCGGCCACTGGCTGATGTGTGCCACGCACGGCGCGATGTATTCGCCACAGAGCGGCAAATGCCGCGCGGGCCCGTGCCGTGGCGGCCTGATCAAGATTGACCTCAGTGAGCAGGACGGTTCGGTGCAATGGCATACTGCAGCCAATCTGCAACCCCCTGGAAATTGAAATGACCCAACCCGGTACGCCTGATGAAAGCCATGACTATGTGTCAAATCAGGCCCAGGCCCCTACAAATCAAGCGCAAGCAGCTACTAATAATATAGCGTCTCATGAGTTGCCCGGGCAGCCGGGCTGGGAACGCAGCACGCTGGAGAAGCTGGCCTTCGCGTCCTTGGCGGAGCAACGCACGGCGCGCCGCTGGCGCAATTTTTTTCGACTCGCCTGGCTGGTTTTCTTTGTCGCGCTGGTCTGGTATGGCCTGACCCAAAATGGCGCGCCCAAGGACGCCTCGGCACCGCACACCGCCGTGGTCGAGATCAAGGGCGAAATCGCCTCCGGCGCAGACGCCAGCGCCGAGCTGATTGTGGCGGCCTTGCGTGCTGCCTTTGAAGACAAGGGTGCGCGCGCCGTGGTGCTGCTGATCAATTCGCCCGGTGGCAGTCCGGTGCAGGCCGGCATCGTCAACGACGAAATAACGCGGCTTAAAACCAAACACAAGAAGCCGATCTATGCCGTGGTGGAAGAGTCCTGTGCCTCAGCGGCTTATTACATTGCCGTGGCGGCAGACAAGATCTTTGTTGACAAGGCCAGCGTTGTAGGCAGCATCGGCGTGCTGATGGACGGTTTTGGCTTTACCGGGCTGATGGACAAGCTTGGGGTCGAGCGGCGCCTCATGACGGCCGGTGTGAACAAGGGTTTTCTGGACCCGTTCAGCCCGCAAACGGAAACCCAGCGCGCCTTTGCCCAGACCATGCTGGATCAGATACATCAGCAGTTCATTGGTGTCGTCAAGGCCGGGCGCGGCGCGCGCCTGAAAGAAACGCCGGAAACCTTCAGCGGCCTGTTCTGGAGCGGCCAGCAGGCCATCGAGCTGGGCCTGGTCGACCAGTTCGGCAGCATCGATTTTGTTGCCCGCGAAGTGGTCAAAGCCGAAGAACTGGTTGACTACACACGCCGTGAAAACGTCGCTGAACGGCTGGCCAAGCGCTTTGGTGCTGCCATCGGCGCGGGCGCGGTGCACGCGGTACAGAGTGTTGCCGTACTGCGCTGATTTGCCATGCTTCGCTTCGTGCTCATTTTTCTGGCGGTATTGGTAGCACTGTTTACCGCAGAACTGACGCACCCCGTGCAGAACGCCCTGATTTTGCCCTGGACCAGTCTGCTGGCAAAAATCAGCGCCAGCGTGCTGGTTTTCTTTGACAGCTCGGTCATCTCCTATGGCAAGGTGCTACAGAACTCCGTCACCGGGCATGGCGTGTCGATCGAGGCCGGCTGCAACGGCATTGAGGCCAGCCTGATCCTGATCGCCGCCGTGCTGGCCTACCCGGCGTCCTGGCGCTTGCGCCTGGCCGGCATTGGCGCGGGCTTTGTGGCGATCCAGGCGGTCAACGTGCTGCGGGTGATCGCGCTGTTTTATCTGGCCGGGCAGAGCGAGGCGGTATTCAAATTTGCCCACCTGTACCTCTGGCAGGCGCTGATCATGCTCGACGTGCTGGTGGTCTGGCTGCTTTGGGTGCGCCAGGTGGCGCGACATGAAGCTCGCGCGGAGGTGGCCGGTGCGCCAGCCCAGTAGCGTCATCGCGATCTTCTTTGTGCGGGCGCTGGCGTTTCTGGTGCCAGCGCTGGCGCTGTGGTACTGGGCGCGCAATTATGTGGTGATGCCGGTGGCTTGGTTGGCGGGCACGTTCATGCAGGCCTATTTTCCCGGCTGGGTCTCGGGCAGTGAGCTCAATGGCATCCATGTCGTCCTGCTGACGCGACTGGCGGTGGCGCAGGGTTCGGGGCAAGTGGCCGAGCTGGCACCGGAGGTGAGCGTCTTAACCTACGGCTATGGTTTGCCGCTGCTGGCGGCGCTGTTTCTGGCCGCGCGCGCCAAGGGCATGTGGTGGAAGTTGCCGGTCTGCGCGGTCGGTCTGTTGCCGTTTCAGGCCTGGGGCGTGTGCTATGCCTGGCTGCTGCAAGTGGCGGTGCAATCGGGTCCGCGCACGCGCGCCATGACCTACTTTACCGACCTGGACATCAACCTGATTGGCCTGGGCAATCAAATTGGCTTCTTGTTGCTGCCGACGCTGGTGCCGATGTTGATGTGGCTCTATCTGGAGCGCAGCTTTGTCATCACCGTGGCGGTCGAGGGCGCGATGGAAGGCTCGGTATCCAAGCCTTGATGCCGTCCTAGCGCCCCAGCGCAAACACGGCGGGCGTGGCGTTGTCCAGCGGTGAGGTTTTTTTCTTCCAGTTTTTGACGCTGTCGCTGCGGCAACTGGCGCGGCTCAGCGTCAGACCGCTGCACAGCGCCAGACGCGTGTTGTGCTGCAAAGTTTGTAGCAGTGTTTGCAGCATGGCTGCGTTGCGGTAGGGCGTTTCGATGAACAACTGGGTTTGCCCGGTTTTCAGCGCCAGGGATTCGAGCTCGCGCACGCGCTGGGCGCGCTCGGCTGGATCTTGCGGCAGGTAGCCGACAAACGCAAAATTCTGGCCGTTCAGGCCGCTCGCCGCCAGTGCCAGCAACAGCGACACGGCACCGCTCAGGGGCACTACCTCAATGCCCAGCTCATGCGCCGCGCGCACCACCGAGGAACCGGGGTCGGCCACGGCGGGCATGCCGGCTTCGCTGACCAGACCAAGGTCATGCCCAGCCTGTGCCGGAGCCAGCAGGTAACGCGCATCGAAGTGGCCGCCGTGGTCGCCCTTCTTGTGAACTTCACGCGGCAATTCCTGAATTTGCAGGTCTTGCAGCGGGCTGCTCAGGGCCATGATGTCATTGATGCGCCTGAGATAGGCGCGGGTTGATTTGGCGCTTTCACAGACCCAGTAGTGCAATCGGGCGGCCACTGTCAGGGTGCCCCGGGGCAGGCTGTCCTCCAGCTTCATGGTCTCGTTGCAGCCAAAGTCGAGTGGGGCGGGCACCAGGTAGAGCTTGCCGCCGGTGGCTGAGCCGGATTCATGGCTGACGGCGGGCGGGCTCATAGCAGCTTGAGGCCCGTAGCCGCCAGCAGGCGACAGGTCCGAATCAGCGGCAGGCCCACCAGGGCGCTCGGGTCGTCGCTGTCGATGCGTTCCAGCAAGGCAATGCCCAGACCTTCGCTGCGGGCGCTACCGGCACAGTCGTAAGGAGTTTCGGCCAGCAGGTAGGCTTCGATCTCGGCGCTTGTGAGCGTGCGAAATTTGACCGAGACTTGAGCCAGATCCGATTGCGCGAAACCGGTCTGCTGGCAAACCACCGCGACAGCGGTCTGGAAGATCACGGTCTGGCCGCTCATCTGCTGCAGTTGCCGCGTGGCGCGGTCGTGGTTGCCGGGCTTGCCCAGCGCCTGGCCGCCCAGGTCTGCCACCTGATCCGAGCCGATCACGATGGCCGCCGGGAAACGCTGGGCCACCTCGCGCGCCTTGGCCAGCGCCAGCCGGCAGGCCAACTGCTGCGGCGTCTCAGCGGCCAGCGCGGTTTCATCAACCTCGGGCAGAGCGATGTCAAACGGCAGGCGCAGCCGCGACAGCAATTCGCGCCGGTACGGCGAGCTCGATCCCAAAATAAGTTTGCGCTGGATAAATTCAGACATGGCCCGATTCTCTTACACTGCGGGCATGAAACAAGCATCCGCTCCCAGCCGCCTAGATGTCAGTGCCCTGGCGCTCACGGGCGAGCGCCTCACCGGGCACGATTTACTATCAAATTACGAGCGCTTGGCGCAGGAGGCGCAAGCGCCAGTGGCTGAAATTGGATTGGACTGGTCAATTCAGGGTGAACTGCGCAACGCGCTTGACGGGCTCGGGCAAGTCTGGCTGCACTTGACGGTGAGTACCGCGCTGCCCCTGACTTGCCAGCGTTGTCTGGGTCTTGTGGAGACAGCCGTGGCGGTTGATCAGTGGTACCGTTTTGTCGAGGGACAAGAGACCGCTGATGCGCAGGATGACGCGTCTGAAGAAGATGTGTTGGCTTTGAGCCGGGACTTCAATCTGGCGAGCCTGATTGAGGACGAGGTGTTGTTGGCCCTGCCTTTGATTCCCCGCCATGCAGTCTGTCCGGTGCCGGTCAAGCTGGCCGCTGTGGACCCGGCGTTTGATGCTGCCTTGGCCGAAAAACGCCATCCGTTTGCGGTATTGTCCAAATTGCAGGGCGGCAAACCCGGTTAAGACGACAAACTGAGCTACACTACCGGGCTTCGCGCCGCTTGTTGGCGCATCGTTATGCCTCATCCAACCGGCTGCTTTTCCTCGCAGCCCACCGCCGTAAGGAGCAAATCATGGCCGTTCAACAAAACAAGAAGTCCCCTTCCAAGCGCGGTATGCACCGTGCCCATAATGCATTGGTCGTGCCGGGCATTGCGGTGGAGTCCACCACCGGCGAGACGCATCTGCGCCACCATATCAGCCCGACCGGCTTTTACCGCGGTCGCAAGGTCATCAAGACCAAGTCAGAAGCCTGATCGACCCAAGCAATCCGGGCCCGAGGCTGCCATCTGCGTGGCCTCGGGCCCTTCTTATTAATGCACTTGATTCCCTCTTGTCACCGGCTTCGGGGCAATGACCTGCCATGATCACGATTGCCGTTGATTGCATGGGCGGCGACCATGGGCCGCGTGTCACGCTACCCGCTTGCGCTCATTTTCTGGATCGCCAAAACGACGTGCAATTGCTGTTGGTGGGTTTGCCCGACGGCCTGAGCCATTTTTCTCATGTGCGTGCCAAAACCATTTTTGCCAGTCAGGTGGTGGATATGGATGACTCGCTGGAAGTGGCGTTGCGGCGCAAAAAAGACTCTTCGATGCGGGTCGCCATCCAGCAAGTCAAGGATGGTGCGGCCCAAGCCGCCGTCTCGGCTGGCAATACGGCGGCGCTGATGGCCATTTCCCGCTATCTACTCAAAACCTTGAGCGGCATCGACCGGCCGGCCATTGCCGGTCAGATACCTAACGCCAAGGGCGAAGCCACAACCGTGCTCGACATGGGTGCCAATGTCGATTGCTCGGCCGAGCATCTGCTCGAATTTGCCGTGATGGGCTCGGCGCTGGTGTCGGTGCTGAGCGGCAATGACAACCCGAGTGTGGGCTTGCTCAACATTGGCGAAGAAGCCATCAAGGGCAACGAGGTCATCAAAAAGGCCGGCGAGTTGCTGCGCGCGGCCTCACTGGCCGGAGACCTGAATTTCTACGGCAATATTGAAGGCAACGATATTTTCAAAGGAACCGCTGATATCGTGGTTTGTGACGGCTTTGTCGGCAACGTGGCATTAAAGGCCAGCGAAGGCCTGGCGACCATGATTGTCAACTTCCTGAAGCTTGAGTTTTCGCGCAATCTTTTCACCAAAATGGCCGCGCTGGCCGCGTATCCGATCATTGCCGCGCTGAAGAAGCGCATGGATCATCGGCGCTATAACGGCGGTGCCTTGTTGGGTTTGCGCGGACTGGTTTTCAAGAGCCATGGCTCAGCCGATGAAGTGGCTTTTGAGTACGCCCTGAGCCGCGCGTATGATGCCGCCAGACACCATTTGCTGGACCGGGTGCAAGCCCGCATCGCCCACGCTGCTCCGTTACTGGTCAGCGTTGCGCCTGCGGTCTGAGCCAAACCACGCCAGCTGACCCGTTCGAATTTTTTGATTCCGATGAAAATATATTCGCGTATTACTGGCACCGGCAGCTTTCTTCCTTCGCGTCGATTGACCAATGCAGATTTGGTGGCCGAGCTGGCCGCGCAAGGCGTGGAAACCAGCGAAAAATGGATTGTCGAGCGCACCGGCATCCAGGCGCGCCACTTTGCGGCAGCGGGTGTTTGCAGCAGTGACCTGGGGCTGCAAGCATCACAGCGCGCTTTGCAGGCGGCGGGCGTGCAGGCCAGCGAGATTGACCTGATCATTGTTGGCACGTCGACGCCCGACATGGTTTTCCCGTCAACGGCTTGTATCTTGCAGGGCAAGCTGGGCAACAAGGGCGCTGCTGCCTTTGACGTGCAGGCAGTCTGCAGCGGCTTCATTTATGCATTGGCGCTGGCCGATACCTTGATTCGCACCGGGGCGGCCAGCAAGGCGCTGGTGGTCGGGGCCGAGGTTTTTTCGCGCATTCTGGACTTCAAGGATCGTGGCACCTGCGTGCTGTTTGGCGATGGTGCGGGCGCGGTGGTGCTGCAAGCCTCCAAAACGCCCGGCATTCTGGCCAGCGACTTGCACGCTGACGGCAGTTTCACCGACATTCTGTGTGTGCCCGGGCATGTTTCGGGCGGCCAGGTGCTGGGCACGCCCTTGCTCAAGATGGACGGTCCGGCGGTCTTCAAGCTGGCGGTGGGCGTGCTCGATCAAGCCGCGCGCGCCGTGCTGGCCAAGGCGGGCAGGACGGCAGCGGACCTGGATTGGATGATTCCGCACCAGGCCAATATCCGTATCATGCAAAGCACGGCCAAGAAGCTGAAAATGTCGATGGACAAGGTGATCGTCACGGTCGATCAGCACGGCAATACCTCGGCGGCATCAATTCCGCTGGCGCTCGACAGCGCCGTGCGCAGCGGCCAGGTCAAGCCCGGTGAATTGCTCTTGCTGGAAGCCGTCGGCGGCGGCTTTACCTGGGGTGCAGTGCTTCTTAATTTATAGCTGCTTTGGCAGACTGTATAACGGCTAGAGCCTAATTTATTATCTATTTCTTGGTTGATTGCATGACGCCATTTGCATTTGTTTTTCCGGGTCAGGGCTCGCAATCGGTGGGCATGCTCGATGCCTGGGGTGATCACCCGCTGGTAGCGCGGGCGCTCAGTGAAGCCTCCGATGCGCTGGGTGAAGACCTGGGCCGGCTGATCAAGGACGGCCCCAAGGAAGCGCTGGCACTGACCAGCAACACCCAGCCGGTGATGCTGGTGGCCGGCGTGGCGGCCTACCGGGTCTGGTTGGCCGAGACCGGTGTTGCGCCCGCTGCCGTGGCCGGGCATTCGCTGGGCGAGTATTCGGCCCTGGTGGCTGCCGGTAGCCTGACTTTGAGCCAGGCCGCGCCGCTGGTTCGCTTTCGGGCCGAAGCGATGCAGCAGGCGGTGCCGGTCGGTGCCGGCGCCATGGCTGCCATTCTGGGCCTTGAGGCAGCAAAAGTCATAGCTGGTTGCGCCCAAGTGACGGGCGAACTGGGCCAAAACGGCCTTGAAGTGGTGGAAGCGGTCAACTTTAACGATCCACTCCAGACTGTGATTGCCGGCAGCAAAGCCGCGGTCGAGCGCGCCTGTTCGGTGCTGAAAGCGATGGGTGCCAAGCGCGCCTTGCCACTGCCGGTGTCGGCACCGTTTCATTCGAGCCTGATGCGTCCGGCAGCCGAGCAACTAAAGGCTCGACTTGCTTTAACCGAGTTCCTGACGCCGCAAATCGCTCTGGTCAACAACGTCGATGTGGCGGTGGAAAGCGACGCGGCGCGCATTCGTGACGCGCTCTACCGCCAGGCCTTTGCGCCAGTGCGCTGGGTTGAGTGCGTTCAGGCGCTCCAGGCGCGCGGCTTGGCCACGCTCGTCGAATGTGGTCCGGGCAAGGTGCTGGCCGGGTTGGTCAAGCGCATTGATGCTGAATTGGCTGGCCTGGCCCTGTTTGATCCGGCCAGTCTGGCCGCTGTAAAGAGCGCACTTTCGGGAGCGGAGTATGGATGAGATTGAATTTTCCGGACAGGTCGCCCTGGTCACCGGCGCGTCACGCGGCATTGGCGCGGCGATTGCGTTGGCGCTGGCCCAGCGTGGCTTGAAAGTGACTGGCACGGCCACCACTGAGGACGGAGCTGCCAAAATAGGGCAAACATTGGCGGGGTTTGCAGGCTGCTCGGGCGTGACGCTGGACGTCAACGATGCGCTGGCGGCGCAAGCGCTGATTGACGCCATCGTCAAACAGCACGGCGGCTTGCAGATTCTGGTTAACAACGCCGGCATCACACGCGACAACCTGGCCATGCGCATGAAAGACGAAGAGTGGGATGCCGTGCTTGACACTGACCTGAAGGCGGTGTTTCGCCTGAGCCGCGCTGTCATGCGAGCGATGATGAAGCAGCGCTACGGCCGCATCATCAACATCACTTCGGTGGTGGGTGCCAGTGGCAACCCGGGTCAGGCCAACTACGCCGCTGCCAAGGCGGGCGTTGCCGGTATGACGCGCGCGCTGGCACGCGAGCTGGGCTCGCGCAACATCACGGTCAATTGTGTGGCACCCGGCTTTATCGAAACCGATATGACGGCGGGTTTGCAGGAGGAGCAAAAGAAGGCATTGACAAACCAGATCCCGCTCGGCCGCCTGGGGCAGCCCGCGGAAATCGCCCATGCCGTTGTCTATCTCGCTTCGCCGCAGGCCGCGTATGTGACCGGGCAGGAGTTGCAGGTCAACGGCGGTATGCTGATGGTGTAATTGCTTGAAGGTCGATTCGGCTGCGTGCGCACCAGTGCTCTGGCCGGTAAAGTGTTGCAATGCCGATTGATCCGCTCGGCTAGAATCACGGATTCATTCACAACCCTCTGAGGGAACCCATGAGCGATATTGAAGCACGCGTCAAGAAAATCATTGCCGAACAACTCGGCGTTGAAGAGTCACAAGTCACCCATGAAAAGGCCTTTGTGGCCGATCTGGGCGCAGATTCCCTCGACACGGTGGAATTGGTGATGGCCCTGGAGGATGAATTCGGCATTGAAATTCCGGATGAGGATGCTGAAAAGATCACGACCGTGCAAAACGCGATCGATTACGCCAACGCGCACAAAAAGGCGTAATTGGGAAATGCCGATGTCACGTCGTCGCGTTGTCGTCACTGGCTTGGGTTGCATCAGCCCCGTGGGCAACACGGTGGCACAGGCGTGGGACAGCCTGCTGGCCGGCAAGTCGGGCATCGATCTGATTACCCGCTTTGACGCGTCGAGCTTCAATTGCAAAATTGCCGGTGAAGTCAAGGGCTTTGATGTTGCTGATTATGTCAACAGCAAAGAGGCCCGCACCATGGACACCTTCATCCATTTTGGTCTGGCCGCAGCTTGTCAAGCCGTCTCGGATGCGGCTCTGCCCTGCGGCGACACGCTGAGCGAGGAAGTCGCCAGCCGGATTGGGTGTTTGATCGGTTCAGGCATTGGCGGCCTGCCCATGATCGAGGACATGCATAGCGAGTATCTCAATCGCGGCGCGCGGCGCATTTCACCCTTTTTTGTGCCTTCGACGATTGTCAACATGATCGGCGGTCAAGTCGCCATTCGCTTTGGTTTCAAGGGGCCCAACATGGCCATCGTGTCGGCCTGCACCACCGGGCTGCATTGCATTGGGGTGGCTGGTCGCATGATCGAATATGGCGACGCCGATGTGATGCTGGCGGGTGGCTCTGAAGCAGCCGTTTCACCGCTGGGCATTGGCGGTTTTGCCGCGATGCGCGCGCTGAGCACGCGCAACGACGACCCGCACACGGCCTCACGCCCGTGGGACCGGGACCGTGATGGTTTTGTACTCGGGGAAGGCGCCGGCGTCATGGTGCTCGAGGAATTCGAGCACGCCAAAGCGCGCGGTGCCAGCATTTATGCCGAGTTGGGCGGCTTTGGCATGAGCGCGGATGCCGGCCACATGACTGCGCCCAATATGGAGGGCCCACGCCGCGCCATGGTTAACGCCTTGCACAACGCCGGTGTCAATGCCGATCAGGTGGACTATCTGAACGCGCACGGCACTTCGACTCCACTGGGGGATTTGAATGAAACACATGCCATCAAGGCCGCCTTGGGTGAGCATGCCAAAAGGACCGTCGTGAACTCCACCAAGTCCATGACGGGGCACTTGCTCGGTGGCGCGGGCGGCGTGGAGTCGGTCTTTACTGTATTGGCACTGCATCACCAGAAGAGCCCGCCCACGATCAACCTGTTTAACCAGGACCCCGCGTGCGACCTGGACTTCTGTGCCAATACGGCACGCGACATGAAAATTGACGTAACCCTGAAAAATAATTTTGGTTTTGGCGGTACCAACGGTTCGCTGGTCTTCAAGCGCGCACCCTGAGTTCCGCTTGTCGGCTGATTCAAGACCCAAAGCGGCTCTGCTATGCATCGCGCCCCGGCGTTGAGTTATCCGTTGGGGCGTTCGCGTTGTCAGGGCACGCTGATGGCCTCAGCCAGCCTGGCTGGCGCGCTGGTGGGTGGCCTGTGGTGGAACTCGAGTGACGCGCTTACTTGGCGTCACGCCCTGTTTGGGTTTATTTGGATCACTGCCTTGGTGGTGGCTGCCATTGGCTGGTGGCACGCTGCAGCAGGCACGCTAAGCTGGGATGGTCAGGACTGGCACTGGATGGGCCGTACTGAGTCGGTGACTGGTCGCGTTGGCGTGCATCTTGACTTGCAGTTTTGTCTGGTGCTGAGCTTACAGCCGCAAGGCGGTCGGCGCCTCTGGCTGTTCCCGGAGCGCCGCAGTGACGAGCGGCAATGGAACACGTTGCGTCGCGCGCTGTTTGCCCGCCTGGCGGTATCGCCACGGCCGATCGCTGACGGTGATGCCCAAGGCGAGGCCAGATGACGCTGTAACAGCTTTTGTCAAAGGGCTTGAACAGCAGCCTGCCAGCCCAAATATGCATCCGACCCGTCAACCATTTGTTATTAAAAGGAAGCTCAATGATGATTCGAATCAGTTGGAAAAAGTTAAAAGCCGCAGCTTTGGCCGGTGCTTTGGCATTCGCTGCGTCGGTCCCGCTGCTGCCGCTTACCGCAGCCGTAGCCCAGGTTCGCACCTTGCCTGACTTCACTGATTTGGTGGAGCAGGTGGGGCCTTCCGTGGTGAACATCCGCACCCTCGAAAAAATGGTTGTGCGCGGCGGTCTTGATGGTTCGGTGGACGAGCAGATGCTGGAGTTTTTTCGGCGCTTTGGCTTGCCCATTCCGGGCCTGCCCAACGGCCCAAACAATCCGCATCAGGCACCGCGTAAAAATGCGCCGCAGTTGCCAGAGGAGTCGCATCCGCGTGGCGTTGGTTCGGGCTTCATCTTTTCTGCGGATGGCCTGATCATGACCAACGCGCACGTGGTTGACGGCGCCGATGAGGTGTTGGTGACGCTCACCGACAAGCGCGAATTCAAGGCCAAAATCATTGGCGCTGACAAGCGCAGCGATATTGCCCTGGTGAAAATCGAGGCGACCGGTCTGCCCGCGGTAAAAATCGGTGACGTGAACCGTCTCAAGGTCGGCGAATGGGTGATGGCGATTGGCTCGCCGTTTGGTCTGGACAACACGGTGACGGCTGGCATTGTGAGCGCCAAGCAGCGCGACACGGGGGACTATCTGCCCTTCATTCAGACTGATGTCGCGATCAACCCCGGCAATTCGGGCGGCCCCCTGATCAATATGCGCGGCGAAGTCGTTGGCATCAATAGCCAAATTTATTCGCGCTCGGGCGGTTCCATGGGTATCTCGTTTGCCATTCCGATGGATGAGGCGGTTCGCGTCAGTGAACAATTGCGCGTGTCGGGCCGCGTGTCGCGCGGTCGCATCGGCGTGCAGATTGATCAGGTCACCAAGGAAGTTGCCGAGTCGATTGGACTGGGCAAGCCACAAGGCGCTCTGGTGCGCGGTGTTGAGGCTGGCGCTCCGGCTGACAAGGCCGGTGTTGAAGCGGGTGACATCATTCTCAAGTTTGAAGGCAAGGTGGTTGAAAAATCAAGTGATTTGCCGCGCATGGTGGGCAGCACCAAACCCGGCACACGCAGCAGCCTGACGGTGTTCCGTCGCGGCAGCCAGAAGGAATTGACGGTCACGATTGCCGAGATTGAAGCCGACAAGCCGATCAAGAAGGCCACCGACAAAGAAGAAAAGACCAAAGGCTCAGCGGCCGGTCAGGCGCTTGGTCTGGCCGTCAGCGAACTGACGGAGACACAAAAGAAGGAGCTCAAAATCAGGGGTGGCGTGAAAGTGGAAGCCGCCACTGAGGGGGCCGCGCGCGCTGGCGTGCGTGAAGGCGATGTGATTGTGTCGGTTGCCAATAGCGAAATTAACAGCCTGAAGGATTTTGAAGCGGCAGTGACCAAGGTCAACCGAAGCAAGCCGATTGCAGTGGTCATTCGACGCGGTGAGATGGCCCAAATTGTGGTGATTCGGCCATCGAAATAGGTCCTGTCCTGTCGTTTTCTGTTGAAGTTGCATTCAAAAGACAGGCAGAGAAAAAATATTTTTGCCTGTCTTTTTGATCAAAAAATGTTTGTGTTCACTGACTTTTTAATTGACTTGGTGCTGATTTAGTTAGAATAAAGCCCCTCCATTGCGGATTCAAGGCATATTGAAGCTCTAAAAGTCCGCAATACGGGATGAAAAGGATCGATCCACCGGCGATCCACAGTTCGCGCACAAGTTGTCCAGAGGACAACTTGTTAACTTGTTGATAAGTTGTGTATAAAATTCTTGTTGCAGCCCTGCAACGACTCATGTTGACGGCCTTTAGGGCTGTATCTCGCTGGCTTTTTGCCTACAATGAAGCTCCAACCTTCGCAGTTGCCAATGATTGTTGGTTCAGGGCGCGTCAGAACACGACGCGCCCTTTTTTATTGTTGACACCGTTCTAATTCAATCACTTGAAGCGCCCCGTTGATGAATCACATCAGAAATTTTTCGATCATCGCTCACATTGATCATGGCAAATCAACGCTGGCTGATCGCTTGATTCAGCGTTGTGGCGGCTTGCAGGATCGAGAGATGCAGGCACAGGTACTGGACTCGATGGATATCGAGAAAGAGCGTGGGATAACCATCAAGGCGCAGACCGCCGCGCTCCAATACAAAGCGCTCGATGGGCAGACCTATAACCTCAATTTGATTGACACACCCGGGCATGTTGACTTCTCGTATGAAGTGAGTCGTTCACTCTCAGCGTGTGAAGGTGCCTTGCTGGTCGTGGATGCCAGCCAGGGAGTCGAAGCGCAGACCGTGGCCAACTGCTATACCGCGCTTGAGTTGGGTGTCGAGGTAGTGCCCGTGCTCAACAAAATGGATTTGCCCAACGCTGATCCGGAGAACGCCAGGGTTGAAATAGAAGATGTCATCGGCATTGATGCCACCCACGCGATTGCCTGTTCCGCCAAGACCGGGCAGGGCATTGACGAAATTCTGGAGGCGGTGGTGGCGCGCATTCCGGCGCCCAAAGGCAATCCGGCGGGGCCGTTGCGCGCCATGATTGTTGACAGTTGGTTCGACGCGTATGTCGGCGTGGTGATGCTGGTGCGCGTGGTCGATGGCCGCCTGGCCAAGGGCGAGCGTATCAAGATGATGGCCACCGGCACCACGTACAACGCCGACGGTCTGGGTGTCTTTACGCCCGCCAATGAGCCGCGCGCAGCACTCGAAGCGGGGCAGGTGGGTTACGTCATTGCCGGCATTCGAGAACTGCAAGCGGCCAAAGTGGGTGACACGATTACGCTGATCAAGCCGGGTACGGGCGGTGCGGCCTGCACGGCGAGCGAGCCGCTGCCGGGCTTCAAGGAAATCCAGCCGCAGGTCTTTGCCGGCCTCTATCCGACCGAAGCCAGCGAGTACGAGGGCTTGCGCGACAGCCTGGAAAAACTCAAACTCAATGACTCGTCCTTGCGCTATGAGCCCGAAGTCTCCGAGGCGCTGGGTTTTGGTTTTCGCTGCGGCTTTCTGGGCCTGCTGCACATGGAGATTGTGCAGGAGCGGCTGGAGCGCGAGTTTGACCAGGACCTGATCACCACCGCGCCGAGCGTCGAGTACCAGGTGGTGCAGGTTGATGGCAGCGTCAAGATGGTTGAAAACCCGGCCAAGATGCCTGACCAGGGTCGGCTTGACGAAGTGCGCGAACCGATTGTCACAGTGCATTTATATATGCCGCAAGAATACGTCGGTGGCGTCATGACGCTGGCCAATCAAAAGCGCGGCGTACAAATGAACATGGCCTATCACGGCAGACAAGTGATGCTCACCTATGAGATGCCGCTGGCTGAAATCGTGCTCGATTTTTTTGACAAACTCAAATCCATCTCGCGCGGTTATGCGTCGATGGATTATGAGTTCAAGGAATATCGGGCGGCCGATGTGGTGAAGGTGGACATTTTGCTCAATGGCGACAAGGTTGACGCGCTCTCCATTATCGTGCACCGCTCGCAGTCGCAATACCGTGGGCGCGCTGTGGTGGGCAAGATGCGCGAGATCATTTCGCGGCAAATGTACGATGTGGCGATTCAGGCTGCCATTGGCAGCAACATCATCGCGCGTGAGACAATCAAAGCCATGCGCAAAAATGTCATCGCCAAGTGTTATGGCGGCGACATTTCGCGCAAGCGCAAACTCCTCGATAAACAGAAGCAAGGCAAGAAACGCATGAAACAAATCGGATCCGTCGAAGTGCCGCAAGAGGCATTTCTGGCCATTTTGCAGGTGGACGCTTGATGCAGGCTATCACGTCATTGATTCTGGCTGCGTTTGTCGGCTACGCTGGGGCCTGGTACTTTGGGCTGCTCGAAGGCAACTTTGCGCTGTTGTTGTTCCTGGCCACGGTGGTGACCGGCATCTATTGGTTGGCGGAGCGCTTTTATTTTTTGCCGCAACGGCAAAAAGCGGTGGCGTTGCTGGAGGCCCAGGACAGCAAGCGGCGCGAAGCACTCACCCAACAAGGCATCAGCCAGGTAGACACGAATGTCACCGAAGCCAGAAATGGCATACTGGCGCAACCCTGGTGGCTCGACTGGACGGCGGGGCTGTTCCCGGTGATCATCGCCGTGTTTTTTTTGCGCTCGTTTTTGTTTGAGCCGTTCAAGATTCCCTCGGGCTCGATGATCCCGACGCTGGCCGTGGGCGACCTGATTCTGGTCAACAAGTTTCACTACGGCATTCGCCTGCCGGTGATCAACACGAAGATTACCGAAGGATCGGCACCGCAGCGCGGCGACGTCATGGTGTTCCGCTACCCGCCCAAGCCCAGCCTTGACTACATCAAGCGCGTGGTCGGCGTGCCAGGTGACGAGGTGGCCTATATCAACAAGCGCCTGACGATCAATGGCCAGGCGCTGGAAACCAAGGCATTGCCCGAGTTCTTCGATGAAGACGTGATGCGCTACTTCAAGCAGTTTGAGGAGTCGCTGGGCGCGCAAAAACATCGTCTGCTCAATGATGATGACCGGCCCGCGTTCGTCGCCGGGGCGGACGACTTTGCGTTCAAGCAAAATTGCAGCTACAGTGTCGAAGGTGTGGTGTGCAAAGTGCCGTCAGGGCACTACTTCATGATGGGTGACAACCGCGACAATTCACTGGATTCACGTTACTGGGGTTTTGTCCCAGACAAGAATATTGTGGGCAAGGCATTTTTTGTCTGGATGAATTTCAGCAATCTGAAGCGGATCGGCTCGTTCAATTGATCAGGAGAAAAGTTGATGATTGAGTTAAAGGCGAAACAACGGGGCATGTCCTTTTTGGGGTTGTTGGTGGTGGGCTCGCTGCTGGCCGTCATCGGCGTCATCTTTGCCCAGGTCGTGCCCACGGCGATTGAGTACCAGGCCATCAACAAGGCGACCCAAAAGGCCAGCGAGGGCAATACCGTGGCTGAAGTGCGTTCCATTTTTGACCGGGCAGCGGCCATCGACAACATCAGCACCATCAGCGGCAAGGACCTTGAGGTGAGCAAAGTTGGCGACAAGGTCGTCGTTGCATTTGCCTACCAGCGCGAAATCCACCTGGCTGGCCCGGGCTATCTTACGCTGAAGTACACCGGTCGTTCCAAATAGCGTGGCAGTAAAGAGGTGTCGGTTTGAGTGACGGTTTAACGGCGCTGCAAGGGCGCTTGCAGCATGAGTTTGCCGATGTTCGATTGCTGAGCCAGGCCCTCACCCACCGAAGTTTCTCGGGCGATCACAACGAGCGGCTGGAATTTCTAGGCGACTCCGTACTGGGCCTGGCGGTGGCCGATTTGTTGTTCGCACGCCTGCGTGACTTGCCCGAGGGCGACCTTTCGCGCGTGCGTGCCAACCTGGTCAAACAGGACACGTTGCATCACCTGGCGGTTGAACTCGCTTTGCCCGAGGTCATCCGGCTGGGCGAAGGTGAGGCCAAATCGGGCGGCCAGAAGCGGCCCTCAATCCTGGCAGATGCGCTTGAAGCAGTGATCGGTGCCGTGTATCTGGACGCTGGGTATGCAGCGGCCCAGGGCCTGGTACAGCGCTTGTACCAGGCCCTTGAGATCAACCCCGAAATGGATGCCATTGGCAAAGACCCGAAGACCGAATTGCAGGAATGGTTGCAGGCACGCAAGATGAACTTGCCGCAGTACCGAGTGGTGGGCACGCTGGGTGCCGCGCATAAACAAAGTTTCGACGTCGAATGTGAAGTCATCGAACTTAATTTTTCGGAGCGCGGTATCGGTGGCTCGCGCCGCGCTGGCGAACAAGCCGCCGCTGCCGCCATGCTGCAAACCATCAAGGCCAAAGTAAAAACATGAGCCCCAGCAAGACCACAGTCAAAGCATCAAAAGCTACTGAAGCGATAGCATCTCACGCAGATTCAAGGGGGGCTGAAGGCCAAAATGACCTTGAGAGTATGCTCAAGGTCCTGGCTTCGGCTGCAACTGAGGCGCCTGTTAGGGGGCGGCATTGCGGGATGATCGCCATCGTTGGCAAACCCAACGTCGGAAAATCGACCCTGCTCAACGCGCTGGTCGGCCAAAAGATCAGCATCACTTCACGCAAGGCGCAAACCACGCGTCACCGCATCACCGGCATGCGCACGCTGGGGCTGACGCAGTTTGTGTTTGTCGACACGCCGGGCTTCCAGACGCGCCACAAGAATGCGCTGAACCGCTCGCTCAACAAGACTGTGCTTGGCGCGGTGGGCGATGTGGATCTGATTTTGTTCGTGGTGGAGGCGGGCATCTTCAATCAGGCCGACGCCAAAGTGCTAAGCGTTTTGGGCAAGGACATTCCAACCCTGCTGCTGGCCAATAAGCTGGACCAGGTTGCGCGCCGCGCCGACATTGCGCCCTGGTTGCAGGAAATGCAGCAGCGCCATGCCTTTGCCGAGTTTGTGCCGATGTCGGCCAAGAATGCGAAAGACATCGAGCGCTTGCTGGTCATTTGCGAAAAATATTTACCCGAACAGGCCTGGTGGTATGCGCCTGACGAATTGACTGACCGCAGCGAGAAATTTTTGGCTAGCGAAACGGTGCGGGAAAAATTGTTTCGCCTGACCGGCGATGAGTTGCCCTACACCTCCACCGTGGTGATCGACAAATTTGAAGAGGAGGCGGGCCGTGGCAAAAACAAGCGTCTGCTCAAAATTGCCGCTACCATCGTGGTCGAGCGTGACAGCCACAAGGCGATGGTGATTGGCGACAAGGGCGAGCGCATCAAGCGCATCGGCACCGAGACCCGCGTCGAACTCGAAAAGGCGCTGGACGCCAAAGTCTTCATCGAGTTATGGGTCAAGGTGCGTTCCGGCTGGGCCGATGACGAAGCGCGGGTTCGATCCTTTGGCTACCAGTAAGCGCTGACTATTGCCGTGTGATGCGCCGCTGGTCCGGCGGCCTCAAGACCGAAACTTGACCACCAGGTCGGCGATGCGCTTGCCAAACAGGCGTGCCGTCTCCAGATCGCCCGCGTTCATTTCATCAGCGCTGGCGTCGCCTGCGGTTTGCGCCATTGGGCCAGCCGACGAAGCCAGGTAATTCAGGTCGTTGCGCTGCGAGGCCCTGGTGTTGTTGTAGTTCAAGCCGGTGCCGGCCCAGACGCCGCCGTGCTGCATGGCCAGCGTCATGAAGTAGTGCAGCGTGGAGTGTTTGTCGCCATTGACATTGGCGCTGTTGGTGAAGCCACCAAATAGCTTGTCTTTCCAGGCCTGCGTGTACCAAGGTTTGCTGCTGGCATCGGCAAATTTTTTGAACTGCCAACTGACGCTGCCCATGTAGGTGGGTGAACCAAAAATGATGGCATCGGCCGCTGCCAATGTGTCCCAGGCGGCGTCGGGCAGATTGCCCTCGGCGTCAATCGCCAGCAACGCGGCACCGGCACCTTGTGCCACCGATTGCGCCATGCGCTGGGTGTGACCATAACCCGAATGAAAAACCACGGCTACTTTTGCCATTTGAATGCTCCTTGCTTGCGGTTAAGAATGCATGCCCGCGACGTGCGGGAATCCCGGTGAAAAATTGATGGTCAGGCGTGCAGGTCGAACACCAGCACTTCGGCGTTGTTCGCCTGCGTCAGGGACAACGCTGATTCGTCGGACAACAAGGCAGCATCGCCACCGACCAGCGCCGTGCCATTGACGCAAAGCGCGCCGCGCACCAAATGCACGTAGCACTTGCGATTCGGCTGCAGCGTCAGTTGCACCGCTTGGCCGTCGTCAAGCAAACCGGCATACAGGCGAGCGTCGGCATGAATGGTGACGGAGCCGTCAAGGCCATCGGGAGATGCCACCAAGCGCAACTGGCCCTGTTTTTCGTACTCGGCAAAAGTCTTTTGTTCGTAACTGGGTTTAACGCCGAGCACGTTGGGCTCAATCCAGATTTGCAGCAAATGTGTGGTGTCATTGGGCGCGTGATTGAACTCGCTGTGCTGCACACCCGTGCCCGCACTCATGCGCTGTACGTCACCCGGCGGGATGGCTTTGACATTGCCCATGCTGTCCTGGTGCGCTAGCACGCCACTGAGCACGTAGGTGATGATTTCCATGTCGCGATGCCCATGCGAGCCAAAGCCTTTGCCGGGCGCGATCCAGTCTTCGTTGATGACCCGCAAGTTGCCCCACGCCAAGTGCTGTGGGTCGTAATAACCGGCAAATGAAAAGCTGTGAAACGACTTGAGCCAGCCGTGGTCGGCATAGCCTCTTTCTTGCGATTTGCGTACTGTCAACATGAGCCAACTCCTTCAATACCCCGACTGTAGGCTGCTGCCAGCGCGCCGGGTGAAAAGGAATTTGTTGGCAGGATTCAAATTAATTGAATCAAAAATCGCCGCTGTTGCTGCCCGTCGCCAGTGACTCAAACTTGGTGATTGGTTTCAGGAACGCCAGCTTCACCATGCCGGTTGGTCCATTGCGCTGCTTGGCAATGATGATTTCAGCCACGCCGGGCTCCTTGCAAGCCTCCTTGGTGTAATAGTCGTCACGGTAAATGAACATGATGATGTCGGCATCCTGCTCGATGGCACCGGACTCGCGCAGGTCGCTCATCATCGGGCGCTTGTCGGGGCGTGTTTCAACACTGCGGTTGAGCTGCGACAAGGCCATCACCGGGCATTGCAACTCTTTGGCCAGCATTTTGAGGCCGCGCGAGATTTCACCGAGTTCGGTGGCGCGGTTCTCGTCGTTGCCGGCCGAGCCGCTCATGAGTTGCAAGTAGTCCACCACAATCAGACCAAGCTTGCCGCACTGGCGCGACAGGCGCCGCGCATTGGCACGCAACTCGCTCGAGGTCAGACCCGCCGTTTCATCGATGTGCAAGGAAATGGTGCGCAATTTTTCGATCGCCTCGGTCAGGCGCGGCCATTCTTCGTCAGACAAGCGGCCGGTTCGCAAGTGGCTCTGGTCGATGCGGCCGATCGAGCCCACAATGCGCACGGCCAGTTGCGCGGCACCCATTTCCATCGAGAATACCGCCACTGGCAAACCTTCATTCAGTGCCACATGTTCGGCAATGTTGATGGCAAGCGCCGTCTTGCCCATAGAAGGGCGCGCCGCCAGCACAATCAAATCTCCCGCCTGAAAACCGGCCGTCAGGCGGTCCAGGTCATAGAAGCCGGACGGCACGCCGGTGACGTCATTGGGGTTGTCGGCCATCTCCTGCACCCGGTCCAACAAAGCCACCACCAGGGTGTCCATCGCCTGAAAGCCCTGTTTGGTGCGCGCGCCTTCTTCCCCGATGTTGAAGATTTTTTGTTCAGCGTCGTCCAGAATGGCCGCCACTGGTCGACCTTTGGGGTTAAAGGCGTTGGTGGCGATGTCATCGCTGGCGCTGACCAGCTTGCGCAGGATGGCACGCTCGCGCACGATTTCCGCATAGCGGCGGATGTTGCCTGCGCTGGGAATGTATTGCGCCAGCGAATTGAGATAGACCAGACCGCCTATTTCTTCGGCCTTGCCCTGACTTTGCAGTTGCTCAAAGACGGTGATCACGTCGGCTGGTTTGGAAGCGTTGATTAGCAGCCCCGCTGCGGCAAAAACCAGGCGATGCTCGTAGCGATAAAAGTCGCTCTCGGTCAGCAGGTCGCTGACCCGATCCCAGGCTGCGTTGTCGAGAAGCAAACCACCGAGCACACTCGACTCGGCCTCAATGGAATGCGGTGGGATGCGCAATTGCGCCACTTGGGTGTCTTGACCGTAGTCATCAGGCACAGCAGAAAGTACAGCAGACATTTTGGATTTTCCTTGCAAGCACCAATCCTACGTCAGCGCGTCACCGGCGTCGAATGACAAGCTGGGCACAAGCCGGTTAAAAGCTGTGGACAAGCAATTTAAATCGCAGAATTCCGCGACAGAAACAGCAGCCGGTTTTACACCCACGCGCACTCGCAAGTGAAATGCCGCAAATAGTGTGGCTGCTTGGTGATTGTTACGCCGCGGATGCTGGCCGCCTGCTGCTTCACCTCGGCGATCACCTCAGCCGCATAGTCAAAGTGGCTTTGCGTGTACATGCGCCTTGGGAACGCCAGGCGCACCAGTTCCATGCTGTGGTAGGTTTCGCTGCCGTCGCTCAGGCGCTTGCCAAACATCACCGAGCCGATCTCGACACCGCGAATGCCGCCTTCCAGGTAGAGTGCATTGCACAAAGCCCAGGCCGGATAGTGCGGCACCGGCATGTCGGGCAACACGGTTTTGGCATCGATATACACCGCATGGCCGCCGGTCGGCTTGACAAAACCGACGCCCGCTGTCTCGAGCCGTTCCCCCAGGTACTCTGCGGTGCGCAGACGGTAGCGCAGGTAGTCTTCCTGCATGCCTTCCTCCAGCCCCACGGCGAGCGCCTCCAAGTCACGCCCCGCCAGGCCGCCGTAGGTGGGGAAGCCTTCGGTCATGATCAGCACGTTACGCACCGCGTCCATCCATTCGTCGCTGCGCAGCACGATAAAGCCGCCGATATTGACCATGCCGTCTTTCTTGGCGCTCATGGTGGCGCCATCGGCGTAACTGAACATTTCCTGCACGATCGCCTTGATGGGCGTGTTCTCGTAACCCGCCTCGCGCATCTTGATGAACATGGCGTTTTCAGAGAAACGGCAAACGTCCATGATCAAAGGCTTGCCATAGGCTTGGAGCAGCTTGGCATAGGCGCGAATATTGGCCATAGCCACTGGTTGACCGCCGCCGGTGTTATTGGTGACGGTGATCATGCCAAACGGGATGCGCTCGCCCTCGGCTTTGAGCAGCGCCTCCACCCGGGCCAGGTCAATATTGCCTTTGAACGGGTAGATCAGCGCCGGTTGCAAACCCTCGGGGACGACCAGATCGAGCGCTTCAACGCCCAGGTATTCCAGATTGGCGCGGGTGGTGTCGAAGTGGCTGTTGTTGGGTACCAGATCGCCTCTTTTGCATACCGCCGTGAACAGCACCTTTTCTGCGGCACGCCCTTGATGGGTCGGCACAAAGTGCTGCATGCCGGTAATGTCCCGGATCACAGCCTCAAGCCGGTAAAAGCTGCGTGCCCCGGCGTAACTCTCGTCACCTTCCATGATGGCACCCCATTGTCTGGAGGACATGGCACCGGTACCGGAATCGGTCAGCCAGTCGATCAGCACGTCTTCGGCGCGCAGCTTGAAGACGTTAAGTTTGGCGGCCTCGAGTAGTTGCTCGCGCTCGGGCCGGGTGGTCATTCGTATCGGCTCGACGCTCTTGATGCGAAAGGGTTCAATCAGGGTTTTTGGCATGGCGACGGTCATTGGATTGTGAGTGAAGCCTGAAGGTAGCACCGCCCAAGTCAGAGCGGTGTCGGGCATTTCCAACAAGCTGGAAAAATTTATCCCTCGTCCAAAGCCGGATCACTTTGGGCGAATCATCGCGCATCTAGGTACCAGCCAAGGCTTTCGCCGATAAGTGCCCATCAGCGATTAGGGATCAAGGATCAACCATCACCGTAAAGAAGACAGATCCAGTCCCACCCGGCGCGAGCGTTCCGGTCATGCTGTAAACAATCGCACCGGCACTGCCAACACCCGGCGCGGTAATCGTGCACAAGCTCAAATTCAGCGGCAACGCGCCACAACTGGCGCTCTGGAATACCGTGTAGGCTGGAGTCGTATCGTTAATATTGACGTTGGACAACTGGCCGCTGCTGTTGTTGGTGTATGCGACGGTGTAGGTAATATTGCTGCCCGGCAGCGCGCTGGCCGTGCTGACGCTTTTCCACAAAACCAGGCCTGAACCGGTGGGCTGTCCCACAGTGGTCGTGTCGTGGCGCAGATAGCTGAAACTGACCGGCGCCCCGGAAAAAGTGCTGCTAAAGCTGGCAGTCAATGTCAGGGCATCCTGGGCGTTCACGGACGCAGCGGGGGGCACAAACTCCTTGACCAGCAGGCACAGGCTTTGCCCTGCGGTTACCGCGACAGAGGCCGCCACCAGCGCCTCGGTCGCGTCCAGCAGGCCATTACAGTTGGCATCCACATAGATTAATTCGCTCCAGCCACTGAGCGCGGGGCTTGGCAGGCGGGCCACGGTAAACGCCACGGCACCGCTAGTGCCCGCAATAAACGTATGCGGATACAGCACGGTCGCGCCCGGCAGGGCAGATTGGACGCCGTCGGTGAACAATTGGTTGTCGGGCACATCGGCAAAATTGACTGCGCTGTAGTTGGTTCCCGGCACCGCCGTGAACGCCGTGGTATCGGTGATTCGGTTGTATATTCCGCTGGTGTTGCCGACGGTTCCACCGGTACTTATGCGGCCCGCAAGATTGGTTTCTGTCAGTGTGAGCGCCCCAGTCACGCTGGTGGGCAGCCACATCACGTAGTCGCCGTTGCCATCGGTCACGGCAGTGGCACAGATGGTGCCGGGGCAGCCCGCCTGATTGGTGGTGATGGTCACGCCGCTGATACCTGACTCTGCGCCATTTTGAACGCCGTCATTGGCGGTGCCGCCACCGTTACCAATGTCTTTGAATACCCGTCCGGACAGCCGACTGCCAGCAAACAGACCAAAGTTCTGATTGAGCACATCAAGTGCAGTTACCGTCAAGTTGGCGATACCGGTACTTGGCAGGCTATTGCGCCAGCCAGCCGGAACCGAAGCCGCCACATCGGACAGCACGTTATTGCTCGACAGCACTAAGCAATACGAACCTGCCGATACCGCGGTAAACGTGTAGGTTCCGGTCGGCGCCGTGATGGTTTGCACGCTCAGAGCGGGCGAAACACAAGTACCGGCAGCGAACGTCGCCAGCTTGACATAGACCGTGGGTCCACCCGTCCAATCTTCGGTGGGCTCCGCTGATCCGTTCGTATTGAAATCGGCATAGACACGTCCCGACACGTTCTGACCAGCTACGACGACCGTCAGCGTCGCGGTTGCCGCCGCTGTGCTTCCGGCGTTGGTGGTGCTAATGGTGCCGGTGCTGTTGAGATAGCTCCCAGCCGTGGGACTTTTGACACTGATCGAGTATGTGCAGGTGGTGTTGGCCGGCACTATCGCACCGGTCAAAGTCAGCGACTGCCCATTGACGAAACCGCTCAGAATGCCCGTGCAGCCGACGCCGACAATGGCATTCTGGACTGTAGCGTTGACCAAGTTGGTGCCAAAACCGTAGTTGTCGGTAAATGCTGCCCCGGTAATGGCGGTGCTGCTGGAGTTCTGCAGCGCAATTTGTAGGGTACTGTTGCCGTTGACACCAACGCTCGGCGTGAGGAAACTCTTGGTGACCGCCAGCTTGAGGACGTTCAGCGTTTGATCCGTGACGCCGTTGGTCATGCCGGAAATGGCCGTGATCCGTCCGTTGCCGTTGATAAAAGTACCTCCAGTATTGCTGGTTACATCCACCGAAATCGTGCAAGTCGAAGCCCCGACTGCAGCATTAACTCCGCCGACACCCGGACTGCTACCTACCGTGAAAAACCCGTTACCGGCCGTCGCCGTTGGCGTCGTACCACCACAGTTGTTGGCCACATTCGCCGGGCTGGCGATGACCAGGCCAGCTGGGAATGTGTCGGTAAATGTGAGTACGCCACCGGTTCTGGCTGCGGAGCCTGCCGGATTCTGGATGGCATAGGTCAGTTTGGCGGATTGGCCGGCGATGATGGTGGCGGTATTGAATGACTTGGTCAGGCTCAGACTTTGCACGGTCAGGCCACTGGTGACAACGTTGTTGGTGATGCGCGCCGAACTGCCGATGTTGGCGCTGGTGTTGTTGTAGGGACCACCGGGCGTGGAACTCGTGACGTTTACCGTTATCTGGCAGGTGCTGACCGCGTTGTTGATGGCCGCGGCGGTGACGGTAATCGTTCCCGAACTCGCTACTGCGGTCACAAAGGCGGGGCTTGCGACGAAACCACCGCCAGACGGGCAGTTTGAAGTGACCGTGGGAGTGGTTGCTACCGTCACGTTCGCCGGCAGGGTGTCGGTGAAGTTGATACCCGACTGCGCAGGGTTGCCGGCGCCGTTGGCCAGTGTAAACGTCAGGGTACTGACCCCGCCCGGATCAATCGTGGTGGGATTGAACGATTTGGTTAGCCCAGCCTGAGTCACATTCAGCGTCTGGTTGGTAACGCCATTGGACAGCTGGCCGTTAATAGCGGTTATCTGCGCCGCGCCATTCACATAGCTGGCCGGTGTGGCACTGGTGACATCGACCGAAACGGTACAGCTGGATGGCCCGGCGGCGGCATTGACCCCGGCTCCCCCGGCAGTGAAAAACCCATCATTGGCAGTCGATGTCGGGGTCGTGCCGCCACAGTTGTTCACCACGTTCGGCGGGTTGGCAATCACCAGTCCGGCCGGGAGTGTGTCGGTAAAGGTCAGCCCGGTCTTTGCTGTTCCGCTGGTCGGGTTGGTGATGGTGTAAGTCAAGGCAGCCTTTTGCCCAACGCCGACAGTCCCGGCGCTGAAGGCTTTGGTCAAAGTCAGTACATTGGTTTCGCTGAAGGAGCAGGTCGTGGTTGAGCCCACCGTCACGTTTGCAGCTGGAATCGTCACCGAACCCGTTGTACTATTGATCGCTATCGGTGAACTGGTCGGGTTGCTGCCGCCGGTTACGGTGCAACTGCCGGACACCGTCCAACCCGCCTGGGCGGTCTGAGTGACCGTCATGGCCGTGCCAACAGAAGTTACAACACTCGGTTGAGTTCCGGCCGTCCCGCTGTCGGCGTCGTACTCAACCGGAGTGTTTGCCGCAGTTGTGGTGATACTGGCGGTGTTCTGGTTGCCTGCGGTGACCAGGTTCGTATCGACGTTGCTGGTCGGGACCGTATAACTAAAACTTCCGGTTCCGCCGATGCTGGTATTGATGATTCTTAGGTTGGCGTCATCGTCCAGAATCGTATAGGTCGCCGGATTGTTGACTGAGCTACCGCAGGTTTGGGAGGAGCTGACGATGTAGGCCGTGTTCGGGTTGACCTTCATGATGATGGTCCGGTCGCCGTTGGCTATCTTGTCATTGTTGATTGTGATGCCAGTGGCAAACGTACTGGTATCCGTATAAACACCAACCGGAATCGTGATGTTGAAATTTGCCGTGCCGCTAGGCGTGGTGTAGTCGGTCCCCAGCACGGCAGTGCCGCCGGTGACCGAGACGGATATCGTGAGCGGCGATGTCAGCGTGCCCACTACGTGCAGCAAGGGGGCAGCCGGCACCGCGATCGACTCCAGCCCGCTGCTGTTGCTTGCGGAGAATTCGACAATAGGTTTGAGGTAAAAGTACACCTCGTCGAGAAAATTGCCCTGAGTAAGACCTCCAACTGCGCTGATTGCCTGGAAGTTGATGGACGTGACGCCAGATGTACCCAGCCACTTGAAGACCCCGCCATAATCGCCCCATGTGCCGGTGGTCGCCTGCGTGCAGGAACTAACGGTGGAGACATTACTTCCATCCTGACAGAAATTGATCGCGGTGCCTCCGGTATTTGTGGTGGAAGTCCTGATGACCCTCCCAGTTGCGGCGGCCCCGACATAGAAATCCATGACATCTGTGCCAGCGCCCCGTGCGCGATGGCTGTATCTCCAGGTGATGTCTTCGTTCTGCAATACACAGACATTCTGGTGGAGAGTGGAGGGGGAGTTGGCGTTAAGCTCAGCGAAGACCCGGCCCGAGCGCGGCGTGACACCATTAAAACCATTGAGCCATAGTTCGATGATGTTGCCTGTGCCGGAAACTCCCGGTCCGCCAGCAGCATTGCAATTGGTGTTCGGGGCGGCCGTGCCGTCATTTGAAAGCCAGGGCGTCATAATTGACTGGCCGACCCAGCAATAGTTGACCAGCGATCCGTTGTATGTGGAGCCATTGATCGTCTCGAAGCCGTTGTTCAAAAAGCTTCGCTGGATGGCGTGCGACGGCAGGCTCCAGGCAAGCATGGCCACAAAAAAAAGTAGGCTCTGGCAAATGGACCGCGCGAGTTTCGTAGTCAACTGATCACCTTCCCCCATCTGCACATCCTGCTAGATATTGCTTTTGCTGCCGAAATTTCCATCCGACAGGATTGAGATAGCGCCATTGTCGCAAACGACTCATCGCCCGAATTCGCGTCGGAGCAATCCGAAAAAAGGAGAGGACCCTTGAGCATCACGGTCTGGCAGCGATAGTTGGCGGTTTGGCTCTGTCGAGCTTTCCGAGAATGCCCGAGAAAATATCTTCGTCAAACTTGAAGCGCAGGCGCACGAACGCCCCTTTATCCGTCACATTTTGCGCAATCGTGTCAGTGTCCTCAAAACCGAATAAATTGTAGCCAAAGGAAAGCCAAAGATTGTCTTGCACGAGGTATGCGACCTCTGCGCCCAAGCCATAGCGCATGGAATTCAGACCACGGTCCCCCAACACGGAGGCGGTGATGCCCGCGTCCCAACGCTTGCTGATATCCCACATCACGCGAGCCGATGCCAACTGCGTAAAACTGCGATTGTCCAGTCCCAAGCTGCCATCCGTGACCCACTTTGCGGCGTAGTGCCCGCTGGCTTGCCAGGTGGATCTGGGCTGGTAGTTGGCATTGACCGAAAGGATGTCCACCGTGCGATTGATTCCGCTATCGACGGTGCTGTCGCTTTCACGACGATGTTCCAATTTCCCGAGGCCATTCCACTCATGCGCGTCCGAGTCCCGCCACGCCAGCCCGAGCTGCAGGCGCTGCTGACTCAGCACGGCAGTTGACGCGCCCTTGCCCGAATTTTCTGAGTAAACCTCCTTGGCAATGGCGGTCCAGCTATTGTTGAGTTTGCGTGCGACATCAATGCTGTTTAGCCAGCCACTGGCTGCGTCACTGTCGTGATATTCAAGCCGCGCCGAGCCCTTCCAGAGTGGGTCAGCGGTGTATTCGATGGCACCGGTATAGGCCTGCCCGCTGCGCCCCGGGGCACCCGCCAGGCTGATGATTCGTTCGGCACTGGTGTTGAGCCGCAACCCTTCGGCCAACTGCCACTTGTTGCGCAAGCCAATGGCAGACTCGGACTCGCGTCCGTCGAGCGCAGAACGCACGCGATACTCGCTGAACAGATGCGTGTTGGGAGAGTAGTCGGTATCCAGGCCAAGCACCGTCGTGTTATTGAGTTGGCTGGAATTCAAGGCGGAATAACTGGGCAGCGATGAAACAAATTCGTGGCGTGCATAGAGCCTGCCCCGATTCATCACCTGGTATTGGGCACCCAGCGCTACCACCTTTCTGCCACTGTCGTGAATGTCCTGCTCAAGCTCGGCATTGATCGACAGGCCCGCTACGCTGGCAATCTGTGCCGTCACTTTGAGCAGTAACGCCGTGTCATCCGTTACCGGCGTTCCTGCCACGGCAGAGATCTCGTGGGCCTTGCGCAGACCGACCTCGACACGCCAGGTTTCACTCAGGTTGTGCTCTGCCTTGAGCAAGATGCCGTCCCGACTGCCACCCATTAGTTGATCAGCACTCGAGACAATTTCTGCGCTGATCGTCGTGCTGTCGTTGACTCGGTAGGTGCCCTTTGCGCCGCTTTCACGACGCCCTTTACTGAGCATCGAGGCTGCGTTTTCAAATCCCTCATCGGAACGTCCGACATAGGCACGCGCATTGAATGCGCCGCTTTCGTGGCGCATTTCCACGCGTTCAGCACTGCCCTGCCCGGTCAGGGTGCTGGTATGCGCGACCTCGCCAATGACCACGGTTTTCTCAGCAACCTTGAAACTGGCATTGAGGCCGGTCAAAGTCATCGGCTGCAGCGGGTTGCTGTCACGCACCAGCACGCCGCCGATTTCCAATTCATTGGTCAGCTTCATCTGGGCATCAACGCCGGTAACCCAAAAAGCTGGCCCGCCCTGATCGATTTCATAGGTGACTCGAATCGACCTCGGATTGAGGTTCGCGTCAAAACTGGCGATTGGCCCTCTGAACAAGACACGCCCGGTGTAGGGCTCGATTTCATAGTCGGTGAACCGGCTTTGCGCTTCGGTGCGCAAAATCATGGTCGGTTGATTACGATCGCGTGTCAATATTTCAATCTGTTCGCTATTGATCAGCGCGCCACCATTGGTCAACTGGAAGGGACCCGACGTGCCGTTTGCGGCTATCTCCTGAATCACCTGGCGATTGGTATCGCGGCTGGCGAATGCATTCACCATGACGCGATCATTTTCGAAGTGTTCCTTGATGCCAGTCAACGAGCGGTTGTATTGCGACAAGGATCGCGCCGGTGCCGCGCTTTGCGTCACATAGTCACCATAGAGCAAATAGGACAAGCCTTTGTCCACACGAACAAACAAGCGGCTGGTCGATTGCGCGTCGAAGCCTTTGCTGGATGAGTCACCATAGACCGGATAGAACTCATCTGGCTGGATGTCGCGGAACAGGCGCTGATTGTCACCTTTGTCTGAATCGTAGGCCAAGGTCAGCAGGTAATCACCCTTGACCTTGCCTTTCAGGAATAGCGCGGTTCGTGCCGCGACCGTGCCATTGCCGACCTCCCTGGAGAGACGCTCGATCTGCTGCTCAAAACTGTCGCTGGCCGCGGGCGGAATCAACTGCTGCGGATTGAGGCTGCGCATGTTTAAGCTGCCTTCGATCAGTCCAGCCACGATCATGGGGCGCAGCTCAGGGACGTAGGCAATGTGGCGCTCAGCGCCAAGAATGCCGCTTGAGATGCGCAGGTTTTCCTCGCCGGGCTGTGTCGGCGGCAGCAACTCAAATATCGCCTTCCCGCCTTCCATCGAAACCTGTATCCCTGGCTCCTTCGGGTCCAGGTCTTTCACCTGCCAGCTGGCCTGTGCCGCTTCCAGAGTTAAATAGGTGCGCGAGGTGACCGCCACGTCGTGTGCATCCAGCAGGCGAACCTGGATCGTAAACGGCGTGCGTCCGTTTGCCTCAACCGTTTTTGGCGCGTCGATCACAATGTGCGCGAGTTGGTCTGGTGCAACGACTGTGATCGAGCGCATGTCCCGCTCATTGCCGTACAGATCAAGCTGCTTAATGGTCAGCAGGTTTTGGCCTGGTTTGAGCGAAACGCCAATATAGTCCCACGCCTCCAACTGCTTCTCGGGCAAGGTGGTCTTTTTGCCAACCCGATCCTGTCCAATATTTTGACCGTTGACAACAAGGCTGAACAACGACCCGATGCGGCCCTTGACGCGCAGCGTGGCCTGAGCGTTTGGCAAAACATCCTTGTCTTTTAGATCCACAAAATCCAGACTATTATCCAAATCCGGCAGCAGTCGTTCCATATCAAGCAGCGCCACGCCAATCAATGGTTTGGCTGGCAAGTTTGAGTTGCCCGCATTCAAGGCGATGTCTTGCATCAAAGCCTGGTAGTTCCCGGTGTTGTTCGGCAATGCGTTTGAGGCTACCTTAGCCAGTTCACCGCTGGCGGGTAATGCCCGTGGGTCAGCCGGTGGGATCACACCCGCCTGTAGGTTAAGTCGGTAGTTCAACGAACTCTCAGTTTCCGTGGCCCGACTTTTCTGGTGTCGCAGAGCAACATCTTGCATAATCTCTGGCGCGCAGTTGTCGCTGGCAAAATCGGCACGATGGAGTTCTCCGTTCTTCAGATCGACGAACCGGCTGCCGGCATTGCCCGCGTTGCGATTTGCTAAATTCACCAACACGAGACCAGTTGGCAAGGTACTGGCATCGAGTTTGAGTACGTGGGTTCGCGCACTGACACCATAAAGCGAATATTTGCCATCGCCGTCGGTGACCACGCTGGTGCCCTCTTCAAGAAACAATCTCACACCCGGAATACCCGTTTCAAGGTCGTCCTGAACACGATTGCGATTGCAATCGAGATAGACAGTCCCCAGCACATACGCCTTGTCACTGAACACGTCCCGCGCAATCTGCACCGTCGCCGAAGCGGTGTTGGACGTGATTGCACCACTGCTGGCTTGTGCGCTGTTGACGCCGTTGCCCAACGGCGCAGTCACACCAATCGCAATCCGATAGGTCAAAGTCAACGTCGTATTGGGTGCCAGTGTTCCCAGGGCAAAGCTCAGTTGTGGGCCTGCACCCCCAATCGGATCAGCCACTGTCACATGGTTGAGCCGCGCGCTCCCTGCTGCATACCTGAAACCACGTGGCAGCTTGTCCAATAAATTGGTGGCCGGCAGGCCAACCTGCGTGGAGTTTTTGATGAGCACCGTATAGTCCACAAAATCACCCGGCTCCGCGCTGTTGCGCGAGGCAACTTTGCTCACCATCAGTGCCGCACCGGAAAGGGAAACCGGATCTAGGGGAATATGGTTGTTCACCACGACTTGCACACCGGCGGCCAGATTGAGTATGAGATAGTAGGTGGTGGCACTGCCGACCGGCGGCGGATATGACTGGACTTGCACCAGGAACCGACCAATCCCACCGGGCGGCGTCAATGCCATGGTCTCGGACGGAATCAAGGTTGATGGCGCGTTGTAGCCGACTGGCGCAGTAACCTGTAATTGATAGTTGCCAGCCGGTGCACCTGCGAGCAGCAGGAACTGGTAATAGCCGTGAAGGCCGACAACCTGCACCGCATTGGCGGCACCGCCGAATAGATGCGACAAGGGGTCAAATCCAACTGGTCCGAGCAAACGAACGGTCGCTCCCGGAACCGGCAAGCGGGTCACCGAGTCGTACACCACACCGCCCGGATCGAGGGGCAGGCTTTGCTCGGTCACCGAGCTACCCGCCAGCAGATTCATATTCTGAATTAATCCAGCCGCAATGGTTTCGCCCGGCCAAACCGCAGTGCCATGCTCCCCATTCACGGGGGTAGCGTAGTAAACGCCATTGGACGGATCACGGAAGCGCAATTGATAGTCGTTGCCTGGCGCGATGGGACCCATGAGGTAAGCGCCGCTGAAGTCCGTCAGCGCCGTAGTGACCAGTTTGCCGGTCGAGTCAAGCAGTTCCACTTGCCAATTAGGCACCAGCACTTCACCCACATCAAAGAGTCGGTTATGGTCGACATCAAGCCAGACGCGTCCGGCGACCGTCGCCGCCAGCCCAACAAGCACGATGTCGGTCGCACTGTTGTTTCCGCTATGGATCGCCAACTCTGCGCCACCGGAGACCTGTGCCGAATTGAGCAAGGGCGAGGCAACTTGAGCGGCTGCAGTTGGCATGACCGAAATCGGCAAATTCAAGGACTTCGCACCGGCAGCGATCACCGCCGAGGTTGAACAAGTCACGATTTGCCCCAGAGCATCGCAGGTCCAGCCATTGCCTCCGGAGGATTCAGAAAGGAAGCTTAGAACGGTGGGCAAGGTGTCACGGACTACCACACTGCCACTCGTGGCTGCCGTTCCCACATTGCTCACCACCAGGTTGAACGTTCCGGCCATACCGACAGTGAAGTTGCCAACATGACTTTTCGAAAGCGTCAGGTCCGGCGTAGGCCCGGAATCTGGTGGCCCCGTTACCGTGTAGCTCGCCACATTGCTGTTGGTGGTCTGCTGTACCTGCCCATCCATATAAAGAACCGTGAAGGCGTTATTGGTTTGCGCGCTGCCGGGTGCCAGTCCGGGTAAAACATCCACCAGAAAAGTCACTTGTGCCGCCGCTCCGGCGGCCAGGCTGTTCAGGACCCCATTGATGTTTGTCACGCCCGCCACGCTGATCGCTGCGTAATTGATCCCCGCCGGGTCGAGCGCTACTCCATCGGTCAACGGCAAGCCATTCCAGCGCGCGCTTCCACCTATATAGGCCAAGCCGCTGCTGTTGTAGGCGGGTGCGGCGCTGGCAGCGCCAATGACGTCGCTGAATTGCACATTGCTGGCCGTCGAATTGCTGTCATTTTTGATATTCAAAGTCACGGCAATGTGCGCGCCTGCGTTGTTGTTGGGCGACCGACCGGCGACCAAGGCAAATGACTTGGTGATCGACAGCACAGCCAGGTTCGAGATTACCAGTGTATCGGTGTTGGTCTGAACCGCAGCCGGCGTGGCGGTGGCCGTGCCAGCGGCCATCACGATCAGCTGCCCGCTGGCACTAGGAGGCGCGCTCGGGGAAACGGTGGCACAGACAACCATGTTGAACGTAGCGCCAGCGGCAAGACCGCCCGTGCTGTTGATGGTTGTCGCCGCATCTGGCGAGCCGTCGGCGTTGGCGTCGGCATAGATCGCCACATTGCTCAAACCCAAAGCACCTGCTGCGGCAGTCGCGTTCAAACTGAAACTATCAAGGCCATTGCCGGTATTGGTGAGTTGATGCGGCAAGCAATAGCGCTGCCCAGCCGTCACCTGGCGGCTTTGCGAATTGGTCAGAAGAAATGAGGCTATCTGCTGCACCGTCACCTGGACGGTGTTTGACACCAGGGCCAGCGGCTGGCTGGTCGCCGAGTCAAGGTAATGTGCGCTGGCTTGATTGCTGATCAGGGTGCCTGCCAAGGGCGTGGCGCGAGCCGACCCACTGGCGAGCAGCAGCAGGCCCAGCAGGAACACTGCCAACCGCCAACCCCAGCGGACGTAAGCGCGCGCTGTCCCGTTTTTTTGAATGCGGATGGCGAGTGCTTTCATGCCAGCTGACACAAAAAGGGGGAACTCCCCCTTTCTTCTTTGCAGCTCAACAGATCAGGGATTGATCTGAATGCCGAAAGTCAACACGGCGGATGCACCGGGCGCCAGCGTCGCAATCGTCCCGGAAGAAATTGACCCGGCAGCGCAGGACGCTGGAGCTGATGGCGTCGCAGCGCCACCGCCTGTCAGTGCCACCACCGCGACGCCACCGGCCGGAGTTGCGGGCGCTGTTCTGCAATTGTAGGTGGTGTTGGAGGGGGTCGCATCACCAATCACCAGCGATGTTGCGGCGACCGTGCCCACGTTTGTCGCGGTGATCTGGTACAGCACGCACTCGCCAGGTTTGGCCGTCAGCGGCGCGATCGTGTAGAGCGGAGCCGCAGCCAGACTGCAAGTGGGATCCACAAACTGCAACTTGGCCAAACTGACCTGGCCCGCAATCACCGTGGTCACGTCCTGCGCCGTTGTGGGGACTGGTGCAGCCACCCCATTGATCAGCGCCGCATTCGGCTGAGTAGCAGTCAGGAGCACCGTGTTGACAGCACCAGCGGCCGCCGAGCCTGGAGACAGGACCTTGTTGAACAGCGTAATCGACGCGCCAGGCGCCAGCGTTACCGCCGCCAACGCCAGGTCGGCTGCGTCGAGTATGCCGTTGGCATTGGTATCGGCATAGACCACGTTACCCCAGCTTGTGGTCGCACCCGACATGGCGGATGCCACTGCCAACAACGACTCGGAAACGTTGCCGGTGTTGGCTAACGTATGCGTGTACACCACCGAGCCGCCCGGATAGACCTGCGAGGCATTGTTCGGGCTGAGTGAAATGGAACGCACGGTGTTGACAATCACGGCGTCAAGTTTGAAGTCAATCGCCCCGGTGCTCGGCGACGCCACCTTGAACACAATATTCCGACCTGGTGCGGGAATCGCCGCCTGGGTCGCGGGCACGGTCACGACCGCACAAACCGTCAGGTTGGCACCAGCCAGAATGGCCCCGGTGTTGACCAACGGCGCACCGAGCGTGGCGCAAGATAAAGGCGTCGCAGTCGAGTAGAAGTTGACTGCCCAACCGACCGGCAAGGTCGTGCCAGCAACGCTCTGGTCAACCGTCACGCCGTAGTTGTCGGCAATTGCGCTGGTGTTGTTCACCACCAGGGTAAAGGTGGTAGTAGCACCCGGATTGACCGCGTTGGTGGTAACCGCGACACCGCTGTTGGCGGCAACCCCCGCAGCGGCCGTCGGAAACACGCCAGCACCTGGTGCGGCCGCGCCAGCGCTGTTGTTGGTCAAGTCCACCGAGTTGGCCGTGATGGCGGTCAAACTGTCGGTGACGGTATCAGAGACCGCCGGGTTGCCCACAGAACTGGCCGTTATAGTGACATTGAACGGACCGCCAGTGGACACGCCGGCCGGCAGGATGGCTTTGACAAAGACGTGGTACACGGCACCGGGTGCCAGCGGGCCGGTATCGACGATGCCGTCGCCATTGGAGTCTGTCAGCGGTGTCATGCCATCTGCCTTGAACAGCAGGAAAGTTGTCCCGCTCGGGAAGGTGCTCGCCGCGCTTGCAATATTGAACGTATCGCTGGCGGTGCCGGTGTTGGCGATCACGTTATCAAACGTGATGGTCGCACCCTGTGGTGCGGCGGCAACCGTGACGCTATCGTCTTTGACGCCACCGAGATCGGTGGTGGAGGAGGCAGTGGGTACGGTCGCTGCCGCGCCCTGTAAGTTGGGCAACTGGAAATAGTCGGTTGCGATGGCACCATAAGTGGCACCGACCAGGTACGGCACCGTGTTGGTTGGGTTGCCAGAAGTCACACAGCTTGAGGGCGTGTAACCCAACGGCACCAAGGCAGCACCATTGTTGTAGCAGAAGCGTGCAGTGTTGTTGATGGTGCCCGGCAGGGTACCCGCAGGCACATTGACCATGAAGCTCAGTGTGCCACTGCTGTTGGTGGCAACCGATCCAACCCGCGCCGTGACGGCCTTGTTTCCAGGGGTCGTCAGGTTGTAGTCATAGGTAATGGTGCCAGCAGTCGGAACGCCCGCCGCCGCGCCACCATCGGCGATCGCGACGCCGTTCCATTTGCCACTGGCTGCCACGTAGGTCGCCCCGGTTGGAACAACGTCTGACAACACCACATCGGTGGCAATCGCATTGCCCGTGTTGGTATAGGACAAGGTGTAAGTGATATCCACACCGGTCCTGCCGCCGGTTGCCGTCGCGATAGCCGCAGATTTGGTTACGCCAATGACGCCGTTGGTGCTGACATTGACAGTATCGGTGTTGGCAGCCGAGACGCTGGCTGAATAGGCAGATGTTGCTGTCACGATATTGTTGCCCGTCCCGCCGCTCGACGCAGTGGTGCCGACACTGGTCACCGCCACGAAGCAGGTTTTGGCACCTGCCACCAGCGGGCCAACCGCAGTAATTGCGGGTGAACCTGAATCGGCGACGCCATCGCAGTTGGCGTCCGGAAAATAGGTGACCGCGCTCAACAGTGCCGTTCCCGGCGTGAGTGTCGAAGTCAGGTTGAACGTATCGGTGCCATTACCGGTATTGGTCAGGGTGTGCGCCAGACTGACGGGTTGACCCGGCGCGGCGGTCACGGTTTGGGTATTCACCAGCAGCAGGGAGGCCACCTGTTGCACTGTGGTGCTCACCGAGTTGGAGGTGGTCGTTCGCACGATTGCTGACGCATCGGTGTAGGTCGCCGCAGCCTGGTTGCCGATCGAGGTGCCCGCCAGCGGGGCAGCCAACGTCCCGCTGCTGGCAGCAAGGCCCAGCGCTGCGATGACCACCGTTTTATGAACCCAGGACAGCCATTTCGGGTGCACCTGATGTGATGCTTTTGTCATTTCCTCGTTCCTTTGCAAAAAAAAGTGTTTATCAGCCAAAAATTGTTGTGATCCATCCGGCCTTCGTTTATTTCAACGAACTGTCCCGTCAGGACTTGCCGTACCCGAAGATTCAACCCGAACGCGGGCAGATACCACCGCTTTTTGGCCTGCGGCAAGTTCGCCGACTGACCAACGCAAGCTGCGATATTGTGCAATCGGAACATCTCGCACTTCCACTTTCCCATCGGTGAGTTTTACTTGGTGCCGCAACGGCACTGCAGCAAAAGTGATGCCATCCAGGCTTGCCTGCACCGCCGCTGGTCGGGCACTACCAGCAACATACTCTGACTCGGGTGGAATGGGCAGCGTGGCCTGAAGCTGGCGAACAGGGCGTTTGGAAGTATTCCGGTACGTCACCTGATACTCAACAACTTCCCCGGGGATGACGCGCTCGGCGGACTCCAATACCTCTGTGTCGGCTCGTTTCACCACCTTGAACTGCTGCAGCAACACCTCGACCTCACCTTGACTCTGCCCTTCAGCCTGCGCGGCCGTCACGAGCAGGAAAAAGGCGCTCAGGACGATCATCAGGTGATGAATTTTGAGCATGGTTGTAATTGGAACTTCAGAACTTGATAAACAGGCTGGAATTGATCTTTGCCAGATATTAACACTTGGATACAAATAAAAGTCTGGCAATTGTGCCTGATATTTGATGCCCTGTGACCTGAGCGTGAAGCGTCTTCTTTTCACCACAAAAATTTGGCTCGGTCAACCCGCTCGCGCCAAGCGATTTGCCCATAATAAGGGCGGGTCAATGGTTCGTACTCAAGTCCTTCGATCGGAGGTTACAGCTTGGTCCCGCAGACGCTGGCGCAACTCGGTCTTGAGAACCTTGCCATAGTTGTTCTTCGGCAGTGCATCGACCAACACGTACTTTTTGGGCCGCTTGAAGCGGGCTATCTGCGCCAAACAATACTGGTCCAGATCGGCCTCCACAATCAGGGTGTTGCGCTTTGCCACGACAAATGCGACAACGATCTCACCCCAATCGGGATCCGTCGCGCCGACCACGGCCACTTCGGCCACGTTAGCTGCGCTCAGTAGTACCTCCTCCACTTCACGCGGGTAGATGTTGGAGCCACCGCTGATGATCAGATCTTTACTGCGGTCTTTCAGCGTCAAAAACCCGTCCGCGTCCAGACAGCCCACATCGCCGGTGAAGAGCCAGCCATCCCGGATCGCTACCGCCGTTGCCTCGGGGTTGCGCCAGTATCCCGCCATGACGCTGTCGCCCTGCACCAGCACTTCGCCGATTTCGCCCACTGGCAATTCGTTGCCGTGCTCGTCGGCGATGCGGATCAGCACCGGACTTTGCGCGATACCGACAGAAGCGATGCGAGCCAGATGGTTGGGCTGCGCGCTGTCGGTCAGGTGGGCGCGTGACAAGGCAGTCGCCACCATGGGTGTTTCGCCTTGCCCGTAGATCTGCACAAAGCGCGGCCCCATAACACGCAGCGCGCGCCCGATGTCGGCCAGGTACATCGGTGCGCCACCATAAACAAGGGTCTTGAACGCAGCCGCGCATTGCGGCACGGTCAGGCCCGCATCCTCGGCGTGATCAACCAGACGCTTGACGATGGTGGGCGCGGCAAAGGTCGAGAGCGGCCCCAACGCCTGACCTAGTGCAAACAGCTCCGCCGGATCGACACCGCCGGAGGCGGGCACGACGTGGCGGGCGCCCGCCATCAAGTGCGGTATGGCATAGAGCCCGGCACCATGTGACATGGGGGCGGCGTAAACGATGAGGTCTTGCGCTGACACGCTGTCCACATCGACAAAATAAGCCAAGCCCATGGTCATGAGATTGCGGTGGGTCAGCATCACGCCTTTGGGTCGCCCGGTGGTGCCACTGGTGTAGAAAAGCCAAGCCAGATCGCCCAGTGCGCGGGCCGTGATCGGCACCGGGGTGGCGTCCGACAGGGGCGTTAACAGTGCATCGGCCGCTTCGCTTTCGATGTCGATTTGCCGCTCCAGGCCGGTCAAAGTGTCGGGTGCCACATCACGCGTCACAAAAGCCCAGCGTGCCTGGGCGTTGTCAATGATCCATTCGACTTCACGCCGATGCAACTTGGCATTTACCGGCACCACGACCAAACCTGCCCACCAGGCACCCCATAGAATTTCAAGGTAGCGCGGATGGTTGCGCATGAAGAGTATGACGCGCTCACCGGGAGCCAAACCCGCCGCACGAAAGTGCTGCGCCAAAGCAGCGCTGCGTGCCGCCCATTGACGATAGGTGGCATACCGCGCGGTGCCAAAAAAAACGGCTTCCCGATCCGGCTGCTGGCTCGCCTGGCGCCACAGCAAATGCGCAAGACTCATGGCGTAGTGGCCTCGACCGGCTTGTTGCTTCCAATCAGGCCACGACACCGGGCCAAAAAAGCAAGCTCCAGCGCGGATCGCTGAAAGCTAAGATATATATCAGGGTCAAATTGCATGAAGATCGCTCCCATGCGAATTGTGCACGCAGATGGTCAGCAGGGCTCGGACAATGCGTGTTCTCGCCGTGGCACCGCCAGAACAAACACGGTGTTTTGTGCGGGGTTGTAGCGGTACTTGGCCTGGCGACCTCTGCCACTTCTGGGGATTACCAGCTCACTCTGCCGAATCGTAAATATGTTTGTCAGCTGCGCTGCTTTGGTCAGCGCCGCGCCCGCGGCCGCCGCATCTGCCGCAGCCCAAACAGCGCTACCAGGCCTGACAGCAGGATCATGCCCAATTCAGACAGCGTGGGGATGGCTGTCACCGCGCTGCCCGGTGCTGCAGCTGCAATTGCTGCCGTGGGACCGGAACAAGCCTCCAGCCCCGGCGAGTCACCGGCCAGCGCTCTGGGTGTGACGCAGTAAAACAAATACTGGCCCACATCCGCAGCCTGCGCTGTGTAGCTCTTGTCAACGCCACCCGTGGTACCGCTGGCCACATCGGCATTGTCTCCGGTTGTGAGTACGTCGTTGTCGGTCGAACTGACAAAGCGGTAGGAGGAACCGGCGCCACTTGTGTCCTGCGCATCGCTGTCGGCATCGGCATAAACAAAAGCGCCGGTCAGCATCTGGCCAGACTGGGCGTTGCCCGTGATGGTCAGCGCACTGGCTGTTGGCACCACATTGACGGGATCGGTGAAATTGAAGCGCAGACTGCTGGAGACGGCGCCACCCACCGGGTCCATCGTCACCTCGTAGATTAGCCGCTTGATCGGTGTCGAAGCGGCGGCGAGCGTCGTGACCGGGTCGCTATGACCAGTTTTCGAAGGGCTTGCCAGCTGTCCGGAGTAAGCAGCGCCGAGGTCGGTCCAGGTTACGTCTGACGAGGTTCCGGTTGTCGACTGGCCATTTTCCTTTGCAAAGGAAAACTTGTTGAACGGGACCAACTGCGTCATGGCATCGTCGGAAAACGCCTTGATCTTAACTTGCTCTGTCCAGTCAAAATCGCTAAAAACCAGATACGCGCCTGCCGGTAACGGCTGACTGAACCGGATGTCGAGATTGATCGTGCTGCCAGGATTTGTACCGCCGCTGTCGTTAAAGTTGATATTGAAAAGAGGTCGATTGCCAGCGATCCACCACGGGTTGTTATAGGGACCCGTAGCATCATAAAGACGGCTTGTTGCAGAGGTTGAAATTCCACTCGAGGGACTAAATCCACTGCTTGTGATCGCCAGATCGCCCGTGCCACGAAAGTTGAAAGTGGCCGTGTTAGGCGTGCCAAGCGCTGCAAACCCTGCGGGATCCGCATAGCGGTACGGCGTCTGCGCGGACGCCTGCGGCAGGTTGATGGCGACGATGGCAAGAAACGCCACAATTTGCACGAACGATTTGAGTTGCATTTTTCCTCTCCTCAATATGACGCTACAAAGGATTACAAAATAATGATTGAATGACGTGTCGTTGCCGAGGTCGAATAAACCTTACCATCGACGAGGCTATTCGTCAACACTGCTGTAGCAGTCCCCGAGTTCAGGAGGATTGCCTGTTGCAATATTGCACATCCAATCTCGACAGAGCCGACAGCGACCAAGGTTCTGCATGAACGGGGGTTGTTGACATGGCGGAGAGAAACTGACTTAACAAAGCTTGATTTATCACAAACAATAATTTACATTGTGGGTCATAATTTCATCTAGCGGAAACTAGCTCGGCGGCGTGGCTGTCTTGCATTCCGGTAAATCGAAAGGCAAAGCATGTTTCAGGTACGCATACACGGACGCGGTGGTCAAGGGGTTGTGACAGGCGCAGAAATGCTGTCCATCGCCGCGTTTTTGGGTGGTCGGCACGCCCAGGCATTTCCCAGCTTCGGCTCCGAGCGCACGGGCGCGCCGGTGGTGGCTTTCTGCCGCATGGACGACAAGGAAATCCGTCTGCGCGAGCCCGTCATGGAACCGGATGCAATCATCATTCAGGATCCGACGCTACTGCACCAGGTTGATGTTTTTGGTGGTCTGAAGAAAGATGGCTATATCCTGATCAACACCATGCACAGCTTCGCCGAAATGGGGTTGGAGGAATTTGTGAAAGATTTTCGACCAGAGCGACTGCTGATGGTGCCGGCCACCGAACTGGCCATGAAACACGTGGGCCGGCCGGTACCCAACGTGCCCTTGCTCGGCGCGTTCGCTGCGCTGGGTGGCTTGATTTCTCTGGACGCAGTGCAAAAGGCCATTGCCGAGAAGTTTTCCGGCGCGGTGGCCAAGGGTAACCAGGCTGCGGCCAAAGCGGCATTTGGGATCGTCATGCAACAAGGGAAAAAGGCCAAGGAGACACAACATGCTTGAACAATGCGAAGGCTCGCATGCCGTAGCCAAGTCCGTGGCGCTGAGCCGTCCGGAAGTGATTTGCGCCTATCCGATTTCACCCCAGACGCACATCGTGGAGGGGCTCGGCGAGATGGTCAAGTCGGGTGACTTGGCACCGTGCGAGTTCATCAACGTTGAGTCAGAATTTGCGGCACTCAGTGTCGCCATTGGAGCCTCTGCGGCGGGTGCGCGGTCGTATACCGCAACGGCCAGCCAGGGCCTGCTGTTCATGGCCGAAGCGGTCTATAACGCCTCGGGCTTGGGCTTGCCTATTGTCATGACGGTGGCCAATCGTGCCATTGGTGCACCCATCAACATCTGGAACGACCACACCGACAGCATGAGCATGCGCGATGCTGGTTGGTTGCAATTGTTCGCCGAGACCAACCAGGAGGCGCTGGACCTGCACATTCAGGCCTTCAAGATTGCTGAGGAACTCTCCTTGCCGGTGATGGTCTGCATGGACGGCTTTATCCTCACGCATGCCTACGAACGCGTCGATATGCCAAGCCAGGAGCAGGTAGACAAATTCCTGCCTGCCTATGAGCCGCGTCAGGTGCTTGACCCGAACGACCCAGTGACCATTGGTGCCATGGTGGGACCCGAAGCCTTTACGGAAGTGCGCTATCTCGCGCACGCCAAGCAGATGCAGGCGCTCGATCTGATTCCGCACATTGCAGCTGAATTCAAAGCCCAGTTTGGCCGCGATTCGGGTGGGCTGATCAAAACCTACATGACCGAAGATGCCGACACCATTGTCATTGCACTGGGTTCGGTGCTCGGCACCATCAAGGACACGGTGGATGACCTGCGCGCAGCGGGCGTCAAGGTGGGGGTGCTCGGCATCACCTCGTACCGTCCATTCCCGATCAATGCCATTCGCGATGCCACGGTACGCGCCGAGCGCATTGTGGTGATCGAGAAATGTTTTGCTGTAGGCATTGGCGGCATCGTGTCGCGCGATGTGCGCAGTGCCGTGCGCAACCGGCCACAACCGGTGTACACCGTGGTGGCGGGTTTGGGCGGACGTGCCATTACCAAGGAGTCTGTGGACAAATTGCTGCGCCAATCCATGAACGACAAACTCGATTTGCTCACTTTTCTGGATCTGGACTGGGACGTGGTGAACCGCGTGTTGGAGCGCGAAAAGAGCAAGCGTCGCTCGGGTCCGGTGGCCGAAGGCGTGTTGCGCGATATCGGCACCGTGGCAGCAGGGGCTGTCTGATATTTTGCGGGACAGACCAAGGCTGCATGCAGTGAGCTTGCTCTGTCCTCAACTGATTAAGAGACAACAAAATGGAACAATCAACCGTCAAGTTTTACCAGACCGGCACGTTCACCGTGGGCAACCGCCTGCTTGCGCCCGAGCAGCGCAGCGTGCAGGCCGGCTCGCATCGCCGCAATTCACTCAACTCGGGGCACCGCGCTTGTCAGGGCTGCGGTGAAGCGCTGGGTGCACGCTATGCCATTGACGCAGCGATGGCTGCCACCGACGGCCAATTGATCGCGGCCAACGCTACCGGCTGCCTCGAGGTGTTTTCCACGCCGTACCCAGAAACCTCATGGCAAATGCCGTGGGTGCATTCCTTGTTTGGCAACGCGGCGGCAGTCGCCACTGGCATCGCAGCGGCCATGAAAGCCAAGGGCCGCAGCGAGGTGCGCGTGGTGGCACAAGGCGGCGACGGCGGCACCACCGACATTGGTTTTGGCTGCCTCTCGGGCATGTTTGAGCGCAACGACGATGTGCTCTACATCTGCTACGACAACGAGGCCTACATGAACACCGGTGTGCAGCGCTCGAGCGCCACGCCACCGGCCGCGCGCACGGCCACCACCATGTCGGTTGGGCCCAATCCGGGCAACGAATTCGGCCAAGGCAAGAGCGTACCGTTGATCGCCATGGCGCATGAAATCCCCTATGTGGCTACCGCCACGGTGGCCGATTTGCGCGATCTGGAACGCAAGGTTACGAAGGCGATGTCGATGCATGGCGCGCGCTATACCCACATTTTTGTGCCCTGTCCATTAGGCTGGGGGGCGGCTTCGCAAGACACCATCAAGCTGTCTCGGTTGGCGGTGGAAAGCGGCATGTTCCCGGTGTTTGAAGCCGAGCGCGGTGAAGTCACCGGGGTGCGCAAAATTCGCCACCAAATTCCGATCGAGGACTACCTCAAGCCGCAAAAACGCTTTGCCCACTTGTTTGGCAAGCATCCGGATGTGGCGACCCTGGCACGCTTGCAGGCAAGGGCTGACCGCAACATCCGTCGCTTTGGCCTGTTGGGAGAATGATCATGGAAAAACCTTTTGCCATCACACTGGACGTGGGTACGTCGCTGGCCAATCACACCGGGTCATGGCGCACCAACCGGCCTGTTTATCTGAGTCGAATTCCACCTTGCAATCACCAATGCCCGGCTGGCGAAAATATTCAGGCCTGGCTGTTCTTGGCGGAGTCCGGCAATTACGAAGGGGCCTGGCGCAAGCTGGTCGAAGAAAACCCATTCCCAGCCATCATGGGCCGGGCCTGCTACCACACCTGTGAAGGGGCCTGCAACCGGGGCCAGCTTGATGCTGCCGTGGGCATCAATTCGGTCGAGCACTTCCTTGGCGATGAGGCGATTGCTCGTGGCTGGAAGTTTGCGCCACCGGCTGTTGCCAGTGGCAAGAAGGTGCTGGTGGTCGGTGCCGGGCCATCGGGTTTGTCCGCCGCTTATCACTTGGCGATGCTGGGGCACAGTGTGTCTGTTTTTGAAGCTGGCCCCTTGCCAGGCGGCATGATGCGCTTTGGTATTCCGCAATACCGTCTGCCGCGCGACATCATTGACGCCGAAGTGCAGCGTATCGTCGATCTGGGGGTAAAAATCAACTACAACACCAAGGTCAGCAACGTGCTTGAGACCCAGCAGCTGGGCGGCTTTGATGCCGTATTCCTGGCTGTGGGTGCGCACATTGCCAAGCGCGCCTACATCCCTGCGGGTGATTCCGCGCACGTGCTCGACGCGGTGTCGGTGCTGCGCTCCATGGAGGGCGAAGACAAGCCGTTGCTGGGCCGCAAAGTGGTGGTGTATGGCGGTGGCAACACGGCGATTGACGTGGCGCGCACAGCCAAACGGCTTGGCGCAACCGAGTCCATCATCGTCTATCGCCGCAATCGTGAAAAGATGCCAGCGCATGACTTTGAACTCGAAGAAGCGCTGCAAGAAGGCGTGCTGGTCAAGTGGTTGTCCACCATCAAACAGGCGGGTGAGTCCTCGATTACGGTTGAAAAAATGGCCCTCGATGAGCAGGGATTTCCGCAGCCCACCGGCGAGTTTGAATCGCTGGAAGCCGACTCCGTGGTGTTGGCGCTGGGGCAGGATGTCGATCTGTCCTTGATCGAGGGGGTGCCGAGCCTGGTGGTGCAGGACGGCGTGGTGCAGGTCAACGCCCAGATGATGACGGGCCACCCTGGCATCTTTGCCGGTGGTGACATGGTGCCGGCCGAGCGCAACATCACTGTGGGCATTGGCCACGGCAAAAAAGCGGCCCGCAACATCGATGCATGGCTGGGCGGCGCGGCTTATGCGCCGCCCGCCAAGAGCGAAGTGGCCGGCTTTGACAAACTCAACACCTGGTACTACAGCGACGCGCCGAAGACAGTGCGTCCGCTACTTGACATCATCCGCCGTCAGTCAACCTTTGAAGAAGTTCAGGGTGGGCTCGACGAGAACAATGCGCTGTTTGAGGCGAGGCGTTGCCTGTCTTGTGGCAATTGTTTTGAGTGCGACAACTGCTACGGGGTGTGTCCGGACAACGCGGTCATCAAACTCGGCCCTGGTAAGGGCTTTGAGTTCAACTACGACTACTGCAAGGGCTGCGGCATTTGCGTCTCCGAGTGCCCGTGTGGTGCCATCAAGATGGTGCCGGAAGACCTATAAAGTCGCTGCTTAGTTGATCAGCGTCAACGCGGGCCTGATCTTTCAAACCGAAACTCGCGAATGTGCCAACTTAAAAGGAGTATTCATTATGTTCGAGCACATTCTGGTTCCCGTCGATGGTTCACCCACGGCGCAACTCGCGGTGGAAAAGGCGATCGTAATGGCGAAGGCCTTTGGCAGCCGGGTGACCGCCATCTTTGTGATTGATTCCTATCCGTTCAGCGGCATTGGAACGGACTTTGCCTACGGCCAGACCGAGTATCTGAGTGCCGCCACGGCCGAAGCCAACGCGTCAGTCCGGGTCGCGCGCACGGCCTTTGATGCGGCCGGTGTGAGTGTCGATACGTCGGTGATTGAATCACATGCGGCGTGGCGCGGCATCGTTGAGTCGGCCGCATCCATCCAGGCAGACCTGATTGTGATGGGTTCACACGGGCGTAGCGGGCTTGAAAAACTGGTACTTGGCAGCGTCACACAGGCCGTTTTGTCGCATACCAAATTGCCTGTGCTGGTCGTGCGCGGCTAAGGCCGCGCGTCTGACTTAGCCGCACTGCCCGACGTAGCCGCAGGCGGTGCAAAAATCACAGCCGTCCTTGTGGATGACGGTCGGGTTGCCGCATTCCGGACAGACCTTGCCAGCCATGGTGCTGGGGACGCCGTGGTTTTTTGGAGTATCGAGCACGCCCATCTCGCGCAACGGCAAACCTTCTTCATCCAGTACACCCAGCATGGCGTAGCGATGGATGATCAAGCGGGCGATGTAAGCCACGGTTGACGGCCAGGTCTGTTGGCGCCGCTCGCCATTCGGCAAACCCGGGACAAAGGCCATGAAGTGGCCAAGCGGTTCTGCATAATTGAGCAGTTTGCGCAGCTTCATTCCGATCCAGGCGGGATCGATGACCCGCATGTCCAACGACAGCAGTCGCGCCAAGCCATCGAGTGCTTTCGGGTAGTTGCCCGAAAAACCGACGGCGCAGGGGCGGGTGACAGCGACACCGTCAAACCCGGGCAAATTGACCTCTTTGAGTGTCACCGTGAAGGCCTCGCCAGTGGCCGGATTGTCCACATCAACCGACCACGCCAGCGTGCCCGAGGGTCCGGTCTGCGGCTCGCCACGACTAAACATCGCATCAATGACGGGTGTGGACAAGCCTCTGTCTTTGCCAGTCAAGGCTTTGAGTTGCTCACAGCGCCAGCGGATAACCGCCGCGGTGGCGGCCACCACACCCGGAAACAATCGCAATTCGCCGTGCGGGGGAAACGGCATTTCAAAGGAATGTTCTTCAGCCACCGTCGCTAGGGCGTCAAGCTTGAGTTGCAGCCAGTCCGGGTCGTTGGCGCGCAAATCCATGGACAGGGTTTTGGCCATTGCGCCCAGGCCGCGCGGCTGCTCCGCGCCATTGACCCAGACCTCAAAGGGTTGCGCCGCGCCGCCTTCTTCCTGCACCACTTCACCGACGAAAAGCGCAAAATCGCCAAACGGATGATGCACCATGAACGTCCACGCCGGGTTGCCACCCGGCAATTCCGGGCGACTAGGCCAGCGCAGCGAGGAGAGCACGGGCGCGGGCAGTCGATCCAGCGCCAGGCGATGGTTGGCACCATCAATCTGGATCGGCGCGGCAGATTTTGATGCCGCTAATGCAGAAGACGTTGCGGCCAGACTCAGCACCGAACCCAGCACTGAATTCGGTCGATACGTGGCCAGGCCTTTCAAGCCCGATAGCCAGGCCTGCATATACAGATTTTGAAAGTCAGCATAGGCGTAATCTGCTGGCACGTTGACGGTTTTTGAGATCGCCGTGTCGATGTACGGGGCGACCGCAGCCACCATCGCTTCATGCGCCTGGGCACTCATTTCGAGCGCCGTGACAAAGGCCGGGGTCAGCGCGGCATCCTTGCCATAAAGATGGCGGTAAAGGCGCCAGGCGTGGTCTTCGACCGCATACTCCTTGAAACTGCCATCCACCATGCGCTTCTTGCGCGTGTAGCACCAACTGAACGCGGGTTCAATGCCATTGCTGGCGTTATCGGCAAACGCCAGGCTGATGGTTCCGGTAGGGGCAATCGAGAGCAGGTGCGAGTTGCGCAGCCCTTTGGCGCGAATGCGTTCCTTCAGGGCAGCGGGCAAGCGCGACGCGAAAGTCTGGCCGCTGAGGTAGAGATCGGCATTGAAGAGCGGGAAGGCGCCGCGCTCAAGTGCCAACTCCACCGACGCCTCATAAGCCGTGTCGCGCATCAACTGCGCGATTTGTCGCGCCATGTCGCGTGCCGGTTGCGTGTCGTAGCGCAAGTTGAGCATGACCAAGGCGTCGCCCAGCCCGGTAAAACCCAGTCCGATGCGGCGCTTGCTGCGCGCTTCTTCCTGCTGTTGTGGCAGCGGCCAGACCGTGACATCCAGCACGTTGTCGAGCATCCGGGTGGCGACACGCGCGACTTCGGCGAAAGCTTTTTGGTCGAAACAGGCGGCTGCTTCAAAGGGATGTTCAATAAATCGGGTTAGGTCAATCGAGCCCAGACAGCAGCAACCATAGGGGGGCAGGGGCTGCTCAGCGCAAGGGTTGGTGCTGGCGATGGTCTCGCAGTATGACAGGTTGTTGTCGCGATTGATGTGGTCCAGGAACAAGACACCCGGTTCCGCATGATCATAGGTCGAGCGCATGATCTGGTCCCATAGCTCGCGCGCCTGCAACTTGCGATAGACCCAGAAGCCACCCTCGGCGCCCTGATAGGCACCAGCCGATTTTTGCAGGGCTCCGGGCTCGGCGCGATGCACCAGCTCAAACGTCTTGTCTTGCTGCACGGCCTGCATAAACGCGTCGGTGACGCCCACCGATATATTGAAGTTCTTCAAATCCCCGCTGTCCTTGGCGTGGATGAACGCTTCTATGTCTGGGTGATCGCAGCGCAACACGCCCATCTGCGCGCCGCGCCGGGCACCAGCCGACTCGACCGTCTCGCAAGATCGGTCAAACACGCGCATGTAGCTTACCGGCCCGGAGGCGCTGCTCTGCGTGCTGCCAACCCAGGCCCCGTGCGGGCGGATGCGTGAAAAATCGTAGCCGACACCACCGCCGCGGCGCATCGTCTCGGCTGCCTCGGTGAGCGCCGTGTAGATGCCGGGGTGGCCGTCTTCAATATGGGCAATCGCGTCGCCCACGGGTTGCACAAAGCAGTTGATCAGGGTTGCCGACAAGTTGGTACCGGCCGCTGACTGAATGCGTCCCGCTGGCAGGAAACCCCTCTGTAATGCCTTGAGAAACTTGGCTTCCCACTGCGTCCTGTGTTCGGGCGCTTCAACTTCGGCCAGAGCGCGGGCCACGCGCTGATTGACCTCAAGAATGCTGGTTTCGGTCCCTTTGCCGTATTTCTCGAGCAGGACTTCCTGGCTGATTTGTTGTGCGGGGAGGGCGGTGATGGTTTGTTCGGGGGTGGATTGAGACATGAATGAATTCCTGGAGAACGCGCGGCGTCTTAACCTGGTTTTTTGTTCCTTGTGCAGGGCGCATTATCCCATTTTGACTCAATATCGCTTAGTTCACCAGTACCAGTTTACCCTTGACAGCGCGAGAACTCATGCGGGCAAACGCCGCCTTCAGTTCGGCCATCGGTAAAGTGCTGTCAATGACGGGTTTGATGCTTCCCTTTTCATACCATTTGGCCAGTTCGACCATCATGGCAGCGTTGGCTTTTGGCTCGTGTTTGGCGAAGGCACCCCAAAACACACCGACAATTGACGCTTCTTTGAGCAAGGGCAGGTTCAGCGGCACGGCTGGAATTGGACCAGCGGCAAAGCCGATAACCAGGTAGCGCCCGCGCCAGCCAATGGAGCGCAGGGCGGGCTCGCTCAGGTCACCGCCGACCGGGTCATAAATCACGTCCGGGCCCCGGCCGTCGGTCAGTGCCTTGATGGCTTCACGTAGATTTTCCGTGCTGTAGTTGATGGTGGCGTCGGCACCCATTGACCGGCAGAGCGCACATTTTTCATCGCTTGAGGCCGCTGCAATGACACGGGCGCCGCAAACCTTGGCGACCTGGATGGCCGAGGTCCCAACGCCGCCGGCCGCGCCGAGCACCAGCACTGTTTCACCGGCTTTGAGTTGCGCCCGGTTCACCAATGCATGGTAGGAGGTGGCATAAATCATGATAAATGCAGCCCCATCAACAAAAGAAAAAGTGGCTGACAACGGCATGCATAGTGCGGCGGCAGCTACTGTATGCGTAGCAAATCCGCCAGTACCTGAAAGGCACGCGACGTGCTGACCGAGTTTCAGGTGGGTCACACCCGGGCCCAGCGCTTGAATCACGCCAGCATATTCTGAACCTGGCACAAAGGGCAGCGGCGGCTTCATCTGGTATTTATTCTGAACAATCAGCAAGTCCGGGAAATTCAGGCTTGCCGCCTTGATTTCGATCAGCACTTCGCCCGCCTTGGGCTGCGGGGTCGGCAATTCCTGCCAGGTCAGGGCGTCAGGTCCAGTGGGGTTTTCACATAGCCAGGCATGCATGGGGCGGTCTCCTAAGTTGTGACTAGCATGATAGAACGTGGTCCCCATCAAATGCCGGCAAAAAGTCTCGCGCGTGACCAGCGCAGGCAAAGTGTGCGCGCCCTCTACAATGAAAGCCAACCCTGATGCAACATGAAAATTCTTATTTCCAATGACGATGGTTACCAGGCCCCAGGCATTATGGCGCTGTGCGACGCGCTGGCTGACATCGCCGAGGTCGAGGTGGTCGCACCGGAGCAAAACAATTCAGCCAAGTCCAATGCCTTGACGCTCAATACACCCATGTACATCACACGCAGCAGCAATGGGTTTCGCTCGGTCAATGGCACGCCCGCCGATTGTGTGCATATTGCGCTGACCGGGCTCCTCGGCTATCGACCTGACCTGGTCGTCTCGGGCATCAACAACGGCGCCAACATGGGCGACGACACGATCTACTCGGGCACCGTTGGCGCAGCCATGGAGGGTTACCTGTTTGGCATCCCTTCCATCGCCTTTTCGCAGGTTGAAAAAAACTGGCGTCATCTTGACGCCGCCGCCGGCAAAGCCCGGCACCTCATATTGCAACTCTCACAACAGAATCTCATTGGTAGCAACCCCTGGTTGCTCAACGTCAACATTCCCAACCTGCCTTTTGCCGAAATCGGGCACGTGAAACTGTGTCGATTGGGGCGGCGTCATGCCGCCGAATCGGTCATTACCCAAACCAGCCCACGCGGCGACACGATGTACTGGATCGGTGCGGCGGGGCCAGCCAAGGACGAAGCTGACGGCACCGATTTTCATGCCACGTCGAAAGGCCACATTTCGATGACACCGCTGAAAGTGGATTTGACCGATCACGACCATCTGGGCTACTGGGCGCAGACAGCGTCCAGGTTGGCGGAGTCGGTGCCAGACCGCAGGCCGGGCAGCAGCCAGCAGACGGACAAGGCCTGATTGGCATGAAGCAGCGTCCCAGTTTCCCGGCCCGTTCGGCTGTTCCCGTTGTGCGCGCGGGCACGCGCGGCCGCGTCCCGCAGCCGATGTCGCGTGCACGCTCGGCGTTGGCGGCGCCAGCCCCGTTAGACCTTGCCAAGGGGTATGGCCTGGACTCCATGTCGGTGCGCTTGCACATGGTGAAAAGGCTGGCGCAGCAAGGTCTGGGCAACGCGCGTGTGCTGGCTGCCATGCGAGCGATAGAGCGTCATCGCTTTGTTGACAGCGCTCTGGTCAACCAGGCCTACGAAGACACCAGTTTGCCCATTGGCTTGGGGCAGACGATCTCGAAGCCCAGCGTGGTGGCCCGCATGGCCGCGCTGTTGCTCGAGGGCAGCGTCGGCCGGTTGGGGCGTGTGCTGGAAATTGGCACCGGCTGCGGTTACCAGGCGGCCGTCTTGAGCCTGCTCGCACAAGAGGTCTATAGCATCGAGCGACTGCGCGGCCTGCACGACAAGGCGCGAGAAAACCTGCGCCATCTGCGCGTTGCCAACCTGCATCTCCTGTTTGGCGACGGCATGCTCGGTTATGCCAAAGGTGCACCCTACGCGGCCATCATCGCGGCTGCCGGGGGCGACGCCGTACCGCAGGCCTGGCTGGATCAACTCGCTGTGGGCGGGCGCCTGGTGGCGCCGGTCGCGGCCGATGCGACAGCAGCGGGCCAGCAAGCGCTGCTGGTTATTGAAAAAACGCCGCATGGCCTGCACCAGAGCCTGCTTGAGGCGGTTCACTTTGTCCCCTTAAAATCGGGCCTTGCATGAAGGGAAGTCACATGTTTGGGTTGTGTGTTCGATTCAGTTGGAATCTGGTCTTGGTGGCGCTCATCGTGTCGTTGGGTGGGTGCAGTTTCTTCCGGGTGTTCCAACGCGCCCCGGTTGAAGATCGGGGACCCGCGATCACTCAGACTGCGCCGGTTGTAGTCGCACCGGGAACTCTGTCCCCGGCACCCGTGCCGGCGGTTGAAAATTCAGGCATGTCCGGTTACTACACGGTCAAGCCCGGTGATACCCTGATTCGCATTGGCCTGGAGCATGGGCAGTCGGCCCGGGATATTGCACGCTGGAACAATCTGGAAAATCCGAACCGGATCGAAGTGGGTCAGGTTTTGCGGGTATGGCCGCCAGGCGGCAACGCGGGCACTGTCACGAGCGGGGCGGTGAGCAAGCCCGTCAGCACCGCGAGTGCGGTGCCGGTCATGGGTGCCGCGCCTTTAAGCCCCGAGAAAACTGCTGCTGCCCCGCTGCCTGGCGCGGCCGGGTCGGATGAGATTGCCTGGATCTGGCCGACCAGCGGTGCTGTCCTGGCTGGTTTTGATGAGCTTAAGAACAAGGGGCTCGACATTGCTGGCAAGGCAGGCGACCCGGTGTTGGCGGCGGCAGATGGCCGTGTCGTTTACGTTGGCGCTGGACTGCGCGGCTATGGCAACTTGATCATCCTGAAGCACAACAACACTTATTTGACCGCCTATGCGCACAATCAAACGCTGCTGATCAAGGAAGATCAGTCGGTGCGCAAGGGACAAAAGATTGCTGAAATGGGCAGCAGCGATGCGGATCGTGTCAAGCTGCATTTTGAAGTTCGCAAACAAGGTAAACCGGTCGATCCGGCCAACTACCTGCCAGCCAGGTAATGGGGTCATGTGCTGAAGCCACAAGCGCGCTGAAGAGAGCAGGTTGTTGGCATCATGCCCCATGACTGAAGAAGTTAGACAAACGAACCGGTTTCCGCCCGACTCGCTGCGGGTGGAGTCGCTTGACCTGGAAGCCCAGGGTGTGGCGCACCGCGCTGATGGCAAGGTGGTGTTTATTGAGGGCGCGCTGCCATTTGAGCAAGTCAGCGTCCAGTTGCAGCGCAAAAAAAATAACTGGGAACAGGCGGTGTTGACGCAGATTCACCGCGAATCGGCGCAGCGCGTGCAGCCGGGTTGTGCGCATTTTGGTTTGCATACCGGGGCCTGTGGCGGCTGCAAGATGCAGCATTTGCATGTGGCTGCCCAGGTGGCGGTCAAGCAGCGTGCCCTTGAGGACAATCTGTGGCACCTGGGCAAGGTCAGGCCCGAATTGATGCTGCGACCGATTCAGGGTCCAAGCTGGGGCTACCGCCACCGGGCGCGACTCTCGGTGCGGTATGTGCGCAAGAAAGGCCAGGTGCTGGTGGGCTTTCACGAGCGCAAAAGCAGTTATGTGGCAGACATCAGAAGCTGCCGCATCCTGCCGCCGCAAGTGAGTGCCCTGTTGTTGCCGTTGCGCTTGCTGATCGCTTCGATGCAAGCGATCGAGACTTGTCCACAAATTGAGTTGGCCTGTGGTGACGCCGTGATAGCCCTGGTACTGCGCCATCTGGAGCCGTTGACCGAGGGTGATCTGGCCAGGCTGCGGGCCTTTGCCCTGACCTACCCGCTGGTGCAGTGGTGGCTGCAGCCCAAGGGGCCGGAGAGCGTGCATTTGCTCGATGAAGGCGGCCCGCCGCTGCGCTACGCCCTACCCGAGTTCGGTATCAATATGCCGTTCCGGCCGACTGACTTCACGCAGGTCAATCCATCCATCAATCAGGTCCTGGTGTCGCGTGCACTGCAGCTGCTGGACGTACAAAAGATCGAGCGGGTGATTGACTGGTTTTGCGGTCTGGGCAATTTCACCTTGCCGATTGCGACCCGGGCAGGCTCGGTCCTGGGGATCGAGGGCAATGCCGCGCTGGTCCAGCGCGCCCAGCAGAACTTTATGACAAATCAGGCTCAAGCCGCCGTCCCATCTACGCAGGCAGCTACTATATTTGTAGCAAGAAACTTGTTTGAAATGACGCCGGAAGCCTTGCTGGCAGACGGCGTGGCAGACAAGTGGCTGGTGGATCCGCCGCGTGAAGGTGCCTTTGCGCTGGTCAAGGCGCTGGTCGAGTTGCAGCAGCAGAACACGCAAGCGCCGGGTCATGCCCTGGCTGCGGCTGCGTCGGGCTGGCAGGCCCCCACGCGAATCGTCTATATCAGTTGCAATCCGTCAACGCTGGCGCGCGATGCCGGCCTGCTGGTGCATCAGGCGGGCTATCGGTGTGCGGCGGCCGGCGTCGTGAATATGTTCCCGCACACGGCGCATGTGGAGAGCTTGGCGGTGTTTGAGCGCGTACCCTGAGCGTCTGCCTAAGCCGTGCCCGCGCCAGGCACTAACACAGCCTCGTTGTCAAAACAATCCCGGAAGCTGAAGTACAGCGAGGTGAAGAACATGGCGGCCATCAGCATCAGCAAGGGAAACAAGAGATCGCCGGCCCACGCCGGGTTACCCAGCAGGGAGGCCAGGATGGTGACGCCCAGCACCATCAGCACCAGCAGCGCAAACCACACCAGCGCAAACACCGCAAATGCCCAGAAATTGCGCAGGCACGCCACGAAGCTGAAAAACAGGCCTTTTAGCGGTGCCAGCGCGTGCCAATGAACCAGCGCCGGTGCATGCCAGAACATCAGGGAGAGCGGCAGGTGCAGCGCGATGAAGACCCACATCGCAGCCTGAAAAGCGGGTGCCAGCAGCATCTCGCGGGTAGGTGTGTTGCCGCCCAGGTAAACGCCGGCAAAAAGGCCGCCATCGATCAGCCAGGTGGCACCCATCGCCAGCAGAAAGCCGGCGGCATAAAGGGTGCCCAGCAGCAACATGGCGCGTGACTTGGACGGGCTGGCGCGAAAGGCTGCCAGCAGCACAATCGGCATCGGAAAATGCCCTTGACTGGCATCCAGCGTGGCCGACATCAAGCCCAGCGTGGCGGCAGGCAGCAGCATCATGGCCAGCGCAAAACCGATGAACGGAATCTGGCTGGCGATGGTCATCAGGGCCATGAACATGAAAAACAAACCAGCCAGTGCCAGCGGCTGCTTGAAAAAAGTCTGAACGCCGAGTTTCACCCAAAGCGCGCCCGTGCGGGCAGGAACGAGCTTGAGCTTCATGCGAGGATCCCCAGCGGACGCAGGCGGTCGGGATGACCTGAGCGCTCGCGCAGCACGCGCTCGGAATGGGCCGGGTCGCGCGCTTGCAGCAAGCGCGCGGCGCGCGGCAGGTGGAAGTCCCACAAGCGCGAAATCCAGAAGCGCAGTGCGGCCGCGCGCAACAGGGCGGGCAGCAAGTCGCGCTCGGCTGCTTGCAGCGGGCGGATCCTGCCATAGGCTTGCAGCAAGGCGCTGGCAGCCTCGGCCTGGTGACGACCGGTGTCCTGGTCGATGCACCAGTCGTTGAGAACCACGGCCAGATCAAACAGGCAACTGTCAACACCGGCAAAATAGAAATCGAACAAACCGCTAAGTCGGGGCTGGCCGGCGACGCACGCGAACAAGACATTGTCGCGAAACAGGTCGGCGTGAATCGGGCCGCGCGGCAGCGCCGCATAGGGGGAGGATTGTGCGACGTGGTTCTGATACGCCAACTCGCTTTGCAGCAATGCCGCCTGGCCAGCTTCCAGGTAGGGCAATACCACCGGGGCCGTTTCATTCCACCAGGAGAGGCCGCGCAAATTGGGCTGCGTCATGCCAAAGTCGCGCCCCGCCAGGTGCAGCGCAGCCAGTGCAGCGCCCACCGCTGCACAGTGCTCCGGACCAGGGTTCAGCTCGCTCTGGCCCGGCAGTTTGTTCACCACCGCCGTGGGCTTGCCCTTGAGCACAAAGACCAGCTCACCCTGGGCGTTGGCCTGCGGCTCTGGCACGGGCTGGCCGCGCTCGGCCAGGTGTTTCATCAGACGCAGGTAAAACGGCAGTTGCGCAACCGTCAGGCGCTCAAACAAGGTCAGCACGTAGTCGTAGGTCTGTCCGTCGCGCTCGGTTCTAGCGAAATAATTGGTATTTTCAACGCCACCGCTGCAGCCTTGCAGGTGCGTGAGTTCGCCAAGCTGGAGTTGTCGCAGCAGGTCGCTGGCCTCGTCAGCAGAGACTTCTGTATAGACCGCCATGCCTCAAAACCCCAGAACATTCAGAGCGGGATCGTCGTCCACTTCAACCGGGCGCGTGGCGAACGACCCCGCTTGGTCTGCAACAGGGAGCGTCAAAGAGGGGACTTGTGAGGGGTTCAAGGACATGTCCGGATTGTAGGTTGAGTCACCTGGCCGCTGGTACAGGCAAAATGGGCCTATGAACGACACCCAAACCCCGAATAGGACGCTGCTGCTGGTGGACGGATCGAGCTACCTTTACCGCGCCTTTCACGCCATGCCCGACTTGCGCGCGGTGCCAGGGGACCCGAGCAGCGCGCCGACGGGTGCCATTCGCGGCATGATCAACATGCTGCAAAGTCTGCGCAAGGAGGTGCCGGCGGATTACGCGGCCTGTGTCTTTGACGCCAAGGGGCCGACCTTTCGCAATGAAATCTATCCGCAATACAAGGCGCAGCGCTCACCCATGCCCGACGATTTGCGCGCCCAGATCGAGCCGATTCACGAAGTGGTGCGGCTGCTGGGCTGGAAGGTGCTGGTGGTACCCGGCGTCGAGGCGGACGACGTGATTGGCACGCTGGCGGCCCTGGCCGCTCAGCAGGGCATGCGGGTCATCGTCAGCAGTGGCGACAAGGACCTGGCGCAGTTGGTCAATGAGCGCGTCACGATCATCGACACCATGAATGGCAAGCGCCGCGATGTGGCCGGCGTGTCGGCGGAATTTGGCGTGCCGCCGCACTTGATGGTGGACTTTCAGACGCTGGTGGGCGATGTGATCGACAACGTGCCCGGCGTGCCCAAGGTCGGCCCCAAAACCGCCGCCAAATGGCTGCAGGAATTTGGCTCGCTGGATGCCATTGTGGCGCATGCGGACCTTATCAAGGGCGCGGTGGGTGAAAACCTCAAGCAGTCCTTGCCCTGGCTGCCGACCGGGCGCGCTCTTTTGACGATCAAGACTGACTGCGACCTGAGAGACTGCTTGCCGCGCTTGCCTGCTATGGATGAAATAGCGGTGTGCGCAATGGATACGGGGGCTTTGTCCATTTTCTATGATAAATATGGATTCAAGGGGCTGGCCCGGACGCTGGCGATCCCGGCTGGCCCCAAAGCCGAGCGCGGCCTCTTCGACGAGCCTGCCGACACTCCTGGTGAGTTGATCGCGCGTCCTGCCGCAAGCGCCGTCGGCACGGTCCAATACGACACGGTGTTGAACTGGGAGCGCTTTGATCATTGGCTTGCCAAAGTGCAAGCGGCAGACCTGGTGGCGCTTGACACCGAAACCACGTCGCTTGACGAAATGCGCGCCCGCATCGTCGGCATCAGTCTGAGCCTGGTGCCGGGTGAGGCGGCCTATATTCCCCTGGCCCATGCTTATCCCGCAGCCCCGGCCCAATTGCCACTCGAGGAGGTGCTGGCCCGACTCAAGCCCTGGCTGGAGGATGCGAGTCACCAGAAACTGGGGCAACACGTCAAGTACGACCGACATGTGTTCGCCAACCACGGCATTGAAGTGCAGGCTTATGTGCACGACACCATGCTGCAAAGCTATGTGCTCGAAGTGCAAAAGCCGCACGGTCTGGCCAGTCTGGCCGAGCGCCACCTGGGGCGCCACGGCATCAGCTTTGAAGACCTGTGCGGCAAGGGCGTCAATCAAATCTGCTTTGACCAAGTGGACATTGTCAAGGCCAGCGAATATTCCTGCGAAGATGCCGACATGACGCTGGATGTTCACCGCGCGTTGTGGCCCCTGCTGCAGCTGGATGACAGATTGCGCTTTATCTACGAGCTAGAAATCGCCAGCAGCGAAGCCTTGTACCGCATGGAGCGCAATGGCGTGCTGATCGATGCACCGACTTTGGCGCTGCAGAGCCGTGAGTTGGGCGAGCGCATCTTGCAACTGGAAAAAGAGGCGCAGGCGCTCGCCGGGCAAGCCTTCAACCTGAGCAGCCCGAAGCAAATCGGTGAGATCTTCTTTGTCAAACTCGGTCTGCCCATTGTCAAGAAAACGCCCACCGGCGCGCCCAGCACGGACGATGAGGTTCTGCAAAAACTGGCGGAAGACTACCCGCTGCCGGCCAAGATCCTGGAGCACCGGGGGCTGTCCAAGCTCAAAGGCACTTACACCGACAAGCTGGCGCAACTCGCCAACCCGCGCACCGGTCGCGTACACACGCACTATGCGCAAGCGGTGGCGGTGACGGGGCGCCTCTCCAGCAATGACCCGAATCTGCAAAACATCCCGGTGCGCACGCCGGAGGGTCGTCGTGTGCGTGAGGCCTTCGTGGCACCGGCGGGCTGTTTGATCGCCAGTGCCGACTACAGCCAGATCGAGCTGCGCATCATGGCCCACATCAGCGGCGACGCGGCCCTGTTGCTGGCCTTTCACGACGGCATGGATGTACACCGCGCGACCGCGGCCGAGGTCTTTGGTGTGGCCACGGCGCAGGTGAGCAGCGAGCAGCGCCGCTACGCCAAGGTGATCAACTTTGGCTTGATCTACGGCATGAGCGCCTACGGCCTGGCCAAGGCGCTGGGCATTGACAACACGGCGGCCAAGAACTACATCGAACGCTATTTTGAACGCTATCCCGGTGTGCGCCATTACATGGATCAGACGCGCCAGTTGGCCAAGCGCCAGGGTTATGTGGAAACCGTATTTGGCCGACGCCTGTACTTGCCCGAAATCAATTCCCCCAACGGCCCAAGACGCAGTGCTGCCGAGCGCGCTGCCATTAATGCGCCGATGCAGGGCACGGCGGCCGACCTCATCAAGCTCAGCATGGTGCGTGTGCAGCATGTGATCGATGCCGACCAGCGTGCCACCAAAATGATCATGCAGGTGCATGACGAGCTGGTGTTTGAAGTGCCAGAATCCGAGCTGGATTGGGTGCGCCACGAGGTGCCAAAACTGATGGCTGGCGTGGCGCAGCTCAAAGTGCCGCTGCTGGCCGAAGTCGGTTTTGGTGTGAATTGGGACAAGGCCCATTGAGATTCTGATACGCTACTAAAAAACTAGCTACTTGCGCAGATAGTACGAGGGCTAGAGGTTAAATTGATATAAATATTTGAAGCAGGCACGCAACTTTCGATGAGCCAACTTGAAGCCAGTACGCGCCGCCGTGTGCTCGAACTGATCGCTGCTGGCGCGGCCGCAGCGAGTTTGCCGTGCAGTGCCTGGAGCCGGCCGAGACTGACCGGCAATCCGTTTACTTTGGGCGTGGCGAGCGGCTCGCCGACGCACGATTCGGTAGTCTTGTGGACGCGCCTGCATCCGGCCAGGGGCTCGCTTGCTGCAGGCGGGGACGATCTGGGACAAGCCACTGTGCCGGTGCGCTGGGAACTCGCGCACGACGATGGCTTCAGCCGCGTGTTGCAAAGTGGGCAGGCGCTGGCGAGCCCCGAGTTGGCGCATTCGGTTCACGTCGAAGTGGTCGGGCTCCAGCCTGATCGCTGGTACTTTTACCGCTTTGTGGCAGGCGACTTTGTCAGCCCGGTCGGGCGCACCCGCACGGTTCCGCAGCCCGATGCGGCGGTGGCGCGCCTGCGCCTGGCCTATGCCTCTTGCCAGAAATGGGAGGACGGTTATTTCAGCGCCTGGCGCCATATGCGGGAAGAAAATCTCGACCTGGTGCTGTTCCTGGGCGACTACATCTACGAATACCCGGCACTGACCGGCAAGGTGCGCGTGCCCACGGGTGGCTGGGTCTTGACGCTGCAGGACTACCGGCGGCGCTATGCCTTGTACAAGGGCGAGGCTGATTTGCAAGCCATGCATGCCGCCTGCCCGTGGCTCATCACCTGGGACGACCATGAGGTGCAAAATGACTATGCGGGCGTACAGGCCGGGTTCAGCAGTGCGTTTGACCCATCGCTGCCAGGCAACTTTTTGGCCCGTCGCGCCGCCGCCTACCAAGCCTGGTACGAGCACATGCCGGTGCGTGCCAGCGCCCTCACGCAAGGCCTGGCCGGCTTGGCAACCGGCGCTGAGATGCGCATCTATGGCCGCTTGTCTTATGGTCAACTGGCGTCGCTTTATATGCTGGATGGGCGGCAGTACAAAGATCCGCAGGCCTGCACGACGGGCGGCGCGGCAGGATCGAGCCAGGTCAGGCCAGCCACGTGTCCAACGTGGAACGACAGCGCTCGCTCGCTGCTGGGGCTGCAGCAGGAGCGCTGGCTGATGGCTGAATTGGCCCGGCCGCAGTCGCGTGAGAGCGGCTGGAACGTGCTGGGACAGGCAACCTTGTTTGGCCAGCGTGAGCTGCAGAGCGGCCCTGGCCGGACCTTCTGGAACGACGGCTGGGACGGCTACCCCGCCGCCCGTACCCGTTTGACCGATGCCTTGCGTCAGCATGCGGTGGCGAATCCGGTGATCCTGGGCGGCGATGTGCATGCAAACTGGGTTGGTCACGTCAAGGCCGATTACACCAATCCGGCCAGTGCCAGCCTGGGCGTGGAGTTCTGCGGCACCAGTATCACGTCGCGCGCCGGCGCTAACGCCAAAACGACCGAGGGCCTGGCCAGGAACCCGCATTTTGTTTTTGCTGATGCCCTGCGCAAAGGCTATGGTGTGGTCGAGTTGACGCCCCAGCAACTGAGTACCAGCCTGCGCGTTGTCGATGACGTGACGCAGAAAGTGACCAGAATTGAAACCCTGGCCCGCTTCGTCGTGCAGGCCGGGCGACCCGTGATTGAACGCGCCTGAGGGCAAACGCCCACAGCGTTCAGCGCAGCACCAGCACCGGCACGTGCGAGTGCGTCAGCACCAACTGGGTCTCACTGCCCAGCAGCAGGCGTTTGATGCCACGGCGCCCGTGCGAGGCCATCACGATCAGATCGCATTTGTGCTTCTTGGCGGCGGCGATGATGGCCTCCGAAATCAGGTCCGACTTGGCGGTGATCGCCTTGGCTTTGACGCCTTTGGCCAAGGCCGCCTTTTGCACGGCTTCCACCACGTTCTGGGCGTCGTCGGCCCATTGCTTTTCTACCCGGCTGACCTCGGCGGCTTGCAAGGCCAAGCCGCCTTCAAAGTAGCTTTGCGGGTAGCGCGGGATGACTTTCAAGGCCACCAACTCGGCCTGCGCCAGGGCGGCCAGCGAAATGGCGCTGGCAACCGCTTTTTTGGATAAGGTCGAGCCGTCAGTGGCGACCAGAATTCTTTCGTACATGAATGACTCCTGTGGTGAGGACCTGACAAGCTTACTCTGATGCGGCCGCGTTGTTTTGATGGGCGTCAAGTAAACTGCATGACTCGTCGGCAACCCTTTGGAGCTCATGTCAATTGCTATCCCGGCTGTCCCCGGCGCCCTCGATTTGCTGGACGACCCGCTGGAGTGGTCGGCTTTCAGTCGGCCCGACGCGCGGCAACCCGCTCTGTGGGAATCAAACCTTGTGATTGAAGGCATGCATTGCGCCGCCTGCGCCATTACGCTCGAAAAAGCGCTGCTGGCGGTGCCCGGTGTGCTGGAAGCGGCCGTCAGCGCGGGCAGTCACCGCGCCAGAGTGGTCTGGTCGGCTGCGACTGTGCGCCCGTCCGGGTGGATGGGTGCGGTGCAACAGGTCGGCTACCAGGCCGTGCCCGCCAATGATGCTTTTGCGCGTGAACGCCGCCAGGCTGAGTCGCGTCGGCTGCTTTGGCGCCTGGCGGTGGCCGGCCTGTGCATGATGCAGGTGATGATGTACGCCTACCCGGCCTATGTGGCAGCGCCGGGTGACCTGACGGCGGAGATGGAGCACCTGCTGCGCTGGGCGTCCTGGGTGTTGACGCTGCCGGTGATCCTGTTTTCCTGCGGGCCTTTTTTTGCCAGTGCCTGGCGCGACGTGATGCAGCGCCAAGTCAGCATGGATTTGCCGGTGGCGCTGGGCATGCTGATCACTTTTTTGGTCAGCACGGCGGGCACTTTTGAGCCGCAGGGCCTGTTCGGTCGCGAAGTGTATTTCGACTCGCTCACCATGTTCGTCTTCTTTCTTCTGTCGGGTCGCTGGCTGGAACTTCGTTTGCGGGACAAAACAGCGGGTGCACTCGAAACCTTGATGAACCGCCTGCCTGACAGCGTGGCGCGCTTGCAGCCAGACGGCAGTTACCTGCGTGTGGCGGTGCGGCGCTTGCAGGCGGGCGACATCCTGCGTGTGCTGCCGGGCGAGTCCTTCCCGGCTGACGGCGTGCTATTGCAAGGCGCGACGCTGGCTGACGAGGCACTGCTGACGGGTGAGTCCAAACCGGTGGCACACGTTGTCGGCAGCACGGTGATTGCCGGCAGCCACAACTTGTCGAGCGTGGTTCAGATGCGTGTGGAGCGCGTCGGCGCACAAACCCGTTTCGCACAGATTGTGGCGTTGATGCAGTCCGCCTCCACCAGCAAGCCGCCGATTGCCCACTTGGCCGATCGCATGGCCAAGCCGTTCCTGCTTGCCGTCTTGCTGGCGGCGACGCTGGCCTGTGCCTTCTGGTGGGGGCGCGATCCCGCCCATGCGCTGATGGTGGCGGTCGCGGTGCTGGTGGTCACTTGTCCGTGTGCACTGTCCCTGGCTACGCCTGCTGCCATGCTGGCCGCCGCTGGCACGTTGGCCCGAGAAGGGATTCTGGTGCGACGCCTTGACGCCCTTGAGGCACTGGCCGCAATTGATACGGTGCTGTTTGACAAGACCGGCACGTTGACACGCGATGCCATGCAACTGGGGGAGACGCAGGTACGTGTCGGTGTGGCACCAGAGCAGGCGCTGGCGATGGCCGCTGCGCTGGCTCAATTTTCACTGCATCCGGTCTCCGTGGCCCTGCTGGCGGCCGCTGGCGGCAGCGCCAGCGTGACGTGGCGGGCCGAAGCCGTCCATGAAGTGGCGGGACAAGGCTTGTCGGGTCGGGTCTGGCACGCTGACGGCTCGCTGGCGACGCCGCTGCGCCTGGGAACTGCCGAATTTTGTGGTGTGGCGCTGGCTGCATCAGATTCGTTGCGGGTCTGTTTGAGCGACGAGCAAGGCTGGCTCGCCACTTTCGCCGTGCAAGAGGTGGTACGAGCGGATGCGCGCGATGCGGTGACGCAACTCCAAGGTGCAGGCATTGCCGTGCATTTGCTTTCAGGTGACGCTGTGCAGGCGACCGCGCGGGTCGCCAGGCAGGTTGGAATCACGGCCTTTCAGGGCGGCTGCACACCGCAGGACAAGCTCGACTTTTTGCGCCAGGTGCAGCAGCAGGGGCACCGGGTTGCGGTGGTGGGAGACGGGCTAAACGACGGCCCGGTGTTGGCCGGTGCCCATGTTTCGTTTGCCTTTGGTAAAGCGGTGCCGCTGGCGCAGGCACAATCCGACTTTGTTGTTTCGGGCGATCAAATGGGTGCCATTCTGAATGCACTTTTCCTGTCGCGCCGCACGCGGCAGGTGGTGCGACAAAATCTCGCCTGGGCGGCCCTGTATAACGCCACCTGTGTACCCTTGGCCGTGGTCGGCTGGCTGCCAGCCTGGCTGGCCGGATTGGGTATGGCGTCGAGCTCCTTGGGGGTGGTACTCAACGCCGTGCGTCTGTCGCGTGGTGCGAAGGCAGCCACAAGCATGGTGCGCAATCAAGCGCGGCTGGATGAGGCATGACGACCGATAAAGGGAGCACCGGCATGGCGGCGTCGCTGCATCAAGCCGCCAACACGGGCGACGCCATGGTGCAAGCGACCGCCATTCTCGTGCTGCAGGAGGAGTCGAGCGACTTCGGTTTGCTCCGGTCCTGTCTGCAACAAGCCGGATTCTGTCGGGACGACCAGCAGCCGCCCCTGGTCTGGGCCAAGACCCTGGCGCAAGGCATCGCTCAGGCACGCCAGGCCAGGCCCGATGTCGTTTTGCTAAGCACGTCCTTGCCTGATTCGAGCGGCATCGCCACCGTCGCGGCCATGACCGCGGCCTTGCCCAACGTACCCATCATCGTGCTCAACGGCTCGGATGATGACAACGTTGCCGTGGCCGCGCTGGAGGCCGGGGCGCAAGACTATCTGATCAAAGGCCAATTTGACTACAAGGCCTTGGGGCGTGCGCTGCGCAATGCGCTGGTGCGTGCCAGGCTGGAGTCGCGTTTGCGCTTGTTTGAAGTGGCGCTGGATTCCGCGGCGAATGGAATTGTGATCACTGACATTAAAGGGAAAATTGAGTGGGCCAACCTGGCTTTCACCCAAATGACCGGCTATTGCCTGGAGGAGGCATTGGGTTGCAATCCGAGTCAACTGGTGAACTCGGGCAAGCACGACCAGGCGTTTTATCGGCAAATGTGGCAGACCATTCTGGCCGGACAGGTCTGGCGCGGCGAACTCATCAATCGGCACAAGGATGGCTCGCTGTATGACGAGTCGATGGCCATTGCTCCCGTTACGGCGGGCGACGGTCTGATTCACAATTTTGTTGCCATCAAGCAAGACATCACAAAACGCAAGGCGGCCGAGTCACTGATTCAGAAAAGCGAGCAGCAACTGGAGTTGGCGCTGGCCGGCTCCGGCCTGGGGTTGTGGGACTGGCAGGTGAGCAGCGGTGAGTTTGCGACCAGTGCGCGCTGGTGTGCCATGCTGGGTTACGTCCAGGATGAGATTGAGCCCCACATCCGTAGCCTGGAGAAGCTGGTACACCCGCAGGATTGGCCGTTGGTGGCCGCGGCGCGGGAAGCCCACTTGCGTGGTGAAACGCCGGCCTATGAATCGGAGCACCGGTTGCGCCACAAGGATGGCCATTGGGTCTGGGTGCTGGACCGCGGCAAGGTGATGGTCCGCAATAGCGACGGCGAACCTTTGCGTGCGGCCGGGACGCAACTCGACATCAGCGACAACAAGCGCCTCAACCTGGAGGGCTCGGAATTGCTGCGGCGCATTGAGTCACTGATGCGGGAAGTGAGCCGGTTGCCGGCCCTGGTTGGGCGCGAACCCTCGATGGCGTCGGACTCGTCGAGCCGCATCAGTTCGCGCCAACGCCAGGTCCTGGAGCTCGTCGCCATAGGTTGCACCTCCGCGCAAATTGCAGAAAAACTGAAAATCTCGCCTGCCACCGTGGTGACGCACCGACGCGATCTGATGGGTAAACTCAATTTGCACACGGTGGCCGAGCTGACACGCTATGCCATGCAAAGCAAGTTGGCATCAAAATAGCAACAGAGACGATTTGTTTTACCTTAATATAGGTATGAAAATACCATGTTCGAGGTATTCTCGCTCCGTTGCTTGAAGCGTACAGTCTTGCCCAATGCGAAGCTAGCCCCGTAAATGTGAGATAACGAATTTCCCCATGATTGCCAAAGTTGATCAAACGCAGCGAGCAGCTGCGGGCGGCGGGCCTCGGTCCGGCACGGTGAGAATTTGATGGACATCCTGTATCTGCTGATTCCGCTATCGGTGATACTCGTTTTTTTTATTCTGGGTGGGCTTTGGTGGGCCATTTTTCGAGGGCAGTTTGACGACATCGAGATGGAAGCCGAGAGAATTCTTGAGGATTAATGTGATTTCGCGGTCGTTTGATTTGAATCAAGTGGAGCGCCTGGTTGGTCATGGGAAACTGAAGAGTAAAAGAGAAGCAAATTGAGAAGAGGTAAAAATGACATTTTCTAATACGTTGGCGACAACTTACGATGACAAAGTGGTCCGGCAGTTTGCCATCATGACGGTGGTCTGGGGGGTGGTTGGCATGCTGGTGGGCGTGATCATCGCGGCTCAACTGGCCTGGCCGGAACTCAATTTTGGAATACCTTGGCTCAGCTATGGGCGCTTGCGTCCCCTTCACACCAATGCGGTTATTTTTGCTTTTGGTGGCTGTGGCTTGTTTGCCGCGTCCTACTACGTGGTGCAGCGAACTTGCCAGGTGCGACTGTTTGCGGGTGGACTGGCCTCATTTACTTTCTGGGCTTGGCAGTTGATCATAGTTTCTGCCGCGCTTTCCTTGCCACTGGGGTTTACCAGCGGCAAGGAATACGCCGAGCTGGAATGGCCGATCGACATCCTGATCACCGTGGTCTGGGTGTCCTACGCCATCGTCTTCTTCGGCACTGTGGGCACGCGCAAGGTCCGTCACATTTACGTTGCCAACTGGTTCTTTGGGGCCTTCATCATTGCTGTGGCCTTGCTGCACTTGGTGAATAGCGCGGCCATTCCGGCCGGTTTCATGAAGTCGTATTCGGCTTATGCCGGCGTGCAGGACGCGATGGTGCAGTGGTGGTATGGTCACAACGCGGTGGGGTTTCGGGTAGGCGTCGAGCGCGGCGCCGACCATCTGGGCGTACGCAGAGCGGGAGATCTCGATCACGGTGCAACCCTATGCCAGCCCGAATCCCCACCGACGATGAGCCAAACCGCCGCATACGGTCACCTCGCTCATCGCAGACGACTCCGGAGCACCGACGATGAGCCAAACCGCCGCATACGGTCACCCCGCTCATCGCAGACGGCTTGGGATCAGGACCGCGACGATACGAGCGCTCGGTCGATGAAGCCCAGCGCAGTGCTCGCGGAATCGATCTCGCGAGGCAAGTTCGTCGTGGATCAGGTGGCCGGCACCGTCGAGCACGACGAACTCGGTCGCCGGCGAGATCGTCGCGAAGTGCTGGGCAAGCGTGGGGTCGGCGACTGCGTCGGGCTTGGCCGGGTCGGCGCAGACGATCAGCGAGGGCGACTTGAACGGAGCATCCGGGTCCAGGAATGAGCGGATCGTGCCGGTCAGCACCGGATCGAGCACGCTCGCGTCGACGGACAGCAGCGATCCGGCCATCGAGGCAATCCCGTCCGGATGGAGCAGTTCCCCGAATGTGCCACCGCTGGCGGTCGGCGCCGAGGCGAGGATTCCCGACATCACCTCGGTGGTGATGCCGGATGCCTGCAGCTGCGGTGCCGACTGACGGATCACCCGGAACGACTCGAGCAGCGAGTCGCCCTCCAGTGCGTTGTCGTCGCCGTCCTCGGCGCCATCTTGCGGGACGCCAGCCAGCCCGAGTGGTGGGTCCTCCATCACGGCGGCCGACGACCAGGTCGGCGTACTGCTGTGTCAAGGCCGCGGCGGTGGCTCCGCCGAGCGAGTGACCCATTACGACGCACGGCTGCCCCGCAGCCTGCTCGATGGCAGCAACGGCATCGCTGACGTAGCCGGCGGGAAGTACTCGCCCGGTGCTCGATCGGACGCTCCGTGGCCGCGGAAGTCGAGCCGTAGGACACGGAACCGTTCGACGAGGTCCGCCACGATCCAGTCCCAGGTGCCTCCGAACGACGTGATGCCGTGGAGCAGCAGAATCGGCGGTGCCGCCGGGTCGCCGTCGTCGGCGACGTGGAGTTCGATCGAGCCGTTGCGAATCTTCACGCCGCCGAACGTAGATGCCCGACCGTCGGTCGTCGGGCATCGGAACTCCCGGTTCCCCGCCGGTCGCACTCGGTAGGGTTGCGTCTCCTCCGAGAGGCACGACGACATGGCAAAGGGCAAGAAGACCAAGAAGGACAAGGACCGGCGACGGCACCCAGCTGATCGCCTCGCTACAAGCGCGCCTATCGCGACTACGACATCCTCGACACCTACGAGGCCGGCATGGTCCTGACCGGCAGCGAGGTCAAGAGCCTGCGTGAGGGCAACGCCCAGATCGCCGAGGGCTACGCCCGCGTCCGGCGCGGGGAGATGTGGATCGACGGCATCCACATCCCGCCGTACACGAACGCCATCGGGTTCGGCGCCCACGATCCCGACCGCCAGCGCAAGCTGCTGCTCAACCGCGCCGAGATCGACAAGCTCGACCAGCGGATCGCCCAGGGCGGCCTCACGATCGTCCCGCTGCGCCTGTACTGGAAGGGCGGGCGCGCGAAGCTCGAACTCGGGCTGGCGAAGGGCCGCACCAAGGGCGACAAGCGCCAGCACATGGCCGAGCGCGACGCCGACCGCGAGATCGAGACCGCGTTCAACCGGGCGCAACAAGTACGGCGACGCCCACCGCTGATCTGCGCCCCGACAATTTGTTCACTTGGACTACTTTAAAATGCATGCTTTGGTTCTCTTCTCTTCATAGACTAATCAAAATTTGACAAGAGTAAGCATTTTGATTTTTAGCCATTTATTTTACACAATACAATTTACCATGTATTATCAAATAGACGCCCATTGCATGACACCCTACCGCCAACAAATGATTTAATATTCGAGTAATCTCAGCGAATATAACTCGTATATACTGAGCTCGTTCAGGTATTTTACAGTTGATTAATCTTTCGACCGCTAAACAGTACGAATGTTCTTGAGCTAACATAGACACATAGTAGCGATGGTTGCTTATTAAAGTTAAAACTTAACATGTACCCGCCCCGAACCGTACAAACCTTTCTCAAAGTATACGGCTCTCCAAAGAAAATTTTTTTTTAACAAACTATAAAACTACTTTTTTTTAATTTGTTTATAATTGCTCGATACTCCACACTATTCTTACATTCAGAGAGCACTTAAATTAAAATCTACTACAAGCAAAAAAAGGTGCTGGACAGAGCGGCGCAGGTGCAGAAGCGATTGCGCGCTTACAGGATTGCCGGAAGACTTGTTTAGTCTGGCAAACCTCTATGGAGTGGCCGATATTCTGCCTCATTGACGGCATTGATTGCGGTAAGTCGTTACACGCTCGCGCACGTCGTCCGCGAGGTTTCAGTATGATGCGCAACCAAATTGCAGATAGGCAAGTCCGCATTTGGAACAATTCTTTAAATCAGACATCGGTAGCAATCATCATGGTCACCCCGGAAAGTATCCAACTCAACATCGCTCAAGGTATGGAAACAGAATATTTGACTGTTACCGGAGACGGGCAGCATTTTGAAGCGGTCGTGGTCAGCTCGGCATTTGCCGACGAGAGTCGCGTGCATCGTCACCAGTTGGT
>CAVVRQ010000003.1:0-32844 GCA_963750665.1 uncultured beta proteobacterium
CGCTCAAGTCCGCGCCATCAACTCGGCGCGCAGCGTCAGCAGACCTCGCCGAGTTTCTGCAATTCGGTGCTTTCGCGCTTGCGATCGGTGCGGCTGGGTTCGTCCGTTCCTTTGAGCTCGCGCTTGAGCTCCAGGTCGCGTTCGCTGCCTTCGGCGACAAATTCACCGCACACAAAATAACCTTTTTTGGGTTTGCGTGACATAGCCAAGTATCATAGCCCTCCGCGTGAACGAACCAAACACCATCCAAGCCCCGCAATGTCGGCTCACCCCGCCCCGACAGCGGCTTCAGCTACAGCCGGCCCTTTTTCGCAGAACTCGTCGACCGGCCCTGGCCCACGCCGCCAAGCTGGGTGCCACCGATTCGGCGGCCGAGGCTTCCGAAGGCTGCGGCCTGAGCGTCTCGGTGCGCAAGGGCGAGCTCGAGAACGTCGAGCGCAACCGCGACAAGTGACTGTCGGTTTCGGTCTACGTGGGCCAGCGCCGTGGCAATGCCAGCACCTCGGACTTTTCGCACGCGGCGATCGAGCAGACCGTGCAGGCGGCGTTCGATATTGCGCGTTTCACTGCCGAAGACCCGATGGCGGGCTTGCCCGACGCGCAGGATATTGCGCCAGGCGTCGAACCGTGCGACGAGCTCGAGCTGTTTTTTCCCTGGTCGGTGACCAGCGAGCAGGCCGCCAGCTTGGCGCTGGACTGCGAACAGGCCGCGTTGGAGACCGACAAGCGCATCACCAACAGCGAAGGCGCGGCGGTGTCGGCGCAGCAGTCGCACTTCTTCAGCGCCCATACCCACGGGTTTCGTGGTGGTTATGCCAGTTCGCGCCATTCGATTTCGGTCTCGCCGATCGCCGGCCGTGGCGACGATATGCAGCGTGATTACTGGTACAGCTCGATGCGCGACGCGACCGAACTGGCCAGTGGCCCGAAGCGGTCGGTCGCTATGCCGCTGAGCGTGCCCTCAGCCGCCTGGATGCGCGCAAGATCTCCACGCGCCAGTGCCCGGTGCTGTTCGAGTCACCGCTGGCGGCGGGGCTGCTCGGCGGTCTAGTACAGGCCATCAGCGGCGGCGCGTTGTACCGCAAGAGTTCCTTTCTACTGGACTCATTGGGCAAACAGGTGTTGCCCAAACACATTGATATTCTGGAAGACCCGTTCGTCAAACGCGGCAAAGGCAGTTCACCCTTTGATGATGAGGGCGTGCGGGTCAAGGCGCGCCAAGTGGTCGAGGCCGGGCGTATTCAGGGCTATTTTCTGAGCAGCTATTCGGCGCGCAAGCTCGGCCTGAAGACCACCGGTAACGCGGGTGGTTCGCATAACCTGAGCTTCACATCGCGCCTGACGCGCGCCAGTGACGATCTGGATGCGATGCTGGAAAAACTCGGCACGGGCCTGTTTGCTACCGAGTTGATGGGCTCGGGCGTGAACTACGTGACCGGCGACTATTCGCGCGGCGCCAGTGGCTTCTGGGTTGAAAAAGGCCGCATCGCCTACCCGGTGCAGGAAATCACCATCGCCGGCAACATGAAAACCATGCTCAAAGGCATCGAGGCCGTGGGAGCGGACCGCTACAACTATGGTGCCAAGACGATTGGCTCGATGCTGGTCAACCGGATGAAAGTGGCGGGGAGCTAACCCGCCAGCGCGGCTTTGACGGCGGCGGACAACTGGCCCATTTCGGCTTTGCCGGCCAATTGGGCTTTTGCCGCGCCCATCACCTTGCCCATGTCGCCCGGGCCTTTGGCACCGAGTTGGGTCACGATGGCCCTGACGGCGCTGGCCACTTCAGCAGCGCTCAGGCGTTGTGGCAAGTAGGCTTCGAGCACTTTGATCTCGGCCGCTTCCTTATCGGCCAGGTCCATGCGATTGGCCTGGGTGAAGGCGGCAATCGAGTCTTTGCGCTGCTTGATCAGCTTGTCAACGATTGCTACCACGGCCGCGTCGTCGAGCACGATGCGGTCATCGACTTCCCTTTGCTTGCAGGCCGCGAGTAACAACCGGATCGTGCCCAGGCGTGCGCTATCGTGCGCGCGCATGGCATTTTTCATGTCTTCGGTGACTTGATCTTTGAGTGACATGGGTGAACTCCTTTTTAAGCGTTGTCAAATGGATGCGATCTGACATAAAGAAAGCCCGCCTGAGTATCTCCGGCGGGCTTTTTTTCTAATCAGTTGAGGACAGAGCTTGTTCACTTCGTGTAACTGCGGTCTGTCCCGCAAGGCTTCAGATTAGTACATCTTCTTGGGTAACTGCATGGCGCGAATGCGCTTGTAGTTGCGCTTGACCGCGGCGGCCTTCTTGCGCTTGCGCTCGGCGGTGGGCTTTTCGTAGAACTCGCGTGCGCGCAAGTCAGTCAAAAGGCCCAGCTTTTCAATGGTGCGCTTGAAGCGACGCAAGGCAACGTCAAATGGTTCGTTTTCTTTGATTCGAATAGTGGTCATTAATCAATGGTATCCAAAAGATGCAGATTGAGGCCAATGGAAGATCGGGCCATTGAACGGCTATCGTGCGTGTTTTCCCCGCTAAAAAATGATCAGGCAGCGGAGCTTTGCCAGAAAAACCTTGGATTATAGCGATGTTATTGCCAATTTAGCGCAGTGCGCTCACGTCAGCCACTGCCAAAGCGGTCATATTGACGACCCGCCTGACGGTGGAAGAAGATGTCAGCACGTGTGCCGTGGCGGCCGCGCCGAGCAGGATCGGCCCGACCGTGACACCATTGCTGCCGGTGACTTTGAGCACGTTGAACAGAATGTTGGCGGCATCCAGATTCGGGCAAATCAGGATGTTGGCCTCGCCCGTCAGGCTCGTTTCCAGCAGGTAGCCGTTGCGGATCTCCTCCGACAGGGCAGCGTCGCCCTGCAATTCACCGTCGCATTCCACATCAGGAGCCATGGCCCGGAACAGGTCGCGCGCCAGGCGCATCTTGCGCGCTGAGGCGCGGCTTGATGAGCCGTAATTCGAGTGCGACATGAACGCCACCTTGGGCGGCAGGCCAAAACGGCGAACTTCGTGCGTGGCCATCAACGCGATGCTGGCCAGTTGTTCGCTCGTCGGATCTTCGTTGACAAACGTGTCAGCGATGAAGAGGGTATGGCGATCGAGCATCAGCGCGTTCAGTGTGGCAAAGCCGGTGGCGCCCGCTTTCAAGCCAATCACATCGCGGATGTGATCCAGGTGCACGTCAAAGCGACCGTGCAGACCGCACAGCAGGGCGTCGGCATCGCCGAGTTTAAGCATCAGCGCGCCGATGGTGGTGGTAGAGCGACGTACCGCCGCTTTGGCGGCTTCCGGGCTGACGCCGCTGCGACCGAGCAGGCCGTGGTAGGTTTGCCAGTATTGGTGAAAACGCGGGTCGTTCTCGGGGTTGACGCAGTCCACGTCCTTGCCCAACTGCAGGCGCAGGCCCGCTTTAGCGATGCGCGCCTCGATCACGGCCGGGCGGCCGATCAGGATCGGGCGTGCCAAGCCCCCCTCCAGCAGGATTTGCGCCGCGCGCAGCACGCGCTCGTCTTCGCCCTCGGCGTAGGCAACGCGCTTGGTCGCCTGGGTAGCGGAGCGGGCGGCATTGAACACCGGCTCCATCAGCATGCCGGTGGAATAGACAAAACGCGACAAGGTCTGGCGGTAGGCTGCCATGTCCTTGATTGGTCGCTTGGCAACACCCGAGGCCTCGGCGGCGAGCGCCACGGCCGGCGCAATGCGCAGGATCAGGCGCGAATCGAATGGCTTGGGAATAATGAAATCGGTGCCGAAGGCAAGCTCCTGACCGGCGTAGGCATTGGCCACTTCCTCGCTGATTTCGGCCTTGGCCAAATCGGCAATCTCACGCACACAGGCGAGCTTCATCTCCTCGGTAATCTTGGTGGCACCGCAGTCCAGCGCACCGCGAAAAATGTACGGGAAACAGAGCACGTTGTTGACCTGATTCGGATAGTCGGAGCGACCCGTGGCAATGATGCAGTCCGGCCGCACCGCTTTCGCCAGTTCGGGGCGAATTTCAGGCTCGGGGTTGGCCAGCGCCAGGATGATCGGCTTGGGTGCCATGCTCTTGACCATGTCTTGCGTCAGCACACCGGCCGCTGAACAACCCAAAAACACGTCTGCGCCGTTGACCGCGTCGGCCAGCGTGCGCAGCCCAGTCACCTGGGCATAGCATGCCTTGGACTTGTCATAACCGCCGGGGCGGCCTTCATAAACCACGCCTTTGGAGTCACACAGGTACACATTTTTGACTTGTAAACCCAGACCAACCATCACGTTCAGACAGGCCAGCGCTGCCGCCCCAGCGCCTGAGACGGCCACCTTGACATCGGCAATATTCTTGCCCACCAATTCCAGGCCGTTGAGCAGTGCCGCGCTGGAGATGATGGCGGTGCCATGCTGGTCGTCGTGAAAGACCGGAATACCCATGCGCTCCTTGAGCTTTTCCTCGATATAAAAGCACTCCGGTGCCTTGATGTCTTCCAGGTTGATGCCACCCAGCGTGGGCTCCAGCGCGGCGATGATCTCGATCAGTTTGTCCGGGTCGTGCTCGGCCAACTCAATGTCAAAGACATCGACGCCGGCAAACTTCTTGAACAGGCAGGCCTTGCCTTCCATCACGGGCTTGCCCGCGAGCGGGCCAATATCTCCCAGCCCCAGTACCGCCGTGCCGTTGGTCACCACACCGACCAGGTTGCCGCGGCTGGTGTACTCATAAGCCAGATCCGGATTGGCCTGAATTTCCAGGCACGGGTAGGCGACGCCCGGCGAGTAGGCCAGTGCCAAATCACGCTGATTGGACAGGGGCTTGGTCGCGTTGACCGAGATCTTGCCGCGTGTGGGCAGACGGTGGTAGTCACGTGTGGCGTCGCGCAAGCTGGCTTCGGCTGCTGAAAGTTCTTTTGTCATGAAGTCTCCTGGTTAGCTTTGAGTGGCGTGACTGTAGCGCGAAAGCGAGCCCTCCAACGCAACGACGGCTGTTTTTTATCTGTTCATTGCAGCAAGTCAAAGCGCTTGCCTGCCAGCACAGCGGCGTCCATTGCTGGAGCAGACTGAGCAAGCCATCGGGCAAGGCACCCTTGACCGGCACCAGCCTGCGCCTTCAGAGTTGCCCCTCGGTCAGTGAATGCAACTGAAACAGGCCGCTCTTGTGCCATAACCAGGTCTCGGTGAAAGTGACCCGCCCCAACCGTGCCGGTGCCGGGTAGGGTGCTGTCAGACGGACCATTTTCTCGATCTCGGCGATCACTTCCGGCGCATGTTTGGGTGGCCTGAGCCAACGGGTGCGAGTGACGCCACCGTGTCGATCAATGTCAGTTTGCAGCACACCCACGGCGTAGAGCATGGGCGGCAACTTGCCGTGATAGATGCGGGCGGCATTTTTGCGGTACAAATGAGTGGCGGCATCAAGACGGTAGTCTTTCGCGCTGGTGGCTTCTGAAATTCCCAGGTCGGGAAGCGGTGTGGGTCGCGATGCGGGCGCAACCGGTATCGGGGCGCTGGGCGTGAACCGGGCCACCGGCGGTGGCAACGGGCTTGAAGTACATCCAGCCAGCACGACGGCTACTGCCAACTGCTGCAGTCTCGAGCGAATGCGCGGGCGTTGCTTGGGACTGGATTGTCGCCTCATGAATGATCGTGCGCTGACCTGTCGAGCCAGCGGCAGATCGGTTGCCACTGTGCCAAGTCTTTTTCAACCCGGCTCGGCGTCACATCAAAGAGCGTGAGACCTCGCGCCGCCAGGTGAATATAGTTTTGCGTGTCGCGTAGGTAGCCCAGCACTGGCAAGCCTAAAGTATTCACAAATTCATGCAAATTGTCAGCCGCAATGGTCCTTGCATCGACCCGCATGCCGACTAGGCCAATCTGCAGTCTTTCGTGATGTTTGTACTGTAGCAACTGGTCCAGAAAGGCCCGCGTGGCAAAAATATCAAAAACACTGGGTTGCAGCGGCACAACGACTTTATCAGCCATCTTCAGAACGGCGTTGAAGCGTCCGCCATGCAGCCCGGCGGGCGTATCGAGCACCACATGACTGGTGCCTTTGGGCACCTTGGCGATCAGGTCGGTACCCAGTTCCCAGGAGGTGATGGGGCGGGCCGCGCTGGGGCGCAACCCAAGCCAAAGGCGTGAAGACTGTTGGCGATCTGCGTCGCCCAGCATGACCGTGTGGCCGCGCGAGGCAAAATAACCCGCAATGTGGGTAGACAGCGTGGATTTGCCCACACCGCCTTTTGGATTGGCAACAACGACCACTGGCATGGCTGACTCCTGAGCATTCAATTTTGCACTATGCTAGCCTGAAGTTGTTCCAAAATAGTCTTGTATTTTTTCAATTAGATAAGGGTTAACCCTATTATGTAAAAAGTTGCACCTTACTTAAAATTAGTGCAAGGTATTTTTACAAAAGGTGCAACTATGACTGCCGTCACACTGGGAATCAAGGTTGATGAAGTACTTCGTGCTCGTATCAAAGACGCCGCGGGTGGGCTGGAAAAAACACCGCATTGGCTTATAAAACAGGCTGTCATCCAATATTTGGAGCGCATTGAGCGTGGCGAGTCGTCTGACATCTCTGGCGCAGGTGCAACCCAGCCGGTCGAAATGCAGGATGACGGCGCCGGCGATGACCTCCTGTCGTCTGCAAGTCCGCTGCGCACAAGTCCGCAGCCCTTCCTGGACTGGGCTCAGGACGTGCTGCCGCAAACCGAAATGCGCGCCGCTATCACGGCGGCCTGGCAGCGCCCCGAGCCTGAATGCCTGCCGATGCTGGTGCAACTGGCGCACGTGACCGACCCGGCACAACGCGCCGCTATTGAAGCAGTGGCGACGAGCTTGGTGGAAGGCCTGCGAAGCAACAAGGTCAGCGGCGGTGTGGAAGCATTGGTGCAGGAGTTTTCGCTCTCCAGCCAGGAGGGTGTCGCGCTGATGTGCATGGCCGAGGCACTCTTGCGTATCCCCGACAACGCCACGCGCGACGCGCTGATTCGCGACAAGATCAGCCACGGCGACTGGCATTCGCACCTGGGCAACTCCCCCTCGCTGTTTGTCAACGCCGCCGTTTGGGGCTTGATGCTCACCGGCAAGCTCACCGCCACTGCCAGTGAGAAGAGCATGGCCAGCGCGCTCACGCGCATGATCGGCAAGGGCGGCGAGCCGCTGATTCGCCAGGGCGTGCACCGCGCCATGAAGCTGATGGGCGAGCAGTTTGTCACCGGGCAAACCATCTCTGAGGCGCTGGCCAACAGCCGCACATTGGAAAAGAAAGGGTTTCGTTACTCCTACGACATGCTGGGTGAAGCCGCGACCACGGAGACGGACGCCGAGCGCTACGTGAGCTCTTACGAGCAGTCGATCCGCGCCATCGGCATGGCGTCCAACGGCCGCGGCATCTTTGAAGGCCCTGGTATCTCGGTCAAGCTTTCCGCCTTGCACACGCGCTACAGCCGCGCGCAACGTGACCGTGTCATGGGCGAGTTGTTGCCGCGTTTGACTAAGCTGGCTCTGCTGGCGCGCCGGTACGACATCGGCATCAACATCGACGCTGAGGAGTCTGACCGGCTTGAGCTCTCGCTCGACTTGTTAGAGAGCCTGTGTTTCGAACCCGGGCTGAAGGGTTGGAATGGTATCGGCTTTGTGGTGCAGGCCTACCTCAAGCGCTGTCCTTACGTGATTGACCACGTAATTGATCTGGCGCGGCGCAGTGGCCGGCGCCTGATGATCCGGCTGGTCAAAGGTGCTTATTGGGACGCCGAGATCAAACGTGCCCAGTTGGAGGGGCATGTTGGCTACCCGGTCTACACCCGCAAGGTCTATACCGACGTGTCTTATCTGGCTTGCGCGCGCAAATTGCTGGCCGCGCCGCAGGCGGTTTACCCCCAGTTCGCCACCCATAACGCCCAGACCGTGGCATCGATTTACCAGATGGCGGGCAACAACTACTACGCGGGCCAGTACGAATTCCAGTGCCTGCACGGCATGGGCGAGCCGTTGTACGAGCATGTCACCGGCGCGGTGGCGGATGGCAAACTGGGGCGGCCCTGTCGCATTTACGCTCCGGTCGGCACGCACGAGACGCTGCTGGCGTATCTGGTGCGGCGCTTGCTGGAGAACGGCTCCAACTCCTCTTTTGTGAACCGCATTGGCGACCCCAAGGTGCAGGTGAAAGACCTGGTGGCTGACCCGGTGCTGGAGGCGCGGGCGATAGAAGTTCAGGCGGGCCAACTCGGCGCGCCGCACCCCAAGATTGTGCTGCCGCGCCAACTGTTTGCAGCCCTGGGCGCGCAGTCGCGCCTGAATTCCTCAGGCTTGAATCTGGCCAACGAACAACAGTTGGCCTCTCTCGCCGCCGGCTTATTGCGCAGCACACAAGTCAGCTATGCCGCCGCTGCCACGGTGGCTGAGGTGAAACCAGTCAATCCGCAAACGGCAGCCACGGACGGCTGGCAAGCGGTCTGCAACCCGGCCGATACGCGCGATCAGGTCGGCTGGGTGCGTCCGGCTACCGCTGCCGAAGTGAAACTGGCAGTGGAACGCGCCGCCCGCGCCACCCAAATCTGGCAAGTGACGCCGCCCGAAGAGCGCGCCGCTTGCCTCAAGCGCGCCGCCGACCTGCTCGAGCAGCGCACGCAAAGCATTCTGGGCCTGATCGTGCGGGAAGCCGGCAAATCGCTGCCCAATGCCATTTCCGAGATCCGCGAAGCGGTGGACTTCTTGCGCTATTACGCGGCGCAGGTTGAGGCGACTTTTGACAACCAGACGCAGCGCGCCTTGGGCGTGGTGCTGTGTATCAGCCCGTGGAACTTTCCGCTGGCGATCTTTGCCGGGCAAGTCGCTGCGGCGCTGGCCAGCGGCAACTGTGTGCTGGCTAAGCCGGCCGAACAGACGCCGCTGATCGCCGATCTGATGGTGAAAATTCTGCACGAAGCCGGCGTGCCAATGGATGCCGTGCAACTGGTGCCCGGCACGGGTGCGGTCGCGGGTGCAGCTTTGGTGGCACACCGGCTGGTGGCGGGCGTGATGTTTACCGGCTCGACCGAGGTGGCGCGCCTGATTGCGCAATCGCTGTCACTGCGCCTGAGCCGGCAGGGCCGCTGCATCCCGCTGATCGCCGAGACTGGCGGCCAGAATGCCATGGTGGTCGATTCGTCGGCACTGGCCGAGCAGGTGGTGGGCGATGTGCTGTCGTCAGCCTTCGACTCGGCCGGCCAGCGCTGCTCGGCGCTGCGCCTGCTGTGCATCCAGGAAGACGTGGCCGAGCGCGTGATCGGCATGATCAAGGACGCGATGCGCGAGTGGGTCATGGGAAACCCGGACCGCATGCACACGGACGTAGGCCCAGTGATCGACGAGCAGGCGCGGGCGCATATTCAGCAGCACATTGCGCGCTTGCAGGCTGACGGTCAAGCGGTGACCCGCATGGCCCGTGACGAGAGTGCAGGCCAAGGTTATTTTGTGATGCCGACGCTGATTGAGATCGACCGCATCGAGCGCCTGCAGCGCGAGGTGTTCGGCCCGGTGCTGCATGTGCTGCGCTACCCGCGCGAAGACCTGGGAAATGTGCTGCGCGCCATCAATGCGACCGGTTACGGTCTGACCTTTGGCGTGCACAGCCGCATCGACGAAACCATCGCCCAGGTCACGCAAAAGGTGCAGGCGGGCAACATTTACGTCAACCGCAATGTGATTGGTGCGGTGGTGGGGGTACAGCCATTTGGTGGCATGGGCTTGTCAGGCACCGGCCCCAAGGCAGGCGGGCCACTTTATCTCTACCGACTACTGCAGCAGGACGATGCGCAGAGCAACCCCGCTCTGAGATCGCTGGTGGCGTCGCCCGCCAGCCGTGCGCTGGGGTCGGGCAGCACTGAGCGTCAGCTCGCGGCGCATCCCAATTTTCTGGCGCTGCAGAGTCTGATGGCGAGCCTGCAAGGGCCAGCGCTGGCTGCAGGGCAAGTGGGTTTAAGCAGCCTGGACGCCGCGCAGGCCGCTAGCGCCTGCGCCGGGTACCAAAGCGCCAGCGTGCTCGGCCTGGCCTTCCTGTTGCCGGGACCCACGGGGGAGTCGAACCGCTACCAACTGCTGCCACGGGGCGCGGTCTGGGCCGTGCCGCAGACGGCACTGGGACTGATCCACCAGGTGGCGGCCGCCTTGGCCAGCGGCAATGCGTGCTGGGTTGAGACGCCTGCGAGCGGCAGTCCTGTGGCGCTTGGCCTGAGTGCCTTGCCGCCCGAAGTCAGGCACTTTGTGCAGCAGCGTACGGCTGAGCAGTTGCGCAGCGAATCGCAGTTCAGCGCGATGCTGTTTGAGGGCGATGGCGATGCGCTGCAAGCCCTGGCGCCGACCGTAGCGCAGCAGGGCGGTGCCCTCTTGCGCATTGAAAGCTTGTCGCCCGCCCAGTTGGCAGCCGGTGCCTGCTATGACCTGAGCGCGCTGATGCATGAGCAAAGCATCAGCACCAACACGGCTGCCGCCGGTGGCAATGCGCAGCTGATGACCATGGGGTGACGCATGAGCGGGCTGAGCCGGGATGTATAGACTCAGGACAAGCGATAAGTTTCCAGGTGGATGCTGGTTTCGGTGCTGCTGATGCCACGAATTAGCCGGATGCGCTCCAGCACGTGCGAGAGTTCTGCCAGGTTGGCGGCGCGCAGCTCGGCCAGCAAGTCCCAGCGGCCATTGGTGTCGTGCAGCGTCGCCACGCCCGGCTCGCCGAGCAGGCTGGCAATAACGGCGCGCGTCTCGTTGCCGGCCACGGCGACACTCATCCAGGCGCTGATTTCAGTCGGCTGCGCATCGGGCCTTAGCCGCACCGTGTAGCCCACGATCACGCCCGCGTCCTCGAGTTTGGTGATGCGGTTGGTCACCGTGCCGCGCGATACGCCCAGCTTGTTGGCCAGCGTGGCAACGCTGGTGCGGGCGTCGTTGCGCAAGAGGGCAAGTAATTGTTGATCTGTGGCATCCATCTTGACATTCTGTCATTTATTCCTGACTTAATGATAGAAATTTGACAAAAAAGTATCAAAACTGCCGATTTACATTGCCGTGTGCTTTGGAGACACTTCTCCAAATTTCCAGGAAAACCTCATCATGAAACATTGCGCATCGGGCAAAACCCAATTTCTTAGTGTCCAGGACGTGCGCGCGATTGTCAGCCAGCTTGGTGTCGAGCAGACCCTGCAACGCATGGCGGACTACGTTTATGCCGACTACGCGCGTTGGCAGGAATTTCACAAATGTGCCCGTGTCGCCAACCACTCAAAGGACGGGGTGATTGAGTTGATGCCGATTGCCGACGCCAGCACCTATGCTTTCAAGTATGTCAATGGGCACCCCAAAAATCATTTGTTCCATTTGCCGACGGTCATGGCTTTTGGTGTTCTGGCCGATGTCGAAACCGGCATTCCGGTGCTGCTCAGTGAGCTGACTCTGACGACTGCGCTGCGCACTGCGGCGATATCAGCGGTCGCTGCGCGCCTATTGGCGCGCGCAGATAGCAAGGTGATGGCGCTGATCGGCAACGGTGCGCAAAGCGAGTTCCAGGCATTGGCCTTCTATTACATGCTGGGTATCGAAGAAGTCCGTTTGTTTGATATCGACCCCGCTGCCACACAAAAGCTCATCCGCAACCTGCAGCACACCAAGCTGCGTCTGGTGCGCTGTGACAGTATTGCCGACGCGGTGCGCGGCTCGGATATAGTGACCACCGTGACCGCCGACAAAACCAACGCCACCATTCTCACACCCGCCATGATCGAGCCCGGCATGCACATCAATGGCGTCGGTGGCGACTGTCCCGGCAAGACCGAGCTGCACCCCGATGTGTTGCGCGCTGCCTCGGTTTTCGTGCAGTACGAGCCGCAAACCCGGATTGAAGGGGATATCCAGCAACTGCCTGCTGATTTTGCCGTAACCGAGCTTTGGCAGGTGCTGCGCGGCCAGGCAACCGGGCGCACCTGTGATGGGCAGGTCACGGTCTTTGATTCGGTCGGATTTGCGCTGGAAGATTATTCAGCCCTGCGTTTCATGCGGGATGCCGCGGGCGAGCTGGGTCTGGGTCAATCGTTGTCGCTGATTCCGGAACTGGCTGATCCGAAAGACCTGTTCGGCCTGCTGCGGCCGGTTTTTCGGCCGATGGCTCTGGCCGCATGAGCGTCTTGCCCGCTGTCAGCCTTGCCGCAGGGGGTGTCAGCCTGATCGGCGTGCCGACCGATATCGGGGCGGGCGTGCTGGGCGCCCGCATGGGCCCTGAGGCGCTGCGCGTCGCCGGCATCGCGCAAGCGATTGGTCAATTTGGCGTCAACGTGAAAGACTGCGGCAATCTCGCCGGTCCGGCCAACCCCTGGCAGAGCGCCGTCAACGGCTTTCGCCATTTGCCCGAAGTGGTGCAGTGGAACCAGTTGCTGCATGACGCAACCTTTGCCGAGCTTCAGTCGGGGCGCTTGCCGATCGTGCTGGGGGGTGATCATTGCCTGGCCATCGGGTCGATCAGCGCGGTGGCCAGGCGCTGTCGCGAGCAGGGCAAGAAACTGCGTGTTTTGTGGTTTGATGCGCACGCCGATTTCAACACCGCCACGCTGACGCCGAGCGGCAATATTCACGGCATGCCGGTGGCCTGCCTGTGCGGCCACGGTCCGCAAGCGCTGATTGAAATCGGCGGCCAGGTGCCCGCGCTGAGTCCAAAGCAGATCCGCCAGATCGGCATTCGCAGCGTCGATGCTGGCGAAAAGCGTCTGGTGCATGACATCGGCATTGAAGTTTTCGACATGCGCTACATCGACGAGATGGGAATGCGCAGTGCGATGGAACTGGCGCTGGCGCTGGTCGATGCGAATACCCATCTGCACGTCAGTCTTGATGTTGACTTTCTCGATCCCGATATTGCCCCGGGCGTTGGCACCACGGTGCGTGGTGGCCCGACCTACCGCGAGGCCCAACTCTGCATGGAAATGATCGCCGACACCGGCCGCCTGGCTTCACTCGACATCATGGAGCTCAACCCGGCCCTTGACGTGCGCAACCAGACCGCCGAGCTGGCGGTTGATTTGATCGAGAGCCTGTTTGGCAAGAGCACGCTGATGCGCCAGGAATATCCTGAGATATGATCGTCCTCAGCAAAATCAGGCTTTAGCGGCCCAATCGGCGCAGGCTGTCGTTCGTTCACTAAATTATTCACAACGAGGAGACTAGGATGAAATCAATCAAGACATGGGCCCTGCTGGGCCTGCTGATCGCCAGCGCCGTGACCGCACAGGCCAGAAGCCTGGAAGACGTCAAGAAGGACGGCAAGATCAACATCGCGACTGAAGGTCAGTTCGCCCCTTTCAATTTTTTTCAGGGCTCCAAGCTCAGCGGCTTTGAAATCGAATTGGCCGAACTGGTGGCGAAAAAAATGGGCGTCACGATCGAATGGAAGGCGCTCGGTTTTGACGCACTGCTGGCGGGCCTGCGCCAGGATCGCTGGGATCTGGTGATCGCGTCGCACGGCATAACCGAAGAGCGCGCCAAAGCGGTGACCTTTGCCGATCCTCATTATTGTTCGGGTGGCGCCATTGTGTCGCTTGATCCGGCGATTCAAAAAGTGGCCGACCTCAATGGCAAATCGGTCTCGGTGCAAACCGGCACCACCTACCTCGACAACGTGAAAAAACTGACCGGCGTGAAGGAGGTGAAAAACTTTCCGCAAGACACCGATGCCCGTGGCGCCTTGTTGACCAAGCGTGTGGACGCCTGGGTGACCGACAAGTTTGTTGCCGCCATTGCGATTGCCTCCAACCCCAATGCCGGCATGAGACTGGGCGATTTTGTCTTTGTCGAACGCATTGCGGCGGCGGTGGCCAAGGGCAATAGCTCGCTGGTGCAAGGCTATAACAAAGCGCTGGCCGAGGTAATGGCCGACGGCAGCTATGCAACTTTGTCGAAGAAATACTTTCATGAAGACGTGCGCTGCCATTGATAGCTCAAACAACCAGCCCATCGCCGGATCGGCAACGTGAAGATTGCTATTCCTGGCTGGCCGCAGCGCTGGAGCCGTCAGCAGCGTTCCAGCGCCACGATTGCGGTCGCCAGCGCGGTGCTGGTTCTGTTGCTCTGGCTGATCGCCATCCCGCTGGCCTGGGCGCCAGATCCGATTGGCAACAACGCCCAGTATTTCGCTGAAGGTACCCGGGTCACGGTTGAGCTCACGCTGGTGGCCGGTCTGACGGGCATTGTCATTGGCGTGCTGGCGGCGCTCGGACGCACGTCACGCATCGTGCCGCTGCGCTGGATTGCCTCGTTGTATATCTGGATCATGCGTGGCACGCCACTGCTGGTTCAGATCCTGTTCGTATTTCTGGCTCTGCCGACGCTGGTGCCGGCGCTGCGGCTGGACGATTTTGCCTCGGCCTGCGTGGCGCTGGCTTTCAATGTGGGTGCCTACAACGCAGAAGCGATACGCAGCGGCCTGCTGGCGGTGCCAAAAGGGCAGATTGAAGCGGCGCGCTCGTTGGGTTTGTCGAGCTGGTACACCTTCATGGATGTGACCTTTCCGCAGGCATTCAAGGTGGCATTGCCGCCGCTGGTCAACAACACCGTAGCGTTGCTCAAAGACTCCTCGCTGGCCTATGCGATTGGCGTGGTGGAGCTGACCAATGTCGGCAACCGCATCCAGGCGGCGACCTTTCAGCCCTTGCCGACGCTGATCACCACGGCCTTGATCTACCTGATCCTGACGTCGGTGATGACGCAAATTTCGGATGCGGTGGAGCGACGCTACGATGTCGAGGGCCGCCTGCCATGAGTACGCCCCTGATCGCGATTGAAAAGGTCAACAAGCACTTTGGGCCGCACCATGTGCTGCGCGACGTCAGTACCCACTTTGAGGTCGGTCAGGTGAGCGCCATCCTGGGCGTTTCGGGCTCCGGCAAGAGTACCTTGCTGCGCATGCTCAACCGGTTGGAGCGCCACGATTCGGGCCGGATATTGGTTGATGGCATCGAAGTCAACGATGACCTGAAAAATCTCGACGCCTTGCGCCGTGAGCTCGGCATGGTGTTTCAGCAGTTCAACCTGTTTCCGCACCTGACGGTGCTTGACAATGTATCGCTGGCGCCGCGCCGGGTGCGCAAGACTGCACGCCATGCCGCCAGTGAGCAGGCGATGGAGCTGCTCAAGCGTGTCGGCATGGAAGACCATGCGCACAAATACCCGTTTGCGCTGTCGGGCGGGCAGCAGCAGCGGGTGGCGATCGCCCGCGCCCTGGCGATGAATCCGAAGGTGATGTTGTTCGATGAGCCGACCTCGGCGCTCGACCCGGAGATGGTCAAGGAAGTGCTCGACGTCATGAAGAAGCTGGCCCAGTCGGGCATGACCATGATCATCGTGACGCACGAAATGGGTTTTGCCCGCGAGGTGGCAGACCGGATCCTGTTCCTGGACCAGGGGCAGGTCGCGCAGGACGCCACGCCGGAAGTTTTTTTTGGTTCCCAGGAAAGCGCCCGCGTGCGAGCCTTTCTGGGGCAGGTCAGCCGTTAATTTTTTATTTGATTTTTACAGGAGACAACAATGAAAGTATCTGCAACCACCCTCGCTCTGCTGGCCGCTGGCGTGCTGAGCTTGCCGGCCTTTGGCCAGACCAAGGCCGACTTTGATGAGATGCGCCAGGAGATTGCGCGCTTGCGCCAGGAACTCAATGCGCTCAAGACCCAGTCACCGGTTGCTGCACCCGCGGCTTTGGCCACCAATGACCGCATTGAGCAACTCGAAATCAAGCAAAAGGATGCAGTCGTATTAGGCGACATCGGAAACAGCTTCAGGCTGCCGGGCTCCGAGACTTCGCTGCGTATTTATGGTTTTGCCGAAGTCAATGCGGTGAAAGAATTCAAGGGTGACAACTCCGGCAGCGATTACGCCACGGCAATTCAGTACGCGCCGATCAATGACAGTGTCGGCAACGGCAAGCGCACCGGCGTGAGCTACCTGACGGCACGTACGTCACGCTTCGGACTGGAAGCTTCGACCCCGACCAGCTACGGCCCAATGGGCATCAAGATCGAGGGTGATTTCAACAACGAGCCGCGCACCGGCAACTCGGCCGTGAGTGGTTCAGCCGGCAATATCTATACCCAGGGCTGGAGCAACTCCTATAACTTCCGTCTGCGCCAGGCCTACGGTCAGTTTGGGGGCCTGCTGGTCGGCCAGACCTGGTCCACCTTCATGGATGTTGACAACTCGCCCGAAACGGTGGACTTCAACGGCCCCACCGGTTCCACCTTTATCCGGCAACCACAAATCCGCTACGCCTACGGCACCAAAGATGCTGGCACGTTTACGCTGGCGCTGGAAAACCCGGTCAGCTACCTGCTCGACAACACCGGGGGTGCCGTGACGCAGGGCTTCTCGAAGGCACCTGATCTGATCGCGCGCTGGGACAAGAGTTTCGGCTGGGGCTCGATGAGCGTGCGCGGGGTCAGCCAGGAATTCCGCATCAATGACGGTGCCGGTCTGGAAGTGTCCAAGCGCGGCTATGGTCTGGGCAGCACGGCGTTCATCAAGATGCGCGATGCCAAGGACTTCTTGAGCGTCGCCCTGACCTACGGCGACGGTATTGGCCGCTATTTCAACGGGGTTGAAGGTGCCGCCTTTGATGGCACCGACATCCTGCTGGAGAAAGTGCTCGGCCTCGTTGTTGGCTACCAGTACAAGGCCAGCGACACCTTGCGCGCCAATTTTGTACTGGGCGCGCAGCGTAACTATGACAATGCATACACCGCCTTTGCCCGTGCCAATGGTCTCGATACGGGTCAATGGGGCATCAACCGCAATATCTACCAGGCGCATCTGGGCTTCATCTACAACCCGATCAAGAATGTTGACTTTGGTGCCGAGTACATCTTCGGCCAACGCGAAACCCTGGCTGGGGAGAAGGGCGACTTGTCACGTATCAACCTGTCTGGCAAGTATTACTTTAATTAACAGCATACGGTGAGCTTGCAAGGACCATGACGGGTCTGGACCCGACCATTTGGCAAGGGGTTAAATCTCGACCCAATCAAAATTGAGCCAGTCGGTTGGCGTACACAAACGCCATTGGAAAATGTTGTCTGGTATCATGAAAGTGAGAAGACAATTAAAATCAAGGTCCATGTAGTAGTTTGTCATGAATACAGCGGATGCGAGCCCATTTTGGTTGGTTTATGCTGCTGTTGCGTGCACCTTGGGGTCCGGTTTCATTTCGGTTTTTGCCGTGCGCCGTCACCCGGGCTTCCTGCATTTTGGCTCGTTCCTGTTGTTGTTTTTTTCGGGCATTGCCAGCTTTGCCGCTGGCGCTTGGGTGCTGCTGGCCAATCTGACCGTCACGGCGCGCTTTGATATGGGCCTGCCCTGGCTGGCCTGGCACTTGCGGGTTGATCCGCTGAGCGGCTTTTTTCTGATTCTGCTGGGCACGCTGATGCTCGCGGTTTCGCTTTACGGCCCGAGTTACACCCGCGAGTTCACGCGCGGCGACGTGACGCAGCCACTGCCCCCGTTGGGTATCTTTACAGCGCTGTTTATCCTGGGCATGCAGATGCTGCTGATCGCTGATGACGCGTTGGTGTTCATGATTTTCTGGGAGATGATGTCGCTGGCGGGCTATTTTCTGGTCGTCTATCAGCAGCAGCACGCGGCCAACCGCGACGCGGCCTTTCTCTACCTGCTGCTGGCGCACGTCGGTGCGTTGGTCATCTTGCTGTCTTTTGGCGTGCTGGCTGCGTTCGGAGGTGGCCTCACTTTTGATCAAATGCGGGTTGCAAAGTTGTCACCGTTGTGGGCAACCATCGGCTTTGCCTGCGCTTTCATTGGCTTTGGCACCAAGTCGGGCATGGTGCCGCTGCACGTCTGGCTGCCCGAAGCGCACCCGGTGGCGCCATCGCACATTTCGGCCCTGATGAGCGGAGCCATGATCAAGATGGGCATTTACGGCATGGTGCGGGTGATCTTTGACCTGATCGGTGACGTGCAATGGGAATGGGGCATGGCGGTGTTGATCATTGGCACGGCTTCGTCGGTGCTGGGCGTGCTGTATGCGTTGATGCAGCACGATCTCAAGCGCTTGCTGGCTTACCACTCAATCGAAAACATCGGCATTATCCTGATGGGCCTGGGCATGTCGATGATTTTTCTCGGCAGCGGCCACAAGCTGCTGGGTACGCTCGGCCTGATCGCCGCGCTCTACCACACACTCAACCACGCGCTGTTCAAGGCATTGTTGTTTCTAGGTGCCGGCTCGGTGTTGTATCGCACGCATGCGCACGACCTCGACCATATGGGTGGCTTGATCCACCGCATGCCAGTCACCGCGTTCTTTTTTCTGGTCGGCTGTGTGGCGATCTCGGCCTTACCGCCTTTCAATGGCTTTGTTTCGGAATGGCTGACGTTCCAGACCGCCCTGCAATCACCGGCGCTGGAAAACGGCCTGTTGCGCTCCACCATACCGTTTGCGGCGGCGCTGCTGGCGTTGACCGGCGCGTTGGCGGCGGCTTGCTTTGTCAAGGCATTTGGCATTGCGTTTCTGGGTAAGGCGCGTACGCGCCGCGTTGACCGGGCGCGCGAGGTTCCTGTCGGCATGTTGGGTGGCATGGGTTTGCTGGCCGGGCTGTGCCTGCTGCTGGGTGTTTTCCCAAGCACCGTGATCGAGACCATGGCGCCGATCACGCAGATGCTGGTGCACGCTGCGCTGCCGTCGGCCACGGCGCAGGGATGGCTTTGGCTGACGCCAATTTCGGCACGAGTGGCGTCATACTCGGCACCGTTTGTGCTGGTCGCCATCGTCGTGGTATTTGGTCTGGGTTACGTCTTCCTCAAGCGTGGCACCGACCCGGTGCGCCGCTCCGAGCCGTGGGACTGCGGATTTGGCGGGTTGACACCCCGCATGCAGTACACCTCCACCGCCTTCAGCCAGCCCATCCGGCGTGTTTTTCAAGGGGCCTGGAAGGTTGAGGAGCATATTGACACGCTGGCAAGCCCGGGTCCGATCGCCCGCGTCACGAACCTGCATTACAGCGTGCACACGCACGACTGGTCGTGGCTTTGGTGTTACCTTCCGATTGGCCGTCTGGTGCTCGCTGCCGCCAACCGCATCGGCTTCATTCAGACCGGCAACATTCACACCTACCTGAAATTTTCATTTGCTACGCTGCTGGTATTCCTATGGATAGTCAGTTGATTGCCTGGTTTTTTGCGGCGGCACAGACGCTGGCCTTCATTGCCGCGGCGCCGTTGCTGGCAGGCTGGCTCCAACGCGTCAAATGCCACATGCAAAACCGCGGAGGCCCCTCGGTGTGGCAGCCCTACCGCGATCTGGTCAAGCTGTTTGGAAAGAAGATGGTGCTGGCGCACAACGCTTCCTGGCTGTTCCGGGCCGTTCCTTATATCGTGTTCGGTGCCATGCTGCTGGCAGCTACGGTGGTTCCTTTCGTTGTGGTGGAGTTACCCACGGCGGCGATCGCTGACGTGATTGTGTTGGTCGGTTTATTTGCCTTGGCGCGCTTCTTTACGGCCTTGGCTGGCCTGGACATCGGAACGGCTTTTGGCGGCATGGGTGCCTCGCGCGAGATGATGGTCGCGGCACTGGCCGAGCCGGCCATGCTGATGGTGGTGTTTACTTTCTCCATGACCGCGCACACCACCAATCTGTCGGTGGCAACCGACTATATCTTGCAGGCCGGCTTGCTGCTGCGGCCGTCGTTCCTGTTTGCCTTGCTGGCGCTGGCCATGGTGGCGGTGGCCGAGGCCAGCCGCATTCCGGTGGACAACCCGGCGACCCATCTTGAATTGACCATGTTGCATGAAGCCATGATCCTCGAATACGGTGGCCGCCACCTGGCCTTGATCGAGTGGGCTTCCCAAATCAAGCTGATGATCTATTTGGTGCTGATCATTGATTTCGCTTTTCCGTGGGGCATGGCCGGTGATTTCAGCGTGCACGCCTTGACGCTGGGTATTGTCGCGGTGGCTGGCAAACTGATGCTGCTCGCCGTGCTGCTGGTGGTGTGGGAGACGGTGATGGCCAAGATGCGGTTGTTCCGGGTGCCCCAATTCCTTGGTTTTGCCTTCATGTTGTCGGTGCTGGCCATGCTCACGCATGTGATGCTGGAGGGCGGGAACTAGATGGATTTTGCCCAGCTTGGCCTGTATAACCAGGCCATCGTCCTGTTCGCGGCGCTGGCTTTGCTGACGTCGTTCCTGATGCTGGCGCAGAGCCGCATGTTGCCGCTGATTTTCACTTTTGCCTGGCAGGGTTTTCTGTTGGCGACGGTAACAGTGTTGGTGGCCATTGTCTCCAAACATCCTGATCTTTATGTTTCGGCAGCACTGACCGTGAGCCTCAAAGTGATCATCATTCCATGGCTGCTCTACCGACTCAGCGTGCGCCTGAATATGCAGCACAACGCCGAGCAGATCGAGCATCCGACGCTACTGCTGATCGCGGGTGTCGCGCTGGTGATCTTCAGTTATTTTGTCGCCAAATCGATTGTTCACCTGTCGGGCCTGGCCACCCGCAACACGATCGCAGTCAGTATCGCCATCGAGTTGCTCGGTATGCTGTTGATGTGTGTGCGCAAGTCAGCCGTGGCGCAGGTGATCGGCTTCATGTCGATGGAGAGCGGCATCTTCTTTGCCGCCTCCGTATCGACTTACGGCATGCCGCTGATTGTCGAGCTCGGTGTGGCGTTTGACATCCTGGTGGCCTCGATCCTGTTCGGCGTGTTCTTCTTTCATTTGCGTGATTCATTTGGCTCGCTTGACGTCGGGCAGTTCAACCGGCTGTCCGAAATGAATGAGACCGACTCGCCGTCACCGGTGGTCGGTGCGCCCGCAGCGGGAGATCAAGCGTGACGTTGCTTGAAGCCACTCTGCTGACCCCGTTGTTGGGCGGATTGTTGTTGGCAATCATTGGGCATCGGCCGATCGCCGGCTGGATCAATGTCGGCATTGGGGTAGTCACCTTCGCGGCTTCGCTGGCGATGGCGCTGGATGTCTTTGCGCAGGGGCCGCAACTTTCACCGAGCCGCATGTTCTACATTGATGCCTTCAATGTCTATCTGGTCGTGCTGACGGCTTTCGTCGGCATGACGACGTCAATTTTTTCTGGCCCCTATATGCGCCACGAAGTCATGCGCGGTCGGGTCACAGCGCGGCGTTTGCGGCTTTACCACTCCATGTACCAGTGCTTCCTGTTTTCGATGCTGCTGGCGCTCTCGACCAACAATCTGGGCGTACTGTGGGTGGCGATGGAGTTGGCCACGCTGACCACCGTCCTGCTGGTGTCCCTCTACCGCACACCCGAGGCGATCGAAGCCGCCTGGAAGTACTTCATCCTTTGCGGCGTGGGCATCGCGCAGGCGCTGTTTGGCACTGTGCTGATTTATTTCGCTGCCGAGGCCAAACTCGGCGCCGGTCGCGATGACACCTTGCTGTGGACCGTGTTGCACGGCGCCGCCGCCGGCAATCTGGATCCGGCGGTGATCACGCTGGCTTTCGTCTTCTTGCTGGTTGGCTACGGCACCAAGGTTGGTCTGGTGCCGCTACACAACTGGTTGCCCGACGCACACTCGGAAGGTCCAACACCGATGTCAGCGGTGCTGTCAGGCTTGTTGCTCAACGTGGCCCTGTACGCTCTGGTGCGCGTCAAGATGCTGGTCGATGCGTCGCTGCACACCAATCTGGCGGGCTACCTGATGATGGGTTTTGGCTTGCTGTCGTTTACAGTGGCCGGCCTGTTTTTGCACCGCCAGCATGATGTCAAGCGGATGTTCAGCTACTCCTCGATTGAGCACATGGGCCTGATCACCTTTGGCTTCGGTCTGGGTGGGCCGCTGGCGACTTACGGTGCGCTGTTGCACATGACGGTGCATTCGCTCACCAAGTCGGCTATTTTTGTGACTGTCGGTCATGCCTGTCAGTTGGCGGGCACGCAGCGCATTGATCAAATCCGCGGTCTCATCCGCACGCAACCAGCCATCGGTTGGGGGCTCTTGCTGGGAGTGGTCTCGATCGCCGGTTTCCCTCCATTTGGCGTTTTCATCAGTGAATTCCTCCTGTTGATGGCGACCATGAAGGCTTGGCCGTGGTTAACGATTCCGTTGCTGGTCGGCTTTGGCGTGGCCTTTGCCGGGTTGTTTCGTCACGTGCAACGGATGGTTTTTGGCGAACCACCGCCCGGCCAAAAACCGGTCGAGGCCAATATGCTGCCGGTGGTGGTTCATTTGATTCTGGTGTTGTGGCTTGGTTTGACGATTCCAAGTTTCTTGTCGCGCTGGTTTGAGCAGGCAACCCTGTTGATCTCAGGGGCTCCATTGCTATGACCCAGCACAATCCACTGGCTCAGTTTTTGGCCCACTTGGCGGCCACCGGGCTGCATGTTGAGACGCACACTCCAGCCGGGCTGGCGCCTGCCACACTGATCCTGATCCAAGCCCAGGACTGGGGCACGCTGGCACGCGACGCCAAGGCGCTGGATTACCGTTGGGTTGCCATCTGGGCCGAGGACATGGCTGCGAACGGCGTCGGCGAGGGTGGTGGTTCACTGCGCGTCAATGTCTGTTTTGAGAAGGGCGGGGCCTATCTGGTGGCCCGCACGACGCTGTCTCCTGCCAAGCCGGTATTGGCATCGCACACTCCCTTTTACGCGGCCGCCGACCGGCCTGAACGCCACATCCGCGACCTGCTGGGTGTCACTTTTGCCGGTCATCCGGACGCACGCCGCTGGACGCGCCATCAGGCCTGGGGCGAGTCTGACTTTCCACTGCGGCGAGATTTTCCAAGCGCCGGTGCGGCGCCGCTACAGACGCCGGCTGATTGCCACTATAGCTTCTTGCTGGCGCAGGGTAGCGGTGTTTATGAAATCCCGGTCGGCCCCGTGCATGCGGGCATTATTGAGCCCGGGCACTTTCGATTTCAGGCCGTTGGCGAGACGGTGCTGCGGTTGGAAGAACGGCTGGCCTACACCCACAAAGGAATCGAAAAAATCGCCGAAGGGCGCGATGCCGCTGGTTTGGCCAGACTAGCAGCGCGCGTCTCAGGTGACAGCACGGTGGCACATGGTTGGGCTGCCTGTATGGCCATGGAACGGGCCGCCGGTCTGGAGTTGCCGCCGCGTGCAATCTGGCTGCGCGCCCTGCTGTGCGAGCGCGAGCGCATCGCCAATCATGTCGGGGATATGGGCGCCATGCTCAATGACATTGGCTTTGCTTTTGGTGCCGTCCAATTTGGACGCCTGCGAGAGGCGTGGCAGCGCGTATCGGGCGAGGTTTTTGGGCACCGCTTGATGATGGACTGCATCGTGCCGGGAGGCTTGGCGACTGATCTGGAGCAGCGACTTTTTCTGCGCTTGCGCGAGGAGGCCGACGCTCTGCGCAGCCAGGTCAGCAAGCTGATGACCATCATTAACGATTTGCCTTCAGTAGAGGATCGCGTGCGCGGCACCGGCGTGCTCAAGCCGGAATACGCAAAGGCACTGGGTTGTCTGGGTTATGTTGGACGTGCATCGGGAGTGGATTTTGATGTGCGCCGTCATGCGCCTTACGCTCCCTACGATGAATTGAACGTCAAGGTACCGCTGCATCACTACGGTGACGTCAACGCCCGTGCTCGTACCCGTCTCGAGGAAATCAGCGCTTCGTGTGACTTGATTGAGGTACTGCTCGACAAGATGCCAGACGGAGCGGTTCGTGTTGCCTGGCAGGTTCCAGCGCAGGGCGCAGAGGGTCTGGGCCTGGTTGAGGGCTGGCGTGGCGAAATTCTGAGTTACGTTCGGTTTGCGCACGCCGGTCTGATCGCGCGTTTTTTTCCACGCGACCCATCCTGGACAACTTGGCCAGCGCTGGAGCTGCTGATTCAGGACAACATCGTCCCCGATTTCCCCATTTGCAATAAATCGGTTAACGGCTCCTATTCCGGACAGGACCTGTAGATTATGTTGCGCATTCTCGGCAAGATTCAACGCATCGGCATCCTCTCCGAGCCGATACCCAAGCTCGACCAGCCGACGCTGGTCGAGGTGGGTGAGCAACTCAAGGCGAATATCGGCGAGCGTTTCAGCGGCAGTTTGGCGATTCGCGCGGTCGATGCCGGTTCCTGTAATGGCTGCGAGCTGGAGATCCAGATGCTGGGCAACGCCTATTACAGCATCGAGCGATTTGGCGTGCATTTTGTTGCCAGCCCACGTTTCGCCGACATGCTGCTCGTCACCGGCCCCGTTTCGCGTCACATGGAAGAGGCCCTGCGCCGAACCTATGCGGCTACACCCGAGCCGCGGCTGGTGATTGCGGTTGGCAACTGTGGTGCTGACGGTGGCGAGTTTGGTATCAGCTATGCGTCTTGCGGCGCCGTCTCCAACGTGATTCCGGTTGACGCCGTCATTCGCGGGTGTCCACCGACCCCGTTCGATCTCATGCGCGGTATTCTCGAAGCGATTGGCAAACCGTGATCACGACGGCGAATAGGACAGCCGAACGTAGATCGGTGCAAATACTTCGGCCTGGGTGATTTCAATCAACGCCTCTTTGGCCAGTTCGAGCACGGCGATCAAGGTGACAACCAGAACCGGCGTTCCTTTGCTTGAATCAAAAAGATCTTCGAATTCAAGAAAGCACCGACCCTGCAGAATTTTCAAAACCAGGCTCATGTGTTCGCGCACCGACAACTCTTCGCGCGTGATCTTGTGGCGTTGTATCAATTTGGCACGTTGCATGATGGCCGTCCATGCCTCCTGCAAATCGACCACGTTGACATCTGGAAAACGCGGTTGTAGGGATTGTTCGATAAAGATCTGCGCTCTCAGGAAATCCCGGCCAGACTGGGGCACACCATTAAGCCGGGCGGCGGCCAGTTTCATCTGCTCATACTCCAGCAAGCGGCGCACCAGTTGTGCGCGCGGGTCTTCGGGCTCTTGCCCTTCGGCAATTTTCCTGGGTGGTAGCAGCATGCGTGATTTGATTTCAATCAGCATCGCTGCCATCAGCAGGTATTCACCGGCCAGTTCCAGATTGCGCCCGCGAATTTCTTCCACATAGACCAGATATTGGCGCGTAACGCCCGCCATCGGGATGTCCAGAATGTTGAAATTCTGCTTCCGGATCAAATACAGCAGCAGGTCCAGGGGCCCTTCAAAAGCCTCCAGAAAAACCTCAAGCGCGTCAGGCGGAATGTACAGGTCCTGCGGCATCGAAAACAGCGGCTCGCCGTACAGGCGAGCCACCGCAACCTGGTCCACCGTCTCGGGCATGCTAGCCGCCAGTTCCGCTGTCATTGGTGCCACCCACTCTGCGGTGCGGAGCATGCCCAAACTCGACAGTGCTATAAATAAGAGAGCTTGTAACAATTCGCTGACGAGCGTCAGCGAATTGATTAAGCCGTCGTGGTCTGATAAACGTAGGGCCTTTGCCGGATCTCCGCAGCGCGGTAATCACGCCAGGCACTGCGGTCCACCGATTTATTCCACAACAAGGCGCGACCAGTGTTTTGTTTGGCTTCCAGGTCGGGCGCTTTGACCTTGAGTTGATCGAGAAAGTCGGTCGCTTCGGAGCGGTAAGTTGGGCGGTAAAAAATGTACATGAGCGATACCTTTCGGCTGCATTTTAGCTTGCTACGGCGCCTCGCCAGCGCGCGCTGACAACGTACAATTCGGCACCTTATGTATTTGATTTTTTTGGTCGGCCATGGGTAGCGTGATCCATCCGGCGGCATGGGTTCACCTGGACTGGGTATTGCTGGTGGTCGTGGCCTGGTTCCTGATTGGTTTTGTGGGCCTGCTGGCGCTGCGGCGTTTCAGCTTTGTCGCCACCGTCCTGTTTCCGCTCAGCATGGTGTTTTCGCTATTCCTGATGGGACTGGCTTTGATCGCTATCGGCAGCGCACCAGAGGTGGCCGTGTTGCCCATTGGCTTGCCCCAATTGCCGTTTCACTTGCGACTCGACAGCCTGTCGAGCTTTTTCCTGTTGGTGATCGGTGGCGTCTCGGCCGGTGTGTCGGCGTTTGCAGCGGGTTATTTTCGCAAGGGCGAGGGAACACCGCCGGGATTGATCTGTCTGGAATACCATATTTTTCTCGCCAGTATGACGCTGGTGCTGCTGGCCGATGACGCCTACGCCTTCATGGTGGTTTGGGAAACCATGGCTTTGTCGTCGTTCTTTCTGGTTATCTCGAACCACCGCATTCCCGAGATTCGTAGCGCCGGCTTCATTTATATGCTGGTAGCGCACGTGGGTGCCCTGGGCATCTTGTTGTGTTTTGGCGTGCTGCAGGCCAATACCGGTGACTACACTTTTGCCAACATGCGGGCGCAGCATTTGTCGCCACTGTGGGCATCGATTGCCTTTGTTCTTGCATTGTTTGGCTTTGGCGCCAAGGCCGGCATTTTGCCGGTGCATGTCTGGCTGCCCGAAGCCCATCCGGCCGCCTCGTCGCCGGTGTCGGCGCTGATGAGTGGCGTGATGCTGAAAGTCGCCTTGTATGGTCTGTTGCGCGTCGCGTTTGACCTGTTGCAGACGCGCATTTGGTGGTGGGGCGCTTTGCTGCTGGCGATTGGCTTGGCGACGGCCTTGTTCGGTGTCATTTTCTCGACTGTACAGGTCGAAATGAAGCGGCTGCTCGCATACTCCTCGATCGAAAACATCGGACTGATGTGTTCGGGCATCGGCTTGGCCTTGTTGTTCTCGGTCTATGGCATGAAGACCCTGTCGGCGTTGGCGCTGACTGCAGCTTTTTATCACATCATCAGTCATGCCTTCTTCAAGAGCTTGCTGTTTTGCAGTACCGGTGCCGTGATGCACGCCACCGGGGAGCGCAACCTGGGTAAGCTCGGTGGTTTGATCCGCTATGTGCCGTGGGTTGCCTGGCCAACGCTGGTTGGTGTATTGGCCTGCGCCGGTCTGCCACCGTTGAGCGGCTTTGTCGGTGAGTGGCTGTTATTGCAAAGTTTCTTGTTTACAGTCGGGTTACCTAGCTCGTTTCTGAACATGTTGGTGCCCGTGCTGGCCGCGCTGTTTGCCTTGATTGCAGCACTTTCGGGTTACACCATGGTCAAGTATTTCGGGGTTATCTTCCTCGGCCAACCGCGCGAAGAGAAGCTGTCACAGGCCCATGATGCGGGCACCTGGGAGCGTGTGGGCATGCTCTGGCTGGCGGCGGCGAGTGTGGCGCTCGGCTTGATCCCCAACCAGGTCATCGCCTTGATCGACCCGGTCACGCAACTATTGGTCTCAGCCGGCCTGGCGCAATCGGTCTCGGCCAATGGCTGGCTGCTGGTGCCGGTGAGCATTGAGCGTGCCAGCTACGCGCCGACCATATTTTTGCTCGGTGTGCTGGTGTGTTTTGCGGTGGCTTTTTTCCTGGTGCGCAGGCTCTACCATGGCCGCACGCGTCGCGCGCCGGCCTGGGACTGTGGCTACCCCTGGCAAACTGCCCGCATGCAGGACAGCGCCGAAGGTTTTGGGCAGCCGATACGGCAAATCTTTGAGCCCATGTTTCGCATGCGGCGTGAACTGCCCAGCGCGTTTGATGTGCAGCCGCGCTATTGGGTCACCGTGGAAGACCCACTCTGGCACGCGCTGTATTTGCCATTGGCGAAGCTGGTGGCGCGCATTTCGAAACTGGTTGGCCTGTTGCAGCAGGGCCGCATTGCGGTCTATCTGATGTACTGCTTTGTCACGCTGATCGTGGTGCTGCTGGTGGTGAAACGATGAGCTGGCTGGGCGTTCTTTCGCAACTCATGGCGATTGTCATGGCGCTGCTGCTGGCGCCTTTGATGAGTGGCTGGGTCAATCAATGGCGCGCCCGCCTGCAAAACAAATCTGCCCCGGGTTTGTTGCAACCTTATCTGGTATTGCACAAGTTGTTCAACAAGGAGTCGGTGCTGGCCGAGCACGCCTCGCCCTTGTTTCGCGCTGCGCCTTATGTCATCTTTGGCTGCATGTTGCTCGCGACGGCAATCATTCCAACGATCTCCACCGACTTGCCACTGTCGCCCGCCGCCGATGCCATTGCGCTGGTAGGATTGTTCGCCTTGGCGCGCGTTTTCATTTCGCTGGCAGCGATGGATGTCGGCACTGCGTTTGGCACGATGGGCGCGCGCCGCGAAATGCTGGTCGGATTTTTGGCCGAGCCGGCTTTGCTCATGGTGCTGTTCTGCGCTTCCATGGTCTCGCGTTCCACTTCGCTGACAACCATCGTCGAGACACTCGCCCATCGGCCTTTTGCGATTTACCCGAGCTTTTTGGTCACCGGTGTTGCGTTCACCATGGTCTCGCTGGCCGAAAACGCGCGCGTGCCGGTGGACAACCCGGACACGCATCTGGAACTCACCATGATCCATGAGTCCATGATTCTCGAATATTCGGGGCGCCATCTGGCCTTGCTGGAATGGGCCGCCAGCCTCAAGCTGCTGGCTTATTCGTGTATCGGGCTGGCGCTTTTTTGTCCCTGGGGAATCGCCGAAGCGAACGCCCCGCTGGCGCTGCTACTGGCGCTGCCGGTGCTGCTGGCGAAGTTGGCGGTGGGCGGCTTTTTGCTGGCGTTGATCGAGACGCTGAGCGCCAAAATGCGGGTCTTTCGGGTGCCTGAATTTCTGGGCAGCGCCTTCCTGCTGGCGGTGATCGGCCTGCTGGTCAACATCTTGCTGGGGGTGTCATGATCGTCAGGTTTGCGCCCCAATTGGTGAATCTGGCGGCAACGCTGATTTTGATGCTGTCGTTTGCCATGATCTCGCAGCGTCGCATCACATCGCTGATCAACTTGTTCACTATCCAGGGTGCGGCGCTGGTGGCCGCGTCGGTCTTGATTGCCTATGCCACGCATCAGCCCGAGCTCTACATTTCAGCCGCCTTGACGCTGGCACTCAAAGTTCTTTTCATTCCGTGGATGCTGCACCGGGTCATCCGCCGTCTCAATGTGCGCTGGGATGTCGAGACGCTGATCAACATTCCAACCACCATGCTGGTGGGCATCGCACTGGTGATATTTTCTTTCAGTCTGGCCTGGCCGATTTCACGTCTTTCGCACAATCTGGCGGGTGGCTCGCTGGGCATTGCCCTGGCCTGCGTGTTGCTGTCTTTCATGATGATGATCACCCGCTCCAAGGCCGTGCCGCAGGTGATCGGCTTCCTGTCGATCGAAAACGGACTGATGTTTGCCGCCATTTCGGTCACCAATGGCATGCCGATGATTGTTGAGCTTGGCGTGGCGCTGGACTTGCTGGTGGGGGTGTTGATCCTGGGCGTGTTCATGTTCCAGATTCGTGAAAAGTTCGACAGTCTCGACATTCATCGTCTCGAAGAGATCAAGGAAGACTGACGGTGCAAGCCTTGTTTTTAGTTTTGGTCACCCCGCTGCTGGGCGCTGCGGTATTGGCGTTCACCGGTCACCGGGCCTACGCCCGCGACGTCAATGTGGCTTTCAGCCTGAGCACCTTCCTGGCTGCCTGCTGGCTCACCTATGAAGTCATCAGTGGCGGGCCGATGCTGGTCTGGAACAAGCAGTTTTTTATTGATCCGCTCAATGTTTTTCTGGTCACGCTGACCTGTTTTGTCGGCTTCACCACCGCTATTTTCTCGCGCCCCTACATGCGCGTTGAGCAGGATCTGGGCAAGATGACGCCGCCACGCATGCGCCTGTATCACAGCATGTACCAGTTGTTCAACTTCACCATGCTGCTGGGTTTTACCACCAACAACATGGGCATGGTCTGGGTCTCGCTGGAGGCGGCCACCCTCACCACCTTGCTGCTGGTGAGCGTGTATCGCACGGCGGCCAGTCTGGAAGCGGCCTGGAAATATTTCATTTTGTGCGGTGTCGGCATTGCACTGGCTTTGTTCGGCACCGTGCTGCTCTACATGGCGGCAGAAAAAGTTCTCGGCCCCGAGAGCGCCACCCTGCTCTGGACCAGTCTGGACGCCATCAAGGGCGATCTTGACCCATCCATCATCACCATCGCCTTTGCTTTCCTGCTGGTGGGCTACGGCACCAAAGTCGGCATGGTGCCTTTGCACAGTTGGTTGCCGGACGCGCACGCCGAAGGGCCGACGCCGGTGTCGGCGGTGCTCTCGGGCCTGTTGCTCAACATGGGCATGTATGCCGTGCTGCGCTGCAAGGTGCTCACCGATGGTTCATTGCACAGCCCGATGGCGGGTCAGCTCATGATGGGTTTTGGCTTGCTCTCGCTGGTCGTTGCTTCATTCTTGCTGTCGCGCCAGAAAGACGTGAAGCGCATGTTTTCGTATTCGTCCATCGAGCACATGGGCCTGATTACTTTTGCATTTGGCATGGGTGGGCCGGTCGCCAATTTTGCCGGTTTGCTGCACATGACGGTGCATTCGCTGATCAAGTCTGCCGTTTTCTTCACCGTCGGCCAGGCGACGCAAAAAGCCGGCACCCAGATCATGAGCGAGATCCGCGGTCTGATCAAGGTCAACCCGACTGCGGGCTGGGGCTTGATGCTGAGTTCGATGGCAATTCTGGGCATGCCGCCGTTTGGTGTTTTTGCCAGCGAGTTCCTGATTCTGACGACCGCCATGCGCGAGCAGGCGTGGGCGACACCGTTTTTGCTGGTTTCGCTTGGCGTTGCTTTTGCCTCGATTCTGATCCGGGTGCTGCCCATGGTCTATGGCGAGTCTTCACTCAAGCCATTGGCGCATCCGCCGGCCCTGGTGCCGGTGTTCTTACACATCGGGCTCGGCCTGGTGCTGGGTTTGTATATTCCGCCTTACCTCAATGGCTGGTATGTGCAGGCCGCCATGATGCTGGGGGGCTAGAGCGATGAGAATTTTGGGTCTCGAGTCTGAATTGACAGCGCTGATGGCACCGGTGCCAATCTGCTATGCCAGCGTCGAGCCCGACGCTTGGCTCAGCGCCGCCCGCGTGGTGCAGGCAGCAGGTGGGCGACTGCTGGCTTTGTGGGGCGTGACGCAGCAGGAACAGGTCTCGGTGTGCGCGGCGTATGTCACGCTTGAGGGCGCGCTTTGGCTCGAATTGCCGCTGGCACCCGGCCAAACGCCATACCCTGATCTGGCCAACGTTTTTCCTGCTGCCAACCGGATGCAGCGCGCTGCGGCTGACCTGTCGGGCCTGGTCGCACAAGGGGCACAAGACCCGCGCCCCTGGCTCAATCACGGTGCCTGGCCACTCAATTTTTTCCCTTTGGCCCAAACCGCCACAGCCGCACCACCCGCATTTCCACAGGCGCGTTTGCTCGATTACCCGTTTGTCCGTGTTGAGGGCGACGGCGTGCATGAAATTGCGGTTGGTCCGGTGCATGCCGGCATCATCGAGCCGGGCCACTTCCGGTTTTCGTTGGTCGGTGAAAAAGTGCTGCGCCTGGAGCAGCGTCTGGGCTACACGCACAAGGGCATTGAGCAGCGCATGACGCAGATGGAACCCCTGCAGGCACACCGGCTGGCAGGGCGCGTCTCGGGCGACTCGACCGTGGCTTATGCCTGGGCTTATTGCATGGCGCTGGAGGCGGCTGCCGGCGCTGAAATCCCGCCGCGCGCTGCGAGCTTGCGCGCCTTGCTGCTTGAGCGCGAACGCATTGCCAACCACCTGGGTGATCTGGGTGCCCTGGCCAACGACGCAGCTTTTGCTTTTGGCCTGGCGCAGTTCTCGCGCTTGCGTGAAGACTGGCTGCGGCTGTCCAAAGAAATTTTCGGCCACCGCTTGCTGATGGACTGTGTCATTCCCGGTGGCGTGGCGAGCGATCTCAATGGTGAACAGGTCGGTCTGCTGAGTCAGCAATGCGATGCCATCGCGGGCGAGGTCAATCGCCTGCGCAAGGTCTATGACGAGCACGCCGGGCTGCAGGATCGTTTCATGACGGCCGGCGCGCGTAACACCCGCGTTGGCCGCGCAACTCGGCCTCTCCGGGCTGGCCGGACGCGCCAGCGCGCAGGCGCTTGATTTGCGCTGTGACCATCCGTTTGCACCCTACGAAGCGCTCGCCGTAAAAATGGCAACGCACAGCAACGGCGATATTGCGGCGCGCGTGGCGGTGCGTTTTGATGAAGTGACCGAGTCCCTGCGGCTGATCCGGGGCATTCTGGCGGATCTGCCAGCTGGCACCATCCGGCACCGGTTTTTGCTGCCTGAGCAAGCCACGCGCGGAGCCGGTTGGATCGAAGGCTGGCGTGGCCAGATTTTTGTGGCACTTGAGCTCAACGCGGCAGGCGCGGCGCAACGCATCCGCAGCTGCCACAGCCACGACCCGTCGTGGCACAACTGGCCGGTCCTCGAGCATGCGGTGATCGGCAACATCGTGCCCGACTTTCCGCTGATCAACAAATCGTTTAACCTGAGCTATTCAGGACACGACTCATGAGCTGGAACATCCTGCGCCAGATTGCCCGCACCGGCATTCGCACCGAACCCGCCCCTGCCCATGCCGGCGGCATGCTGGCGGACGTCGCCGCGATTCACGACGACCTGCTGCGCCTGCTGGGCCGGGCGCTGGCGATCCGGCAGGTCGACGCCGGTTCCTGCAACGGCTGCGAGCTGGAAATCACCGCACTGGGCAACCCCTACTACAACATCGAAGGCCTCGGCATCAAGTTCGTCGCCAGCCCGCGCCATGCCGACATGCTGCTGGTCACCGGACCGGTGTCGCGCCACATGGAGACGGCGCTGCGGCGCCCCACCATGCTACACCTGAACCCAAGCTGGTGGTGGCGCTGGGCGATTGCGCTTGCGACGGTGGCATTTTTGGCGAGAGCTATGCCAGCGCCGGGCAGGTTTCGAATGTGATTGCGGTTGACGTGGTGGTGCCGGGTTGCCCGCCAGCGCCGCTGGAGATTTTGCGCGGCATCCTGAAGGCGGTACGGCGGCGCGCTTGACCCGCTGCTTCAATTTCAATCGGAG
>CAVVRQ010000004.1:0-16622 GCA_963750665.1 uncultured beta proteobacterium
GATGGCACGGTCGTCTTCGACCACCATCACTTGCAGGCTCATGTCAGCGGCTCCCCAACGGGTTGCGGCTCGTCGAGCGGCAGCGTGACACAGAAGCAGGTGCCGCCAGCGCGCCGTGGCCGGTGCGTGAGCGTGCCCAGATGCGCCTGGGCGATGGCGCGACACAACGCCAGCCCGAGTCCGGCACCGCGCTGACCGGACTGGTCCCCGCGTCGATACGGCTCAAAGATGAGATCGTGCTGCGCCTCTTCGATACCCGCACCGCGATCCTTCACCTCAATGAACAGGTGCTGGCCACCGGCATGCACGACGAGTTCGATCTCGCCTGCGCTGTACTTAAGCGCGTTGTCGAGCAAATTCTCAATCATTTGTGCCAGCAGCACCGGGTCCGCCTTGAGCAGCGGTAGCGCGGCGCGCACCCGCGACTTGATACGCCGCCCGGTGTCGCGCTGGCGCACGCGTGCGAGCACCGCGCCGACGATTTCCTCGATCGATTCCCAGTCCCGCTTCGGCGCTTCCTTCAGGCTGGTCAAGCGCACGAGTTGCAGCGTGTTCTCGGTCACAGTGCTGAGGTAGTCCGCTTCGCTGACAATGCTCTCGAGCAAGCGGCTTTGCTCGGCCGGCGCCAACTTCTCGCGCTGCGTGCGCAGGGCCGAGGCGGCACCGACGATAGTCGCCAGCGGGGTGCGCAGATCGTGTGATACTGCCGCCAGAAAAGTGCTTTGCACCTGTTGGCGCTGCGCCTCGGCCTGCGCCGCCTGCATCGAGTTCGACAGGCGCATTCGCCACAACGCCTGTGCCAGCAGCGAGACCAGAGCGCGGGCGTGCTCGCGGCCGCCGGTGTCGCCCGAACTCGCCGGCAACACCCGCGCTGCGCCGACCACCTGACCCGCGTCGCCCAGCGGCAAGAGCCAGGCGTTCAGACCGGGCCAGCGCCCGGTGCCGGGACCGAGCACGGCACATTCGGTCATGCAGCAGCGCAATCCATCGAGCACGTTGTCGGGCAAGTCACCAGCCTCGGACAGCTGACCCTGTGCGTCACTGAGGACCAGCAGGTTCGGGCCGTCAAAGGCGAGGTCGAGCGCGCTTTGTCCGAGTGCCACCACGTCCTCGGATGTTCCGACTATGGCGAGGTCGGACGCCAGCGCCTGCAACTGTCTGGCCCGTTGCTCGTTCAATGCGGCACTGCGCGATTCGCGGCGCACGCCCGCGGCCAGATGGCTGATGACCAGGGCCACCGCGAGCATGACGAACAGGGCAATGAGATGTTCCTCGCTTTCAACTTCAAACGTGAGGCGCGGCGGGACAAAAAAGAAATTCAGTGCCGTCACCGCGCCGACGGCGCACACCGCGGAGTGCACCCAGTCGAGTTTGTAGGCACCAATGACGATCGCCAGGACATAGATCATGGCCTGGCTGGTCAGCGAAACATAGGGGTCGAGCAACAGGCCCGCCAGTGTGGCGCCGCCGAGCAGCACGGCAACAGCGGCCCAACTGCGCAGCGAGTGGGCATCGGGTGGCTGGACTTTGGGAACGTCGACCATGCGGGAAGCCTACCACCGCCGACATCAGGATTGCATCAGGGTATGGCTGGCGGGTTCTAGAATCCACGCATGAAACCGTACGCTGAGCCCGGCCACAATCTGCCATTGAAGGGGCTGCGGGTCGTTGAATTCACCCACATGGTGATGGGGCCGACCTGCGGCATGGTGCTCGCCGACATGGGCGCCGAAGTGATCAAGGTCGAGCCGATCGAAGGTGACCGAACACGCCATCTGCTCGGATCGGGCGCTGGCTTCTTCCCGCTGTTTAACCGCAACAAGAAGAGCATCGCCATCGATCTGCACACCGAGCAGGGTGCCGAAGTAGCGCGCAGGCTCGCTGCCAGCGCCGACGTCGTCGCCGAGAACTTCAAGCCTGGAACCATGGCCAAGTATGGGCTCGACTATGCATCGCTGTCGAAGGTCAATGCGCGTCTGATCTACGTCAGCCTGAAGGGCTTTTTGCCCGGACCGTACGAGCATCGCACCGCGCTCGACGAGGTGGTCCAGATGATGGGTGGGCTGGCCTATATGACCGGGCGCCCGGGCGACCCGCTGCGCGCGGGCACCAGCGTGAACGACATCATGGGCGGCATGTTCGGTGCCATCGGCGCCCTGGGTGCGCTGATCCAGCGCGGCATCACGGGCCGCGGCCAGGAAGTGCAGAGCGCGCTGTTCGAGAACAATGTGTTCCTGGTCGGGCAGCACATGCTGCAGTACGCCATCACCGGTCAGGCAGCCGCGCCGATGCCCGAGCGGATTTCGGCCTGGGGTGTGTACGACGTATTCACCGTGCGAGGGGGCGAGCAGATTTTTTTGGCTGCCGTCAGCGACGCGCAATGGGCCACCTTCTGTGCCGCACTGGAACTGCCCGATTTGCGGGCGGACCCGCGCTACGCCAGCAACAACCTGCGCGTGCAGGAACGCGCCCGGCTGATACCAGCCCTGCGCGAACGACTGGCCACGCGCAGCGCGACCGAACTCACTGAGTTGTTCGAGCGCGTGGGCCTGCCATTTGCGCCCATCCGCAGGCCCGAGGAACTGTACGACGACGAACACCTGCTGGCCACCGGCGGTCTGGCCGACATTACCCTGCCCGACGGGGATCGTGCCGGGCAGACGGTGGGCACCACGCTGTTCCCCTTCATCATGGACGGCCAGCGCCTGGGTGTGCGTCTGCAGCCCCCGACCCGAGGCGAACACACCGAGCAAGTGCTCGCCGAGCTGGGCTACAGCGAACGGGCGATCGCAGACTTGCGCACCAGCCGTGCCGTGTGCTGATAATCTGCCTGCATGGACAAGCTCAAGCAACTGGAATCCTTTGTCTCGGTGGCCACGCGTGGCAGCCTGACGGCGCTACGACGGTCGGTACGCCTTGTACCCTCTGTCCGTCAAGCAGTCAGCCAGGATTCTCTCCCTAGCCTTTGTCTGGTCGGAGCTGGTCATCCCTCCGGCAGCGCCACCACCCAACAATGTTCCAGCAGCGATGAAAGGGATGGCGGGCCAGAAGATTGCGCCTGCAATGGCAGTGGCCACCCCAGCGACCGCGACGCCACCGGCGGCGGCACCGAGTGCGGCGTTCTTGGCCGTCTTGTCGCTGAGATCGTACGAATTTGCCAAGTTCGTGCACTCGCTCAAGTCGCCGTTGTACTTTGCACCGTCAACTATTGACTTGGGATCGACGACAACCTTGGGTGCCGACGAGCATCCTGCGATGATGGCAATCACGCCAACTAAAAATACCGATTGAGAAATTTTGTTCATTGAATACCTGTGAAGATTTGCTAAACACCTTGAAGCCTTTCAAATCACTGTGTGGAAGAAGTCTTTGTCGGACGCTCATCGTCTGACGTTGGGGTACATGTTTTTCATGGCCCTGGTGAGCGCCACATATTCAAGTCGAGGATCTGCCGCAATCATCGCCATGTCGGCGGTAGATGAAATCACGAGAGCGGCGTTTTCAGCCTCGTCACCCTTGGATGTGTGAATCGACATGACCCGCACGGCGGAATGTTCCTTGTCAGCATCCAGCACAGGTCGGTTTCGCAAATAGTGGGGAACCCCCAACTCCCTGAGACCGATAGATATGTCGTGGCAGGTACCCTTGGTCGGGGCCATGATCAGCCACTGCTCAGTCATGGATTCCTTCACCATTCGCAACAGCTCCGGTAAATCGATTGGGGCTGTCACCATGGTCGGGGTGCTCGACGGGTCTTCTGGACCTTTTGATCGGACCATTCTCTGCATTTCTGTATGGACAAGGCCCATTTTTTCAGTTGGCAACCATTCCTTGTCTTTACGGTCTGGAAACCTGGCCTTCAGAGTTGGCATGGAATGTTCCATCACGTAGTCGTGTGCCGCCTGCGGGACTCGCCATGATTGCTTGAGCACATCGAGGTCACCTTCGAACTTCAAGAATGCGTGCGGACTGGCTCCGAATGGCACCATGATTGCCTGGTCGTCATCACCAGCAACGATGACTTGCTTGGCCTTGGCGACAAGTCGGTTGACCAACTTCCACTGTAGGTCCGACAGGTCTTGCGCCTCGTCAACAATCAGAAGCTCAAAAGCAGGAATGTTTTCAACGAAGGCTTCACTTTGCGCGTTGTGGATCACATCGTCAAAGTCGGCAAGACGGTTGTCCTTTTTGAATCGGTTGTAGTAGCTGAGGTAGAGCTTGACCAAATCCAAATCCTGCAACGTCACGATCTGGTCGTGCCTGCTCTTGAAGAAATCTTGCAAAGCTTTACGGAAGTGAGCGCTGTAGATTTCGCCGAAATTTCCTTGAGAAACCGCCTCGTCAAGCGTAATGCAGCGTGCGCGTGCAAAAGACTGAATCGCCAGCGGGGTGTGATCCGGTCGATCTTCAGCGGACGAGGGGTCTCCCAGTTTCATCCAGACAACCTCGTTGCGGATGCTTGGGTCAAAGAGCTTTAGCTTCTCGTTGTCCAGTATGCTGTTGCCCAGCAAGCCGCCGATCCGGGTGGCCAGACTGTGCAGGGTGCTGAAGTTGGGGAAGTCCATCAAACTCAAGGCCCTGTCCGGGAAGACTTCTTTGGTGGCCGTGATTACCTTATCGCGGGCGCATTCAGCGGCATTGTTGGTGAACGACAGGAAAGCGATCTTGTCGGTTTGGCCGCCTGCTTGCATGTGATCCGTTACCGCCTTGATCAGCGTGGTTGTCTTGCCTGTTCCGGGTGGGCCGAAAATCTTGGTCCGTCGCTGCGGCACGTCTGCCATTTGCTCCGAGTGCGCCGCAATACTGAGCCACCAGTTTTTTGATGGCCACTTGATGGGATCAAAGGTCTCGGTTGTTACCAGGCCTCCTTTCAACCCTTCGGCATGGCGCTTGGCTTCTGCGCTTTGACCGTAGCGGAGTTTGCGCTTCGGGCTGTGCTGAACAACGCCGTTGGAATCCGCCAAGTCCAGCACCAGGTTGTCACCCACGATGCGAACGTCTTTGAGAATGAAAGGGCCAAATGTCATGATGATTTTCTCGGTTGCGACTGAAGGAATTGCTGCTCAATGGCGCCAGATGTGTTTCTTGGCGTGGCGTTTGCCGACGGTGATGATGGCGCCGTTGTCATTGGCTTGTACCAGGTAGCAGCGAAGGTACTCGGACATACGCTGAACAGGCCGTTTACCAACTTCAGCTTCCAGTTGGCGAATTCCAGTGGTTGAGAAATAGCGTACAACGCCGCCATGGCCATCAAACTCTTCGTCGCCGTAGGCAATCAGCCAGTCACTGATGACCGATGGAATGCCGCGCTGTTGTGACCGGACTGCTGCATGATTTGTGTAGGTAGTAAGCATTCTTTCGTCTCTTGCAGAAGCCTGAAGGTGAGCGGCCCTGCGTTTGTTTTGGAAATCACCTTCACTGGCAGAGACGGAGCCGATGCGCAAAGGTCAGGGGAAATCCGAACACTTCTTGAAATTTCGCTGTAGCCTGACCTTTTCACCGCTCAAACGTCTCTGCTGCATGGTCATGTCGTCAGACGACGGCTTTGATCAGATATGGACTGGCTGATAATGCGACGAGAGACAACAGTTCACTGGGGAGCCATGACGGAAGAAGAAATCATTGGTTTGATCCGCATGGGGGGCAAAGCAATGGATGCGGGTGTCAAGGCGCTTTATCAGAACGCGGCTCAACCCATGCTCAAGTTTTTCGTCTACAGGGGTGTTTCTGGTGACGATGCCAAAGACGTTCTGCAGGAGACATTCGTAAAAATTGTCCGCAATGTCGCTAGCTACACCGGCAACGGTGTGGCCAAAGCATGGATCTGGCAGATTGCCAGAAATTGCCTGACTGACCACCAACGCAAGCAAGGCAGCTTGGCCAATCATGAAACCGCGGTAAATGATGAACAGTGGCAGACTCTTGAAGAAACAACAGCAGATCAGACTGCGCCGGGATGTGGCGCCGCCGGTTCGGTGGATGAATGTGTGTCGGTCGGTCTGGACAACTTCAACCGCGTTGAGCCTGAGCGTGCCATGGTGCTGATGCTGCAGATGGATGGTCTGAGCATCGAAGAAATTGGGCTACGGATTGGGCGGACCATGGCGGCGACGAAGGAATACCTGTCCCAATGCAAAAAGAAAATTACCCCCTTCATCGCGCATTGCACTGACTTGCTGGCGGCGTGAGCAAAGACCAATGACAAGTGATCCAGACAAAGAAGATGCGCAGTGGCTCAGTGCCCTGGCTGGGCAAGCTGACCCGGCGGCAGATTCAAAAGTCAATCAGCAAGCTCAATCTTTGCGCCGTGCCCTGCAAGCGAGGAGGGACCCGCTTGTCACTCAAATGCCAGCGGCAGACGATGCGCAGTATCAAAAACTGCTGTTCAGGCTGCGCCGCGAGGGTTTGACATCGCCGAATCGTGGATGGCGTAACCCCATGCTTTGGGGCATTGCAGCCACCATAGTCATGGGGGTTGGCGTGGTGATGCAGATGGGTGGTTTCAATCCGGATGGGTACGAGAAGGACATTCTGCGGGGCGCTGAGCACGCCACGGTGTTGATCGTGACAGATCCAGAAGCCCGGCTGGCAGAGCTGCAAGCGGGGCTTCAAATTGCGGGGGAAGCTCCCAAGGTCGATCGACTGGCAAATGGGCAAATCGTTTTGACTGTCAAGGCTACTGAAAAAGTGCTTGCTTACCTGCTTACACAAAGACTGGAGCCTGAGATTTCGGGGGGAAATTCGGTCCTGAAACTGACACCGACAAAGCCGAGTAATTAGGTTACTGAAGTCATGCCGTTTCAATTGGCTCCAAGATTGCACGAGGATTGCGTTGCGCTCACTTTGGGACAGCCTACTAATCAACACTTTGCATCGGCAGTCTGGCTTCAACTTCTGAAAAAGGACCATGGTCGGATTGTCCGAAGGGCGATATTGACCACCATTTCGTGCCTTTGTGCGGGCCCGGTTTTTCCACAGGCTGCTGGTAAAGACTGGCAAACCTTGGTCAATCAATATGTCGTCTTGACGGCGCAGGGTCAGCATGGGCGTGGTCCCGACGTGACCCACAAAGCGTTCGCTTTGGCAGAGGGTAGGTTGGGCAAAGATCACGCGGATATGTCGGTCAGTTTGCCGGCGTTGGCCAACACCTACAGTGATCTGGCCCAGTACAACAAAGCACAGCCGCTGAACCAGCGGGCGCTGGCAATCAATGAGAAAGTCGTAGGCCCCGATCATCCTGACACTGCTGAAAGTCTGAGCAGCCAGGCCTACGCCTACAGAGAACTGGCTCAGTACGACAAAGCGCTGTTGTTGTATCAGCGGGCGCTGGCAATCAATGAGAATATCCTCGGCCCCGACCATCCGGGCACGGCGTTAAACCTGGGCAACTTGGCCGTCACCTACAGTTATCTCGCTCAGTACGACAAGGCGCTACCGTTGCTCCAGCGGGCGCTGGCAATCAGAGAGAAAGTCCTCGGCCCCGATCATCCTGATACGGCGCGGAGTCTGCGCAACCTGGCCGTGACCTACAGTGATCTCGCTCAGTACGACAACGCGCTGCCGCTGAACCAGCGGGCGCTGGCAATCAATGAGAAAGTCGTAGGCCCCGATCATCCTGACACTGCTGAAAGTCTGAACGGCCTGGCCTATACCTACATCAAGTTGGCTCAGTACGAAAAAGCGTTGACGCTGTTCGAGCGTGCGCTGGAAATCAATGAGAAAGTCGTAGGCCCCGATCATCCTGGCACGGCGTTAAGCCTGAACAACCTGGCCGTTACCTACAGTGATCTCGCGCAGTACGACAAGGCGCTACCGTTGCTCCAGCGGGCGCTGGCAATCAATGAGAAAGTCCTCGGCCCCGATCATCCTGATACGGCGCGGAGTCTGGGCAACCTAGCCCGCACCTACAACAAGCTGGCTCAGTACGACAAAGCGCTGCCACTGTACCAGCGGGCGCTGGCAATCAATGAGAAAGTCCTCGGCCCCGATCATCCTGGCACGGCGTTAAGCCTGAACAACCTGGCCTATACCTACACCCAGTTGGCTCAGTACGACAAAGCGCTACCGTTGCTCCAGTGGGCACTGGCAATCAGAGAGAAAGTCGTAGGCCCCGATCATCCTGATACGGCGTTAAGCCTGAACAACCTGGCCGGGACCTACAGTTATCTTGTTCAGTACGACAAAGCGCTGCCACTGTACCAGCGGGCGCTGGCAATTAGAGAGCAAGTGCAGGGCTCCGATCATCCGGACACTGCTCAAAGTCTGATCAGCCTGGCCTACGCATACAAGAAGCTGGCTGAGTACAACAAAGCGCTGCCACTGGATCTGAGGACGCTGGCAATCAATGAGAAGGTCTTCGGCCCCGACCATCCGGCCACAGCGTTAAGCCTGAACAGTCTGGCCGAGACCTACAGTGCTCTTTCTCAGTACGACAAGGCGCTGTCGCTGCACCAGCGGGCGCTGGCAATCAGAGAGAAAGTCCTCGGCCCCGATCATCCTGATACGGCGCTGAGTCTGAACAACTTGGCTTACGCCTTCTCTCTTATCCAGCAACCCGAGTTGGCGATTACCCTGTTCAAGTCGGCAGTCAATTCCTACCAGAACCAGCGCGAGAGAATCTCGCAGATCGGCGCATCCGAACTGCGCAGCTACACGGGATCGGTATCCTTCGCGTACAAAAACCTTGCATCCGAATTGATCGAACAAGGCCGCCTGCCAGAGGCCCAAATGGTGCTGGATATGCTCAAAGAAGACGAGCAGTTTGAATTCATCCGGCGCAGCGAAACTGCCGACCCGCGTCGCACTCGCATTGGCTACAACACCACCGAACAAACCTTGATGGCCCGCTACCGCCAGATTGCCGACGGTCTGGCTGCGCTGGGGGTTGAAGAGCAGGCACTTCAAAAGCAGGCCAAACTCGGACTAAGCTCTAAGCAAAAGCAGCGGCAACAGGCTCTGACCGCAGACCTTCGCGTAGCACAAGCCGCATTTCAGTCGTTCCTCAATGAAATGAGAGAGGGCTTTACCCGCCAAGGGCCTGTCCGGACTACTGACATGGTCGAGACCAGCCAGAAAAACCTGCGAGAGTTGCAGGGCCTTCTTCAAGGGCTTGGCCATGATGCGGTGCTGCTGCAATATTACGTAACCGACGATCAGGTTGGCATGTTGTTGACCACGCCGGGCGTGCAATTGGCACGCAACGTCAAGGTCAATGCCAAGGAACTACACCGTCAGATCGCCGGGTTTCGGCGCTTGTTGCGCGATTCAAAATCAAATTTGCTTCCGGCTTCTCAAGCGCTTTACCAGTTGCTGGTGGCACCCGTGGCAAAGGACCTTGAACAGGCCGGTGCAAAGACCGTAATGTTGTCGCTGGACGGCGCGTTGCGCTATTTGCCGTTTGGCGCTTTGCACGATGGCCAACGTTACCTGGTACAGCGTTGGAATCTGCCCATGTACACCAGTGTCACAAAGAACAGATTACGTGATGCGGTCACACCCCAATGGCAGGTGGCCGGGCTGGGCGTGACACGGGCGATAGGCGAATTTAAGGCGTTGCCAGCCGTAAAGACTGAGATGAACAGCATCGTTAAGGCGGCAGGCGGTGGCGTGCTGCCCGGTGAGGTACATCTTGACGAGGCGTTTACGGCCGTGCGTCTTAAAGACGTGAGCCACCGCTCTTTTCAACTGCTGCACGTCGCCAGTCATTTCCGATTCAGCCCGGGCACTGAAGTCAATTCATTTTTGCTGCTGGGCGATGGTCAGCAACTCACTCTCGGTGACATTCGCACGCAAAACTACCGTTTTGACAACGTAGACCTGCTCACGCTCTCGGCCTGTGATACCGGACTTGGTGGCGGACGGGATGCGCAGGGCCGTGAAATCGAAGGCTTTGGCGTCATTGCGCAGCAGCAAGGTGCCAAGGCTGTACTTGCAACGCTGTGGCCTGTGGCTGACCAAAGCACCGCGACGCTCATGGCCGAAATGTATCGTCGTCGACAGGAGCAACAACTGACCAAGACAGAAGCATTGCGACAAGCTCAACTTTCATTGCTGTCACAAGGTCGGTACGCGCATCCGTTTTACTGGGCACCATTTATTTTGATGGGGAATTGGTTGTGATTAGCGTGATTGGCGATTGTTCAAATTCCCGATAGCAGATTCGCCATGCCAGCCGACTTCAGCAAGTATTGCATGGGTTGTCCATATGTGGGGTCACACCACTTGGACGAACGATTTTCCAATTGCGAAGCGCGCCCACTCAGCATGGAAGACAACGACGCGGCAGTCTTGCTAATTTTCCAGTCACCGGGCGAGAGTGAGTGGAAAACAAAACGACCACTATCCGGTTTCGATGAAACATCCGCAGGCGCGAGGTTTCGGCGGGCATTCGATAAGACTAATACGGCGCGCGAAGGTTTCAACATTACGAATGCGGTGCAGTGCTATCAGGGGAAGGCGCAGGCGCAAGGAGCAAAGGCACCCCGCGACAAAAAACCATCAGCCGTTGCCAGAAAGCGCTGCGCGCACTGGTTAAAACTCGACATTGAAAATCACCACTATGTGCGCATTGTTGTCTTTGGTTCGGTTGCAAAGAGCTCTATTCGTGACCTGGCTTGTTTCCCGGAGGAAAAGGTGACATATCTCCGTCACCCGTCGGGCGGTCTCAGTAACGAAAAGTTGTTTGCGGTCTTAGGTGATCCTGATAACGGAAGCGACGATCAGTAGTACCAATTCTTTCCTCGGTTTTCAGGGTGCTTCCACGATGACGGGTGTGTTCGCTTGATTGAGTCCACCTCAGGTAGTGCTTCTCGTATGGCATCTTCAACCAAGTGGCGCAGAGGTGCGCCTGACTCGCCGTTGGTGCCCCAAGTGCAACAGTTCATCAGGATGTCGCCCGGTTCAAATGTCGAAAGTAGTCTGTCCATAAATTCTTGCCGGCCACCATTGGCCCAAACCGCGTGAAATACTTTGTCGCGATAAAGCTCCGTGCTTTCACCAAGCGAGCATTGATATTGAATCGGGTTCACCAGAATCAGTCCCACAGCCTGACGCCCAGTGCAGTCAATCGCATCAGTCAAGTGGAGACGGAGGTACTTTCCGGTGTCTCCTTTGGCAGGTCCCGGATCACCAATGAATTCATCTCCGTGAGGCGACTCCATCACCATGATCAGACAGGGCGAATCAGGCCGTTCGTTGGTTGCCAGGCGAACTGGAAAATCTGAGCGGTTGATCACTTGGGACAAGCGGCCGACATATTGATCCGGGCAAGCTCGTACCTCTGGCTGGCGACCGTATTCAGGGGCGGCGATGGCGACAATTTGAGTGAAGTTCATACTTGGGTTTTTGGTGTCGTGCTCATCAAATGCCTATGGTAGAAGGAAACCCCATCCGCTGAGCTTGGGCGCTCTAACAAGCAACGCGCCAAGCCAGCTCAATCAAAGACCGAGTCAACCCGCTGATGACTGACTTTTATGCCCATAATCTGCCTGCATGGACAAACTCAAGCAACTTGAATCCTTTGTCTCGGTGGCCACGCGTGGCAGCCTGACGGCGCTCATCACAGCGGAAGGGGTGGCACCGGGCAGCAAGAGGAGGCGTCACTTCTCGCGCTACATCAGTGCGAGCGCAAGACGCTGGCGCTCAGTACCCTGAGCAACCCCCTCACAATAGCGCCACGATGATCAACGAGTTGTTTTTCAGACCCGAAGGCAAGACGCTTGAGTTCAAGCGTGACCTGTCGTCCAGCAAACCGCTGCTCAAGACATTGGTGGCTTTTGCCAACACGGCGGGTGGGCGGCTGGTGATCGGGGTGGATGACCAGCGCCAAGTGCTGGGTGCAGCGCAGCCACTGGACGACGAAGAGCGGGTGTGCAACATGATTGCAGATGGCATCTCGCCGCGACTGGTGCCCAACGTCGAATTGGTCACGGTTGATGCGAAGACGGTTCTGGTGGTAGAGGTGTTTGTCAGCGGGGCGCGTCCGCACTGGCTTACGTCAGAAGGGTCCGAGCAGGGTGTCTACGTGCGGCTGGGTTCCACCAACCGGCAGGCAGACGCTGCATTGATTGACGAGTTGCGCCGCACGGCCGAAGGCACGGGCTTTGACGAAATGCCCATGCCCGATCTGTGCATGGATGACGTGGATTTGGTGGCCGCACAAAATCTTTTTGCTGACAAAGTCGCTTTAGACGAGAAGGCCTTACTCACGTTGAAATTGCTCACCCCCTACCAAGGGCGGTTGGTACCGACCAAAGGAGCCGTGCTTCTGTTTGGCAAGACTCGGGCACAACACTTTACGGATGCCTGGGTGCAATGTGGGCGCTTTGTGGGAACGGACAAGGCAGTCATTTTTGACCATGTCGAGATCTACGATCATTTGCCTCTGGCCGTGGACAGCATCATGCTGTTCCTCAAAAAACATGCCATGCGTGGTGCGGATTTTTCAGAAACCAGGCGCAAGGATGTCTGGAGCATTCCGCTGACGCTGTTGCGTGAGGCCGTGATCAACGCGTTGGTGCATGCGGATTATTCACAGCGCGGCGCGCCGGTGCGCGTGGCGTTCTTTGACGACCGCATTGAAATCGAGAATCCCGGCATCTTGCTGCCGGGGATGACTATTGAAGACATGCGCCAGGGTGTGTCAAAGATCCGCAACCATGTCGTTGCGAGGGTGTTTCGTGAGTTGAACTTGATCGAGCAATGGGGCAGTGGCGTGCGCCGGATTTACCGTGAAGCATTGGAGCAAGGATTGCCTGAACCGGAAATTCTTGAATTGGGAATGCGTGTGCGGGTGGTGGTGCGTCTGGCCCAAGTGCTGTCGACACGGCAATTAATCGAACAGGCAATACCAGAACGGCTAGGAGTCACGGCTAGAGTCACGGCTAGAGTCACGGCTAGAGTCACGGCTAGAGTCACGGCTAGAGTCAAATTTAGCGGCCAAGCTCATGATTCTTCTTGGTAAGGCCGAGGCGGGCAAAGCCACCTTGGCCAAGTTGCTCGGGCATCAATCAGTCTCTGGCGAGTTGCACAAACAAATCAAGCGCCTGCTGACTCTCGAAATGATCGAAATGACATTGCCAGACAAACCCAATAGTCGTTTACAAAAATATCGTCTCACGGCCAAGGGCCATGAGTGCCTAGCGGCGGATGAACAACCCGAGCACTAACGCGCCATGGACAAGCTCAAGCAACTTGAATCCTTTGTCTCGGTGGTCACGCGCGGCAGTCTGACGGCGGCGGCCCGGGCCGAAGGTGTGGCCCCGGCCATCATGGGGCGTCGGCTCGACGCGCTGGAGGCGCGCCTGGGCGTGAAGCTGCTGCTGCGAACGACGCGGCGCATTTCACTCACGCACGAGGGCAGCGCGTTCCTGGAAGACTGCCAGCGCTTGCTGGCCGATTTCGCCAACGCGGAGGCCAGTGTCACGGCCGGTGGTGTAAAGGCCAGCGGCCACCTGCGCATCACCGCACCGGCGGGCTTCGGGCGCAGGCATGTGGCGCCGCTGGTACCGCGCTTTCGGGAACTGCACCCCGAGGTGAGTATTTCACTGAACCTGAGCGACCGCGTCGTCGATCTGGCAGCCGAGGGTTTTGATTGCTCGGTGCGTGTCGGTGATCTGCCTGACTCCAGCCTGGTCAGTGTGCGTCTGGCCGACAACCGTCGCCTGTGTGTGGCCACGCCTGCCTATTTGAAGAGCCATGGCACGCCGAACCATCCAGGCGAGTTGGTCAAGTTCGACTGCCTGACGCTCTCCAGCGACGCCTCGCAGACGCGGGGCTGGGCATTCCGATTACGCAAGGGTGAAGGCAGCGAACTCATGCACCTCAAGCCCAAAGGCGCGCTTGATTGCTCCGATGGCCAGGTATTGCACGACTGGTGCGCCAGTGGCTATGGGATCGCCTGGCGCAGCACCTGGGAAGTTGAGGCCGAAGTCGCCGCCGGTACCCTGGTGGCGGTGCTGGAGGATTTTGCCGCTCCGCCGAACGGCATTTACGCCGTTTTCCCGCATGCCAAGCATCTGCCGCTGCGCGTCCGCCTTTGGATTGATTTCCTCAAGCACCACTACAGCCAGGCCGGTTTCTGGCGCGCGCAATGACCGGGGACCCGGCTGCGGGCGCCAGGGCCGTCATCCTGTGCGCCGACGACTTTGGCTTTAACAGGGAAGTCTCTGCAGGTATTGCCGCGCTGGCGGCGAAGGGACGCCTCAGCGCAACCAGTGTCATGGTGCTGGCGCCGCGCTGGGCCGATGATGCTGCCATGCTGAACGATCTGCGCGGCGCTATTGACGTGGGCTTGCATCTGGATTGGACCAGTGAATTCGCCAAGGCCAGTGGTCACGGACTGTCACTCGGCATGGCGATGATCAAGGCCGCCAGCGGCGCTTTTCGCCGCGGTGCGGCCAAGGTGGCGACGCGCAGCGTGATCGAGCGCCAGCTCGATGCATTTGAGCGGCACTGCAAGACAGCTCCCGATTTCGTGGACGGACACCAGCATGTGCAGCAGTTTGCCGGCATTCGCGAGGCGCTGGTCGAGATCCTGATCGACCGCTACGGTGCGCGATGCAAACCCGGAGCAGCGGACGTTGGTGCTTTGCCGTACCTGCGGATTTCACGCGCACCCGCTGGGCACGCCGATTTCAAGGGTCGGGTGATCGCCGCCATGGGTGCAGACGCTCTTGAAAAGATAGCTATTGACGCAGGTCTGGCGTGCTCTGCAGCCCTATTTGGTGTTTATGATTTTGCCGGCGACGAGGCCCGCTATGCACGGTTGATGGCGCACTGGGTGCAGGCGGCGCCGCCGCGCTGCATCCTCATGTGTCACCCGGCGCAGTCAGCTGTGTTGCACGACCCGATCGGGCGCGCACGCGCCAAAGAGTTCGCATACCTCAGCAGCGCCGACTTTGACTCGGCGCTGGACAGTGCGGGCCTTCGGCTGGCCCGCGGCGAGTCGCTGGCGCGCGCCTGAGCTGCCGGAAGCCTCGGGCTCACACTAGAATCCCGCCGTGACGAACCCGATGGACCGACTCGCAAAAATCCTGGTTGACGCTGCTCGGTCTGTGGCTGGCCTTGCTCGTGTTGGCAGCGCTGCGCCCGCTGGCCGTGCCCGATGAGGGTCGTTATGGCGAAATTGGTCGGTGGATGCTGCAAAGCGGTGACTGGCTGACACCGCGCCTGAACGGATTGCCGTTCTTTCACAAGCCGCCGTACCTGTACTGGCTGGAGGCGATGTCGCTGGCCGCCTTTGGCGTCAACGAGATCGCGCTGCGGCTGGTTCCGGCGTTGCACGCGGGCCTGATGCTGATCGCGCTGTACTTGGGTGCGCGCGCTGTGACCAGCGGGCCAATCGCGCGGCGCTCGGTGTTGATGCTCGGCACCAGCCTTGGTTTTTTGATCGGGGGCCAGTACGTCAATCACGACATGCTGGTGGCGGCATGGATTGGGGTGGCCATTGGGTGCTTTGCTTTTGCCTTCATGGCCGGCGGTCGGCCCGATGCAGCGTTGGCGCGGTTCGGCTTTGCCGCCTGCGCGATGGGCATGCTCAGCAAAGGCCTGATCGGTATCGCGCTGCCGGGCCTGGGCGCTATTTATCTGGCTGCTGTGGACGCGCCAGTTCAATAAAGTCTTGCATCTACCGTGGTTCAGCGGCATGGCGCTGTTCGCGCCGATCGCCTTGCCCTGGTTCATCGTCGCGCAGCAAAAGTATCCGGGGTTGTTTGACTATATGTTTGTCGGGCAGCAGTTCAACCGCTATACCGCCGCGACCTACAACAACCCGCAACCGTGGTGGTTCTACCTGGCAGCGCTGGTTTTGCTTTCTCTCCCCCGGGCTATTTTCGTGTTCGAGGAAATTCGCGTGCGCGGCACGGTCCGGTCCACGCCGAAACCGCCACTGGCCGATGCATGGCGCAGCCTGTGCTGGATCTGGGTGCTGGCTATTCTGGTGTTTTTCTCGCTGCCGAACTCCAAGCTGATTGGCTACATCCTGCCCGTGTTGCCACCGCTGGCCCTGCTGGCAGCTCTGGGTTGGGAAAGCGCGATGGCCCACCGGGCCAGCGCAGTCAAGGTTTTTGCTTCGCTGTGCCTGTTCAATGTGGCGCTGGCGGTGGTCATCGTGACGCAGGTTGGCGCCGTGACCCGTGAAGGGCGTGCCCAGGACGTGGCCGCGGTGCTGGCCTGCGCGGCAGCGCCGGGCGACGCCGTGTATGTGGTGGGCGCTTACCCGTACGATTTGCCTTTTTACGCGCAAACGCGCAGACCTCTGATCGTTGCGGCGCCCTGGGCCGATCTACGTCAGAGCGCGGGCGACGGTTGGCAACGTGAGTTGTTCGAGGGCGCAGACTTCGACGCCAGCGCAGCGCAGGTGCTGCAGAGCCCGCAGGCGCTGGCCGGCGCCGGTGCGGCGCCGGGCGTGCCCCGGCTCGTCATCCGGGGCGACAATCGTACGCCAGAAGCCGCCGCGGGCTGGAAAGCGTTCTATCGGGGCGCGGGGTGGACCCTGTTGCGCTCGGCGGGCGCGTTAACGCCGGAACGCCCAGTACCGGCTGAGCAAAAAGGTCTGCCCGGCTGCAAGGACCAGGGCCACAAATAGCGCCAGCAGGGCCGGCCAGCCGAGCCAGCGCAACAGA
>CAVVRQ010000005.1:0-232283 GCA_963750665.1 uncultured beta proteobacterium
GCTCGGGGCGGCGCAGGCGCGTGTCGGCACGGCCGGAAACGGGCACGCCTGGGGAGTCTGAAGAATGGGTCGCGCTGGCTTGCATTTGGGTGCCACAGAGTGTTGTGATATTGCGGAATGTTGATTATCGGTGTTGTTGTCTGCCATCTGCGCGTCGCGATAAACTTGCACTCCTACAATGATGGTCAACACCAGTCATCGAGGCACCCGCCATCATCATGAAAACAGGACTCTTCGGACAGCAACTGAGCCTGATGGAAGAACTCAAGGCGCAGACCTTTGCGGTGCATAGCCGATTGCAGGCGGCACCGTTCTTTTCGGCGCTGGCGGCCTGCCAGTTGCCACTGGAGTCTTATGTTGGACAGCTGCGCGCCCTGGCCGTTATTCACGGGGTGCTCGAGCAAGCGCTCGCCGAGTGCCGCGACCAGCGCGTTGCCTCGGTCTGGTGCAGTGACATGCGCAAACTGCCCGTGCTCGAACAAGACCTGAACTATTTTGAGCCGCGCACTGTGGCCGACCTGAAGGAGGCCGAGCAGGCTGCGCAGCAGGCGGTCCAGCAGATTCGCCTGCACTCGATTGAACAACCCCTCGCTTTGCTGGCCTGCGTGTATGTGCTGGAGGGGTCAGCCCTGGGCGCACGCGTGTTGCGCCCGCTGGTGGCGCGCGCCCTGCTGCTCAGCGGCAACGAGGGTCTGGCTTATCTGCACGGCTATGGTTCCGAGCTAGGCGAGCGCTGGGCCCAGTTTCAGCAGCGCATGAACGCGCTACAACTCAGCACCTCTGAACGCGAGCAGCTCGATGAAGGAGCCAATCATTTCTTTGAGAAACTCGAAGCGGTGTTTCTGGCGCTCTACCCGTTTCAGGACGAATCCAAAACTTTCCTCGTGACTTCCATCAACCCGGAGGCCGGGCGCCATGCGGTGCCTGCCGATGCGCGCGAAGTGCAGGCATCGCTGCAGGCGGCTGACCTGTGCTGGCGGCGCTTCCCTTATTTCGAGCAGCGCTATGGCGAACGCGGCCGTCGCTTTGCCCGTAGCGACGCTGCATGGCAAGCCACGCTCTGGCGCTACCCGTCAGCGCAAATCCTGCAACAGGTGCGCTGGCTTGGTCGCGTGCTGGCCGGGCGTGGCATGCCAACCCTGCTGTTGCAGGTGCAACTGGAAATACTGGTCGACCAGTTGGCCGCCGCCTTGCCAGAGAAAAAGTCCGACTACGAAAAACTGTTGGTCGCTGCGGCCGATCTGCACGCGAAGCGCTGCCAGTCTTTAAGCGATCAGCAACTCAAAACCATTGGCACGGCCTTTGATCAGAGGGTGGGCAGTGATTGGCGCGCGCGTCTGCCCGATACCGGCGTCCTGCTGGGCTGCGCTGTGGCCGATGAATTGGCCGGCAGCCCTGGCGCCGTCACCAGTCTGCAAGCGTGGCTGACCGACCCGGCCCGGTTCCCGCCGGACTGGATTGCAGCCATTGAAGCCACCCTGGCCCAGGCGCGCGACAGCGCGAACGTCGCCCGGCCTGCAGTCTAAGGAGCAGGCCATGAGCAGCACGCTGGATGAAGGCACCTACCAACAGTATCTGAGCGCCCTGCTGGCAGGCGAGCGCGCTCCATGCGCGGCCATTGTGCAGGGGTTGGTGGCGGCCGGTACCGATCTCAAAAGCCTGTACGTCAACCTGTTCCAGCGCGCCATGTACCAGGTCGGCGAGCTGTGGGAAAACCAGCGCATTTCAGTGGCGTCCGAGCATTTGGCCACCGCCATCACCGAACGTATGCTGAGCTTGGTGCAACCTCAGGCCTTTGCTGGTGAGCACCGGGACAGAAGCATGGTGATTGCCTGTGTCGCCGATGAGTATCACCAGCTGGGTGGCAGGATGATCGCCGACTTTTGCGAGCTGCGCGGTTGGCGCGCCCACTTCCTGGGCGTAGACACGCCACTGCCGAAGCTGCTGCGGACCATCGAAGAACGGCGCCCGACTTTGGTCGGCTTGTCTCTGAGCTTGTTGCTGAACCTGCCTGGATTGATCACGGCGCTCGACGCCATCACCCGCCAGTACCCGGCACAAGCGATTCTGGTGGGTGGCCAGGCACTGCGCTGGGGCGGCATGGAGGCGGTGCAGGCTTACCCCAACGCCGCTTGTATCGGCTCACTCGATCAACTCGAGCAAACGCTCGCGACCTATGAGCAGTGAAGCGTCTGGCTTCTGTGATGGCTCGGGCTGGCAGTTCCTGAAAGAAAGCAGCAGCGTGGTGGCGCTGCGACTGAGTTCGTCAGGCCTCATTCTGGCCGCCAACCGGCACGCCCGCGCGCTGATCGGGGAGCCACTTTTAGGCCAGCCGTGGCACAGCATGCTGCTTAATTTTGCCGGGGTGATGCCTTTTGCCGACTGGCTCATGGACGCCGCGCGGCCACGCCTGCTCAATGTGCATAGCACGACCGGCTTGCCGCAAACCCTTGAGGTCACGCTCGAGGCGGTCGGCGCGGACTACTTTCTGTTCGGTGAAAACAACGCCGCGCAGCAGGCGCGCTTGGGCCGCGAGGTGCTCGAGCTCAACCATGAGCTCAACAACCTGACGCGCGAACTGGCGCTAAAAAACGACGAGCTGGCCAAACTCAGCGCACTCAAGAACCAGTTCCTGGGCATGGCAGCGCACGACCTGCGCAAGCCCACTGGCCTGATTCTGAGCTACGCCGAGTTCCTGATCGATGAACTGGGCCTGGCCTGTCAGCCGAGCACCAGGATTTTTTGCAGACCATTCTTACGGCGGCAAGCCGCATGCGCGGCGTGGTCGACGATTTTCTGGATGTCAGCCTGATCGAGGCCGGTCGCTTCAATCTTGATGAGCAGGCCGCCGACCTGGTCGACTTGGCGCAGTCTGCTGTCACGCTGGTCAAGCTGGCAGCAGGCAAACGCGGCGTCAAAATCAACATCGCCCTGACCAGCAGCTCGCTGTGCGTCGACGGCGCCAAGATCGAGCAGGTGCTGACCAACCTGCTGAGCAACGCAGTTGAGCACTCGCCCGCTGGCGGCGCTGTCACACTCAGCAGTGAGCGGTTGCCAAGCGAGCTGCGGGTGCAGGTGGCCAACTGCGGGCCGGGCATTGCGCCGCAGCAGCAAGAGAAGCTATTCCAGTCCTTTGCTAGCGGGCAGGCGGCTCGCAAGTCCACTGGCGAGCGCAGCATCGGCCTGGGGCTGGCGATTGCCCGCAAGATCATCGAGGCGCACGGCGGGCGCATGTTTGTGCAGAGCCAGCTCGGGCAGGGTTCGGTGTTTGGATTCACGCTGCCGCCAGATCGCCTGCGGCCCGCGCGCAGCGTCACCAGCAGTCCAAACGCAAAGCCGGAGGGAGCAAATGATTAAGCCGGCCAGCACGACGCTGGTGCTGATTGACGACGATCCCGACGTATTGCGCGCCACGGCCCGCATCCTGCTGCAGGCGGGCTACCGCGTCATCACCGGTGTCAACGCTGCCGAGGCGCTGGCGCTCACGCGGCGCCACCGGCCCGCGCTGCTGTTGCTTGACGTCATGCTGCCCGACGGCAATGGCGTGGAGGTGGCGCGCCAATTGAAGGGTGAACCGGCGCTGGCCGGGATATTTGTGATTTTGTTGTCTGGCCTCAAGACCTCGGGCGAAGATCAGGCTGCGGGTTTGACCGGTGGTCTGGCCAACGGCTATATCGCGCGGCCAATTGGCAAGTTGGAGTTACTGGCGCGGGTGGATGCCATGTTGCGCCTGCGCACGGCGCAGGAGTCGCTGCGCGAGGCGCTCGCGCGTTTGCAAAAGATCGCCAGCCGCGTGCCGGGACTGGTGTATCAATATCGATTGCGACCGGACGGCAGCTCGTGCTTTCCTTACGCCAGCGACGCCATGCGCGAGATCTACGGCGTCAGCCCGGAGCAGGTGCGCGAGGATGCGAGCCAGGTTTTTGCCGTGCTTCACCCGGACGACCGTGAGGCCTTCATCGCCTCCATCCATACCTCAGCAAGTGAGCTCAGCGCGTGGCGCCAGGACTATCGGGTCAAGTTGGCTGACGGCAACGTGCGCTGGCTGTTTGGCGATGCCCTGCCTGAGCGCGAAGCCGATGGCGCCACGCTCTGGCACGGCTTTATCACCGACATTACTGAACGCAAGGAAATGCAGGATCAGGTGCGTCATCTCGCGTTTTATGACATGCTGACCCAGCTGCCGAATCGACGCCTGCTAAGCGACCGCCTTCGTCAGAGCATGGCAGCTGGCAAGCGCAGTGGCCGCTATGGCGCACTGATGTTCATGGACCTGGATAACTTCAAACAACTCAACGACCAGCACGGCCATAGCGCGGGCGATTTGTTGCTGGTCGAGGTGGCCCGGCGGCTCAAAAGCTGCGTGCGCGACGTTGACACCGTGTCACGCTTTGGCGGTGACGAGTTTGTTGTGGTGCTGAGCGAGCTCAACGCTGATAAAGCCGAATCAACGGTGCAGGCGGCACGGGTGGCGGAAAAAATCCGCAGCTGCCTGGCGGCACCCTATCGGCTGACCGTGAGCAACGCCGCCCAGACCGCTGCCACGGTTGAGCATCACTGCACTAGCAGCATCGGTGTGGCGGTTTTCATCAATCACGAAGCCAGTCTGGATGACATCCTGAAATGGGCTGATAACGCCATGTACCAGGCCAAAAACGCAGGCCGCAACAGGGTGCATATTTACGCTTCACCAACAGCCGCGACACTGTAAATTTGTCGCGATGATCGGTTTTATCAGGGTTTACCCTGATAAAATTTCTTTGTTTGCAATAGCGGAAACAGAGGCTAGGACTATGAAAAATATTGCGTCATCAGTGCTGCCAACCGAACAGCAGCTGGCGTCTGCGCACGCGCTTGACCAGGCGTTTCGCGCGCAATTGACGAAGGTCAGCATGGGCTTGTCGCCCATCGCACTGTCGCTGGCGTATGCCGACTGGGCCATGCACCTGGCCACGTCACCGGGGCAGCAAATGCTGCTGGCGCAGCGGGCACTGAGCCTGTCCCAACAGGCGCTGGCCAAACCCTGGCAGCGCGTGCTAGCGAAGGAGGCGGATTCGCAGGCGAGCGGGGAGGGTGACCTGCGCTTTAACGATCCGTCGTGGCAACAGTGGCCCTATAGCGTACTCAAGGAGAGCTTCCAGGCCAGCGAAGCCTGGTGGCGGGAGGCGACGCAGGTGGAAGGCATTTCCAACCACCACCGCCACATGATGGAGTTTTTTGCTCGCCAGGGGCTGGACGCGCTGTCGCCTTCCAATTTTGCCCGCACCAACCCAGTTGCAGTCAAGACGGCACAGCAGTCACTCGGCCAAAGCTGGCTCAAGGGTTGGCAGAACCTGACCCATGACTGGCTCGATCAGCAACAGCAAAAGCACCGCGGCAGCGACGACGCCAGCCGGCTCAAGCCCCTGCCGTTCAAGGTCGGCAAGGATGTGGCAGTGACACCGGGCAAGGTGGTGTTTCGCAATCACCTGATTGAATTGATCGAGTACACCGCCACTACCGCGAAAGTCGATCCGGAGCCGCTGCTAATCGTGCCCTCGTGCATCATGAAGTACTACATTCTGGACTTGTCACCTGCCAATTCGATGGTGCGCTATCTGGTTGAGCAAGGGCACACGGTGTTCATGCTTTCCTGGCGCAACCCGGACGTTTCGGACCGCGATCTGGGCATGCAGGAGTACCTGCAGGGCGGTGTGATGGCGGCCATGGCGGCGGTCAAGTCGCTGACCGGTGCGCCGCGCATCCATGCCCTGGGCTATTGCCTGGGGGGCACTTTTCTGGCAATTGTGGCGGCGGGGCTGGGGCGGCGTAAGCCGCAGGCGCAGCGCCGCGCCGGCGCAAAGAACACGCGTCGGCGACATGACGACGGCGTCGCACTGGATGCCATGCCCGAGCTTGCCACAGTGACAATACTGGCTGGGCAAAGCGACTTTAGCGAGCCGGGCGAACTGGGCGTCTTTATTGATGACGAGCAGCTCAAGACCTTGCGCGAATCAATGGCTCGCACCGGCTATTTGTCGGGCAAGCAAATGGCCGGCTCTTTTCAGTTCTTGAACTCGCGCGACCTGGTCTGGTCGCACAGCACGCGGCGCTACCTGCTCGGTCAGGACGACATCGGCAATGACATGATGAGCTGGAACGCGGACGTAACCCGCCTGCCGGAGCGTATGCACAACGAGTACTTGTCGTCGCTGTTTCTCAACAATGCGCTGGCAGAAGGCCATTACCGCGTCGCTGGCGTTGGCGTCGCCTTGATGGACATTCGCGCGCCCTTGCTGGTGGTGGGCACCGTGCGCGACCATGTGTCGCCGTGGCAGTCGGTATATAAGATTCATCTGCTGACCGACACCCAGACCACCTTCATTCTGGTGGCCGGTGGCCATAACGCGGGCATTGTGTCGGAGCCTGGGCACGCCCGTAGAAGCTATCAGATCAATAGCGTCGAAAAAGGGCACGCCTGGGTTGAGCCCGATGTCTGGGCGGCACAGGCGCCGGTGCTTGAAGGCTCCTGGTGGCCAGCCATGCACGCCTGGTTGCATGCACGCTCCGGCAAACCGGTGCGCGCGCCAGTGATCGATTCCAAAATCGTGCTGGGTGAGGCACCTGGCGAGTACGTCATGGTGCGTTATGCCGATTGATGTGCCCAGCACCGGCATCGGTGGCGAGCCGGGCTTGCAGCGTCCCATTTATTTCAATCTAGAAACCATCTCATGAACGCTCTCTCGCATACCGAAATAATTGAAAATGTGACCTTTGACGAGATCACACTAGGTCAAAGCGCGCGCCTGTTGCGCACCCTCACGCTGGCTGACATACAGGCCTTCGCGGCAGTATCGGGCGACACCAACCCGGCACACCTGGACGCGACGTACGCCACTGGCACCTTGTACCACGGCGTGATTGCTCACGGCATGTGGGGCGGCGCCCTCATTTCGGCCTTGCTAGGTACGCAATTTCCCGGTCCCGGCACGATCTACCTGGAGCAGGTGCTGCACTTTAGTAGGCCGGTGCATGTGGGCGACACGCTGACCGTGATGGTGACCGTGCAAAGCAAGGAAGAGGCGAACAAAAGTATTGAATTGGACTGCCAGGTGGTGAACCAGAAAGGCGTGCGGGTGCTCTACGGCATGGCGCGGGTGCTGGCGCCAACCAAGAAAGTGAAATTGCCGCGCATCACGGCACCACAAATCCAGCTGTTTGACCCGCAAGCGCGTTTTAACGATTTGCTCAATCTGAGCAAAGGCATGGCCGCTGTGCGCTGTGCCGTGGTGCATCCGTGCGACGAAGGCTCACTCAGCGGTGCCATGGACGCGGCGCGCTTTGGATTGATTGTGCCGGTGCTGATTGGCCCCGAGACACGCATCCGTCGCGTCGCCGAAGAGTTTGATATTGATCTGATGGGTGCCGAAATCATTTCGGTGGAACACAGTCACGCCGCAGCGGAAAAGGCAGCCGATCTGAGCGTCAGTGGCGAAGTAGAGGTGCTGATGAAAGGCAGCCTGCACACCGACGAGTTGATTCATGCCGTGCTGGCCAGACCGCAATTGCGCAGCGGTCGGCGCATGTCGCACGTGTTTCGTTTTGATATTCCGCTGTATCCCAAGCCGCTGCTGATTACGGATGCGGCGCTCAATATCCGGCCATCCCTGCCCGAAAAAATGGACATTGTTCAAAACGCGATCGACTTTGCCCGCATCATGGGTGTTGTGACACCCAAAGTTGCGATTCTCTCTGCGGTGGAAACGGTCAGCGCCAACATCCCATCCACGCTTGACGCGGCCGCCCTGTGCAAGATGGCTGATCGGGGCCAGATCACAGGCGGCATCCTGGACGGGCCACTGGCCTTTGATAACGCCATTTCGGCGCACGCCGCGGAGATCAAGCACATCGCCTCGCCAGTCGCGGGTGACGCTGACATTCTGGCGGTGCCGGATCTGGAATCGGGCAATATGCTGGCCAAACAGCTTGAATACCTGGCCGGTGCCAGCGGTTCGGGGCTGGTGCTTGGTGCCCGCCTGCCGATCGCATTGACCAGCCGCGCCGACGGTCCAATGAATCGCGTGGCATCGGCGCTACTGGCCCAGTTGGCCGCCCACAATGCGCGGCGTAACCATCCGCGCCAGGTCTGGTAGGGCGCGCAGGATGGCCATCCTTGCCGTCAATGCGGGTTCTTCAACGCTCAAATTTTCCATTCATCCCTTGCTTGGCAGACGCGTGCAGCCGTGTCTGCTGAGCGGATCAATTCAGGGGCTCGAGCCAGGCGGCGCGCCCGATATGAGTTGGACCTACGCGGGCCAGACAGCGCAGCGCCAATTGTCCTGCGGCGCTGGCGTCAAGTCCTTTGACCAGGCCCTGTTGAGTCTGCGCGAGTTGCTCGGCTCGCTCACCGACATGCCGGTTCTGAAGGCGGTGGCACATCGCGTGGTGCATGGCGGACAGAACTTTCGTGCCAGCGTCATCGTCACCGATGAAGTGCTGGCGCAATTGACGCAACTCAGCTCGCTGGCACCGCTGCATCAGCCGCACAATCTGGCCGGCGTGCGCGCTTTCAAGGTGGCATTTGCCGAACTGCCGCAGGTGGCCTGCTTTGACACTGCATTCCATGCCAGCCTGCCGAGCGTGGATTACACCTTTGCCTTGCCGCAGGCCATGAGCCTGCAGGGCGTGCGCCGCTACGGTTTTCATGGCTTGTCGTATCAGTACATCATGAGTGCACTGCAGTGGCATAGCGCGCAGGCCAATGGACGCGTGCTGATGGCCCACCTGGGCAATGGTGCCAGCCTGTGCGCGGCGCGCGGTGGGCGCAGTTGTTCCACCAGCATGGGTTTTTCGGCGCTCGATGGCCTGATGATGGGCACCCGCCCAGGTTCGCTTGACGCTGGCGTGCTGCTCTACCTGCTGGAGCAGGGTTGGGACCACGACCGGCTTGAAAAGTTGCTCTACAAGCAAAGCGGTCTGCTCGGTGTCTCGGGCATCAGCGCCGACATGCGCCGCCTGCGCCAGGACGGCAGCGTCGCAGCACAGACAGCGATTGACCTGTTCACCTACCGCGTGGTGCGCGAGGCGGGTGCATTGGTGGCGTGTTTGGGCGGCCTGGACGTGTTGGCCTTCAGCGGCGGCATTGGCGAACACGACGCCGTGCTGCGCGCCGAGGTCGGCCAGCGCCTTGGCTGGCTGGGCATCGAGATCGACCCCCAACTAAACAGCCAGGCCACGGGTGGCGAAATATTGGCTATCCACAGCGCGCAAAGCCGCGTGCAGGTCTGGGTCGTGCCAACAGACGAGGGCGTGGTCGCTGCGCGCGAGGCGGCACAGCTGATATAGGACTTGCCCATGAATTGGCCCTCAGGACGGCAAGTTTTGGTAGGCCGTGTAGGACTTGAACCTACGACCAAAGGATTATGAGTCCTCTGCTCTAACCAACTGAGCTAACGGCCCGACCGAAGCGTGGATTGTACGGACCTACTTGTGGTGGCTCAATGCGTTGCTGACCAATTTGGAGGTAATGTCCACAATCTGGATCATGCGGTCGTAGGCCATGCGGGTTGGGCCGATGACGCCAAGTGTGCCGACTACCTGACCATCGACTTCATAGGGCGAACTCACAATCGACAGGTCTTCGAACGGGACCACCTGACTTTCGCCGCCAATAAAGATTCGTACGCCCTCGGCCTGGCCTGCAACGTCGAGCAGGCGCATGAGCTGTGCTTTTTGCTCAAACAACTCAAAAGCGCGCCGCAAGTGACCCATATCGTTGGAAAAGTCGGTGACTGCCAGCAAATTGCGCTCACCCGATATGACCACTTCGTCCTGCGTTTCTGCAATGGCGTCGGAACTGACGGCAACGGCCGCCTGCATTAAACTGGCAATTTCCGAGCGCAGCGTTTCCACCTCATTTTTCAGACGCTCCTTGACTTGCTCGATGGTCAGTCCGACAAAATGACTGTTGAGATAGTTGGCGGCCTCCAGCAACTGGGTCTGCGAGTAGTCCAGCTCAGTGAAGATGATGCGGTTTTGCACGTCGCCTTCTGGCGTGACGATGATGACCAGTAAACGCCGTTCTGACAGGCGCAAGAACTCGATGTGACGAAAAACAGACGAGCGGCGCGGCGCGATGACAACGCCGACAAACTGGGACAGGTTGGAGAGCAGGTTAGCCGCGTTGGAGATAACTTTCAGCGGTTGGTCGGGTGCCAGACTGTGTGTTTCAATCTGCTGCCGCCGGACCGTCAGCATGGTATCGACAAACAGTCGATAGCCGCGCGCGGTCGGAATGCGCCCAGCCGACGTGTGCGGGCTTGCAATCAGTCCCAGATCTTCCAGATCGGACATGACATTGCGGATGGTTGCCGGTGACAATTCCAGGCCCGAGGCTCTTGAAAGCGTGCGCGAGCCGACCGGTTGACCATCGGCAATATAGCGCTCGACGAGCGCTTTGAGCAACAACTTGGCACGGTCATCGAGCATCGGGCCATTTTAGTGATGTAATTTGCCAATGAAATCAAAATTCCTGCATGTTGCGCTAATTGGCAAGTATCAGACTGTGGCCTCGGGGGCGTCCGGTGCCTCGTCGCGTGGTGCGCTGGAAGACATCGCGCACTTTTTGCATGCGCAGGGATGTGAGGTGGTATTTGAGAACGACACCGCCCGCAACATGGGTATCACCGGTTACCCGGGGTTGACTGTGGCGGAGATCGGTGCGCAATGCGATCTGGGGCTGGTGGTGGGTGGCGACGGAACCATGCTGGGAATTGGCCGTCAGCTCGCCCATTTTGGGGTGCCCCTGATTGGTATCAATCAGGGACGACTCGGGTTTATTACCGACATCCCGTTCGACAGTTTTGCGGCCACGCTGGTGCCCATGTTGCGCGGCGAGTACAAGGAAGACCACCGCAGCCTGATTCACGCCCAGGTCATGCGTGACGGACATTGTGTCTTCGACGCGCTGGCCATGAATGATGTGGTGGTGAATCGCGGTGCGGCCTCGGGCATGGTTGAATTGCGGGTTGAGGTGGATGGTCATTTCGTGGCCAATCAGCGAGCCGATGGTTTGATCATTGCGACGCCGACCGGTTCGACCGCGTATGCACTCTCGGCTGGCGGGCCGCTGTTGCACCCAACCATTCCGGGCTGGGTGTTGGTTCCGATTGCGCCGCACACCTTGTCAAATCGGCCGATCGTGTTGGCCAATGCGACGGAGGTAGCGATTGAAATCGTATCCGGTCGTGACGCCAGTGCCAGTTTTGACACGCAGTCGCTGGCTTCGCTGTTGCATGGTGACCGCATTGTGGTGACCCCTTCCAGACATCACGTGCGCTTTTTGCATCCCAAAGGCTGGTCTTACTTTGACACCTTGCGCCAGAAGCTGCATTGGAATGAAGGAGGTGCTTGAGCATGAGTTTGAAGCGTATTGTCTTGCGCGACTTCGTCATCGTCAGTGCGCTCGATCTGGATTTGACGACCGGTTTCACGGTGCTGACGGGTGAGACTGGTGCGGGCAAATCGATCCTGATTGGTGCCTTGCAACTGGTCACCGGCGGACGCTCCGATGTGGGAGTCATTCGCGAAGGCATGCTACGCACCGATGTGAGTGCGGAATTTGATGCCACTGCGGCTTTGCTGGAATGGCTTGACGTCGCCGGGTTTGAACATGGAGAAAGCGTCTTGCTGCGGCGCACTGTCGATCTGCAAGGCAAGAGCCGCGCTTGGATCAATGGCAGCCCGGCCACGGTGACGCAGTTGCGTGAAATTGGCGAGCACCTGCTTGATATTCATGGGCAACATGCCTGGCAAAGCCTCACCCGGCCGGCGGCGGTGCGTGACCTGCTGGATGCCTATGCGGGTATTTCTTCGGGCGCGTTGGCAAACCCATTGGCAAGCTTGGCGCCAAGCGCAGAGCGCCCTGCAGCATGCCCTTGACGGTCAACAGTCACTGCAGCGTGAACGCGAACGGCTGGCGTGGCAAATTGGTGAAATTGAAAAGCTGGCACCGTTGGCTGACGAATGGGACGCGCTCAACGTGGAACACGCGCGTCTGTCGAACGCGCAGGCTTTGATCGACGCGGCGCAGGGTGCCGTGCAGCGACTCGATGGCGACGACCGTGGCGCGCTCGCTGCCTTGCATGGTGCCCGCCAATTGCTCCAGTTGCAGGTGGCGTCAGAGCCGCATTTTGTTGCCATGACGGAGGTCTTGTCCTCCAGTCTGGTGCAGTTGGAGGACACGATTCATTCATTGCGCGCTTACCTTCATCGCACCGAACCCGATCCACAACGATTGGGTGAACTCGATCAGCGCATGGGTTCATGGCTGTCTTTGGCCCGCCGTTACAAGCGGGGACCTTCCGAGTTACCCGATTTGCTGGCGCAGTGGAAACAGGAACTTCAAACGCTCGATGCTGCTGTTGATTTGGCGGCACTGGAAGCGGCCCAGCGCAGCGCGTTGGAGTCCTACTTGAAGGAAGCAAAGCGAGTCTCGCAAGCACGCCAGGTAGCCGCACCGAAGCTCGGTGCAGCCGTGACCCTGGCGATGCAGGGCCTGGGCATGCAGGGCGGCCAATTCAAAGTTGAACTTGAAGCCTGTGCACAGCCCATGCAAAGTGGCCTCGAAGAGGTTGGCTTTCTGGTTGCCGGGCACGCTGGCAGCATGCCGCGTCTGGTCAATAAGGTGGCCTCCGGCGGCGAGTTGTCGCGCATTGCATTGGCGATTGCGGTGACCACCAGTCGGCTCGGCACGGCGCAAACACTGATTTTTGACGAAGTTGATGTCGGGATTGGAGGCGCAGTGGCACAGACCGTGGGTCGCCTCCTGAAACAACTCGGGCAGGACCGGCAGGTGCTGGCTGTCACGCATTTGCCGCAGGTGGCTGCTTGTGCGGATCAGCACCTGGTGGTTGCAAAAACGATGCAGGGAATTTCGGTCGTGAGTTCGGTCGTTGCGGTGCAGGGCGAGCAACGCATCGCGGAGGTGGCACGCATGCTCGGCGGTGAACGACTTTCCGAGACAACTCTGGCGCACGCCAGGGAAATGCTGCAGGCATAGGAGTGATTTGATGACCTCCAAATTGGTTGATCTCCAGTTGGTTCTTATTACCGGCATGTCAGGTTCTGGCAAGTCGGTGGCGCTGCACGCATTGGAGGACGCGGGCTATTTCTGCGTTGACAATCTGCCACCCGAACTGTTGGTGCGATTTGTCGCGCTGGAGAGAATGCACCAGGCCAGCCGTATCGCGATTGCGATGGATGTCCGCACCGCCCGCTCGCTGCCACTGGTACCGCAACGGCTGGCTTTGCTGCGCAAGAAGGGCATCACAGTCAGGCCACTATTCCTGGATGCGACCACCGGCACGCTGGTGCGGCGGTTTTCTGAAACGCGACGCAAACATCCATTGTCGCAATCGGTTGCACAGCGCACTGGTCCAGAACAGCGCCACGCGCTGGTGGATGCAATCGAGCTGGAGCGGGAATTGTTGGCTGACTTGCGCGATCAGGCGCAAGTCATCGACACCAGCATGATTCGGCCCTCGCAGTTGCAAAGTTTTGTGAAGTCGCTGATTGCCGCTTCGAGCGACCAACTGACGTTAATTTTCGAATCCTTTTCTTTTAAGCGCGGTGTCCCCAGCGACGCTGATTACGTGTTTGACGTGCGCATGTTGCCCAACCCGTATTACGAGCCTGTACTGTGCGCGTTGACTGGACAGGATGCTGCCGTGGCAGATTTCCTGAAAGACAAGCCGGATGTAATGCAAATGCTCGCGCACATTCAGGGTTTTTTGAATCACTGGCTTGAGGCGCTGGCACGGGACCACCGCAGCTATGTGACAGTCGCCATCGGCTGTACTGGTGGCCAGCATCGCTCGGTCTATCTGGTCGAGAGGTTGGTGGAATCGTTTTCTGGCCAGTGGGTTACTTTGAAGCGACACCTGGAATTGGAGGCAACCTGATACAAATCCGATATTTGCAATCAGCCGCGCAGCAGCAATTTCCTGACAGGCGATGGCAAGCCCAGGCGCTCCCAGTCGTTGCGGTTCAGACACGCCCATCCGACATCCGGCACGCAAGCAGGGGGCAATAGGGCGCGGACTGGGTGCAAATGCAAATCCTTGTGCGTTAAGGCGTGGCTAAACGCTGGCTGGTCGTGCAGCGCCAAACGGCACTGGACTGGCAATGCGGACGCCAGCGCCTCGCGACTCTCAAACAAGGGGAAGCAATAGAGCCCCGCCCAGACACCCGGGATTGGCCGTTTCGCGAGCCACACCGACTGGTCTTGAGTTTGCGCCCAAAGCATCCAAATTGCCTGGGAACCGCGCGTGAGCTTGCGCGTTTTGACCGGATAGTGTTCAGGCTGCCCCAGGCGTGCTGCAATGCAAAAAGACGCCAGTGGGCAAGTGGCACAGGCCGGGTCCCTTGCGGTACAAATGGTCGCGCCAAGGTCCATCATGCCCTGCGTGTAACGCGCCATGGCGTGGTTTGAATCATTCAACGGCAGCAATTTTGTCGCCTCGTTCCAAAGCAGGCGCTTGTTGGCAGTCAAGCTCAAATCGAGATCAAAACCCAGTACCCGTGTCAGGACGCGCGCCACGTTACCATCCAGAATGGCCACTCGTTCGCCAAAACATAGGGATGCGATTGCTGCCGCCGTGGAGCGACCGATGCCCGGTAAGTTCTGGAGCTGACGCGCGGTGCGCGGAAACATTCCCTGGTGCAGTTGCATGATTTCAAGCGCACAGCGATGCAGATTTCGGGCCCGGGTGTAGTAACCCAAACCACTCCACAAGCCCAGCACCTCGTCCAACGGCGCAGCAGCAAGCGTCGCGACAGTTGGGAAATGATTCACAAAGCGCGTGAAATAGTCCAGTACCATTGCCACCTGCGTTTGCTGCAGCATGATCTCAGACAACCAGACTCGATAGGGGTCGTTTGACTGTTGCCAGGGCAAATCATGGCGTCCGTGCGATCTTTGCCATCGCACCACCGCTGCGGAAAATTGCCGTGCCACTGCTCCGCCACCAAATGTCAATTGGGTGCCGTAACGCGCGTTGTCTGCCGATTGTCAAGCTCGGTCGCAGGAATCAGGTAGTCTGTCAATTCAGCCAGCTTGGCGTCGAGTTGATTCAAGGCTGACTCCTGCTCCTGCACTTCGCCAATTCGGTCATCAAGCCCGCCAGAGGCCTGTTGGATGCGGTCAATTGCTTCCAGCCGCCGGACAAAATTTCGGTGTCGCTCGCGCAACTGGGCATCGAGCTGTGCCGCCGCTGATTTGCTCCACAGCTCGATGTCGCCCAGAATGGATTCATGGACGGTGCGTAAGCGCGTGGAGAGGGCGCGCATGAGGCGCTCCGAAAATTCTTTCTGTGCCAGCCTGAAAAGATTGTTAATGCTCAGGTACTGTAGGTGTCCTCGCTCCACCAGGTCTAACTCCTGCAGGTGGCGATTCAGATCGGGCTGGGCCGGTGCCTGCAAGGAGAATCCATATTCCGAATTGAGTTGCCGGAAGGCTGCCGCCAGCATTGTCTCAATTTCCGAACTGGTGCTTTGAACTCGCTGCAAATTTGCGCGTAACCGGTCAAAGGTTTCACCGTAGGCTTTTTTGACACCCAATTTGAGACCTTGTTGCCGCAACGCCGAGGTCAGTTGAGTCATTTCTTTCTTCAGCGATTTGGGTCCAAGCAGGCTAAAGACTTCACGCAACAGTCTCAGGTGAACGGAGCGCACGGCTTGGATCTTGGCGCCACCCCGGTCAAACTCGGTCTGTTCCTGAGAAATGCGTGAGCGCATGTTTTTGATGACCGCTGAGTTCTTTCCGTGCAGACCCTGTAACTCGATCAACTGTTCGGTCAGGTCGCGTCGGCGAATCTGGATGACACGGCCGGTTTCAGTGCGCAAATCGGAAACGCCGACCGCAATGGCAGTGCCCAACATCGTTTGACGCTGGCCCATGATCTGCTCGCTCAGGGCCTCCTCCAGGACGGGTAAGCAACTGAGTTCCAGCAAAGGCGCGTCATTGGTTACCTTGGCGACCAGTCCTTTTTGCGCCGATACCGCAATCACCTGCTGCTCAGGAATACCCAGAATCCCGGCCGTGCTGGCGCGCTGGCGTTCTATCTGTGACTGAATCTGGGCGGGCGAACTCAGGGCATCCCACAGTGTGTCGATTTTGTTCAGAACCACCAGCCGCGTGCTCTTGTCGCCTGAGTCGTTGACCAGGTGCTCCTGCCAGATGGAAAGGTCTGACTGGGTGACGCCGGTATCAGCTCCGAGCAAGAATACGACGGCATGGGCCTGGGGAATCAAACTGACCGTCAACTCCGGTTCAGCGCCAATGGCGTTGAGCCCCGGTGTATCGAGAATCACCAGGCCTTGTTTTAACAATGGGTGTGCAATATTGATTAGCGCATGACGCCATTTAGGTATTTCGACCAGCCCGTGTGCGTCAGCAATCGGGCCATCGGCCGACGCCTCTTGCTGCATAAAGCCCAGCGCCTTTGCCTCGCTCGACGGGACCTGTCGCGTTTCAGCGACTTTTTCGAGCGCCAACGCGAGCTGCTTTGGGTCGTTAACATCGAGATCAATGCGCGTCCATTTTTCAGGAACCATGCGCCATTCCATCAGCGCCTGGGGCTGCTTTCGGGTTTCAATGGGCAACAGTCGCAGGCAAGGTGGTACGTCTGCGTCAAAGCCCATCTCAGTCGGACACATGGTCGTGCGCCCGGCGCTGGCGGGCATGATTCGCCGACCATAGCCGGCAAAGAAGATTGCATTGATCAACTCGGACTTGCCACGGGAAAACTCTGCCACAAACGCGACCATGATCTTGTCGGCGCGGACACGCGTTTCCAAACGTTGCAGGCGCTCTTCGACTGCTGAGTCCAACAGTTCGTGATCTTTCAGCCATCCGGCGAGCAACTTCAAGCGCAGGGCCGACGCACGCCGCCAAGCGCCGAGTTGATCAAACTGTTCGTTGAATGAAGTTCCCAAAGTTCCTCCGAGCGGTTTCACAATATAGCACCGAGTCACGCGACGGCTTCTAGGTTTTCTGGCAATGCGGGCAATAAAAGCTTGAGCGCTGACCTTGGCGCAGCGATTTGATAGGTGTTGTGCAGACCCGACAGGCTTGTCCCGCCCTGGCATAAACCATGGTTTGGAGTTGGAAATGCCCGCATTCACCTGTGGTGCTCGAAAAATTCCGCAAGCTGCTGCCACCCTGCGCGACTGCGTGTGCCAAGACGTCACGGATGGCCGCGTGCAATTTGGCGACCCTTGGACGGCTCAATCTCGCGGCAGCCAGCGTGGGTCTGATGCCCGCCAGAAAAAGTGCCTCCGAGGCGTAGATATTACCGACCCCGACCACTACGTCGCCCGCCAGCAGAACCTGTTTGATGGTAGCCTGGCGGCGCTTTAGTTGCGCCTGGAAAACCAAGAGATCGAAGTCTTCTGACAGCGGCTCCATGCCGAGTTTTCCAAGCAGCTTGCGCGCCATAGCAGCGTCTTCATTGGCGGCATAGACCACCGCACCGAAACGCCGAGGGTCGTTGAGGCGCAACGTACCCTGGGTGGTTACCAATTCAAAGTGCTCGTGTTTGCTCAGTGGTGACATGGTTGAGCCAAAACGCAGGCTTCCTGACATGCCCAAATGGATCAACAATAGACCCTGATCCAGATCAACAAGCAGGTACTTGCCGCGTCGGCGCACACCCTGCACGCGGTGACCGGACAAATGCTCGACGGAGCAATCCAAAGGCCAGCGCAGGGCCTTTCCGGTGCGGGCCGATAGGATCGTTGCGCCCGCTATTTCCTGGGCAAAGCTCAATCTTGTAACTTCGACTTCGGGTAATTCTGGCATGACGGTGGTGGACTAGGATGGATTATTATCGAGCGATGTTGCGTTTCAATCATTTGTTGCTTCTTGTTGCGTCGATTTTCAGTTTCGGAGCAAATGCAAAGCCGCCTGAGAACGCAACAGCCGGAGCCGTCAGTTCGGCTTTGGATGGGGCGCTTTTCTATCAGCTTTTGTTGGGGGAACTCAAGGTTCGCGAGCGTGAGCCGGGTGCCGCGTATTCGCTGGTCCTTGATGCGGCTCGAAAGACGAATGACGCCAGACTCTACCAGCGGGCGGTTGATATTGCCTTGCAGGCCCGCTCAGGAGATTCTGCCCTGCAGGCGGCGCGAGCTTGGCGGCAGGCGCTGCCTACGTCGCGCGAGGCAAACCGCTATGTCTTGCAGATTTTGATTGGTTTGAACCGACTCGGCGAGGTCCAGGAGGCCATCAAGCGTGAGATCTCGACTGCGGACGTCAAGGATCGCGCTGCGGTAATCGAATTGATCGCGCATTACTTTGCGCGTGCGAGCGACAAAAAGGTCGCTGCGGCGACGGTTGAACGTGCCATGCTTGAATACTTGACTCGACCGTCAACGGGTGCGTCTGCTTGGAGCGCGATCGGGCGCGTCCGGCTGGATGCAGGTGACAGCGACGCCGCAATGGAGGCGGCTCGAAAGGCTCAGGCTTTTGAACCCAAAGCAGAGTCAGTCGCCCGGTTGGCGCTGTCGATGATGAGCGCCAAAGTTCCGCAGTCGGAGGCGCTTGTGAAGAATTTTCTGGCTGCGCAACCTAAAACTGAAATCAGGATGGATTATGCGCGGGCGCTGCTGGATGGACAGCGTTACAGCGAGGCGCTGATTCAATTGCAGATCGTCACCGATGAAAAGCCGGATGACCTGTCGGCCTGGCTGATTCGGGGCATCATTGAGGTGCAGGATGGCAAGCTCCAGGCTGCCGAGTCTTCGCTCAAGCGCTATCTTGCGCTGGCCCAGGCAAGCGCGGGCGGTGCCGGCCACGGAACAATCCCGGGGTTGACACAAGCCTATCTTTCGCTGGCTCAGATTGCCGAGAAGCAGAAGAATTTTTCCGAAGCGGACGCATGGCTCGCGCGCATCGATAGTGCCGGAGACCTGCTAAACGCCCAATTGCGGCGTGCTGGCATTCTGGCGCGCCAGGGCAAGGTTACGCAGGCGATTGAGTTGGTTCGCAGTCAGCCCGAGAAGTCTGCGGCCGACGCGCGACTCAAGCTCAACGCCGAGGTTCAATTGCTGCGTGATAGCAAGCAATTCGGTCAGGCCTACGTTGTCCTGACATCCCAGCTTGCTGCGAACCCGGACGATTTCGAGCTGATTTACGACCTGGCCATGGTGGCCGAAAAACTCGGAAATCTCGATGAAATGGAGCGATTGCTGCGGCGCGTGATGGCGGGACAACCTGATCGAGCGCATGCCTATAACGCACTGGGCTACTCGTTGGCGGAGCGGAAAGTTCGCTTACCTGAAGCCAGAGAGCTAATCCTGAAGGCGATGGAATATGCACCCGGGGACTCCTTCATTGCCGATAGCCTGGGATGGGTTGAATTCAGGAGTGGTAACCTGGTGGCGGCTCAGCGCATTCTTGAGGAGGCGTTCAAGGCCCATCCTGATGCTGAAATCGCAGCTCATTTGGGCGAAGTTTTGTGGACCCTGGGCCAGCGTGATCAAGCCATGGGCGTCTGGAAAGAGGGTGTGCGCATCAATTCCGACAATGAGACCCTGCTCGAAACCCTCAAGCGCTTGCGCATCAAGTTGTGAACGGCTGCCCCAGAGTTATTTTGGCGGCGACTATTTGCGCTATAAATCTGATAGCTGGTTGTGCCCTGTCAAAGCTGCCCGCAGCACTGAATCAGTCTGATGTTTCAGTCTGGCGCGGGCGTCTGGCGCTGCGGGTTGAAGGTGCTCCGCCCCAGCCAGCTTTTGGCGCAAACACATTTAGTGGCGCATTTGATCTCAGCGGCACGCCCGCAGTCGGCGAATTGACGATCTATACGCCGATTGGCAGTACAGCGGCATCCCTTTCATGGACAGAGGATCGCGCGTGTTTAAGCCTTAGTGGGGAGTCGATTCACTGCTTCGAGTCACTAGATGCATTGGTCAAACAAACGATGGGGACGGAATTGCCTGTTGCGGCGTTATTTGCCTGGTTGTCAGGTAACAACCTGACGCTGGCGGGCTGGACTGCGGATTTGTCGCAGCGCGCCAAGGGCCGCATTGCTGCTCGACGTACTAATCCTCTGCCGATTGCTGAACTTCGATTGGTTCTGGAGGAGCCATTTGATGGCGCGCCCAATATCCAACATTAGCTGATGTATTCGCTTTACGATGTATCGGCTCCGGCCAAGCTCAACCTGTTCCTGCACCTGACGGGTCGGCGTGCCGACGGCTATCACCTGTTGCAGTCGGTATTCATGCTGATTGACTGGTGCGACACGCTGCATTTCGAGTTGCGCGCCGATGGTCAAATCAGTCGCGAAGACCTGGGCGTGTTGTTGCCCCGTGACGATCTGATTGTCCGTGCAGCGCGCGCCTTGAAGGCCGCAAGCGGCTGTCGGCTCGGGGCAAACATTTTGATCGAGAAGCGAATCCCGGCCCAGGCCGGCCTGGGAGGTGGGTCCTCCGACGCGGCTTCGACCCTGCTTGGGCTCAATCGTCTGTGGAAGATGAACTACCCCTTGGAGCAGCTTAAGCAAATCGGACTTGCGCTGGGTGCCGATATCCCCTTTTTTCTCGGCGGGCGCAACGCCTGGGTCGAAGGTATTGGTGATAAATTGACGTCCGTCAGTTTGCCAGCTGGGCGGTTTTTGGTGGTTAAACCAGTCAAAGGATTGGAGACGAGACTCATTTTCTCGGATTCTTCTCTCAAGACAGACAGCGAGACTGCTATAATTTCCGGCTTCGCTTCAGACCCTTTTGGTTTTGGTCGCAATGACTTGCAGGCGGTAGCCCAGAAATTGTGTCCAGGTGTGACCCGGGCCCTGGAATGGCTTGCTGGCCTTGGTCTTAGCGGGCGCATGACGGGTTCAGGAAGCGCTGTGTTTGCGCCCTTGTGGCGACCAGTTGATGTTGGAGATGCGCCAGACAGCTTTCAGGCCAGGTTATGCAGCAGTTTGCCGGTTCATCCCCTGTTGGGTTGGGCAAGCAGCGACAGTTTTTCGGTTGGTTGCGATTAGCGGCCAACCCGCGTAGGGGAGTCGCCAAGTTGGTTAAGGCACTGGATTTTGATTCCAGCATGCGAAGGTTCGAATCCTTCTTCCCCTGCCAAAATTTAGGTTGTACGTGAAGAATATTGGACGTACATGTGCAATCACTCAATCGCTGGAATACTGATGCAGGCTCCTCACCCTCCTGATTTCATGGTTTTTACCGGCAATGCCAACCCGGCTATGGCAGCGGACATTGCCAGTTACCTCAATATTTCATTGGGTGCCGCAACGGTTGGCCGATTTTCCGACGGCGAGGTAACTGTTGAAATCAATCAAAATGTGCGTGCCCGCGACGTTTTTGTCGTGCAGTCCACCTGCGCGCCTACCAATGACAACCTGATGGAATTGTTGATCATGGTCGATGCCTTGAAGCGCGCCTCGGCCGAGCGCATCAGTGCCGTCATTCCGTATTTTGGGTATGCCCGGCAAGACCGTCGCCCGCGCTCCAGCCGGGTACCAATTACCGCCAAGGTGGTTGCCAACATGCTGCAGGCGGTTGGGGTTGCACGCGTGATGACGATGGACTTGCATGCTGACCAAATTCAGGGGTTTTTTGATATTCCGGTGGATAATATTTTTGCCTCCCCCGTCTTGCTGGGCGATTTGCGCAACAAGAATTACGACGATCTTATTGTCGTTTCACCCGATATTGGGGGTGTGGTGCGCGCGCGGGCCCTGGCCAAGCAACTCAACTGCGACCTGGCCATCATCGACAAGCGCCGCCCGCGGGCGAATGTCAGTGAAGTGATGCACGTCATCGGCGAAATCAGTGGCCGCAACTGCGTCATCATGGACGACATGATCGACACGGCAGGTACCTTGGTTAAGGCGGCTGAGGTCCTGAAAACGCGCGGTGCCAAAAAAGTTTATGCGTATTGCACGCATCCGATCTTTTCGGGGCCCGCGATTGAACGGATGAACAATGGCAATGCGCTGGATGAAGTGGTCGTTACCGACACCATTCCATTGAGTCAGGCGGCGATGGCTTGTCCAAAAATTCGGCAATTGAGTGTGGCACCTTTGATTGCCGAAACGATTCAGCGCATCGCCCGGGGTGAGTCGGTGATGCGTTTGTTCTCGGATCAGGAAAATCTTTTTTGAGCTGTCACGAGGATTTTGCTGGTTCGGGCAAAAGTGGGCTTGGGCACGAGTCATTTCGTGCCGTGGGTCTTTTTAAAATCGGAGTCACACTGGTCGCGGTGGACTCCTTCAGGAGTATTTACTATGAAAATCGTCGCTTTTGAGCGCGCCAAGCAGGGCACGGGTGCGAGCCGCCGTCTCCGCATTACCGGGCGAACGCCGGCCATCGTTTACGGTGGCGCGGGGGAGCCCCAACTGATCGAGCTTGATCACAACGCCCTCTGGCACGCCTTGAAGAAGGAAGCCTTCCACTCCACCATTCTGGACATGGAAATGAACGGTCATGACAGCAAGGTTTTGCTGCGCAACGTGCAAATGCACCCGTTCAAGCAGCTCGTCTTGCACATTGACTTTCAGCGGGTTGATGCCAACACCAAGTTGCACATGAAGGTTCCCCTGCACTACAGCGGAGACGAAAACTCGCCGGCCATCAAAACAGACGGTTGCATTGCCGACCACGTGGTCACCGAGCTGGAAGTCAGGTGCCTGCCAGCGGACTTGCCAGAACACATCGATGTGGATTTGAGCGGCCTGAAAAAGGGCAGCCCATTGCATCTGGCTGACATCGTGTTGCCTCCTGGTGTCACCGTGGTAACGCGCGCCAATAAAAACCCGGTTTTGGTGGCGGTGATGATGATTGCTGCTGCCGAAGAGACGGCTGCAAAACCGGCTGAAGCAAGCCCTGAAGTTGCCGCTGGCGCGACTGCATCGGCGGCACCGGCGCCTGCAGATGCCAAGGCAGGCGGCAAGGCCGCGCCTGCTGGTGGTGGAGCCAAAGCTGCATCTGGTACCGCCAAGGCAGCAGCCGCCAAAGCACCTGGCAGCAAGAAGTAAGCTGTCTTTTTTGGGGACGGGCGCGGCAAAATCTTCGTTGCTACCTCGTCTGCCAAGTCATTTCTGTTGCCACGCCGCTTCATGATCAAACTCTTTGTTGGTCTTGGAAATCCCGGCCCTGAGTACCAATCGACCCGGCACAATGCGGGTTTTTGGTGGCTCGAAGCGCTCGCCCAGGAGCTCAAAGCAAAGTTTGAGATGGACAAGGCCTATCACGGTCTGGTTGCAAGGGCTGCAGTTAGCGGGCAAGCCCTGTGGCTGCTCAAGCCGCAAACCTTTATGAACGTGAGCGGCAAAGCGGTTGCGGCCTTGGCGCGCTTCTTCAAAATCGAGCCATCGGAAATCCTGGTGGCGCATGACGAAATCGATATTGTTCCAGGCGAGGCCAAGCTCAAGCTTGGCGGTAGCCATGCGGGCCACAATGGACTGCGCGATATTCACGCCCAGCTCGGGTCTGATCACTATTGGCGCTTGCGACTGGGGGTTGGTCATCCCGGCGTCAAGTCAGAGGTCATCGATTGGGTATTGAAAAATCCCTCGCTGGAAGATCGTCTGGCCATTGATCAAAGTATTGAACGTGCGCTCAAGGCGTTACCCAATTTTCTGTCAGGCGACATGGGGCGGGCCACCATGCTGGTCCACACCAGCAAACCGCCTCGAATCAAGCCACCTCGGCAAGAGCCTTCTGTGCCGTTGGAGGCACCTTCCTTGGGCGATGAAACTGGAGTTGGATCATGAAATACACCTTGTATGATGCTATTTTAGTTATAGCTGTTTCTGCTTTATCGACGGGTGCCACAGCTCAAACTACCTATAAATGTGGAAACAGTTATGGTGAGACAGCCTGTCCGGGTGGGGTCGCCATTGACAGCGCAGACCCGCGAACGGCAGCGCAAAAGGCACAAACCGATTTGGCCACGGCTCGCGACGCTCGAGTCGCGGACGCGATGGAAAAGGCCCGGCTGGAACAAGAAAAAAGAGACCTTGCCGCCAACACTCCCCGGGACAAAAAAGTCACGCCACCTGTGGTCGCCAAGAAGACGCCCACCAAGCGACTGAAGAACTGGAAAAAGAAGCCAGCGGGTTATTTTGTTGCCCAGGCACCGGGCCAAAAGAAGAAACAGCAGAACTCAAAAAAGGATAGCCGGAAAACCCATTTAGTCAAACCTTGACAAACCACGCGTGGTTCGCAGGCTGCTGTCAGTGACAGGCTTGACCACTTTAAGCTGAAGGTGCCGGTATTTTCGCCATAGCGAATTCTGGTCTTCCACGCATTCGGGGTTGACCGGTATGCAGGCCACCGGGCAGACCTGCACACATTGAGGTTCGTCAAAATGACCGACGCATTCAGTGCATTTTCCGGAGTCAATTTCATAGATATCCCGGCCCATGTAAATGGCCTCATTGGGGCACTCGGGCTCACAGACGTCGCAGTTGATGCACTCGTCTGTGATGATTAAAGCCATGCTTTGGCACCGATCAAATTTTGTCTCAGGCGCTGTCACTCTCGTCGAAGTCAGGGGGTTCGACCGCCTTGACGATCATGACGGGAACCCCGGCCGCGTGTAGCACTTCATTGGAAACCGACCCCAGCAAGGCGCTACGCAGGCTGGTCATCCCGCTGGCACCCATGACCACCAAGTCACAGCCAAAATTTTCCAAAATATCGACCAGTGTGTTGGCCGGGTCCCCGGAGCCCACTTGGCACTGGTAATCAATGTTGGCTTGCTGCAGCAACGCCTCGGCGGCGGCCAGCGTATGGGCGCCGGCGTCGGCGCTGACTTGTTCGATTACCTCAGGGTCGCGGGCTACCACCAATTCGTACAGACTGGCGCTCTCCTGAACGTTAACCAGAACGACGCTGGTGTTCAGGCCGTCCTGTGCCATGCGGATGGCAAAGCGAACCGCGTCCAGAGAGACAGCAGAACCATCGACGGGTAGTAATATTTTCATTTGTTCTCCAAATTGATTTTAGGGGCCGGATGTTGCAAGACAGGGTATCAGGAAGGCTGGCTTTTGGCCTGAACATGTCTGATCTAGGTTTGCGCCTGCATTCGCACTTTGGTAATGAGCCGCGCGTTGACGCCGGACGAGACAAACTTGTCCACTTCACCACCGAGCAAGGCTATTTCGCGCACAAACGTGCTTGAGATGAACTGATATTTGTCGCTTGGCGTCAGAAAAACCGTCTCGACATCGGGCATCAGGCTGCGGTTCATGCCAGCGAGCTGAAATTCATAGTCAAAATCGGTCACAGCACGCAGACCGCGCACCATCGCCTTGGCTCCTTGTGCCACCACAAAATCACGCAGCAGGCCAGAAAAACTGGCCACCTCAACCTGCGGGTAGATGGCTACCGACGCGCGTGCCATGTCGATCCGCTCCGTCAGGGAAAACATGGCCTTTTTGTGATGCCCGGCTGCCACGGCAACAATGACGCGGTCAAACAACTGGGTTGCGCGTCGAACCACATCTTCGTGGCCCAGTGTTATTGGATCAAAGGTGCCTGGGTAAACAGCAATCACGTTGTGAGTCATCGCTTTTCTTTCTAGTGCTTGGGCAACAGCAACAATGTGATCTCTTAATTGGGGTCTGTGGCATTGGATTATGCAGCGAGCGGCGATGCAAGGCCGCATCGCCTCAGGAGATGCGCATGTACCGCACCGGCCTTTAAGTAACGGTGCAGTTGAAGCCCAATGGGTTCCAGTGTGGCGTCACTCCACTGAATGGGCGCCTCCAAATAGATATAGCCGTGTGCCGCAAGGGCGCGCGCTGCAGCCTGCAGCACAGCCTCATACAGTATCGAGTCAAACGGTGGATCCAGAAATATGGCGTCAAAGCAGGCTGCATCCAGATGCGTGAGTGCGGCAAGTGCGTCACCCCGGATGACCTGCGTCGCGCTGGCCTGTAGCGTGGCTTGTGCGCGCTTGAGTTGCGCTACCAAAGCCGTATCTCGCTCAATCAATCGGACTTCTTTGGCCCCGCGCGAGGCGGCTTCAAAACCCAGTGAGCCGGTGCCAGCAAAGGCATCGATACAGCGCCAGCCGGTCAAGTCCTGACCCAGCCAGTTGAACAGGGTTTCCCTGACCCGGTCGGGTGTCGGGCGCAGGCCTGCCTTGTCAACCACAGGCAGTCTGGCGCGCCTCCACTTGCCACCGATAATGCGCACCGTGTGGGGCTTGGCATTGGCAGTGCAGCCTGGTAAAAGCGCCCGACTGGGCTTGCCTGTGACGATTAAGGGTGGCTGTCTCATCAGGAAGTATCGGCAAAAAATTTGTGAACGTCAGCATGTTAGCCTGCATCGTTACCTAAAATGGGCTGATTCCAAGATAACACGCAATGTTCAGTTTTTTCAAGAAGAAGTCAGCTCCCTTGCCGCCGCCCGCGCAGGACGCTTTGGACCTGTCGCAGGCGCACGCGAATCAGTCGTTGATTGGCCGTGCGCTGGGTACGCCAATTGAGGTCGCACCCTTGGTAGCGCCACCACTGGTGCGCTTGAAATGGCTGGATAAACTTAAATCGGGGCTGGGCAAGACGGCTTCCAGCCTTTCGCGGGCCTTTGCTGGCGCACAGATTGATGAAGCCCTTTACGAGGACCTTGAAAGCGCCTTGTTGATGTCCGATGCGGGAGTGCTGGCAACCCAATACCTGTTGCAGGAACTGCGCCGCAAGGTCAAGGACAGCGGTGTGACGCATCCGGTTGCGTTAAAGAACATTCTTGTCACAAGCTTAACCGAATTGCTGCTGCCGCTGGAAAAGTCACTGATCATCGGGCAGTACAAGCCCACGGTGATCATGGTGACTGGTGTCAATGGTGCGGGCAAGACCACGTCGATTGGCAAACTCACGCAACACCTTACGCGCCGCGGCGCGAGCGTGTTGCTGGCCGCAGCGGACACTTTCCGTGCGGCTGCGCGTGAGCAACTCGGTGTCTGGGCCGAGCGCACCACGGTGGAGATCGTCAGCCAGCAAGGCGGTGACCCGGCAGCCGTCAGTTTTGATGCGGTGAGCGCTGGCAAGGCGCGCGACAAGGATGTGGTGCTGGTGGATACGGCAGGGCGTTTGCCGACGCAAATTCATCTAATGGACGAGTTGAGAAAAATCAAACGTGTGGTGCAAAAGGCTGATGCCACGGCACCGCATGAAATACTGCTGGTGATCGATGGCAATACTGGGCAAAACGCCCTGACCCAGGTGAAGGCTTTTGATGATGCTTTGCAACTAACGGGTCTGATCGTGACTAAGCTCGACGGCACGGCCAAGGGCGGCGTGCTGGCAGCGATTGCGCGGGAGCGTCCGATACCGGTGTACTTCATCGGCGTTGGAGAAAAACTCGAGGACCTTGAAACCTTTAACGCGCGGGAATTCGCGTTGGCACTGTTGTCCTGAAGGCGGCGACACTGGGGCGGCAGCACCCGGCTGACAGTGGGCCAGATCACCGCCGCGCTGCCTCGTTATACCGCTTTGGGTTACACAAACTGCAATGAATAGCTTTTATCAAGAATATGCGGACAATCCGGCGAATGTTCGGGAAGTCCGTGTCGCAACAAAGATGAGGAAAGTGCTTTTGTTGCTGTGCCTGTTTGACGCCAGCATGTTGGTTTTTGCTCAGGAGACGGAGCGCGATCTTGAGCGAAGCCGTATTCAGTCGTCCAGGTTGCAGCAGGGAGCACGCTACCAGGTTCAGGAGCAGGCTTGCTACGCGAGATTTGCCGTGTTCGATTGCCTGCATGAAGTTCGGCTGCGACGGCGCGCGACATTGGCCGACCTGCACCGCCAGGAACAATTGCTCAACGACCTTGAACGCAGACACCGAACGCTGGAGCAACTGAATCGAATCAAGCAGAAGTCATCAGCGCGACCCACGGGGGATGACGCGGCTCGACCACAGGAGGACCTGCAAACGCGATAAGACGGCGAAATCAGGTCTGCCTTCGATATTCGTTCTTGCCGCCCTGTTGAGGCCTGAAAATCAGGAGTCTAGCGGCTCAAGCTTGACCACGACCAAAGACAGATTGTCACCGCCACCATTGGCTCGGGTGCGGGCCTTCTCGATTAGGAATTCGCTTGCGTCGCGCGCCGACAAGGTTGACAAAATGGAGCCAATCTCAGCGGTCTGGAAGTAGTGCCAGACCCCGTCGCTACAGGCCATCAACACGTCACCGACGCGCAAGCGGGAAATAAAATGAACATCCACAAGTGGCTCGTTTTCAGATCCGAGACAGCCCAAAAGAATATTTGATTGCGGATGCACGCGGGCCTCGTCCTCGGTGATTTCGCCGCGATTGACCAACTCCTGCACGTAGGAATGGTCTATTGTCCGTTTGATAAATTTGTCGCCATGAAAATGGTAGATGCGAGAATCACCGGCATGCGCCCAGTGGCAATCGCCGCCGGGATTGATAAGGAACGCAGCCACTGTGCTGTGCGGCTCTTCTTCTGCCGAGATGGCCGTCAGTTTTATAACGGTATGGGCTTCCTGCACCAGTTGCATCAACGCTGCTGCTGCATCGTCAGTCTCTGGGGAATAGCGTTCAAATAGCTGGCGGGCAGTCATCATGACCTGATCGGAGGCTTTGCGTCCACCGCTGCGTCCGCCCATGCCGTCTGCCAGCACGGCCAGAACACAGCTTGGCACCCGCGAGTGCGTCAGCAGCATGACCTGATCTTGCTGGTAGTCACGGTCACCCTTGTGAATACCAGTGGATGCGGTGAGTCGGTAGCCTTTGGGCATGGTATGGGGCAAAAATGATTTCCGCGAAAATGGATTGATGCCCTTATTATCAAGCTAACCCGTGCGCATCTTGTAAGTAATTGATTCGAAACTTCTATACCAATTTGCCGAAATGATTGAATGACCTTGCAAGAATTGACGAGTCTGGCCTTCGCGAGCGATGGCTGCTTGGCCCGTACTGTGGAGGCCTTCACGCCACGCGCCGGGCAAGTAGAAATGGCAGACGCGGTGGCCCGAACGATTGATCAGGGCGGTGTGCTGGTTGTCGAGGCCGGAACCGGTATTGGCAAGACTTTTGCGTATTTGGTGCCCGCCTTGATCAGCGGCACGCGCGTCATGCTGTCAACCGCGACCAAGACCTTGCAGGATCAATTGTTTGGTCGTGACATTCCCGCCTTGATTGGGGCACTGGGTCTTTCGGTTCGCATCGCCTTGCTCAAAGGCCGCAGCAGTTACTTGTGCCGCCACCGTCTGGAACTGGCGCGAGACGACGAATCTCTTTCTGACGCCGTGGCCCTGCGCACTCTCGCTGCAATCGAGCAGTGGGCCCTAGTGACCCGCAGCGGCGACTTGGCTGAATTGCCCGGCCTGGATGAACGCTCACCCGTGATTCCTGCTGTGACCTCATCAAGAGAGAATTGTCTGGGCTCGCAGTGTCCGCAATTTCGCAGTTGTCATGTCAACCTGGCCCGCCGTGAGGCTATGAGCGCAGACCTTGTTGTCATCAATCATCACTTGTTTTTTGCCGATTTGACAGTGCGGGAATCAGGTCTGGCCGAGTTGCTCCCGACGGTGCGCACGGTAATCTTCGATGAAGCCCATCAGCTCAACGAAACGGGCGTCCAGTTCCTGGGTCAACAATTGAGTACGGGACAATTGCTGGATTTTGCGCGCGACCTGCTCGGCCCAGGCTTGCAGCCTCAACGTGGCCTGCTTGACCGTCCAGGCTTGGCATCTGCGATCGAGCGCGCAGCAGGGGGTTTGCGTCTGTTGGCGGTTGGTGTCAATGCTGGCACGAAACTGCCCTGGACTGAACTGTCGCCAGAGCAAGTTGACGCGACTGCGTGGCGTCTTGGACTTGAGCGCCTCGGCGCAGCCTGCACAGATGCCATGTTGTCACTCAATCGCGTGCGCGACGGTACGCCTGATCTTGAGCGCCTGTTTGAGCGGGTGTGCACCTTTGTCGAACGACTTGAGTTTTTCGCCAGCCCTTGTGGCGTGGACTCGGCACGTTGGCTTGACGTGGCAGTGAACATCAGAATGATCGAGTCACCGCTGGATATTGCGCATGTTGTGCAGACGCGGATCATCCAGTGCGCGCTTGATGATCAAACCCGGCGATCCTGGCTGTTTACATCAGCGACACTGGGTGATGACCCGAATTTGACGTGGTTTACTGAACCAAGCGGCTTGAGCGGCGCCGAAGTCCTGAGAGTCGCCAGTCCATTTGACTATGAACGTCAGGCGGCTTTGTATGTGCCACCTGATTTGCCCAGGCCAGGTGATCCGACCCATAGCGCGCAAGTGGCTGAGCTGGTTGCCAGAACAGCGCCGATGATCGCCGGTCGCACGCTGGTGCTGACGACCACGCTGCGTGCCTTGCGTGCCATCAGTGAGGAGTTGCTGAGCCATTTTTCGAATTCAAGGGAACTGGAAATTTTGGTCCAAGGGCAACGACCCAAGCGCGAGCTGATGGATCGCTTTCGTCACGGCAATGGGACTGGACGGGCCGGCTGCATACTGGTCGCGTCGGCCTCATTCTGGGAGGGAATTGACATCCCGGGAGATGCCTTACAGATGCTGGTCATTGACAAGCTCCCGTTCCCTCCGCCGAATGATCCGTGGGTGCGGGCGCGCTCAAAGCGCATGGAGGCGGCCGGGCGTAGCGTGTTCAACGAGTACTTGATGCCGGAAGCGGCAATCACCCTCAAGCAGGGCGCTGGCCGCTTGATTCGACGCGAATCCGATCACGGAGTTCTGATCGTCTGCGACACACGCCTGACTACGATGGGCTACGGAAAACGCCTGCTGCGAGCCTTGCCAGCCATGAGAAGAATCAACTCGGAGCCAGAGTTGATACGAGCACTTCAAGTCCTTACCAGACCTTCCACCAAGGATCAGAACGGCCTTTGAAGCCGCGCGTCAGGTATTCGGTGTTGGGATAGTTCTTTTCAAGCACCCGCTTCGCATCGTCGCGCAACGGCGTCATACCCAGCGCATCATATGATTTGACAAGGATATACAGCGCTTCTTCCACTGCCGGTACGCCCTGATAGTCGGATACGGTGACCTGCGCCCGATTAATGGCGGCCACATAGGCCCCTCGAGCGTAGTAGTAGCGCGCCACATGCACTTCATACTGTGCCAGCGAATTGACAATATAGGTCATGCGCTGCGTTGCGTCGGGCGTGTAACGCGAAGCCGGAAACCGGCTTGTCAACTCCTTGAAGGCTTCAAATGATTCCTTGGAGGCCTTTTGATCGCGTTCGGCCAGATCCTGGCGCGTGATGGCAGCAAACATGCCCAGATCGTCATTGAAGTTGACGATACCCTTGAGGTACAGCGCGTAGTCCAGCGCCGGACTGGCAGGGTGCAATTTCATGAAGCGATCAAGGGTGGCAATGGCTTGCGCTGATTCACCTGACTTGTACTGGGCATACGCCTTGTCGAGTTGGGCCTGCTGCGCTAACGGTGTTCCCGCTGCGCGGCCTTCGAGTTTTTCAAACAAGCTCACCGCCTTGTCATAGGCACCAGAGTTCAATTCATCCTTGGCTTCGGCGTAGATCTTGTTGGGGCTCCAATTGGCTGCCTTGTCTTCCGGCGTGGAAGAACAGCCTGGCAGCAGCAAGTTGGCCGTCGCCATCGCGCAACAGCAGACAACCGATAATTTGGCTCGAAACATGAGGAACAACCTTCTTGAAAATTTCCGATTCAATTATATCGGGCGGTCTTGATGATGCCCAGGCACCGGACTTGAATGAAGTCGGGCCAGAGCTTGAACTGCGAGCGCTGCGTTTCAATGACGCTCAGCACGGACAGCGTCTTGATCGGGCACTGGTCTGCCTGGTGCCGGAATTTTCGCGTAGCTATTTGCAGCAATTGATCGAGTTGGAGGGGGTGACAATCAATGGCGTGGTGGTGCGAAAGGCGTCGAGTCTGGTCAAGGCGGGGGACGCAGGATCGATTGAGTTGCGACCGACGCGGCAGAGCCAGGCCTTCAAGCCCGAAAGCATGGCGCTTGACGTGGTTTATGAGGATGCGCATTTCATGATTGTCAACAAGCCCGTGGGCCTGGTGGTCCATCCGGCACCAGGCCATTGGTCTGGAACGCTGCTGAACGGACTGTTGGCGCATGACGCGCGTGCCGAGAATTTGCCACGCGCCGGTATCGTGCATCGGCTAGACAAGGATACCAGTGGTTTGATGGTAGTGGCGCGTACCCGAGCGGTCATGGACGTGCTGATTCGATCAATCGCGGCACATGCCGTCAAGCGGCAATATGTTGCTTTGGCCCATCGCCCCTGGCTCGGCGGGGCATTGCGTGAGGTGAATGCCCCGATTGGGCGCGACCCGCGCAATCGCTTACGAATGGCTCTGGTTGATCTCGATAGACACCCTGGCAAATTGGCTAGAACAGACGTCGAATTGCTGCAAACTTGTGATCGAGGGTGCTTGGTTCGATGCAGCTTGCACACCGGCCGAACGCATCAAATTCGTGTTCACATGGCCTCCATCGGGCACCCGCTGGTGGCCGACGAACTGTATGGCGGTGCGCCAGCGGCAGGCATGCAACGGCAGGCCTTACATGCCTTCCGTCTGGCTTTCACGCATCCGGTCAGCGATAGGCAGATGGTATTTCGGGTTCCCCTGCCGAGCGACCTGCAGACTGCCTTGGACCAATGGGAGCTCAGTTACAATGACACGGAATATTCTTAGTAAGCCGTGCCTCGGCAGGCAGCCAAAGCCCGCGCGGTGGATTTGCCAGTCCGCCTGCTGCGTCCTAATTGATCAACTTGATTTGCATCTCAATGGTGCCGTTCTCGGAATTGCAAGACCATGAACACGACGGACGCCAAGCGCATCCTCGAAACCGCCTTGATCTGTTCTCCACAAGCATTGCAAGTGCACGACTTGCGTGCATTGTTTGATGATCGGTTGGGCGTTGACACGCTCAAGGATTTGTTGCTGGCGATACAGCAGGACTGGCAGCGCCGGGGCGTGGAATTGGTCAATGTCGCGACCGGCTGGCGTTTTCAAAGTCGTCCCGAGATGCGGGCGTATCTGGATCGCTTGCAACCTGAAAGGCCGCCGCGCTACAGCCGTGCGACGCTTGAAACACTGGCGATCATTGCCTACCGGCAGCCGGTTACGCGCGGGGATATTGAAGATGTTCGAGGGGTGGCGGTGAATGCCCTGCTTCTTAGACAACTTGAGGACCGGGGCTGGGTTGAAGTGATTGGGCACCGCGAAACCGTTGGTCGACCCGCCTTGTTTGCGACCACCAAACATTTTCTGGACGATCTTGGACTTCAATCACTGGATCAATTGCCCTTGCTCGACGCCGCCGCACAGCAGGTCTTCCCGGTGAATGCGCGCCAAACCGTCGAGACCGCGCAGCAGGCAGAAATTCAGTTGGATCTGTCGTCGGCAGCGCAAATTGTTGAAAGTGGCGCCGGCGCTGCAGCCGCAAAGCCTGGTGACGTTGGTTCGGTAAACCATTTTGTTCTCCCTGGATAGGACCCAATCATGACCATAAATGGCTCTCACCGGCCGATGCATTCCAGCCTGGAACCAGTTGACCCATCGGATTCGACAGTAGCGGCTGGTGTTGAAGTTGCGCCGCTTGGTGCTGACGATGACTCCAACCGGCAAACCCCATTGACAGTACTCGGAGCGACCGAAGCCGACTTGGTTTTGGGTGTTGCCGGCACGCGCTTTGATGATGTGGTGTCAGGTCAGTTTGACGCAGATGAAGAGCTTGAAGGCCTGTCGCCGGTCAAGCGCATTTTGGCACCCATGGCGGAGAGTCCGAAATTGCACAAGGTACTCGCGCAGGCTGGTATGGGCTCGCGCCTGGAAATGGAGCAGTTGATTTTGGAGGGGCGTATCACAGTGAACCGCGAGCCGGCTCATATTGGTCAACGGATTCAGTTTGGCGATCATGTGACGGTGAATGGCAAGCCGATTCGTTTTCGCATCGACGCGCCGCCCGCGCGGGTGATTGCTTATCACAAGCCTGCTGGTGAGATGGTTACCCATGATGACCCGCAAAATCGGCCCACGGTGTTTCGAAAATTGCCAAAACTGGTTCAGGGAAAATGGCAATCAGTCGGTCGGCTCGATCTCAATACCGAGGGCCTGTTGCTTTTTACCAGTTCGGGTGAATTAGCCAACAATTTGATGCATCCTCGGTTTGGTCTTGAGCGCGAATACGCCGTGCGTGTGTTGGGCGCGTTGGATGCCGACGAAAAGCAGAGATTGCTCACTGGCGTGAGGCTTGACGACGGGATTGCGCAATTTGGTTCCATTGATGACGGAGGCGGTGAGGGTGCGAACTGCTGGTACCGCGTCACGATTTCTGAAGGTCGCAACCGCGAAGTGCGGCGCATGCTGGAAGCGGTTGGCCACGCTGTAAGTCGTCTGATTCGCATCCGTTATGGCGCTATGGTGTTACCGCGAGGTCTCAAGCGCGGCGCGTGGCTGGAGCTAGCCGAGGATGATATCAGGGCGCTAACACGTGCTGCCGGCACATTGAAGTCACGGGCAAATGGTGATGAGCTGCCCTCTCGCGATGGTGAGGGCGCGCGGCGCGGCAACCGGGGTCCGGGTTCTCGATCACGTCGCGCGGGTCGAAGCAGTGGCCCGCGCGGCACCGACGGCCCAATGCCGATTTCGCCAATGATGGGCGATCAACCAAAAAGTTCAGGTCTCGCAGCGGAGGCCGGATTGGGGCGAAAGGGTCGGTCCCAATCGGGTGGCCGTCAAGACCAGAGCCGACAACCCGATCCGATGCAGACCGCCTTTGGGTACATCGGTGCTGACAGTTTCACGCGTCAGCGTCAACAGCAGGGATCCAGGCGGGGAAGCGTCAAACCGGGCGGCGGAAAGCGCGCTGGTGGACGCGGCCGCTGACTTTGCCTGCAGCACAAACAGTTAAAATTCAATACTTTGCCTGCCGGCAAAATTTGTATCCTGAACCTAGGAATATTTCATGACAATCGAACGAACTCTTTCCATCATCAAGCCTGACGCCGTTGCCAAGAACGCGATCGGTCAAATCTATGCCCGGTTCGAGGCCGCCGGCCTGAAGATTATTGCTGCCCGGATGGTTCACTTGTCTCGCGGCGAAGCGCAAGCCTTCTATGGCGTTCATCAAGCGCGCCCCTTTTTCAAGGATTTGGTGGAGTTCATGACGTCTGGTCCGGTCATGATTCAAATTCTGGAAGGCGAAAACGCCATTTTGAAGAATCGGGAATTGATGGGTGCGACTGATCCGAAGAAGGCTGCGGCCGGCAGCATTCGGGCGGACTTTGCCACCAGCATCGACGCCAATGCTGTACACGGCTCCGACGCCGCCGAAACTGCTGCCGTGGAAATGGGTTTTTTCTTTCCCGGTATGAATATTTATTCCCGCTAATACATGACGTCGACACGTCTCCTTTTTGTGGTTCCGATCAGGCGAGACCCGGTATGTCAAGGGTGAACCCGGGCCACGCCGACGCGATGACGACCAATCTGCTCAATTTCGACCTGGACGGATTGACGGCCTTCTGCGAGAGCTTAGGTGAAAAGCGTTACCGTGCCGTTCAATTGTTCCGATGGATACATCAAAAGGGAGCTGCCAATTTTGATGACATGACTGATTTGGCGAAATCCTTGCGCGATAAGCTCGAAGTGTCTGCAAGCGTGGTCGCCATGAAGGTCATGTCGCAGCATATTTCATCGGACGGGAGCATCAAATGGTTATTTGATGCGGCCTCTGGCGACGCCGTTGAAGCGGTTTTTATTCCGGAAGAAGATCGTGGAACCCTGTGTGTTTCGTCACAGGCCGGTTGTGCCATGGGTTGTCGCTTTTGTTCGACCGGTCATCAGGGATTTAGTCGAAACCTAAAAACTGCGGAGATCATTGGCCAGTTGTGGTTTGCCAAGCATTTCCTGCGAAGGTATTTGCAGCGTGAAGACCGGGTGATCTCGAACGTCGTCATGATGGGTATGGGCGAGCCGCTACAGAATTATTCAGAGCTGTTACCGGCACTTCACGTCATGCTGGACGACCACGGCTACGGACTTTCGAGACGGCGGGTGACCGTTTCTACCGCTGGCGTCGTACCCAAAATGGACCAACTGGCGCAGGATTGTCCGGTGGCGCTGGCGGTCTCTTTGCATGCGCCCAATGATGAGCTGCGTGACGATTTGGTGCCGTTGAACAAGAAGTATTCGATTGCCGAGCTGATGCAGGCGTGCAACCGCTATTTGTTGCGTGCGCCGCGCGACTTCATTACCTTTGAATATTGCATGATCGACGCGGTTAACGACCAGGCGGCGCATGCACATCAACTGGTGCGTCTGGTCCGCCATTATTCAAACGGCGGTGTTTGGTGCAAATTCAATTTGATTCCGTTCAACCCTTTTCCCGCATCAGGTTTGAACCGATCGTCCACCGAGCGCATTAAGGCGTTTGCCAAAGTGTTAACCGAAGCCGGCATTGTCACAACGATCCGCAAGACCCGGGGTGACGATATCGAAGCCGCTTGCGGACAACTGGCCGGTGAAGTCAATGACCGAACGCGGGTAGGTGAGCGAATGGCGCGGCAGCGAACCTTTGTGTTGAAATCCGTTTCGACGGTTGACAATTAAGTCAAGGAGACTTGAAACATGAACATGACCGCATCCCAATGGTTGCCTATCAGTCGCTTCTGTTTATTCGTTTGCATGCTGATTGCCGGGTTGCCCTCGATCTCCGGCTGTGCCTCAAGAATGAGCTTAGTGGGGCCAACCGGCAACGGAGTCGAAATCATGACCAACTCCGACGAGCCTGAAACTCGCAAGCGGGCGCGAATTCGGCTTGAGTTGGCGGTTGGTTACTTTGAGCAAGGTCAAACCACGATTGCGTTGGATGAGCTAAAACAATCCATCGCCAGTGATCCAGGCTATGCAGACGCCTACAGTTTGCGCGGCTTGATCTACATGCGGCTGAACGATTTCCGGGTCTCTGAAGAGAGTTTTCGTAAGGCATTGACGATCAATTCGCGGGACTCGAATGTGTTGCACAACCTGGGCTGGCTGCTGTGCCAGCAGGCCCGTTACCAAGAGGCGGAGGAACTTTTTTCACAGGCGCTCGCTAACCCGCAATATGGCGAGCGCGCCAAAACCTTCCGTGCGCAGGGTTTGTGTCAGGCGCGCGCGGGTTCGCCCGCGCAGGCGGAAAGCAGCCTATTGAAGTCGTACGAATTTGACGCAGGCAATCCCATTACAGCCTACAACCTGGCAGTATTGTTGTTCAAGCGCGGCGATTATGTTCGCGCGCAGTTTTATGCGCGGCGCCTGAACAATTCCGAACTGGCCAATGCCGAGTCACTTTGGTTGGGCATAAAGACTGAACGGCGCATGGACAACCGTGAGGCCATGCTTCAGCTTGCGACGCAATTGGTCAAGCGTTTCCCGCAATCCCGTGAAGCCGGGGCGTTTGAATCGAGCAAGTTTGATGAATGAGCTTGTTTCTGCCGCTGTGCAGGAGTGCGCGGTTGTCGCGACAGCCGCGATGCCCCTGTCGGCCGGTGCCAAGTTGCGCCAAGCGCGCATGGCGCAGGGCCTGCATATCGCGGCGTTGGCTGTCTTGTTAAAGGTACCAGTGAAGAAGCTTGAGGCGCTTGAGGCAGACCGATTTGATTTGTTGCCGGATCTTGTATTTGTCCGCGCATTGGCCGCCAGTGTGTGTCGAACCTTAAAGATTGACGCGGCCCCGGTGCTGGATGATTTGCCGAACACGAGCTTGCCTCAACTTAGAACGGACGGATCGGGAATCAACGTTCCGTTTCGCGCTTCGGTTGTAGGGACCAGCGCTTCATTGAAAGATCATCTGTCCAAGCCTTTTGTGCTGGCGGCTTTGGCGCTCATGGTCGGTGTTGTCGTGTTGCTGTTGTTGCCCTTTGCCCCGCGATCAGAACTAGCTCAGGAGCCAACGCCTGAGCGTCCGACCAGGGCAGCGTTACCCTCGACGCCCGGACCTTCGACTGTGGAGGATAGGTTAGCGATTGAACCTGTGGTGTCGACGCCGACCAGCGTGACACTGGCAGCCTCGGGCGCCCTGCTTCAAGCCACTCCACTAGCGCAGACCTCCACAGCGTCGAACACAAGACATGCCAGCGCACCGGCTGCTTTACCAATGACGCAGTCAAACCCGGTGGCTGGTCTGCTGCTTATGAAGGGACATGGTGTCTCCTGGGTTGAGGTGGTGGATGCGAACAAGGTCGTTCTGTTGCGCAAGACAATCGCAAATGGCGAGGTTGTTGGCACGTCGGGTGCGACGCCGCTGTCGGTGGTGCTCGGACGCGCAGATGCAATCGAAGTGCAGGTGCGCGGCAAGGTGTTTGATGTCGCAGCCGTTGCAAGAGATAACGTCGCGCGCTTTGAGGTGAGGTAGTGGCCTCCATGTTGCCGATTGTCATAGCCAGACCAGTTGCGAAGCGAACGCTGCAGGCTCGTGTCGTCTGGGGCGCAAACACCGTGACAGTGGGTGCCGATGCGCCGGTACGCGTTCAGTCCATGACCAACACGGACACCGTTGATGTGATTGCTACTGCGATTCAAATCAAGGAATTGGCACTGGCTGGGTCGGAACTGGTGCGATTGACCGTCAATACGCAGGAGGCAGCGCAGGCGGTGCCCTATATCCGGGAGCAGCTTGACCGGATGCAGATTGGGGTACCGCTGATCGGTGATTTTCATTACAACGGACATCGGCTACTGACCGATGTCCCGGCGTGCGCTCAAGCGCTGTCGAAATACCGCATTAACCCGGGCAATGTTGGCAAGGGTGACAAGCGTGACAAGCAGTTTGGGCTCATGATTGAGGCGGCCCTGCGATGGCAAAAGCCGGTTCGAATTGGCGTTAATTGGGGCAGTCTGGATCAGGAGTTGCTCGCCCGTTTGATGGATGAAAACAATCGCCGCGCCTCGCCCTGGCCCGCCAAACCGATCATGTACGAAGCGCTGATTGCGTCAGCCATCGACTCGGCTCAACGGGCCGTCGCAATGGGCATGGCGGCAAGCCAGATTATCTTGTCTTGCAAGGTCAGCGGCGTGCAGGACCTCATTTCCGTTTATCGCGAACTCGCCAGACGTTGTGATTATCCCCTTCACCTGGGTTTAACCGAGGCCGGCATGGGCAGCAAAGGCACTGTTGCGTCGGCGGCAGCGCTGGCGATCTTGCTGCAAGAGGGCATCGGCGACACCATTCGCGTCTCACTCACGCCCCAGCCAGGTGAAGCCCGAACACAGGAGGTGGTGGTTGCCGCGGAGCTGTTGCAAGCGCTTGAGCTCAGGTCGTTCGTTCCCAGCGTGACCGCATGCCCTGGTTGTGGTCGCACCACCAGCACCACATTTCAGGAACTGACAAAGCAAATTGAAGACTTCCTGCGGCGACAAATGCCGCTTTGGCGTGAAAAATATCCGGGCGTCGAAAGGCTCAAGGTGGCGGTGATGGGTTGTATTGTCAACGGTCCAGGCGAAAGCAAACAAGCCGACATTGGCATCAGTTTGCCCGGTACCGGTGAAGCGCCTGCAGCGCCAGTATTTATTGACGGAAAAAAGTGCATGACCTTGCGTGGCGATTCAATTGCCCAGGAGTTCCAAGCGATTGTTGAGCTCTACATTGAAAAGCGCTTTGGCGTGACATCGACTGCGGTAAATAATTGAACCGGTTTACGAGTGAAAAAATGGCCGCTGCAAAATCAGAAAGACTAACTGCCGTCAAGGGGATGAACGACATTCTTCCGCCGGATTCCGCACGCTGGGAATGGCTCGAAGACCAGGTTCGCAGTCTGATGGGACTTTATGCTTACCGCAACATCCGCACGCCAATTGTTGAGTCAACCGCGTTGTTTGTGCGCGGCACGGGGGAAACCACCGACATTGTCGAAAAAGAGATGTATTCTTTTGAGGACAGACTCAATGGAGAGCTTCTGACCTTGCGCCCTGAAAATACACCGGGTGTTGTGCGATCTGCGATTGAGCACAACCTCACTTATCAAGGTGGCAGGCGTTTGTATTACATGGGACCGATGTTTCGGCATGAGCGGCCTCAGCGTGGGCGCTACCGGCAGTTTTATCAATTGGGTGCAGAGGCGATTGGTTTTGCTGGGCCGGAGGTCGATGTCGAGTTGATGTTGCTGGTGCAGCAATTGTTCGCCAATATTGGCCTGCGCAATGTCCGGGTTGAACTCAACAGCCTGGGCGTGCCGTCTGAGCGGCAGCAGCATCGCGCGGCCCTGATTGATTACTTTGAAAAGCATCTGGAATTGCTTGATGGCGAGGCGCTACGGCGTTTGCACACCAACCCGCTGCGCATTCTCGACACCAAGAATCCAACGATGCAGGCACTGGTGCAAGAAGCACCGCAGCTTCTGAACTACCTGGGGGAAGGCTCGCTACAGCACTTTGAGACGGTCAAAACGCTGCTGTCGGCGTGCGGTGTACCTTGGCGCATCAACCCCCGACTCGTGCGGGGTTTGGACTACTACAGCCACACGGTGTTCGAGTTCCTGACTGATGAATTGGGCGCCCAGGGTGCGTTGTGCGGTGGGGGCCGCTACGACGGTCTCTTTGAACTTTTGGGCGGCAAGCCAACGCCTGCGGTGGGTTGGGGGATGGGGTTGGAGCGGGTGCTTGAATTGATCACGTTACAAGGGCAGACACCGGTCGCGCTCGCGCCAGATGCATACGCTGTCATTTCCATCGGATCGGCGTTGCCGCTTGCCATGAAGACGGTGCAGGGGCTGCGCGCCGCCGGTGTCAGCGTGCAAATGAATGCTGCGGCCAGCCCGGGCTTTGCCAACATGAAGTCACAATTCAAGAAGGCGGACGCAAGCGGTGCGCGTTACGCACTGATTTTCGGCAGCGAGGAGCTCGCGCAAAATTGCGTCGCGATCAAGGCGCTCAGAGATCGCGACGGCGCTCAAGTCAGCCGATCGCTCGACAACATCGCGGCTTGGGCCAGCACCCTACAATTGCACCCTTGAATAGTTGCGGGACAGACGGCCCGCGCTGGCGTCCACCTGGATAAACGTTTTCGGGACAGGCCCTTGGCTCGGTCCTCAACGAAGGTAACTTTTTGTGGGACAGATCTTGAGCTCTGTCCCACACTAATTGGAAGGCATTCATGGCAAATCAGCTCGATCTTGAAGAACAAGAGCAACTCGATCAACTCAAGCATTTTTGGAGTCAGTATGGCAATGCCATTACCTGGGCTTTGATTGTGGTGTTGGGGTTGTTCGCCGGCTGGAACTTCTATCAGTATTGGCAACGCAATCAGGCGGCGCAGGCAGCCGCCATGTTTGACGAAGTGGAACGGGTTTTGAAGGCGGCTGACACGGCAAAAGTTGACCGTGTTTTTGCCGACATGAAAGACCGTTTTGGCGCAACGACCTATGCCCAGCAGGCGGGCCTGTTGGTGGCCAAGCATTACTATAGTACTGGCAATCTGGCAGCCACCAAGGCGGCTCTGGGCTGGGTGGCGAGCCAGTCCTCGGATGAGGGCTATCAGGCTGTCGCCCGGTTGCGGCTGGCCGGCGTCTTGCTTGAGTCGAAAGCATTTGACGAGGCTTTGAAGCAACTTGATGGATCCTTTCCGGGCAGCTTTCAGGCATTGGCGGCGGATCGCAAAGGTGACATCTTCCTGCTGCAAAACAAACGCAAGGAAGCCATTGCCGAGTACGAAAAAGCGTTCAAGGCATTTGAAGACCGTGCCGAATATAGGCGTTTGGTGGAAATCAAATTGAACTCGCTGGGGGTCGAACCACAGCTTGGTAGTCAGGCTCCCGGTGGGTCGGGGGCGGCGCAAGTTGCTGGCGCGTCCTCGGCAGCAGCCGGTACAACGCCAGTGGAGGTGACAAAATGAGTAGCTTTCTCGCGTTGAAAATGCCGGTGAAAACCGCACTGGCGATGCTTCTGATTGGCTCGTTGGTCGCTTGTTCGAGCACTGCCGACAAGCCCAAGCGGACTGAGCTTGCGCCAAACCCGGGCTTGCTGGGTGTGCGTTTGGCATGGTCATCAAAAATTGGAGTCGTCGATTTTCCACTTGAGACCAAGGCGAATGGAAAGACAGTCACTGTAGCCAGCTCAGACGGTGTGGTTGCCTCGTTTGACGCCAGCTCGGGCGGAGCACTTTGGCGGTCCAATGTGGGCGCACCCATCACTGCCGGTGTGGGCAGCGACGGGCATACCAGCGCCGTCGTGACGCTGGCCAACGAGCTGGTTGCCGTTGACGCTGGGCGGCTGTTGTGGCGGCAAAAGCTCTCGGCGCGAGGCTTTACGGCCCCCCTGGTGGCCGGCGGACGTGTCTTTGTGCTCACGGCCGATCGCTCGGTTACGGCTTTTGATGCCGAGTCGGGTCAAAAACTCTGGAGTCAGCAGCGTCCAGGCGAGTCACTGGTGCTGCGCCAGAGTGGCGTCTTGCTGGCTGTTGGCGACACCTTAGTGGTCGGTTTGTCCGGGCGTCTGGTCGGCCTCAATCCATCGAACGGGGCGCTGCGCTGGGAGTCTCCCATTGCCTCACCGCGCGGGACCAACGACATCGAGCGCATGGTTGATCTGGTTGGACCAGTTAGCAGGGTGGGTGAGGTAGTCTGTGCGCGTGCCTTTCAGGCTTCCGTGGGTTGCGTAACCACGGGCCGGGGCAGTTTGTCGTGGAGTAAGACAGCATTCGGCAACGTGGGGGTCCACGGCGATGAAAAGTCGGTTTTTGGCGTTGAGAGCGACGGCAAGGTCATGGCTTGGCGTCGCACCGATGGTGAACGAACTTGGGTGTCCGAACGTTTGCGCTACCGGGATCTGACCGCGCCGCTGGCAGTGGGGCGCTCCGTTGCGGTTGGTGATGCGACAGGCCTGGTGCATTGGCTGTCGGGCGAGGACGGCAGCCCCCTGACTCGCCTGGAAACCGACGGCACGCCGATCATTTCCGCGCCCGTTCTGGCCAATGGCACGGTGGTCGTGGTTACGCGTGGCGGCGGTGTTTTTGGTTTTAAGCCGGACTGACTGTTGCACCGCAAGTGACAAAACCTGTATTGGCTCTGGTTGGGCGTCCCAATGTTGGTAAGTCAACGCTGTTCAATCGGTTGACCCAGTCGCGCGACGCCATCGTCGCCAATTTTGCCGGCTTGACGCGGGATCGTCACTACGGCAACGCCAAGCAGGGCAAACACGAATTTATTGTTATTGATACTGGGGGTTTCGAGCCTGACGCCGCCAGCGGCATCTTCAAGGAAATGGCCAAACAGACAACGCAGGCGGTCGCCGAAGCGGACGTGGTGATCTTTGTGGTTGATGCGCGCGAGGGCATTTCGGCGCAGGACCACGAGATCGCGCGTTATCTGCGCCGTCTGGGCAAGCCCTGTGTGTTGGTCGCCAACAAGGCTGAGGGAATGTTGGCTGGCGCGCAACTGCTTGATTTTTTCGAGCTTGGCCTGGGCCAAGTGAACCCGGTTTCCGCCGCGCACGGACAGGGGATTCGTGAGCTGCTGGATTTGGCGCTTGGTCCGATAGAGATTGAAGATCCGGACCAATCGCAGGAACAGGCAAGCCCAGGCGTAATCAAGCTGGCGGTGGCGGGTCGCCCCAATGTCGGCAAATCCACCTTGATCAATACATGGCTCGGCGAGGAGCGGCTGGTGGCTTTTGATTTGCCCGGAACCACCCGTGATGCCATTTCGGTGCCGTTCGAGCGCAATGGCCAGAAGTTCGAGTTGGTTGACACCGCCGGCTTGCGACGCCGTGGCAAAGTGTTTGAGGCCATCGAGAAGTTTTCGGTGGTCAAGACGCTGCAGGCGATTGAGTCGTCGCACGTAGTGTTGCTGCTGATCGATGCCACTCAGGGCGTGACGGATCAGGATGCCCATATTGCAGGCTATATTCTTGAAAATGGCCGGGCCGTGGTGCTGGCAGTCAACAAATGGGATGCCGTGGATGAATACGAACGCGATCTCGTCAAGCGCTCCATCGAGACGCGTCTGCCGTTCCTGAAGTTTGCCAATCTGCATTTCATTTCGGCGACCAAAAGACAAGGTCTGGGGCCTCTTTGGCTGTCCATTGCGCAAGCCTACAAAGCCGCCACCTGCAAGATGTCAACGCCGGTTTTGACGCGGTTGCTGCTCGAAGCCGTGCAATTTCAAAGTCCCAAAAGGGCCGGCATGTTCCGCCCCAAATTACGCTACGCGCATCAGGGTGGCATGAATCCGCCGGTGATTGTGATTCATGGCAATTCACTCGAACACGTGAGCGAAGCCTACAAGCGTTTTCTTGAGGGGCGTTTTCGCAAGGAATTTGACCTCGCGGGCAGCCCGATGCGAATCGAGTTCAAGACCTCGAACAATCCGTACACCGATAAGCCAGCACGCTGAGCCGACGCGGTCCCGAATGCGCCAAAAAGTGTTAAATTATGACGGCTTTAGCCGGACCAAGCGCAAAGTTTGCGTTTGCTGTGGTATCGTCAGTCCCTTATCAATCTTCTGAACACGGAGAATATCGTGAGCAACAAAGGCCAACTATTACAGGATCCGTTTCTCAACGCTTTGCGTCGGGAACATGTACCAGTTTCCATTTATCTAGTCAACGGGATCAAGTTGCAAGGCCAGATCGAGTCGTTTGACCAGTATGTGGTGCTGCTTCGCAACACGGTGACGCAAATGGTATATAAACACGCGATCTCGACGATCGTGCCGGGTCGTGCTGTAAATTTCGCAACGGGTGACGGTGACGAACCTGCAACGGTCTGAACGAGAGGCGGTGCCCAGCATTCTGGTGGGTGTTGATTTTGGTTATCCCAATTTTGACGCTGCGCTGGAAGAACTGGGCCTGTTGGCAGAGACGGCTGGATTGAATCCGGTCGCCAGAATCACCTGCAAGCGCAAGGCCCCCGATGCCGCCCTGTTTGTGGGCAGTGGCAAAGCCAACGAGATCAAGCTGCTGGCTGCCCAGATGGGTGCCAATGAGGTGCTGTTTGATCAGAGTCTTAGTCCGGCACAGCAGCGCAATCTGGAGCGCCATCTTGAACTTCCGGTCAATGACCGGACGCTGCTGATTCTGGAAATTTTCGCGCAGAGAGCGCGCAGCCATGAGGGAAAATTGCAAGTCGAATTGGCCCGTTTACAGTACCTGAGCACGCGCCTGGTGCGGCGCTGGTCGCACCTGGAGCGTCAAAGCGGCGGCATCGGTTTGCGTGGCGGTCCGGGCGAAGCGCAGATTGAACTGGACCGCCGGATGATTGGCGACAATATCAAAAAGATCAAGGAGCGCCTCATCAAGGTCAAGCGCCAGCGTCATACGCAGCGGCGGCAACGTGAACGTCGCGGTGCCTTCAATATCTCGCTGGTGGGCTATACCAACGCGGGCAAGACCAGCTTGTTCAATGCGCTGGTCAAGGCGCAAGCCTATACCGCCAACCAGTTGTTTGCCACGCTGGACACCACAACGCGCGAACTCTATCTGGGCGAAGCGGCCCGATCCGTCTCGCTGTCAGACACGGTGGGCTTTATCCGGGATCTGCCGCACGGCCTGATTGACGCGTTCCAGACCACTTTGCAGGAGGCGGTGGATGCCGACCTGCTGCTGCACGTGGTGGACGCCGCCAGCCCTCACTTCTTGGAGCAAATGACTGAGGTTCAGCGCGTGCTCGGTGAGATTGGCGCGGCCGACGTGCCCCAGTTGCTGGTATTTAACAAGCTCGATTTGATTGCAGCGGATTGCCAGCCGCGTCAGTTGCAGGATAACTTTGATTTAAATGGGGTTCCAATACCCAGACTGTTTTTGAGCGCCAAGACCGGCGAGGGTCTGGAGGCACTGCGCTTGCATTTGGCGCGCCGGGTCATGGCCCGTGCTGCGCCAGCCGTCGCGTCCCAGGATGTCCTTGAAAGCCGTGAGGTGAGTCCTTGATTGGGCACAATCCACAACGCAAACACACCCGAGAAGCCGAGATGAAACTTCATTTACCCGCCCTGAATTGGGCTTTTCTGCCCGCGCGAATCAGAGGCATGTTTAACCTCAATGATCCGCGTTGGGGACGCGACGACAAACCGGTCGAAGGCGGCAAAACAACGCCGGAGTCGCCCGAGGCGAGCCCGCCGCCAGCCCCACCCAAGGGGGGCAGTGAGCGCGGCCCCAAGCGCGGTCAGAATCAGGGCCCGCCCGATCTAGACGAGCTGTGGCGCGATTTCAACCGCAAACTGGGTGCTCTGCTAGGGGGCAAAAAAAATGCTGGTCGCGCCAACCCAGGGGCTGTCAGCGGGGGCGGCGCTGGCAATGGTGGCGACTCGGGCAACGGGTTTCAACCCAATATGAAGAGCGCGGGCATCGGCGCGGGCCTGATTGCCGGCGTGGTGGTGCTGATTTGGCTGGGCACCGGGTTTTTCATCGTGCAGGAAGGCCAGCAAGCGGTGATTACCCAGTTTGGCAAATACAAATCTTCGATTGGTGCCGGTTTTAACTGGCGCCTGCCATACCCGATTCAACGTCACGAGCTCATCTTTGTGACGCAGATCCGTTCGGTCGATGTCGGGCGCGACGCCGTCATCAAAGCCACCGGTCTGCGCGAGTCGGCCATGCTGACGCAGGACGAAAACATCGTTGAGATCAAGTTTGCGGTCCAGTATCGTCTGAATGATGCGCGGGCTTTCCTTTTTGAGAGCAAAAATCCGGAAGCGGCGGTGGTCCAGGCCGCTGAAACGGCGGTGCGCGAGGTGGTGGGCAAAATGCGCATGGACAGTGCCTTGTCCGACGAGCGCGACCAGATTGCGCCGCGCGTGCGCTCCTTGATGCAAAAAATTCTCGATCGCTACAAGGTTGGAATCGAAGTGGTAGGTATCAATCTGCAGCAGGGCGGCGTGCGTCCGCCCGAGCAGGTGCAGGCGGCCTTTGACGATGTACTCAAGGCTGGTCAGGAACGCGAGCGCGCCAAAAATGAAGCGCAGGCCTATGCCAATGACGTGGTGCCGCGCGCCGTAGGTTCTGCCTCGCGCCTCAAGGCCGAAGCCGACGCCTACAAATCCCGTATCGTGTCGCAGGCGCAAGGCGATGCGCAACGTTTCAAATCGGTCTTGTCGGAGTACCAGAAAGCGCCACAAGTCACGCGCGAGCGCATGTACATTGACGCGATGCAGCAGATCTACAGCAGCGTCACCAAAATCGTGATTGATTCGCGCCAGGGCTCCAACTTGCTGTACCTGCCGCTGGACAAGATCTTGCAGATGACAGGGCCAGCGGCGGAGGCGGTCCCGGCTGCTCCCGCCGCCACGGCAGCAGCGGCCACCAGCGCGGCGGCCGCCATTGATTCGCGTGCGCGGGATGCCGCCCGCACGCGCGACCGCGAGACCCGCTAGGAGCACGCAATGAACAAAATTGGTTTTATTTTTTCTTCTGTCCTGGTGGCGCTGGCACTGGCCAGTTCCATGCTGTTCGTGGTGGACCAGCGGCAGTTCGGTGTGGTCTATGCGTTGGGCCAAATCAAGGATGTCATCACGGCACCCGGTCTGAACTTCAAGCTGCCCCCGCCGTTCCAGAACGTGTCTTACCTTGATAAGCGCCTGCTGACGCTGGACAGCACCGATAACGAGCCGATGCTGACGGCAGAAAAGCAGCGGGTCGTGATTGATTGGTATGTGCGCTGGCGCATCTCGGAGCCGACCGAGTACATCCGCAATGTTGGCACCAATGAAGCAGCCGGCGCGAGCCAGCTCAATCGCGTGGTGCGTAATGCGTTTCAGGAAGAAATCAACAAGTGGACAGTCAAGGAACTGTTGTCGCTCAAGCGTGAAACTCTCATGACGGACGTCAAGCGTGAAGTGCTGGGCCAGGTTCGAGGGGCCAAACCCTGGGGCGTCGATGTGGTGGATGTTCGGATCACGCGCGTCGATTACGTCGAAGCCATCACCGAATCGGTCTATCGGCGCATGGAGGCCGAGCGCAAACGCGTCGCCAATGAGTTGCGATCGACCGGTGCCGCTGAAGGGGAAAAGATTCGCGCCGATGCCGACCGGCAGCGTGAAGTCACGGTTGCCAATGCCTATCGGGACGCGCAGAAAATAAAGGGCGAGGGCGATGCCGAGGCTGCGCACACCTACGCCGAAGCGTTTGGTCGGGATGCCCAGTTTGCGCAGTTTTATCGCAGCCTGGACGCCTACAAAGGCAGTTTCAACAAGAAATCTGACGTGATGGTTGTCGATCCGTCCAGCTCTGAATTCTTCAAGGCCTTGCGCGGCACTTCGAGCACGCCAGCGCCGGCCGGGCATGGCAAAAAATAGACACGGCAGAAAGTCAAATTGGACAGCGATACGTTCTGGCTGGCGCTGGCTCTGCTCTTGGTGATAGAGGGCTTGTCGCCCTTTTTGTCGCCCGCACTCTGGCGCCGAAGCTTGCTGCAGGTTCTGCAGTTTGGCGACGGGCAACTGCGTTTTTTTGGCCTGTGCAGCATCCTGACCGGTGTTTTGTTGATCGGCTTTCTGCTTTGAGATTTTTCGGCCTTCAAGCCCGGTAAAATCTCCACTTCTATAGCTCCCAAAAAACTACATGTCTGCCTGGGTTCTACCCGATCATATTGCCGATGTCCTGCCCGCCGAGGCGCGCTATATTGAAGAACTTCGGCGGGATTTGCTCGACATGGCGCGTTGCTACGGCTACGAATTGGTGATGCCACCCCTGCTTGAGCATTTGGAGTCCCTGCTCAGCGGCCCTGGCGCAGCGCTGGACCTGCAAACCTTCAAGCTCGTCGATCAACTCTCTGGACGCTTGCTGGGCTTGCGCGCTGACAGCACGCCGCAAGTGGCACGCATCGATGCACACTTGCTCAATCGCGTCGGCGTGACGCGTTTGTGCTATTGCGGCCCGGTGCTGCACACGCGCCCGGCTGCGCCCCATGCCACCCGCGAGCCACTGCAGTTTGGCGCCGAAATTTATGGCCATAGCGGTTTGGAGGCCGATGTTGAAATCTTGCAACTGACGCTCGATTGCCTCAAGGTGGCGTGCGTGACGCCAGTCAGCGTCGATCTGGCGGATGCAAGAATCGTCAATGCCCTGCTTGAAAATAACGCGATTGAAAGCGATCTGTTGCAACAAATTCATGCAGCGCTGGCCGCCAAGGACAGCAGCGAGCTGTCCGTCCTGAGCCGCAATCTGCCGCCAGCCACGCGCCAGGGCCTGTTGGCACTGGTCCAGCTCTATGGCGACGAAACAGTTTTGACTGAGGCAGAAAAAGTCCTGCCACACTTGCCAGCTGTGCGTGAGGCGCTACTAAATCTAAAGCAACTGGCAGGTTACCTGAAAGGTGCCCAGCTCAGTTTTGATCTGGCCGACCTGCGCGGCTACGCCTATTACACCGGTGCCAGATTTTCGATTTATGCGCCCGGTGCCAGCGACGCGCTGGTACGCGGCGGGCGTTACGACGCGGTCGGTGCAGTATTTGGTCGCAGGCGAGCGGCTGCGGGCTTCAGTCTGGACATCAAGGCGCTGGTCGGTGTGCTGACACCACGGCCCTTGCGCCGCGCCATTCGAGCTCCCTGGCGCGAGGCGGGCGATTTGCGCGCGGCCATCGCGGCCCTGCGTGCCCAGGGCGAGACCGTCGTCTGTGTTCTGCCGGGCCACGAGAGCGAAGTTGATGAGTTCCATTGTGATCGCGAACTGATGTTGGAATCGGCTCGCTGGACAGTGCAGCCGATTTGATAACCATTCACATGAAAGCAGGAAATGAGCGCTAAAAAAGGACGTAACGTCGTCGTTGTGGGCACCCAATGGGGTGATGAGGGTAAGGGCAAACTGGTGGACTGGCTGACCGAGAGCGCACAGGGTGTGGTGCGTTTTCAGGGTGGCCACAATGCCGGTCACACGATTGTCATCAATGGCGTGAAAACGGCCCTGCACCTGGTGCCCAGCGGCATCATGCGCGCTGGCGTGAAATGCTACATCGGCAACGGCGTGGTGCTGTCGGTGGGCAAATTGTTTGAAGAAATTGAGGCGCTGGAAAAAGCCGGGGTCGAGTTGCGCGCCCGCCTGCGAGTCAGTGAGCTGTGCCCGCTGATCCTGCCCTTTCATGCTGCCATTGATGTCGCCCGGGAAGCAGCCCGGGCGAAAGACGGACACGAGAAGATTGGCACCACCGGGCGCGGCATTGGCCCGGCTTACGAAGACAAGATTGCAAGGCGCGCGCTGCGCGTTCAAGACCTCAAGTTCCCCGAGCGCTTTGCCGCAAAGCTGCGTGAACTGCTGGATTTGCATAACCACCTGTTGAGCACTTATCTGGGGTCTGGCGCATTTGATTTTGGGCCGACCCTGGCACCCTACATGGCCGCTGGCAAAGTGCTGTTTCAGCCGGTCTATGACGAGGCCATGCGCCATGCGGCCATGCTGCGCCCGATGATGGCCGATGTGTCGCGTGAACTCAACGAGGCGCACCTTCAGGGTGCCAATCTGCTGTTTGAAGGCGCGCAGGGCACGCTGCTTGATGTCGACCACGGTACCTATCCCTATGTGACATCGAGCAACTGCGTGGCCGGTAACGCGGCGGCGGGTGCCGGTGTGGGACCGGGTTTGCTGCACTACATCCTGGGCATTACCAAAGCCTATTGCACGCGCGTCGGCGGCGGCCCGTTCCCGACCGAACTGCAATGGGAACTGCCCGGCACGCCGGGCTACCACATGAGCACGGTGGGCGCTGAAACCGGCGTTACCACCGGTCGCAGTCGGCGCTGTGGCTGGTTTGACGCGGCGCTACTGAAACGCTCGGCACAGGTCAATGGCTTAAGCGGTTTGTGCATCACCAAGCTTGACGTGCTGGATGGCCTGAAGGAACTCAAGCTCTGTACCGGTTACCAGCTCGACGGCGGGCGGGTTGACATTTTGCCGATGGGTGCCGACGACATCGAGCGCTGCACGGCGATCTATGAAACGATCGAAGGCTGGAGCGAAAGTACCGTCGGTATCACCCAGTTTGACAAGTTGCCAACCCGTGCGCGGCTGTATTTGCAACGCATTGAGCAGGTGACCGGTGTGCCTATTCACATGGTCTCCACCGGCGCTGATCGGGAACAAACCATCTTGCTGCGTCACCCGTTTCTGGCGGACTAATATTACATATAAATTGGCCTCTAGAGCTCGTCCTGTTTGCGCAGGCAGCTATTAATACAGGAGCGAGTTGATGTTGACAGAAGATGGCAGGCACCTTTACGTGAGTTATGACGAGTACCACAACCTGATTGAAAAGCTGGCAATCAGGATTTTTCAGTCCGACTGGGAATTCGACACCATCTTGTGTCTGGCGCGCGGTGGCATGCGCCCTGGCGACATTCTGTCGCGCATCTTTGACAAGCCGCTGGCGATCATGTCCACCAGTTCCTATCGCTCCGATGCGGGCATGGTGCAGGGTATTCTTGATATTGCGCGCTTTATAACTACGCCCAAGGGCGAGATCGCGGGCCGGGTTTTATTGGTGGACGACCTGGCCGATTCCGGCCAGACACTCAAAGCCGTCATGCATCAGCTCAGGACCAATTACAAACCGATTACCGAGCTGCGCAGCGCGGTGCTCTGGACCAAGGCTTTATCAACTTTCACGCCGGACTATTCGGTCGAATTTCTGCCCAGCAACCCGTGGATTCACCAGCCATTTGAAGGCTACGATGCATTGCGACCGGCGCAGTTAATCGAGAAATGGAGCGTTTGAACGCGTGTTGGACATGACTACCCTCACCACGACGCTGATCCACCACCCGTACCTTCCGCCGGCCGGGTTTGATGCGCCGCAGCCGGGCGTCTTCAAAGCCTCGACCGTGATCTTTCCGAGCGTGGCCGCCATGCGCAATTTTGAGTGGAAGGACAAGAGCGCTTATACCTATGGCCTGCATGGCACGCCCACCACCTACCGCCTCGAAGAGCGCCTGTGTAGCCTGGAGGGCGGCTTGCAGTGCCTGTTGCTGCCCAGTGGTCTTGCCGCCATTGCGACGGTCGCGCTGTCGCTGCTGAAGACCGGCGACGAAGTGCTGCTGCCCGACAACGCTTACGGTCCGAACAAGGCGCTGGCGCAGGGGGAACTAATGGATTGGGGCATCAGCCACCGCTTTTATGACTCCATGGATGCGCAGGATCTGGCGGCCAAGATCAGCCCGCAAACGCGACTGGTTTGGCTCGAAGCGGCCGGTTCCGTGACGCTCGAGTTTCCTGATCTGTGCGAGTTGGTGCGAATCTGTCGGGCGCGCGGCGTGCTCACGGCGCTGGACAACACCTGGGGTGCCGGGCTGGCTTTTGCCCCGTTTAACTTGACGCCAGAAGCCAGCCCGCCATTGGCGGTCGATGTTTCGGTCCATGCCCTGACCAAATACCCAAGCGGCGGCGGCGACGTCCTGATGGGCAGCATCGTCAGCCGCGACGCGGCCTTGCACCTAAAACTCAAGCTGACACATATGCGCCTGGGCTTTGGTGTCGGTGCCAACGATGTTGAAGCCATCTTGCGTGCCTTGCCCAGCCTGACGCTGCGTTACCAGGCCCACGATACCAGCACCCGTAGCCTGGCCCTTTGGTGTCAGAGTCGACCCGAATTTGCCCAGGTTTTACACCCGGCCTTACCCGATGCACCGGGGCACGCGCACTGGCGTGCGCTGTGCGGCAACGCTGCGGGTGGCGCCGCCGGCCTGCTGAGTGTGATATTTGACCGGCGCTACAGCCAGCCGCAAGTGGACGCATTTTGTGATGCGCTCAAGCTCTTCAAGCTCGGCTACAGTTGGGGTGGCCCCATGAGCCTGGTCGTCCCGTACGACCTGAGCAGTATGCGCAGCGGCTGGCCGACGCAACTAAAGGCGGGCACGCTGGTGCGTTTTTCCATTGGCCTGGAAGCCGTAGCCGATTTGCGGGCCGATCTGGAGCAAGCCTTGCAAAAATTGGCCTGACGTCAATGCGCACGCGCTTGCAGCCACGGCTTGCAACAAAAATCTTCCGCCTAGGCGCTGGGCGCAGGCCGTGCAATGGTAAAGTTGGCCCCAATCACTTGAAAGACTATTTTGGCAACACCTAATTACGGCTACGAGAAACGTCAAAAAGAACTGGCGAAGAAGAAGAAGAAAGAGGAAAAACTCAAGCACAAGGCTGAGCGCAAGGTCGGTGAAGGCGGTGCCAACGAATCGGCCGATGAGAACCAGGGCACATCAGCGGCGGCACCCGGTGCCGCGAGCGACCCGAGCGCGTGATTGTTGGAGTTTACCCGGTTTCAACCTGTATTTTCCTGGCTAATCGTGCCATAGCCCCCGTCGAATGGTCGTCAGGCGCTATTATTTTTGCATTATTGAAATGCAGGAAATTGCGTTGCATGGAAGCCAGATAGGTCGGGTCGTAGTGCTCTGTGAGTAGTGCCTGCACCACCGGGGCGATGTCACCGGCGCGCACTTGCGCTTGCCAACCCTCGACCAGCGCTTTGCCCTTGAACGCCTTCAAAACGTCCAGGCGTTCGCAGAAACTATCAATATCGCGCACAAAAAAATCATAGTCTTCCAGTAGCAGGGCCACGCGTTCTGCGTCCGGCAGGACCAGGTTCAGGCAAGGGGCGTTGCGCATGGCTTGCACCAGCGCGCTGGGCACCGTCACATCGCCGACCTTCTTGCTTTCGCTCTCGATGAACACCGGCCGCCCACTCTGCAGCGGCAGCAGCGCTTGCCAGATCAACGTGTCAAAGCGCTTCTGGGTCGGCTGTGGCTGGCCCGGAATGGCGCCCAGCACCGAGCTGCGGTGGCAAGCCAGCGCCTCCAGATCCAGCACCTGCGAGCCTTGCGCCGCCAGGGCCTGCAGCAGGCGCGTCTTGCCCGAGCCGGTGGTGCCGCCAATGACGCGCCAGTCCAGCGCGCTGACCCGCTGTGGAATATCCTGCACCACAGCGGCGCGAAAGGCCTTGTAGCCGCCTTCCACCAGAGTCACCCGAAAGCCGATCTGGCTCAAAATCAACGCGAGCGCGCCGCTGCGCTGGCCGCCGCGCCAGCAGTAGGCCAGCGGCTTCCAGTCTTTTGGTTTGTCGATCACTTCGCGCTCAATGTGCCCGGCAATATTGCGTGCGGCGACGGCCGCGCCGCGCTTTCTGGCCTCGAACGGGTTGACCTGTTTATAGAGCGCTCCGATGTCGCGCCGCTGCTGGTCGTCGAGCGTGGGCCAGTTGACGGCGCCGGGCAGGTGATCTTCGGCGTACTCGCCTTCGCTGCGGGCGTCGATCACCGTGTCAAACTCAGGCAACCGATTGATCACTTCAGCCGCGCTCAGGGTGCTCAGACTCATTTGAGAATCTTTTTCAGTTCCGACCAGACATTGGCCAGCATCAGCGGGTGCGCTTCTTCTTTGGGGTGAATGCGGTCGGCCTGAAACAGCCGCGTCGAGTCGGGCAGGTCTGCGACGCCTTTGAGCAAAAAGGGCACCAGCGCCGCCTGGTTGGTTTTTGCCGCGCTGGCAAACAGGGCGGCAAAGCGCTCGCCATAGTCGCGCCCGTAATTGGGCGGCAACTGCATGCCGATCAGCAGCACCCTGGCACCGGCCTTCTGGGCCATCTGCGTCATGGCGCTCAGGTTTTCCTGCGTGAGCTGCAGTGGCAGGCCGCGCAGCGCGTCGTTGGCACCAAGCTCAATCATCACCTGCGTCGGCCGGTGCTGCGCCAGCAGCGCAGGCAGCCGCGAGCGCCCACCCGAGGTGGTGTCGCCACTGATGCTGGCGTTGATGACGCGGGCACTGATGTTCTCGGCTTTCAGCTTTTGTTCCAGCAGCGCGACCCAGCCGCTGCCGCGCTTGAGCCCATACTCGGCGCTCAGCGAGTCGCCCAGCACCAGAATGATTCTGGGCTTGCCAAGCTTGGTGGCGGTGGTTGATGTTGCGGCCTGCGAGGCCGCAGATAGCCCCGCCGCAGCAGCCAGCACACCGACCGCGATACAGTAGCGTCGATTCAAATGATTTCGATCCAAAGAAAGCCCCATGTCTGATTCAATAATTTCGGTGCAGCACCTGTTCAAGTCGGTGACTGATTCCACTGGCACGCTCGACATTTTGCGCGATATTGATTTTGAGCTGAAGGCGCGTGAAACCGTCGCCATTGTCGGCGCCTCCGGCTCCGGCAAAAGCACCCTGTTGTCCATCATCGCCGGGCTTGACACCCCAAGCCGCGGCAGCGTGTGGCTGGCCGGGCAGGACCTGTTTGCCCTGGACGAGGACCAGCGCGCCGAGTTGCGGGCGGAAAAAGTGGGCTTTGTGTTCCAGAGTTTTCAGTTGCTGGGTAATCTGAGTGCCTTGGAGAACGTGATGCTGCCGCTGGAACTGGCGGGCCGGCGCGACGCGCGTCAGGCGGCCACCGAGATGCTTGCGCGCGTTGGCCTGTCCGAGCGTCTGGGCCATTACCCCAAGGTCTTAAGCGGCGGCGAGCAGCAACGCGTGGCGCTGGCGCGCGCCTTTGTCGTCAAGCCAGCGGTGTTGCTGGCCGACGAGCCAACCGGCAGCCTGGACTTTGCCACTGGCGAGAAAGTGATGGAACTGATGTTTGCCCTGAACCGCGAGCAAGGCACCACGCTGGTGCTCGTGACGCACGACAGCGCGATTGCAGCCCGCTGTGCCCGCTCCATCACCATCGAGGCTGGGCGGGTGCTGGTTTCTTCTGTAGTTTCTTAGGCCGTTTCGGCCTGTAGCACCCGTGCAGTCTGCGTAAGAAGCTACAAATAAAGTAGTGAGTAAGTGGCGTACGGATAGGACTCGCACCAGGCGGGTGCTGCGGCTTGAGGACTCCGGCCCACGCTCGCGGGCGGGCTGATCGGGTCATCCAATGTGGCGGCGTCAAGACCCTCCTGAGTGCCCCATTGTTGGGGTGACCGTCCACGTACGGCTGCCACAACCTCGCATCGGTAGGAATCGCCTGGAGGTCAAACTGCTGGCACCCCAGGTGCACCTGCCCGCGAGTGTGGGCAAGAGAACGGATACCCGATCCGCCAGCCAGGCACGACAGCGCGATGTGCTGGCACCCGGCACGGACCTAATGCGGCAGTTTTGACGCACCGCTGGTTGGTGCCGCGTGCGCGATTTGCTACTTTTTGTGGCACACCTGGCACAGCGCGCTGCCGTGCAGGCCCACCTTGACCAAGCCGCGGTTGCTGGGGCCTACCGTGTAGCGGTTGTGAACGTCGTGGCACGAAGTGCACTCAACCTGACCTTCGGCCAGCATCATCATGGAGATGCTGCCCGACTTGGTCTGGTTGTGACTCGGTTTTGTGGCTACCATCACCACTGTCTCTGATTCCGGATCGGCCATTGAACTGTCGCTGATAGCTCGCTCGGAGCCATAGCCTACGCCAATCGGATGGTCGCGCATGGCAAACTGCTTGTTGAAGGCGGTGCGGCCGAGCTTGCCCCCGCCCAGCAGGAAATCTTTCTTGACGCCGCTGTAGTTCAGAACACCAAGCGTGCCATCATGGCAGGAGAGACAGAGCCGGGAGTAAACACCGGGCTCACCCACGCGGATGACCGTACCCACCGCGCTGTAGAGCGAGTAGGCAGAAATCGCCAGCTTGGGGTTCCACTCCGGCGCGGCTGCATCGGCCTGGTGCGGCGCATGACACTGCACGCAGACCCGCGTCTCGATGCCACGGCTTTGCAAAATAAAGTCATGCGCAGTGCCGGTAATGCCGGCACCTGCCGCCAAAAGTTCGTCAGGCGCAGCAATTGCCGCCGCCGCTGACGAAACCAGCAGGCCCAGCGCAAGCCCGAGCGCGCCTGCCAGTTGCCATCTGTTGTGTTGCCAGGGAAGATGCTTCATGATGCTCAATCAGGTTTGCCGGGTGGTTCAATCCATTTGCCTTAGCGCACGGCGCACAAACAATGGCACCTTTACGCAATGTTGACAATTATGACTGAGCTCAATTTCCACAGCTTGATATCGATCAAACAATAGCAAATTGCCACCGCCCTGCCTTGTCCACCCGACTGTCGCGCGGCAAGCCGCGATAATCAGGCCATGTCTTCGTCCAAAGTTCTATTCGGTTTTCACGCCGTTGGCGTGCGCCTCAAAACCGATCCCAAATCGATCATCGAGATATATTTTGACCCGACACGGCGCGATGCGCGCATGCGCGGTTTCCTGGAAAAGGCCAACGAGGCGAGCGCGCGCCTGATCGAGGCCGATGGCATGCGGCTGGCCAAGCTTTGCGGCGGCCACGGGCACCAGGGCGTGGCAGCGCGTGTGCAGGAGCTGGCCCAGATTCACTCGCTGGACGAACTGCTGGAACAGCTCGAAGCGGCGCAGGCTGACAAGCAGCTGGCCGAGCGCCAGCTGCCGCTGCTGCTGGTACTCGATGGTGTGACCGACCCGCACAACCTGGGCGCCTGCCTGCGCGTGGCCGACGGCGCCGGCGTGCAGGCCGTGATTGCGCCGAAGGATCATGCGGCTGGCATCAACGCCACGGTGGCCAAAGTAGCCAGCGGTGCTGCCGAGACCGTGCCGTACTTTATGGTGACCAATCTGGCGCGCACCCTCAATGAGCTGAAAGAACGCAACATCTGGATTGTCGGCACCAGCGACGTGGCCACCAGAACGATCTACCAGGCGGACCTTAAAGTTCCGTTGGCGCTGGTGTTAGGCGCCGAGGGCCAGGGCATGCGCTCTCTCACGGCCAAAACCTGCGACGAACTGGTGAGCATTCCGATGCGGGGCGCCGTTGAGAGTCTCAATGTGTCGGTCGCCAGTGGCGTCTGCTTGTATGAAGCGCTGCGTCAGCGCGCCTACAAACTGTAAAAGCTGCGGATAACGTCCCAGGCAGCCTCGGCCTCGTCAACGTAGGTGAACAGCTTGAGATCTTGGGCGGAGATCACGCCTTCCTCGAGCAAGAGGTCTATATTGATCAGTCGTTGCCAGTAGGAACTGCCAAACAAAATTATGGGTACCGGCTTGGATTTTCGGGTTTGCACCAGGGTGATGACCTCAAACAACTCGTCCAGCGTACCAAAGCCGCCCGGAAAGGCCACCAGGGCTTTGGCGCGCATCATGAAGTGCATTTTGCGCAGGGCAAAGTAGTGAAACTTGAAGCTCAAGCTCGGCGTCACATACGAATTGGCCATCTGTTCGTGTGGCAGGGCAATATTGAGCCCGACGCTGGGCACTCCCACCTCATGTGCACCTCGATTGGCGGCTTCCATGATGCCGGGTCCACCGCCAGTGGCGATAAACAGGCGCTCTTCGCGGCGCCGTTGCGCGCTATGGCCAGCAACCAGGCTGGCAAATTGACGCGCCTGGTCATAGTAATGTGCATTTCGCACTTGTTGCCGGGCCAGGGCCAGCGCTGTGGCGTCATCGTTCTGCTGGGCCTGCAGCAGCAAGGCTTGCGCCGCCTCGGGTGAAAGGAAGCGGGCGCTGCCAAAAACCACCACCGTACTGTCAACCCCTTGTTCGGCCTGATCAAGATCGGGTTTGAGCATTTCCAGTTGAAATCGGATGCCGCGGGTCTCGCGTCGCAGCAAGAACTCGGGATCGGCAAACGCGAGGCGGTAGGCGTTGGCGGCCAGCACGTTGCCTTGCTCGGAATAGTTTTCCAGTTCGGCCCAGGCGTCAGCCAGACGATTCTCGGACAGGTTCTGGGTCATGTTTTCAACGCTTCACGGGTAGGGCGGAGACCCAGTTGCGCACGCGTTGGAATACCTTCCAGGCCGCCCACAAACGGCCGCCCCAGCGCAGTGTGCGCCGGGGTCGCAACACCAGTAAAAAAACTAACGCGCTTAACGGCCAGTATGGATTCCGATAGAGCCACTGCAGACCTTTTTGCGCCCGGTCAGCGACGGCTAGAGGTCGCGCGAAGCCCTCGAGCTGGTCTGCCAGCGTCAGGCGCAACTGCGCGCTGCGCAGCAGCAGGCGCTGCTGGCGTAGCACAAGCTCATTTTGATTCATCTTGACCCGATGCCTCGAGCGTGGCGCGATCACCTTCGAGTTCACTTGCGCTGGCGCTGAACAGGCCGCCGACACGGCGCAGGCGCTGCCGCGACTGGCTGAGCAGCAGCGCAGCGGTGCCAAGAAACAGCAGCGCCAGCACGCCGACTGCTGCCAGCCGGTAACCCTCCCAGAATAGCAGGATGACAAAGCCACACAACAGCACCAGTCCAAGTGCGAGCGCCAGCAGGCCCGCCGCGCCCCACAGCAGCACGTCAAGCAGGCGCTGTGTCTGCAACTCGACTTCGGTGCCCAACAGTGCCAGTCGCACCTGCGCCAGCTCCAGCGCAGTGGCCAGCAAGCGCCGCACCGACACGAAAAGGCCGGTCTCCCTGGCAGTGTCGTTCATCAAGAGCGCGGCTTTGGCGCTGGCCTCAACGGCGACCGATCAGCAGCCCGATCACGAGTCCGGCACCAGCCGCGATGCCAATGGCTTTCCAGGGGTTGTCGTGCACAAACTCATCCGTGGCGTGGCCTGCCGCCTTAACCTGGGCGACAGCCGCTTCCTGCAGATGCACCAGATCGGCCTTGGCCTGGTTGAGTCTGGCCTGAACCCGGCTGCGTATATCGGCAGCCCCTTCTCCGGCCTGGTTGGCCGTCATGCGTAGCAACTCCTCCGCGTCGGAAACGACAACGCGCAGGTCGCTCATCAATTTGTCCTTGTTAACCGCAGTCAGTTCAGTCATGGCAAACCTCCATTTTGTTGAAAACCGGGTCAAATAGTAGTCCCTAACGGAATTGATCTCCAGCGATAAATTGACATCGGTTGATCAAGCACAAATGCAAGGCTTCACCGCCAAGCCTTTTTTGCATCAGCCGAGTTCTGCTCAAACGCGTTTGCGGTACTCACCGGTGCGCGTATCGATCTCGACCTTGTCCCCCTGCGCGACAAAAATCGGCACACCGACGTTGAAACCCGTGGAAATCTTGGCCGGCTTGAGGACCTTGCCCGAAGTATCGCCCTTGACAGCGGGCTCGGTCCAGGTGATTTCGCGCACCACACTGGTGGGCATTTCAACCGAGATGGCCTTGTCGTCATAAAACACCACTTCGAGTTCCATGCCGTCTTCGAGGTAATTCAGCGAATCGCCCATGTTTTCGGCTTCCACCTCGTACTGATTGAAGTCGGCATCCATGCAGATGTACATGGGTTCGGCAAAATAGGAATAGGTGCAGTCTTTCTTCTCCAGAACAACTTGTTCCAGTTTGTCGTCGGCCTTGTAGACCACTTCGGTATTGAAGTTGGCAATCAGGCTTTTGAGCTTCATGCGCACGGTGGACGAGTTGCGCCCGCCGCGGCTGTATTCGGTGCGCAGCACGACCATCGGGTCTTTGCCGTACATGATGACGTTACCAGCGCGAATTTCTTGTGCAGTTTTCATAGCAATTGTGTGAAGGTTGGCCACCGATCTGGGTGGCGGAGGTCGGGAGCCACCGACCGGAGGTCTGGCCGGGCTCCACAAAGCGTCACATTTTAGCGGCTTTTGGAGGCGAATCGAATCAGTTGCGTGACCAGGTCGTCGAGTTGCAGTTGTTCTGAACGCGCGTTCAGCACAGTCGCTTGCCATGCCTGTAATGCCAGTGCAGGCAGCGGCGATTGACTGCTGCCGTCTGCAGTGGTCGCTGTCTGGATGGCGTTCCAGCGATAGTGATAGGCACGCAGCGAGGGCGGCGCTTTCAGCAAATCCAGCAGTGCGTCAAGTTTGGCATGATGTGCAGCGTCGTGCTGGGGATAGATCTGCCAGATGAAGGCCTGGCCCGCCCACAAGGCGCGTACCAGAGAGTCTTCACCGCGCACAAAATTGAGGTCACAGCTCCACAATAAGCAGTCAAACTCGCTTTGGCTGAGTGCGGGAAGGTATGAAATTTGTAGCGCCCCACGCTTGTTCCATAGGGAGTTCAGTCCTGTTCTGGACTCAATCCAGCTCTCGACGGCATGACTGGCGCGGCCGCTGGTGACAAGCAGGCGTGTGCAGATGGTGTCATGGGCAAGCTGCAGCAGCAGGTCGCCCAGGGCTGCTGGTTCGTAGCAAAAGAGCGACACCAGTCGTTCGTCGCACCACTCAATGCCAAGCTGCTTGAGCCAAGTGGCGCGGTCAAAGCGCGCTTGACGCCGTGCCAGATCGGGTTCGCGCAGCAGACCGCCCGTGCCGGCGCTGAAGCCGGGGTAAAAGAAATACTTGGCCAAACCGGCACCAGGTCCGGCAGTGACGGGTGAGGGCAGGGCGTGGCTGCGCTCGACAAAGCCTTCGGCACTCAGGTACTCCAGGTTAATCCATATGCCAGTTTGACCTTTAGCGCTTGTCCAGTCTGCGTAAGTAGCTATGAATTCAGGATCGATTTGGCAGCCAAAAGCCTCCAGCAGCATGTCCCCTGGGGTCAAGTGTTCATGCTGCATCGGCTGCGTCCAGGGTTTGACGTCGACCCCCGGTGCGCCCCCGGGTGCCATCCAGTCAAGCGCGCTGGCGTCATCCACCCACAAGCGAACGCGTTGGCCGTGCGCTGCCAACCCGCAGGCCAGCCGCCAGCAGACGCCAATGTCGCCGAAGTTGTCGATGACCCTGCAAAAGATGTCCCACAATTTTCCTGTTTTCACGCCCGAATTGTCCACAATACGTGCCTATGCCTGTTTCACCAATTTCTCCAGCGCCGCCGCGCGGTCCCTCCGACGAGAGTCTGGATCGGCTCGATTACCCTGAACAATTGCTCAGCGATGTGGCCGGTTTGCCCCCGCTGCCGGGGGTCTATCGCTACTTTGACAGCGAAGGCACAGCACTTTACGTGGGCAAGGCGATCAATTTGAAAAAGCGCGTGTCCAGCTACTTCCAGAAGAACCACGGCGGGACACGCATTGGTCACATGGTGAGCAAAATCGCGCGTCTCGAAACCACCGTGGTTCGTTCGGAGGCCGAGGCCCTCTTGCTGGAAAACAACCTAATTAAGACGCTTAGCCCCAGGTACAACATCCTGTTTCGCGATGACAAGAGTTATCCGTATCTGAAGATGAGCGGGTCGTCCGCATCGACCAACCCCGGATCGAGTTTTCCGCAGGTTTCTTATTACCGCGGTGCAGTCGAAAAAAGACATCGCTACTTCGGCCCCTATCCCAGTGCCTGGTCCGTCAAGGAAGCCATTTTGCTGATGCAAAAAGTCTTTCATCTACGCACTTGCGAAGACCCGGTGTTCAACAACCGCACGCGACCCTGCTTGCTATACCAGATCAAGCGCTGCTCGGCACCCTGTGTCGGGCATATTTCTGTCGCTGACTATGCGCAGGACGTGGCCAACGCCGAACGCTTTTTGAATGGCGATGCAGGTCAGGTCATGCGTGCATTGGAGGCGCGCATGGTGGCGCATGCCGAGCGTCTGGAATTTGAGCAGGCGGCCGAGTTGCGCGACCGGGTGGGGGCGCTGGCCCACGTTCTGCATCAACAGGCGGTGGACAACGTATCGGATCGCGATGTGGACATTCTGGCGGTGAAAGTGAAGGGCGGTCGCGCCTGCGTCAACCTGGCCATGGTGCGTGGCGGCCGTCATCTTGGGGACCGGGCGTATTTCCCGGTGCAGGTGGCAGAGGCCACCGAGGCACAGGACGCCGATGCAACCGGGCAGCGATCGGTTGAAGCGCAAGTGTTGGGGGCCTTCGTGGCCCAGCACTACCTGCATGTGCCGGTGCCACCCCGGCTGGTCGTGAGTGAACCGATTGACGGCGACTTGCTCAAGGCGCTGTCGATGCAATCAGGCACGCGGGTGACGGCCGTTCACCAGCCGCGTGAGCAGCGGCGCGTCTGGCTTGAGATGACGCAGACCAACGCGGCCTTGCAGTTGGCGCGCTTGCTGGCGGAAGAAGGCTCACAGCAGGCGCGCACGCGGGCGCTGGCCGAGGCGCTGGATTTGACGCCGATCGATTTGGCGGCACTGCGGGTCGAGTGCTTTGACATTTCGCATACCGCTGGTGAGGCAACACAAGCGTCCTGTGTTGTTTTTCATCATCACAAGATGCAAAGCGCCGAGTACCGCCGTTACGGCATCAACGACATCACGCCGGGCGACGATTACGCCGCCATGCGCCAGGTTCTTCTTCGACGCTACGGCAAGCTGGCGCAAGCGATACAGGAAGCCAGTCAAGCTGGATCAATGCCAACTGCTACCGGCCGTTTGCCTGACCTGGTGCTGGTTGATGGCGGCAAAGGCCAGGTCGCCATGGCGCGCCAGGTGTTTGAGCAACTTGGCCTGGACTTGTCGCTGATTATCGGCGTTGAAAAGGGCGATGGCCGCAAGGTCGGGCTGGAAGAACTGGTGTTTGCGGATGGCCGCGACAAGGTCTATTTGGGCAAAGATTCGGCGGCCTTGATGCTGGTGGCGCAGATCAGGGATGAAGCGCATCGTTTTGCCGTTAGCGGCATGCGTGCCAAGCGAGCCAAGGTACGCATCGACGGTGGCAGGCTGGAAGAAATTGCGGGCATTGGCCCCAAGCGACGCGCCAGACTGTTGCAGCATTTCGGCGGTGTGCGTGGTGTGGCCTTGGCTAGTGTTGAAGATATGGCGACGGTGGAAGGCATTTCACGCGAGTTGGCCGCTGAGATTTATCGAACCTTGCATTAGGGCGCTGAGGGGAATCGCCATTGGCCCGTGCCACAATCACGAAATGTTCTTCAATCTCCCCACTCTCATGACCTGGGCTCGCATCGTTGCGATTCCCTTGATTGTTGGTGTGTTTTACTTGCCGGTGGAGCCGGCCACCCGAAATCTGGTCGCGACCGTGATGTTTGTGGTGTTTGCTGCGACGGACTGGCTAGATGGATTTTTGGCCCGCAGGCTCAACCAGGTATCTTCTTTTGGGGCGTTTCTGGATCCCGTGGCGGACAAGTTTCTGGTGTCGGCCTGTGTGCTGGTGCTGGTGCATCTGGGACGAGCCGACGTCTTCGTTGCGCTGATCATCATTGGTCGCGAAATTGCAATTTCGGCGCTGCGCGAATGGATGGCGCAGATCGGTGCCTCCAGGAGCGTGGCCGTGCACCTGATCGGCAAGCTGAAAACGGTGGTGCAAATGGTGGCCATTCCGTTTTTGCTGTTTGACGGCAAATTGTTTGGCGTTATTGATACCCACTTGTGGGGCGTCTGGTTGATATGGATTGCGGCCGTCATGACGGTCTGGTCAATGATTTATTACTTGCAAAAAGCGCTGCCCGAGATTCGGGCGCGCGCCAAGTGAAGCGGGATTTTTCATGAGTCGAAAAAGAATCGCGGTCGTCGCGGGCGACGGCATTGGCAAAGAAGTCATGCCCGAGGGTCTGCGGGTGATGGAGGCAGCGGCGCGCAAGTTCGGACTTGATCTGCAGTTCGATCACTTTGACTTTTCCAGTTGGGACTATTGCGAGAAGCACGGCACGATGTTGCCTGACGATTGGAAAGAGCAGATTGGCGGCCATGACGCGATTTACTTTGGTGCCGTCGGGTGGCCGGAAAAGATTGCGGACCATGTTTCGCTTTGGGGCTCCTTGCTGCTGTTTCGTCGCGAATTTGATCAATATGTAAACCTGCGCCCGGTGCGCCTGATGCCCGGCATCATTGCACCCGTGGTGCGGCGCGACGGTCATGCGCGTGAGCCCGGTGAAATCGACATGCTGATCGTGCGGGAGAATACCGAGGGCGAATACTCCAGCGTGGGTGGACGCATGTACCCCGGCACGGAGCGCGAAATTGTGCTGCAGGAGACCGTCATGTCGCGCGTCGGTGTGGACCGGGTCCTCAAGTTTGCATTTGACTTGGCCCAGTCTCGCCCCAGGCAGCATCTGACGAGCGCGACCAAGTCCAATGGCATTGCCATTACCATGCCGTATTGGGATGAGCGTGTGGCGCAAATGGCAAAGGCCTATCCGGCGGTGCGGGTGGACAAATTCCACATTGATATCCTTTGTGCGCACTTCGTGCAGCGCCCCGAGTTTTTTGACGTCGTGGTGGCGAGCAATCTTTTTGGCGACATTCTGAGCGACTTGGGGCCCGCCTGCACTGGCACGATTGGCATTGCGCCCAGCGCCAATCTCAATCCAGAACGAAAATTCCCATCACTCTTTGAACCGGTGCATGGCTCAGCTCCTGATATTGCAGGCAGAGGTATCGCCAATCCAATTGGCCAGATCTGGAGTGGTGCACTGATGCTTGATTTTTTGGGCTACCGGCCAGCCCATGATGCGGTCTTGCGGGCGATTGAAGAGGTGCTTGATATCAAAAATGGCGCGCCGCGAACACCGGATTTGGGGGGTACAGCGAGCACCCGGGATGTGGGCTCGGCGATTGCGGAGGTGCTTGAATCGTGAGTCAATTTGTGCGGGTGTGTCATCGATCTGACAGTCTGGAATATCCAGCAGGCTTTCGCTTGCCACAGGGCGCTGCAGTTTGTAAAACAGACTAGAATTCGCGTCCGCACTGCTTCAAACGTGTAGGCTTGCATGACACGCAATCAGCGCGTGGCTTGAATGGCCTGCAGCACCAGCGCTGCAAGATTTTTTGAAGAGACATTTCTGTTTAACTCTGTTTCCATATAAGGGGTCCTTTGTGAATAAAACCGAACTGATTGAGCACATTGCAATTCATGCAGACATTTCCAAGGCAGCCGCTGCGCGAGCACTGGAATCCACCATTGGCGCGGTCAAGACCACGCTGAAAAAGGGCGGCTCCGTTTCCTTGGTTGGCTTTGGTACCTTTGCCGTGGGTAAACGGGCCGCACGCGTCGGTCGCAATCCGCGCACCGGTACTGCGATTAAAATCAAAGCGGCCAAAGTGCCCAAATTCCGTCCGGGCAAAGCGTTGAAAGATGCTTTGAACTGATAGCCGGTTCAGATGGGGTGCTTAGCTCAGTTGGTAGAGCGGCGCCCTTACAAGGCGTAGGTCGGCGGTTCGAGACCGTCAGCACCCACCATCCAACCGAGTAAAGGCGAACACCATGTTCGCCTTTTTTGTTTTTCTTAATGGAGTAATCGCGCATGTTTGATTTTGTCCGCAAGCACATGAAGATCATGATGTTCGTGATGTTCTTGCTGATCATTCCGTCGTTCGTGTTGTTTGGCATTGATGGCTACAACCGATCCAGGGAAAATAGCGCGCCGGTCGCCCGCGTTGGAGGCTATGACATTACCCAGGGCGAGTGGGATGCGGTGCACAAGGCAGATTCAGATCGATTGCGCGCGGCACGGCCAAATCTGGACGCCAAGCTGTTTGATTCTCCCGACGCCCGCTACGCAACATTGGAACGACTCGTTAGAGAGCGGGTCATGGTGCAGGCGGCCGACAAGTTCAAACTGACAACCAGCGATGCGCGGCTCGCGCGTGACTTGCAGGAAGACCCCGGCATTGCCTCGCTGCGTCTGCCAGACGGCAAACTTGACATGGAGCGCTATCGGCAACTGGCCGCCAGCCAGGGATTGACGCCTGAAGGCTTCGAAGCTCGTGTGCGGCGCGATTTGTCGGTGCGGCAGGTGCAGGCGGGCCTCGTGAACTCCGGCTTTTCTGCCGCAGGTGTTGCTGATGTGTCGTTAAATGCATTTTTTGAAAAGCGTGAGATCCAGATTGCGAGCTTCGCAAGCCCTGATTTCGCCAGCAAAGTAGCCCCGACAGATACCGAACTGGATACGTTTTACAAGGCCAATCAGTCTCTGTTCCAGTCACCCGAACACGCCAGCATCGAGTACCTGGTGTTGGATCTAGAGACAGTGAAGAAAAGTATCGCGATTAATGAAGCCGACCTCAAGACCTATTACGAACAAAATGCGGCCAGACTCAGTGGCAAGGAAGAGCGCCGCGCCAGTCACATCCTGATCAACGCGGCCAAGGACGCACCCGCCGCTGATCGGGAAAAGGCCAAGGCACGCGCCAGCGAGTTGTTGCAGTTGGTACGCAAAGCACCTGCCAGTTTTGCTGATATTGCCAAGAAAAATTCACAAGATACGGGTTCTGCCGCGAACGGAGGCGACCTCGATTTCTTTGCTCGGGGTGCCATGGTCAAGCCCTTTGAAGAGGCCGCTTTTGCCATGAAAAAGGGTGACATCAGTGACGTCATTGAATCTGATTTCGGTTACCACATCATTTTGCTGACTGATATCAAGGCGTCCAAGCAACAAACTTTTGACGAATTGCGCACAAGTATGGAAGCCGACTTGAAGAAGCAACAGGCGTCGGCCAAGTTTGCTGAGACGGCCGAGGCCTTCACGAACGGTGTGTATGAGCAGTCCGACAGCCTGAAACCGGTGGCTGACAAGCTGAAGCTCGAGGTCCGCACGGCCACCAACGTGACACGCAAGCCGACCCCTGGTGCCACGGGTGTCGTCACCAATGCGAAGTTTCTGGCTGCCCTGTTCGGGTCTGACGCCATCGAGAAGAAGCGCAATACGGAGGCGATTGAAACCGCGCCGAACCAACTGGTTGCTGGTCGAGTTTTGCAGTACACCCCGGCGCGCACACTGCCGTTTGCTGAGGTGCGCGGTGTCGTCAGAGAACGTGTCGTGGCCGCTCGTGCGGCTGAATTGGCCAGGAAGGAGGGGCTGGAAAAATTGGCGGCCTGGAAAGCGGCACCCGCCACGGCAACCCTGCCGGCAGCCATCACCGTGTCGCGCGAACATGCACAAAATGTTCCGGCACCCGTGTTGACTGCGGCGTTACGGGCCGATGCTTCAACTTTGCCCACTTTTATCGGGGTTGATCTGGGCGCCCAGGGTTATTCAGTGATCCGCGTCAACAAGATATTGCCGCGTGTTGCGCCGACCGACGCAGCCTTAAAGCAGGATCGCGACCAATATGCACAGTGGTGGAGCGGGGCCGAAAACCAGGCTTATTACAGTCTGCTGCGCGAGCGTTTCAAAGCTGAAATCATGGTGGCGCATCCGGTTCGTGCTGTAGGCGACGCTTCCCTGGCGGTAGCAAACTAAGCGGCAAAGGTTATAATTTGGCAACGGTGGCTGTAGCTCAGTTGGTAGAGTCCAGGATTGTGATTCCTGTTGTCGTGGGTTCGAGCCCCATCAGCCACCCCAAGTGATATATAAAAAGCCTGCTATCTAATCGGTAGCAGGCTTTTTCTTTGTTGCTCGATTTGACCAAGGCATAATGGCCCGGATCGTGCCTAGCGCTTGCCTGAGCGAGGTGCAGTGGACAGACGCATCCGTCCTTAGCTTGGCTTCGATGGCACAACGCTCTGACAGCCCAGGCAAGGATTCACTCAGGCGAATCAGCATTGTTACATTGGTTGGTTATGACCATCAAAATGCATAAAGTTTGATTTGGATCATTGGCCAGTCAATTGCAGTCGTTATATTGCAGCGGCAGAGTTCTCATTTAAGGAACAACGGTCCCAGGAGCGCGGATGGAAGGGGCGCAGAGCCGCATCAATTGTTGGTTAACCAAATGAGGTGGGAAATGAAATATTCCAAAACCTTCGGTGCCTTGGTATTGGCCCTGGCGGTTGTACCGGTCGTGTCTTTGGCGGAAATGGGTTATGTTGCCAAGGCCGTCAATCTTCGCGCCGGGCCCGCCACGCAATACCCGATCGTGGCCATGTTGCAGGCTGGCGTTTCGATCTCTGTCGAGGGCTGTTTGAGCGACTATCGCTGGTGCGATGTGGTCGTTGGTCCAACCCGGGGTTGGGTTTCTGCGGCGAATATCGTCTATCCATACCAAGGGCAGAACGTTCCTGTGTTGACCTATGGCGCACTGATCGGGCTCGGTATCGTCGCCTTCAGCGTGGGTGACTATTGGGATCATCACTATCGTTCCAGTCCATGGTACGCGCAGCGACAACGCTGGGTCGAGCGGCCCTGGCCGGGGGGCCATCGTGTTCCGGTAGGACCTGGATTCAGACCCGGCGATCATCGTCCGCCGGTCGGGCCTGGATTCAGACCCGGCGATCATCGTCCTCCAGGCGGACCTGGATTCAGACCCGGCGATCATCGTCCTCCAGGCGGACCTGGATTCAGACCGGGCGACCATCGTTCACAGCGAGGTCAGGGACGGGCAGAAGATCAACATCAGCAGAGCGATCACCAGCCCGGCGGGCGCTAAGGGGCCGACGAGTGAGCTTGCACGCCTCAAACTTCATATAGGTTGATGCAGGTCAACAGAGAATGGGGCTTAAGACGATTAGCATTTAAGCTTGGAGGTTTAAATGTTTGATCAACCGATAAAGAGCGTCATGGAGAAGCAGAAATTCCTGACTGCTTCGCCGCAGGTCACGGTGGCAATTGCTGCACGTCTGATGGCCAGTAAAAATGCAGGTGCCGTATTGGTTGTCGATGAGGAGCGTCTGGTCGGTATTTTTACCGAGCGCGACGTCGTTTTTCGCGTAGTAGCGCCCGGTCTTGATGCCAGGACAACGCAATTGCTGGATGTCATGACAGCGGCGCCCAAGACACTCGGCCCAGGTGAATCCTACGGCCACGCGCTGCTCGTGATGCAGGAAAACGGGTTCCGTCACATGCCCGTGGTTCAGAACGGTCGCGCGGTAGGCATCATCTCATCGCGAAATGCAATGGATCCAGACCTCGAAGAGTTCGTCTCGGACGAGCGACGGCGTGAACACTACCGTTAGTTACTGGGGTGAGGGGTCAGTGCGTTCGGGCTCGAATCAACGTATCAGAAGATTGGCTGGGCCTGCCGCGGCCGTGATCTGACCAATTTCTATCGCTGCAGAAAAACTGTGTTGCCTGAAGATTGCCAATACTGCGTCAACCGTTTCCGGTGCGCACGTCACCAGCAAGCCGCCGCTGGTTTGCGGGTCTGCCAACAGAGCTTGATCAACCGGGGCAAAGCCAGTCGGCAAGCTTACCTCGTGACCGTAGGCCGCCCAATTGCGTGCAGACGCGCCAGTGACCATGCCCAGTTGCGCGAGTTCGCGCACGCCGCTCAGCAGGGGCACGCGTTCCCAGTCGATCTCCACACTACAGTTCGCGCCGCGCGCGATTTCTAGTACATGGCCGGCCAAGCCAAAACCGGTGACGTCGGTCAGGGCATGCACGCCGCTCAGGGCAGCCAAATCGGGGCCGGGTGTGTTGAGCTGGGTAGTGACGGCGATCATTTGCGCGTAGCCCGCAGCATCGAGCCTGTCCTTCTTTAGCGCTGCTGACAAGATGCCAACGCCAAGTGCTTTGGCCAAAATCAGTCTGTCGCCCACCCGTGCATCCGCGTTGCGTTTGACGCGGCTGGGATGCACCAGACCGAGCGCCACCAGGCCGTAAATTGGCTCGACCGAATCGATGCTGTGTCCTCCGGCGATCGGGATGCCAGCGGCGCGGCAAACCCTGGCGCCGCCCTCCAGAATTTTTCCGATGGTCTCGGTTGAGAGCACGTTGATGGGCATCCCAACCAGCGCCAACGCCAAAATAGGTTGACCGCCCATGGCGTACACGTCGGAGATGGCGTTGGTGGCGGCGATGCGGCCAAAGTCAAACGGGTCATCCACGATAGGCATGAAGAAGTCTGTGGTGGCGATCAGGGCTTGCTCGGGGTTGAGTTGATAGACCGCTGCGTCATCCGCGGTCTCGATTCCGACCAGCAGTTCCTTTGGCATCGGTATGGCGGTACTCCCTTTGAGAATGTCCGCCAGCACGCCAGGGGAAATCTTGCAGCCGCAACCGCCGCCGTGTGACAGGCTGGTCAGGCGTGGCTCAGACGCAGTCGGGTGTTGGGCAAAGCTGGTGTGGGCAGGGGTTATGTTGACTTGGCCCATTGGCTTGTCGAGTGAAGTGAGGCGATGACCGCGGGCCGTTTGTGCTATGAATTCAATCAAAAAAAAACGGCAGCCTTTAGCTGCCATTTTTCCTAACGGAATCAGAAACCCTGAAGATGCTTAGCTCCTGCTTACGCTGCTTCGACCGCCGCCACCAAATGTTGCGGCACGAGAGTTGCTGAAACCAAAGCCGTTAAATGCACCACCACTCGAACCTAAGTCATTTTCTTGATGAGCCGTGGATTCCCTGGAGCCACTGCTCTTGCTCCCGGCCGACGCCTGCATCGACTTAGGATCCGCACCGTTGTCAATCGCAACACGGGCCAGAGTCTCACGATTTGCGCCCTTGCACATGGCACCGTTCACGATATCGGCACCATCAAAACCGCCACGCATCATTGCTCGCACAACCGCTTCAGGAACGTGCCCGACTGACACCAATGCACAAGCTAACACGCCCGCCTGGACGCCGCCCGATTTGCCCGCCAGGGCAATGGCCTCCAGTGTTTCGCGGCTTTCCGTGCGCTGACGCGCCTCAGCGTACACTTCACCGGCGGGTTGGGCCGACGTAAACGCAAACGCTGATGACGTAGCTAACAAAGCAACTGATAAAACAAACGATCTGTTCATGATGTTTCCCCCAGTAAAGTACAGCATTGCCGCGCACTTTAACACACCCCCATTTGAATTAGCAAATAACCAGTCACCAGTTGAAAAAAAGCAACAAGTTTTCATCGCTCTAGATCGCGATGAATTACACTAACGGACGCGGTGACGGCTTCGTTGCTTAGTTCGGAGCCCAATTTTTAGGGGATATTTCATGAAGAAGTGCTTTCTTGTCCTAGGTATCGCAAGCGTATTTCCGTTTGGCCTGGTTTCTCTCGCATCAGCCCAGTCCGGGTTAAGCGGGACGAGTATTTCGGGCGCACCTGGAGCCACTGACGTGATCCTGACAACCCCCGTGGAAGTGGGGGCCATGGCCTACAAAACGGAAAGTGGCGTTTATTTTTATCCCAGTGTTTTTCTGGGCTTCGGGCACAACGACAATGTTTTGTCTGAAGCGCGCAACCCAATTGGCTCTAATTTTGTAAATTTCGCGCCCAAAGTGATCGCAGAACTTCGACACAAGGGGGATCGTTACACCGCGAAGGCGTCCCTCGACACGCTGCGGTACAGCAGCAGCTCGGAAGACAACGTTACCAAGTCCGATTTTGAAGTGGCCGGGGATAATTATTTTTCTGCACGCGCTCGAGCCGGTTGGTCTCTTGGGCGTGTCAACGGCGCCGATCCACGTGGCCTGTATGACCGCCCTATTTCAACAGATCCCGACCGCTGGCACTCCAATGATATCAACGGGCGCTTGATCTACGGCGCGCCGGAGGCCAAGGGCCGCTTTGAAGTCGATTTGGGTAGCCGGGTCAGGTCCTACGACACCAACCGCAGCTATATGGCAGGCGCTGACCTCACCCAGAATTCGGTCGCGGGGCGCGTGTTCTACCGTCTTGGCACGCGCACCCTGGCGCTGGCCGAGGTCCGCAATGCGAACTTGAATTATGCAGCCAACTCGAGCGATAACACCGAGCGCCGCTACTATGCTGGCCTGACCTGGGAAGGAACGGCAGCCACGACTGGTATTGTCAAGGTTGGACGCATGACCAAGGATTTTGCTCAGGCTGGTCGTGATGGCTATAGTGGCGGCAGCTGGGAAGCGGGTGTGCGCTGGGCACCCATGACTTACAGCGTGTTCGAACTCAGCACCGGGCGCTCAACGGACGACACCTGGGGTTTGGGAAATTACGCGCTCAATACCAACACGGATCTGGTCTGGAACCACAAATGGACTCAGTCGTTGACCTCGCGGGTTGCTGTGGGGGTGCTCAACACTGACTACGCGGGCATCAATCGCGCTGATCGTGCGAACAGCTATGCATTGACAGTTGACTACGCGCTGTTGCGCTGGCTGAAGGTTGGCGTGGATCTGGCGCGCACCGATAATTCGTCCAACGACGCAAATGCGGCATTCAAGCGCAACGTTGGCATGCTCACGCTTAACGCGTCACTCTGATCGTTGTTGGTCACACCAGTCCCGGCCCGCTTTGTGCTGGCCGGATTGGCTTTGGAGAATTCATGTTTGAAGTTCGCTTGACTCGAATGCTTGCAAGGTGCCTTCCAGGCATTTTTTTATTTTTAGTGACCGCATGCATGATGTCCGGGTTCTTGCTGTCACCGGTTGCTGCGCAGCAGCCCCCGTCATCGGTGCTCGCGCCCGCACCGGTCAACACCGAAGTGGCCAGTTTGTTGTCAACCTACAAGCTCGCCGCTGGAGATGTCATCACCATTCGCGTTTTCGGTGAGGACGACTTGAGTCGGGAGAAGGTGCGGCTGTCAGACGCGGGAACCATTCCCTATCCGGTGCTCGGAGAAGTGAAGGCATTGGGGCTCACTATTGGCGAGATTGAGGGCTCAATCACCAAAGGCCTTGATGGTCGATACCTGAAGAATCCACGCGTCTCGGTCACGATTGATGAGTACCGACCGTTCTATATCAATGGCATGGTGGAAAAGCCGGGCGGTTACCCGTATCAGCCTGGCTTGACAGTGCTGAAAGCCAGTTCGCTGGCCGGCGGGTTCAAAGAGAGGGCATCGTTTTCGAAGATCTCCATTATTCGCGAAGGCGACCGCAGCAATCGGCCGCAAAAGGTTGATATCAACTCCTCGGTGAATCCTGGAGACACCATCTTTATTGAAGAGTCATTCTTCTGAAACCATTCATAAGGTGCACATGTCTGAACCTCAAGCGCTTGTCCGCGTTCCAGCCGGGCCCTCTGAGCCAGCTTTTTTGAACGAATCGATTGATCAGGAATCCAGCCTGGATTTCGTTGAATACTGGCGCACGGTGCGCAAGTTCAAGTGGGCCATTCTGGCGTTCGCGCTGGTCGTCACACTGGTGGCAGGGGTGGTGGCTTTTGTCAGTACGCCGATCTATGAAGCAAAGACCACGGTGCTGATTGAAACCAACAAGCAAAAAGTGGTCACCATTGAAGACGTCTATGGCGGTGTTGGGGCTACCCGGGAATATTTTCAGACGCAGGTGGAAATAATCAAATCACGCGAGGTGGCATTGAAGACCATCGCTGAGCTCAAGCTCTATGACAACCCCGATTTTGACCCGCGAGCGCCAAAAAAGGGCGTCGCGGCGCTGATTGATCAACTCGGATTTGCCACTCACGAGTTGCCACCGGAGTGGACCGAAGAAACGCTGTCTGAGGCGGCGCTAGGCTCATTCATGGCGAACCTCACGATTGAGCCGATCCGCTTGAGCCAACTGGTCATCATTAAATTTACCTCGCCTGATGCGGCGCTGTCAGCTCGCGTGTCCAACGCGGTCGCCAAGACCTACATTGAAAACGATCTTGACGCGCGTTACCAGATGACGCGCACGGCCTCCGCCTGGTTGCAGGAGCGACTCTCCGGTTTGAAGAGCAAACTCGATGCATCAGAGCAGGTATTGCAGGGCTACCGTGAAAAGCAAGGCATTGTCAACATCAAGGAGGCGGCGCAAAGCGGTGCGCGGCAAGAAATCGAGCAGATCCAGTCACGGCTGATTGAGGCGCAGACCAGGCGGGCGGAGATTGAGGCCACACACAGGATCATCGCCCAGGCCGCCACCGCCGGTGCCCTGGCATCACAACCGGCTGTTCTTAACAGTGGTCAGGTGGCCGACGCAAAGCGCCAGGCCACAGAAGGCGCGCGCAAACTCGCTGAGGTGTCACAACGCTACGGCAAGGAACACCCAAAATTCCTGCAAGCCGAGTCGGAGGCCAAGGCAGCGGATGAAAACCTGCAACGCCAGATTGACCTCGTGGTGGCCGGTATCAACCATGAATATGAGCGCGCCCGTGGCACCGAGAAAATGCTCCAGGGGGCTTTGGCGAGTGCGCGCAGTTCGGTGCAAAACATTAACCGCAAGGAATTTGAACTGGGCGTTTATGAACGCGAAGTGGACTCGAATCGCCAGATGTACGAAATGTTCATGAAGCGCGTGAAGGAAACCAACGTGGCAGGCGATCTGCAGACCGCGGTGGCGCGGGTCGTGGACCCCGCTGCCGTTCCCAAGGCACCCATCAAGCCCAAGAAAGCGCTGATTGTTGCGGTGGCTCTTTTCATGGGCTTGCTGGTTGGCGTGATGCTGGCCTTGTTGATGGAAGTGCTCGACAATACCCTTAAAAATACCGAAGACGTCGAGACGCGTCTCAAGCAACCGATGCTGACCGTGTTGCCGCTGTTGTCCAAGAAAGACGCGCTGCGCCAAGCCAGTGGTCATCTGGTCCTGGATTCGCCCAATTCCCTTTATTCCGAGGCGATTCGAACGGCCCGCACCGGGGTGTTGCTGTCATCGGTGGACGTCACCGCACGCGTGTTGCTGGTCACTTCCAGTGTGCCCGGTGAGGGCAAAACGACGTTTGCCAGCAACCTCGCGCTGGCCCATGCTTTTACCCAAAAAACTCTGCTGATTGACGCCGATTTGCGCCGCCCCAGCATCGCCCGCGCGCATGGCCTGGACACCAATGCGCCCGGCCTGTCCGAGATGGTGGCTGGCACCGCCAAAGGCAGCGATTGTCTGCAACACGTCAAAGACAGCAACTTGATGGTGATGAGTTCCGGGGCTATTCCGCCGAACCCGCTGGAGTTATTGCATTCGCAACGCTTTAGCCAGGCCCTCGAAGCGCTAAGCCGCAATTTTGAAATGATCATCATCGACTCACCTCCAGTTGAGTTGGTGAGTGACGCATTGGTGCTGGCTTCCCATGCCAGCGGCATCATTTTTGTCACGAAGGCACAGAGTACGCCGCTACCGATGGTTCGCAAAGCATTACAACATTTGCGTCGGGCGGATGGCCATGTGCTGGGTATCGTGCTCAATGCGCTCGACTTCAAGAAGGCAGAAAAGTACTACGGTGAATATTCTGGCTATGGCAAACATGGCTACGGTGCCTACAGTTCTACCTATGGCAATGCTTACGGTACCGCCTATGGTGCCAGTCACCGGGCAGCCGCAGTCAAAAAGGCGGCATAAACGCGCATGATCGACTTGCACTGTCATTTTCTGCCAGGCATTGACGACGGTCCCGAGACATTGCAGGAGGCGCTGGATTTAGCCCGGGCCGCTGTTGCCGACGGTATCACTCACTCGGTGCTCACGTCCCATGTGCACCCCAATCGTTACGGCAATCTGCGCGACTCATTGGAAGCCGCTGTTGCGAGTTTTCGTGTCGAGTTGGTCAAAGCCAGCATTGCACTGGACGTTCGCATGGGGGGCGAAGCCCGACTTTGCCCGGAATTAATTGACTTGCTGGCGGCAGATCAGGTGCCCTTTCTGGGCGAAGTAAACGGATATCGCATTTTGTTGTTGGAGTTTCCTCACCAGTTGTTGCCGGTCGGCAGTTTACGATTCATCAACAGCCTGCTCAAGCTCAAGATTCGTCCCATGATTGCCCACCCGGAGCGCAACAAGGCAATCATGGCCAACACCGATAAAGTTACCGAATTTGCTGAGGCCGGTTGTTGGCTGCAAATCACCGCAGGCGCTTTGGTTGGTCGTTTTGGCGCACAATCGCAGCAAGCTGCCTTCAAGATTATTGATGAAGGCTGGAATTGCGTGGTAGCAACGGACGCCCATAATTTGCAGCATCGCCCACCGTTGCTCAGCGAAGGCCATGCGGCCTTGCAGCGACACTACGGCGATGCGATGGCACACAGCATGGTGTATGAAAAGCCGGCCGCAATACTGGGGCTGCACGGGGTCTAGCCCACCTGCCAAATGCTAGCTTCGTTCTTCCGCCGCGCTGGCCTCGCCCTGTTGCTGATTTTCATCACTGCCATTGCCGTCTTGAGCGGCTGGTTTGGTGCCATTGGCGCCTGGTCTGACGCAAGTACCCTGCGCCCACGTTGGCTGGTCAATCAATGGCGTGACGGCCAGGGCCCGGTTTACAGCTTGCCCGTGTGGCAACAGACCCGGGACGAATTGCAGGCCGCCTCGGTGATTACCCCTGACAACGCTCAATTGTTTGATGACCTTGGCTTTCTAAATGCGTGGCGCGCCTATGGCCTGGGCACGCCGCCGCCCGGTGACCCTGATCATGTCCTGCAGCGATCACTTTGGTCCGACGCGGTCGTCAATTATCGTCAAGCCACAGTTTTACGCCCAACGTTTCCTTATACATGGACCTATCTGGCGCTAGCCAAACACCTGATCGGCGAACACGATACCGAGTTTTGGCAGGCCTTTGACAAGGCACTGCATTACGGTCATACCGAAACTGGCGTCTATCAGGCCTTGGGTCAAATCGCTTTTGCCAATTGGAATGCGCTGGGGGCAGAGCGCCAACGCAGCGTCACTGCGATGGTTAGCCATGCACCGGTTTTGTCACGTGAAAGCTTTTTGCAACTGGCTGAAGGCGCAGGCGTCACGTTGGCAGGAGTGCCGCCGGTGATTTGGGTTGATCCTTGACCGGCAAGCCAGACCCTGGCGCAATTGGGGTGTTGCTATGCAAACACGCCCGCCGTGTCCTGCATCCTTTTTGAAACCTCGCCCAACTGGTGCAGCGTGTCGCCAAAATTCAGTTCCAGTTGCGTCAACTTTTTGAAGTAGTGGCTGACGATGTATTCGTCGGTGACGCCGATGCCGCCGTGCAACTGCACCGCCTGCTGGCCGACAAATCGCATGGAGTTGCCCAATTGATACTTGGCCCGCGCCAATGCGGCGCGTCGCTCCGCTGCCGGTGCGTTAAGTTTCAGGCTGGCGTAGTAGCTCATGGAGCGCGCCAGTTCCAGTTGCATCTTCACGTCGGCCATACGGTGGCGCAACGCCTGGAAGCTGGCGATCGCCACGCCAAACTGTTTGCGCGTATTCATGTACTCGGCGGTAATGGCCAGCGTCTTGTCCATCACGCCAACCGCTTCGGCGCAGGCGCTGGCGATGCCGATATCCACGGCGTGCTCCAGTGCGGTCAGGCCGTCGCGCGTGATCAGGCTGCCTGGGGCATTTTGCAAAGTAATGTCTGCGGCGCGGCTGCCGTCCTGGGTGCCATAGCCACGCGTGCTGACACCACTGGCACCTCGTTCCACCAGGAACAAGGCCAGCTTGCCCTCGAGCATCGCAGGCACCAAGAATGCATCGGCCTGATCGCCCGCCGGAACTATACTTTTGGTAGCTGTTAGCGCATAGCCGACGGGGACTACACTCGCTTTTGCTTCACAAATATCGAGTTGGTAGCGGGCTGCACGTTCCTGATAGGCCAGTACCACCAGCGCTTCGCCGCTGGCGATCTTCGCAAGCCATGTGGCCTTGAGTGCTTCGGGCGCGTAGCCGCTCAGCACGCCGCCTGCGATAAGGCTCTGATTGAGCGGCTCCAGCACCATGCCGCGTCCGAGTTCCTCCATCACCACCATGCCCTCGATCGGGCCCATGCCCATGCCGCCGAATTGCTCTGGCACATACAGGCCGCATAACCCAAGCTCGGCGATCTGCTGGAACGCCTCGCGCGAGAAGCCACCCGCCTTGACGCCGGCGCGGCGGCGCTCGAAGGTATAGCCCTTGTCAACCCATTTGCGCACTGCGTCGCGCAGTTGTTGCTGGTCGTCAGAAAAGTCAAAATCCATATTGGTCACCTGCATTCATCTGAATAGAACCCCCTCCCGGAGGGGGCACGGGGGAGTGGTAAGCGTGCGCACAGTGCAAACTTTTCTACGGCTTTAGCCGAGAACAGTTTGAGCGACGATGGTGCGTTGCACTTCATTGCTGCCGCCATAAATCGTGGTCTTGCGGAAATTGAAGTAGGTCGAGGCCAGCGGCGCGCACCAGGGGCCGCCGCCAGGGAAGTCGCCTTGCCAGCCGGCCTCCATGGCCTCGTGGATCAGGGGCAAGGCGAACGGTCCGGCGGCCAGCATCATCAGCTCGCTGTAGCGCTGCTGGATTTCGCTGCCGCGAATTTTCAGCAGGCCGGCAATGTCGAGCGGATTCTTGCCTGATTTTTCAGCCGCCAGCACGCGCAGCACCAGCATTTCAAGCGCCACCACATCGACTTCGAGCTTGGCGATTTCATCGCGAAAACGCTGGTCTTCGTAGACACCCTCGGCCTTGGCGATGCGCTTGAGGCGTTCCAGCTCGCGCTTGGTACGGTTCACGTCGGCGATATTGGTGCGTTCATGGCTGAGCAAGTGCTTGGCGTAAGTCCAGCCCTTGTTTTCTTCACCAATCAGGTTCTCCAGCGGCACCTCGACATCGTCAAAAAAGACTTCGTTCACCTCGGGCTCGCCGTCGAGCAGCACCGTCGGGCGCACCGTGACACCAGGCGACTTCATGTCGATCAGCAGGAAACTGATGCCGGTCTGGGGCTTGCCCTCGTTGCTGGTGCGCACCAGGCAGAAGATCCATTCGCCGTACTGACCCAGCGTGGTCCAGGCTTTTTGGCCATTGACGATGTATTTGTCGCCGCGGCGTTCGGCCCGGGTCTTGACCGAGGCCAGATCGGAGCCGGAACCGGGCTCGCTATAGCCCTGGCTCCACCACACCTCACCACTGGCGATGCCGGGCAAAAAGCGTCGCTGCTGCTCGGCGCTACCGAAGCTCATGATCACCGGCGCCACCATGATCGGGCCAAACGGGATCACGCGTGGCGCACCGGCCAGGGCGCATTCCTCTTCAAACAAATGTTTTTGCACCGCGTTCCAGCCCGGGCCGCCAAAAGCCGTCGGCCAGGCGTGGCCGAGCCAGCCCTTCTTGCCCAGAATCTTGGCCCAGCGCTGCAGGTCGTCACGGCTCAGGCGCAGCGCGTTGTGCACTTTGTGGGAAATGTCAGCGGGTAGATTCCCGCGCACCCAGGCGCGAATGTCCTCGCGAAATTTCTGCTCTTCGGGGGTAAAAGCCAAATCCATACAAGCGTCTCCAAATAGGCCTCGTTTTTAGCACGCTCGTGCGTTTACGCCTGTCCAGCGGGTGACACGCCCAGCTCGGCGCAAAGCTTTTGCACGGTTTGACGCAGCTGTGCCACTTCGCATTCGAGTCGCTCCAGGCGCTCCGCCGTGCTGCCGCTGGTGCCGTCGCTTGACCGGCTGGCAACAGTTTGTGTGCCGTCCACCGGACCGCACAATAAATGCGCCCAGCGCGGCTCGCGCGCGCCCGGCGCAAGCGCGAGCTTGAGCACCAGCGGGCCGCCCTTGTCTGGCGAACGCGCTTGCAGCTCGTCGAGGAAACCCTCCACCGAGGAAATGTCGGCAAATTTGTACCAGCGCTCGGCATTGAGTCGCAGCTCGCCCGCCGTTTGCGGCCCGCGCAGCATCAATAGTCCGAGCAATACGGCGGACTGCTCGGGCACCCCAATGCCCCGCTGAAAATTGTGTTCAAAGCGGGTGCTGCGCGAGCCACTGCTTTCGCGCACCAGGTTGGCCGCCTTGAGGGCATTCAGGGCGTTGGCAACGTCAGCTTCAGTCAGTTCCATCAACGGTTCCCGGCTGCTCTTTTGGTTGCAGCCCAGCAGCACTGTGTTGAGCGTGAGCGGGTAGCTGTCGGGCACGGTGCGGGCTTTTTCCATCAGGGTGCCGAGCACGCGCGCCTCGATCAGGCTGAGCATGGGCGAGGGCGTCGCTGTGGTGGCCGCGGGCAGTATCAGGTGAGCAGGGGTCAAGGTCATAATTCAGTCAGGTATGAAAAACATCGTTATTCTGATCTCAGGCAGCGGCAGCAACATGGCGGCCATCGTAAAGACCGCCCAACGTGACGCCTGGCAGCAAAAATTGGGTGCCCGCGTGGCGGCAGTCATCAGCAACAAGGCGCAGGCACCGGGTCTGCTGTTTGCCCGTGAAAACGGCATTGCCACCGAGGTGCTGGATCATACGAGTTTTGCCTCACGCGAGGCGTTTGATGCGGCGCTCGCGCAAGCGATTGATCGGTTCGATTCACCGCAGCAACCGGCGCTGGTGGTATTGGCTGGCTTTATGCGCATTCTGACGCCGACGTTTGTCAATCGTTATGCCGGGCGGCTGCTCAATATTCATCCCTCGCTGCTGCCGGCTTTTCCGGGTTTGCAGACACATCAGCGCGCGCTCGCTGCGGGTTGCCAAGTGGCCGGTGCCAGCGTGCATCAGGTCAGCGCTGAGCTGGATCACGGCCCGATCCTGGCCCAGGCGGTGGTGCCGGTGCTGGCCACTGACACGGCAGACACGCTGGCCGCCCGGGTGCTGACGCAGGAGCATTTGATCTATCCGCGAGCGATTGCTGAGTTGCTACAAAATAGATAGCTGTTTGCGCTTACAGAACGGGTATCCTTTGCGCCCGCGCCAGGCAAGCTGCGCCGGCCCGGCATCGGCATAACCACGCTGCTGGCATCACTTTTCAATCTTGGAGTCGCTTTTAGGAGCAGATGGCCTATCCTGTGCGAATGGGCGCGCCGTGTTGGTGCCTCCAGCAAGCCGAGGAGCTGACATGAAGTTGTTTCCAAAATTGTGTACCGGCCTGGTGTTGGGGCTGCTGCTGCAAGCCCAGTCGGCCAGTGCCGCCGACACACGCGCCGTGGCGCGGGGCAGCTATCTGGTCAACACCATCCTCGCTTGCGGCAACTGCCACACCCCCAAAGGCACCGATGGGCAACCGATCTCCGGCCAGGAATTGTCCGGAGCCGGGGTGTCGTTCAGCGCCCCCTTCTTTGTCGGCGCTGCGTCCAACATCACGCCCGACCGCGAGACCGGCATCGGCAACTGGAGTGACGCCGAACTAAAGCGCGCCATCACCCAGGGCCTGCGCCCCGATCATGGCTGTCTGGCCGGTGTGCCACTGGCACCCATGATGTGGGTTACTTTCTACCAGGCGATGACACCCGGCGACCTGGACGCGGTGGTGGCGTATTTGCGCTCGGTGCCTGCGGTTCGTCACGAAGTGCCGATGTCAGAGTACAAGCGTCGGATGCCGCGCCAACCCTACCCTGACGCAGAAAAGGGCTTCACCGAAGCCGACCAGAAAAACCCGGTGCGCCACGGTGCCTACCTGGCGACAATCGGCCATTGCATGGAATGTCACACGCCCGCCAAGGACGGCAGGACCCTGTATGAGCAGGCCCTGGGCCAGGGCGGCAAGCCCTTCGGGCCTGGCTTGGTCAAGGGCTACCCAGCCGACTGGTCCGGCAGCGTCTCACGCAACATTACGTCTCACCCCGAAGCCGGAATCGGCCGCTGGACCGATGCCGAAATCAAGCGCGCCATCACACGGGGCATCTCGCGTGACGGCCGCCAGCTGAAGCCTCCGATGGGCTACTCGTGGTACGCCGGGCTCACGGACGCCGACCTGGACGCCATCGTGGCCTGGCTGCGCACCGTGCCAGCGCTGGAGTGATCGACAATATAAGCCGTATCGCCATGTAGCCCCCGTACAGCGTTCGCAAGCTGCTATCAAAATCTACTCATGCCGAAGCGCCTCGATCGGGTCCATGCGGGCCGCGCGGCGCGCCGGGAAGTAGCCAAACAGCACACCAATCCCTGCTGAAAACACGAACGACATGAGGTTGACCGCCGGGTTGAACACATAGGGCACGTCCATCACGGCAGCCAGCACAATCGAGGCGCCGGTGGCCAGCACGATGCCAATGACCCCGCCGAGCGCGGCCAGCACCACGGCTTCGATCAGGAATTGCAACAGCACCTCACGCTCCATGGCACCAATCGCCAGGCGCAGGCCGATCTCGCGCGTGCGCTCGGTCACGCTGACCAGCATGATGTTCATGATGCCGATGCCACCCACCAACAGGCTCACCGCCGCCACGGCTCCCAGCAGCGTGGTCATGACCTTGGTGGTGCCGGACAGGGTGTCGGCGAGCTGCTTGGTGTCGAGCACGTTGAAGTTGTCTTCATCGCCTTGCGCCAGCTTGCGACGCTCGCGCAGCAGTTGCGTAATGCCAGCCTTGACGCGACTGGCATCGCTGCCGTCCTGCATCGACACCAGCAGGCTGTTGACGCGCGTATTGCCGGTGATGCGGCGCTGCAGCGTCTTGATCGGCACCAGCACCACGTCGTCCTGGTCGTTGCCAAAAGCGCCTTGGCCCTTGGACGCCAGCACGCCAATAATGGAACATGATATTTGCTTGATACGCAACAGATCGCCCAGGGCAGGGCGGCTGCCGTAAAGCTCACGCCGCACGGTTTCGCCAATCAGGCAGACAGCGGCTCCGGCGACCATCTCGTCGCTGGAAAACTCGCGCCCGTCAGCGATCTTCCAGTTGCCGGTGACCAGCCAGTTGTTGTTGCTGCCGATGATGCTGCTGGTCCAGTTGCGGCCATTGGCAACCAGCGTGCCATTGCTGCGGGCCTCGGGCGCCACGGCGGCGATGCCGCCGATCTGGGTGGCAATCGCATCGGCATCGACTTCCTTGAAGGCCGACGCGCCGCCACCACCGCCGCCCATCATGCGTTGGCCCGGGCGCACTTGCAGCAAATTGGTGCCCAGGCCGGAGATCTGGTTTTGCACCGACAGCGTAGCGCCGTTGCCCAACGTGACCATGGTGATGACCGCTGCCACGCCGATCACAATGCCCAGGATCGTCAGAAATGAGCGCATCAGGTTGCGCCGAATCGAGCGCAGCGCCAGCAGCAGGGTATTGAGCAGCATCAGGCGGTCTCCAACGTGGGCGCCGGCTCGGCTTTAGCCTTCACAATGAGTCCCGCCGGATGCTCGTTGCGTGTGTCGCTGTGCACCACGCCATCGACAAAGTGCACGATGCGCTTGGCGTAAGCGGCCATGTCGGCTTCGTGTGTGACCATCAGCACGGTGATGCCATGCCCGACGTTCAGCGCCCACAACAAGTCCATGATCTCGCGGCTGCGCTGCGTATCGAGGTTGCCGGTGGGCTCATCGGCCAGCAGCACTGCCGGTTCGGTGACGATGGCGCGCGCAATCGCCACGCGCTGCTGCTGACCACCGGATAACTCGGCCGGTGTGTGATGCTCCCAGCCCCCCAAGCCGACCGATGTCAGCGCTTTGGTCGCTGCGGCGTGGCGTGCGGCGGCGGACTCGCCGCGATAGAGCAGCGGCAGCTCGACGTTTTCCTGCGCCGAGGTGCGCGCCAGCAAATTAAAGCCCTGGAACACAAAGCCCAGAAAGCGTCTGCGCAACAAGGCGCGCTGGTCGCGCGACAAGCTCTCGACGTGCACGCCATTGAACAAATATTCGCCGGTGCTAGGGGTATCCAGACAGCCCAGTGTGTTCATGACGGTGGATTTGCCGGATCCACTAGGACCCATGATGGCAACAAAGTCGCCAGCATCAATCGTCAGGTCAACGCCCTTGAGCGCCTGCAAGGCCGTGGCGCCCGCGCCATAGACCTTGGTGACACCCTTGAGCTGGATCAGGGCTGGCTGGTTCATGGTGCCGTGGCAGCCGTGCGTTGGTCGGTGATCACCAGCATGCCGGGTTGCAAGTCGCCGCCGGTAATTTCGGTCATGCGGCCGTCGCTGATGCCCGGCGTCACACTGACGGCGACGGCGACACCATCGCGCAAGACCCAGACTTGTTTTGACTGGCCGGCACCACCCGCCGTCTTGCGGCCAGCGCCGCGCGGCATGCGCGGCAGCAGGCTCGACATGATGCCGCCACCGGCTTTGGCCGCACCGGGGGCCTGAGCCGGTGAGAAACGCAGCGCGGTGTTGGGCACCAACAGCACATTTTGCCGCTCAACCGCCGTGATGGTGGCGGAGGCGGTCATGCCCGGGCGCAGGCTCAGGTCGCTGTTGTTGACATCGAGATAGGTGATGTAAGTCACCACGTTTTCGGTGATGGTGGAGCCAAACGCCACGCGCGTGATCGTCGCCGGGTACTTGCGTGCTGGGTAGGCGCTGACGGTAAAGCGCGCCTTCTGCCCGGCTTTGACGGATCCGACATCGGCTTCATCAACGTTGACCTGCAGCCTGACCTTGGCCAGATCCTCGGCCACGGTAAACAGTGTGACGGCTTGCAGCGAAGCGGCAACCGCATTGCCTGGGTCCACGGAGCGCGTCAGGATGACGCCATTGATAGGTGAACTGATCGACGCCTTGGACAGATTGGTCTCATCGGTCGAGGTTGCGGCGCGCGCGTCGGCGACGTTGGCGCGGGCACTCAGTTCGTCAGCTTGAGCGCGTGCCACGGCGGCGCGTCCGGTGTCGAGTTCGGCTTTGGACGGCACCTTGCCACCCGAGAGCCGGGCTACTTCTTCAAGTCGCGCCAGGTTGCCCTGCGCTTCCTGCACCGTGGCCTGGGTCTGCGACACCTTGGCCTGCGCCGCAGCCAGCGCGGCGCGCGAACGCGCGACCTGATCGGTCAGCTTGGCGGTATCCAACTCAACCAGCACCTGGCCTTTTTTCACCTTGTCATTCACATCCACCAGCACGCGCCGCACGGTGCCCGAGAGCTCGCTGCCGATGGTGACTGAGGTTGTCGGCTGGATCGTGCCGTTGGCCGCCACGGTCAGCGTGAGATTGCCTTTGGCGGCGGGCTCAGTGACATAGACCGGGGCCGCATTGCGCTCGGCGTTGGCCTGCCAGAAATAGTAGCCCGCGCCACACAGCAGCAACAGCGCGGCAATGATCCACACCGTGATGCGACGCCACCAGACCGGATGGGGTGCCTCTTTGAGCAGCTTTTGCAGGTCGGTGGAAGAGATGGGCTGGCCGGGCGGGGTAGGCATGGCAGGGGTGGCCGAGGTGGTGGCTGGGGTGGTCATGGTGACATCTCGTAAGTTGTTTGGTGTTCAGATTTGTCATCCCGGACTCGATCCGGGATCCAGTTGTTGACGAGCGCTGGATTGCGGATCAGGTCCGCAATGACAAAACCGGGAGTCTCCATCATTCCGACTTTTATGGCACTCATTGCCAGCCGCCGCCGAGTGCCTTGTACAGGCGCACATGGTCGGCGCTGATGTCGGCCTGCGCAGCGGCCACGCTGCCCTGTGCACTAAGCAGCGTGCGTTGGGTTTGCAAGACGGTCTGGAAGTCGATCAGGCCGCTGCTGTAGCGGTTTTGCGCCAGCAGGTCGGCATTGGCTGCGGCTGTGGCGGCAGCGCGCAGACCAGTCAGACGCACGCGGTCGCCTCGCAGCGTCACCAGCGCGTCTTCAACTTCTTTCAGGGCGGTCAGAACGACTGACTCGTAGTTGACGCGGGCCTGCTCCAGCACTGCCTCTTGCGCCACGACCTGGGCGCGTGCGGCACCGCCATCAAACAGCGGCACCGAGACGCTACCCAGCAAGGCGCTGACGACGGTTGCGCCACTGCCGAGGCCAGCCAGCGTCAACGCGTTCAAGCCGATTGAGCCGCCGATGGAAAAACCGGGGTAGCGCGCCGCTTGCGCCGCCGACACCCGCTCCAGCGCGGCGCTGATGCGGTGTTCCGCGCTGCGCACGTCCGCGCGTTGGCGCAGGGTTTGCGCCGGAATGTTCAGCGCCAGCTCTGCAGGCGGTTGCGGCAGCGCCCTGGGCTCGGCCTGCAAGGCCTGCAATTGGTCAGGGGTCTGACCCGTCAATACCGCCAGCGCGTGCCGGGTTTTCGAAATGTTGGCTTCCAGCAGCGGAATCTGGGCACGCGTTTGCTCAGTGGCAGCGCGCGCCTGTTCCACTTCCAGCGAGGTGATCAGGCCGGCTTGTGCGCGCCAGTCGGTGATCTGCAGCGTTTCAGCCTGGCTGGTGAGACTGTTGCGGGCGATCATCAACTGCGCCTGCTGGCCGCGCAACTGGAGGTAGGCCAGGGCCACTTCGGCGGCGAGCGACACCTGCGCGTCGGCAAGTAGGGTCTCGGCCGCTTGGGCATCAAACTCGCTTGCATCGAGGGCGCTGCGCTGGCCGCCAAAGATATCGGGCTCCCAACTGGCGTCCAGCCCCACTTTGAAGCTGTTGCTGGCATCGTTATCGCCGGACCTGCCACGCTGCACGGAACCCGAGCCGTTCACGCGCGGCAGCAGGCTGTCACCCTTGACCTCACGCAAGGCGCGCGATTGCTGTAGCGCCGCCCGGGCCGAGCGGATGCTGGTGTTGGCCTGCAGAGCCTGTGCCACCAAATCACTCAAGAGCGGATCGTTAAAGCGCTGCCACCATTGGGTCAGTGAAGTCGGGCTGGCGCTGGGGTTTGGGGCTGATGCCGCTGCGGACCATTGCCCTGGAATCGGCATGTGCGGCAGCGCTTGACCGGGGCCGGCGCCAGACGCGCAGCCCAGCAGCGCAAGCAACGTGCCGAGCGCCAAAGTACGGATGGGGGTGGTTTGACGAAGCCCTTGTGAGGGCAGGGCGGTCGAATGTTGAGAGGGCATGAAATCTTGCTGCCGGAAGCGCAATGGATTCGATCATTGTGGCGCAGCCAAGTGCCGTATTTGTTGCCCGTGTGTGAAGTCCTGTAAAAAGAGCGCTTGTCCTACACCCCGCTGGCGTCATGGGACAATGCCCGCCTATGCATCCTAAAGCCTTGCTGGAAGTCTGCGCGGAACTGGTCCGGCTGACTCTCAAATTCGACCATCCGACCGACGCCATTGTGGCCAAGTTTTTTCGCGACAACCGGGGCCTCGGGCCGCGCGAGCGCGCCACCTTGTCGGGCACGGTCTATAGCGTGCTGCGACAGAAACTGCTGTTTGACCACTACGCCCCGTCGGGCAGCGGTCCGAAAGAGCGGCGCCTGGCAATTTTGGGTTTTTATGGCCCGGCTGATTTCTTGCGCAGCGCCTTGACCGAGCAGGAACAGAACTGGCTCGATGCGTGCCAAAAAATCAAGGTGACCGATTTGATGGAGCGCCACCGGCATAACCTGCCCGAGTGGCTGGTGCAGCCGCTGAAAGACCAGTTGGGTGACGAATTCTGGCAGCTGGCAGAGAGCCTGAATCTGGGCGCGGGTCTGGATTTGCGCGTCAATGCGCTCAATGTCAAGCGGGGCGACGTGCAAAAAGAGTTGGCCCAGGCTGGCATCAAGGCAGTGCCCACGCCTTATTCACCCTGGGGTCTGCGCATTGCCGGCAAGCCCAACCTGAACAAGTTCGAGGGCTTTATCAAAGGTGCCTTTGAAGTGCAGGACGAAGGCTCGCAACTGCTGGCCCTGCTGCTTGATGCCAAACGCGGCGAGATGGTGGTTGATTTTTGTGCCGGTGCCGGCGGCAAGACGCTGGCCATTGGCGCTGCCATGCGCAGCACCGGTCGTCTGTATGCCTTTGATACATCAGCGCATCGGCTCGATGCGCTCAAGCCACGCCTGGCACGCAGCGGCTTGTCCAATGTGCACCCCGCCGCCATCGCCCATGAGCGCGATGATCGCGTCAAGCGCCTGTCCGGCAAGATTGACCGCGTGCTGGTCGATGCCCCGTGCTCGGGGCTGGGCACTTTGCGGCGCAACCCGGACCTTAAATGGCGGCAAAGCCTGCCACAGGTGGCCGAGTTGGCAGTCACGCAAGCCGCCATCCTGCAAAGCGCGGCGCGTTTGCTCAAAGCGGGCGGACGGCTGGTGTATGCCACCTGCAGCATGCTGGTGCAGGAGAACGAAGCCATTGCCCAGGCCTTTTCTGACGCCCATCCTGAATTCACGCCAATCGATGCGGGCGAAATCCTCTCGGGTCTGAAAGTGGAGCGCGCTGCCACCTTGTGCAGCGGCGGCGACAGTGGGCAACGTTACCTGCGCTTGTGGCCACAACGCCATCAGACCGACGGCTTCTTTGCGGCAGTGTGGCAAAGAGTTTGATTCTGCGCAGCTTTCCGATGAATTGACCCGCTAGCCTGTAGCCAATTCACGCAAAGCTTTCCTGCAAAGCTTCTTGCGCCAGGGTATTGATGCTTTTGCCCGTTGCTTGCGCCGCGATTGCGAGCTTTTCGTGCAACTGAGGAGAGATCCGCAGGTTGAATTTTCCCGAAAAATGACGTCTTGGCTCGATCCCCTTCTCGGCACACACTTCAAGAAAAACCGCAAGCGAGCGTTTGAACTCTGCTCGAAGTTCCCTCGGATTCTTTCCGTAAAAATCTGCGCCGCCGTTGAGGCCGACAATTTTCCCCCTGAACATGTCAAGATCAGGGTCGAATTCAATCGTTGCGTGATAGTCGTCAACAGTCATTACGTTCATGGTTCGACTCCGTGTTGTTCCAGCCATTTGCGGATACCGGATCGCTCCGGGCGTAACCAAAAGTGCCACAATCCTGGTTGTTGGTGACCAGGACGTGATGAAACTTGCAGGTCATGAAAGAAGCTCAAAACATCGCAGAGCAGAGCGGCCAGGATAGTTGACATCGACCTCATGTAGCCACTCGTATATCAACCCGCATTCCGCTTTCAGATTCAAGTTCCACCAACGCCGCCCAGCACGGGATGGATTGGGGCGGCGGCCGATTTAGTTACGACATAACTTGCAAGCAAGTTAGTCTCCACTGAAACTTCGTTTTCTGGGCCTTTGACCGTATGAGGTCGTCGCCCCAAGCCAGCTCCTGCTATCCGCGACTATCCACCAATGCTACAACTAATATAGCTAATTACGCAAGCAGCACGGCGGCTCAAGCCCTAAAACATCATGAAGCCAGGGCTTGCAGCAGTTCCGTCTCAATTTCAATTTGAGCCTTGTTTTGCTGCAACTCGGCTCCGTCGATCAGGAACGTGTCGTCCACGCGTTCACCGAGCGTGTTGATTTTGGCCAGTTGCAGATTGATCTTGTGCTGGGCCAGTACCCGCGCGACACGGTAGAGCAGACCGACCCGGTCGCTGGCGGAAATGTTGAGCAACCAGCGCTGGCCTTTCTCGTCGGGTTGCAGGCTCACGCGCGGCGCAATCGGGAAACTCTTGACCCGGCGCGACACCCGGCTTCGCCCCGGCGGTGCCAGCGCGCCGGTCTGCAAAATCGCCCGACTGAGTTCACTTTCCACCATGTTGGTGAGTTCCTGGTAATGGTCAGGCATGGCCTGGGCGATTACCTGGAAGGTGTCCAGCGCATAGGCGTTGTGCGTAGTGTGCACGCGTGCGTCGAGGATGCTGAAACCGCGCTGATCAAAATAGCCGCAGATGCGGGCAAACAGGTCGGCCTGGTCGGGCGTATAGACCAGCACTTGCAAGCCCTCGCCCAGCGGCGAGTGGCGCGCACGCACGATCGACTTGCCGGTGTTCACATGGCGCGAGAGCTGGCGCGTGTGCCAGGCAATATCAGCCGCGTCGTGACGCATGAAGTAACCCACATCCAGCGTCTCCCAGAGCGCCTTGTGCGCTTCAAAGGGCAGCGCGTGCAGGGCCAGTTGGATCAGCGCCTCGTGCTTGCGTGCTTCCACCTCGGCGTGCAGGTCCGGTGCATGCCCACCCAGCACGCGCAGGGTCAGGCGGTACAGGTCTTCCAGCAGCTTGCCCTTCCAGGCGTTCCAGACTTTGGGCGAGGTGCCACGAATATCGGCCACCGTAAACAGATACAAGGCGGTGAGGTTTCGTTCGCTGCCCACGCGTTTGGCAAACGTCGCGATCACATCGGCGTCACTCAGGTCCGATTTTTGCGCCACCCGGCTCATGGTCAGATGCTCTTGCACCACAAACTCAATCAGGCCGCAGTCTTCGGGCTCAATTTCATGCTGCTTGCAAAAGCGCCGCACCTCGAGCGCACCCAGAGCGGAGTGGTTGCCGCCGCGGCCTTTGGCAATGTCATGAAACAGTGCGGCCACGTACAAAATCCAGGGTTTGTCCCAGCCAGCGGCGAGTTGCGAGCAAAACGGGTACTCGTGGGCGTGCTCCACAATGAAAAAACGTCGCACGTTGCGCAGCACCATCAGGATGTGCTGGTCCACCGTATAGACATGAAACAGGTCGTGCTGCATCTGGCCAACGATTCGGCGAAACACCCACAGGTAGCGCCCCAGCACCGAAGTCTGATTCATCAGCCGCATGGCGTGCGTGATGCCGTCATGCTGCATCAGTATTTGCTTGAAAGTCTGGTGGTTCACCGGGTCGCTGCGAAAGGCAGCATTCATCAAATCACGCGCGTTGTAGAGCGCGCGCAAGGTCCGCGCCGACAAGCCTTTGAGCCCGGGCGTGGTCTGGTAGATCAGAAAAGTCTCCAGAATGGCGTGCGGCTCGCGCTGGTACAGGTCATCGCTGGCGACCTCCACCATGCCGGCCTTTTCGCTGAAGCGCGCGTTGATCGGGTGCGACTCGTAGGCCGACGGATTGAGCCGCTCCTCGATTTTGAGCAGCAGGATCTGGTTGAGCTGGGTGACTGCCTTGGCCGCCCAGTAATAGCGGCGCATCAGGTCTTCGCTGGGGCGCACAAAGGCGCGCTGGTCAGTCGAATCGGGTGGCGCCTGGAAGCCAAACGACTGGGCCATGGCGGTTTGCATGTCAAACACCAGCCGGTCCTCGCGCCGCTGCGCGAGCAAATGCAGGCGGGCACGGATCAGCCGCAACAAGGCTTCGTTGTGCTTGATCTGCTGGACCTCAAACGCGGTGGCCAGCCCGTTGCGCGCCAACTCGTTCCAGTTGTTGCCAAAGCCAGCCGCTTTGGCGACCCACAAGATGACTTGCAAATCGCGCAGACCACCGGGCGACTCCTTGCAATTGGGCTCCAGCGAATAGGGGGTGTTTTCGAACTTGCTGTGGCGCTGGCGCAGTTCCAGTGTTTTGGCAGTAAAAAAAGCCTTCGGATCGATGCCGGCAAAAAATTGCGCTTCGAAGCTGTCGAATAATTCTGTGCTGCCGCTGATCAGGCGCGCTTCGAGCAGCGAGGTTTGTACCGTGACATCGCCGGCGGCTTCGCTCAGACATTCGGCCACTGATCGAACGCTGGAGCCGATCTCCAGCCCGGCATCCCAGCAGCTCCCGATAAAGCCTTCGATGCGGGCCCTGAGCGCAGGCTCGTGTTCCGGGTGCTGACCATCGGGCAGCAGCACCAGCACATCGACGTCGGAGTAGGGAAACAGTTCACGGCGCCCATAGCCACCGACCGCCAACAGGGCAAATGGGCTCTCCAAACCGGCTTCGCGCCAGAGCGTGCGCAGGCTCGCATCTGCCAGGTCGGAAAGCTTGCCCAGCATGCGGCTGACGCTGCGCGTTGACGTGCCGCTGGCGGCGAGCGACTGGAACAAGCTGTTTTTTTGTGCCCGGTAACGGCTGCGCAGGGCTTGCAGGTCAGTCATGACGGGCGGCCCTGGATTGCGGGTCAAGCCTGCAATGACAGGGCCGGCAGTGCGGGCACGAAAGCCGGAATCGCCGGGCTGTGGCTCGATAGCGTCAGCACCTCGTAACCGGTTGGCGTGACCAGCACCGTGTGCTCCCATTGCGCCGACAGCGAATGGTCCTTGGTGACGATGGTCCAGCCGTCGCCGAGCTCCTTGATGTCTTTGCGCCCGACGTTGAGCATGGGCTCTACCGTGATCGTCATGCCGGCCTTGAGTTGCTCCAGCGTGCCCGGTTTGCCGTAGTGCAACACTTGCGGCTCCTCATGAAACTCGCGTCCGATGCCGTGGCCACAATACTCGCGCACCACGCTCAGGCCCTGGCCTTCGGCAAAGCTCTGGATGGCGTGGCCGATGTCGCCCAGATAGGCGCCGTCGCGGACCTTCAGGATGCCGTACCACATCGCTTCATAGGTGAGGCGGCACAGGCGTTTGGCCGCCACCGAGACCTCACCGACCATGAACATGCGGCTCGAATCGCCATGCCAGCCGTCCTTGATGACGGTGACATCGATGTTGACGATGTCGCCTTTTTTGAGTGGTTTGTCGTTGGGAATGCCGTGACAGACCTGATGATTGATCGAGGTGCAGATCGATTTGGGGTAGGCGTTGTGGCCCGAAGGCGCGTAATTCAGCGGCGCGGAGCTGGCACCCAGCACCCGCGTCGTGTAGTCCTCAGCCAGTTTGTCCAGTTGATTGGTGGTGATACCCGGTTTGACCAGCGTTGCCAGATAGTCCAGCAGTTCCCCGGCCAGCCGGCCTGCCACGCGCATGCCTGCAATGCCTTCGGCATCTTTATAAGTGATCGTCATGGGCGGAATTATCCCATTGGGAGAAATTCCCAAGAAGTGCCCAATGTCTCTGCGACACATCTCGTCACCCCGATCAATGGTCTCCCGGCGTTACCTCAATCGGAGAGCCTCTTGGCGACGAGCGCTGTAGAAGTCGCTCAAGCCACCGCAAGTTCTATCTTGCGTCCAGCGCGCGCAGCCAGCGTAATGAGCATATCCAGGCTGAATCTGTCCCATTTGCCGCGCAGCAAATCACTCACCCGCGACTGGGCAATGCCGAATCGCTCCGCCGCTTGTGCTTGCGTCCAGCCTTCCTCCTGTACCAACACGCGCAACCTCGCCATCAAGTCAGCGCGCAGCCCCATCACTGCTGCCTCGCCTGGACCAAAGCCCAGGTCGGTAAACACATTGCCGCTCGACGACGTGACTACGGCATCCGCATCCGCTACGGGGGAAACAACTTTTTTAACCATGATGTTGGCGCCCACGCTGAATTGACCCAGGCTGCCGATTTGCACTGACCCACCTCATTGGTCGCGAGACCCGTTCGGCGCAATGATTTCAGCCACTTTGGCCTGGGGCAGTCGAAATCGGCAGCCTGGGTCAAAAGGCTGTCGGCCGCAACACGCGGGGGCATGGTGATCTCCTGGTTGGATGAGATCATTCTCCACACAGGTGCGTCAGCATGTGTCGCACTCCGTTCGCTGTCAAGCATGCAGAGTCCATGACACCAGTCGTCACCCCTTAATTGAAAACGGGTCAGCGCCTCGTCGTCTTTATCATTTCCGTTCTCTTTGCGTGAATTTATCCGATACCTGTTGACAGGCATGATGTTGATGCATATCATGAGATATACCACTCAATAGAAGGGAACTCAGAATGCACCAAACTGCCAAAATATTTGCCACCGGTCGTAGCCAGGCGGTGCGCTTGCCGTTGGAGTTCCGCTTTGACGTCGCAGAAGTCTTCATCCGCCACGACGCCGCCACGGGCGACGTGGTGCTGTCGCGTAAGCCGACCGATTGGCAAGGCTTGCTCGACGTGGTAGCGCAAAACAAGGACGATGACTTGGCTTTTGAGCGCCCCCAGACCCACTCCCGGCGCGACCCCTTTGAGGACTATCAGGAATGAGCCAGCGCTACATGCTCGATACCAATGTGATCAGCCACGTCATGCAGGGGCGCGATGCCGAATTGCTGGCGCGCTTGACAGAGGTGCCCGTGGGGCAGGTCGTGATGTCTAGCGTGACCTTGGCAGAGCTGGAATACGGATTGCACCGCAAAGGGCAACCCGGTCGCTTGAAAAATGCCCTGACCCAAGTGCTGCTGCGCATGGACGTGCTGCCATGGGATGAGCAGGTGGCCACTTGTTACGGCGAGTTTTGTGCCACTTTGGAAGCCCAAGGCATCAATCTCAGCGACTTTGACATGATGATCGCCGCCCATGCAGTGGCCGTGAACGCAACCCTGGTCAGCCGTGACAAGGCATTTGCGCAAGTGCCTGAGCAACGCTTGAAGCTGGAGATTTGGTAGCCACGACGCCACGCGCACTGGCGGCCACAAAACTGGCGGTGGCATCCAGTCATCGGCAAACTCTTTGCGCAGCTAAAATCTGCTGTTCCCATGGTCAGGCCCAGTCAGCGCCTGCGCCTTGAGTCAATTTTCAACCCAGTCAGCCCCCAATCCAGGCCATCAAAGTGACCCTGCACATCAGCCAATTTGAGGGCGGCAGCGCTCTCAGCAGTTTTCGTATTCAGCAGCTTTTGCCGAGCCTGCAAGCCATTCACGAGAAGATCAACGGGGTGGCCGCACGCTTTGTGCACCTGGTGACGTCGGACGCCGAGCCGACGCCAGCGCTCAAAGCCCAGTTGGCGGCTTTGCTGACTTATGGCGACCCGTACGCGGGTCCCACGGAGGACTACCTGATTGTGGTGACGCCGCGTTTCGGCACGCTGTCACCGTGGGCCTCCAAGGCCACTGATATCGCCCACAACTGCGGTCTTGCGGTGCGCCGCGTCGAGCGGGTGCTTGAATACCGTGTCGGCCTGAAGAGCGCTTTGCTGGGCAAGTCGGTCTTGTCGGAGGCGCAACTGGCGCAGATCGGCGCCTTGCTACATGACCGCATGACCGAGAGCGTGATGTTTGACCGCGCCAGTGCCAGCGCCCTGTTTACGCCATTGCAGCCGACGCCGATGGCGCAGGTAGATATTTTGAACGGCGGCCAGGCGGCGCTGCTGGCTGCCAACACGGAGTTCGGTCTGGCGCTTGCCGCCGACGAAATCGACTACCTGGTGCGGGCCTTCACGCAACTGCAGCGCAACCCGACCGATGTGGAGCTGATGATGTTTGCGCAGGCCAACAGCGAGCACTGTCGGCACAAGATCTTCAACGCCGACTTCACCATTGATGGCGTCGCACAAGCGCAAAGTCTGTTTGCCATGATCCGCCACACGCACCGGACCAACCCGCAGCACATGCTGGTGGCGTATTCCGACAACGCCTCGGTGATGGACGGCGCCAAGGTTCAACGCTTCATAGCCAAATCAGCCTCTGACCCAATTGCAGCAAGCGCAGGCAGCTATGAAAAACAAAGCGCAACGAATCACATCCTGATGAAGGTGGAAACCCACAACCACCCGACCGCCATCTCGCCCTTCCCCGGTGCCGCCACCGGTGCCGGCGGCGAGATTCGTGATGAAGGCGCCACCGGCCGCGGCTCCAAACCCAAAGCCGGCTTGACTGGTTTCACCGTATCCAAAATTAATTGGGGTCAGATTCCAATTGATTCCGCTGGATTGCGGGTCGAGCCCGCAATGACAGCCTATGGCAAACCGGAGCAGATTGCGAGCCCGCTGCAAATCATGATTGAAGGCCCGTTGGGCGGGGCCGCATTCAACAACGAATTTGGACGGCCCAATCTGCTCGGGTACTTCCGCGAATACGAGCAAGGCCTGAGCTTCACGGTGAAAGATGAGGCGGGCAGGGCGGTCGCGCAAACCGAGCAGCGCGGTTACCACAAGCCGATCATGATTGCGGGCGGCCTGGGTGTGATTGACGCCACGCAGACGCACAAGATCGCGTTTCCGGCCGGCAGCTTGTTAATCCAGCTCGGCGGCCCGGGTATGCGCATCGGCATGGGCGGCAGCGCGGCCAGTTCCATGGCCAGCGGGTCCAACGCGGCGCAACTCGACTTTGACTCGGTGCAACGCGGCAACCCCGAGATGCAGCGACGCGCGCAGGAAGTCATCAACCAGTGCTGGGCGCTGGGCAATGGGCAGCCAGGCTCCGGCGGCGCGGGCGCGCAAGCGGGCAACCCAATTCTGGCGATTCACGACGTGGGCGCGGGCGGCCTCTCTAACGCCTTTCCCGAGTTGACCCACGATGCCGGGCGCGGTGCCCGTTTTGACCTGCGCGCCGTGCCACTGGAGGAAAGCGGTATGGCGCCGAAAGAAATCTGGTGCAACGAAAGCCAGGAGCGCTACGTGCTGGCGATTGCGCCGGAGTCGCTGGCCTTGTTCCAGGCGCTGTGCGAGCGCGAGCGCTGCCCGTTTGCCGTGGTCGGTATGGCGACCGACGACGGGCAATTGGTGCTGTCTGACGCGGGTCAAGATTCGCCAGTGGACTTGCCGATGAATGTGCTCTTGGGCAAGCCGCCCAGGATGCTACGCGACGTGGCGAGCGTCGAACGCAGTTTTGCGCCGCTGGATTTGACTGGCGTTGATCTGCAACAGGCTTGCATCGACGTGCTGGCCAGCCCGACGGTGGCGTCCAAACGTTTTCTGATCACCATTGGCGACCGCACGGTGGGCGGCCTGACGCACCGCGACCAGATGGTAGGGCCGTGGCAGGTGCCGGTGGCCGATTGTGCGGTGACGCTGGCTGACTATTCAGGCTTTGCCGGCGAGGCGATGGCGCTGGGCGAGCGCACGCCGCTGGCCAGTGTCAACGCGCCCGCCTCGGGGCGCATGGCGGTGGCCGAGGCCATCACCAATTTGCTGGCAGCACCGATCGAACTCGATCGCGTCAAACTCTCGGCCAACTGGATGGCGGCCTGCGGCGAAGCGGGCGAGGACGCCGCGCTTTACGCCACCGTCAAGGCGGTCGCGCTGGAACTGTGCCCGGCGCTGGGGATTTCGATCCCGGTCGGCAAGGATTCGCTCTCGATGCGCACGCAGTGGAAGGACGAAACTGGCAGCAAGAAAGTGACGTCGCCGGTGTCGCTCATCGTCACCGCTTTCGCGAGCCTGGCTGATGTGCGCGGCACGCTGACGCCGCAACTCAACGCGACTGAAGACACGACCCTGGTGCTGATCGACCTGGGCCGCGGCCAGAACCGCATGGGCGCCAGCATGCTGGCGCAAACGCTGGGCCAGATGGGCGACGCGGTGCCGGATCTGGACCAGCCGCAAGACCTGGTGCATCTGGTCAAGGCGGTCAACATGCTGCGCGCCAAGGGGCAACTGCTGGCCTACCATGATCGCAGCGATGGCGGCCTGTTTGCGGCGGTGTGCGAAATGGCCTTTGCCGGGCACGTCGGCGTGTCGCTCAATGTCGATCTGCTGGTGACCGAGGGCGACGGCATCAGCGACAGCCGCATGGACTTTGGCGACGCCAAAAACTGGGCCAATCAGATCAGCGGCCGGCGCGACGAACTCACGCTCAAGGCGCTGTTCAGCGAGGAGCTGGGCGTGTTGCTGCAGGTGCGAACGGCACAGCGCAAGGAAGTCATGCAGACGCTGCGCGAGCAGGGTCTGAGCCGGCACAGCCATTTCATCGGCAAGACACGTCCGGCTGATTCAGTGATTCAGGTCGGCGTTGGCGAAGTGCAAATCTGGCGCGATGCCAAAGCCGTTTTCAAAGCGCCCTTGCGGGATTTGCAGCAGGTCTGGGACAGCACCAGTTGGAAGATATGCCAGCAGCGCGACAACCCGGCCTGCGCTGATGCCGAGCACGCGGCGGCTGGTGACCCGCTTGACCCGGGTTTGCATTTTTATATGCCAAATAAGCCTCCAGCCCCCGTTGATTCTGCACAAGCAGCTACTAAATCAGGATTTAGCCAGATGTCATCCCGGACGCGATCCGGGATCCAGTGCGACGCAAAAACTGGATTGCGGGTCGAGCCCGCAATGACAGTGTCAGGTCGCGTCGTCGCGCCGACTGGTTCACCCGCGCTCCTGCTGTCACGCCCCAAGGTGGCCGTGCTGCGCGAGCAGGGCGTCAACTCGCATGTCGAGATGGCCTACGCCTTTACCGAGGCGGGCTTTGAAGCGTTTGATGTGCACATGAGCGACCTGCAAAGTGGCCGCGCCAGGCTGGCCGATTTCCAGGGTGTGGTGGCCTGTGGCGGTTTCTCTTATGGCGACACGCTGGGCGCCGGCATCGGCTGGGCGCGCTCCATCACCTTCAACCCAGCGCTGGCCGAGCAGTTCAGTGCGTTCTTTGCCAGAGGCGACACCTTTGGCCTGGGCGTGTGCAATGGCTGCCAGATGTTTGCCGAGCTGGCCGAAATCATCCCCGGTGCCCAGCACTGGCCGCGCTTCAGCACCAATCAGAGTGAGCGTTTCGAGGCCCGGCTGTCGATGGTTGAAGTGCTCGAGTCGCCGAGCCTGTTCTTCGCTGGCATGGCGGGCAGCCGCCTGCCGATTGCGGTGGCGCACGGCGAGGGCTATGCCAACTTCGGCTACCGTGGCGATGCAACCAAGGCCATCGCCGCCTTGCGCTTTACCGACAACCACGGTGCCGCAAGCGTTGCCTATCCGTTCAATCCGAATGGCAGCCCGGGCGGTCTGACTGGCGTGACCACGGCGGACGGTCGCTTCACCGCCATGATGCCGCACCCGGAGCGGGTCTTTCGCAACATCCAGATGAGCTGGAGCAATTTGGACCCGGACAGGTTCAGCCCGTGGTTGCAATTGTGGCGCAACGCCAGACGCTGGGTCGGATGAGGGGCAAGCCCGGCGTACTGGCAGCGCTGGGTGCTGCGGCCTTGTTTGGTGCCGGAACACCGCTGGCCAAACTGCTGCTCGGAAGCGTCGATCCGTGGTTGCTGGCCGGGCTCTTCTACCTGGGCTCGGGCATCGGTCTCTGGCTCTACCGCCTGCTGCGAAGGACCGAGCCGGTCGTGCTGGCACGCAAGGAGTGGCGCTGGCTGGCCGCCGCCATTGTGGCGGGGGGCGTGTTGGCACCGGTGCTGCTGATGTATGGCTTGACGCACATGCCCGCCTCAGCGGCCTCGTTGCTGCTAAACGCCGAAAGCGTCTTTACCGCGCTGCTGGCCTGGACTTTGTTTCACGAGAACGTGGACCGGCGCGTGGCGCTGGGCATGCTTGCCATCGTCGTCGGCGCACTGGTGTTGAGTTGGCCCGAACGTCTGGACCTGGCCAGCGTTGGACCCGCGCTGGCGGTGCTGGGTGCCGGTCTGGCCTGGGCCATCGACAACAACCTGACACGGCGCGTGGCGCTGAACGATGCAAGCTGGATCGCCGCGGTCAAGGGACTGGTGGCTGGCAGTGTCAACCTGGCGCTGGCCTTGAGCCTCGGCGCAGAGCTACCGCAGTGGCCGTTTGTGCTGCAGGCCGCAGCCGTCGGCTTCGCTGCCTACGGGGTCAGTCTGGCACTTTTTGTGTTTGGCCTGCGCGCTCTGGGGACGGCGCGCACCGGTGCCTATTTTTCTGTTGCCCCATTTTTTGGTGCCGCCCTGGCACTGCCGCTGTTGGGCGAACCGCTGACGCCAGCACTGGTTTTTGCCGGACTGGCGATGGGAGTGGGCGTCTGGTTGCATCTGAGCGAGCGTCACCAGCATCAGCATACCCATCTGGTGACGGAGCATGAGCATGCGCATGTTCACGATCAGCACCATCAGCATACCCATGCGGCTGGTTCGGCATCAGTTGAACCGCATCGTCATTTGCACCGGCATGAGTTGTTGACGCACAGCCATGAACACTACCCCGAGGCGCATCACCGGCATCCCCATTGACGATTTGGAGAGCAGGCTCGTATTGACCGAGCAGCAGAAGGCCTTTATCCTACGATCCTGATTCGTCAGAGAAGCTTCGCAGTTGCTTGTTAACAATTGATTTTGGAGACGTCGCATGGCACTAATCGAGAACTACATCGCCGACCTGGAAAACGTGGAGGACCTTTACCAGTTGCACTGGGTCCTGCCTTACGGTTCCGCCTACGCCACGGCCCATGCGCAGTTCAAGGAGACACTGCAGTCCCAGGCGGACTGGGACAAGATGAAGTGTGAGTTGTTCCTGACGGCGGCAACGATCGGCTTTGGAGCCGGACTCGGCGCGATGTTTGGCAGATCGGCGCTCAGCGCCGTGGCGGCTGATCAGGCGCTGACGCTGGTGTGCAACCGCAACATGGTCCGCACTTTTAACGTGATGGCTTCCATTTCTGCCAGCGTTCCGGGTACCTTCATCGTGCAGCAGGTCTGGGACACGGTGGCGTCCAAGATCGGCGCGGCGGCCACGGCGCAGGTGCAGGCTCTGTTCAACCAGACGCCGACTTCACCTAACGGAATGCGCGATCCCCTGGTCATGCAAAACGATATGCAGGCCTATGTGTTGCGGGCCAAGACGGCAGCGCATGCCGTGGCTGCCGACATTCGCGACAACCGTACTTTGTCGGAGGCCGAAAGGAACCAGTTCGTGACGCAAATGCGGGCGGCACCCTTTTTTCGCGATGCGCCCACACGCGACGTGATTGTCAATCGGCAGGCAGCAGCCGACGTCATGGAGCTTTCTTTCTACATGGTGATGGTGATGGACAGCGATTACCTGGAGGAATCAACCGATTGGCAGAGAGGCGCACATGAAGGACAGCGCAGGCGCAATCTGGGCAGTGTTGCGGCACCGACGAGTAGCCCGACCTACGGTGTCACGCCGCCAATGCGGTCGAGTTCCGGGCTGGGTTATGCCAACACCACGAGTGTTTATGTCGCCTACAACAGTCCGGGATCACGCATCCTGAACCGGATCAACGCGCTTTACCTGGCGAAGTTTCGCAGACCAGTTTTTCCCGAACGGCTGGCTTGACTTCAACACCTACGGTCGCGCCGAGGTCGCTCGCGCCGAGCAGACGATTGATCAACTGAATCGGCGTGTGCTGGCGGGTCAGGTCTAGTCTGACACCAGGTTCAAAAGCGCTGATCCACAAACGCTACGAACACAAACCGCAGGAGAAATCATTATGCCTACGCCGTCCGTACCAGCGATCTGCTATGACTTGCCTGACGTCAGCCGCTTTTGCAGATCAGTCGCCCTGGCCATCGCGTTTCAGAGACATACCCAACTGGAGTGGGTCGAAAATCGCGACAGCGGGGTTCTCAATTCACTTTACAGCGTGCTGTTCTGGAAGGAGCCACCTGGGTCGGCCGAGGTGCGGCAGTCCAGCCAGGCACAAATCGAAGATGCGACTGATCAGATGCACGAGGAGTTCCTGCTGAACTGGCTCAACAAACTTTCCGACAAGGGTCCTACGGTCGCTGGGGCCTACATCGCCGAGCTATTGCGGATCCGCGAGTACGCGCGTGATGCTGTTCAGGATGTGTTCCGCGATGCCTATAGCGTCAATCAGATGGTGGCGGGTGAACTGAGAAACGGAATCACCAATCTGGCTCGCATCAAACTGGCGGGTACGGTTGGTGTTGCCGTGCTGGGCGCCGCTGGTGCCATTGTGCTGGCCCCGGCCGGGGCCTTGATTTGCGGTGGCGTTTCTTTCGGCTACAGCTCCACTTGCTCCCTGATCAAGACCTGGGAGCAGGGTCCTGGTGCCAAGGCCGTTGGAATCAGTGTCGAAGGCGGCAAGGCAGTGGGTGGCGAAGTGCTGGGGCGTGCCGCCGAGGCTGGCGGTGCGAGAGCGCTGGCCAGGCAGGCCAAGGCTGAGCAGATCATCAAGTCGTGCGAGGGTCAGATCCGCAAGTTTTCGCAGCGCCTGACCCAGGACGGTTTGCGCAAGGCGCAGCTTGCCAAGGCGCGCGGCATCATCCGCAGCTCGGTCGGCCAGGCGGCGACTCAGCAACAAGTGCTCAGTCAGGCGACGCGGGCCGCCAAAGTGGCCAGCGTGGCAAAGGTTGGCGTGCCGCTGGTTTTTGCCGCCTGGGATATCTGGGAAGGCTTTTCGGATTACAACGAGACCATGGACCAGTTGAGATAAGTCAAGAATGATTGCTGCGCCGAGCTGCTGGCGCTGTTGGCAGGCGTCTGTTCAGAAGAGCTGGTCCGAAACCGTTACTAAATCAGTAGCTGCTTGCTCAGGTAAGACGGGGGCTAGAGGCTGATTTGATATAGATTTGTCGGCACCGGCGGCTTTCACCAGGGATGCCACGCGCACGCCGAGTAGCCGCAGGCGCTGGTTCAATGGGGCGCGTTTCAGGCACAGTCCGGCGTGGTGGCGGATGGTTTGGGCGTCGGCTGTGTAGGTGGCAAGGGTCTGGTCGCGTGTCACGCTCCTGAAGTCGGCGTAGCGCAGCTTGATGCCGATGGTTTTTCCCACGTAGCCTTTGTCTTGCAAGTCGACCGCCACCTGCTGGCACAGACGCGTGAAGATGGCACCCAGCTCGGCCTTGTCGCGCACCGCGTGCAGGTCGCGCTCGAAAGAGGTCTCGCGGCTGATCGACACCGGCTCGCTTTGCAGCACGATGGGCCGCTCGTCATGGCCCTGCGCGGCCTCAAACAACCAGCTGCCGGTCTTTTGGCCAAAGCGGTCAATCAAGCCTTGCTGCTCCTGCTGGGCCAGTTCGCCAATCGTGTGGATGCCGAGTTTTAGGAGCCTTTCATCGAGTTTGGGGCCAATGCCGTTGATCTTGCGACAGGCCAGCGGCCAGATTTTGCTGGCCAGGTCTTCGGCAAACACGATGGCGATGCCGTTGGGCTTGTTGAATTCGCTGGCCATTTTGGCCAGCAGCTTGTTGGGTGCCACGCCGACCGAGCAGGTCAGGCCGGTGCCATCAAAAATGGCTTTCTGGATCAGCCGTGCCAGCACGCGACCACCCTCGCGCTGGCCGCCGGGCACTTCGGTAAAGTCAATATAGACCTCATCGATGCCACGGTCTTCCATCAGCGGCGCGATGTCGGTGACGATGGCTTTGAAAGCGCGCGAGTAGTTGCGGTACTCGGCAAAGTCCACCGGCAGCAAAATGGCTTGTGGGCACAGTTTGGCGGCTTTCATCAAGCCCAGCGCCGAGCCCACGCCAAACTGGCGCGCCGCGTACGTGGCGGTGGTAATGACGCCACGGCCGCTATAGCCGTGCAAGCGCGGAAAAGCCGCCAGCGGAATGCGCGCGAGGTCTCGCTGCGCATAGCTCTGGCGCAGCGTTTCGTCCTCCAGGCGCCGCGCACCGCCAATCACCACCGGCAAGCCCTTGAGCTGCGGGTAGCGCAACAGCTCGACGGAGGCATAGAAAGCATCCATATCGAGGTGGGCGATGCGGCGAATGGCAGCTTTGGCGCTCATGGCGCAAGGATAGCGCGAACAGGTCTCTATCCTGGCGACTGCCGGTGGCAAGGCTGGCGGACCGTGTATCCGTTCTCTGGCCCACGCTCGCGGGCATGTACCCCTGAAATGCCAGCATTTTGGCCTCAACACAGTTGCTGTCTGTGCACCGTTGTGGCAACCGCGAATCGGGCCGACGCCCGGACACCCAATCCACCAGCCGAACAAAGTAAGAGGTGCGCCGAATTCAAATTGGGACCAACACGGACGCTGGGGTTTGCGGGGTGACAGACCCGTTTGCAGGGCGGATTCAACCGGTCGATGCAACAGATTGGCTGAATCGTTCAGCGGGCGTTTCGTAGTTTAGTGTTTTCCTTGGACGCCCATTTAATCTCCTGGCCACGGCATTTAGTTGTGCTTGGGAGTAGTTCGAGATATCGGCTCCCTTGGGGAAATACTGCCGCAACAGCCCATTCGTGTTTTCATTAGACCCACGCTGCCAAGGGCTATGGGGATCGCAGAAGTAAACTTTGATGTCCGTTGCCAAGGTGAAGCGTTTGTGGGCGGCCATCTCTTTCCCCCGATCCCACGTCAGCGTTTTATACAGTTCCTGCGGTAACTTTCGGGCGTTTTTAATCAGCGCATTGGTCACCGTCTCGGTATCTTTGCCGGCGACTTTCACCAACATCACATAGCGCGTATGACGTTCGACCAGGGTCGCAATCTGGCTGGTGCTGTTGCCGAATAGCAGGTCTCCTTCCCAGTGCCCTGGTACGGCCCGATCTTCAACGCCGGCGGGGCGCTCGCTGATCGATACCGCATCCTTGATCTTTCCGTGATCTGTGTTCTTCAGCGTGTGATGGCGTGAGCGTCGCATGACTCTAACCCGCCTTAAATGCTGCAACAATTCCTTCTTCAATGCCCCACGGGCTTGAATGAAGAGGCTGCGGTAAATGGTTTCGTGTGACACTCGGAAAGTTTCGTCGCTCGGGTACGTTCGCTTCAGCCATCCAGCGATTTGCTCTGGAGCCCACTGCCTCTGGAGTTTCCCGGCCACGATGGACGCCAATGCTCGGTTTCCGACGAGTTTACTGGTCTTGGGGCGCGTCGCTCGGTCCCAAGCGGCTTGGTCGGCTTGATTTGCCCGATAGGTTTGCCGGTCACCATTACGATTGATCTCGCGGCTAACGGTGGAGGGAGCTCGCCCAAGTAGCGTCGCTATTGAACGCAGTGACTTCCCCGCCGCTACCGAACGCGATATCTCCTCCCGCTCGACCAACGTCAGCGCCAGGCTTGAGCGATGTCGCTGCGCGGGCTCAATGCCGCCAGTTCGCACCAGAATTCCCTGTACCGATGTGTGATGTCGATCAAACAGGCTTGCAATCTGGTGAAGGTTGTCACCGGCGCGCCAACGCTCCCACATCAGCGCTTTCTGACTTTCCGAGTAATAAATTCTTGGTCTTTGCTTCATTTGCAACACTCCTTCTGCTTACGCAGTTTCTAGTGTGTTGCATCGACCGGTTGAATCCGCCAGCGCAAAGAGTCGTTCGCCACCGTCACCTTCCAAGTGGTCTAGTTCAGCCGAAGTTAGAAGCCATAAGTGGCATACTTCAAAGCGCTTTTATGTGGCGTTACCCAAAAGGAGGATCTCCTATGGCTGAACAGCAACCCGTATTTGACGCTGCGAAGTACAAAAATGCGCAGCGAGAGCAATGGAACAAGGACGGTGCTGCATGGCGGCGCTGGACTCCTACTCTGGATCTTTGGTATGGAGAGGTTACCCGCCAGATGCTTGCCGCAGCCCGGGTTCAGCCAGGCCAGCGCATTCTGGATGTCGCGGCCGGGGCAGGAGAACCAGCGCTAAGTGCTGCCGAACGTGTTGGCCCAAGCGGCTACGTGCTGGCCACCGACATCTCGGAGGGGATCGTCGAGCTTGCACTCCAGGTCGCCCGCGAACGTGGCCTCAAACAGATTGAGACCTGTGCCATGGACGGAGAGAAACTCGATCTCGCTGATGCTTCCTTTGATGCGGTGTTGTGCCGGCTTGGTCTGATGTACATGCCGCACCCGGTGACAGCACTGCGTGAGTGGCGCCGTGCGCTGAAGCCGGGTGGTTGGGTCGCCGTCGCTGTCTTTTCCATGCCAGAACGAAACGGTTGGGGTGCTTTGCCAGCCTCCATCATCCGCCAGCGGGCGCAACTCCCGCCTCCCGTGCCGGGCCAGCCCGGCCCGTTCAGCCTTGGAGGTGTCGGTGTACTTGAGGAAGTTTTCCGTCAAGCTGGATTTTCCAACCCCAAAGTTCACACTGTGCCGGTGCCTCATAGGGCGGCTAGTGCTGCAGATTACGTGCGGGTCGCCCGAGAGGCCTTCGGTGGATTTAATGCCATGATGGCAAATCTGTCCCTTCAGGAACGCGAGTCCGTTTGGAACGAAGTGGAGAACTGCATGCGCAGTTTCGAGTCGCCAGCCGGGTTTGAGGTGCCGGGTGAGTGCCTTGTAGGTGCAGCCACCAAGTGATCGTGCGCAACAAGCGCACCACCAACTGCGGTCAATCCGATTGGGTTCAGGGCTTGGCCGGTTGCACGGCAAATGAAATTAATGCCAGAAAGTTGAACCTAGAACGAGGTATTGAATGACAGCTTTGGAGAAGGCAGATCGGAAATATGAATTTCCGCCTTGTGTCTAAAGCGCCAATTGGCGACTTAACCGGCGATGACGTCAAGCCGATGATTTTGGGGCCGTTAGCACCAAGTTCCAAACGAAGGCGGGTGGTATGGATTGCGAGCGCAGGCCCGATTCGCGCTCACCACGCAATAGGCTCACCAAGGGCAGTTTTGACGCCGCCACATTGGATGACCTGATCAGCGTGCCCGCGAGCGTGGGCCGGAGTCCGCAAGCCATACCATCCGCCTGGCGCGAGTTCTTATCGTGAACTACTATATTTGTAGCTGCTTGCGCAGACAGCTAGAGGGCTAGCGGTCTTTCTTCCTACAGAATCGAGGGTTACCAACAGTGCCGGGCGTAAAGCTTCGATGCCAGAACACTCCACTTTGAGTCGCACCAGGTATTGCTGCAAGTCAAGGTGTTATGCCTTCGGACCGGTTAAGCTCCTAGATCAGGACTATTCAGCTTGTCAATTGGAGTTTGTATGGATAAGCATTTTCTCACCCCGCTCTTTTCGCCCAGCGTCATTGCCGTGCTGGCGGGCAAGCTCGACGACCCCGAATCGCAGACCGTGCAAGCGCGCGTGCTGAATCAGGCATTGCGGGCGCAGCGCTTTATTGGCACGCTCATTTTTCTTGACATGCATGCCAGCGGCACGTTGGCCGACTTGGCCAATACCCACGCCGATCTGGCCATCATAGCCATGCCGGCGGCCGAATTGGCGGCTGCGCTGGAGATCGCCGGCCGCATCAAATGCCGCGCTGCACTGGTGATCTCCAGTGGCATCGACGCGGCCACTTCGGCCGAGCTGCACCGGATTGCGCGGCGTGATGCCATCTATTTGCTCGGCCCCAACAGCCTGGGTTTCCAGCGGCCGCATTTGCATCTCAATGCCAGTGTTGCGGGGGCCTTGTGCGCACCGGGTTCGCTGGCGCTGGTATCTCAGTCGGGGGCCTTGACCTCATCGATCCTGGATTGGGCGCAAAAGAATGGCGTTGGTTTTTCCACGGTCGTCTCGTTGGGCCCCAATACCGACGTGGATATGGCCCAGGTGCTCGATTTTCTGGCCTCCGACGCGCACACGCATAGCATTGTGGTCTATCTGGAGGGCATCCATCATGCTCGGCGCTTTATGAGTGCCTTGCGCGCGGCAGCCAATGTCAAACCGGTCGTGGTGCTCAAGTCGGGGCGCCGCGCGGCAGGCAATCGGGCGGCGCTGACGCATTCGGGGACCATCGTCGGCAGCGACGAAGTCTTTGACTCCGCCCTGCGTCGCGCCGGCGCGGTGCGGGTGCGCTCCTTTGTCGCGCTGTTCTCGGCCGCCAAGTGTCTGGCTTCGCGTTACCGTCCGGTCGGACGGCGTCTGGCGATTGTCAGCAACGGCGGCGGCCCCGGTGTGCTGGCGGCAGACTGGATCAGTGAAATCAATTTGAGTCTGGCCTGTTTGACAGCGGAGCAGATGCAGGTCTTGCGACCGCAATTGCCAGCCTTGGCCTCGCTGTCGGATCTGATTGACATTTCGGAAGAGGCCGGACCCGAGCACTTTAAGGTGGCCGTTCAGACGGCTGCCAAAGCGCCGCAGACGGACGGCGTGCTGGCAATCTTTTCACCCAAAGTGGGTATCGACGGCGGCAGCGTTGCACGCGCCCTGGCCGATCTCAACCCGCAGCTCGGCAAGCCGCTTTTTTCTTGCTGGATGGGCGACGCCAGCGTGGGCGAGGCGCGCCATATCCTGAACGAGGCATTGATTCCAACTTTTCGCACGCCGGAGGCGGCCGTCGGCGCGTTTGGCAATATCGCGTCGTTTTACCAAAACCAGCAACTGCTGCAACAGACCCCGCCGCCCATGTCCAGTCTGGCCAAGCCCGACGTGGAGGGCGCGCGCATGCTGATCGAGAGCGTGCTGGCTGAGCGCCGCAGCGTGCTCACCGAAATGGAGTCCAAGGCGCTGCTCGCCGCGTTTCACATTCCCGTGACGCGCACCATGCTGGCACGCAACGTCAATGAGGCGATCATGATCGCCACGCAACTCGGTTTCCCGGTGGCACTCAAGATCGATTCGCCCGACATCTCGCACAAGTCGGACGTGCAGGGCGTGGCGCTCAACGTGGTGAATGCCGTGGGCGTGCGCGATACCTACGCCGAAATGATGCTGGTGGTGGCCCGCTTGCGGCCGGATGCGCGCATCAATGGCGTCACGATCCAGAATATGTCGAGTCAAAAGCGCGGCCGGGAAGTTTATGTCGGCATGGTCACGGACGACCCGTTCGGTCCGGTGATTGCCTTTGGCTCGGGTGGCACCATGATCGAGTTGATCAACGACCGGGCCATGGAGTTGCCACCCCTGAATCAATTTTTGGCGCGCCGTCTGATCGAGCGCGCGCGTGTCGCCGAGACCCTGGGTGAGTGGCGTGGCGCGGCAGCGGTCAACCTGGAAGCGCTGGAGCAGGTCTTGCTGCGCGTGTCGGAGATGGTTTGCGAGTTGCCGCAGTTGCACGAGATGGATATCAACCCGATCATCGTTGACGACTCCGGCGCGGTGGCAGTCGATGCGCGCATCGTGGTGGAAAACACGCCCTCGCAGGTGCATCACTACAACCATCTGGCGATTCTGCCCTATCCGTCGCGCTACGAACAAATCTGGCCGCTTAAGGGCGGCGGTGAATACACCGTGCGACCGGTGCACCCGGATGACGCCAGCATGTTGCAGGAGTTTGTGCGCCAGCTCTCGCCCGAGAGTCGCTACTTCCGCTTTGTCTCTTCCATGCAGGAGTTGCCCGCCACCCTGTTGTCGCGCTTTACGCTGATTGATTACGACCGCGAGATGGCGCTGATCGCGGTTTCACATGAGTCGCACGTCGGCGCTGATGGGCAGGTGAGCAATGTGCCGCGCATGCTCGGCGTGTCGCGTTACATCAGCAATCCGGATCGCACTTCATGCGAGTTCTCACTGGTGGTGGCGGACGATTTCAAGGGGCGCGGCCTGGGCTCGCGCCTGATGCTGTCGATCATGGAAGTGGCCCGCGACAAAGGCTTGAGCCAGATCGAAGGCCTGGTGCTGGCCCGGAACCCGACCATGCTCAAATTGATGCATGGCCTGGGCTTTGCCATCAAACCGTTTGCCGAAGACGCCGATTTCATGCTGGTGACGCAGACCCTGTAGGGCGCGCCCTAGTAGCGTGCGCTGCCGGGCGTTCTTGGAAACGGAATCACATCGCGTACGTTGGCCAGGCCGGTAAGATAGGAAACCGTGCGCTCAAAGCCCAGACCAAAGCCCGCGTGCGGCACCGTGCCATAGCGCCGCAGGTCTCGATACCAGCCGTAATGGGTCGGGTCCAGCCCGCACTCAAACAGGCGCCGGTCCAGCACCTCCAGGCGCTCCTCACGCTGTGAGCCGCCGATGATTTCACCGATGCCGGGTGCCAGCACATCCATTGCCGCCACGGTTTTTTCATCGTCCGACAAGCGCATGTAAAAGGCCTTGATTTCCTTCGGATAGTTCATCAGCACGGTTGGGCCGTTGACATGCTTCTCGGCAATATAGCGTTCGTGTTCGGATTGCAGGTCGATGCCCCACTTGACGGGATAGTCGAATTTTTGCTGGCTGCTCTCCAGCACCCGGATGGCGTCGGTGTAATCCATGCGCACGAATTCGGAGTTGACAATGTGTTCCAGCTTGGCGATCAGCCCCTTTTCGATGCGATCATCAAAAAACGCCATGTCATCGGCACGCTCGGCCAGCACGCGCCGGATGATGGCTTTAAGCAGCGCCTCGGCCAGGGTGGCGTTGTCGCTCAGATCGGCAAAAGCGATTTCGGGCTCGATCATCCAGAATTCGGCCAGATGGCGCGAGGTATTGGAGTTCTCGGCCCGAAACGTGGGGCCAAAGGTATAGACCTTGGACAAGGCCATGCAATAAGTCTCGACGTTGAGTTGGCCTGAAACCGTGAGGTAAGCCTCCTTGCCAAAAAAATCCTGCGCAAAGTCGATTTTGCCGTCGGGCTTCTTGGGCAGGTTCATCAGGTCCAGCGTCGAGACGCGAAACAACTCACCCGCGCCCTCCGCGTCCGAGGTCGTGATGATTGGCGTGTTGACCCAGAGAAAGCCGTTGTCGTCAAAAAAACGGTGAATCGCCGCTGCAATGGTGTGGCGCACGCGGGTGGCGGCAGCGATGACGTTGGTGCGTGGCCGCAGGTGGGCCACCTCGCGCAGGAATTCCATGCTGTGCGCTTTGGGCGTAATCGGGTAGCTGTCGGGGTCGTCCACCCAGCCGACCACGATGATCTGGCTGGCCTGCATTTCGAATGGCTGGCCCTTGGCCGGGGAAGGCACGATGACCCCGGTGGCCTCAACGGCACAACCGGCAGTCAGCTTTTGCACTTCATCCGCATAGTTGGTCAGCGTGCTGGGTGCCACCACCTGCACCGGATGAAAGCACGAGCCGTCCGAGACATTGACGAAAGAAATGCCGGCCTTGGAGTCACGCCGGGTTTTTACCCAGCCCTTGATGCTTACCTCGGCTGGTCCGAGCGGGGCTTTGCCGGATAGAACATCTCGACAGGTGAGGGGATTTGCAGAAGAAGGCATGGTGAAGTCTTGCAGTAAGTCGTGAACAGGCGGCTGATATTAGCGGGTCGCAGTGGGTAGCAAAATGCTTGCATCGACCTGGTTGATGTTGGTGCGGCCGCAGAAGGCCATGCTCAGGTCGAGTTCCTTCTGAATTATTTCCAATGCCTTCATCACACCGACTTGGCCCAGTGCTCCCAGGCCATAGATGTAGGCACGGCCAATATATGTGCCGTGCGCGCCCAGCGCGCGTGCCTTGAGCACGTCTTGGCCGCTGCGGATGCCGCCGTCCATATGCACTTCAATCTGTTTGCCAACGGCCTCGACGATGGCGGGCAGCGCCCCGATGCTCGATTCGGCCCCGTCGAGTTGACGCCCACCGTGGTTGGAGACGATCAGCGCATCGGCACCCGAGTTGACCGCCAGGCGCGCGTCTTCAGCATCCTGAATGCCCTTTAGGATCAGCTTGCCGCCCCAGCGCTGCTTGATCCACTCAACATCGGCCCAGTTCAGTGTCGGATCGAATTGTTTGCCGGTCCACGCGGCCAGTGAACCCATGTCCTGCACGCCTTTGACGTGACCCATGATGTTGCCAAAGTTGCGCCGTGACGTGCCCAGCATGCCGAGGCCCCAGCGTGGCTTGGTGAGCATGTTGAGCAGGTTGGGCACGGTCAGCCGGGGTGGCACGCTCAAGCCGTTTTTCAGGTCTTTGTGGCGCTGGCCGATGATCTGCAAATCCAGCGTCAGCACCAGGGCCGAGCAGTTGGCAGCACGGGCGCGCTCAATCAATCGTTCAATAAAGTCGCGATCGCGAATCACGTAGAGCTGGAACCAGAACGGGTGCCGATCCGTCCCCGCCGCCACATCTTCGAGCGAGCAGATGCTCATCGTCGACAGCGTAAACGGCACGCCAAAGTCCTTGGCCGCGCGCGCCGCCAGAATCTCGCCGTCGGCGTGCTGCATGCCGGTCAGGCCGACCGGTGCCAGCGCCACCGGCATGGCCACCGGCTGGCCGATCATGCTGCTGGCGGTGCTGCGCTGATCGATATTGATGGCCACGCGCTGGCGCAGTTTTATCTTTTGGAAGTCGCTCTCATTGGCGTGGTAGGTTGATTCGGTCCACGACCCGCAGTCAACGTAATCGTAAAACATGCGCGGCACGCGCTGTTGCGCCAGCAGGCGCAGGTCTTCGATGTTGGTAATGACGGGCATGGCAGATTGCTGACGCTGGCAGTCGCGTCAAGCCTGCGGTTTGACGACTGGCCCGACCACCCCCTCCAGGTTGGAGACCAGTGCCTTGCGATACTCGGAGACGTAGAATTCAACCGCCTTCGCCTGCTCCTGTGGCGTACCGCCGCCGGACAGAAAATTGAAGGCGTTGTAGCGACCGGCGGCAAACAGGATGGCGGCGCTGGCTTCTCCGGCCCTGTCGTCTTGTGCCATCCTGTTGGCGAGATCGACGAACTGGTCCACGAGTTTGAGGAATTCGGGCGGGTAGGGCATGCTTGGCTTTCGTTGGTGGGTGCGGCTTCAGAAGGTCAGCCCGAGTTCTTGCTTTGTTTTCGCTTGAGTTGAGCCGATCATGCGCTTGCGAAAGGTTTCAATGGCGGCCGCCTGGCCTTGTCGGGCAATGTCAGCGGAAACGGGATTTTCGCTACCGATCAATACAACTTCAGATGCCTGTACATGAACGCCCTGACGCTTGTTCAATTCAATCTTCTTGACCTTGCCCTTCACCTCAAAAAGATACACAACCGATTGACACTTGCCGCCAGGAAGTGGCACACAGAATGTATAACTTTGCCGAAAAATCACCGCCAAACCGATCAGTGCCTTGACCTGAGCCGCTCGGTCAGACAGTTCCTCGGCGCGCCCGGGCGGCTCACGTTGGTCCTTGGCCAACTTGTGATCGTGTTCATTGGTCGCATCAATTTTCTTCTGCTCAAAGGCGCGTTTATCCTTTTCCAGTTGCTGCCGTTCCCGCTCGATTTCGAGCCGCAACTTTCGCGCATCAATGGCCGCCGAGTCAGGTGGAGGTGGTTTGGGACTCCCGGCCTGGGGCGGCGCATTCTTGTGCAGGGATTCTTGCGCCAGTGCAATCGTGGCACTTGGTAATTCAACACGACGCGTGAGGACCTTGCCGCTGTCAACGACCAACTCACAATCGCACCCTTGTTGGCGGCAGGACTGCAAGGCGTTATTGCGAGCCATCTCGTCCATACCCGGCTTGGGCTCCAATAACATGACGTCAACCGACGTGGCTTGGCAGGTGGGAGATTTTCCGATCGCAACATAGTAATACCGTGCGTTTCTGATGATCTCCACCAGTGACTTCTTGAAATCAGGATCAATACGATTTGCAATGCTTAGATTCGAAAAGCAATCCTTGCTGCCGTCGACCTTGGTGATGGTGAGGCTCAAAGGACAGCTTTGAGACCAGGCTGATCCTGCGAAAAGCATCATCGCTGCCAGTTGAATAAATCTAAAGTCCTGCATATTCACGGCCTTGTCAATCCCTTCAGGGATCCAGATTTTGAGTTTTATGAATGGGGAAATCTACCAGCACAGGGGCTAAGTATGCCTGCCAAAAGCTGGATTGAGCGAGGTGACGAGAAATTCCCGCGTTTTTTTCAGGCGTAAAACTGGTTGCGCATGCGCCCGCAGTAGGCTTCAATCTGCGGGTACTGCTGGGCATGAGCCTTCAACTCCGACGCCACCGGCGCCCATACCAGATTTGCCAGGAACGCATAGGCCACCGCGTCAAGAGAACAGGGACGGCCACCCATAAAATAGGGCTTGTCCGCCAGAAAATTGGCCAGCGCTTCGATATCACGCTGACCAATAGTCATGATTTCGGCGCGGCTGTGCCGACCCATGCCTTGGCCATGCAGTTCCTTGATGAGGCCGCGCCGCGCAAGTGGCGGGACAATCCATTTCAGCGGAACTGGCAACTTGCCGAAGAATGCCGCTTTGGTGAGTTCCCAGCCTTGCGGCTCGACCCAGCGGGTGTACACCACTGCCCAGTACAAGTTCTCCTCCAGCAAACGCTGAAAGGCAAGCGCCACGGCGTGCTGGGGTGCATCCAGCCAGCCATCCAGCGGATCACCGTAACGTGTTTTTAGATAATCGATGATGAGGCTGGTGTCGGCAAGCCTTCGACCCTCGTCTTCGATGTACGGCATCTTTCCTTTAGGTGCCTGTTGCAAGTGGCGCAAGCTGGCCCAAGGAATCTCGAAAGGCAGAGCCGCCATGCGCAGATAAGTCTCGAGCTTCATGCAGAACGGGCTGGCGTTGGGCAGGCCGAAGGCGCTCTCAAATTGAAACAGCTGGATCATGACGGTGCTCTCCTGCGAAAGGTGCCAAAACGGGGGATGTAATCAGTCTGGCAAGATTATCCGCGCCACAGCATTCCCGCCTCATCGACACGAATGCGCCAAACAGCGTTGTGGCCAGGAGCCTCTTTAGATGCTTCAGTTATTAGGAACAAAAAAATCAATCGTTTGAATTTATGCCTTCATCCCTTACAGTCATCTCATGGCCGCTAATTTTTGACAAAGGAAGCAACATGGCAAACACTTACGCTGACAACTCCCTCACCATTGGCCACACGCCGCTGGTCAAACTCAACCGCGTCACGGACGGTGCCGCTGCCACGGTGCTGGCCAAGATAGAGGGTCGCAACCCGGCCTACTCGGTCAAATGCCGCATTGGTGCGGCCATGGTGTGGGATGCAGAGAAGCGCGGTCTGCTCGGGCCGGGCAAAGAAATTGTGGAGCCAACCAGCGGCAACACCGGCATCGCACTGGCCTTTGTGGCCGCCGCGCGCGGCATCCCCATCACCCTGACCATGCCTGACACCATGAGCATCGAGCGGCGCAAATTGCTGCTGGCCTACGGTGCCAAATTGGTTCTGACGGAGGGCGCCAAGGGCATGAAAGGCGCCATTGCCAAGGCCGAAGAAATAGCCGCCAGCGACCCCAAATATGTGCTGCTGCAACAGTTCAAGAACCCGGCCAACCCGGCCATTCACGAGACCACCACCGGACCGGAAATCTGGGAAGACACCTTTGGCAAGATCGACATCCTGGTGTCGGGCGTCGGCACCGGCGGCACCATCACCGGGATTTCGCGCTACATCAAGAAGACCAAAGGCAAGGCCATCACCTCGGTGGCGGTCGAGCCCACAGGCAGCCCGGTGCTGACGCAAACGCGTGCCCATGAAGAAATCAAGCCCGGGCCGCACAAGATTCAGGGCATCGGCGCCGGCTTTGTGCCCGACGTGCTGGACCTGTCGCTGATCGACGCCGTGGAGCTGGTCACCAATGAAGAAGCGGTGGACTTTGGCCGTCGCCTGGCGCGCGAAGAAGGCATCCTGGCAGGCATCTCCTGTGGTGCCGCCACCGCTGTGGCTGTGCGCCTGGCCAAGCGACCGGAAAATGCCGGCAAGACGATTGTCGTGATCCTGCCCGATTCGGGCGAGCGTTACCTCAGTTCCATCTTGTTCGAGGGCATTTTTGACGCCAGCGGTGGGGCTGTGCCAGCGCCAACGACATTGGCCGCCTGAACGTCGCTGTTGGCGTGCGCGATCCATCACCATGGAGGTTGGGCGCGTGCTGGTGCTAGTGCTGGTGTTTACTGTAATTGTTTAAGCTTTTTTAGCCTGTAGCCCCCGTGTAGTATGCACGACTAGCTACAAATTTAGTAGTTCAAGATAACGACTTGCGCCAGGTTGGTGGTGTGACTTGCGGACTCCGGCCCACGCTCACGGGCGGGCTGATCGGGTCATCCAATGTGGCGGTGTCAAGACTGCCCTTGGTGAGCCTATGCCGTGGTCACCGTACATGGACGCTCCCGTTTTACCAAGCTTTCAATTCATGACACCGCGAGAGATCAAGATTGCATCCGTACATTCGGACTTTTGTGTGAGCTTGCGATCACGGTCCCTGATGGGATTTGCTGGTTGGCACCTCAATCGGGAATGCGCACTTCGATGTGCCTGGTCGCCATAGTGCTTTGACCACTTCACCCGCAAGCGACGATCAGCAAGCCAGACATGTCATCCTCGTCTTTGAATCCGGCGCACCCCCCACTTTGTCCGGCTGGTGGATTGGGTGTCCGGGCGTCGGCCCGATTCGCGGTTGCCACCACGCTGGATTGGCAGCCGCCGGGTTGAAGCCAAAATGCTGGCACGCCAGGTGTGCTTGCCCGCGAGCGTGGGCCAGAGAACGGATACCCGGTCCGTCAGCGGGCCAGCAGCCAACGCAACGCCGACAAATAGCTACAACAATCTCAGCGAATCGGGTAGGCGTAAATCAGCCCGCCCTGGTTCCACTGCCGGTTCAGCCCGCGCGGCAGGTTCACGGCGGATTTGTTGCCCAGATTGCGCTCGAAGCTCTCGCCATAGTTGCCCGTGGCCTTGATCACGCGGGCCAGCCACTCCTTGTCCAGCCCAAGGATCTTGCCGGAATCTTCATTGCCGCCGCCAAGCAGGCGCTGCACCACCGGATCGACGCTGGTCGCCTTGAGCTGATCGACATTGGCCTGCGTCACGCCATACTCTTCCGCTTCAAAGCTGCCGTAGATAACCCACTTGACGATGGTGAACCACTCGTCATCACCGCGGCGCACGAGCGGGCCCAGGGGTTCCTTGGAGATCAGATCGGGCAGGATGAGGTGCTCTTTGGGGTCTTTCGCCTGCTTGCTGCGGATCGAGGCCAGACCCGAGGCATCGGTTGTGTAGGCCAGACAGCGACCCGCAAAATAGGCCGCATTGGCCGCTTCAAACTGTTCAAACACGACGGGTTTGAGGTTGAGCCCGTTCGCTCTTGAAAAAGAGGCCAGGTTCTTTTCGGAGGTGGTGCCGGACTGCACGCACACTGTCTGCCCCTTAAGTTGTTTCGGGCTCTTTATCTTGCTTTTCAGAGGCACCATGAAGCCCTGGCCGTCGTAATAGTTGACCACCGTCGCAAAAAGTCCCAGTGAAGCATCACGCGTTTGCGTCAACGTGGTGTTGCGCGCGAGTACGTCCACTTCTCCCGATTGCAGGGCGGTAAAACGCTGCTGCGAGTTCAATGGCACATACTTGACTTTTTCAGCGTCACCCAGGGTTGCAGCGGCCAGGCCACGGCAGACATCGACATCGAGTCCGCTCCATTTCCCGCTGGAGTCGGCGGCTGAAAAGCCAGCAACGCCGGTGCTGACACCACAAGCGATCTGGCCGCGCGCCTTGATCGCCTCCAGCGTCTTGCCGGCGTGAGCCGGGGTGAGCAAGACCGAGCCCAGAACTGCAGCCACGAACATGGCGCTGAAATTTGGCGGCGTGAGTTTATTGTTCATATGAAATTCCAGATGAGCTCAAACGGGACGAGAGAGCATTGATGAAAGCAGATCAGACAAGCGGCTTGGTTATCGCTATCCTGCGCTGCCAAACGCCGACCTGAATTCCGCTGATGATAAACGTTGAAAGCGTTCAGTGGGCGCGGCAAGCCAGAGCGATGACCTCAAGATTTGATATGCCAATATCAAGATAAACAAATAGAAAACAAGTAGTTTGAGTTTGAATCAACTCATCCCACAATGCGTTTTCTAGTCACTTCAACGCAGCGCTCAAGCACAAGAAAACACCATGGTCCCCATCATCATCATCCCCGGCTGGCGCGACTCGCCGCCTGGCCACTGGCAAAGTCTGTGGGCCGAGCAACTGACGGGCGTGGTGCGGGTGCAGCAGGACGACTGGGTTGCGCCCTCGCACAGCGCGTGGGTGGCCTCGATCGCACGCACCATCCTGGCACAAACCCAACCGGTGGTGCTTGCCGCACACAGCCTGGGTTGCATCGCCGCCGTACATTTGCCGCCCGAAGCCGCTGAGCGGGTTCAAAGCGCGCTGCTGGTGGCCCCGGCCGATCCCGAGCGCCGTGGTGTGCTGGCTGACTTTGCCCCGGTTCCCTATCAGCGCCTGCCTTACAAAAGCATCATTGTGGCTAGCAACGACGACCCCTATTGCCCGGTGCGCACGGCGGGTGCCTATGCCCGCGCCTGGGGCAGCGAATTTGTGCGGCTGCAAAACGCGGGGCACATCAATCTGGAGGCCGGTTTTGGCCCCTGGCCGCTGGGGCTCGCGCTGCTCAATTCGCTCACCGGCCAGGTTGACCGTCTGGAAACTGCTGCGCTGAGTGCGGCATGAACGTTTACCCCTGCCTTTCTTAAGCTCCTTTCAAACTTTCAAGGAAACCCCATGAAATCTATACAAAAAGTTACTCTAGCCCTTGTGTTGCTTGCGACAACAGCTACACAATTGGTAGCAGCTCAAACCCTGCTGAATGCCTCTTACGACGTATCCCGCGAGTTCTACAAAGACTACAACGCCGCTTTCGTGGCCCATTACAAAAAGACCACCGGTAAAGACATCAAGGTCGATCAAGCCCATGGCGGCTCGAGCGCCCAGGCGCGTGCCGTCAACGACGGGCTGGACGCCGACGTCGTCACCATGAACACCACCACCGACGTGGAGTTTCTGGCGAAAAGTGGCGTCGTCGCGCCAGACTGGGCCAGGCGCTTCCCCAACAACGCCGCCCCCACCACCTCGACCATGCTGTTTCTGACGCGCAACGGCAACCCTAAAGGCATCAAGGATTGGAACGATCTGATCAAACCCGACGTGAAGGTGATCGTGGTCAACCCCAAAACCGGTGGCAATGGCCGCATGGTCTACCTGGCGGCCTGGGGCTATGTGCGCAAAACGGGTGGCAGCGATGCCCAAGCGGCCGAGTTCGTCGCCAAGCTGTTCAAGAACGTGCCGGTGCTGGCCAAGGGCGGGCGCGATGCCACCACCATCTTTTTGCAGCGCAATATTGGCGACGTGCTGATCACGTTTGAGTCTGAGGTGGTGTCGGTGGACCGCGAATTTGGCGCCGGCAAGGTCGATGCTGTTCACCCATCGGTGAGCATCATTGCTGAAAACCCGGTGGCGGTGGTCGAGCGCACGGTGGCCAAAAAAGGCACGGGTGAGTTGGCCAAAGCCTATTTGAACTACCTGTACTCGGAAGAAGCGCAAGAGATCGCGGCCAAACACGGCATTCGTCCGCGCAACGAAAAAGTGCTGACCAAATACGCCAGCACCTTCAAGCCCCTGCAATTGTTCGCGGTCAGCGAGTATTTTGGCTCGCTGTCTGAAGCGCAAAAGGTTCACTTCAATGACGGCGGCCAGTTTGACAAGATTTACGCTGTCAAGTAAGCCAACAAGCGAACCCCCGTGACCACCGCAGTTCTCTCATCCCCGTTAAGCAGCACGGGCTTAAGTGCCAAACGTGCACCCCGGCGCGTGCTCCCCGGCTTTCATCTGACGCTGGGCTACACGTTGCTTTACCTCGGGTTGATCGTGCTGATCCCGCTGTCCGCCTTGCTGTTCAAGACCTTCACCCTGAGCTGGGTCGAGTTCTGGGCGGCCGTGGCCAGCCCGCGCGTGCTGGCTTCGTACCGGCTGACCTTTGGCGCGTCGTTTGTCGCAGCGCTGGTCAACGTTTTCTTTGGCCTGCTGCTGGCCTGGGTGCTGGTGCGCTATGAGTTTCCCGGCAAAAAGATCATCGACGCGCTGGTCGATTTGCCGTTTGCCCTGCCCACTGCCGTGGCGGGCATTTCGCTCACCGCGCTGCTGGCGGGCAACGGCTGGATTGGTCAATACCTGGAGCCGCTGGGCATTCAACTCGCGTTTAACCGCAACGGCATCGTGATTGCGCTGATCTTCATCGGCCTGCCGTTTGTGGTGCGCACGGTGCAGCCGGTGCTGGAAGATGTCGAGAAAGAGCTGGAAGAAGCCGCCACCTGCCTGGGCGCGAGCCGCTGGCAAACCTTTCGCTACGTGATCTTCCCCAGCATCGCACCCGCGCTGCTGACCGGTTTCGCCATGGCCTTTGCGCGCGCCATTGGTGAATATGGCTCGGTCATTTTTATTGCCGGCAACATGCCCATGGTGTCCGAGATCACGCCGCTGATCATCATCGGCAAGCTGGAGCAATACGACTACGCCGGTGCCACGGCGGTCGCCACGGTCATGCTGGGCATCTCGTTTGTGCTGCTGCTGGTCATCAACGGCTTGCAAGCCTGGCAGCGCCGCCGCTCCGGGGGCAAGTCATGAGCCCGCAGGCGGTTCAGCGCGATGCTTCGGGCAGCACCGAGCCCACCTGGATGCGCCGATCGCTGATCGGCCTGGCACTGGGCTTTGTGTTTCTCTTCTTGCTGTTGCCGTTGGCCGCTGTGTTCACGGAGGCATTGCGCAAAGGCTTGCCCGCCGCGCTGGCCGCGTTGCAGGGAACCCGATGCCTGGAGCGCCATCCGACTGACGCTGCTGACGGCGGCGGTGACGGTGCCGCTGAACCTGGTGTTTGGTGTGGCTGCGGCCTGGGCGGTGGCCAAGTACGAGTTCAAGGGCAAGGCGTTCTTGACGACATTGATTGATTTGCCGTTCTCCGTCTCCCCGGTTGTGGCGGGCCTGATTTACGTGCTGCTGTTTGGCGCCCAAGGCTGGATCGGACCGTGGCTGGCAGCGCATGACATCAAAATTGTGTTTGCCGTGCCCGGCATCATTCTGGCCACCATTTTTGTTACCTTTCCGTTTATCGCACGTGAACTGATTCCGCTGATGCAGGCGCAAGGCACTGAAGAAGAGCAGGCGGCGATGGTGCTGGGCGCCTCCGGTTGGCAAACCTTTTGGCATGTGACGCTGCCCAACATCAAATGGGGCCTGGTCTATGGCGTGATCTTGTGCAACGCCCGCGCCATGGGCGAGTTTGGCGCGGTATCGGTCGTCTCCGGCCACATCCGTGGCCAGACCAACACGCTGCCGCTGCACGTCGAGATCTTGTACAACGAGTACCAGTCGGTGGCGGCGTTTGCCGTCGCCTCTCTTTTGGCCTTGCTTGCCCTGCTCACGTTATTGATCAAATCAGCGGTGGAGTGGCAGTTTGAGCGCGATCAGAAGGCCGCCGCCGAGTTACCACCGGAGCGCCCCACAGTCTCCCCGTTGCCCGTGGTCGCAAGCGCCAAATAAAAAAAGTTTTATACCATGAGCATAGAAATCCGTAACGTCAGCAAAGACTTTGGCACTTTTCACGCGCTGCGCGACGTGAACCTGAGCATTGATTCCGGCGAACTCGTCGCCCTCTTGGGTCCGTCAGGCTGCGGCAAAACCACGCTGTTGCGCATCATCGCCGGACTGGAAACCGCAGATCGGGGCAACATTTTGGTCAACGGCTCAGACACCACCGACAAACACGTGCGTAAGCGCAATGTGGGTTTTGTTTTCCAGCACTACGCGCTGTTTCGCCACATGAGCGTGTTTGACAATGTGGCGTTTGGCTTGCGCATGAAACCCAAGGCCACACGCCCGAGCGAAGTGCTTATCAGGCAGAAAGTGCATGACTTGCTGGGGCTGGTGCAGCTCGACTGGCTGGCTGAACGCTACCCGGCGCAACTTTCAGGCGGGCAGCGTCAGCGCATTGCGCTGGCGCGCGCTCTTGCCGTGGAGCCGCAGGTGCTGCTGCTTGACGAGCCCTTTGGTGCGCTCGACGCCAAGGTGCGCAAGGAATTGCGCCGCTGGCTGCGCCGTCTGCATGACGATCTGCATGTGACCAGCATTTTTGTCACCCACGACCAAGAAGAAGCCCTTGAAGTGGCTGACCGCGTGGTGCTGATGAACGCCGGTGTGGTCGAGCAGGTCGGCACGCCGCAGCAAGTGTGGGACCATCCGGCCAGCCCATTTGTCTATGGCTTTCTGGGCGACGTAAACCTTTTTCATGGCCGCGCGCACGAAGGTGAAATGCGCATCGGCGAAGATCAGCAGGGCCTGCGTCTGGCCACGCCCGAGCACAGCGCGGTGCAAGACAGCAAGGCGTTTGCGTATGTGCGCCCGCACGACCTGGACGTGCAACGCTATGTGGCGGGTTTGGGTGCCACCGACCGGGTCGGCGGCATCGTGGCGAAACTCACCCGCGCCATGGTGATCGGACCGATTGCGCGGCTGGAACTGTTGCCGCTGGATGCGTCAGTCGCCGGCAGCGCAGACATCATTGAAGCGCAAATCCCGGCGCAGCAGTGGCGCGAGATGGACCTCAAGGAAGGTGACACCTTGCTGCTGACACCCCGCAAGGCGCGGGTGTTTGTGGCGTGATTCGGTCCGCCGTGACAGAATGGGATACTAGCTGTCGTCAATCGTTCGCGGCCAATTCCTTGACCACCTTTGCCACCGACCCAGCATCGGGCAGGTGCGACAGGGCGCCAACGAGTTCGTCGCGCACTTGCGCCAGGTGGGTTTCGAAGTGAGCAGCGTCCATGCCCAGCACGCTGGCAATGGCTTGAACCTGGTCGCGCTCTGGCGTGCTCAACCGGCCGTCGGCGTAGCCGGTCATCAGGCACATCAGCACCACGGTATCGGCAAAGGCGCTGGGGCTCCCGGCCAGCGTCTTGGGGTCAAACTGATGCGCCGCCGGGCTGGCCATGACGCTGGAGGTGCTGGGCATCTCGGCGCTGCGCGAAGACTCGTAGAACTGGCCAATCAAGGCTGCCTCGGCCGGCGCGATGCCGTCCACCATCGCGACCGAAAGCATGGCCTGGGTGAGCAGCGTGACCTGGGTTGAACTGAGATTTTGATCTGTCATGGGGGGCATGGTGAACTCCGGTTGGAAAGTAAATGGGTGCCGGTCCTGGGTACGGGTCAGCGCGCCAGGGCGCGGCGCTTGGCGTCCAGCAGGTTGCTCTGGATGTCGGCGATGGCCATGTCGCGGTAGCGCTTGGGCAGCATGGAACGGCGCGAGGTTTCCGACACCGCCAGCAGTTCCATGAACTCGATCATGTCGCGCTCCTGCGGCGGCATGAAATCGGCGGCGGCGGCTTTCAAGGCCAAGGCATCGAGTGGCAGTTTCTGGTTGCGCGCCAACTCGACGGCCAGCAAGGCCAGCGCCTCCAGGTCGGCATTGGAGTAGCCAACCAGGGTTTCGCACAGGGTTAACAATTCTTCGGTGCTGGCGACACAGGTCTCGCCATAACGCGACAGCACCGCCTGTAGCACCTGCGAGCGCTCCGGTGCTGAATCGCAGTAAAAGAACGGAATCTTGCGGTCCAGCCGACCGGGGCGTTTGATGTCGCTGTCGAGCTTGTCGGGCCGATTGGTCATCATCACGAACAACACCTGGCCGCGGTTCTCGGTGTCAGCCATGAATTCTTTCAGCCGTGCAATCACGCGCGAGCTGGTGCCGTCGTCGCCACCTTCGCCACCACCGGAGCCAAAGCTGCGGTCGCCCTCGTCGATGATCACCGCAATCGGCCCCATCGCCTTGACGGTGGCCAGCACGCGCTCCAGGTTGGCTTCGGTGGAGCCGACCCATTTGGAGCGGAAGTTCTTTAGCGCCACGGCTGACAAACCCGCTTCCTTTAGAAACGCCTTGATGACAAAGGTCTTGCCCGAGCCCATCGGGCCCACCGCCAGTAAGCCCATCGGCGTCAGGGTGGTTTCACCCTCCTTCAAGTTCCTGGCGATGGCCAGCAATTCGTGTTTGATATTTTCGTGCCCGCCGACCGAGGACAGGCCATGCTTGGGCTCGATGAATTCAATCAGGCCCGCGCACTCTTTTTCGATCATTTCGCGTTTGCGGGCGTGGATGACCTTGAGCACCTCTGCATTTGCATCGCCTACCGGTAAGGTCTTGCCGGGCTCGATCAGCTTGTTGATTTCAGTCGGCGTCATGCCCGCTGTGATGGTAGCCAGTGTGCTGGCGCGCTGCTCGGCGTCGGGTGTGCCTTGTAGCAGTTCCAATATTAGCGCGCGCCGTTCGCTCTCGCTCAGGCCGTGGCCCCCGGAGCTGGCCATGATGCTGGCCAGTTGCACCGTGCGCAGGCCGCCGGTGCGCTCGGAGAACAGCGTGATTTGTTGCTCGCTAAGTTTCGGCGCCAAAAAGGCGATGACGCGCCTGCGCAGCGGCAGGTCGGGCATGGGGATTTCGATCGCCGCGACTTTGGGGCTGGAGAGCAGGCCCGGGTTGATGGCGTTGAGCGACTCGGTGATCAAAATGGTGATGTTGTCGCCATTGGTCAGGGTCTTGTCGAGTGACCAGCGGTGAAAAGCGAGATAGGTCTGGCGATCCTGCTGCGCCATGAAGCTGGGGTCGCCTGCGGGCAGCAAGGCATCAGCATAGGGCACGATGACGGCAGTGGACTGCTCGCTGCGCATCTGCGCTTCCAGCGTGTGCAGGGATTGCAGCAGGCTGGGCGGCTCGCCGCCATCCAAGGCAGCGGCTTGGGTTGCGCCGCTTTCAGGCTTGCCGTTGAGCACCCGGATACCGCGCTCCAGGCTGACTTCGCAGACGCGCTTTTTGGTGTCCTTGAACAACTCGGCCAGCAGGAAGGATTGCAGGTTGTGCAGCGTCTCCCCGACTAAAAAATTGTCGAACACATTGCGATAAAGCACAAAGGTCGACGCCTCACCAGCCAGGTATTTCTGGCGCAGGCTTTCCGCCCACTGGGGCAAGGGGTTGCGCGTCGTGACAGGAGCGCTCATGGCGGGCTCTGGTTCAGAGGCTCTTCACCGGCGCCGCCTGCGCGGCAGCACGGGCCTGTTTCATGGCTTCGAGTTGCGCTTTGGCGGTGACGCTGCCGCTGCTTTGGCGCAGTTTGTTCAGGCGCACATCCAGGTCCGAGTTTTGCAGCTCGGCACCCAGACTGGCCTGCGCCACCTGGCTCTTGATGTGCTCGCGCACGGCACCCAGCGCCTTCACTTCAGCATCGACCGACAAACCGTCGAGCTGGCCCTGAATTTGCAGCCGCGCCTGGGCGCTTTGCATTTGCGCGAGCATGCGGTCTTTTTCAGACTTTAGCTTGTCAATTTCGGATTTCACCTGCATCAGCGAATCCTTGGCATTGTCAGCGTCTGCCGTGGCTTGCGAGGCATCATTGCGAAGCTCGGCAATGGCTGCGTCGAGCGTGTTCTTCTTTTGAATCAGCACCACCGCCAGATCATCCTGGCTGGTGGCCAGCGCCGTCTCCAGATCGGCGGCTACGCTGGCCAATTCGCGCTCACTGACATCCAGGCGTGCCGTAATGTCCTGCCGTCTGGCAATGATGGAGCCCGTGGCGGCCTTGAGCTTGGCGTATTTATCGATCATCGACGCGATTGCGTTCTGGTAAGCGATTTCGGGGTGTTCCTTTTCGATGTCTGACACCCAGAGTGAAATGAAGCCGGTCCACAAATTGGCGAGGCGGGCGAAGATTGCGTTATTGGCCATGGAGTTCTCCTGAAAAAATATGCTTGGGTTGATGGGCGCTTACGCCTTGACCGCGCGTGCTGTCGCTCGGGCGGTCTGACTGGGAGCGCTGGCCGGGGCAGCCGAAAAGGCGGTTTTGGGGGCGTCGAAATCCAGATTTTGCGCACCATCAAACTCAGCCGCTACTTCTTCGGCGACGCGCAGGCGTGAGAGCGACTCTTCCAGCTTGCCTCCCATGTCGGACGAGTAGGGCGACGTGATCACCAGTTGATAGACCTCTTCCATTTTGTCGGGCATGGACAGGAGTGTGGCCTCCAGCGTGCTGCGGCGCACCGCCAGACGGCGCGCGCGATTCATGACCTCGGTGTACTCCGCCAGCGCGCTGCGCAATTGACGCTCTTCCTCTTCGGCCAGCCCCTTGCTTTGCAACTGCGCCTGCAGGCCTGCGATGCGCTTCAAGACCACGTCCTCATTAGCGCGATCCTTACGCTGTTTGAGCGACAGGCTGACCACGCAAAGGCCCATGTAATCTACCGTCAGGTCGTCGAGCTTTTCGACATCGGCTCGCGTCAGCGTGGTGCGGCTGTCATTGGCAGTCTGGTACAGCGCCTGCACCCGGTTGCACATCTGCTGGTAGGTGTCCAGCGCGTTGGCGTCGCCATAGCTGTTGAGTTCAGACAGTAGCTGACTGCGGCGCTGGTCGCGCGTTTGGCGCTGCTGCTCACGCTCGACCCAGGCGCGAAAAGACGGCAAGCCCGGAATCGCCAGCGCGGCAAGCGCCTCGGCACCGAGCCCGATGACACCGACCAGCGCCAGACCCGACCAGCCTAACGGAATCGACGCAAAAATGGCGGCGCAGCCAACCGCCAACCAGGCAACGCGGTTGATCGGGTGCTTCAGAAACGCACCCAGGTAAGACGGCTTGGCGCTCACGCTGGCATTTCAACTTACTTGGAGAAGCGCGCCCAGATGCGCGCGATTTCCTGCTGATCCTGCTCGGTCAGAATCGGGATCGGCACGGAGCGGCTGAGTGCCGTGGTGCTGGGCACGACGGCAGGGTTGGACTTGACGCTGGCGCTCATGAACTCGCCGGCCTTCAGGTTGGCATTGGCATAGCCGACAGTGTTCGATATTTTGGCAATGACTTGCGGGCGCAGCAGGTAGTCGATGAACAGATGGGCTTCGCGTTTGTTGCGGGCGTTGGCAGGCACCGCCATGGCGTCGATGGCGAGCAAGCCGCCGTCGGACGGCACCCGGTATTCCACGCTGCTCCGCGACTTGGTCTGGGCCTGCACCGCATCACCTGAGAAGCCGATGGCCACACAGATCTTGCCATTGGCCAGCGCGTCAACATACTGGTCGGTTGGAATGACCTTGACGATACCGGCCAGTTTGTCGAGTACCAGGGCTGCCGCCGCCGTTGAGCCCTTGCCATCCCACTTGCCGTGGCCACCCGCCAGAGCCGCCAGCGGCACGACGTCAGAGGCCGAATCCACGACGCCCACACCGCAAGACTGGAAGCGCCGCGCGGTCTCCGGGTCAAACACGTTGGTCAGAGAATCCATGGCCCGACCGGGATAGGCTTTGTCAGTCAGTCTGGGGTTCCAGGCAATGCCCACCGTGTACCACATGTAGGGCAGGCTGTAGGCGCCTTCCTTGTCCCAGGCGCGCAGGGTGGCATCAACTCTGGGGTCGATGTTGCCCAGGTTTTTGAGGCTGGCCTTGTCAATCTTGCCAAGCAGACCTTTGGCGGCCATGGCGGGCACTGCGTTGGCCGTCGGAAAGACCACGTCGTAGGGCGTGCCCGCGGCGCGCAGCTTGGCTTGCAAGTCATCGTTGCTGGCGAAAATATCGTAAATGACGCGCGTGTTGTGCTCGCGCTCAAAGTCCTGCAGGACGCCTGGATCGATGTAGTCCGGCCAATTAAGAACACGCACCGTTGACTTGGCCGAGGCACCGACCCCATTGACGGCACGCCGCAGGTTCATCAGCACGGTGGCGGTGATCAGGCCATCGACGCTGACGCTTTGCGACTCCTGAAAGGCCTCGGTGGCGACCTGCGTTTGCGGGCCAAAGGTGCCATCCAGCGGCCCGGCGTTAAAGCCCAGTTTGCCCAGCAAAATCTGCGCTTCGCGCAGTCCCGCTGCATCGACCAGCTTTTCACGCCCTTTGTAGTTGCCACCAGCCCAATTCTGGGTCTGCCAGATGACGCGCCGGATGGCGTTAAGCAGGCCATCCGTGACCTGGTTGGTGGCGGCCAGACCGTGCTTGCTGCTGAAAGCGCGAATGGCCTCCTGTGTGGCCGGTGTCAGCGTGCCGCTGGGGGTCTCGCGAAACAGGCCCATGCGCGCCAGCAGGCGCTGCGCCGTTTCGACCTTGGCATTGCGCGCGCCTGCGGTCGGTGCCACTTCTGGCTTGGTCGGCTGGCCGGTGCCAAAGACAAAGCCCTGCGCCTGCGCTGTGCTGGCCATCAAGCCCACGCAACTCAGGGCCACTAAAAAGGCAAGGGTGCTGGTTTTCATGGAGATCATCCTGTCAAAAAATAGCGCTGTGACCGTTATTGGCCCGAGGCAAAACAAATTATGTTGCGCGACTGCGCAAACTGGAAGAGCTTGGCGGATTGTTCCTGATTGGCCGCAATGCCACCCTGGCCCTTGAGGGTCATCTCGCCCAACAGGCAGGCTGCGCCCGCGTCGCCGCCCTGTACCGCTTGTTCCAGGTGGACGCGGGCCTGCGCAAAGTTGCCGTCGCCCAGCGCCTTGCGCCCGGCTTGGGCGTTTTCCGCCGCAGACAATTTGGACGAGGGCCGCTGGCGCGTGGTCGGTGGTGCTGGTTCCGGCAAAGGCACGGCCGCACGTTGGGTTGATAACGGCACCGACGTCGGATCAGGCGTGGCGACGCTGGGTGCACTGTTTACTTCGGCGTTGGTGACCTGGTTGCTGGCAGGCGCGTTTGTGGCGCTCGTCGTACTGCCGACCCCCAGATTGACAAAGCGATCTTTCAATCCCAAATGCCAGACGGCTGATGCGACGGCACCAATCACGGCCAAGCCAATCAAGCCTTTCGAGAGTGGTGTCAAACTGGCCATTTATTATTCCTTTGCCGTGGTGATGGCTGCGCCAAATTGGCTCGCAAGACCTTGCAGCCGCTGGGTGACTTTGCTCAGCTCGGCCAGTTCAGCCGCAGTGCGATTCTGGGCCGCCTGGAGCTGCGCCTGCTGTGCGCTGGTTTCTTTGTCAGCGCGGGCTGTTTCGCGCGCCACCAGTGCTTCAAGCTCGCTCATTTGTTTACGGATGCCGGCCAGCACTTGCTCCTTGCGCTGAGCAATGCCTGCGAGCTGGTCCTCGGTCCGGCGCTCAAGCTGCTGCAAATTTGATTGCAGCAGAGCAGCATGAGTTGTCAACGCGCGGGTCTTGGCAGCGGCGTCTGCAAGTGGATCTGCAATGGTCCAGGATTCATCCGCCGCATCCATCGCCCGGATCGCCATCAGGCGCGTCGCCCCGTCCATTGCGCTGAGGCCGTCAATCAGCCGCAACAGCCGCTCAGCCGGATAAAAGGATGGTGCAATGCCCTGGTTGGCATAGATTTCTTCCAGATTGATCGGTGCTGCGTCTGCGGCTGCGCCATTAGCCTGGCCGCCTGTCGTGTGGGCAGCGGGGCTGGCAGCCTCCGACACCGGCCGCGTCGGCGCGAGCGGCTCACTGCCGACAGGCTCTGGCGACGCGGTCGCTGGCACTTCAGGCGTTTCCTGTCGGACCAGACCCGCCCGCTCCAAAAAGTCCATCATGCCCTTCATGCCTGATTCCTCGTCCGGTGGTTGATAGCCATTGTGTTGCGAGTTTAATGCCAATCGCCATTTTTTTGATGACCGACAAACCAGATGCCAAGCGCTGTGAGGACCAGCGAGAACAAGGCCACGGCTGCGCCCCAGAACCAGTATGGAAGCCACAGCGCCTGGGCAATCAGGGCACTGTCGGAAGGGTGCGGCACGCCGTTGACCAGCGCTTCTGCAGAAAACATGTAGTTGAGGTCGCGCCACCAGGACAGGCAAAGCGTCAGCGCGACCAGGTGCAACAAGAACGATGCTGCACCGTCGGACAGGATTTTTGCGCCAAGGCCCAGGCTGCCTGCCAGTGCCAGCAAAAACACGACGCCGAAGGCATTGCGCACCCAGAAGAGCACCGCCAGTAGCAGCAAAACTGCCAATACAGTCAGCACAATTCGGGCAAAACGCGCCGAACTGGCGAGCAACAGCACAACCGTGCCGGCCACGGTTGGACCCATCAGGCCACCTGCGGCAACCAGAGCCAGGGTGATGCGGCCTGGATTCCCCTGCCACTTGGCCAGCCCCGAGCCGTCGGCATGCAGTAACAGCTGATCAAACTCGGCGCCAACCAGCAGCGCCGCCAAGCCATGGCCCATTTCGTGCGCGAACGTGGCGAGCAAGGTGAGCGGATAGAGTAGTTGGTAGCCGTACGGAAGCTGCCAGATCAGCAGGATCAGGGCCGTGCAAAGGAGCAGCCGGTTAAGTGGTTTCATGACGCAATCAAACGCAGCGGGTCAGACGCGGGTTATTAGAATCCGTCCCAAAGGTGGTCTCTTCTTTCGAAGTGGTCGTTGGATGGTATCGCTGTTGCGGCCAATTATTTGTCTCTCTATGCTGAAATTGTTTGCAGTCCTGATTTTGCCTGCGCTGCTGGCGTTGCCCCTGGGTGCCCTGTTGGGTTTTTCGGACGAAGAAATATTTCTGATGTTTGTGGCACTTTTGGCCCTGCTGTTCTTTGGTGCGGCCGTGCTATTGCAACTGCTCGACTTCAACACGCGCCGGGCTCGGCGCAGATTTCAATTTTCCGACGCAGCGCGCCACCGATCTTCCTGGATCCGCCGATGGCGTTACCCAATGCTGTTGCTTGGCACAGTTGTTTTGCTGCTGTCTGCCTACCTCCGGTCTGCGCTCCGGGCGGACGAGGGCGGCGCGACGCAAACCTCAATCGCGGTGATGACGCCGCCGCCATCTAGATCGCAGCCCATCAAGACGGTCCATCGCGAAAGGGTGGACCCGCGTGAGGGCATCGAGGCAGCCATTGGCCTGTGGGCGAAACTATGGGCGGCGCGTGACACGGATCGTTACCTTGGACTGTATAGTGATTCCTTTCGTCCGGTCGATGGGGTGCCGCGTCAGCAATGGGAGCGCACGCGACGAAAACGCATTGGAAGCGCTCGAGAAATCGTCATTGACATCACCGATTTGACGATCGTTCAAGTCAGCCAGACGCGGGCTGAAGCGACGTTTTTGCAGCATTACATGGCGCGCGGCATGAGCGATCGATCACGCAAACACCTAACCCTGGAAAAGGTGGCTGATCAGTGGAAGATCAGCGCTGAACAGGCCATGCCAATCCCGGACAAGGCCAAGTAGGTCGGGCCGCGTAACGGCTGAGCTTTGCTGTCGGCGAGGCCGTGCTTCTCCGGCGCGCATCGAAAGATGGAGCGCAACTGCCTATAGTTTACGCAATCGCTGCAGTGCCGCGTTCAGGGTCTCGTCCTGCTTGGCAAAGCAGAAGCGAACGACACCTTGGTCAAAGCCATCGCCGTAGAAGGCCGACAGCGGAATCGCCGCGACGCCAATCTCAGCGGTGAGCCACTTGCAGAAATCGATTTCCCCCAGGTCGCTCACGGCAGAAATGTCTACGCATTGGAAGTAGCTCCCCTCACAGGGCAGCAGCTTGAAGCGCGTTTGCTGAAGCCCTGCGCGGAACAAGTCACGCTTGCGCTGATAAAACGCGGGCAGCTCAAGATAGGGCTTCGGGTCGGCCATGTAGTCCGCAAGTCCATACTGCACCGGCGTGTTGACCGTGAAAACATTGAACTGGTGGACCTTGCGAAACTCGGCTGTGAGGGGCGCAGGCGCCGCCACGTAGCCGACTTTCCAGCCGGTCACGTGGTAGCTCTTGCCAAAGCTGGAGACGATGAAGGAGCGCGCCGCCAGGCCGGGAAAGCGTGCGGCGCTCTGGTGTTGCTGGCTGTCAAAGACCATATGTTCATAGACCTCGTCGCTGATCAGCAGCACGTCGGTGGGTGCCAGAATTTCCTGCAAGCGCATCATCTCTTGTTCGGTCCAGACCGTGCCACTCGGGTTGTGCGGCGAGTTGATGACAATAGCGCGCGTTTTGGGGTTGATGGCGGCGGCAATCTTGTCGAAGTCCGGGCGGAAACTGCCCGGCGTCAGTACCACGCGCACCGGTACCCCACCGGCGAGTTCGATATTGGGGACATAGCTGTCGTAGCAGGGATCGAGCACGATCACTTCATCGCCGGCGTGCACCACCGCGAGAATCGCCGTCAGGATCGCCTGGGTGGCCCCCGCAGTGATAGTAATTTCGCTTGTGGCGGAGTATTGACGGGCGTGAAGTGCTTCAATTTTTGTAGCTATGGCGTCCCGCAAGGGAACCACGCCGGGCATCGGCGGGTACTGATTGAGGCCTTGCTGCATAACCTGTGTCACGGCGTCAATCAGCTTGGGATCACAGTTGAAGTCAGGAAAACCCTGACCCAGGTTGACAGCATTTTTTTCCACTGCGAGCGCCGACATGACGCTGAAGATGGTGGTGCCAACGTGGGGCAACTTGCTGGTCAGAATGGGCGTGATGAAGCTATTCATAGGCGAATTGATTGGGTTGGCGGCAGATTCTACTAATCATCTCCGATTTACCGATCTGGGCTGCTTTGCCAAGTTTGGGGGAACTCCGATGTCATGCAAGACCTGAGCCGACAAATTTCCGCATCACCAAGCAAGGTAGCTGGGCATAGCCCATATGGGTAATACCAATCCATTCGTTTTGTGATCAAGATTCAAACTCTCAGGGAGAACTTCGGATAGCGCTCGCGCGCTATTTGTGAAGCAAGAATTGCCATTGACAAATAAGGAGACATGATGACCGACAACTCACCCGGCTTTATTCGTCAACTTCCCAGTGCCTTGCCCGGTCTGGCGCTGATTATTGGAACCCTGGTCGTGATCCGACTGTGGATCGAACCCTGGATGGCCCAAACCGTCCTGTTCGGTATCAAGGGCTGGTTCGTTCAGGTGCTGCATCTGAACTACATTTTGCTTGGCATCCTTTGTGGCCTGCTGTACCGCAATGTCTTGTTCGGTGGCCAGATACCCGATGTGCTGATCAACGGTTTTCGCCTCTCGCGTCTGATGATCAAGACCGGCATCATCATGCTGGGCTCGCTCTACACCATTCAGGCGATCGTCAAGCTGGGCTCGATGGCGATCTTCCTGATTGGCGGCTTCGTCGTCATGACCGTCGTCATGGTGCTGTGGCTGGGCAAAGTGTTCAAACTGGATCGTTCGATGACCGGCGTGATGGCCAATGCCCTGAGTATTTGTGGCGTGTCGGCGGCGGTGGCGACGGCGCCGGCAGTGGAAGCCAAAGCCTCCCAAGTGGCCTATGCCATTGCCACCATTCTGGGTTTTGGCGTGCTGACCATGTTCATCAGCCCGTTTATCGGTCATGCGCTCGGATTCAACGATTTGCAATACGGTGCCTGGATCGGTACCGGCATACTCAACTCGGGTCAGGTGCTGGCGGCGGCGCTGGCCTTTAACCCTAATGTGGCACCCGGCACAGCGGTTTCGGTGGCGGAAATCTGGAACATCATGCGGGTCATCTCGATCCCGTTTGCGGTGTTTGCCGTCACGCTCTGGTACTGGTCAGGCAAGCAGGATTCCGGCGCAGGCCAACGCGAAGGACTGGGCACGCTGCTCGTCGAAAAATTCCCGGTGTTCGTTCTCGGCTTTATTGCGATGGTGATTTTGACCAGTCTGGGTATTTTTGGTGATGTCGGTCTCAAAGGTGGGCCTCCGGCCTCTGCCGTTATCCAGATGCTGCGCATCTGGATGACATGGATCTTCGGCTTTGGCCTGGTGGGCTTGGGGGGTTATATCGATTTCAAGGAAATCGCCCAGGCCGGTGGCGCACCGCTGAAGCTCGGTCTGATCGTCGGTACCACCAAATATGTACTGGCTTTGCTGGTGGTGATCCTGATCCGCGATCACCTGGTCTCGATCTGATGTCCAGGAGAACAAGATGACTCAAACTCAAAACTCAAGTGCAACCCCCGCCACCGAGGGCAAAGGCAAGATGACCCTGTTCAAGGACGACCGCGCGGAAGATGTTGGTGCCATCATTCTGACCATTCTGGTGGTCGCCTTCATCGTGTTCTGGACGCGTTAGGTACCAAGGTGCTGGAACGCATCGCGGTGGCCGTGGACGGTTCGCCAGTCAGCGAATTGCCCCTGAGCCATGCGATCCATCAAACCCGTCAGAACAATGCCTTTCTGACGGGAATATTCATCATCGACGGCCATTGGCCTGATTTCATCGGCAACGACTGGCAGTCCTCCAAAGGCGCACGACAAGGATTTCTGGATTACATCCGGGCAGAGCAGGAAGCTCAGGCGCAACTCGCGCAAACCCAGTTTCAACTGGCCGTGGGGGCTTGGCCGCAAGCGCTATTTGAAGTGCTGACCGGAGACCCGATTCGCATGCTGGTGCAACGGGCAAGCCCTGACAGCACCGATCTGCTGATCTCCAGCCGCCGGGTGTTTCAAGTCAGCGGGCGGCCTAGTCTCAAGACCCTGGCCAGCAAACTGGCACAGCAGGCCAGCTGCCCGCTATTGCTGTTGCCGTGACAAGGCGAATGGGCGAGCGCGGTCTTTGTTCACACTGAAGTCGGCCCGGTGGCGCCGGGCACGCCAGTCGCGCAGCCAAGTTTGCCGATGATAACGCGGCCGCGGCCGAGCAGGCCAAAGACGTGATGGGCAAGGTGGTGGCCACCATGGACGATATTGGCGGTGTGGAGAAGACACGCTATGGAACCAAGGTGGCGCAGGAGGCCGGCAGCACGGTTGAAAATGTGGTTGATACTGCCGAGCAGGCCGGCATTCTGATTCAGGGCATTGCCTACAGTGTGCGCAAAGAGCTGACCGACATCGAGCAGCTCGGGCGGGAAACCGGGAATCTGGACCAGGCCATCCAGGAAAACAGCGCCCGGATCGCGCAAACCGCCACGGTCGCCACGACCCTGTGCGAACGGGCGCAGGCGTTGGCCCAGCGGGTGGAATGCTTCAAGTTGTCCGACTGATGCCGTCGGTGGAGCTATGGGCAGCTGACGCTCGTCGGCGCTGTCACGAAAGATCTAAGTCGATAGAATGGCATTTGAACTAGACTCGAACGCACCGAGCAGAAACCGCTCAATGCCCCAAGCTCTGACTCTCATTTTGAATCGGCGAGATTTTTTGGTGAAGCTTTCCCCTTGTCCCAGTCCGCACACGCAAAAAAGGAACAGAGACAAGATGAAACACTGATATGTAAGCAAATATTCCCCAACCCAAGACGAGGATGTGACATGAGAAGGGAAACCGCCTTGATCGCTGTGTCGGTCATTCTGACGCTATGCGCTACTCCCTGTTTGGCCCTCAATCGCGATGAAGTGGCGCTGGTCGCTCCGGCGGCTGAGCGTGGAAGCGCCGCCTCCCAGGTCCTACTGGCCGTGGCCTATCTCCATGGCGACGGCGGTTTGGCGCGAGACCCTGCCAAGGCAGCCTACTGGTTCGAGCGGGCCGCAATTCAGGGCAACGTTTACGCCCAGGATAGGTTGGGCGATTTTTACGAGCAAGGGCTCGGTGTGGTGGCCAACCCGAAACTGGCGTTTGACTGGCGTCTGAAGGCGGCCAATCGTGGCCAAGTCCAGGCACAGGTGAAGGTTGGCAAGATGTACCAGGAAGGTGTCGGCGTTGGCAAGGACATCGATCAGGCGCTCCATTGGTTTCGTCGAGCGGCGACGGAAGGAAATGCCGAGGCGCAGTTCTTGCTCGGGCGGCTTTACCATAACGGCGGCGATGTTGAGGTGGATCGTGCCGCTGCCCGCTCGTGGTTAGAGCAGGCGGCGCAAAAAGGCTATGAGAGTGCTGTTCTTTTCCTGAATAAGATTGAAAGTATCGGCTACCAAATCGACGAGGGTTGGTACAAACGAACGCCGGAATTGAAACAGCTGGCCGACGATGGCGATCTTGAGGCGCAATACCAGTTGGCACAGCGTTACGAGCGCGGCATCAACGGCTTCAAGAAAGATTCGCCAACAGCTTTGGGCTGGTATGAGCGCGCGGCATCTGGAGGGCATCTGATGGCGATGCAGGCGTTGGCGCAGATTTATGCTGAGGGACTCGATGGCGTGAAGCGCGATCCCGACGCTGCCGCGAAATGGACAACGCGGGCCAAAGCCGCGACGCATTGAGATATACGAAGGCGTTGAAATCGAAATTTTTTCCATGTCGCTTCACGCCGACGATTACTTCAACTGACCCGTCATGAGCGCAAATCTTGCCAAGCGGCTGCTACCGTTCCTGAACTGGCCGCGCGTCGATGGCAAGTCCCTCTTCAATGACCTCCTCGCCGGCATCACGGTGTCGCTGCTGGCGATCCCGCAGTCACTGGCCTATGCGCAGCTGGCCGGCGTACCGGCCTACTACGGGCTCTATGCGGCGTTCATTCCGCCCATCGTGGCGGTACTGTTCGGTTCTTCCGGGTTGTTGTCGACTGGTCCGGTGGCGATGACCTCGCTGCTGACAGCGGCCAGCGTTGGTCATCTCACTGCGCCGGGCACGGCGCAATTCGTCTCCTACGTAACCCTGCTGGCGCTGCTTTCCGGACTGTTCCAGATCGGCTTCGGACTGGCCCGCGCCGGAGTTCTGCTGAATCTGCTGTCGCATCCTGTGCTGATGGGCTTCATCAATGCGGCAGCGCTGATCATCGCCCTCTCGCAGCTTCCTGCCTTGACCGGCATTGCCGTGCCGCAGACCGATCACTTCCTGATGGATATAGGGCATTTGCTGGCCAAATCGGATTCACCGCATGTCATGTCGCTGACATTCGGTTTGCTGGCCATCGCGCTGCTTTATGGCTTCAGGCGTTTTGCCCCTCGGCTGCCCGGAGTGCTCATCGTGGTCGCGATCATGACCTGGCTGAGCTATGCCACCGGCTATGCCGAGCACGGCGGCAAGGTTGTTGGTGACATTCCCACCGGAATGCCCAGCATTTCCGTGCCGGCAATGAGCTGGCGAGCCACCATGGCGCTGTTGCCGGCTGCCTTCGTCATTGCCCTGATCAGCTTCATGGAAGCGATGTCGAGTTGCAAGGTGATCGCCATCAAGACACGCACCAAGTGGGACGAGAATCAGGAACTGATCGGTCAGGGCTTAGCCAAGGTGGTCGCGGCGTTTTGCCATTCGATGCCGGTCAGCGGTTCATTTTCTCGGTCGGCGCTGAACCTGGCTTCGAACGCGAAGTCCGGTTTTTCGGCACTGGTGGCCGCCGGCTTCGTGCTATTGACGCTGCTGTACTTCACACCGCTGCTATACCACCTGCCGAAACCAGCGCTGGCGGCAATGATCGTCCTTGCCGTCGCCAACCTCATCGACTTTTCGTCCTTGCGTCATGCGTGGCAGGCTAGCCGCGACGACGGCATCGCAGCGGCGCTGACCTTTGTCGCGACGCTGGCATTCGCGCCAAACATCCAGAACGGTATCGTCACGGGAATCATCTTCTCGCTCGGTGCGTTCATTTACCGGCGCATGTCGCCGCGCATCGTTCTGCTCGGGCGCAATGCTGAAGGAGTGCTAGTTGACGCCGCGCACAATCGGTTGCCCGCTCTGCACGAGAAGATTGCGGCACTTCGTTTCGACGCGACACTGTTCTTCGCTAATGCCTCGTTCTTCGAGGATGCGATCCTGAAGATCGAGAGGGAGAACCCAAAACTGAAGTGCATCCTGGTGGTAGCGAGTGGCATCAACCAGATCGACGCATCGGCGGTCGAAATGCTGCGCAGGGTGGTACGGCGCTTGCGCGAGTGCGGCATTACGCTGGCCTTCAGCAGCACGAAACGACAGGTGCTGGATGTCGTCAAGCGAACGGGCCTGGCCGCCGAGCTTGGCGAGGCCAATATCTTTGCCTCCGACGATCTGGCGCTAACGGCACTGTCCGCCAGACTGGACCGGATTTGAGGACGTCGGGTTGGTCGTCATGCGTCTACTATGGGTATGACTTGTTGGCGGGATTCAAAGGATCATTCTTGCCAGACTCGCCGAGCCATTCACAAATCGCGGCCAGTGCCATGTCCTCGTTTGGAAAGATCTGCTCCTGGCCGATCTTGTCGAACAGCCCGGTGCGGTGCAGCACGTCGAGCACCTGTTTCTTCAGACCCGAGAAAACCAGCGTGATCCCGTTGTCACGCAGGCGCTCAAACAATGCTTTGATGATTTCTTCACCGGAGGCATCGAGATTGTTGATGCCATTGCCCACCACCAGCACATAGTGGGCGTTCGGTTTCGCTGTCACGGCTTCCAGCACGGCATCCTCAAAGTAAGCGACGTTGGCAAAATACAGTTGACCGTCGAAGCGCACGGGGATGACCTGTTCGCTGGTGAGCATATCCGGATAGACGTTGACATCACGCAAGGTGCCATCGCTATGGCGTCCCAAGCGCGCCACGCGCGGCTTCATGGTGCGGTACAGAAACAGCAGGATGGCCACCGCCGCGCCCAGCAGAATGCCACTGTCCAGATGCGGCGCGAAGGCGAGCGTGGCGACAAACGTCACGCCAGCGGCGACGCCATCGTGTTTGTGGACCAGCCAGGCGTGTTTGATGGCCCGGAAGTTGATCAAACCGCTGACCGCCATGATGATCACTGCCGCCAGCACGGCCTGCGGCAGGTGATAAAGCAACGGTGTCAGAAAGAGCATCGTCAGCAACACGATGACACTGGCGAACACTGACGACATGCCGGTCCTGGCATCGGCGTTGAGGTTGACGGCTGAGCGTGAGAACGAGCCGCTGACCGGGAAAGCGTGACTGAGACTGCCGATCACATTGGCCAAACCCTGGCCGAGCAATTCCTGATTCGGGTCGATGCGCTGCTTGGTCTTGGCGGCCATCGCCTTGGCGATGGAAATGGCTTCCATGAAAGCCACCAGTGAAATCACCAGCGCGCTGGAAAACAGCATGCCAAAATCACTCCAACGTATGCTTGGCACTGCCAACTGCGGCAAACCCGACGGAATGTTGCCCACCACCTCACCGCCGCCGACTAGTGTCAATTCTCTCTGAGCTACCTTCTTGATGCGCCAGCGGTAGCCGTCAGATTTTTCGCCTTTCGGCACCTGACCGGTCAAGTAAAGGCGGGCCGGTAGCGTTGCGCTTCCAGGAATTTGCTCGAAGATAAATTTGCGCAGGGAACGCGCTCCCTTGCGATTTTCGCCTTCCAGGTCTTTGAGTTCGAGTCTAAGCAACTCGACTTCATAGTTGAGGGCGGCCAAGTGCTGGCTGCCGCCGTCGTGATCGGCTTGAAGCTGCTTGAATTCAGCTGATTTGCTGCCGAGCTTGCCGCTCAATTCCAGGATCTTGCTTTCTACCTGGGAGAATTCATTGGCAAGGTTCTTTACCTCGGTATCCACGATCTGATCGACCCTGCCGACGCTGTTGTGCTCGAAGCCGATGCCCCAACTCACCAGGGTCGTCAGCGCCACGGCGACCAGTACACTGGGCAACTTGGGCGTGAATCGCTTCATGCCGACCATGATGAAGAAGGCAGCCAGCCCCATCATTAACGTCGGCCAGTGGGTCTCGCCGATCAGTTGCAGGGCACCCCAGACGTCCTGCAAAAAATGCTCGCTGCGACCCATCGAAATGCCGAACAACTTGTTGATTTGGGACAGGCCAATGATGATGGCGGCGGCGTTGGTGAAGCCGACAATGACCGGATGCGACAGAAAGCTGACGACCACCCCCAGCTTGAATACACCCAGGGTCAACTGCATCACACCGACCATCAGAGCCAGCATTACCGCCAGCGCGATGAATTGCTCTGAACCGGTTGCCGCCAGCGGTGCGAGTGCCGACGCCGTCAACAGGGACACCACTGCCACCGGGCCGGTTGCCAATTGGGAGGACGAACCCCACAGGGCCGCGATCATGCCCGGCAGGAAGGCCGCGTACAGGCCGTAATATGCGGGCAGCCCGGCCAGTTGCGCGTAGGCCATGGATTGCGGAATGAGCACCAGTGCGACGGTGATGCCGGCGATCAGATCGGCTCTGAGCGTCTCGCCGCGCAACGGCCACCAGGAAAAAAAGGGGAAGAAGCGGGCGATGTTCCTGTTCATGAGGTTCTGGCTTCGCCGTCCGGCAGTTTGTCGTGGCACTCGGAAAATATGCGTGCCTGGCAGGTACGGCAAATCTCCGGATCGAGCGTTGAATAGATCGGCTTGATCCAGTTCGACATGACCGGGAAAAATCCGCCAATGCCGATCGCATCCAGTTTGTCGGCCTTGCGCAGAAATTGGTAGATGGAATCCTTGCAGCGATAAAAATACAAGCCACCACCTAGTTTGCGCCGTCGCCGCGCTTCCTGGGCCAGCATCTCGGCACCCGCCACATCGACGAAATTAATGCCACGCGCCAGAATCAGCACGGTTTTCTGGCGCGGGTTGGTCTCGTCGATCTGGAGCAGTGCGTTGCGCACATAGTCCACGGCACCAAAAAAGATTGAACCGTTGATGCGCACGATACGAAATTGCGGACATTCCGGATGCCCTAGCGCGTCAACAAAGTGATACGCCCCCTCGTCGTTGGCCGGCACGTAGGGAATGACAGAGGGCCTTGATACGCGATACAGGTAAAGCGACAGCGAGAGCAGGATGCCGAAGAAGATACCATTTTCCAGGTCGACCAGTGTCCCGACCAGCGTGACCCACAAGATGACCGTTTCGGCGCGGCTGGTCTTGCTGATTGAAGCAATGTGATGAAAATCGATCAAGCCCCAGGCCACCAGGAACAGGATGCCCGCCATCGCCGCAGTCGGCAGGTACGATGCCAGGGGCGCGACCAGCAGCAGGACGAGCAAGCAGGAATATCGAGGCGAACACCGTGGCCAGCGGTGTCTGGGCGCCCGCCTCAAAGTTGACACCGCTGCGGTTGAATGAGCCGCTGGAGGCGTAACCGGAAAAGAAACTGCCCACCAGATTGGACAAACCTTGGCCGATAAATTCCTGATTGCCGTCGATACGCTGTTCGGATTTCACCGCGATGGCGCGTGAAATGGAGACTGCCTCGGTCAGCGCCAGCATGGTCACGATCAAAGCCGGGAACAGTACTTTGTGCACCGTCGCGTAAGAAAAATCCGGCATTGACAGGGGCGGCAGGCTGGCCGAGAGTGCGCCCACGGTTTTGATCTGGGTGACCGACGGGCCAAATTCGATGTTGATGAGATAGGCCGACGACACTGCCGACCACCATGGCGACGATCATGTAGGGTAACTTGGGCATGAATTTTTTCGCCACGATGCCCACCGCCAACGTGATCGCACCGACCGCGCTGACGTAGAGGATTGATGTCGCCGATCTGCAGCGAAAACTGCTCGATCACCACATGAAACGGCACACCGCGTGCGATGTCCAGGCCAAAGAAATTCTTCACCTGGCTGGCGGCGATCAGCAGTGCCGCACCGGCCGTGAACCCGATCACCACCGTGTGCGAGATGAAATTGACCAGCACCCCATGCGCGCCAGCCCCAGAATCAACTGGAACACGCCGGTCAGAAAGGTCAGCGTGAGCACCATGCTGATGAACTGCGGCGAGCCGGGTTCGGCCAACGGACTAATGGCGGCGAAGACCGCGATTGAGATGGCGGTGGTGGGGCCGGAGACCAGATGCCAGCTCGATCCGAACAAGGCCGCAACAATGGCTGGCAACATCGCGGCATACAAGCCGAATTCAGGCGGCATCCCGGCGATGGTGGCAAAGGCCACGCCCTGCGGCAGCACGATCAAGGCGCCGCTGAGTCCGGCGAGCAGGTCAGCGCGCGTGGAGTCGCGATTGACCAAGTGCTTCCATCGCATGAAGGGAAGCAGGTGGTAGAGACGGTATTTAAGCGAATGCTGAACCATAAAAGGAGCTGGAGATCTGAATAGTACCGCTGCCGTTTCCTGTCTGTGCCCCCGCGTCAATGCCTGCTCCGGACTTGATCCGGGGGTTACGCCATCCACCATCCATGATTTCCGAGAATCTACGTATAAACAGCCTGTAGCGCCCGTTCAGATTGCGTACATAGCTACTAAGCACATAGCGCCTTAAAGCCACGCATGAAACACCGAGCAGCACACAGGGTGACTGGGGCCGCTGGTGTCGGGTCGGTTCAGAAGCGATGGCTGTACATGAATTGCCAGTTGGTCTGGGCGTGCGAGATATCGATGCCTTGCGGTGTCGTCACAGTGACCTTGGGCACCATCGATATGGACATGTTGAAATCACCTGCTGGTGACACTTTGTAGCCCAAACCCAGCGCGACATGATTTTTCACCGTGGCGGGGAACAACGGATTCACATAGGTGTCGGGTATCGGGTTGTCCGCCAAATTCAAACCAGCACGAAGGGTGAGCGCATCGTTGGCCTTCCAGGCCATACCCAAATTCAGGACAGTTTGATCTTTCCAGTTTTGGGGCAAGGCAAAACTCACCGAGCCACCCATTCCGGAGCTGTCATAACGCATCTTGAAGCTCTTCATGGCATCGGACCAACCGATGTACTTCAGATCGGCAGCCAACAACAACGAGGGGCTTGCTTGCCAGCCGGCACCGACCGCAATTACCGACGGCATCTGGAAATCGACAATCGTGATCTGGCCGTGATCCACGAAGCCACCGATCGCCGATATGCTGGCGTCGCTGCTGGCCGTTTTCATGTCACCGAGCTTGGACTTGAGCTGGTAAGAAGCCCCCATGGTCACGTCTTGATTGACCTTGTAAGTGGCGCCAAGGGAAGCACCAAAACCCGTGGCCTTGGCGGCGCCAGTGAAGTCGTTTTGGTCCGTAAAATCGATGCGTGCCCAGGGAGCGCCTGACAATGGACCGAGCGCCATTGCCAGATTTCCACTGGCGTCGGTCACCATACTTGCCAACTGTCCGCCCGACGCTGCCATGCGCATGTCCAGTGACGACCACATGAATTTCAGCGTGGCACCGACCGTTAAATTTGGATTGACCTGGTAGGCAACAGGAAAGATGACATTTCCCACGCCAAGCTCTGAGCGAACCGGCGCATCAGACCCCATGGCCAAAAACGAAGTGGCATCGTATTCGGTGCCCATGCCTCCCTGGGCAAACATGCCAATGCCATAGGTGTATGCCCCGCTGCGCCGGGTGTAGCCGAAAGCGGGCATCAGATAAGAGGTGCCGCCCGATTTGGCTTCCATGCCCATAAAGCTGCTTTTCACGTCTGGCCCCAGCACGCCAACTGCCACGTCAATGCGCGCCGTGCCATCGGCCAACATGCCCAGCGTGGCGGGGTTTTGTGCCATGGCAGCGTTGCCGTGGTCAATCGCTTGCGAGGCACCACCCATGCCGGCGGAGATCGGGCCATAGCCTTCCATCACCATCCCGTTGGTGGCCTGTGCTGACGGGGCTGCGAGCAGGGCGCAAAGCGGGGTCAGGTAGAAAATTGTTCTGGTTGCGTTCATGGGAGTCTCCGATTGATATGTGAGGGGAAGCGCGGGTTTTCACGTCGTTGGTGAGGGGTGGGGAAGGAAATGGGTCGGTGCTGTCTTACCAAAAGGCCAGCAAGCGGCCTTTGACGACTTTGGATTCGAGGCGTTTGAGCGGGCTATTACCAATTTTGATGCAATCGCCGCTCTTCACATCAAACGCCCATTGGTGCTTAGGGCAAGTTAAAGTGGTACCCTTGAGTGCCAGCTCAGGGATGTTGGTGCTGCGGTGCGGACAGCGGCTGTCATACACCTGATAGGCTTTCTTGTCGCGATAGATGAAGAGGCCGCGGCCCGCGCATTCAGTGCGCGTGACCTCACCATTCTTGACCGCCGCGCTGGCCATCAGGTCATGCCATTGGTTGGGGTGGGCCAGAGTCTCGGGCTGGAACTCGGGGATGCTCATATCCAGAATGACATCCACCGCCCACATGATTTTGGTCAACCCCAGTGCCGGAAACGCCATCAGCAGGGCATCAATCACTTCCACCGGAGTGCAGCCCTCGCGCAGGGCGCGGCGCAGGTATTGACGCAGTCCGCGATCTGTTTGCGAATAAACCTTGGTGATGACGGAGATCAGGTTTTTGGTCTTCGGGTCCAGGTGTTTGCCCGCATCCTTCAAGAACGCGAAGTAGTGGCCCAGCGCCTCGGGACGGGCTTTTAGCAAATAGTCCAGTGCATCACTCATGCTGATAATTCTCCTGTGTGGATTGAACGAGAAAAAAGCGTTTGCGACCATACTCCGAATGGGTAGCTTCGCTAGCCCCTATGGGTAGGTGACTTATCAAATCACGTGTCTGACAATCAAACCGTGGCTGAGTTCCTGCCGGATGAAAAGGGGCCGTTGATTCTTGATTTGAGGTCAGTACGTGGGTGTTGCATGTTCCAATTTCACTGAGCCAGAGTGCGAACTCGTGGCTGAGCTTTTGCGGCAACGCTATCGCCAGACTATGGTGCCGGAGTTGGCTGAAAGTGAATTGCAGCTTGACCCCGCCAGTGCCGAATTGACAAGCTGCCCGACGCTCTTCTGGAGCATGCTCGGGGCCAATTTTGTGGTGTGCAAGACTGCGGAGAATCGCTATCGCTGTCAGTTCTTCTACTCCGATGCCGACCAGTACGGCACCGGCCATACCGATTACACCGACTTGGCGACTTGCGTGTTGACGCTGTTGCGCGTGCAGGCCGACCATGCCAGCCAGAGCCAGGATCTCTCCAGCGGAGCGACGGCGGCGAGTCTAACAAACGGCGCCGACGGCCGAGCCGACTATGACGGCCCATTGGTGATATGAGGCTGGTGCAGTGAAGATTTGTGTCGTTTCGGATAGTCATGATCGCGCGCCGATGTTGACGGCAGCAGTGGTGGCTGCCAAGAAGGCCGGGGCCGAGTTGGTGATCCACTGTGGAGATCTGATTGGTGCCATGACCCTGCGCCCGCTGCTGCAACTCGGGCTGCCGGTGCATCTGGTGCATGGCAATAATCTGGGCGACCCGGTGGCGATCTGGAGTTTGTGTAGTTCATCCAACGGGTTGCTGACCTACCACGGCCCGGATATCGACATGGATCTGGGCGGGCGCCGATTGTTTGCGACGCATTATCCGCACTATGCGCGCGGACTTGCCATGACTGGCGACTATGACGTCATTTTCTGCGGCCATTCGCATGAAGCCGGTGTGGCGCAGCAATCGACTCTGGCAGGTGACACGACGTGGTTGGTGAATCCGGGCAGCGTGGCGGGGCTCGGAGCTCCTGCTACATGGATTCTGGCTGATCTTGCCAATTTGGATTTTCAGATTCATGCGCTCGACTAAGCGAGCCAAGCAAAGGAGCATTTATGACGGACCCTATCGCGACCAGCCAGACCATACTCGTGGTTGGCGCTGGCATCAGCGGCATGACGGCGGCACTTGAAGCAGCTGAATGTGGGCGGGAGGTTGTTCTCGTCGAGCGCAGCCCTGCTTTGGGCGGGCGCACTGCGCTGTTGTACCGTTATTTCCCCAAGATGTGCCACCCCGCTTGTGGGCTTGAGATCAATCTGCGGCGGCTCAAAGCGAATCGCAATGTGCGCGTGATGACGATGACCGAGGTGCTTCGCATTAAAGGCAATCGCGGTGCTTACACGGTAACCTTGAAAGTCCGGCCGCGCTACGTCAATGAGAACTGCACCGCGTGCGGCGACTGCGGCGCAGCCGTCAGCAGCGAAATTTTTGACCCTTACGAGTATGGTCAGGGCAAGATCAAGGCGGCCCACTTGCCGTTTGCGATGGCTTATCCGCAGCGCTATGTGCTCGACGCGTCAATCGTTGGCACGCAAGAAGCTGACCACGCCAAAGCGGCTTGCAAGGTTGATGCGATTGACCTGGCGATGCAGGAAGCAACGGTCGAACTTACGGTGGGCACGGTGGTTTGGGCGACCGGCTGGAAACCCTATGATGCCGCCAAAATTCAGCCTTACGGCTATGGACGTTTCCCCAATGTGATCACCAGCGTTGAGTTCGAGCGCATGGCCGACCCGGCCGGGCCGACCGCTGGCAAGCTGCTGCGGCCATCGGACGCTCAGGAAGCCAAAAATATTGCCTTCATTCAGTGTGCCGGTTCACGCGACGAGAATCATTTGCGGCACTGTTCACGCATCTGTTGCATGGCCACGCTCAAGCACACGCAGTATGTGCGAGAAGCTTATGGCGACGCTGCCAAGTCGACGGTATATTACATTGACATCCGTGCGATCGACCGCTTTGAAGATTTTTATCAGATGGTCCAAAAGGATGCGACGGTGGCTTTTGTCAAGTCGAAAGTGGCAAGCATCGATCGGGCTAAAAACGAGGATTTGGTTCTGCATGGTGTGGATACAGAGGGCTATCACCGCTATGCCAGCACGCATGACCTGGTGGTGCTGGCGATCGGCATGGAGCCGGAATCGAATTCAATCAAACTGCCAGACGATGTGGTCATCGATTCGTCCGGTTTTATTGAGGGTTCGGCTGACGGCGGCATGATAGCCGCTGGCTGCGCGGCCAGCCCGCTCGATGTGAATCGTTCGGTGCAAAGTGCCACCGGCGCGGCGCTGCGCGCCATCAAGGTGATTCATCAGACCGTTGGGGAGGAGGCATAAAGTGGCCGACAATAAATTTGCCGCGTATTTTTGCGTGGGCTGTGGCTTGGGGGATGCGCTTGATCTCGACGGCCTGGAGAAAATTGCCAAGAAAGAGGGCAAGATGCAGGTGATTAAGCGCCATGACTTTCTGTGCAGCGCCGCAGGCGTGCAGATGATGCGTGACGACATTGCGGCCGAGGGCATCAGCCACGTGATGATTGCGGCCTGCTCGCGCCGTGCCAAGACCGAAGCGTTCAATTTCCCGGGCGTTTCAATGGCCCGCGCCAATTTGCGTGAAGGCGTGATCTGGGTTGTGGCTGAAGGCAGCACGCATGACGAAGTGCGCCAGGAGATGGCCGACGATTACGTGCGCATGGGTTGCGCTGAATTGAAGAAGATGCTGCTGCCTGCTGGCAGCACCGGTCGCGGAACCAGCAAGCGCCTTCTCGTTGTCGGTGGTGGTGTTTCCGGCCTGACGGCGGCGATCGAAGCGGCTGAAACCGGTTATGAAGTGCTGGTGGTTGAAAAAGCGCCAGCACTGGGCGGTTGGGCGGCCAAACTGTGGCGGCGAGTGCCACACCAGGATCCCTATGCCGAGCCTCAGGTCACCGGCATTGAGGAACTGATCGCACGGGTTGTGGCGCATCCGCGCATCAGGGTGCATCTGAGTTCCACACTGGCTGAAACGGCGGGCGCACCGGGTCGCTTTGCGGTCAAGATCGCCCAGGAGAGTGGTGCCGTGGTGCAGGAAATGGTGGGCGCAATCATTCAGGCCAGCGGGTTTTCGACTTACGACATGGCACGCTTGCCCGAACTCGGCGCGGGTTTGCCCGCAGTGGTTGATCAGGCCGGGCTTGAAGCGCTCGCCCAAGCGGCCAAGGGTGCTGCCATTCAGCGCGCCGATGGCCACGTGGTGCAAAGTGTGGTGTTTGTCCAGTGTGCCGGTCAGCGCGACGAGAGCGGTACACATTTGCCGTATTGCTCGGGGCACTGCTGCGCCACCAGTGTCAAGCAGGCGATGTACTTCAAGGATGCCAATCCTGACATTGACACGCTGGTGCTCTATGCCGACCTGCGTTTGCCCGGCATGAGTGAAGATTTTTACCGCAGTGCGCAGCGCAAGGGCGTGACCTTCACCAAGGGCAAGGTCAGCAAGGTGAGCGCAGCGGGTGCGGGCTGCACGGTGAGCTTTCGCGATCTGATTCTGGACGAAGACGCCACCGTCAATGCCGACCTGGTGGTGCTGGCCACCGGCCAGGTGCCAAATTCTGGCGTCAACATTGATATTCCTGAAGATCAGCAACCGGCAGAAAAGCCGGTTTCGATCCTGAACCTGACATATCGCCAGGGCAAGGATTTACCGCAACTCAAAGCGGGGTTGACGGACTCCCACTTTATTTGTTTTCCGTATGAGACAAGGCGTACCGGTATCTATGCGGCGGGCCCGGTGCGCCGTCCCATGGACATGCAGCAAGCCATCGACGATGCCACCGGTGCCGCGCTCAAAGCGATTCAGACGGTGGAGAACGCGCTGCTGGGCAGGGCGGCGCATCCGCGCTCTGGCGACTTGTCCTACCCGATCGTGCGGCTGGAAGGTTGTACGCAGTGCAAGCGCTGCACGGTCGAATGCCCGTTTGGTGCCATCGACGAGGACGAGCGGCGTTTCCCGGTGTTCAATGAATCGCGTTGTCGGCGTTGCGGAACCTGCATGGGTGCTTGTCCCGTGCGGGTGATATCGTTTGAGAACTACTCGGTCGATACCGTGGGCGGTCAGATCAAGTCGCTTGACATGCCCGATGAGTTCTCCGAGCGGCCGCGCATCCTGTTGCTGGCCTGCGAGAACGATGCCTACCCGGCGCTTGACATGGCCGGCTTGCTCGCGTACTGAGTATTCCGCTTTTGTGCGGGCTATTCCGGTGCGTTGCCTGGGCTCGGTTAACACGATCTGGATCACCGATGCGCTCAACAGTGGTTGGGACGGTGTGATGATGATGGGCTGCAAGCGCGGCGATGACTACCAGTGTCACTTTGTCAAAGGCTCGGAGTTGGCCTACTACCGCATGAGCAAGATCGACGACACACTCAAGGGCATGGGGCTGGAGCCGGAGCGCGTGGCCAGCTACGAGGTGGCTATCACTGACAGCCAGCGCGTGGCAGCGCTCATCAACGACTACGCCGCCAAGATAAAGGAAATTGGCATGTCGCCAATGAAGGGGTTCAGTTAATGGAAAAGCCGCAAACAACAACCAGGGCGACCAGTGCCTCCAATAGTGCTGCCAGCACGCGTTACCACAATAATTTTCTCAAGGAAGTTGAGGCCAATGTTGAGGACGGCGAGTGGGTGAAGATGTGCATGCAGTGCGGCGTTTGTGCCGGTTCCTGTCCGCTCGGGCCACACTGGGAACACACGCCGCAAAAAATCTTCATGATGATCCGTGCCGGCCAGCGCGAGGAAGTGCTTAAGTCTGAATCGATGTGGATGTGCACCTCCTGCTACAACTGCATGGCACGCTGCCCGCGCAAGCTCCCGATTACGCACATCATGCATGGGCTTGCCAGTTATGCGCACCGCGTCTCTCTGGCGCGCGAGAAGCAGACAACTCGGTTATTTTCGGTGCAGTTCTGGAACAACTGCGTCAAAACTGGCCGACTCAATGAGCTTAAATTGACGATGGGTCTGTACTTCAAGGACGGATTGATGGCGGGCATCAAACAAGCCTGGGTCATGCGCGACATCGGCCGCGGCATGATGCTGGCGCAACGACTCAACGCGTTTGAATTGATCGGTGGGCATCGCTGCAAGGGCCAGAGCGGCATCACCGCGATGCTAAAGAAGGCGCGTGAAATTGAACAGCAGCATCAGGTCATCAACTAAATTTGAAACCTTGCGGGACAGACCGTAGTACGCGAAGCGACAAGCTCTGTCCCGAACTGATTAAGGAGTCTCTTATGGCTAAAAAAGAATACGCCTTCTACCCCGGCTGTTCATCCCAGCCCAAGTCATCTGCTGCCAATTATCTGGTATCAGTCAACTCGATGTGCAAGGCACTCGATCTGAAGATGACGCCGATTCCGGACTGGAACTGCTGCAGTGCCTCGATCAGTTACGCCGGTGGCGGGCAACTGGAGCGCCTAGCCTTGAATGCGCGCAACTTAGTTTTGGCTGAACAACACTTGCCGGGCAAGGACATCGTTGCCACCTGCGCAGGATGCTGGCTCAATGCGCGCGAATCCAAAGAAAAGATCGACGGCAGCGCGGCACTGCTGGCAGACACCAACAAGGCACTGAAAGAAGCCGGGCTGACCTACAAAGGCAGCGCACCAGTGCGCCACATGGTGGAAGTCCTGATAGAAGACTTTGGCTACGATGAACTCAAGAGGCCGGTGGTGAAACCGCTGACCGGCATCAAGTTTGCTGGCTATGTGGGCTGCCAAACCAACCGTCCATTTGGCATCGCCGATGAGTCATTTGAAAACCCGATGTACCTGGACAAGCTGATCGAGACCGTGGGGGGTGAGCCAATTGCCAACTGGGAACATAAAGTGAGCTGTTGCGGCGGGGCACTCGGCTTTCCAGAACCCGAAAAGAGCCAGAAATTGATTCATGAAATTGTGGAGTCAGCCTACGACCATGGTGCCGACATGATCGTCACGCCTTGCCCTCTGTGCCAAGCCAATGTCGAGGTCTATCAATCCGAGATCAACCGTAAGCAGGGCACCAAGTTCAACATGCCGGTGATGTACTACTCTCAGCTCATGAGCGTGGCTTACGGTGCCAGCGTGAAGGAAGCGGGCCTGAACCAGCACATCATCGCGCCGACCAAGCTTCAGGCACTTGCCGAAAGGGCGGGGGCTGGGAACAAGTAGCCGGTGTGCCGGTTGTCATATCGATATAACAAAAAAATCCGTGGTGACCTCATTTGTAATTGCACAATACGGGCAAGGAGTCAATCATGGAACATTTACACCCGAAACAGGCCTTTGACGTTCTTCAAGCCAATCCCAACACCTTGTTGATCGATTGCCGCACCGAGGACGAGTTCTATTACGTCGGCCATCCGGTGGATGGGGTCAATATCGAGTGGAACACCTCTCCCGACTTCGAAGTCAATCCGGATTTCTGCGAGGATTGCCTGCGCATGGCCGGCCGCAAGGATCGGCAGATCATCCTGATTTGTCGCAGCGGCAAACGCTCAGTCGATGCCGGCCTTGCGTTGGAGCGCGACGGTTTCACCAATGTGAGCAACGTGCTTGAGGGTTTTGAAGGCGATCTGGACTCGCAGCACCATCGCGGTACTTTGGGTGGTTGGCGGATGCACGGCTTGCCCTGGCGCCAACTCTGAGATTCATCCGTCCGGCTCCTGATACATCTCGTCTTGCTCCATCGCGCGGCGCGCCGCCGCCTCAGTTTCCAGGCGTTGCTGTCGCTCTTGCTGACGCAGATGGCGCTCCTGCGCTGCCTCCTTGCGTAGGGGAATCGACTCCTCGCCAAATAATACTTGCCTAAGAAAGCGGAAGCCAAACTGCATCAGTTCAACATCGTCACACAGAATGTTTTGCAGTTCCTGATCTGGCAGGGCGTAGATGTCGCTGAAACCCTCACTCGCTACGAATTGGCTGAAACGGTCGATGTCATAACAGACCATGAAGAAGAGCTCCAGACTGCGTTTGGTCGGCTTGCCAATGCTCGGGCCAGATGATTTTTTCTTCAGGATCAGCTGGCGCCAGCCTCGCGCAAGCTCGTCATATTCCTCCAGACCCTGCTCCTTGCGGTAATCGCTCACGCTGATCTGGCGCGGCTCCCTGTGCCCCAGGCAGTGCGGCTCTTCAACCAGGGCGTAGGAAGTACGGTCCGTGCTTTCATCCTGGCGCCGCAGTGACAACAGCGCCACGGGGTAGTAGCGGCAAGCGGTCGGGCGGTCTTCATAGACGCTACAGCCCTCGGGCCGCATGAACTGGCAGGCAGTGCCATTCTCAACCGGGCGCAGCTTGATACCAACGATGCTGTTCTGCTCGATCTCAAACGGAACGGTGTACTGTTTCAGGAACTCGCCGGAACTGATTTCGAAACGACGCTTGAGCCGCAGAATGTCATAAGGTGTCAGCGAAATGTCGATGTTGCTACAACAGGCGTTCCAGCAGGCAATGCCTTTTCGGCACTGAAACTGGATCACTTTGCTGTCGTCAAATGTTTGCGGCAGCACCGGATTGCCTGCAAGGGCCTGATTCTGTGTCTTGTTGTTCATTGATCGTACCTTGTTGCACGACCTTGGTACAGGACCGTGTATAAAAAAAGTGGGCCGACTGCCTTGCGGCATCCGGCCCACCCGATCTTACGCGAGCTAGTGCGTCAGTCTTAGTGCGCTGCTGCCACTTTAAACAGTTTGGACTTGTCGATCAAATCAATGTGTTTGCGTTTGAAACAGGTCCATTCCTTGCTGTTCTTGTCATAGATCGAATTGACGAAGCAGTGCCAGTTTTTCTCATCGACAAAATTCTTGTCGGTGCGATAGTAGAAACCGGGGTATCGGCTTTCTTCGCGGAACTGGATGTGTTTCATGTGCGCTTCGGCGGTCATGATGCGGTGGTAGTTTTCCCAGGCGCGCAGCAATTCGTGCAGGTCTTTGGCACGCATTTTGAGCGAGTCTTCCTTGAGCAAGTCCAGCTTTTCTTCGGCCACTGCCAGCATCTTGTCATTGGTGTTGTAGTAGGTACTGCAACCCGCCACATACTCGTCCATGATTTTTTGCAGACGAATCTGCAACATCTTGGGGGTGATGTAGTTGGGGTTGACATCAATGGCTGTGCTGTAGTCCTTGTACTCCAGGAAGGTACGCACCGGTTGGTAAATTTCAGCAGCGAGTTGCTCGACTGAGGTATCGAGCTCGACCTTCATGTCTTTGTTGTCTACTGCGTATTTGACCATCGCCTTGGCGGCAATGCGGCCTTCGGCGTGGGCACCCGAGGAGAATTTGTGGCCCGAAGCGCCGACACCATCGCCCGCCGTGAACAGACCCTTGACCGTGGTCATGGAGCGATAGCCCCAGTTCCAGCCCTTGGGCAAATGCGCCGGGATGCCGTCATAGCTCTTCGGTGGTCGGCGCGCCCAAGTCTTCCGGACCCGACACCCAGATACCGCAGCAGCCGGAATGTGAACCAAGCAGGTAGGGCTCGGTCGGCATCAGTTCTGACATTTTCTTTTCCGGCTCGATGTTTTCACCGACCCAGATGCCGCATTGACCGACGCACATATCGAGGAAGTCTTCCCAGGCTTCGGCTTCGAGGTGCTTGACTTCCTTGGGGGACAGCGTTTCGCGCAGTTTGGCCAGCGCGGTCACGGTGTCCATGTAAATCGGACCGTGACCATCTTTCATTTCTTTGAGCATCAGGTGGTTGCGCAGGCAGGACGCAGGAACGGCAGCTTGCCCGTAAGGCGGGTAGTCGTTGAGCATTTCCTTGTTCTTGACCATGTAGTCTTCGCCGTAGGCATTGATGGCCTTGGCCTTGAACAACAGGAACCAGGCACCGACCGGACCGTAACCGTCTTTGAAACGGGCGGGCACGAAACGGTTTTCCATCATGGTCATCTCGGCACCGGCCTCGGCCGCCATGGCGTAGGTGGAACCCGCATTCCATACCGGATACCAGGCACGGCCCTGACCTTCGCCGACGGAACGCGGACGGAACAGGTTGACGCAACCGCCAGCTGCCAGCATGACGGCCTTGGCCTTGTAGATGTGGATCGTGTTGTCGCGCACCGAGAAACCGACTGCGCCGGCGATCCGGTTGGGATCGTTCTTGTCGTTGATCAGCTTGACGATGAAGATGCGTTCTTCGATGCGATCCAGGCCGAGCGCCTTCTTGGCTGCTTCAGCGACGATCCACTTGTAGGACTCGCCGTTGATCATGATCTGCCACTTGCCGGAACGTACCGGCTTGCCGCCGTCCTTGAGGGACGGGATACCTTCTTTCATGCGATTCGGCACCATCGTGGCGCACGCCCTCGGCATCGGTTTTCCAGATCGGCAGGCCCCACTCTTCGAACAGATGCACGGAATCATCGACAATACGGCCCATGTCGTAGGCCAAGTCGTCACGGGTGATACCCATCAGATCGTTGGAGACCATGCGGGCGTAGTCGGCTGGATCCAGGTCGGGGCCGATGTAGGTGTTGATGGCGGACAAACCTTGAGCCACGGCACCGGAGCGGTCCAGGGCGGCCTTGTCCACCAACTTGATTTTGAGCTCGGTGCCGGTTTCAGCCTTGACGGCATCCGCCCAGCGCACCATTTCATAAGCCGCACCGCAGCATGCCATGCCGCCGCCGATGATCAGTATGTCCAGTTCTTCCTGAACAATTTTTGGATTTTCAAAACTAGCTTTAGACATTCGAGTCACCTTTTGAATGAGTTGGTTTATTTACGGCAGATCAGTTCGGATGCCAGGCCGGTGCGATAGCCGCCCATCATTGCCTGGGTAAACATGGCTGGCGTGGCTAGGTCCGCCATGGTTGGCATCGGCTTGTTGCCATACGGGTCAATTGATCCTTCGGCGGTGGTGCGAATCGGGAACTTGAAACGTTTGAGTGTGCCGTTGCGGAACTTGATGGTCCACATGATGGAGTCGGAGCCGCGCATCGGCTGCACCGAGCCGCCCAAGGGCACGATGTCGGCGTAGTGCCGTACTTCAATCGCATTTTGCGGGCAAATCTTGACGCAGGAATAACATTCCCAGCACTGGTCTGGCTCCTGGTTCCAGGCTTTCATCGCATGGCCGGTTTGCGAGCCATCCTTGTCCAGCGCCATCAGGTCGTGTGGGCAGATGTACATGCAAGCGGTCTTGTCCTGCCCCTTGCATCCATCGCACTTTTCAGTTCTCACATAGGTAGGCATTTCTCATCTCCTTCTTTCGGGTTAGGTTTACGGGATTTACTTGGGTTCAAGACTGGCGTAGTACTCGCGCAGGATGGCCAGCACTTCTGGCCGACTGAATTCTGCGGCGACAGGTGCGCCTTCAGACAGCGATTTGCGCAACTGCGTGCCAGAGACCTGTAGCCGATCGGCATCGGTATGAGGGCAGGTACGCGCCGAGGCCATGCCTCCGCACTTGTAGCACCAGAAGGACACGTCGATTTTGATCGGCTGTGTCTGTAGCGCGTCTTTCGGAATGGTGTCAAAAATGTGATGCGCGTCGAACGGGCCGTAGTAGCTGCCGACGCCGGCATGGTCCCGCCCGACAATTTGATGCGAGCAGCCGTAGTTTTGACGAAACAGCGCATGCAGCAGTGCTTCACGCGGACCGGCATAACGCATGTCCAAAGGATAGCCAGCTTGGATCACGGTCTTCTTGACGAAATAGTTTTCGGTCAGCGTAGCGATGGCTTTGGCGCGCACTTCGGCTGGAATGTCGCCCGGTTTGAGGTTGCCGAGCAGCGAGTGAATCAACACGCCGTCACAGGTTTCGACAGCAATTTTGGCCAGGTACTCGTGCGACCGGTGCATCGGGTTGCGGGTCTGAAAGGCGGCCACCTTGCTCCATCCCATCTCCTCGAATTTCGCCCGTGTCTGTCTGGGTGACATGAAGAGTGCACCGTATTTTTGCGGGAAATCACCCTGCGAGAGCACTTTGACCGGACCCGCCAGATTGATGTCGCCCTGCTCCATGACCAGCTTGACACCCGGATGCTTGGCATCGGTGGTTTTGAAAACGCTACTGCATTCGTGTGCCTTGTCGATGGTGTATTTTTCGTTGACATGCATGATCGCGAGGTAACTGCCGTCATCCGGGTCAATCAAGGCGATATCGCTGCCAAGCTTGATGGCAAAAGCCGTTGCCGTGTCGGTAGATAGCGTGATCGGGATCGGCCAGAACAGGCCGTTGACCATCTTCATGTCGTCGCAGATGCCAGCCCAATCGGCATGCGTCATAAATCCTTCAAGCGGTGTAAACCCGCCAATTCCCAACATGATAAGGTCACCCTTTTCGCGCGAACTCACTTTTAGTTTTGGCAAGCTGGCCGCGCGGGCCAGTTCTTTGTTAAGCTGCTCGCCCTGCAGCAAGCGTTCTTGCAGGCCGCGTCCGCCGTAGGGTTCAACTAAAGACATGGTGTGTTTCCTTTTATATTAAGAATCGCTGAGGTGATGCAGACTGTTCATGCTCAAGCCGCATGGGCAGTAGGTGTAAAGTTGCTCTATTAGATACACGGGCCAATGGTCCGTCTATAACCGACAAGGGTAATTTGTAGTAACCCAAATGGGTAGCATCCAACGCTTTAAAGTTCAGCCTGCAGAACCATGTCTTCAACCTCAAATAGGCTCATCTCTGCCAATCCTGTGGACGCTGGTTTGCTCGTTGCCTCGTTGGCTACTGGCCTGACCGACTCCGGCGATCTGGAAGCCCTGCTGGCGCGTTTTCTGGTTCCTATTGTTGCACTGGCTGGTGCCCAGGCCGGGGCCGTGCGCGTCCTGACCGATGACGGTCATTCGATGCGTCTGGTGGCGCAGCAGGGTTTGCCTGCAAAGGTGCTGGAGACCGAGCAATTTGTTGATTCGGATTGCGGCATTTGCGGCCTGGCGGCGAGTAAGGATGTGATTGGCTGGGTTGGTGATATGGCGTCCTGCGCTGCGCATCACCAGCATGTTTATTTTGGTCAGCAATGTCAGGGCGTGTTGGCCATATCGCTGCCGTACGGCCAGCAGGTGCTTGGAATTTACAATTTATTTTTTGATAGCCCGACACCCATTCAGGCTCCGATGGAGATTTTGTTGCGCTTGATCGGGCAATTGCTGGGCCTGGCATTGCACAATGCGCGAATTGAGCGTGAACGCCTGCGGGTGACGGTACTTAATGAGCGCCAGGAAATGGTCAATGAAGTGCATGACGCACTGGCCCAGACCTTGGCTTATGCACGAATGCGTTTGCCCTTGCTAAATGATGCCATACTCACACATGACGATCAGAAGTCGCTCAAGTTTTTCTCGGACGTCAAAAACTCCGTGACCGAGGTGCATGACAACTTGCGAGAGGTCATGACATACTTTCGTACCCGTATGGACCCTATGGGGTTGCTGCATGCGCTACAGGGCATCGCAGACGGGTTCTATAACCGAACCGGGATTGAACTTGAAATGAAGAACTCAGCCAAGAATGTGAATCTGACCGACCAGCAGGAGGTACAGGTGTTTTACATTGTCCAGGAGGCGCTGGCCAATGTCGCGAAGTATTCGATGGCCCGGCACGCGGTGGTGAAGATTGACAGGTCTTCGCATGGGCTGGAGTTTGTGGTTGAGGATGACGGCTTGGGCATGGATGAACCATCAGTTTCCACCATTGTGACCACGGCCCAGGAAATGGTGCCCTCGACCCACTTTGGAATGGAAATTATGCATAACCGCGCCAAGCGCCTGGGTGCCAGTTTTTCCGTTGGTAAAAATGAAGGCGGTGGCACCCGCGTGCGGCTGGTGCTTCCAATTCATGATGGCATTGCGAGAGCCACACCATGAATTCAAAAGCCCGGGTCATGTTGGTGGATGACCATGCACTGTGTCGCAGTGGCCTGTCCGATCTGCTGGAACATCGGGGGGGCGTGTCGGTGGTTGCCGCCACGGGTGACCCGGCGCAGGTGTTGCCGATGCTGCGTGAGCATCAGCCAAACCTTGTGGTGCTGGACTTGCGCCTGGGCAAGACTGATGGTTTAAGTGTGTTGCGCATGATTCGTTCTGAAGGGTGTGATACCCCGGTTGTTATTCTGACCATGAGTGACAGTGAAGACGATATGGCCGCTGCGCTGCGGGCTGGTGTCCGGGGCTACTTGCTCAAGGATATGGAGCCCGAGCAAATCATTGACGCAATCAGTCGGGTGACCCATGGCGAGATGGTCGTGGCGCCGGACATGATGCTGAAATTTGCGCAAATTTTGCAGTCAGGTCCCAAAGGGTCGGCCATGGGCGGTCTGGTGGCCTCGTTGACTGAGCGTGAGCGTCAGGTACTTGAGCATGTGGCCGGGGGCCAGAGCAATAAGGTGATTGCCAGGGCGCTCGATATCAGCCACAACACCGTCAAATTGCACGTGCGTCATATCATGGGCAAGCTTAATTTGCGCTCCCGAGTCGAAGCAGCGGTTTTTTCGTTTGAGTACCAACATTCGCCGGACGGTGCCAAGGCGCTGGATGCTCTTGGCAAAGAGGATAAAGTCTGAACCGAAACACTGTCAGGGCGGGTGCCGTAAGAAAGCGATTCTCTAAGGCGGCGTGATCGCTATGGCTGGTTTGAACCAGGCCAACTCATCGTGCAATTTGACAACCTGCCCGATGATCGTCAAGCATGGAGATCTCAGCTCCTCCCGGGCAACCCGTTGCGCCATATTGGACAAGGTGCCAACGACCACTTTTTGGCTCCCAATGCTACCGTCTTGCACGACCGCAATCGGGAGTTCGGGTGCCGCGCCGTGCGCCATCATCTGGTGGCAAATTTCGGGCAGCCCGCTCAGACCCATGTAGATAACGACCGTTTGGTGCAGTCTGATGAGGCTCGGCCAGTCCAGATCGGCGCTGCCATCCTTGCGGTGGCCGGTTACGAAAATGCAGCTTTGCGCATAGTCCCGGTGCGTCAGTGGAATGCCAGCGTAACTGGCGACACCCGATGCCGCAGTCACACCCGGAACCACCTCAAAGGCGATGCCCTGTCGTGCCAGTGCCTGTAGTTCTTCGCCACCCCGTCCAAAAATGAACGGATCGCCGCCCTTGAGTCGTACCACTTGTTTGCCTTCAAGCGCCAATTTGACAAGCAGCGCATTGATATTTTCCTGGCGCATGGTGTGTTCGTTGCGCCGTTTGCCAGCATAAATGCGCTTGGCCGTGGGCGACATAAAGTCAAGCACAGCACTTGACACCAAATGGTCATAGATGACCACGTCTGCGGCTTTAAGCAGACGCACGGCACGAAGCGTCAACAACTCCGGGTCGCCCGGGCCAGCGCCGACCAAATAGACGCGACCCGCACCCGGTGGCGGGCCTGTGAAATCGGCTTTCAATGAGGCACCCCTCTGCTCCCGCAACCCGCACAGCCAGTGCTACCGCAGTCAACAGCGCGCGCCGCCTCACCACCACAGGCGGGATGACGGGTTGGCATGAAAATAAAGTTGAACTCGCCTGGACTGAGCTCAACAAAATCCAATACGGTGCCAGACAACAATTGTTGAGATTCCTCACCCAAGATTACGGCAACGCCTTCAAGGTTAAGTTTCAGGTCTTCCTCGGTGGGGTCGTCAAAACCCATGCCGTACTGTAGGCTGCCGTCGGCGTCGATCTTGGCGGCGACGCGCAGCGCCATTTGCGTGGCATCACTGGCGCTAGCAGCCTGCTGAATTTGCTTTGCGGCGCTGGTGGTTATTAAAAACATGGATCAATCCTAACCGGTTGAGTATGAAGTTTGCCGGGCTTCTTGACAACTTTGGTCGAGGCGACACGAGCACTCTTTTGTCGACCAACAAAATTCACAAATTGATCGACCCAATCTGAACCGGCACCCTGGCGCAGGTGGGTATAAGAAGCCAATACATTGCGATAGACAATGCCGTCGCACTCGCCATCCACGCCGTGTCCGCGCAAGACACGGTAGGCAAACTTCAGATCGGGCGCTATGTTTTCCAGGCTGGAGTAGTGAAACTCGTGACCGCGCAGCGTCGGCGCTGCGGCACTGGTCATAACGCCCCAGGGAGCATCTGCAGTTGCCTGCAATTCCACGTAGCCGCGTCCGACCGGACGGTCGTGCATAACGACATCCACGGGCAGTGCGCCGACCATGTTGAAGACGGCCTCTTTCCAGCGCAGCGTGCGTGCCAGGTACATCAGCCCTCCACATTCGGCATAGACTGGCAGTCCGGACTCAATCGCTGCCCGGATGTTCGCGCGCAACGCGCTATTGGCCGCTAGCTCTGCCATGAACATCTCTGGAAAGCCGCCACCGATGAACAAGCCATCTACCTCAGGTAGGCAAACGTCATTCAAGGTGTTGAAGGGGACGATTTCGGCACCGACTGCCTGGAGCGCCAGCAGATCGTCCGAATAGTAAAAGCCGAAGGCCTTGTCGCGCGCCAGACCGATACGAATGCGCGCTGCTGTCGCTGGTCTAGCGGCCGCGACAGCCGCTTGACTGGCGGGTGGCCAGAGCGTGGGCGCGCTGTAGGACACAGCCTGCAACAGACTAGCTAAATCAACTTGCGCTGCAATGAGTTCACCGATGTCGCGCACGCGTTGCGCCGCGCTTTGCATCTCATGGTTTGGCATCAGTCCCAGATGGCGCTCCACTAGGGCCAATCTCGGATCATGGGCAATTGCGCCCAGCACCATGACATCGGTGTAATGCTCGATCACGGCACGTAGTTTGGACTCGTGCCGGGCACCGCCCAATTGATTCAAAATGACACCCACAATGCGAATGCGCGGATCAAAAGCCTGGTAGCCCAGAATCAGTGGCGCAATGCCACGGGTCATGCCACGCGCATCCAGCACCAGCACCACGGGTAAATCCAGCAACTCAGCTAACGCCGCGTTGCTGTTGCTGCCGTCGAGCGCGAGCCCGTCGTACAAACCCTTGTTGCCTTCGACAATGCGGATGTTGGCCTGCGCGCCATGGCGTGTGAAACAGGTGGTGATTTGATCTGGCGTCATCAGGTAGGGGTCGAGGTTGAAACAGTCATGCCCGCTGGCCTGACTCAGCCACATCGGGTCAATGTAATCGGGGCCCTTCTTGAACGGTTGCACCACCAAGCCCTGTGCCGACAGCGCGGCACACAGGCCTAGCGTGATCGTCGTCTTGCCAGAGGACTTGTGAGCAGCTGAAATCAAAACGCGTGACATACGCGGCATGTTCTCAGGTGGAGCTAAGCGCTGGTCTGGCCAAGTCTATTTCAGTGGCGGCGTCATCAAGTCGATCGGGCAGTAAGCCAATCACTTTGAGCGCCAGCATCACGATTAAACCGGCAATAGCCAGACCGGCAAAGCCCAGCAGCCATTCAGGCGGGGAGGGTGTGTAGTGATTGACCACACCGTCGTAAAAGCTGCTGCTGACCTGGCGACCCGGGAACAGCACGAGTGGGAACGCCTGACCGCCAATGATGGTCACATACAACTGCGCAAAGCCACCAAATACGACCAGGGCCGTGGCAGCGACGATTCGTTGGCGCATTTGGCCAATCCTGGGGTGCAACAGCAGCAGGAAAGGCAGGATGCTGCCCAGCAAGACTTCACCGAACCAGAACAGGGTGCTGTAAATGCCGCTGCCGAACAAAATGAACTGTTCAAAATCAAAGCGCTTGGTGAAGTAAAGATTGGTCAGGTGATAGACCAGCACAAAGTAGAAACCGATGCCAATGAAAATGACTTGCAGGCGCGCCAGTCGCGCCATTATGGCGTCGCCTAATGGGCAGTCATTGCCCCGGCAGGCCAACAGCAACACTAGCACAAATACCGCCAACCCGTAGCTCAGCGATAACGCGATGAACATGGGTGCCAGCAAGGCAGAGTCAAAAGCCTGACGCGACACCTGAAAACCGTAAATGGAACCGGTGCCCGTGGTCAAAGCGATGCGCCAGATAAAAGCAAAATAAATCGCCCACGGCGTGTAGCGATTCATGCGGTGCTCCAGCAGGGTCCAAACGTAGAGCGCCACGAAAGCCACGAAGCCAGAATAGAGCATGAGATTCCACGCCAGTACCGACTTGGGGTTGAAATTTAGCATCGCAACAATCACGCGGTCAGGTCGTCCCAGATCGAGCATCAACAAGGTCAAGCCGGCGATCAACAGCGCGATGGCCAGCACCCCCGACAGCGGGGCCAGCGGTTTGAACTCTGTTTTGCCAAAGACCGAAGCCAGCAACGCGATGCTGAGCGCCCCGGCAGCGGCAAGCATCAAAAACATCGAAAACACATCTGGCAGCCCCCAGACAAACTGATTGTTCATGCCGGTGACAATGTGACCGTGGTGCTCGGTGTACAGCACCGCCCCCAAACCGACCAGGATGACCAGTGCCAAGCCAGACAAACGCTGGTAGTAGCCGCGCTGGGCACCCTGCAATTCACGCCAAACGATTTTCATCCTGGGTTCCTCAGCTGTCTTCAAATACCGCTGTAGCGCACGCCGGTGTTCAGATTCAGGTCTTCACGAATCTGACGCGAGGGGTAGCTGGCGACCCGCTTGGCGATCTCGCTTGCGGGATCATTGAGGTCGCCAAAGAGAATCGCTGCGTGGCCCGCTTCCGAGCAGGCGCTGACACAGGCGGGTTGCTCGCCGCGATCCACCTTGTGAACACAAAAGGTGCATGCCTCTGCCGTGCCCATGCCACGGGGGACGTCAGTCTTTTGATGCGTCAAGGGTTGATGGACAAAGGAGCGTGCCTTGTAAGGGCAGGCCATCAGGCAATAGCGGCAGCCAATGCAGATGTGCTTGTCCACCAACACGATGCCGTCGGCGCGTCTGAAAGAAGCGCCCGTTGGGCAGACATCGACGCAAGGCGGCTCAGCACAGTGCTGGCACATCATCGGCAGAAACTGGGTGTTGCCGGTGCGTTTATCTTTGACTTCGAGCTTGCGAATCCACTGGGAATCGGTTGGCAAAATGCCGCCCGAGAGACCGTTTTCGGCATTGCAGGCGCGCACACAAGCGGTGCAGTCTTTGACGCACTGGTTGCTATCAATCAACATGCCCCAGCGAACCTTGCTGCTGGCACCGGTGCTGAGGGCGGCTCCAAGCGGCGCGGCCTGGGCAATTTCAATCAGTCGAACCCCTGGCGCAAGCACGATTCCCGCGAGACCGACGGTCGCAGCGGCCAGAAACCCACGGCGCTTAGAACCGGCCTTGATGGCGTTGTTGGGAGGTGTCGAATTCTCGTGCTTCATGGCTTGACTGCTTGTATAGCCAACGGTACCGAAGATTGCTCAATGACAGGCTTTAATTCGGATGCTGATGGGTGCGAAGCTCCGGCATCGGATGTGTTGGCATGGCATTCAAAACAATCGATCTTGACCGCCGCATAGTTGTGGCAACTCTGACAAAAATTGCCTGGTTCGGCATTGACGCTTTGACTGATCGTACTGGCGTGACAGGCAACGCACTCTTTTAAGGAGTACTTGCCAGTGCGAATGCCGCTGCGCAGTGTGTCTTTGCGCTGGTGCATGAGTAGCTTCATGTGGTTGCGCCGCATGAATGCGGGCTCTGCCACACATTGACCGCCACGTGCCTTCTCTACCACGGGTTGCAGCCAACGTGCAGCGCTGGCTGCTGGCGGAACAATCTCAGCCGCAGTTGCCTGGCAGGTGAAGCACAGCAGACAAACGCCGATGACCAGACAGAAGTGCCTCAGAAAAGATGCGGCCCACCAAAGCATGGTTTTAGTCCCCCAGACCCATCTGGATGTAGCCCGTGGGGCAGACATCAGAACAGATATGACAGCCAATGCACTTGCTGTAGTCAGTGTCCACATAGCGCCCGGTGGTGGCCTTGGCCTTGGGCACTTTGAAGACGGCCGTCTGCGGACAATAAACGACACAGTTGTCACACTCAAAACACAGACCGCAGCTCATGCAGCGCTTGGCTTCGGCAACCGCCTGGGCTTCCAGCAGGGGTTGTAGGCGTTCGTCAAAATTGTTTAAAGCCTCGGCGGCGTTCAGCGACACCATTTCGCGTCGATTACGAGACACATACGGAAAGTGACCCAGAAACAATTCCTTCGATGAAATCACATAGCGATTGGATCGATTGTCAAAATTGTGAATGGCCGCAGTGCCGGTGTAGGTTTCACGGGTCGGCTCATGCGATTCGGTGAAGGTATAGCCTTTTTCCAACATCTTGCGCTGCAAATCGAAGGCGTGAACGTCAATCTTGGGACGTTTGTCGAGCGCCTCGTTCTGCAGAAATCGGTCAATTCCATCGGCGGCAATGGCGCCGTGGCCGATGGCCGTGGTCAGCAAGTGCGGCCGCACCACATCGCCGCCCACAAAAAACCCCGGTTGGCCCTGCACCTGATGGTTCTTGTCGGAGTTAATGGCACCTTTGCCGTTGTTGAATTCTTCGAGCCCCGTGAAATCGACGGTCTGCCCGATCGCCGAGACGATCAGGTCGGCCGGGATATCTTCTTCCGTGCCCTCAATGTTCTTGATCACCAATTGCCCGGCGACAAACTTGGCCTCACAGCGCACGATGCGCAGCGCAATGGCGCGACCATCGGCATCTTGCACGACCGCCAGCGGTGCCATGCCGTCGCGAATAGTGATGCCCTCTGCCAGCGCTTCCTCCACCTCGTGTTTGGAGGCTTGCATTTTGTCCACGGTAAAAATGGTGGTCAGTGTCACCTCGGCACCTTGACGCGCGGAAGCTTCAGCAACATCGTGTGCCACATTACCAACAATCGCGTGCTCCGGGCGATCGGGCTCGTTAACCTTGTCAATATGTCCGAGTCGACGCGCCACCGTGGCGACGTCAATGGAAGTATCGCCACCGCCGATCACCGCCACCCGCTTGCCAACGTGGCGCAAGCGACCATCATTGAAGGCCTTGAGGAAAGAGGTGGCTGTTACGCAGTTGGGCGCCTCTGCGCCCGCGACCGCAAGCGCGCGTCCTGACTGCGCGCCCAGGCCAAGGAACACGGCGTCAAATTCCTTACGAATCTGTGCCATGGTGATATCGGTGCCGATACGACAGTTCATGCGGGTCTTGACACCCAGATCCAGAATGCGCTGAATTTCGGCATCGAGCACATCGCGTGGCGTTCTGAAGCCGGGAATACCGTAGCGCATCATGCCGCCGAGTTCGGCACGTTCGTCAAACACCGTCACCTCATGCCCCTTGAGTGCAAGCTGATAGGCGGTTGACAAACCCGCCGGGCCACCGCCAATTACGGCGACGGTTTTGCCGCTCAGTTGCGGCGGCTTGATGTAGCCGAGCTTGTTCTTGATCGCGTAATCACCGAGAAAATGTTCGACCGAATTGATACCGACAAAGTCGTCCACCTGGTTGCGGTTGCAGCCCGATTCACACGGTGCCGGGCAAACCCGACCCATCACCGAGGGAAACGGGTTGGCTTCGGTCAGACGACGAAACGCGTACTCTTGCCAGGCCATGCCTACCGGCGGCTTTTCGATGCCGCGTGCGATATTGAGATAACCGCGAATGTCTTCACCGGTTGGGCAACTGCCCTGGCAAGGTGGCGTGCTTTGGATGTAGGTCGGGCACTTGTGAGAATGGCCCGCGTCGAATATTTTCGACTGCCAGGTTTTCACCTTGTTGTCGCCATCCTTGTAACGGCGAAAGTTCCGTGTATTGACGGGAACGGCTGCAGGGCTGACGGACATGTTGGAGTCTCCTGGCATTTATAGGAATTGCGAACGGGCGGAGCTACTTGTCGCCCAGGCGAATGGCTTTACTGACCAACTGATGGACACCGCCAATCATGCTCATGTCAAAGCCGTAATAGGGCAGCACCTTGGTGAACTGGGATTTGCAGATGGCGCAGATCATGACCATGAAATTCACGCCGTGCTCATCCACCACATTTTTGAGGGCTTCCATGCGCGGCATGGCACCTTTGACACGCAGTTCCATCAGGTCGTCGGTGAGCAGGCCGCCGCCGCCGCCACAACAGAAGGTGTTTTCGTTGATGGTCTCGGGTGCCATGTCGTAGAAATGGTTGGCGACTGATGTGATGATTCGGCGTGGAATGATAAATTGACCGCCTGACATATTGCCCATGCGCGAGCCGCGCGCCACATTGCAGGAGTCGTGAAACGTGATGATGCGGTCGTCATTGGCTTCTTTGTCAAATTGCAAGGCACCGCGCTGAATCAGGTCGTCGGTGAACTCACAGATATGCTGCGGCACCGGGTAGCGTGGGTCAAGGTAATCAAATGGGCCAATCAAGGTGTTCCAAAAACTGTAGGCGACGCGCCAGGCGTGACCGCATTCGCCCACGACGATGCGCTTGACGCCGAGTTCCAGGGCGGCTTCACGCACGCGCATGGCAACCCTGCGCATGTTTTCATAGTTGCCAATGAACATGCCGAAGTTGCCAGCTTCTGAGGCTTTTGAACTCATGGTCCAACTGATGCCTGCGGCATGAAATACTTTGGCGTAGCCAATCAGACTTTCAATGTGAGGCTCAGCGAAAAAATCAGCCGAAGGTGTGACGAACAGAACTTCGGCACCCTTGACATCGAGGGGGAACTTGATGTCAAGGCCGGTTTCGTCCTTGGTGTCTTCTTCGACGCCTTCAAGCGTATTTCTCAGCGCCGGTCCCGGCATGCCCAAGTTGTTGCCGATGGTGTGCACTTTGCCGATAATTTCGTTGGTGTATTTTTGCCCCAGCCCGATCGAGTCCATGATTTCGCGCGCCGCCATGGTGACTTCGGCGGTGTCAATGCCATACGGGCAAAACACCGAGCAGCGGCGGCACTCGGAACATTGATTGAAATAGCTGTACCACTCGTCCAGCACTTCACGGGTCAGGTCCACCGCACCCACCAGTTGGGGAAAATATTTGCCGGCAAAAGTGAAGTACCGACGGTATATCTTGCGCATCAAGTCCTGCCGCGCCACCGGCATATTCTTGGGGTCTGCCGTGCCTAAAAAATAGTGACATTTGTCGGAACAGGCGCCGCAGTGCACACAGGCATCCATGTAGACCTGAAGCGATCGGTATTTGCCCAGCAATTCACCCATTTTGGCAATCGCCTTGGCTTGCCAGTCTTCGACCAAAACCTCCGGAAATCCGAGCGTCTTCTGGATTGTTGCGGCAGCGGGAAACGACTTGATGTGCGACATCGCACCCACTTGCACCAGGGGAATGACCGGGTAGCTTTTGAGCTTGGTGGTTACGAATGCAGCGTTAGCCATGGTGCTTTAAGCCTTCTTGTCCAGTGCGGCAGCCCAAGCCGAAATGTGGCGCACTTCACGGGCGTTATCAGCCTGGTTGCGGGTTGGACTGAAGAACAGGCCGGGTGCGTGCAGCAGCTTGCTGATCGGGAAAATCAACATCAGCAAGGCCACCAGCGCCAGATGCACCAGTAACACCGGATCGGCGGGCAACTGCTGCCAGTCAAAACGCATCAAACCGAGCACAAAAGCCTTCAGGGCCACAATATCCGTGTGAACGACGAAACGCATGAGCAGACCACTCAGTCCGACCGTCAGCAGTAGCGCCAGCATCAGATGATCGGATGGCGTCGAGATATAGCGGACGCGATCAACCAGCCAGCGCCGTGTCCACAACCCCGCCAGCGCAGCGACCATGGCAAACCCGGCATAAGTGCCAAACGGTTGAAGCAAGACCACGGGCAACCACACTGGCTCCTGGAAGTAGCGCAAGTGACGCAGCACGACCAGCAGCAGGGTCACGTGAAAAATCCAGCCTAAGATCCAAGTCCATTTGCTGGACTTGAACAAGCTCTCGAATAAAACCACTTCGCGGGCCATGCGCCATCTCACCCCCGCCGCTGTGGTCGGGGCAGGAGTGGTCGGAATCTTCAACGGCGCCGGGGTTATGACATAACAGCGGATCTTGCGGGCCAAGCCAATAAGCAATACGCCGCTGGCGGCGTAAAACAGAACCGTATAGAAAATTGTCAACATTGACATGGTCGCTGGCCCACAGTTCAGTTCAAATGCAACCGGTTGGCTTAGGCAGACCTGCAATCTTGCAAGCCTGTTTGGCCGGGCCGTAAGGGAACAGGTCATACAGGTACTTGCTGTTGCCCTTTTCGGCACCAAACTTCTTGCCGATGGCTTTTGTCAACACGCGCACTGCCGGCGCAATCTGGTATTCGTTGTAGTACTCGCGCAGGAAATCGATGACTTCCCAGTGGTTGTCCGTCAACGGAACCTTTTCCTCTTCGGCCATGTGTTCGGCAGCCTCTTTGGTCCATTCCGCCAGGTTCAGCAGGTAACCCTCTTCATCTGTTTCGTAAGTCTTGCCGCTAATCTCAAAGCTCATGTCTATCTCCAGGTAAAAATTAAATACTGCAGCCTGCTTTTGTCATAGCCAGGAATGCGAGGCGTCGTTCTGCTCAGTCAAATCCACAAAGCCGGCGTAGTCCACCAGAGTCACGCCATCGATGACTTTGCTGGTCACGCCGCGGGCATCCATATCCGGTCGCAGCGCATAGACCTTGAGCGTCGTGAAGGCTTGGCGCACTCGTTCTTCGGCGGCGCTGCCCTGGGTTGCGGCATAAACGCCGTCTTCAATCAGCAGCAAGGCGTGGCCGGGCTGCGCCATGCGCAAGCAGGTGGCCAGTGTGTTGGTTTCAAAGGGCGATTTGTTAATGATGTGCAACATGGTTGTCCTCGTCGTCAGAAGCTCAGGATTACGTCCTGTTGCGCCATAAGTTGGCCCATTTGTTGGTCGTCGAGCACTGCGACCGGTACCAGGAGGTCACTCTCGGTCAAGCCGCGTTGATCCATTGAGGCCCGATCGACATAGAGTTTTTCAACATCGTAGTCTTCCAGCGCGCGGTAGCTGGGTGAGAAGTTTTTGACGCCGATACCCTTGGTTTGCTGGCCTTTAACCAACTCATAAACGCCGTCGTCGATAAATACCAAACTCACATCCTGGTCAAAGGTGGCGGCAATCAAAACCACCTCCAGACTCTCCAGTGCGTAGATAGTTCCGTAAGGCGCCTTTCGGTTGACGATCATGAATTTCTTTACCTTCGGTCCACCGACCGGACTGCTTTGCTGTTCACTCATTTTGGATATCTTCGATTAAGCTGGTTAGTCGCCAAACACGACGACGCGGTCTGCCTTGATCGCGCTGTCGATCAATTGGCCCAAACCCGATATGCGAAATCCCGGCGCCAGGACTTCTTCCTTGATACCCCGGCGCAACGCGGCAGCGACACAGACCACAAGATCGACTTTGTTCGCGGCCGCCAGCGCCGACCAGCGGTTTACCACGTGGCGGTCGTCCTGCGGCGGCTCCGTCAGCCGGGTCGCATTGTTGACACCGTCGTGATAGAAAAATACCCTTTGAATTTCATGCCCTTTCGCCAATGCGGCCACGACAAATTGATAGGCACTGTCGGATGCCTGGTGTGTGTAAGGGCCTTCGCTGACAAGTAAACCGAATTTCATGGTACTCCTGATACTTTGCGGGACAGACCTTTAGCGCTGTCCTCAACTGATGGTCGGGTGTTGGTAGTGTTTAGAACCGGATGTGGGTCGAGGTGTTGAGGCTCGAACGTGAGCCGCGCCAGTCGTCGATCAGGTACTTGGTGAAGGGCAGATCACATTTTTCGAAGAACTGCGGCCAGCCAATACGCTCAATCCAGTCGGCCATGCGCTCCCACGCGCGTCCATCTGCCTTGTAGGTGTACAGAATTTTCTTGACCACGGCTGAAACCTCAGGCCAGCGCGGCGGGTTGTTGGGTAGACCGGATGCCACCATTTTCATGAAAGTCGGTTTCATGCGCGCATTGGAATTCTTGCCGCCAACCCAGATCGCCAGCTTGCTGTGCTCGGGGTCATTGATCTGCATCGGTGGGCAAGGTGGATAGCAGGCACCGCAGCACATGCATTTGGTTTCATCGATTTCAAGCGAAGGCTTTCCGTTGACCATGGCCGGCCGGATAGCAGCGACCGGGCAGCGCGCCACCACCGTCGGTCGCTCGCACATCATCGCCACCAGATCGTGGTTGATTTTGGGCGGCTTGGTGTGCTGCATGATGATGGCAATGTCAGCCTGACCGCCGCAATTGATCTCACAACAAGAGGTAGAAAGATGAACCCGATTGGGCATTTCTTCCTTGATGAACTCAGCGTGCAATTCGTCCATGAGCGCCTTGACGGCACCGGCCGCGTCGGTGCCTGGAATGTCGCAGTGCAGCCAGCCCTGGGTGTGCGAAATGGAAGACACCGAGTTGCCGGTGCCACCCACCGGGAAGCCGCTGCTGATCAGGGCCTCGGCCAGTGGCGCCACGCGAGTGCCGTCGGCCACCATGAACTCCATATTGTTGCGAATGGTGAAGCGCACATAGCCGTCCGCGTAAGTGTCGGCAATGTCACATAACTTGCGCACGGTATAGACGTCCATCGTCCGCTGAGTGCCGGCCCGCACGGTCCAGAGTTCGTCGCCGCTGTGTGAGACGTGGTGCAACACGCCGACGCGCGGCCGGTCGTGATATTTCCAGTTGCCATAGTTCTTGATCATCATCGGATGCAAATATTGCTTGTTATCCGGTACGCCGCTTTCAATCGGGGTGCGCATAGTCGCTGCCATGTTGGTCTTCCTTAATCAGTTGAGTGTTTCAGGCGGCCGCTTTGCGGGCGTTGATCCTGGCCACTTCCTCGTCCCAGCCATCAGTTCGGACATAAGGATTGGTACGCGGCGTCGAAACCATACTCGGATCAATCTCGACCTCAAGGCCTTCCAGGTAGTTGGTTAGGCCAATGCGTTCAATCATCTCGCCGGTACGCTCATGTTCGAGCGCATTTTCGGCAAAGAAGTCTATGGCCTTCTGCGCGTGCTTAACCAGCCATTCATAGTCTTCATCAGTCTTCATCGACTTGAACGGGATGATCACCGAGCCCATCAAACCACCGATCTTGAGCACGCTCTTGCCGCCCATCAACACCGTGACGCCTTTATCAACTCCGGTTGCCAAAGCGCCTGTCATGACGTTAGTGCAGTGCATGCAGCGCACGCAGTTTCCATTGTCAATTTCAAGCGACTGGGTGTCATTGAGGGCGACGCTGGAAATCTTGGCACCCTGAGCGACTTTCTTGGTCTCTTTCAACAGGATCGCCTTGGTCGGGCAACGGCTGACCACATCATTGACTAATTCAGTCAAACCATGTTTGGCAAACCATTTGCGTGCCATGGCTTGATCGGTGCGAATGTTGTCGCGCCAGGTGCCAATCACGGCCATGTCTGAGCGCTGGATGGCATTCATGCAATCGTTCGGGCAGCCTGAGAATTTGAACTTGAATTTATAGGGCAGCGCCGGGCGGTGCATGTCGTCCATAAAGGTGTTGACCACCGCTCGGTGGGCCTTCGCCTCATCAAAGCAAGATTGCTCGCAGCGCGCTGCACCCACGCAGGACATGCTGGTGCGCACCGCAGGGCCCGCACCGCCCAGGTCGAAGCCGAGCTCGTTGAGCTCATCAAAGGCATCCTGCACCTTGGCTGAACTGGCACCCTGGAACATGATGTCGCCCGATTGCCCATGAAAGGCAATCAGACCGGAGCCGTGACGCTCCCAGATGTCGCACATTTTGCGCAACACATCGGTGTTGTAGTGCATGCCGGCCGCTGGCTGAATCCGGATAGTGTGAAACTCCTTGGAGGCCGGGAACATCTCGGCGACTTCTGAAAAGCGGGGGATCACACCGCCGCCGTAGCCATAGACGCCGACGGTGCCGCCTTTCCAATAGCCCTTGCGGGTGTTGTAAGAATGCTCAAGTTGACCCAACAGATCGGTCATGTAGTCGCTGTCTTTGGCCAATCGCTTGAGACCGGTGACAAAGCTGGGCCACGGACCACTCTCGAGCTGGTCGAGCATGGGGGTGTCGTGTTGCTTCTTGCTCATGATGTGTCTCCTGTCAAGTGACGCAGGGACTGCGCCGAACGGGTCAAACTGGTCCTGTTGATGGCTTGCCTCTGAGGGTACTTCCTGATCAACTCTGGGCCAAATGGTAGGTCGCAGCACACCCTTGACGCTATCCCCCTCGTTGAGTATGGGGTGCTACCCATTTGGGCTATAGGGTCCAACCCTTCCCGGTAATAGACGGCGGTGCCTGTGATTGCGCCCAATAGCGGTTGGGGCAGTTTGTATGGCAGCGGCTGCACGAGAGGATGCTGCGAAGCCAAATTTGCACTGGTTAAGGTAGAACAACAGGCACCATGAACACCATTACGTCGCTCGAAAAGTTCACCGCTCCGCTGGGCGGGCAGGTGATCGAATTGCAACAACTCGATTACGCCAGCGGCGGCATGAGTTTGCTGCGCACGCGCATCCGCGAAAAGAGCCGTTTCACTGTATTTGACATCGATCCGCTATCGGCACGTCTTTGGGGCGAGGCCTTGCTGCGCTGGGCACAAACCCAGGAGCCGACGCAGGCACCTCCGGTGAATTGACCATGGCCCAGCTTGAAATTCAAGGGCATGAAGCGGTTGACGTCGTGTTCCCCATTGACGGGCACTATTTGACGCGTGACCATGCCCATGCGCTGAGACAGTCCTTGTGCCAGAAAATGCCCTGGCTGGGGACGGATGCCAATGTCGGTATCCATCCCATCAAGCTGGTCCCTGGCAGCGACAGTCCGGCTTTGCTGTCCCGGCGTTCGCTACTGTTGCTGCGGGTGTCAACCCGGCGTGCGAAAGAGTTGAGTGCGCTGGTCGGTCTTGACCTGCTGGTGGCAGGCCACCCGCTGCACCTCGGGACGTCCCACCTGCGCGAATTGGGTCCGCATACCACTCTTTACGCCTACAAGGTAGCCGCTGAAAGTGAAGATGAAGTGGGTTTTATGGCAGCGGTCGCGCGCGAGCTGGCTAAATTGGACATCAGCGGCGAGCGGGTGTGTGGCAAGCGTCAGGTGCTGACCGTGGCAAATGGGGTTGTCAACACTTTTAGTCTGATGCTGCATGCCTTGTCGCCTGATCAATCACTGCGGCTTCAGCGCCACGGCATCGGTCCCCATCGACTGCTCGGCTGCGGCATCTTCATCCCGCACAAGTCCGCAGCAGCGTTATAAGCAGATTTTTAACTGGAAAGGAGACGTTACATGGGATACCACATTAACGGCATTGACTATGAAGCCGATGAGCAAGGTTTCTTGCTGGAACCGCTTTACGACGATGAAGCCGTACGGGTGATTGCACAAGCTGAGAACATCACTTTGACCGACGCGCACTGGGAGGTTGTGAACTACTTGCGTGATCAATACCGCGAGCACGGCCATACCCCCAGCTTTCGCAACATGCTCAAAGGCATGGCAGACATTCGCCCTGAAATCGACAGCAAATACCTTTACGACCGGTTCCCGGTCGGACCTGCCAAGCAGGGCGTCAAAATCGCCGCCTTGCCCCAGCCACTGGGCAAAGGCGGCTATTAAAGCCACCATCCCATGAGAATCAAGAGCCAGTGGTTTCAGAACGCCACGCCAAAAACACCGCAGCAGACCGCTAGCGTCATGGCTTCGATCACCTGGCGCACTGCCCAAAACATGCTCGCCCAGATGCGAACAGCGCGTTTTGACATTGAAGTGGGAGCGCAATACTTTGCTTTCACCGGTGAGGTGCTGGTGTTTTTGATCCAGGTTCTTGATCGCATGGCCTACGAACGGATGGATGCCCATGCGCGCGCCGAATTCATGACGGCGCTGGTGCTGCGCGTGGCGGAGGTGTTGCAGGAAAATGAAGACACGCTGCTGGGTCTGCCGCCTGTGCGTGAGTCCACGTACCGTGATCAGTTCATCGATTTGTTCAACCAGTTGGCCGATCATTACGCTGATTTTGGTTATGGCCCGGACGGCCCTGACTTTGCGTTCATGCGCTATTTTGGGCATCGCATTGAAGCCATCATGGCGCAAAAGGACCAGCGCTGGGTGGTAGATCAAATCATGGCCAGCGAAGTTCCAGATGCCCTGGAGACGCTGCAACGCGCCATGCGCGGCGTTCTATCCACCGAACCCGGACCGGCACGCGCTAGCCGCAACCGGACCGCTGGCGACTGACGTCACGCCACCATGGCCACCCCTTTTGACCTTGCCTGTCCCAGCGCCTACCGGCACTGGCGTGTTGGCAAACTGGCGTGCCGACCTCTCCAGGTGTCTGATTTGATGGTCGCGCGCATCGCCACGCCGTCCTTTTCACAGGTTTCGACGGAATTACCAAAACATTTGAATAAAAAGGCTTCTAGCGCCTTATTGACGGGCGTAAACAGCCATTAAATACAGAGCATCTATATGACTCACCAAGTCAGCGTTTGGCGCGCCGCCCAGTTACTGGGGGTGGCCCGTGGCGTCTTGCAGCAGCAGGTGCGCGATGGTGCCCTGGTCCTCAATGATGGCTGGGTGTCAATCGACGTCCTGCTGCGACTCTACCCCGATGCCCGGCTTGAAGAGTCCGGGATGCTTGAGCGGGTCGCCAAGATTCGAGATGAAGCGTTTGGCAAGCGGGTGCGTGAGCGCTTGCTGCCCAGTCAGGAAGTCCTGGCGCAACGCTTATTTGCGCAAAGTCAGGAACTGGCCGACGTTCGTCGGCACTTGCAGCAGTACCATGCGCTGGTGATCAGGCTGCAACAAGAAGCCAGACAACAACTCAGCCAACGCCCTGGTGCCGCCGATTGGCTGGCATTGGAACAGCAGGTTACCCAGGGTCTGGCACAAGCGCTGGCGACGGACCCGGTCAGCCTGCTGGAAGTGATGGACGATATGCTCAAGGTGATGACGGCCCGGGTCACGGTGCGGCCGAGTGGCCATGAGTTTGCCGTCGAGGGCCGTGCCAATTTGCTGCAGGCCGGTCTGCATTCAGGGCTCAAACTCAATTACGGCTGTGGCGATGGCAGTTGCGGCATGTGCAAGGTACGCGTTATCTCGGGTGAAGTTTCCAAAATCCAGAACTTTGACTGTCCCTTCTCAGAAGCCGAGAAGGCGCAGGGCTACACCCTGATGTGCTGCCACACAGCGGCCAGCAGTGAGCTGACGCTGGAGTTGCTTGAAGCCGTCGGCCCGCAAGACATTGCGGAGCAGCACATTTCGACCCGCGTGCGGGCATCGACTGTGTTAGCGCCCGACACCCGTCTATTGCACCTGCAAACCCCGCGCACGCATCGACTGCGTTTTCTGGCAGGTCAATCAGTCCAATTGGGGTGGACCATGCCGGGGCAGGAGGATGCCCACGCCACTTACCCGATCGCCAGTTGCCCCTGCGACGATCACAATCTGCTGCTTTTTGTTTGTCGGGACGACTCCGATGGATTTGCCCGAGCTTTGTTTGCTGATGACATTCAAGCCGGAACCATCGTCACCGTGCTGGGCCCCACCGGTGATTTTGTCTTGGCAGAAGGGCATCGGCCGCTGGTTTTTGCCGCCTGCGATGCGGGGTTTGGGCCCATCAAAAGCCTGATCGAACACGCGCTGTCGCTCGACGATGCCCCGTCTCTTTCGCTGTTCTGGCTGGCGACGCGCAGTGATGGTCACTTTTTCAGCAACCAGTGCCGGGCCTGGTCGGAGGCGTTGGATCAATTTGAATATGAGTTGGTGACGCAAGCCGATGCGTCAATGGGCGCGTGGCAGATTGCCCAGGCGATGCGAGCCGACCTGTTTGGTATTGACTGCGATTTTTATTTGGCCGGGCCGGTGGACTTCGTCCGGACCTTGCACGAGGAATTGCGCTCGTCAGGCGTTGCAGCTGCTCAAATCGTCACTTCGGTTCTTTGAGTCTTACGACCAGCGCTCCACCAGACATGCAAGTGCCAAGCTCCAACTCGGACACGTTCTCTGCCGGTGCGCCAGCAATCGACCGGACACTCGACAGGGCGCCACCGGGCTGTGCGGGTGGCGAGTCTTTTGCATTGATGGTTTTGGGTCACAGCATGGCACCGGAGTTTCTCGAAGGCGAAATCATCATCATCGAGCCAGATCGTCTGGCAAAAGACGGCTCTTTCGTGCTCGCCTGGTATCAGGCTGGTTGGACTTTCAGGCAACTATTGTGCGCTGCTGAAAGCTGGGTGCTGCACCCACTGAATCCCGACTTTGCTGATGCGCGCATCTTCGATCTGGCACCTGTGCGCGGTGTCATTATTCAAAAGGCGATACCGGGCCGGCGCCGCTCGTCCAAACGCTATATTTGACGGCGGGCAGCGAATCTAAACGCAGCCCGTCGGTTTGGGTAACCCGCCATATTTGGTGATGGGTTTCAACGGGCCCGTCATCCAGAGTTTGAATACCTTAGCCTGCTCCTCACCCAAGTATTTTGCAAATTTTCTGATGGGCGGCACGCTGCCAAACTCTTCGTAATACGCACGAGCCCTCAGGATTTGTGACCACTTCACGTCGTCAAGCTCGTAGCTATCTGCCATTGCCATGGCGCGACCAATCTCTTCAGACCACGCACCCATGTCGGTCAAATAGCCATCGCCATCACGTTCTGGCAGGTTCATCGTTTGTATCCCCTTTTGGTCATGTTGGTTGGCCAATTCTTTCAGGCGGCAGATTTTGGCATACCGATCTTGCCATTGGCCGCATGAAGGGCAATTAGCCGGTCCAGGAACCGGCGCAGGAATGCTTCAGTTTGTGCGCTGTGAAATCGGTCAACGCCTTGGCCATGGCTGTAGCCAATCACCGTAGGAAAGCCTTTCGCCTGGTGTCGGCCTGCAATCCGCATGTTCTCATCGGCATCCACTTTGGCCAGCACAAACTGGCCGCCATAGCTTTGTGCCAATCGCTCAAGCAGGGGTGTCAGCACCCGGCATGGGCTGCACCAATCGGCACCTATGTCAAGCACCACTGGCACTTGATGCGATCGGGCAAGCACCCGTTCGTCAAAGTTGCTCTCGTTAATGTCATCAGAGAACGCCACTGGTTTAAGTCTCGTGAAATACGCCAGCGGCTTACTCCCTGCACAGAAAACGTTTAGCGGGTCCGGTTCAGGTTGACATCTCGGTCAGGATGTTTTTCAGCCAGCTTGCGGCATAAATAGCTTCTGCCTCCGACAAGTCCGGCGAAACCCCGCCCGAGTTGGGGACGGCGACGATCTGGCCTGCCTTCACCACATAGACCCCGGCGACGCTGATAGCCTCTGTGGCCGAGAGGTAGCTGAAGCAGGTATTGACACCAGACATTTCGACGGTTTCTTTGCCGTTCATCAGGGCCACTACGTTGATGGCACAAACTTTGGCTTCCGAGTTGGCCGAGTGCGCGGACTTGGGCATAGCCCCGGCAATGCAGGCATCGCCGATAACGTGGATGTTCTTCTGCAATGTTGACTCAAACGTCGTGCCATTGACTGGACACCACGCTTTGTCCGGGCCGATCAGGCCAGCCACACCGGCGATACGGCCGGCACGCTGCGGTGGTATGACGTTCACCACATCGCCTTTGACCTCTTCTATGCCCTCAATGAATACTGAATGGGTCTTGGCGTTGACCGCCGTTACCTTTTGGGCCGCACGGTACTGAATGATGCCCTCGTAGTGCTTCTTCCAACCCCTGCGGAACAAACCCGCCTTGGAAGCGATGTCCGGGTTGGCATCAAGCACGATGATTTTGGACTTGGGTTTGTGTTGCTTCAGGTACATGGCGATCAAGCTGGTCCGTTCATAGGGACCGGGCGGGCAACGGAATGGTGCCAGGGGCACCGTCAGCACCACCGTTCCGCCATTAGGCATGTCTTCCAGTTGCTTGCGCAACAAGGTCGACTGAGGTCCCGCCTTCCAGGCGTGGGGCATGATCAGTGGCGTCGTCGCCAAGTCATAGCCTTCAATCTCTTCGGCCCGGAAGTCAACCCCAGGCGACAGGACCAGACGGTCATAGTCGATGACGGTCCCGCCCGATACCGTGACGGTTTTCTTGGCAGGATCAATCGCCGTGACGCTGTCGTAAATCATCTTGATGCCGTGGTTGGCAACCAGCTTGTCATAGCCTATTGTCAGGGAGGACAAGTCCGGGAACAAGCCGGTGATATAGAGGTTGCTGAGCGGGCATGACACGTATTGCCGGTTTGGCTCGATCAACACCACTTCAATTGACTTGTCCTGCATGCGGATGTATTTGGCAGCGATGGTGCCGCCGTATCCACCGCCCACCACGACGACCCGACGGCCAGCGCTTTTGTCCAGGCCAGTCCCGGTTGTGCCGCACGCAGCCAGCGATGCGCCGACTCCACCAACGCCCATTAATTTGAGAAAATTTCTGCGATCAGTTGTCATGTTCATTTCTCCTTTATTTGACGCTGGCATAGAACTGCAGCAGCGACTCAAGGTCATCCGCCGACAGTTTTTTTATCGCTTCTGACATTCCTGGTGTCTTGCGCTTGCCCTCTACATACAGCGCTATCTGCATTTGCAGATAGGGCAACCACTGGCTGGCCATGGCAGGGGCATCGTCATTGTTCACCTTGCCATTCTCCGTATGGCAACCCCCACATTTGGATGCCTGTAAGCTGGCGCCCTTCGCTACCCGCATTGGGTCCAGAGTTTGCTGGGTTATGTGCAATTTTTGTCCAGCAAAAAAACTGCCCATGATCGCAAAATCGGCATCGGTATAACCCTTGGCCAGGCGACCCATGACGACAGAGGGGCGTTCGCCGGTCTTGAAACTTTTCATGGCGGCAACAATGGCTTCTTTCGATTGTCCGGCCAGACTCGGCATCGTCGGCCCTGCACTGGCGCCCAAAGTACCGTGACAGGCGGCACAGCCGTTGTTCCACATGGCAGCAGTGGGCGGCATCGCAAAGGCACTTGCTGAAATTGCGAAAGCACTTGCAGCCAGTGCCCCTTGCCCAGCTTGCCCTATCCATCGTTTCATTTCCATTGATGTCTCCTTCTGTTTAATGGTTAAAAATCGCCAACCTCAAATTTCAAATGTCCGCTGACTGCTAGGCGCGCCAAACCTGGTATTTCATGGTGGCTACGGCACCGCCGATGATCCCGGTCAACGCGATAAAGGAGCCCATGGACAACGTCGAAATGCCAGACAAGCCTTGTCCAATGGTGCAGCCCATGGCGGTCACGCCGCCAAAACCCATCAGAACAGCACCCAAGAGCTGGGCGCGCAGATCGTCAAATGAAGCGAAGCCCTCGCCCTTCCAGATAAATTTATGCGTGGCCAAGGCATAGACCCAGGACCCCAATCCCACACCAACAGCGGTCGCAATGCCGAATGTCACCTTGAGGGATTTGTCGGTCCACAACATCAATAACTCCAGGCTGTATGCAGTGGGTGCGACAAAACTGAGTGACTCGAGCGTTCGGCTATTGGTAGCGATGTAAACGGTCTCCAGCGTATCCGGGTTTTCACCGTAGCCAATGTGCCCGGTCAGATACCAGGCCGCGACGACCAGCAACCCCAACACGATTGACCCAAAAATGGGCGCCAAGCTACTGCGAAAACGTGAATTCTTGAATACGAACACCAACAGTCCGAAGCCAAGCACAGCGGTACATGTGAGCAACGCCGCAGCGCTTGACAGTCCGGTCAGCTTGCTCACCAAGCCAGGCAACGATTGATTCTGCAAACCCAAGGATGACAGATCGACGCTGACCGGGTCAAGGTAAGAGGCTCGCCACTGGGCAAACAAACCCTTCATCGTCATATAGGCTGAAAGCGCGGCAAAAATGAGTACCACCAACGAACGCAAATTGCCACCGCCGACCCGAACCAGATTCTTGTTGACGCAGCCACCGGCCAGCGTCATGCCGATGCCAAACAACGTGCCACCTAGCAGCATGGATAGCCAGGGCAAGACCGGGCGCTGATAAATTGACTTGTTCAGATCGATCAGGCCAAAGTAGTGCAGCAGGTTGGTTCCGATCAGCGCGACGGCAATCACAAGCAACCAGAGTCGCATCCGACCCCAATGTTCCATGTTGACAATATCGGATATCGCACCCATGGTGCAGAAGTTGATTTTGTTGGCCACGGCGCCAAAAATAATCCCCAACACCAGACCGCCCCAAACCACAGTCATTGCCAAATTAACGGTGTTGTCCATGTTAAATCACTAGGGTTAAATCGATCTTGGTTGCAGGGTGGCTGCGACCGTGTCGGCGGCGCAGGGCGTTATCAGATGGCAGGCGATTGAGGCATTCTTAAGACACCTTGCAGGAGTGTCTATCCCCCGGATGGAGGAGCATGCATAACCCGCATGGATAATAGGGTTTTCATCAATGGCAAACCTAAAAATGCGGGTCAAACTAAGCAGACTTGACGGTGCTGCTACTTCTGCGGGGCCGGTCGCCATTTCTACATTGAGGAGACAGGAAAGATGACTTCACGTCGCAAGATAGTCAAACAAGGCGTTGTTATGGCGGCTCTGCTGGGGGCCACCGGGCTGTTTCCTCAATATGCGAATGCTGCTTTCAACAAGCTGGCATTTGGTGCAAAAAGCCTTACGGATGCTTTTAAGGGATTGGGCGTCGGGATGCCCGTCCTGAGCCCGGGTGTGGTCATCCAGGCTCCGGACATTGCCGAGAATGGTGCGGTGGTGCCCATTGGGGCAACAAGCTCCTTATCCGGTGTCAAACAAATTCTTTTCCTGGTGGAGAAAAACCCCACAGTCTTGATCGCTGTATTTAACCTGACTGATAGCGTTGATGCTGCCATCCTGACCCGAACCAAGATGGCGCAGTCCTCAGATGTCTATGCGGTCGCTGTCATGAACGACGGCAAGGTGCTCTACGCGAAAAAAGAGGTGAAGGTGACGCTTGGCGGTTGTGGTGGGTAATCGATTGATGCCAAGATCATTGGGCTTATCCGAATTTCAGGAGACATAAACATGGCAGATCCGATGCGCATACGCGCCCAGGCGACCGGCGGTAATGCCACGGTCAAGGTGTTGATGAGTCACGAAATGGAGACTGGCCAACGCAAGGATGCAGCCGGCAAAGTTATCCCGGCGTGGCACATCACCGAAGTCAATGTCTCGCACAACGGCAAATCAGTGCTGAGCGCGGAGTGGGGGACTGGCGTTGCCAAGAATCCGTTCTTGCAGTTCACCATCAAGGGTGCCAAGGTCGGCGACAAGATCAGCATTGCCTGGAAAGACAACCGGGGCGAGACTCGCACGGACGAAGCGACGGTTGCCGCCTGATCCTTGAATAAGACCAAGCTGTTGGGCATCTGGGAATTGTTGCACCTTGAGGCTGGTCTCTCAGCGAATAGCGAATCAGAGGATACTCCGGTGCATCGTTTTTTTCAGATTCTGCGGGTGTTACTTGCATGGCAAATGATCTGCGGCGCCGCCTTGGCCCAGGACAAGGTGGTTTACCACATCGATGATGCGGCCACGCAGGCCACCAAGGCTTTGCGCAATATCCGCAATCACCTCGACGTCGCGCCCGACACCAAAATTGTCGTTGTGACGCACGCCAACGGGGTCGATTTCCTGATGGATGGTGCCAAAGATGCCAAAGACGTCAATATCGACTATGGCTCCCTCGTCAGTGCCCTCAGAGCCCGTGGTGTAAGTTTTGAAGTGTGCGCCATCACGTTGAGAAGTCGCAATCTGAAAAGAGAGCGGTTCAGTTTCGATACGGTTTTTACGCCCTCCGGCGTGGCACGCATCGGGCAATTGCAAAGTCGCGAAAATTTCGCCTATATCAAGCCGTAAAACCTACCGATGGGGCCGTCACACAAGCCGCAAGACTGTACAAGAACGGTGGGTCCGACCCGTCGCGTCTGGCTGAGTTCGGCTCTGATACTTGGAGTCTTGCCAAGACATAGCTCGGCAACGGCTACCCTCCCCCGTGCCAAGTCGTTGCGCGACGAACTGGCGCTGGCCCTTAAGAAGGGTCACCCATTGATGGTTCTGGTGAGTTTGGACCGTTGTCCGTTCTGCAAGTTAGTGCGTGAAAACTACCTGGGTCCGCTGCGTCGGGAGCAGGGGCTGCTGGTGGTACAGGTGGATATGCGCAGCAGCATTGAGCTACGCGACTTCAAGGACGCGGTTCGCACGCACAACGCGCTAGTGCATCAATGGCACATCACGACGGCCCCTGTCGTCTTGTTCTTTGGGCGCGGTGGCCTGGAAGTCGCCCCGCGACTGGAGGGCGTTAGCTCACTCGACTACTACGGAGCTTTCCTGGATCAGCGATTGGAACAGGCCCGAGCGGCGATCAAGGCACCCTGAGTTAAATCAGAAGCCTATTCGGCCACGCCCAGCTTATTGCGCCGGTTGGGGACAGTTTGTCGGCGTCGCCTGGAAAAGATTCAAAAACTGACAATTGCTACTACTCTTATAGCTGCTTGCGTAGGTTGTGCTTGGGCTAGAGCCATATTTTGCATAAATTTGTAACACAAGGAGATTCCACCGTGTGAAAGCCACCCCATCACGGGTTCTTCATCTTTACGCCCTTTGAGCGCAAGAAGAAGGCATCATGAAGACACCCCAGCCCTGAATTCGCTCGCCGGATGGCGGGCCTGATGTCCGCTGTAGCTCAGCCTCTGTCCCAGTAGGCGGTCCCGATTGCTTCGCCCAGATCGACTTCGATCAGGCGTCGACGCAGCGCCAGCAAGCGAGCGATCAGCGCTGGTTCATGCGTCGCGTAGGCGGGCGCGTCGGGGATGCGATTGACCACCACACCGAGCAGCTCGGTGATGGCATTGCCGATTGAATTCTGACTGATGGTGACGATCAGTTGGCCGGCATCGTTGCGGTAAATGAGCTGTTTGAAAGCCGGTTGCCAGCGGATCGCATTGGCATAAATGGCGTCAACCATGCAATGGTCGCGCACTTTTTTGGCGGCCTTCATGAAGTCGTTGTTGAACAGAAGGACGCTTTCGACCTGTCTCGGGAAATATACATCCGGCAGCATCGGCGCGTTGTGGGAGGAGACCTGAGAAAAAAAGGTCCGATAAAAATCGATGAAGCCTTTGAGAACCTCGTCATATTCTTTCCAGAATTGCACGTCTTTGAGTGCGCTGGCGCCCCGTTGTATTTCCCAGCTGGGCAAGCCCTGCGGGTAACCAGTCAAGCCGATACGGGCATCCGCTTCACTGGCCGGTTTGAGTATTTTTAGATTGAGCGCGTGCTCAAAAAACTCGTGATAGACATCGCGCATGTAGGCCTGAAACAGACTGTTCTGGCCGCCGTCGGTGAGGTTGGGATTGCTGGCGTCGGCCAGCTTGGCGTGGCGCAGCGTCGCCGTCGGAAACACCATGAAGTGATTGTGCAGCATGCGAATGCTGGGCACGCCGGGAGAAGTCAGCGGCCAAGTGGCGTCCAGACTCGCCTCTCCAGCCAGGATCAGCGACTCACCTGGATCGGGATACTGCTCAAGCATGTAGTCGATGGTGATTTGATTCATCCGGTTCCACACCTGCTTGACATTGTCTGCAACCTGCGTGCGCCGCACCGGCCGACCCAGCGGATTAAGAATCGTCTTGGAGGTGTTGTAGATGATCGAGCAGTCAAACTCGTTACTGTGGCCCAGTGCCTTGCGATACAACAGCAGATTCTCCGGGTTCTGGAGCAAGCCGTTGTTGTTCACCAGATCGTTGAGGTTTTCGGTGCTATTGAAAAACTCGTTGTGCTTGAGCCCCACTGGCACTTCCAGCGCAATGGGGCGAAACGGCGTGACGATTTCGCGAGGGCCGATTCCTGTCATGTTTGCACCCAAGTCGCCCTGTCAAAAGGCAAATCGACCGCGCTTTTTTTGCAGCGCAGACCGGTCTAATGGGCAGGCCTAGATAAACAGACAGACATCGGATTCGCCGGCGAACTTCATGAAGGTCGCGGCACCGCCGTACTCGATCTCCTTGATGAACTCGCCGGTATCAAACTCAAACAAATCCACAGTCATCTGGCAGGCAACAAACTTGACATCGCTCTCGATGCAAATATCGCGCAGCTCCTGCAGCGATGCCACGCCTTTGGACTTCATCTTGTTCTTCATCATCATGGTGGCCATGGATTCCATGCCAGGCAGCATTTGCACCAGCACGGGCATCGGCATCGGCATGGGCATGGCCGGGTTGGCCAGCGGGCTGATCTTGATATCGTCCAAGCTTTTGCGCAACAGTTGCAGGCCGTAGAAAGTGAAGAAGATTTGCACCTCCCAACCCAGGGCCGCCGCCGTCGAGGCCAGGATGAATGGCGGATAAGCCATGTCCAACGTGCCTTTGGTGGCGATTAGCGCCATTTTTTTTGTTGCCATGTGGGGGGCTCCTGGTTGCGGTGGCGGTGTTCTCTCAAGCCTTCTTGAGATAAAAAATGAATTTCTTGTTCTCGCTGCCCTGTTCCAGTAACGTATTGCCGGTCTGCTCAGCAAAAGCCGCCATGTCGCAGACCGAACCCGGGTCGGTCGAGATGACGCGCAGCACTTCGCCTGAAATCATGCTCGACAGCGCCTTTTTGGTTTTAACAATGGGCAGCGGGCAGGATAGACCAGATGCATCAAACTCTTTACTAAATTCCATTTGTATCTCCGTTATTGGACTGATTTGTAAGTCGCTTATTGGCAGTAGAAAGGCAAGCACCACCAGAAGGCCCGCGTTGCTACACCAGCGCACTTCCATTCTTTGATAAGGGCAGAGTGGCGTCTATCACCAAGAAAGGTAGCTGCATGTAGCCCATATGGGTGATACCAACAAAACCGCTGTGAATTGGACGACAAACTCGAAGCGTTGGCGACAGAGCTCGTTCACTTCGTGTAACTACGGTCTGTCCCGCAAATATTTATAATTCATAATCATCGACCTGGCCAGTCATGGCCTGGGCCACCAGGTTGCGGCTGAGCCGGTTGCTCAGCAGTTCGGAGAATTTATAGACAAAATTGCGCAGATAGGCGCCCCGCTTGAAGGCCACGCGGCTGATATTCTGGCCGAACAAGTGGCCCACGGGCCGTGCCACCAGATCGCTCTCGGTGCCCTCTGCGAGCAAGTCTCGCACCGACATTTCAGCAGCAATGCCAACACCCAGCCCGAGTCGGACATAGGTTTTGATGACGTCTGAATCGATCGCTTCGAGCGCAATACGGGGTTCCAGCTTGCGGGTGGCAAAAGCGTGGTCAATTTTTGTGCGGCCAGTGTAGGACGGGTGGTAGGTAATCAGCGGTTCATGCGCGATGTCTTCGAGTGTCAGGTGTTCTTTCAGGCACAACGGGTGCCCCAAGGGCAGCACCAGCATGTGTTGCCATTCGTAGCAGGGCAAGGTCACCAGTTCTGCATAGCCTGTCAGCGATTCGGTCGCAATGCCGATCTCGGCCACTTCGTCAATCAGCATGCGTGCCACTTGATCGGGTGAGCCCTGGTGCAGGCTGACGTTGACCTTGGGATAGGCCAGCCGCAGCTTGGCTACCGGTTCTGGCAGCACGTAGCGGGCTTGCGTATGGGTTGTCGCAATCGACAGCGTGCCACTGTCTTCGGCGCTGTACTGCTCGCCAATGCGTTTGAGGTTGCCGACCTCGCGCTGGATCAGTTCGATACTCTTGAGGACAAGCTGACCGGGCTCGGTAATGCGCTTAAGACGTTTGCCATGACGGGAAAAGATTTCAATGCCGAGTTCTTCTTCCAACTCGATGATGGCCTTGGAGACGCCCGGTTGCGAGGTATGCAACGCTTTGGCCGCCTCGGTCAGGTTCAGGTCCCGCCTGACGGCTTCCTGGACGAATCGGAATTGATGTAGGTTCATATCAAATTTCAGCTATCAGCGAAATTTATTATGCCTCAACTGTCTATGCCTATGCTGGTCCGCCTTCAGTAAACGGCGAGTCGAGCCAACAGTTCGATCACTTGCCTGTCTTCGCCAATGGCGGGGCGCAGGTCAAAGTCAATGTCTGGATGGCTCGCCCGCAATGCATCCATCAGGCGGGGTATGTCGTCCCGAGCATGTTTCCCAACGCCAAGCAGGACCGGCAGGACGGTGATAGATCGTGCCCCCAGTGTCGCCAGCTCACGGGCACTGCTAGCCAGATCGGGCTCGCAGAGTTCCAGGAAAGCGCATCGCACCAAATGATTCGGCACCAATTGTCGAACCTGGCTTGCAACGGATTCAATCGGCTGACGCCAAACCGCGTCGCGCGAGCCATGCCCCAACAAAATGGTAGCGCGCATAATGCCTTCGTTTGTCATCGTCGAAGCACCAGCCAGCTAAAGGCTGCCAGCGAAAGCAGTGAATAGATCATGCCGGGCAAAGCCGCAGTGAGCCATGGTTGCCAATTTTGGAGATTGCCAATGTAGCCAAACACATTGTTGAGCAAGAAAAAACTGATGCCAGCCAAGACCCCGGCAAACACATAGGTGGCAATGCCGCCCGCGCGGAAATGCAGATAGGCAAAGGGTAGCGCTAGTACCACCATGACGAGACAGCTAAAAGGGTAAAGCACTTTTTTCCAGAATTCGATTTCATATCGCTGTGCACTTTGTCCGTTGACGTCGAGATGCCGGATGTACTCGAACAAGTCAATGGTGCTCATCCGTTCGGGTTTGAGAAGTGCCGCCGAGACCATCTCGGGGCTGATTTTGTTGGGCCATTGAAAACGCTCGCTGACGCTGCGGCTGATGCGGGCGCTATCGGTCGCCCGGGTTGCAAACTCGGTGCGCTGCACACCATTTAGCTGCCATGACTCATCCGACCCAAAAGTCGCGCCCTCTGCTTGCACCATTGACAGCAGGAAGCCCTGATTGTCAAATTCAAAAATACGAACCTGTCGCATGCTTCCATCGGATGCCAGCGCGTTGACGTTCACCGCGAACTGTGAATTGGTTTGTCTTTCTTTCAGCCAGGCACCAGTTTGCCCCAGCGTAATGCGACCCTGATAACGGGCCTTCAAGAGTTGCGCTGTATGTTCTGCCAGAGGCGACAGGTAGTCACCCACAATGAACGTCAACATGACAAAGCCCAGCCCCAGCAGCATCAAGGTTTTGAGGGCGCGCCACGGGCCGAGTCCGCTGGTTCGCAGGATCGTGAATTCGGAACTTTGCGCCAAGCGCGCCATGACAAATATGGTGCCAATCAGGACTGTAATGGGCAATAATTCATAGAGATGACTCGGCACCATCAACGTGATATAGGTCAGCGCATGGATCAACCGGTACTCAGCTTGCGCCTGCTGACCGAGCAACTGAATCTCCTCGACAAAATCAAAGAAAAAGAAGAGCGACAAAAACCCAATGGTGACAAACGCTACCGCTGCCAATACCTCACCATAGATAAGGCGACGCAACGTCTTCAACTGGACCGCCTTTGCAAGCTTCCTTTAGTCGACGAAATCAAATTCTGCCAGTGCCAGTTGTAGTGACCGCGGGCCAACCAGAACACGCCAAGGAGAAATGCGCCGCCATGCAGTCCCAGCAGAAAGCCGGTGAGACTAATTTTTCCAACGCTGATCCAGTTTTGACCCAGGTTCAGCAGGTTGTAATACAGGACGAAGGCAAACAGCGAAAAGAGCAGGTTTGCACTGCGTCCAACACGCGGATTGACACTTGAAACCGAGACGCCGATGAGCACGAAATTGATGGCCGCCAGGATCAGCCCGATGCGCCACGACAGTTCGGCCAGGTTCGGGCGCGTCAGGTTCCTCAATAAGGTCAAAGTTGGGATTGTATTGGCAGGGATGTAGTCACTGGCGCTCAGAACATTGACACCAACTTTGATCCTGTATTCTTCAAACTCGCTTATTTTGAGGTCGGTTTGGCCCGTCACCTGTTCCAGTCGCTGACCGTTGCTAAGTAACAAAAATCGCTCGCCGCCAACGTTGACGATGCGTCCGCTGCGGGCTGAGGTAATCGTCTCCTTGCCACGCTCGGTGGTGGCAATAAAAACGTTCGATCCCGAAAGCTTGCTGGAGGCGTCTTTCTCGACAAAGAAAACTCTTTTCCCGCCTGCTGACTCCTGAAATTGGCCCGGTTCAATGCGTTCGATGTCGCCGCGCTTCTCATATTGGTCCTTCAGGTTCTCAATTCGCTGATTGGACCAGGGTAGCACCAGGGTTGCCAGTGCTGCCACGACTAACAGCACCGGCCAGGCGAAGCGAAACAGTGGTCGCAACAAGGTCGACAAACCCCGACCACTGGTGAACCAGATGATCATCTCGCTGTCGCGATACATGCGCGACAAGGTGGCGATAATGCCAATGAACAGGCTCATCGTCAAAATGGTTGGCATATAGGCGAGAACTGTGTAGCCCATGACCAGCAGGACATCCGACGGATTAAAGCTGCCGCGCGAAGCTTGACCGAGCGTGCGAATGAGGGTCATCGTCATGACCACGGTCGTTAGGACAACCAGCGTAGCGCCGAAACTGCGCGCCAATTCTTTGCGGATGGAGGAATGAAATAGCATTAGACTTTATGAAAATGACCGAAACGGCCCTCTGGCAGTGCTTGCGCTGCTTCAATTGAATGAAAACCTCAATTATGAACTTTGAACTGAAAACCCTTGACTTGGTTGCTGCCGCTGGCGAGAAATGTGACGCCCTGATTGTGTTGTTGACGGACCACTTTAAGCCAGCAAAGGATGTTTTGTCAGCGCTGGTGAATCAGATGTCTAAAGCGGGTCATCTGGAGATCAAACCAGGCCTGCCGGAGAAACCTTTGGTGATTTATCAACCTGCTGGGCTAGCCTGCTCGCGCTTGGTGTTGGCAAGCATCGGCGATGGATCAGCCAAGCAAGTGCAAAGGGGCGTTTCAGCGGCGGTCCTGGCAATCAAAGCAAAAAGCGTGAGCAAGCTGACGCTTTGTTTTGCTGCGTTGCCAAAAGAAGATGCGGTCCGCGCCGCAGTGGCAGCCGTGGCAGAGGCCAGTTATGTGTTCACGACGACCCAATCCAAACCAGACGGCAGGGCCTTGCAGCGTGTTGTGCTTGGGATGATGGACTCGCCGAGGTTCAAATCGGTTGTTGACCAAGCTGCTGCTGCCGTTCTCGGTATTGAGTTGGCTAAGGAATGGGCGAATCGGCCCGCCAACCATGCAACGCCTGCCATGCTGGCCGGGGCCGCACGTTCGTTGGCAAAATTTCCGGGCATCAAGTGTGAAGTACTTGGCCCGAAGGACGTAGCCAAGCTGGGCATGGGTGCCTTTATGGCAGTGGCACAAGGATCTGAATTGCCATTGCGCTTCGTTGTGATGCACTACAGCGGTGCTTCAAAATCGCAGGCGCCAGTGGTATTGGTGGGCAAGGGGATTACCTTTGATAGCGGCGGAATTTCCATCAAACCCGCTGCCGAGATGGACGAGATGAAGTTTGATATGTCAGGGGCTGCCAGCGTAATGGGCGTTTTTAGGGCATTGGCCGAGCTGGGTCCTGCCATTAACGTCGTCGGTTTGCTTGCCTGTTGTGAGAATTTGTTGGATGGCCGCTCAGTCAAACCCGGCGACGTGGTGACCAGCCTAAGCGGTCAGACCATCGAGATTCTCAATACCGATGCAGAAGGTCGATTGATATTGTGTGATGCATTGACTTATGCCGAGCGTTTCAAGCCCCGCGCCGTGGTTGATATTGCGACGCTGACGGGTGCCTGCATGATTGCCCTGGGGGGCATTCGCAGTGGGCTATTCTCAACCGACGATGACCTGGCTGCGGCGCTACTTTCGGCGGGTGACGCGACGCTTGACCTTTGCTGGCGCATGCCTTTGGACGACGAGTACGCCGAAGGCCTCAAGACCCGTTTTGCCGACGTTGCCAATCTGGCTGGACGCACGGGCGGTGCCATTACGGCGGCGAAGTTTCTGCAGCGCTTCACGACAAAATTTCCCTGGGCGCACCTTGATATCGCGGGCACGGCCTGGAAAACTGGTCTCGCCAAAGGCGCGACCGGCAGGCCAGTAGCGCTGTTACTTGAATACTTGTTGCGCATGGCCCATGCATGACAGACGTTGCTTTCCATTTCAATGCTCCAGATTGCGTGTTTTATGCCTGTCGGCTGCTGCGCAAAGCGGTGGGCCGTGGTGCGAAGCTGGTGGTCATCGGTTTGCCTGAGACGCTGGCGAGGTTGAACGTCACTTTGTGGACGTTCTCCGCAATCGATTTTGTGCCGCACTGTGAAGTCAACAGCTCGCCTGAAGTGCTGCTGGCTTCGCCCGTGATCCTTGCGCCCTCGGTCGAGTCAGTGCCGCATCAGTCCGTGCTACTTAATCTTGGCCCGCAGGTGCCGCACGGATTTGAAAGGTTCGCGCGTGTCATCGAACTGGTCGGACGGGATGACGAAGATCGCCAATTTGGGCGCAAGCGCTGGAAACACTACATCGAGCATGGCTGCGTCCCGGCAACCTACGATTTAGCGGCAGAGGCCCTGCCGTAACACGGACCTGTTCACGGACTTTGCCATGTAACTGGGCAGTCTTTGGGGCTCGGGGCTGACCATTGATCCGACGGAATTTTTTGACATCAAGCGACGGGATTGGTGTCTTCCCTATGTTGTTGGTCCTGAAAATGCGGTATCGTGTGGGATGTGGAGATTTCTAATTCACATTTTTTTAACTTTGGAGTCGTCTATGCAAATGAAATTGAAAATTACCGCTGCTGCAGCCCTCATGCTTACAACGGGTCTGGCTTTTTCCCAGGATGTTCAAGTGGTCAAAATTGGCCACGTGGCTCCAATGTCTGGTGCCCAGTCGCATTATGGCAAGGACAATGCGAACGGTGCCATGATGGCGGTTGAAGACATCAACGCACAAAATCTCGTCATTGGCGGCAAGAAAATCAAGTTTGAACTGCAGGCAGAAGACGATGCGGCCGATCCAAAACAGGGCACAGCTGCAGCGCAAAAATTGTGCGACAGCAAAGTCGCCGGTGTCGTGGGTCACTTGAACTCCGGCACGACCATTCCGGCCTCCAAGGTCTATCACGACTGTGGCATTCCAATGGTCACTGGCGCTGCGACCAACCCCAACCTGACCAAGCCTGGTTACAAGACCACCTACCGCATCATCGCCAACGACAACTCGCTCGGTGCGGGTCTGGCTTTTTATGCGGCTGACACGTTGAAAGTTAAAACGGTCGCCATGATTGATGATCGTACGGCTTATGGCCAGGGCGTGGCCGAGGTGTTTAAGAAAGTTGCTCAGACCAAAGGCATCAAAGTAGTTGATGACCAGTTCACCACTGACAAGGCAACTGACTTTATGGCAATTCTGACCGCGATCAAGTCCAAGAATCCGGATGCCGTCTTCTTTGGCGGTATGGATCCGCAGGCAGGCCCGATGTTGCGCCAAATGGAACAACTCGGAATGGGCAAGATCAAGTATTTCGGTGGCGACGGCATCTGCACCGCGGAAGTTGCGAAACTGGCTGCTGGGGCGAAGACACTGCTCAATGTAACTTGCGCGGACGGCGGTGCATCGCTCAAGAAAATGCCTGGTGGGGAAGCCTGGAAAAAGCGTTATGACGCCAAGTTCCCAGGACAGTTCCAAGTTTATAGCCCGTATACCTATGACGCGACCTTCGTGTTGGTGGATGCCATGAAGCGCGCCAATTCAACCGATCCAAAGGTCTATACGGCGAAACTGGCTGAGTCCAACTTTAAGGGTGTTACAGGCACCATTTCATTTGAGCCGAACGGCGAACTGAAAAATCCAAGCATCACGCTTTCTCATTATGTAGATGGCAAGAAGACTGCGCTGGAGTGAGCATTCTGGTATGAAACGGGAAGAGCCACCCGCGGGTGGCTTTTTTCTTCACAAGCCATTCTCGGCGCGGAAGATGGAGATTGCTCAGTTAAAATGCGGGCACGCTGGAGCGGTGGATGAGCGGTTTAAGTCACACGCCTGGAAAGCGTGCGAGGGGTCAAACCCTCCGCGGGTTCGAATCCCGCCTGCTCCGCCAGTGATATGTTTTTGTGGGTCGTGTCCAACCCACTGAGCCCCCGGAAAGCCCTTGTTCCATGATGGAGCCGGGGCTTTTCTTTGTCAAAAAGCGGCTCCTCGGAGACCCGGTATCCCTGCATTGGCAAACTCAGGGATTTATCTGGCACGGGGTTGTTGCACGATTGTAATTGGTCGATTACACTTTGTCGCAGCGTCACTGCAAACGCTTGCAAAATGAGTTTTTTTGGAGACAGTGAGCACGTTTGCGTCTTCTCGTCACATCAGGTCTTTGGAGCATCGTTGTGTTTGATCCCGTCCAGCTTGTGCAGGCTATCGATACGCAGTCAACCTGCGGGCCCGACTGCGGTTATGACGGCGATTTTCTGGCGTTGTCGCAGGCGGTAGCGGGCAAGCCGGAGCAGCAGTTTGGCGACACAATCATTGCGGCGGTTGAGCCAGACTGGCGCGTGGCGGAGCGGATGGCAACTGACCTGCTGGCTCGCACCAAAGATTTGCGCGTGGCTGCATGGCTAACGCAGGCGGCAACTCACTTGTATGGCGTTGTTGGTTTTGCCGGTGGCGTTGAAGTCATGCGTCTGCTGTGCAGTCAATTTTGGGATGAGGTGCATCCACGCATGGTTATTGACGGCGAAGACGATCCCTATCTTCGCGTCAACGCGCTGGCTGAGTTTTCCGATGGCGGCGGCAGCTATGGCGGAGGTTCAGAGATCATGCGGGCGTTGCGTGCTGCTTCGATGGTCCTGGGGCCCTTGCCGATCACGGTGCGTGATGTTGAAATGGGCGCCTTGAACGATTCCGCGGCACGCTATACCGACACTCAGATTCTGTCCATCCTGACGGATGCGATAACGGCAGGTGCCGAGGCAGTGACGGCGTTTGAACAAAGTGGTGAGTCCATCTCAGCGCTGGTAGCACTGATTGAAGAAAAGATGGCCGCGGGTGACCAACCAGATTTTTCTGCGTTGAAGGCGCTGATCAAGACTGTAGTCGGGGCCATCGGTCGTGCGCGGGCAAACGCGCTTGGGACCGCAAGCGAAGGGCCGGATGGGCAAACCGATGAGGCACAGACAGATGGATCCGGCGTGCGGATCGGCCACGGTGGCACCGGAGAAATCAGAACACGCGAAGACGTGCGGCGAGCCTTGCAGCGCATTTGTGATTTTCTGGAGCGTCACGAGCCGAGCAATCCGGCCGCATTGTTTGCCCGGCGCGCCGAGCGTATGCTGGATATGAAATTTCTCGACATCATGCAAGAGCTTTCGCCCGACACGATGTCACACCTGCAAATGCTTACTGGCGCAACACCAACCAGTGAGTGATACTGCCCACGGCGCCGATACGCCAGGATTTACCAAGACCGACTTTTAACAGGAGAATAGAACCATGCTAGGAAAGAAAAATGGACAAAAATGGATCGCCAAGAATCGCGCGCCCCGTGTTCAGATTGAATACGATGTAGAAATCTATGGCTCGGAGAAAAAGGTACAAATACCGTTTGTCATGGGCGTCATGGCAGATCTTTCGGGCAAATCGGAGGTCGCCCTGCCTGACCTCGCAGACCGAAAATTCACCGAAGTTGATTTTGATAATTTTGATGCCCGTATGAAGGCGATCAAACCACGCGTGGCCTTTAACGTGCCCAACACACTGACGGGTGACGGCTATATGTCAGTCGATATTAGCTTTGAGAGCATGGATGATTTTTCTCCAACCAATGTTGCCAAGAAGGTTGATGCGCTCAACCAGTTGCTTGAGGCGCGTACCCAGTTGCACAACTTGTTGTCCTATATGGACGGCAAATCCGGCGCGGAAGAACTGCTCGCCAGGGTGCTACAGGATCCGGCCTTGCTCAGTTCGCTGTCTTCTGCGCCCAAGCCTGCGGACCCGCAAGCCTGAGGCCCATTCATCACAAAGGAGATATAGAAAATGGCAACCGAATCCCAATCCGCATCACCTCTGAGTCAAGTGGAGTTTCAGGGCAGTGAATTTGCTTCCTTGCTGAACAAGGAATTTAAACCAAAGACCGATGAGGCACGGGGTGCAATCGAATCCGCAGTACAGACTCTGGCGCAACAGGCGCTGGCGCATACCAACACGATTTCGACTGACGCATACCAAACGATTGAAGCACTGATCTCTGCCATTGACAAAAAATTGTCTGATCAGGTAAATCTGATTTTGCACCACGAGGATTTTCAAAAGCTTGAGGGCTCCTGGCGGGGATTGAAGTACCTGGTTGACAATTCCGACCCGGACGAGATGCTCAAGATCCGGGTACTCAATATTCCAAAAAGCGAGTTGCGCAAAACCATGCGCCGATACAAGGGAACCGGTTGGGATCAAAGCCCGATTTTCAAGAAGCTCTATGAAGAAGAGTATGGTCAGTTTGGTGGTGAACCCTATGGCTGTCTGGTCGGCGACTATTTCTTTGATCACAGCGCGCCGGATGTTGAGTTGCTTGGGGAAATGGCGCGTGTGGCTGCGGCGGCCCACGCGCCCTTCATTGCCGGTGCATCACCCAATCTGATGCAGATGAGTTCGTGGCAGGAATTATCAAACCCGCGTGACTTGACCAAGATCTTTTTGAATACTGAATACGCCGCATGGCGTGGCCTACGGGAGTCGGACGACTCTAAATACGTTGGTTTGGCGATGCCCCGCTACCTGTCCCGCATGCCCTACGGTGCCAAGACCAATCCGGTGGACGAATTTGACTTTGAGGAAGACACCGAGGGCGGAACACATGCCAAGTACACTTGGTCCAATTCTGCCTATGCCATGGCTGCAAACATCAACCGTTCCTTCAAGGAATATGGCTGGTGCACGTCGATTCGAGGGGTTGAGTCCGGCGGCGTAGTCACCGACCTGCCGGCGCATACGTTCCCGTCGGATGATGGTGGCGTGGACCTCAAATGTCCAACTGAAATCGCGATTAGTGATCGGCGTGAGGCTGAACTCGCCAAGAACGGCTTCATGCCGCTGGTGCACCGCAAGAATACGGATCTGGCGGCATTCATCGGCGCACAATCTCTGAACAAACCGGCTGAATACTACGATGCCGACGCGACGGCGAATGCCAATCTGGCCGCGCGCCTGCCATACATGTTTGCATGCTGCAGGTTTGCCCACTATTTGAAGTGCATCGTGCGCGACAAGATTGGATCATTTCGTGAGCGAACCGACATGCAGAAATGGCTCAATGAGTGGATCATGAATTATGTGGATGGCGATCCGGCCGGGTCAACCCAGGAGACGAAGGCCCGTAAGCCGCTGGCAGCAGCAGAAGTCGTCGTTGAAGAGGTAGAGGGGAACCCGGGTTACTACACGTCCAAATTTTTCTTGCGTCCGCACTATCAACTTGAGGGGCTCACTGTATCGCTGCGCCTGGTTTCCAAACTCCCCTCAACCAAAGGACCGGCTAAGTAGCGGCAAGGCCATTTGCCTTTTGAATCGGGTGTTTATTTTGAATCGCGCCTTTGATCACTTTCAAGGGTGTTGTTGGGTGTCAGTGTGTTCTTAGTTTTTCAAGGAGAAAATCATGGCAGGCAATTTATTTTTGCAGATTGAGGGTGTAACTGGCGAGTGCGTTGAATCGGCACACAAGGGTTGGATTGATGTCGATTCGTACAACGAAGGCTTGCAATCATCGAGTTCCGCGAGTTATGGCGGCGGTGCCGGCTTAGGTACCGTTTCTTACAACGACTTTACGATCACTTGTCAATTGGAGAAGGCGATACCAAATTTGATGAAGGCTTGCGCCGACCATAAACCTTACCCGACCGCCAAATTGCATGCGACAAAGATGGGCGGCAGTGGTGCCAGTTGGACGTATCTGGAAGTCACCTTGAACGAGGTGGTCGTGACCGGGGTCCATTTCAGCGGTTCGCAAAATCAGATCCCGACGGTTCAGGTGTCACTTGCCTTCACCAAAATCAAGACCGAGTATTGGGAACAAACCAGTACCGGCGGCAAGGGAAGCTCCACCAATGCTGGATGGGATCAAAAAGAGAACAAAACTGTTTAAGGTGCCTGGAGAAGGGTTAGATCTGGAATTGTTTGTCGGATCTGGCCCAAATTCTTTTCAGGTGGTTTGGGTGGTGGCATGCTTTAGGGCACGTTGCCCGAGCGCTGATGATTAACTTGTCAGGAACAAAATGGATCATGAAGTGTTGCCTCTTGCAGATCAGGTAAAGGAGTTAATGGCGTCCGTGAAGAGAGACGCCAGTTCGGCCAAATTGCGCGTTCATTTGTTCCAGTTGTTGTGCGTCATTGGCAGCTGGCAGCGTGCCCTGGAGCAGTTGCAGGTCAGTGCGCAACTGGATGCCAAAGCATTGCCCATGGCCCAGATGTATCGGGAGGCAATCAAGTGTGAACTGTTTCGGATTGACGTGTTTTCTGGCAAACGAACGCCCCAGGTAATGGGGTCACCGCCACCTTGGATCGGGCTGTTGATTGAGGCCCTGCGAGTTGATGGGTCGGGTCATGCGTCAGCGGCTGCCGATCTACGCGCTCAGGCGCTCGATGCTGCTGAACCCCGCCCCTGCTCGGTCGATGGTGTCGCCTGCGCGTGGCTGGCGGATGGTGATACGCGTCTTGGGCCAGTGTGCGAAGTCTTCGCAAACGGTCAGTATTACTGGCTACCATTCGAGTCATGCGCGGCGATTCAAATTGAGGCACCTGTGGACTTGCGTGACCTGGTCTGGTCGCCTGCCGAACTACTGTTGCCAAACCAAGGACGGGTCCCAGCTTTGATTCCCACGCGCTACGTTGAAACGGCCACTGCTGTGCAGGAGAATGCCGATTTATTGAAGCGTTCTCGACTGACACAATGGGTTGAGGGCGCGGCGGACTGCTGGTCAGGCCTAGGGCAGCGGATCTGGATGAGTGATGTGGGTGAGCATCCCATTCTTGACACTCGCGCTATCGTGATATCGCCGCCTGAATCGGCGAGCGGTGACGAAGTCAAGGCCTGACGCAGGGTTGTTGCTGCCGACAACAAAGTGCTAAACCATTCCGTACAGATGCACGATGGAAGACAGCACAATTCTCCGATCCGAGGGTGATCGGCTGCAGCCAGCGCTGCTGGACCGTCTGACCGATGATGAACCTGATCAACGACAGGAAACCCTGCAACACGCGGTTGTCTCCAAAGGGCGACTGAAGCGAACCGTATTGCGCGACCTGGTCTGGCTGCTCAACACCACCGCGTATCACACGCATGATCAACTTGATCTCTATCCCGAGGTACGCCGATCAGTTATCAATTTTGGCATCCCGGTTTTGTCGGGTAAGAATTTTTCAGGCGTGGATTGGCGCGAACTTGAGCGACAAATCCATGACGCCATTCTGATCTTTGAGCCAAGAATCCTGCCCGATTCGTTGCGTGTCAAAGCGTTTATACCCAGTGATCCCCTCGGACACCATAATCTGTTGCAGTTTGAATTGCATGGCGAACTCTGGTCAATGCCGTTTCCCATCGAACTGCTATTGCGATCAGAGCTTGATCTTGAAACAGGATTCATGAGATTGACCGACCAACTTGCAGCTGGGGTGGCGTGATATGGATCCCCGGATGCTTGATTATTACAACCGCGAACTGGCCTATGTTCGCGAACAAGGTGCTGAATTTGCTGAGCAATTTCCCAAAGTGGCGGCACGACTTGGGATGCGTGGTATTGAAGTGGCAGACCCCTATGTTGAGCGCTTGCTGGAAGGTTTTGCTTTCATGTCGGCACGCGTTCAGCTCAAGATGGATGCGGAGTTCCCGCGCTTCTCCCAGCGTTTACTGGATTTGGTCTATCCGGGTTATCTGGCTCCAACACCAGCAATGGGGATTGCCCGGTTCGAGCCATCAAGGTCTGAAGGGGGATCGCCCGACGGCTATGTCTTGCCAAGGCATTCGCGCTTGCGTGCCCGGTTACCGGTTAATGAACAAACTGCTTGTGAGTTCCGTACGGCCCACGAGTTGACATTGTGGCCCTTGAGATTGACTGGGGCCCGTTTAACTGCTGCACCCCCGGATTTGCCGATGACGGGATATCGATGGGGTGCACCGGTTCGGGGTGCGTTGCGACTAAGTTTTGAAACGACAGGGCAGGTCGAGGTTGCCGCACTCAAGCTTGACACCTTGCCGCTCTTTCTTACCGGCCCCGTTGACACCGTTTCGCGATTGCAGGAACTGATTCATACCCAGGGTCTCGGGCTGCTGGTCCATTCGGGTGGCCTGCCCAGCCAAGGGATGGTGCCGTATCCGACAGAAGCTCTTCAAAGCGAAGGTTTTGCTATTGAACAGGCGATGCTCCCGCAGGATTCGCGCGGTTTTGATGGTTACCGTCTGTTACATGAGTATTTTGCCTTCGCTGAGCGTTTCCGTTTCTTCTCCATCAACGGTTTGCAACGCGCGCTGCGCCACATACCTGGCAATCGTTTTGAGGTGGTCATCCTGCTGAAGTCGAGCCTTGTTGCGCTTGAGTCGGTCGTTGATGCGAAGAACTTTATGTTGTATTGCGCGCCGGTCGTGAACTTATTTGCGCGAACCTCGGATCGGGTGCCCGTCGGCGCCAACCGTTTTGAATTTCATGCGGTGATCGATCGCGGGCGTCCACTTGATTTTGAAGTTCACAGTGTTCTTCGCGTCACCGGTCAACAGACCGATACTGATCGCGACATCGTGTTTCAGCCTTTGTATGCGGCAGCCGATGTGGATCGACGGGGTGCCGATGCGTTCTTTTCGGTTCGACGCGAGCCGCGCCTATTGTCAGAAAATGCACGCCGCCACGGCCCACGCACTGGGTACATTGGAAGTGAATGTTTTTTATCATTGGTTGATATCAATGAAGCTCCTTATCCGTCAGAGATGCGGCAGATTACCGTTGAGGCCTTGTGTACCAACCGGGATCTTTCGTTGCTGACACCTTTAAGCAACAATGGCTCTGACTTGACTTTGTTGTCTTCTGCGCCGATCGAAGAGATACGCTTTGTTGTCAGCCCGAGCCGGCCAATGCCCGCTATCGCCGAGCGTGAAATAACCTGGCGACTGATTTCACACCTGAGCCTCAATTACCTGACGCTGACGGATCTCAATCCGGAGCAGGGCGCCAGCGCCTTGCGCGACTTGCTGCTGCTCTATGCTGCCCTGGGTTCGAGCGGGGCTGCGGTGCAAATTGATGCGGTTCAAAGAATGTCGGTCAACGCGGTGAACCGCCGGGTGCCGGGTCGTGGCCCGATTGTTTTTGGCCGTGGCGTGCAGCTCGATCTGCTGGTCGATGAAATTCCTTTGGCGGGTGTCAGCCCGTGGTTGCTGGGTGCAGTGCTGGAGCAGTTTTTCGCAAGGCATGTTGGCATTAACTCCTTCACTGAGTTTGTGTTGCGCACTACCCAGCGCGGTCAGATCGCTAACTGGCAGCCGCGTATTGGACGGCGTCCATCCGTATGAAGGCACAGTTGGACTCATCGCTGACCACTATGACGCGGCCCCAAGCGCGGCTGGCTCAGCTATTTTTTGATCTCGCGAAAGACGCAACCCAGTTCGATTTTTACCATGTCTTGCGAATTGTTGATGCGGCTGTGGCGGGTGTTGTCCCCCTCGGTCGGTCTGCGCGTCCCCGTGATGAGCCGTTGCGCCTGACGCAATATCCATCTCTCATATTTGCGCCCTCTGCGTTGCATCAATATAAGCCTGGCGTTGCGTCCCACGGCATGGGCAGGCTGTCGATTCATCATTTTGGGCTATTTGGACCGAATGGGGCATTGCCACAGCATCTGACCGAATATGTGCAGGATCGGATCTTGCACAACCGCGATGAAACCATTGCGCGCTTCTGCGATATTTTCCAGCATCGCATGATCTTGCTGTTCTATCGTGCGTGGGCTGATTGTCAGGCGGTGACAAGTTTGGACCAACCTGACCGTGACGCCTTCGGTCGGTATGCCCGGAGCCTGATTGGCCTCGGGCAGTCCTCGCTCAAGGATCGGGATGCCGTGCCGGATCAATTGAAGTTACACCACGCTGGTCATTTGGCGCGCCAGACACGAAACCCGCAAGGCTTGGTTCGGCCCTTGGCGGCGCTGCTGCGTATTCCGGTGGCGTTAAAGGAGCACTGCCTGCAATGGCTCGGTCTGGCTTGGGAGGATCGAACGCGTCTGTCGTCGGTCGCATTGGCTGGTGCGAGTTCCCTGCAGCGCATCGAGTTAGGGGCTGGCTCGTCACGTTTGGGCCAGGGCGCGATTGCAGGCATAAGAGTGCCCGATGTTCAACACAAATTTCGCCTGCTATTGGGTGCCATGTCGTTGCAAGAGTTTCAACGCTTTTTGCCCGGCGGCGTTCGATTCGTGCAAGTGCGGGACTGGGTGCGCAATTATTTGGGTATGGAATTAGCCTGGGATGCTAGATTGTTGCTCAAGTGTGACGAAGTCCCAGCCACGAATTTGGGGATTTATGGACAGCTCGGTTGGACAAGCTGGCTTGGCATGCCACCAGCCAAGCGCGGTCGCGACGCTGATGATGTGTTGCTCGATATCGAGCGTTTGAGTCGAAGTCGCAAGACCGATGGTGGCGATCAATTGAAGGAGAACTATTATGTCTGAGATTAACCGTGTCGCTTCGTTCGGAAAACTAAACCCGATGCTCTACAAAGCCATCGAATCTGCGACGGTGTTTTGTAAGCTGCGTGGCAATCCGTATGTCGAACTAGTCCACTGGCTGCATCAAATCTTGAGTACCAATGACAGCGACTTGCACCGTATCGTGCGGCATTTCGATCTTGACGCGGCTAAATTGGCGGCCGATCTGACGCGCTCGCTAGATCGGCTCCCGCGTGGTGCAACTGCCATTTCGGATCTGTCCGAGCACATCGACACCGCAGTGGAACGTGCCTGGGTTTATGGTTCGTTGTTGTATGGAGACGCCCAGGTACGCAGTGGCTACATTCTTGTTGGCCTTGTCAAGACCAGCGGACTGCGCAATATTTTGTATGGCATCTCGCACGAGTTTGAAAAGTTTGGCATTGATGCGCTGACAGACAAGCTCGCTGACATCGTCAAGGGCTCGCCAGAAGACGGGCTGGCTGCCAGTGATGGATCAGGAATTGGCGGCGAGCCTGGTGAAGCCAGTGGTGCCATGGCACCGGCACAGATGGGCAAGCAGGAAGCCTTGAAGAAATACGCTGTCGATCTGACCGAGAAGGCCCGTCAGGGTGAGATTGATCCGGTGACGGGCCGGGACGAAGAAATTCGTCAAATTGTTGATATCCTGATGCGTCGGCGCCAGAACAATCCGATCCTCACAGGGGAGGCCGGTGTCGGCAAGACGGCGGTGGTTGAGGGCTTTGCGTTGCGTTTGGCAAAGGGTGATGTGCCTCCCCAGTTGCAGGATGTTTCTCTGCTTTCCCTCGACATTGGCTTGCTGCAAGCAGGTGCCAGCATGAAAGGCGAGTTCGAGCAACGGTTGCGCCAAGTGATTGACGAGGTGCAGGCCAGTCCGAAGCCCGTCATTTTGTTTGTTGATGAGATACATACCCTGGTCGGCGCCGGAGGACAGGCGGGCACCGGTGATGCCGCCAACCTGCTTAAGCCAGCTCTCGCGCGCGGCACCTTGCGCACGATTGGCGCCACCACGTGGGCTGAATACAAGAAGTACATTGAGAAAGACGCTGCGCTGACACGGCGTTTTCAGGTGGTTCAGGTACTCGAACCCGACGAGGCAAAAGCGGTTGCCATGCTTAGGGGAGTCGCAACCGTGCTCGAAAAACACCACAAAGTGTTGTTGCTCGACGAGGCCATTTCGGCTGCCGTGAGCTTGTCGCATCGCTACATCCCGGCGCGGCAGTTGCCAGACAAGGCTGTTAGCTTGCTCGATACCAGTTGTGCTCGGGTCGCCATCAGCCAGCACGCCACACCAGCCGAGGTAGAGAACGTTCAACGCTGTATCGAAATGCTCGATGTAGAGATAGGCATTGTTAAGCGTGAAGGGGCGGTTGGCATCGGCATTGGCGAGCGCTTGACCGACGCGACGGCCAAGCGATTGGCGGCAACCGAGGTATTGGCCTCGCTTGAAACTCGATGGAAAGAGGAGCGGGCTCTGGTCGGGCGGATTCTCGATTTGCGCGGCAGCTTGCGGGAAAGCGGCGACGGCAAGGTGGACACTGCCGTTGCGCTGGGCGATGAAGCGCGTGCTGAGATGCTAAGCGAATTGGGCGCGCTACAGGGCCAGCTTGCAATTCTGCAAGGTGATAAGCCGCTCATTTTGCCCGCCGTTGACGCGCAAGCGGTAGCCTCCGTCGTGGCCGACTGGACGGGTATCCCGGTTGGCCGCATGGTCAAGAATGAGGTTGAGGCCATTCTGCATATTTCTGACACGCTCAACCGGCGCGTGATCGGGCAGCGCCATGGCTTGGACGTCATCGCCAAGCGCATCCAGACCAGTCGGGCGCGGCTGGACAACCCCAACAAACCGATTGGTGTGTTCATGCTGGTGGGGCCTTCAGGTGTTGGCAAGACCGAGACGGCAATTGCGTTGGCAGAGACACTTTATGGCGGTGAACAGAACATGATCACCATCAACATGAGCGAGTTTCAGGAAGCGCACACGGTATCGACTTTGAAAGGTGCGCCACCGGGTTATGTGGGTTACGGCGAAGGCGGCGTGTTAACCGAGGCGGTGCGACGCAAGCCCTACAGCGTGGTACTTCTTGATGAAATTGAGAAAGCTCATTCCGATGTCCATGAAATCTTTTTTCAGGTATTTGACAAAGGGGTGATGGAGGACGGTGAAGGCCGCCTGATCAACTTCAAGAATACCGTCATTATTCTGACCAGCAACGTGGGTAGCGATCTGGTGATGAGCATGACGCGCGATCCCGAACTGATACCTGAGCCCGAGCAGATTGCGAAAGCACTGCGTGAACCGCTCCTCAAAGTGTTTCCGGCCGCTCTGTTGGGACGCTTGCAGGTCATTCCCTATTTCCCGTTAAGCGATGAAATGTTGGGTAACATTATTCGCCTGCAGCTAGATCGAATCAAGAAGCGTATTGCGGAGAATCACAAGGCACAGTTCGGCTATTCAGATGAGGTTGTCAGGCTGATCGCCTCGCGCTGCACCGAGGTTGAAAGTGGTGGGCGGATGATTGATGCAATCCTGACCAATACGATACTGCCCCGACTGTCCGAAGAGTATTTGAAGCGTACCATTGAAGGTAGCGCCCTGGGTGACGTGGCGATGGAGGTTGCCAATGCAGATTTCCGCTATGTGTTCAGCTAGGGGTCCTGATCCCTTGATGGTGTAGAGACGATGGAACGACTTGTTGACGTGGTTACCCCGCTGGGGGATGCGCTATGGTTCCGGCAGATGACGGGGGTTGAGGCCCTGTCAGGTCTATTTGAATTCGACGTAACCTTTCACAGCCAACAATCTGGTTTGAGTGCCAAGGCAATGCTCGGCAAGGACGTGACGCTCAAGGTCGAAACTGAGGGTGGCAGGGGAGTCCGTCATCTCAATGGTATCTGCACGCGATTTGGTAGTGGCGGGCGCGAAGGTGAATATCTGCTTTACACCGCAAAATTGCGGCCGTGGCTTTGGCTGGCAAGCCGTCGTAGCGATTGCAAAATTTTTCAGTTCAAGAAAGTGCCCGATATCATTTCGGAGGTACTTTCAAAGTACGGTTTTCGTTTGAACAAAAAATTGAAGAAATCTTATCGGCAATGGGATTATTGCGTCCAATATCAGGAGACTGATCTCAACTTCGTCATGCGTCTCATGGAGCACGAGGGGATCTACTTCTATTTTGAACATGCCGAAGGCAGCCACACGTTGGTTCTGGCTGATGACATGAGCTGTCACGCTGCCTTGCCAGGCAAGTCAAGTATCAAATTTCTGGGTCTGGATGCGGCGACTGTCGCTAACGAAGAGCACTTCAATAGCTGGCAGGTGCTGGAGGCCGTTAGCCCGGGCGAATACATTACGGACGACTATGACTTTGAAAAGCCGCGGGGTGACTTGAAGACCAAACGTAAAAATCCGATGGGTCATTCACACGATGCCTGGGAGCGCTATGTGTGGCCGGGTGGCTATGTCGATTTTGGTGACGGAGAGAATTATTCCGGCGTACGCCTGGAGTCGCTTGAGGCCGAGCATGAACGCACGCAGGGTCAAACGACTGTTCGGACGATGGCACCGGGCTATCTTTTTTCGCTGGAACGTTGTCCGCGGGGAGATCAGAATCGCGAGTATCTCGCTGTAGCAACGAGCTACTTCTTTCGCGACAATGCCAGAATGTCTGCCGGTGGTGGCGGAGCGGGAGATGCGGACTGGCATATTGTTGTTACTGCGCAACCGTCCCAATTGCCTTATCGGCCGGAACAGCTCACGCCAAAGCCTCACACCAGCGGCCCACAAACAGCCGTGATTGTTGGACCGGCCGGCGACGAAATTTATACGGACAAGTATGGTCGGGTCAAGGTTCAGTTCTTCTGGGATCGTTACGGCAAGAAGGACGAAAACAGCAGTTGCTGGATTCGAGTGAGCCATCCGTGGGCCGGGGAAAAATGGGGATTCATCCACATTCCGCGTATTGGCCAAGAGGTCATTGTCGACTTTATAGGTGGTGACCCGGATTACCCTGTGATTACTGGTCGGGTCTATAACGCCGACCAGATGCCGCCCTATGGCCTGCCGGACAACAAGAGTGCCAGCGGTATCAAATCGCGCTCGACTAAAGGTGGCGGTGCCACCGATTTCAACGAGATCCGCATGGAAGACAGCAAGGGCAAGGAGCAGCTCTATGTTCATGCCCAGCGCAATCTGGACACGGTGGTTGAGGAGAGCGAATCACGAGTGGTGGCAGTGGATCGAAATTCACGCGTTGGGCAAAACGACAGTCGCTTTGTGAAGAAAGATGACAAGCATGTGGTGGGCGCCAACCAAGCAGTGCAAGTACAGGGCAATCAGTCAACGGCTGTAACCGGAAATCAAGACAACAGTGTCAAAGGCAATCAGAGCAATATGGTCAACGGTAACCTGACGCAAAGCGTGGGCGCTGTGTTGAAGGAAAAGACGGGTGGCGATCACCGGGAGAACATTGGCGGCAAACATACTGTGTCCGTTTCGTCAGACGAGAAGAACACGATCGGCGGCAAGCAGCTTAACTTTGTGCAGGGCGGACGAAAGACCACTGTAGTGGGCAAGGACGTATTCGTAGCGACTGGCAAGGCAAGTCAATTTGCAGCAGGCGGCTACAGCGTTATGACGCCCACGTCCTATTCGGTGCAATGCCTGACGCGCAAGGTAAAGGTATTGACGACCGATGAAACACAGGTTCTGATTAGTCAGACATCGACCGTTGGCGCTACGCGCAACGCCACGATTGGTGGTGCCGATTCGGTCAAGGTCGGAGGTGCCCAATCAACCACAATAGCAGGAGCCAGCTCGCTGACCGCTGGCGCAGCGGTTAGTATTACGGCGGCCGGCGCCGTTTCGATCACTGGCGGTGCGGCGGTTACTGTGGTGGGCGCCACGGTGACGGTCACGGCAGGCGTGATTAATCTTGTGGGTATTGTCAATGTCGCTGGTATGCTCAATGTGGCTGGCGCCATCGTGACCACCAGCATCGTCTCGCCCCTCTACACGCCGGGCATCGGTAACATGGTCTAGTGCTGCCATGAATGACCCTGTGATGCCCACTGCTTCCCCTCCAGCGATGAAACTTACCATCTGGCCCGCTGATGTGCTTGCGCGTCACTTGGTATCGCCCGATCCCGCAGCCCGCGTCGTCGCCCTAGGCATGGCGGTTCAGACCGGCGCACCGATTGACCAGTGTGTCAACGCGCTGGTGCGTTCGGCTGAACTGAGTCACGGTGACCCACTGGCTTCAAGACTGGTGGCCACCGCACTAGGCAGCCTGCCACCTGCGTGCTCCAATGCTGCAGTGCAGGCCTGTCTGGTTGCTCTGTTGGCCGAGACGCAAGCGCTGCCAATTCGCCTCTCGGCTGCGCATTCGATGTTCCGGCTGCACTGTTTGCCCACGACGGGTGTTGACAGGGTCTGTGCCATGTTGTTTGAAGCGGATGCCAACGCGCGCAAGGTGGCACTGCTGACCTTGACACCCTTTGCGACGAGCGCAGCCAGTGTGATTGCTGGCCGCATGGCCAGCACACCTCTGGCGGACTGGACAACGGAGGCTTTGTTTGCCTTGGCGCGCAGCGCTGGCACCGACACGCTTGCCAAGAACAAGGTTGAAGGCTTCGTCATGCGGTCCTTGTCGGGGGGGCAGCTTTTACCGACTGGAATTGCCGGTTACGCAGCCCTGGCCCAACTGAATCCACAAAGCAGTGCCATGGCTGCTTTGGCGCAGGTGGCAGGTAGTTCGAGCGAATCTGAGGCGTCGCGTGCGGCACTAGATGCACTGGGCGATTTGGGGGAGGCGGCGCGACCTGTGGCCAGGCAGATCGCGGACTTGCTCGTCGCCACTGATGATCCGGCGCGGGAAGAACTGTTGTGCCGAACGCTGGTGCGATTAAAGCCACTGCTGAGGGAACTGCCAGGGCAGCACATTGTGCAGCGCGTGGCGAATGCGCCCGACCGCAGTGCAGCTGCGCATTGCCTGTTGCTTTGTTTGTATCCAAAGGACTTTCAGGTCGCAGCGGCAGTCGTGCGCCAGCGCCTGGACGTGGCATCGAACGCGCTGAGGCGGATTTTGTTAAAAGTTTACCAAACGTTGACCGGTGTTGATTTGGCTGGCGTTGCTGCCGCAGAAGGGAATTGATGATGGCAATGACCGACGCAATGACGAAGACCATCGAAGATACCAAGTCGTTTGTTGATAATGCGACAGAAAAGATGAATACAGCGTCTAAACTGCTCGATGAAGACGTTGCCCTCGTCGACCAGGCACTGAAGGATTATCAGGAGATAAAGGACATGGTCGAACAGGTCAAGACGGATCTGTCCGATGCGGTTGACACGCTGAGCGACGGCGTAGATTCTGCGTCGGATGGGGATGTCCTGTCACTGGCGGCAACGGTCGTCAAGGGCGTGGCGCAAATTACCGAAGCGATGACCCGTTACGTTAAGGCCTTTGCTGATCTCAAGAAGAAGGTTGAAAATTATAAAAAGGCTGTTGAGCACAATGAACAAGTCATTCGGGCGTTTTAATTGGCTTGCCGACTCAGCAGCCTGCGGAGGTGACAATGAGTGATCGAAGTCGCGTGGTTTGGTCCGAGGGCATGTTCCTGCGGCCGCAGCATTTTCAACAGGCGCAACGTCAGCATGAATTTGCGCAGCGCCAGTTGGCACTGTGTTCAGAGGGCCATTTCTGGGGTTTCCATTCACTGAGTCTCGATTCGGCTTCTCTTGCAATCGGTAAGGTTGCCATTGCCAGCGCTTCCGGGGTGATGCCGGATGGCACGCCGTTTTCATTTCCGGGCATCAACGATGCTCCGGGTGCCTTGAATATCTCTGAGACCATCAAGGCCAAGCGAGTCATGCTTTGTTTGCCGGTTTATCGATCAGGCAGCGAGGAGGTGTCTTTTGACGATGATGCCAGGTCGCTCGCGCGCTACCGGGTGTCGGAAGAAGACGTGCCGGATCAGAATTCTGTCGGGGGAGACCCGGCGCCCATTCAGACGGCTCATCTGCGATTGCGTTTGTTACCCGAAGACGAGGTGCCTGAAGGCTGGATGACGATTGGCGTCTGCCAGGTGACGGAGCGGCGCAATGATTTGTCGGTGGCGCTTGACGACAATCACATACCCCCTCTGGTGGTGGTTCATGAGTGTTCCCTGTTTTCCGGGTTCTTGCGTGAACTTGCCGGGTTGCTGCACCACCGGGGTGAAGCGTTGGCCGCCCGCTTGTCCGCGCCGGGGCGCGGGGGTGTCTCTGAAATGGCGGATTTTCTCATGTTGCAACTGGTCAATCGCTATGAGCCGCTGGTGATGCATCTGTCCCAATTGCGAACATTGCACCCGGAGCGGCTTTATGCGGATTTACTGACACTCGCGGGCGATATGACCACTTTTACGCGTGACTCGCGGCGTCCTGGCGACTACCCAGCCTACAACCATGATGCGTTGGCTTCGTCTTTCTTGCCCCTGATTGCTGACCTGCGCCGCTCGCTGTCTATGGTGCTTGAGCAAAACGCCTTCCAGATCGAGTTGCTGGAGCGTGCGTATGGCGTGCGCGTGGCCATCATCGCCAACCCGGAGCTGATCAAAACCGCCACATTTGTTCTTGCGGTGATCGCCGAACTGCCTGGTGAGCAAGTGCGAAAATTATTTCCAACGCAGGTAAAAATTGGACCGGTCGAGCGCATTCGCGATCTGGTGAATCTGCATTTGCCTGGGGTTGGCTTGCGACCGCTGCCCGTGGCCCCGCGACAAATTCCCTATCACTCCGGGGCCAACTATTTCGAGTTGGATACAAGCAGCGAGTTCTGGCGGGGACTGGAGCGCTCAGGTGGCTTGGCGATGCACATTGCTGGTGATTTTCCTGGCTTGAAACTTGAATTTTGGGCTATCAGAACATGAGCACACCACCCAGTCCGCCGGTCAATCTGGATCCATTTTCAGTATTCCTGGGGCAGTCTGCCGCGACGCCGCTGAGTGCCGGTGAGGCACCGCTGCCTCCGACGGTGCCCGCTTCGGCGATGTCATCGGGTCCGACTTTGTCACCTGATTTGCCGGAAATCCTGAGTGGTTCCAATCCGTTGGCGCTGGCAGCTAACCCGTTGCTCAACCTGATTCCTCAAATTCGCGTGATGGCGCAGCATCCGGATCCAGCTCAACTGCGCAACTACCTGGTGGAGCAAATTCAGCTTTTCGAGCGACGAGCTCGGGAGGCACATGTTGCCCCGGAAGTGGTCGTCGGCGCGCGCTATGCCCTCTGCACGGTTCTTGATGAAACGGCGGCCAAGACCCCGTGGGGTGGAGGAGGTGCTTGGTCGCGCCACAGTTTGCTGGTCACCTTTCACAACGAGACTTGGGGTGGAGAAAAGTTTTTTCAGGTGCTGGCACGCCTGGTGCAGGACCCAAAGAAGCACATTGACCTGATCGAAATGATGTCAGTTTGCATTGCCTTGGGCTTCGAAGGTCGATTTGGTGTTGTTGACAACGGTCGTACACAGTTGGATACGCTGCGACGCCGTCTGGTGGAAATCATCGCGGGTGCGCGCGGTGAATATCCAAAGGCACTTTCTCGACACTGGCGCGGTGCGCAGTCTGACAGCAAAGCGAAATGGGGGTTCTTGCCCTTGTGGATCACAGTGGGAAGCACGTTGTTGTTGTTGACCGGGATATATCTCCTGTATTCTTTTCTTTTGGCTGGGAAATCGAGTGACGTCTTCAGCACGATCGCCGGCACACGCTTACCAAAAGCGCAGGCACCCGTGGTTCATGCGGCCCCGGTCAACCGCTTCGCCCAGTTTCTGGAACCGGAAATTCGGGAAGGGCTGGTGACGGTCCGTGATGAAGCGGATCGCAGTGTCATCATTTTGCGAGGCGACGGCTTGTTTGATTCGGGTTCGACCGACGTGAAGGCGCGTTACCTGCCGGTCTTGTCGCGAGTATCTGACGCCCTTAATACAGTGCCTGGCGCGGTCCTCATCAATGGCTACACCGACAATGTGCCAATTCGTACAGTACGCTTTCCATCCAACTACGAGCTATCGCAGGCGCGCGCGGATGTAGTGCGGCGCATTGTTGATGAGCGACTGACCATAAAGAATCGCATCCGCGCACAGGGCCGTGCCGACAGCGACCCGGTAGCGCCTAATGACAATAGTGAAAATCGATCCCGCAATCGACGGGTTGAGGTGACGCTCTTGCTGTCACCACAAGAACGTGATCGGGAACTCAACGCCGCAACGTCAGGCAAACAGTAGGAGAGCGGCACGTGTTCAGTTCCATTCGAAGTCTTCTTGGCAGAGTCATTAACCGAACCACGCTGACGATCCTGCTGCTGCTGGTCTTGTCGCTGGTAATCTGGTACATCGGGCCATTATTCGCCATGTCGCTGTCCAACGCCCAGTGGCAGCCGCTTGGCCCGGAATGGGTGCGCTGGTGTGTGATCGCAGCGCTCTGGGTGTTTTGGCTGTTCAAAGTCCTGATTCGGTGGTGGCGTGAGCGCAACGTCAATGGCGCATTGCTTAGCCAATTGGCCAAGATGCAGGCTGGCAAGCCCGGCGAGGGGCCAGTTGCCGGTAGCGAGGAGGTGGCGGAGCTCAATCGACGCTTCAAGGAGGCCGCCGATGTCCTAAAGAAGACGCGTTTCGCGGGCAATGACAAGAAGGGTGGATTGCTCGCCGGCCTGTCAAAACAATATGTATATCAACTGCCCTGGTATGCATTTATCGGCGCACCGGGGTCTGGCAAGACAACGGCGCTGGTCAACGCCGGACTAACCTTTCCTCTGGCCGAGCAGTTTGGCAAGGCTGCTATTCGCGGTGTTGGTGGCACGCGCAATTGCGATTGGTGGTTCACCAACGAGGCGGTTTTGATCGACACGGCCGGTCGCTACACCACCCAGGAGAGCAACGAAAACGTCGATAAGGCGGAATGGCAGGGCTTTATGGCTTTGCTCAAGCGCTTTCGTCCACGTCAGCCGCTCAATGGCGTGCTGCTGACCTTGTCTGTCTCTGACTTGCTGCAGATGACGGCGCAAGAGCGCCAAGTGCATGCCGCCACACTGAAAGCCCGGTTGACCGAGCTGCGCGACGGCCTAGGCGTTCAGTTTCCGGTCTATGTGCTCGTGACCAAGACTGACTTGTTGTCCGGATTTCTCGAATACTTTCTCAATTTCACACGCGAGGAGCGTTCGCAAGTGTGGGGCTTTACGCTGCCCTACGATCCAAAGACAGCCGGGACGATTGCGGTGCATGAGGCCTTCAATCAGGAGTTTGATCTGCTGTATCAGCGCTTGAACGACGGCATGCATGAGCGTCTGCTCAATGAGCCCGACTTGTCGCGTCGGGCGTTGGCCTTTACCCTGCCGCAACAGTTGGCTGGTTTGCGTGAGGTGATGGGTCGGCTGTTGGCTGAAGTGTTCAGTGAATCCAAGTTTAATGAACAGCCCTTGTTGCGCGGTGTCTATTTCACCTCTGGCACGCAGGAAGGAACGCCTTTTGATCGGGTTCTGGGTGCCATGCAGCGCACTTTTCGGGTGCCAAGCCGGGTTGCGGGTGCTGGTGCATCGTCCGGCAGTGGAAAGAGTTTTTTTCTGCAAGACCTGCTACAGCAGGTGGTCTTCCCGGAACACTTTATTGCCGGACGGAATCTGGCGGCTGAACGCCGCATGCAGTGGCTCCGTCGGGCCGGCATGGCCGCGTGTGGGGTCTTTTTCCTTTACCTCAATGGCGCTTGGTCACCCTGGGTCAGTTACGGCAATAACGTGCGATACATCGCCGAGGTGGCCGAAAAAGCGCAACTCTTGCAGACCAGCGTGCAATCTGTTCCCGCATTGACGAGTGATGATGCAGTCGCGTTGTTGCCGCTATTGAATCAGGCGCGCGAAGTGGCCTGGAGCAGTCAGTTCGACTTCAATCGTGTGCCATGGTCATACCGATATGGTCTTTTTCAGGGCGATAAACTCGAGGCTGCCGGGCAGGTGGCCTACCTGAGATTGCTCGACGAGGCGTTTTTGCCGCGTTTGGCCGCCCGCATGGAGAAGTTATTGCGCGATGCCTCAAAAGGCAATGCGGATTACCTTTATCAGGCCCTCAAGGCCTATTTGATGTTGAGCGGCGAGGGCCGTTTCGATGCCGAGGCACTGAAACTTTGGATACACGCAGACTGGGATCGCTCCAATGTCACCGCGACGCGTGAGCAGCGCGTTCAACTTGACGAACATTTAAGCGTCTTGACGGGTGACCGAGTCGTCATCTCGCCGTTCCCGATGAATCAGGAACTGGTCCGCAATGCGCGTGAAATTCTCAATCAGCAGCCGCCGGCGAATCGAACCTATAGCCGTATCAGGGCGCGGCTGCTTGGACCCGAACCACCCGAGTTTACGATCGCCAGCGTGGCGGGCAGCGAGGCACCGAATGTATTGGTTCGCGCGAGCAAGAAGCCACTAAATTCAGGCATTGTGGGTCTGTACACTTTGAAGGGCTACCCAATATTCCAAAAAGAGGTGGCAACGGCGTTGGCGGACATTGGCTTGGAAGACGCCTGGGTGTTGGGTCGTGTCAGTGCTACTTCCAAGGCGGTGGTGCCCAATCCGGGCGAGATCATGCAGCAATCCCAGCAAATCACCCGGCTGTATCTGACTGACTACGCCAAGCTCTGGCAAGAATATCTTGGCGACGTGCGCTTGATACCCGTCAATGGACTCGCAGAGACGATTCAAGTGACCCGTATTCTGGCTGGTGCCGATTCCCCGCTATTGCTGTTAACGCGCGCTGCCGCCCGGGAGACCACCCTGATCCGCACGGATACCAGCTCGACGACGCGAGTTGATCAGGCCATGAATAAGCTGGGGCGTTTGAAGCAGGAGGTCACTACCGCAGCCAGTCTGGGCATCGGCGGACCCAATGCCAGTACCGGGCTGGACGACAAGATAGAGATGATTGTCCAGGGTCCGTTTGCCTCTTTGCATGCAGTTACCAAGGGTGCACCTGGCACCGCGCAAATCGATGCACTGGGCAAGGCCCTGGACGAATACCAGGCTAGTCTGGTGGCTGCTGACAGTGCCCTGCGCGGTGGCACCATCCCGCGCACACAAGAGGCCGAGAATCGCCTGCGCAGCGAGGCGGCGCGGATGCCTGCGCCCGTGCGGGCCGTGCTCGAAGCGCTGGTCGGGCAGGCCTCGCAGCAGGTGGCCGGCGGTGCTCGCAGCAGCGCCAGCGCCAATGTCAAAGGCGGCGTCGGCCAGACTTGCAATGCTGTAATTTCAGGTCGGTATCCGTTTGCGCGCAGCGCCCAGCAAGACGTTCTGGCAAATGATTTTGCGCAAGTGTTTGCGCCAGGGGGCCTGATGGACGACACTTTTCAAAAGAACCTTGCACCGTTTGTGGATACTTCCAAAGGAACTTGGCGACCGCGACCTGGTCCCGAAGGCGCCGCCGCTGGCTCGGCCGCTGACTTGGCACAATTTCAGCGTGCGGCAGTGATACGCGACGCGTTCTTTGCGCCAGGCAGTCGGGCCCTGAAGTTTGAGCTGATCGTGCGTATTCTGCAAACCGGGGGCATGGATCGGGTAGAGCTTGATATTGATGGTCAGAGTGTTTTGGCCAGCGCTGGTGGCGATGGTGCCCAGCGCATCAGTTGGCCCGGTGTGCGCGGTACCAATCAAGTGCGATTGATGGTTGGAAAGGCTGCAACGCCGGTACTGGCGACCGAGGGCGCTTGGGCATTGCACCGCTTGATCGATCGCGGACAGGTGCAGAGCGGAACCTCCCCCGAGCGTGTGCTGGTCAACTTCAATGTCAATGGTCGAACGCTGGCTATCGAGTTCACCGCACAGTCGGTGCGCAACCCCTTGCGACTGCCTCAGCTTGAGGGCTTTTCCTGTCCGGGACGGGGGTGAGCATGGAACAATCTCCGTTGACCGTCGCGACGCCAGAACGAGTTGACGGGTCCCGGTTGCCTGCCTTCTTCTGGTACGGAAAGATACCTGGCGCGGGTGACTTTGTCTCGCGTCGCATGCCTTACGCGCTACAGCAGTTCTGGGATCGCTGGTGTGCAGCCGGCATGGATGCGCTCAGGGCAGGCAACAATGCGAGCGGCTGGGAGATTTGGCGCGGGACGCCGAAATGGGCCTTCTTGCTACCAGCGCAGCCCGGCATAGCGTTCGGACAGCTTGGACTAATGGCTCCGTCGTGTGACCGCGTTGGGCGCAATTTTCCACTGCTGGTGACAGCGCCGCTGGTCGATAGCGGTGCTGAGGCGTTATTGCCCCGAGCCGCGAACTTGGGTTTGGCGTGGTCCGACGTGACATCTCAGGCACAGCTGGGTCGGCAAGGTATTGACGTCCTGGATGCGCGACTGGAATCAGCGCTGGTTGACGTGCTGGCGAACGAGCCAGCAATGGATGACGGGGACCGCACTTTGCCCAGCGGCATGAATCCCTCTATTCTGCCTTGGCCAAACCTGGAGGCCACGTTTGACCTGCATGGCGTCGAGAGTTATTGGTGGAGTGTTCCGCCTGCCAGCACCGGTTTTCGTGCCCGCACTCATATCGGCTCGTTAAATGGTATGCATTTTTTGGAATTGTGTTCATGACCCGGCAGGTCAGTATTAATTTCGATTGGCTACTTCATTTATGTGAGAATACCAAGCAAATTTGAGACGGCGCTGTTTCTTGGACAGTTCCTGGTCTTGGCTCAATTGAAAGGTGGTCGTTTTGGCTTTACTTGGTCAAGTTGCAACAGGTTTTGATGACAAGATTTCATGGCATTGTTTGGCTGCTGTGGCAGTGACCGGGCTGGGCATGTTTGCGTGGATGCCAGTGGCGCTATCTCAGGATACGGGTACCGGTCGTGACGTGCAGACATCGTGTCTCATTGCGAATATTCCCACACTGGAGCAACTTTCACTCACGTGGACCGGTGATTGTCCGGACGGCAAGGCGAGTGGCGTTGGCAATGTGTTTGCGTTCAGCGGCGGCGAACTTCGCTATATTTTGCGGGGCAGATTTGATGATGGCAGACTGACGCGCCGCGATCAGATGCGTTCGTGTGCTGGTGACGCTTGCTCGGATCAGGTCGCGGCCGCTGTGCTGCGGGCCCACGCCGTGTTGAATCATCAATCGAAAGCTGCCAATCCACCTACGGTGACAGGGGTCGTGGCACCTGCAACGAAGGCCGATATCCATGCGGCGGACGCTGTTTATCGAGGCAACTTTGTTGTTGACCCGACGACTCATTTGGTGTCTGGCGACGGACGCGTTGAATTTGTTGATGGGCGGGTTTTCATCGGAACCCTAGAAGAGGGTAAAAGGGGGGGCCGCGGCACGTACATCTGGAGCAGCGGTGAGCGCTACGTGGGGGATTGGCGTAACGATTTGCAGGAAGGCCATGGCGAGTGGACGTCACTCAAAGGGGATCGCTATGTGGGCGAATACCGATTGGGCAAGCGCGAAGGCAAGGGGACGATGACCTATGCTAACAAGATGCAGTACGAGGGCACATGGCAGGCAGATCAACCCTCTGGTCAAGGAACTTTCCACTTTCCAAATGGAGACATCTATGAAGGTCAGGTCGCAGCGGGTGAACAAAATGGAACGGGCACGTTGACTCAAAAGAATGGTGATCGTTACGTCGGTCAATGGCGCCAGGGCAAGCGTGACGGGAAGGGTGTTGCTGAATGGAATAACCGCCAGCGTTATGAGGGGGATTGGCAGCGTGACCGCAAAGAAGGTACTGGTCTCATGCTTTTTCCGGATGGAGGAACCTACGATGGGTCTTGGAAGGATGATCTGGCCAGTGGTCGGGCAAGCATCCAGTTCGCCTCGGGTGACGCCTATGTTGGAGAAGTACTTGATGGCCAACCCCATGGCAAGGGCGTGTACAAATGGGGTTCCGGAGACAAATTTGAAGGTGAATTTGCCAACGGTAAGCCCACGGACAAGGGCGTCATGAGCTTTCATGATGAAACCCTCCCCAAAGACACGGAAGTTGCGGCAGTCGTGACAAAGCCAGCCGATTCACGGGGCAGCACGGATGCGCCGGCGGCTGCGTCCAAGGCGACGCTTTGTTCTCGTGGTTACAACGCTGCGCGCAACGTGACTGCGTTGCGGCGATTTATCGAGTCGTTTCCGGATGATGAGTGCGCACGGCATGCACTGGCGCGTCAAAAAATTGGTGTTCTTGAAGAAAATGAGCGAAAAGCAGCCAAAGAGCAGCTGGATCGACTCGCACAGGCAAAAGCACTCATTGGTTTGGTTGTTCTTTATCGCCAGGAATATCCATACTGTGTTTCTGGCACCGGCGCAACTTGCCAGCAAGTGGTTTATCAGTTTGAAGTCAAAGGCAAAATCAAGGACGTCAGCCTAGCGCGCCAGGGCGTTCAAGTCTCGGTGACAGATGTTGTTCTGCTGGGCAATGAAAAGGGAGCTGAGTCCCAACTATTTGCGCAGGGCAGGGCCGCAGCGTCGGACACTTTTCGCAAGCGCATCATCGGAACAGCCCAGTGGAAAACCAAAGCGGACGTGGGGTTGTCGTTCTAGCCGATCCATGAGGTTCGGTGCCACACGCTGAAGTTTCCTTGTGAGTAATTGAGCAAATGAAGGTCTATTGTGTCAAATGAGTCATCCCCGCTGTTAGCGACGCATGCCAATTGTCTTCCGATTGGTACCGTGATAGCCGATTTTGAAATTATTGGCCTCGTCGGCGAAGGCGGTTTTGGGATCGTTTATTTGGCTCGGGACACCTCGCTGGATCGAGTGGTTGCGCTCAAGGAGTTCATGCCTGCAGCATTCGCTGGACGGGTCGATGGCGTTCGGGTAGCGGTACGCGCTGCCAATCACCAGGCGACCTATGAAGCGGGTTTGCGAAGCTTTATCAATGAAGCCAAATTGCTTGCCAAGTTCTCTCACCCAGGATTGGTTGAAGTCTTCCGTTTCTGGGAGGGCAACGGAACAGCCTATATGGCGATGCGCTATTACAAGGGGGAAACGCTGCGTCAAAAGCTGTCACGGGGCGACACTTGTTTCGATGAAGAGGCCATTGCACAGACGATGGCACCCATTTTTGACGCGCTTGAAATGCTGCATCGAGAGCAGATCTTTCATCGTGATATCGCGCCCGACAATATCATGCTGTCCGAAGGGCGCCCCGTGCTGCTTGATTTTGGTTCCGCCCGACGAATCATCGGTGATGGTACGCAAGCGCTAACGACAGTTTTGAAACCGGGCTACGCGCCGATTGAGCAATATGTTGACGACGGGACCATGAAGCAGGGTGCCTGGACTGACGTCTATGCGTTGGGAGGCGTGATGTACCACCTGGCGACTGGCAAGGCACCCGTACAGGCGGTTTCCCGTTTATTGTCGGACCCCCTGCAAACTGTCAATCAAATGACAAATGATCGATTTTCGGCGACATTTTCTGACGCTGTCGCCAAGGCAATGGCGGTGCGGGTTGAAAGTCGCCTGCAGAGCATCAGGGAATTGGGTGAAATGTTGGGCTGGAACCGGGTTCAGGCGACCCGCGTGTTGACCCAGCCAACGGTCCCTTTGACTCACCCACAGCCTTCAGAGCAGATGCCGTCAGATGTTCTCAACGCTGCGACCGTGGTAGCCGCAGGTTCCGGAAAGGCCATTGGGCGGATGCTGGACGACCTGGCGACCGGGGGTGAAAAGCCTGCCTATCCACCCGTGCTACCCGCAAGCTCGTTGCGTCTGCCGGCCATACTCGTTGCGGTAGGTGGTGTTGCTGCTGCGGCGCTGGCCGGATATGCCTATCTGCGAACTTCAAGTCCGACGGTGCCGCTGACAAACCTGGGTCCGACCAAGCCCGCTGTGGTTACCGCGAGCATGCCTACTCCAGCGGTGTCTGTAGCTTCGGCGCCTGTCGTGAAAGCCTCAACCGCAGTGGTCATCGCTCAAACCGGTATGCTGAAACTGGAAGTGATTCCTTGGGGCACCGTCGTGATCGATGGAGTGACCAGGGGCATATCCAACGCCAGCCAGCTGCGACAGATTGAGTTGCCCGTTGGTTCCCATACGATCGAAATTGCGAAGCCTGATGCGCCGACGCTCAAGCAGACGATTGAGGTGACGGCGGGCGCACCCCGTTCAATCTCGCACACCTTCAAGTAAACTGCCTCCATTTGGGCAGACAACATTTCCACCTCCATCATGGCCACTCCCATCTATACGTCGATAAACGCGTCCAGTGCCCTGCCCGTTGGAATGCGTCTGGGCGAGTTTGAAATTACCGGGGTCATTGGCGAAGGCGGATTCGGCATTGTTTACAGCGCGCACGACTCAAGCCTGGAGCGTACCGTAGCTGTCAAGGAATACTTGCCATCGGCATTTGCCTATCGGACGGAATCGGGTCTTGTTCAAGTCAAATCGGACGATCACAAGAAGACCTTTAATGCCGGTCTTTCCAGTTTTATCAACGAAGCCAAGATGCTGGCCAAATTCTCGCATCCTGGCCTAGTGGAAGTATTCCGGTTTTGGGAAGCGAACGGCACCGCGTATATGGCCATGCGCTATTACCGCGGCGTCACTATGCGCGAAATGTTGCGCACGGCACCAGACGCGGTGACTGAACAGTGGTTGTGCGAAACACTGGACCCAATTTTGTTGGCGCTCAAGGAATTGCACACTGAAAAGTGTTATCACCGCGATATTGCACCCGACAACATTATGGTGTTGCCCAATGGTCGTTCGGTGTTGATGGACTTCGGCGCGGCGCGCCGGATCATCGGTGGCATGACGCAGGCCTTGACTACCGTTCTCAAACCCGGTTTTGCACCGATTGAGCAATACTCCGACGACGGCTCCTTGCCACAGGGTGCCTGGACCGACATTTATGCAGTGGGCGGTCTGCTTTACCACGCCATGACGGGCAGGGTACCTGTGCAGGCAATTTCACGCATGATGAGCGACCCGTTAAAACCGGTCGCTGATTTGGCCCGTCAAAGTTACTCACCGCAACTTTGCAACGCGGTGATGAAAAGCATGGCGGTGATGCCGACCAATCGCCCGCAGAGTATTGATGAACTGCGGGCCGCGCTGGGCTGGGTAACGACATTGGGGTCCACAATCATTCGTCCGGCACCAGCCGCTGCCGTCGTGGACGACTATCCAGCGACGATGATCATCCAGACAAGATCCGCTTCAGCTGAACGTTTTCCAGATATTTTCGAGTCGAATCATAGCGAAATTAAGCCCCAGGCTGCCGCCACCAGCGGCAAATTTGATCCCCTGTCCACAGTTGGAATGATGAAGGCGCAAGGCGATCAGGTTGACACTGCGCGTTTGCCGACAACGCCTGCGTTTGATCCCTTGGCCACGGTGATGCTGTCGAAGGAGGAAGCGACCGAGGTCATGTCGGTGGCCGCGTCGGCTCCAGCATCAAGCCTTGATCCGCTCGCCGCTTTGGTAGCACCCTCCGCTCGTGCCTTCATGTCATCACCGGAGCAGCCAGAGCCTGCTCTGCAGGTCCCGTCTTCACCTGCGGCTGGCGTGTTGCCAGGCAAGGAATTTTCGTCAACCAGCAAAGCCAATAGTTTGGCCCTGATTGGTCTGGCGCTGGTGGCGCTGCTGGTGGTTGGAGGGTCCGCCCTTTTTTACCTCAATTCGCGCAGTGACCCGTCGGCCGGTGCGACACCAGTAGTCGCTACCGCAGCCCCGCCGGTGCTTGCGCCAGCGCCGCCGCAGGCAGCATCGTCCCCAAGCACCTTGCCAACCCCGTCCGAGCCCGCCTCAACCAATGTCGCGACGGTGACGGCACCGGTGCCTACCGAAAATATAGCGTCAATGGCAGTGACCGCGCCGCCGCTTGCGGCCGGTCATGTTGCCAATGCCCCTGACGAAGGCACGGGGACCGTTCGGATTGAACTAAAAGGTGGCTGGGGAACCGTGTTTGTCGATGGTCAGATCAAGGGGATTTCGCCGCCGGTCATGGTGCTCAAGCTGGCTCCCGGTCGCCATCAGGTTGAACTGCGCAACCCGGCCCTGGCCATCGTCAAACGTGAAGTTGAAGTGAGTGCCGGAAAAACGGCGGTCGTAAGACATTCGTTTTCAAAGTAAAGCATTCTTTATCCTAGGAGGTGACAAAGTCATGCATAAGTTATCGTGTCCCCTGATAGTTCTTGTCTCGGTTTGCGCGCTCGGGTTGGCCGGCTGTGCCGCCCCGCCAGTGGAGCCCGCGCCCGCAGCGGTGGTGGCGACGCCTGCACCACCCAAGCCTGAAGTGAAGCCGGTCATCCCCGAGCCGGTTGCGCCGCCCGCTCCAAAAGAACCGTCAGCCAGCGAAAAGGCGTTGGCTGGTGCGTTAGCAACTTACGAGCGAGGTGACTATGGTGCCGCCATTCGGCAATTGACACCCCTGACGACGGATAACTCGCTTGATCAGGCAAGCCAGTTGCAGGCCCTGAAGTCGCTCGCTTTTTCAGAATGTTTGAGCCGCAAGATTACTGCGTGCCGAAAAACCTTTGAGCACGCCTTTCAACTCGACAACCAGTTTGACCTGGCCCCGGCCGAGCAAGGGCATCCGGTTTGGGGCCCGCAGTTTTTGCGGGCGCGAAAGGCAGTCCTCGGTAGCAAGGGCAAGTGACCGTTCTTTGTAAGGCGCCGGGAACCTGAGTTATGCCGCCCATTACGCTTGACGTTGTGTCAATGGACTCGGCTGCGTTGCCGGTACCGCTGCGCTGTCGATTTGACGGCGACGGCGGCACCATCGGTCGCGACGAAGGCAATACCTTTGTGTTGCCCGATAAACATCGACGGGTCTCCCGTTTGCACGCCGCCCTGGCGTTTCCGTCAGGTGTGCCAACACTCACCAATGCCAGCACGTCGTTGCCCATTCGCGTTGGAGAGCTGCAACTTGACTGCGGTCGCGCGATGCCGCTGGCGCATGGCGACGAATTGGAGATTGGTCCGTATATCCTGCGGGTCCAGGCCATCGAGGTGCCCAGTGTCAATCCGCAACAGCCAGCGTTGGCGGCAGCATCGCCGTCGGTGCCAATTTTTGCTGCTAGTCCTGCGGCAGATAGCGTTGATCCGTTTGCTGACCTATTTGCCGACATGGGGGTTGCAACGCCAGCAGCGTCCATGCCGACCAGGCCGCGCGTCGAATTGGGTGCTACGCCCTTTGCTTCCTTGAACCCGCCTAGCGCGCCAATGATCCCTGCGCCTCAGTCCGCTGAACCCTTGAATGACCCACTGGCCGGGTTCTCAGGGGCTAGCGGATCAGCCGCTGGGCAACGCCTGGGAGAAGTCGCCGGTGTCAGCCAGGATCCTCTGGCAGCGCTGGGTCTTGGTGCTGACATTGGTGCCGCTGCTGGTGCGTACAGTCCCAACATTGCGCCTGCCAGGGTTTCTTCGGATTCAATTATCCCGGACGATTTCAATCCATTTGACATGCCGTCCGGGACCGCTCGCAACACCGCAGATCCCCTGGCGTCCATGCTGGGCGCTGCAGCCCCTCAACCGGGCGTTGTCGGCAATCAGGAGGCGCCTTCGATTGATTCCTTGTTTACCGCCGGTGCGCCAGCAAGCTTTGAAGAAATTTTGAGCCAGCCGACTGCGCCGCCCTCAGCGCAACAAGGCCTTGATTTATTGCTTTCCAGTCCTGGGGATAGCGACCCATTCGCCATGTTTGGTGATCGCTCGCCAAGTGGGGACGGCCTGCTGCGGCCGGTTCGTGATGATCTGGCTGAAATTGGCGGTGCCTTTGCGCCGCCGCGCGCCATTGATGCCAATTTTCAGGCAGCACCGAAAGTCGATCCGTATCTGCCGAGCACCAGGGCATCGACCCCGCAGGCCAGCGCGCCCGCTTGCGGCGCGGATGCGTTGACTCAGGCTTTCCTGAGCGGTGCACAACTTCCGCTGAGCGTGATACCCGGCGGTCTGACACCTGAAATCATGACGCTGGTGGGTAGTGTGCTGCGCAGTGCAACCGCCGGGGCAGTTGACATGTTGGCGGCACGTACCGCCACCAAGCTTGAAGTTCAAGCCAGCGTGACAATTATTTCCTCCCAAGGCAATAATCCGCTCAAGTTTCTACCCAATGGTGAGGCCGCCTTGATGCAGTTGCTGAGCAAGAAGATGCCAGGATTCATGCGTGCCGATGAGGCAATGAGAGATGCCTTCGACGATCTGCGTGCCCATGAGGTTGGTGTCATCGCTGGCACGCGCGCGGCATTGGCAGAAGTGCTTGGACGCTTTGATCCGGCCATTCTTGGCCAGAAGCTGACTGCCGGATCATTTATCGAGAGTCTTCTTCCGTCCATGCGTAAGACCAAGTTGTGGGACCTGTACGTGGAGCGCTACACCCAGATTCGGCGTGAAGCGGAAGATGATTTTCAGAGTATTTTTGGGCGCGCGTTTGTCCAGGCCTATGAGCGCGAGACAGCACGCGTGAAAGCGACCGCCCCGGAAGCAGGGGGCACGCGATGATTCGCTCGCGCGCCATACGGGTTGCCGTGTCCCGCTTTTCGGACTCCGGTGGACGTGACTACAACGAAGACTCTGTCGCCGATTGCGAAGCCTTCGGTGCCGTCCGTTTGTTTATGGTGGCCGATGGAGCCGGTGGTCAGGGCGGTGGTGATGTGGCTTCACAAACCGCAGTGGCGGCAGCCAGGTCAGAATTTATTGCATTGCCCGTGTTTGCGCCTGACACTTTGCGGCGCTGCATGACCCGGGCTGACGAATCGGTTCGTGCCAAGCAACAGAATGAACCTCGTCTGGCGCGCATGGCATCGACATTTGTCGCGCTGCTGCTCAACTACCAGCGCAGGCAGGTCTTGATCGGCAACCTGGGCGACTCCCGCTGTTATGTTTTTCGAGGTGACCGGGTCATTGCACAGTCTTATGACCATAGTCTGGTGCAACGCTTTGTCGATGCCGGTCTTTACCCACTCGAGAAATTACGACAGCACCCCAAGAGAAACGTGCTGTATGCGTCACTTGGCGCCAATGAAGAAGCGGTCAGCCCGTATCTGACCGAAACACCGATCGAACTCCAGCCAGGTGACGGGGCGCTGCTGTGCAGTGACGGGGTTTGGGAATTGCTGGAGGATGCAGTTCTGGGGGAACTGCATGCCACCAGTGCCACGGTAGAGATTTGGCGTGATCGGCTTTTTTCTGCAGTGCAACAGTGCATGCCCATCGGTCACGACAACTTTAGTGCCATCCTGCTGCGCTGCCTGCCTGCCAACCCATCAGATGACGACGAAGACGACGAATTGCGTACCGTGCAACCCATGCACGGTTGACCCGTATTTATACCTTTGCCAGGGCCTGATCAAGGTCTTCCAGCAGGTCGTCAATGTGCTCGATGCCGACCGATAAGCGCACCATGTCGGGTTTCACACCGGCTTTGGCCAGTTCTTCGGCATTGAGCTGGCGGTGCGTGGTGCTGGCCGGATGGCAGGCCAGGGATTTGGCGTCGCCAATGTTGACCAGGCGCGTGAACAGCTTGAGCGCGTCCTGAAAGCGCGCGCCGCCCGCTAGGCTGTCGCTGGCCTTCAGGCCAAAAGTGATGATGCCCGAAGCACGGCCACTCAGATACTTTTGGACCAGCGCGTGGTCGGCGTGGCCTGGCAACCCGGCGTAGTTGACCCAGCCGACCTTGGCGTGCGCCTGCAGGTGCTGGGCAATGCGCAGGGCGTTGTCGCAGATGCGGTCCAGGCGCAGCGCCAGGGTCTCGATGCCTTGCAGAATCTGGAAGGCAGCCAGCGCGCTCAAGGCGGCACCCAGGTTGCGCAGCGGCACCACGCGGGCGCGGCCAATGTAGGCGGCTTCGCCCAGCGCCTCGGTGTAGACCACGCCGTGGTAGCTCACGTCCGGCTCGTTCAAACGCTTGAAACGCTCCTTGTGCGCGGCCCACGGGAACTTGCCCGAATCAACAATGATGCCGCCAACCGTGGTGCCGTGGCCTCCCAAATACTTCGTGAGCGAATGCACCACGATGTCGGCACCATGTTCAAACGGGCGGCATAGATAGGGGCTGGCCACCGTGTTGTCCACAATCAAAGGTACGCCGTGGGCATGGGCAACCGCCGCCAGCGCCGCCAGGTCGGTGATGTTGCCCAGCGGGTTGCCAATGGTTTCGCAATAGACCGCCTTGGTACGCGCGTCGATCAGCTTGGCAAACGAGGCCGGGTCGCGGTAATCGGCAAAGCGCACCTCGATGCCCATTTGCGGGAAAGTGTGGGCAAACAGGTTGTAGGTGCCGCCGTACAAGGTGGAGGCGGACACGATGTTGTCGCCCGTCTCGGTGATGGTTTGAATCGCATAGGCAATCGCCGACATGCCCGATGCCACGGCCAGCGCGCCAATGCCGCCTTCCATCGCCGCCACGCGCGCCTCCAGCACGGCGCAGGTCGGGTTCATGATGCGGCTGTAGATGTTGCCCGCCACTTTCAGATCGAACAAATCTGCACCATGCTGGGTGTCGTCAAACGCAAAGGCCACCGTTTGGTAGATCGGCACCGCTACGGCTTTGGTAGTGGGCTCGGGCGTGTAGCCGCCATGGACGGCCAGGGTTTCAATCTTCATGAAATAGCTTCCAGTGCAAAAATTAGCTTGCATCTTAGACTGACTAGGAGGTCTCAATTAGACCGAGTTTTCATATCGATATGCCGCGCGGTCATGTCCTGGCTACGGGTAAACCCGGGCTGATGAGCGGATGGATTGTGAGGAAATCACGGGCATACTTGGGCTGATGGCTTAAAGGCTGCCTCTTTTTCAATTTCATCCAGGAACATCGATGAGTAAGCAAACCAAGTATCTTTTGAACGAAAACCAGATGCCAAAGTTCTGGTACAACCTGCAGGCCGACTTGCCCAAGCCTTTGCCGGCAGTCTTGCATCCTGGCACGAAGAAGCCGGTTGGGCCTGATGACCTTGCGCCGCTGTTTCCGATGGCCTTGATCATGCAGGAAGTTAGTCTGGAACGTGAAATCGAAATTCCGGAACCGGTGCGGGATGTCTATCGACTATGGCGACCAGCGCCATTGTTCCGGGCGCATCGACTGGAAAAAGCGCTTGGCACACCGGCCAAGATTTTTTACAAATACGAAGGCGGCAGTCCGGCTGGCAGTCATAAGCCAAACACTGCTGTGGCACAGGCTTTCTTCAATAAAGAGGAGGGAATCAAGCGGCTGGTGACCGAGACCGGTGCCGGTCAGTGGGGTACGGCGCTGGCGTTTTCGGGCTCGCTTTATGGCATGGAAGTCGAGGTGTTCCAGGTGCGCGTGTCATACGACCAGAAACCCTATCGCCGTGCCGTCATCGAAACCTATGGCGCCCGCTGTGTGGCGTCACCTTCGAACGAGACGGTGTATGGCCGCTCGGTGCTGGCCAAGGACCCGCATCACCCCGGCAGCCTGGGCATTGCGATCTCGGAAGCGGTGGAACTCGCCGTGCAGCGTGACGATACTAAATATGCCTTGGGTTCGGTGCTCAACCATGTGCTCATGCATCAGACCATCATCGGTCAGGAAGCGATGTTGCAAATGGAAATGGCCGATGCCTGGCCCGACGTCGTGGTGGGTTGCACCGGAGGCGGCTCCAACTTTGCCGGCATTGCCTTTCCCTTCATGGGGCACGGTTTGCGCGGCGGCCCCAAGCCGCGCTTCGTGGCGGTCGAGCCCGCCGCCTGTCCGTCGCTCACGCGTGGCAGGTACGCCTACGACTTTGGCGACACCGGCCACATGACGCCGCTGACCAAGATGCATACACTGGGCAGCCAATTCACGCCACCGGGTTTCCATGCTGGTGGCTTGCGCTACCACGGCATGGCACCCTTGGTGTCGCACTGCAAGGAATTGGGTCTGCTGGAGGCCGTGGCCTACAACCAGGTGGAATGCTTTGAGGCCGGTGTGCTGTTTGCCCGCAATGAGGGCATCGTGCCTGCACCCGAGGCGAATCACGCCATCAAGGGTGCCATTGAAGAGGCCTTGCGCTGCAAGCGCGAGGGTAAGGCAGAAACCATCCTGTTCAATCTGTGCGGTCACGGCCACTTTGACATGACGTCCTACCAGAAATACTTTGCGGGTGAGTTGACCGACGAACACTACGACGAGCGTGAGTTGGCGATGGCGCTGGCAGGCTTGCCGAGCGTGCCAGAACCGGTGTAACACACAAGGAGCCAGGCCAGGCGCTGGCGCTCAATAATCAGGCACGTGATTGAATCATGGCTTGTTCAAAGCCGCCGCCACCGGTTGCCCCAGATTCTTCAGCACATCGCGCACCATCTGCGCCCGGTCTTTGACCTCTGGCAGTTCGCGCTCGATGCGCAGCTTCTCATTGCCCGCGAGCTTGATGTGCTTGTTCTTCTGGATCATCGCAATGATCTTCATCGGATCAATCGGCGGGTCTTTCTTGAAGGTGATGGTGATGACGTTGGGCGCGGCATCGACCTTGAGCACGCCAAAGGGCTTGGCCAACACGCGCAGCCGGTGCACGTCGATCAGGGTTTGCGCTTGGGCTGGGAGCTTGCCGAAGCGATCCACCAGTTCTTCAAGCAGCGCGTCAATTTGCTTGGCGTTGGTCGCGGTGGCGAGCTTTTTGTAGAACGACAGGCGCAGGTGCACGTCGCCACAAAAATCATTTGGCAACAACGCCGGGGCGTGCAGGTTGATGTCGGTGCTGACATTGAGCGGGCTGAGCAAGTCAGGCTCAATTCCCGCCTTGAGACAGCGCACCGCCTCACTGAGCATTTCGTTGTAGAGCTGAAAGCCGACTTCCAGCATGTTGCCGCTCTGGTTTTCACCCAGCACCTCGCCAGCGCCACGAATCTCCAGGTCGTGCATGGCCAGGTAGAAGCCGCTGCCCAGTTCTTCCATGGACTGAATGGCGTCCAGGCGCTGCTGCGCCTGCTTGGTCAAGCCTTCCAGGTCCGGCACCATCAGGTAGGCATAGGCCTGGTGGTGGCTGCGCCCGACGCGCCCGCGCAACTGGTGCAATTGGGCCAGGCCAAATTTGTCGGCCCGGGCCATGACGATGGTGTTGGCGGTGGGCACGTCAATGCCGGTCTCGATGATGGTCGAGCACAGCAGCAAATTGGTTCGCTGCGCCACAAAGTCGCGCATCACACTTTCCAACTGGCGCTCGGGCATCTGGCCGTGTGCCACGGCGATGCGCGCTTCGGGCAGCAGTTCTTCTAATTTTGCGCGGCGGTTTTCAATCGTCTCGACCTCGTTGTGCAAAAAGTAAACCTGGCCGCCGCGCTTGAGCTCGCGCAGTACCGCTTCACGGATCACGCCCGCGCCTTCCGTGCGCACAAAGGTCTTGATGGCCAGGCGGCGCTGCGGTGCGGTGGCAATCACGCTCAGGTCACGCAAACCTTCGAGAGCCATGCCCAGCGTGCGCGGAATGGGGGTGGCGGTGAGTGTCAGCACATCAACCTCGGCGCGCAGCGCCTTCATCTGCTCCTTGTGGCGCACGCCAAAACGGTGTTCCTCGTCGATGATCAAGAGGCCCAGGTCTTTGAAATGGGTGTCTTTGCTCAACAGTTTGTGGGTGCCGACCACAATGTCGAGGGTGCCATCACTCACGCCCTTGAGCGCCGCCGTGATCTCCTTGCCGGAGCGAAAACGGCTCATCTCCGCCACCTTGACCGGCCATTTACTAAATCGGTCCACCAGCGTCTGGTAATGCTGTTCGGCCAAGAGCGTGGTCGGTGCCAGAAACGCCACCTGCTTGCCCCCAGTGATCGCTATGAAGGCAGCCCGCAGGGCGACTTCGGTCTTGCCAAAGCCCACATCACCGCAGATCAGCCGGTCCATCGGGCGCGGGCTAATCATGTCCTGAATCACGGCGTGAATGGCGGCGCTTTGATCCGCGGTTTCTTCAAAGCCGAAGTCGTTGGCAAAAATCTCGTAGTCGCCGGCCGAGTACCGGAAAGCATGTCCTTCGCGCAAGGCGCGTCGGGCATAAATGTTGAGCAACTCGGCGGCCGAGTCGCGCACCTGTTCGGCCGCTTTGCGCTTGGCCTTGTCCCACTGGCCCGAGCCCAGCTTGTGAAGCGGCGCTTCGTCAGCCGCCACACCGGTGTAGCGGCTGATGAGCTGCAACTGGCTCACCGGCACATAGAGCGTGGCCTTGTCGGCATATTCCAGATGCAGGAACTCCTGGAATTCCGGCTCGCCATTGGCTAGCCGTTGCCCCAAGTCCAGGTTGATCAAACCCCGGTAGCGGCCAATGCCGTGCGCCGAGTGCACCACCGGGTCGCCAATATTGAGCTCGCTCAGGTCCTTGATCAGCGCCTCGACGTCGCTGACCTGTTCCTGCTTTTTGCGTCGGCGCGTCGTCGGGCCGGCGGCAAAAAGTTCGGTTTCCGTGACGAAATCGATACCCGCTTCCAGCCAGGCAAAACCCGCGCTTAAGGAAGAGGTGGCGATGCCGATCGGCTCCCTGCTGCGCTCAAATTCGGCCAAGGAGTCAAAGGCCGGCGGGTCGAACGCGCTGCTGTGCAAAAAGTCGAGCAGGCTGGCGCGCCGACCGTCGCTCTCGGCCAGCACCAGAATACGTTGCTGCGTGTTGCGGAGGTGTGCTTTCAGGCGCGCCAGCGGGTCTTCGGCGCCGCGCACTACGGTGAGCGGCGGCAACGCGTCAAACTCAGTGTAGGGGCTGGAAGAAGTCACTGGAGCCCGGATCAAGTCCGGGATGACAGCCATAGTGGGGAGGGCAGCCGCAGTGGGGACGACAACGCTCTGTCCATTTGTCATTGCGGGCTTGACCCGCAATCCAGTGTCCGTTTGCGGCACCCGAAGTGCCAACTGCGCATGTTGATTGACCCGCTCGTAAAACTGCTCGTTGCTTAAAAACAGCGTGCCGGGCGGCAACACGGGACGCTCCGGGTCGCCTTGCAGCAGCCGGTAGCGCTCGCGTGTGTCTTGCCAGAAATGATTCAGGGCCGGTTCCAGGTCGCCGTGCAGCACAACAGTGGCGGCCTCGCCCAGATAATCAAACACCGTGGCGGTGTCGTCAAAAAACAGCGGCAGGTAGTACTCGATGCCAGCGGTGGCCATGCCAGCACCGATGTCCTTGTAAATGCGGCTTCGCGTCGGGTCGCCATCCAGCAGCTCGCGCCAGCGTTTTCGAAAGCCAGTGCGCGCCTCGTCGTCCATCGGGAACTCGCGCCCGGGCAGCAGGCGCACCTCGGGCACCGGGTACAAGCTGCGCTGGCTGTCGGGGTCAAAGGTGCGGATTGAGTCGATTTCGTCGTCAAACAAATCCACGCGATAGGGCACAGCACTGCCCATCGGAAACAGGTCAATCAGCCCGCCGCGCACCGCGTATTCGCCCGGACTTAGCACTTGCGTCACGTGACTGTAGCCGGCCAGCGTCAACTGCGCCTTGAGCTTGGCTTCGTCAAGCTTCTGTTTGACCTTGAAGTGAAAGGTGTAGCCGGCCAGAAAAGACGGCGGCGCCAGCCGGTAGAGCGCGGTCGTGGCGGGGACCAGCACCACATCGGCACCCGTTTCCTTGTCGCGCTGGCTGATGCGCCAAAGCGTGGCCAGGCGCTCGCTAATCAGGTCCTGGTGCGGTGAAAAGCTGTCGTAGGGCAGCGTCTCCCAGTCCGGGAACAACACGCAGCGCAGCGCCGGCGCAAAGAATGCCATCTCGTCGATCAGGCGCTGCGCGTCGAGCGCATCGGCCGTGATGATGGCAGTGACCTTGTGCTGGCTCTTCTCGCGCAAGCCCAGTTGGGCCAGCAAGAGCGCATCGGCCGAGCCGACCGGGCGTGGTAGCGTGAAGCGCTTGCCGAGGATGAGTTTGGGTAATTCCATGAATGCAGGGCTTTGCTGGCCTGGTGGCCAATGCGTGACAAAAACGCCAACACCCTGCGCTTGTCTAGCCAGGGTGATTCAGGGAGGATTCTAGAATGCGGGCCATACCATGCCAGATACCACCGCACTTAATGTGAAACCACCGCCAACTGCCGTTCGCGGCGAGGGCGCCACTCCAACTAAGCCAGTTTCATCCATTGGGGTGGTCGCCTGCCCATGACAGTTATGCCTCCAGCCGACACCGCACCACGCTACTGGGCCTTGATTGCCTGCGCGGGAAGCGGCTCGCGCGCCGGGGCGGATGGCCCCAAGCAATATCAACTGCTGGCGGGCCAGCCGCTGGTGCTGCACACGCTGGCGGCCTTTGCGGCAGTTGCTCGAATCGGCAACATCGCCGTGATTGTTGCGCCGGGCGATACCTTTTTTGAGTCGGTAAATGCTACTTATCTAATAGCTGCTCGCGGAGGTTCTACAAGGGCTAGCAGCGTTTTTAACGGCTTGAAATTTCTGTTGCAGCAAGGTGCGGCTGCGCGTGACTGGGTGCTGGTGCATGACGCAGCGCGCTGTCTGGTCAGAGCGGATCAGATCAACGCCTTGATCGACGCCTGTGCTGCAGACGATGTCGGCGGCTTGCTGGCCCACAGATTGCCCGACACGCTCAAGCGCGAAGTCGCCGGGCGAGTCGCCGCCACGCTGGACCGCCGTGACAAGTGGCTGGCGCAGACGCCACAGATGTTTCGCATCGGCGCGTTGCTGGACGCGCTTGGGCAGGCGGGCGACGCGGTGACCGATGAATCCAGCGCGATGGAAGCCATTGGCCTGCAGCCCAAATTGGTGGAGGGAAGCGCGCAAAACTTCAAGGTGACATACCCGGAAGATTTTGCGCTAGCCGAAATGGTGCTGCAGTCGCGTACCAGCTGTGTGGTCTCTGTCCGGGCAGAATGAAACTTTGAATGAAAGGTCAATTGCCATGAATTTCAGAATCGGTGAAGGCTGGGACATGCACGCGCTGGTTGCGGGGCGCAAGTTGATTCTGGGCGGCGTCGAGATTCCGTTTCACCTCGGGCTGCTCGGCCACTCGGATGCCGACGTGCTGCTGCACGCCATCACCGATGCGCTCCTGGGTGCCGCCGCATTGGGGGATATTGGCACGCATTTCCCCGATACCGATGAACGCTTCAAAGGCGCTGATTCGCTGGCGCTGCTGGCCGAGGCCGCGCGGCGCGTGCGCGCGCTTGGGTTTGAGATCGGCAATGTGGACAGCACGGTGATTGCGCAGGGGCCCAGGTTGATGCCCCATATCACCGCCATGCGCGCGCAGATCGCACAGGCGCTGGCAGTGCCGGTCGATCAGGTCAACGTCAAAGCCAAGACCGCCGAAAGAATGGGACCGGTGGGCTTGGGTCAGGCGATGGAAGCGCGGGCGATGGCCTTGCTGCGCCAGCCCAGCGCTTGACTAGGGGTTGAATGATCCGGCTTAGTTGCTGGCCGAAGCTGAACGCAGTTGCTCACGCAGCACAAATTTCTGGATCTTGCCGGTGGATGTCTTGGGTAGAGTCCCAAACAGCACCTGCTTGGGAACCTTGAAGCGCGCCAAGTGGGCGCGGCAGTGCTCGATGATTTCGGCCTCGGTGACGCTTGCGCCTTCTCGTAATTCAAGATAAGCGCACGGTACTTCTCCCCATTTCTCGTCGGGCTTGGCGACCACCGCTGCCACCATCACGGCGGGGTGACGGTATAGCACTTCTTCGACTTCGATACTGGAGATGTTCTCACCGCCGGAGATGATCACATCCTTGCTGCGGTCCTTGATCTGGACGTAACCGTCCGGGTACATCACGGCCAGATCGCCGGTATGAAACCAGCCACCGGCGAAGGCTTGTTCCGTCGCATCGGCATTTTTCAGGTAGCCCTTCATCACCAGATTGCCACGGAAGAAAATTTCACCGATGGTTTTGCCGTCAGCCGGAACGGGCTGCATCGTCTCAGGGTCAAGCACGCTGATGGCCTGCTGCATCGGGTAGGCGACGCCCTGACGGGCATTCAGCGCGGCACGTTCGCCAATCGGCAACTTGGCCCAGTTGCCCTGCTTGGCGCAGACGGCCGCCGGACCATAGACCTCGGTCAGCCCGTAAACATGGGTGATGTCAATGCCGATGCGCTCGCAGCCTTCAATGATGGCCGCTGGCGGTGCAGCCCCGGCAATCAGGCCGGCGATCGGGTGCGAAATGCCTGCGCGCAGGGCTTGTGGCGCGTTGATTAGCAGCCCATAGACAATCGGTGCGCCGCACATGTGCGTCACGCGGTGCTCGCGTATCAGGGAGAAGATCAATGCCGGGTCCACCCGGCGCAGGCACACGCTGACGCCGGCCTGCAGCGCCATGGTCCATGGAAAACACCAGCCGTTGCAGTGAAACATTGGCAGCGTCCACAGATAGACCGAGTGGTGCGGCATCTCCCAGGTCACGACGTTGGAGACGGCATTCAAATAAGCGCCGCGGTGATGCGTCACCACGCCCTTGGGATTGCCCGTGGTGCCGGAGGTGTAGTTCAGCGCGATGGCGTTCCACTCATCCGCTGGCAATGCCCATTCATAATCTTCATCACCTTGCTGCAAGAAGGCTTCGTATTCGATCTCGCCGAGAAATTTGCCGCCTTCGCAGAGAACGTCATCCACGTCGATGACCAGTGGGCGAGGCTGGCTGATCAAGCGCAGCGCCTGTTCAATGATGGGCGAGAACTCGCGGTCGGTGATCAGCACTTTGGCTTCGCCGTGGCCCAGCATGAAGGCAATGGCTTCTGCATCCAGACGGGTATTGAGCGTGTTGAGCACGGCACCGGTCATGGGCACGCCAAAGTGGGCTTCGTACATGGCTGGCGTGTTGGGCAGCATGCAAGCCACGGTGTCGCCCACACCAACACCACGTTTGATCAAGGCACTGGCAAGGCGACGGCAACGGCTGTAGGTCTGCGCCCAGGTGAATCGCGTGTCGCCATGAATCAGTGACAACCGCTCGGGGTAAACGCGGGCAGAGCGTTGCAGGAAACTCAAGGGGGATAAAGCAGTATGGTTCGCAGCGTTGCGGCCAAGGCCCTGGTTGTAGGCGTTGCTGGTCATGTGAAGTCTCTCCTGAAAGGTGGGCCTGTCGCGGGTTTGTGAGCTTAATGGTAATGGCAGAGGGCTTATCTGGCCAGCGTGTAGAGGGGAATATCTTCTTCCTTGGCGAGCGTATCCAGGGCCTGGCGGCTCATGCCGAGCAGGTAGCGCCCTATCGCCCGCTGCGTGTCGGCCGACATCATCGTGAGGATATTGGCGTAAGGCACGCCAGCCGCCGCGCACAGGGTTTTGGCAAAGTGCGGCTCCAGCGCCGCTACCGCGACGCGGCCATCCAGGCACGGATAAACACGGTAACCGGCGTGGCCACCGCCAATAGCCGCACCGGCTTGCGTCAAACCCCACTGGCGCGGCAGGGCCAAATAGCCCGCCGCGCTGGACAGCGCCACTTCAACCAACGCGCCTTTGCCGCGCGTTTGCTGCAGCAGCACGGCAGACAGAACGGCCTCGCAGGCCATCAGCGAGCCACCCATGTCGGCGTACAGGGTGGGCGGCAAATCCAGCGTGTTGATAAGGTCGTTCTCTGCCAGATAGGTCAGGTCGTGCCCCGGCTCCTCGGCGCGCGCGCCGGGCGCACCCACGATGACGACTTGGGACAGCGCGGGGTAGAGGCGGTGCAGCACTTTCCAGTCCAGCCCCAATTTACGCAGGGCCGACGGTCGGAATGAGGTCAGCAGCACATCGGCCTTGGCCAGTTCCCGGTGCAGGGTTTTCTGTCCCTTGTCGGTTTTCAGGTCAGCCACGCCAATGCGAACGCCCTGATGCAGTGTCTCGTAGGTGGGTCGGCTGTACAGGCCCATCGGGTCGCCCGACGCGCCCGCTGGCGCACCGGCCGGGGCGGGCGGCTCCAGCTTGACGCAGCGCGCACCCATTTGGCGGCAGCGCATCAAGGCCGCTGGGCCGGGCAGGTTGAGTGCCAGACTGACAATGCGCACGCCCTTGAGCGACTGCAGGGCTTGGGTAGATGAAGGAGTCATGAAGGTCTTAAATCGTTGATGGCTGATTATGCCGATTGCAGATGCACACCAAGCACAGCCGCGCCCGCCTGAAAGTGAATTTTCATACTATTTTTGCTGCCACCTGTCGCCTTGGCGCAAACCCTGAGGCGCTTGCAGCCGATGGCGCGCCGCCGCATCGCCCAGCAAGGTGGCCCGCCACCAATCGGTGCTGATGGCTGCCACCAGGGCATGGTGGGCGTCCTGCAAATTACGGCAGACCTGCTCGCGCGGCACGATTTCCGCCGCCCGGCCGGTCTGTCCAGCAAAGGTCATGTGGTCGGCATCCTGCAACACCAGATGCGCCTTGCCGCCCGCTGGCAGGGCTGGATAGACCGCCATGCGCTGCGCGGGCGTGGCGCCCACGCCCGCCACATCCGAGTCGCGCGTGCCGGTGATCGCCAGCAGCGGCCGCGTCATGCGCTCAAACGCCTGCCGTGCGTCGCCAGCGGCCGGCACCGTCGGTGAAAACGCAATGAACGATGCCAGCCGTGGCTCGGCAATGCCGGCAAAACCGGCGTAGCGTTGACCTGCCATGCCGAGCGTGGTGTGGGCACCAAACGAATGGCCGGACATGCCCACCTGCGTCGGACGCGCCGTGCCCCAGCGGTCCTGGCGAGCGGCGTGACGCCGGCCGATTTCATCCAGCGCAAACGTCACGTCGCGCAGACGTGCCAGTAACTGCGCAGGCCCCGCCAGCGAGCGCAGCGCCCGCTGGTCGGTAAAGCTGTTGGTGACGCCGCGAATGGCGGCCAGGTCGCTGCCGGCGTGCTGCAGGTGCAGCACCACAAATCCGGCCGCTGCCCAGGCCTCGCCCCACACCGCACCGCCCTCGCGCGTGCCGCCCAGGCCGTGCGAGAACAGCAGCACCGGGCGCGGCCCGGGATGCGTCGCGCCATCGGGCCAGCGCACTTTGACCGACAGCTCGCGCCGGCGTGCGGCGTCAAGCCAGGTCTCGTCCACCACCGACGCGCCCGTCCCCTGCGCTTGGGCCTGTAGACCGGGCAGGGCGGCAGCGAGCAGGGCGCTGATGCAAGTGCGTCGTTTGCGATTCATGCGCCGGATTATCAGCG
>CAVVRQ010000006.1:0-386625 GCA_963750665.1 uncultured beta proteobacterium
ATAGGCCTTGTCCACGGCGGCGTCCAGCTTCTGATGCGCCTTGAGCAACTCGGGTGGCATGCTCAAAGGGTCGTACAGGTCGGCCAACGTGGCGGGTTGGTCGCTAGTCTGGAATTGGGCACGCACATCGAGCACCGTTTGTGCTGCATTTTCGATAGCTGCTTGCGCTTTATCGACGGGGGCTGGAGGCTGATTTTGCTTGTAAATTCGGGGGAAGTCGGGCCAGGGGAAGTTGTTGTAGACGATGTCCTTGGAGTAACGGAAGTCGCTCTTGAGCCGACCGCAGGTGTAGCGCACCCAAGCGTTGTGCATGGTGCTGGTGAGGATACCGAAGTGCAGTAGCGTGCCGTCCGGAAGCATAAACACGAGATCGCTGCAGAAAACCGAAGGTTCGACGAATCCAAACGGAATGAAATTGCGGCGCTCGGACGATACCTTTGGCAAGATGATGTAAGGGCTCTTGGGGATCAGTTCCGTACCGAATCGCGTTGGTGTGGCGGCGGCTTTCTGAGTTTGGGTTCGTTGACTAGCTTGACGAAATGTCTTGACGGCTTGCACGCGCTTCATAGCCTCAGGCATGGCGCGCAGTTCGGCGGGCGGGCAGTCGCCGAGCCAAAGGCACCAACGTTCGTGGCTGTTCAGGAACTCAACTGAACCCAGCCAGCGATGGAACCACTTTTCGCTGATCGGTTCCAGCTCGACAAAGGCCCGCTTCTCTTCGGCGGTAAAAAGGTAGTTGCCGTCGTCGATAGGTTGACTGCCGATACCGATATTTGGCACATTACAAATCGGCGTCGAGCGACGGGCGAGCACCACGTCGGGCCCATCCACCAGATAGGGATTGATGTTGACGGCAGGCACCGCGTGCGGTTCGCCCTTGATATCGTCGTATTCGTAAATCACCTTGCCGGGCCGGTCTTCCAGCCCGAAACCGATGATGACGCAATGCACGGCAGCCTTGCCGCGTGCCTCGTTGTTCCAGCTGAAAGTGCGGTGCGCAAAGTGGATGTGAATACCCTGTGCCAGCAGCCAACCCCAGAGCACGCCGACCTGCTCGCCTTGCGTAATGCTGTTGGTGGAGACAAAAGCGCAGCGAACGTTGTGGGGTAACCCGGCAAATGGGGGTCAGAGCCCAAATTCGTTGTCGCGTCGCGCATTTGGAAGTGATTGGTGCCCGAAATTGGGATCTGACCCCCATTTGCCTTCGCGTCGGCTATCACATGAGCCCCCGGCATCCGCCCCGCTCGCGCCGGAGCCACACCATGGAGGTAGTGCGCCGCCTTCACGTACCACGCCGCCACAAAATCAAGCAACCCAGCGTTGTCGATGCCGGCGAACACGACACGAGTGTCCTCGCGCTGCACATCGTCCATGAACTTGGCGCCGACAAACGGCGGATTCCCCAGCACAAAGCTACAGCGCTCGGCTGGCAACACCTCATTCCAGTCCAGCCGCAGCGCATTGCCGTTCACGATGTGCGGCGTGGTGCGCAACGGAATGCGGGCGAAGTACAGGCCAAACTCCTCGCTCACCCGCAGGTTCATCTGGTGGTCCATCAGCCACAGGGCGACCTGCGCAATCTGGGCCGGGAACTCTTCAATCTCGATGCCGTAGAACTGATCGACGTTGATGCCGATGAGGCCGTGGATGTCCACGCCAAGTTGCCTATCGGAAATGCTGGCGCGCAGCACTTCCAGCTCCAGCAGGCGCAGCTCGCGGTAGCTGATGACGAGGAAGTTGCCGCAGCCGCAGGCCGGGTCAAAAAAAGTCAGCAGCCGCAGCTTTTTGTGAAACTCAAACAGCCGGTTCTTGTTGCCTTTAACCTTGTTGAACTCGGCCCACAGCTCGTCCAGAAACAGCGGCTTGATCAGCTTGAGGATGTTTTCTTCGGACGTGTAGTGCGCGCCCAGGTTGCGGCGCGCCTTGTCGTCCATGATGCTCTGGAACAGGCTGCCGAAGATGGCGGGGCTGATGGCCGACCAGTCCAGCGCGCAGGCGTCCAGCAGCGCCTCGCGCATGGCACTGGTGAAGTCGGCCATCGGCAGCGGTTCCTCAAACAGTTTGCCATTCACATAGGGGAAGGCGGCCACCTGCTCGTCCAGTGCCTTGCTGCGTTTGTCGGGTGCCTCGGTGCCCCGTGTTTAACACCTGGAACAACTGCGCCAGCCGCGAGCCCAGGTCGGAGCCATCCGTTGACGTGCGCTCCTCGATGAAAGTGCGAAACGACTGCGCGGGTTGAAAGATGCCGGTGTCATCGGCAAACAGGCAAAACAGCAGTCGCACCAGCAACACTTCGAGCGGGTGCCCGGTATAGCCGCTGGCCTTGAGTGCGTCGTGCAGCCGACCCATGCGCTCGGCGGCCTTGATGTTGACCGGGTCTTGCGGCTTGATCTCCAGCGCCTTGTAGCCCGCTATGAAACCAAACAGCTTGATGTTCTTGTGCAGGTCTTTGAGCGCAAACTCAAACGTCTCGTTGGTGGTGAGCCGATGGACCCGAAAATGGGCGAAGTCGCAGACGATGACGAGCTGCGGCAAGTCGCGCTCGGCAATGCCGGGGAAGTAAGACAGTGCCTGCGTCAGCGCGGTGTCCAGATTCTTGCCGCGCGACTTTTGCTCCACCAGCAACATGCCGGGCCAGAACAGATCGACAAAGCCGTCCACCCTGGCTTTCTCACCCAGCAACTTCTTGACGGCGTGCTCAAACGTGGCAACGCGCTTGTCGGTGATGCCAAAGATCTCGAAGAAGTCAATCCAGAACGGCTTGCCCTGGCTGTCTTCATTGGCAGCGTCAGCCCAGGTGCGGCTGAAGGTCAGCGCACGGGATTTGATTTCGTTCCAGGAGAGGGGCATGGTGGGTCAGTGACTTTATTTAGGTCTGCTCGGATCGCCGGTTGCCATAATAATTTATACGTTTTAGGCCTCTAGCCCCCGTTGAATATGCGCAAGCAGCTATAACTAATATAGCAATTATCAGCTCGCAACCGTCACCGACTGTCGCTTCACCTCGTCCAGCGTCTTGCCCTGCGGACTTTTCCACTCCAGCCAGCCGTTGGCACTGCGGCCTTGCAATGCCACTGCTGCCATGCTGGGGCTGGCGAACAGGTGGTCACGGGTGAAAACAATCATGCTGTCCATTTCGGCCATGATGCCCTCTGCAATCAGTTGGTTGCGGAAGCGCTCGTTAGACGTGCCCTGAATTGATGCCACGTTTTCGACCCGCCCGCGCGAGCCTTTGAGCACCACAAAGCCTTCGGTCGTGTACTCGCCCACAGCTCTGCGCTGGGCAGCATGATCGACCCGGTGCGCTACAAAGTAGCCGGGCCGTTCAAATTGGAATTCGCCGTCTGCGCCGGACAAGACCGAGGCAGCGAGCAGTTGCATCAAGCAACTTTCTTCAAAGACAACTTCACGGTGTAGCCCAATTGTGAAGCCACGTTCACCATGGCATCCAGCGTGAATTTTTCCGTGCGGCCTTTCACCAGATCATTCATACGGGGTTGCGTAATGCCAGCACGTTTGGCGGCCTCGGCTTGGGTGAGGCCAAGTTTGTCGATGACTTTGCGGATATGCACCACCAAGTCCGCGCGCAACAACAAGTTTTGTGCTTCTGCTTCAGGAAACCCCAAGTCGCGAAAGACGTTGTCACTGCCTACAACGATATTGAGTTTCTTTGTCATGGATTCTTCTCCTTTAACAGTGCAGCATATTGACCCTTGGCGATGTCCAGATCGGGCCTCGAAGTCTTCGGTGTCTTCTTGACGAAGGAGTGAAGTACATAAATTGAATGCGAAAATTTAGCCACATAAATCACACGGTACTGATTCCCTTCGTGCACCCTGATTTCATAAGCCCCGGCACCCACGGTGGGCATGGGTTTGAAGTCAGTTGGCATCAAACCGCTCTGCACCAGCCAAAGCTCCTGCCCCAAGAGTTTGCGTACATCCGCGGGGAACTCACGAACCGTGTTAAGCGATATCCCGAGCCACTGGATGCGTTTCATTTTATATCAAGTCTGATAAGTTCGCAAATTCGAATGTTTCGACATTCGCCTACTTCCCCCACCCATCCCGCAACCCCACCGCCAGATTAAACACCGGCTTCGCCTTCGTGTGGTCGACGCCGTCGGCCACAAAGTAGCCGTGCCGCTCAAACTGAAACTTGTCGTCGGCGCTGGCGCTGGCCAGTGAGGGCTCGACGATGGCCTGCACCACTTTCAGGCTGTTCGGGTTCAGGTCTTCGATGAAGTCGCGGCCGCCGGCATCGGGTTGGGCGCTCGATAAACAGGCGGTCGTACAGGCGCACTTCGGCGCTCAGGCCGTCGGCCACGGCGACCCAGGTGATGACGCCTTTGACCTTGACGGCGTCGCTGCCGGGGGTGCCGCTCTTGGTGTCGGGCACCAGCGTTGGCGTGCACCTCGGTGACGCTGGCCACTCGGCGTCCTTGGTGCAGCCGGTGCATTCGATCACGTGGCCGTATTTCAGCCGCACCTTGTTGCCGGGGAACAGGCGGAAGAAGCCTTTGGGCGGCACCTCCTCGAAGTCGCTGCGCTCGATCCACACTTCTTTGCCGATCTTGAAGCTGCGCCGACCCAGCTCGGGGATGGTGCGGATGCACCGGGGCGCTGCATCGTCCAGTGCGTCCAGCCACAGTGGCTTGGCCCATCAGCTCATCCCAGTTGGTCAGCACCAGTTTCACCGGGTCCAGCACGGCCATGGCGCGCGGCGCGGACACGTCCAGCGTTTCGCGCAGGCAGCCTTCCAGCGTGCTGTAGTCGATCCAGCCGTCGCTCTTGGTGACGCCGATGCGCTCGGCAAGCAGGTGCAGCGCTTCGGGCGTGTAGCCGCGCCGGCGCAGGCCGACGATGGTCGGCATGCGCGGGTCGTCCCAGCCATTGACCTTGTGGTCGTACACCAGCTGCGCCAGCTTGCGTTTGCTGGTGATCACGTAGGTCAGGTTCAGGCGCGCAAACTCGTACTGGTGCGGCGGCGGGCTGGTCAGCAGGCCGCCTTCGATCAGGCGCTCCAGCAGCCAGTCGTACAACGGGCGCTGGTCTTCGAACTCGAGCGTGCAGATGCTGTGCGTGATCTGCTCCAGCGCATCCTCGATCGGGTGCGCATAGGTGTACATCGGGTAGATGCACCATTTGTCGCCGGTGTTGTGGTGCGTGGCGCGGCGGATGCGGTAGATGGTCGGGTCGCGCATATTGATGTTCGGGCTGGCCATGTCGATCTTGGCGCGCAGCACCATGGCGCCGTCTTCATGCAGGCCATCGCGCATTTCCCGAAAGCGCGCGAGGTTCTCGGCCGGTGTGCGGGCCCGGAACCGGCTATCAACGCCGGGTTTGCCAAAGTCGCCGCGGCTGCTGCGGATTTCTTCGACCGTCTGTTCGTCCACATAGGCGTGGCCGGCTTCGATCAGATACTCGGCCGCGCGGTACATGAAGTCGAAGTAGTCGCTGGCCTGGTAGGGTTTGGCTCGGGTGCTGCCGTTCCATTCAAAGCCGAGCCAGCGCACCGAGTTCATGATGGTGTTGACGTACTCCAGCTCTTCCTTCTCGGGGTTGGTGTCGTCAAAGCGCAGGTGGCAGACGCCGCCGTAGTCGCGCGCCAGGCCGAAGTTCAGGCAGATGCTTTTGGCGTGGCCGATGTGCAGGTAGCCGTTGGGCTCGGGCGGAAAGCGGGTGCGGATTTTCGCCGGGTCGAGCGCGCCCTGGGCGTGGTGCGCAGCGTCGCCCGGGCTGCCGCCCCAGTGGCGTGTCGGCGTAGGTTGCCCGCAGCCAGGTCGTGCTCGATGATCTGGCGCAGAAAGTTGCTGGGTTTGACGGGTTCGGGGGTAGGAAGACTCATGCGAACGATTTTAGACGCCGAACCGCGCCCCGCTTGCCTACTCGATCTTGATTGCGTCGAGCGTGGTGGCCGTCAGTGCACGCGCGGTGCCGGGTCCGTTGATCAGACTCCAGACCGTCGCCTGTTCCTCGTACAAACTGCTGCCCGGCACGCAATCAACCGGCAAGATGATCTTGTAGCCAAGCTGCGCCGCGCCCGTGGCCGTGTGCAGCGCCGCGCCGGACGCACTGGTACCACACACGATGACTGTCTTCACATTTTTGGCCTTCAGTAATTCGTCGAGCTTGGTGTTGAAGAACTTGTTGACGCTTGACTTGACAATTGGCTCGTCGTCCCTGGGGGCGACGCTTGGCAGCATGGTTTCACGGGTTCCGACACCCGTGTTACTGTAAAAAACCGGCAATTGGGCGTTGCGCGCGCGCATCAGGAACTTGCCCATCGCCGGGGCGGCCTCGACGCAGCGCGGGCGACTCGTCTGGTTGCAGGTGAGCTGCTCGATGTCCAGCAAGAGCAAGGCAGTTTCACTGGCCTTGACAGTTGGCGCGGCAAGTGTGGGCGCGGGCGGGGCCTTGACCTGGTCCCACACTTCAACCACATGGGCTGCCGTTGCGCACTGCGCAGAAAGAATGAAAGCAGTAGCGAGAAATGGGTATCGACTGCGCATGATCGTCTCCTGAATGAAAAATGGATCGTTTATGGTAGCAGTTCAGGCAGAAGTCGTGCCTGTTGTAGGTGAAATTAAACAACCCTTGATGCTTGCATGCCCACAGCGCGAGTCGTCTGCCTTGCGACGCAGCGGGTTGCCCAGCCTTGTATAGGGATTTTGATTTAGATCAACCGGGGCAGAGTTTTCGCCAGAAAGTCAAAAACCGCCCGGATGCGCCGGTTACTGCGGATCTCTCGGTGCACCGCCAGCCACATCGGCAAGGGCGCTATCTTTAGCAAATCAGGCAGCACGGGCAGCACATCGGGCTCACCATCGGTCATGTAACTGGCGACAAAACCAATGCCCAAACCGGCTTGCAGGGCACGCCACTGCACAATGAAGTCATCGCTGCGCAGTACAAAAAGCTCGCGCGTCACCGGGAAACCCAGGCGCTGAAAACCTTGCAGGATGGCTGTATCCGTGTCACTGCCAATGAGATCATGCTGCAGCAAATCGGCTGGCGTGCGCAATGTGCCGTGCCGGGCCAGGTAGCTGCGGTGCGCGAAGGCGCCAAGTTTCACATCGCCAAGCTTCTTGGCGATAAGGGACGATTGGTCCGGTCGCACCATGCGCACGGCGATGTCGGCTTCGCGGCGCAGCAGGTTGCTGACCTGGTTGCTCGACACCAGCTCTATCTGAATGTCGGGCAAAGCCTGGCGCATGTCAGCCAACACGGGGGGCAGCAGGTGCACCGCCACCGGCACGCTGGCGGTGATACGCACTGTGCCGCCGCTTTGTGTTTGCGCGCCGGTGAGCGTACGCGCCAGTTGCATGGCGGCCGCCTCCATGCCACGCGCCGACTCGGCAAGTTGCAGCGCCATGGCGCTCGGTCGCAGACCACGGCCGGTGCGCTCGAACAACACCACGCCGAGCTGGCTTTCGAGCTCAGCAATGTGCCGCCCGACGGTGGGCTGGCTCATGTGCAGCACGCGTGCCGCACCCAGCAGGCTGGCCCGATCCAGCGTCGCCAGGAACGAACGTACCAGGCGCCAGTCAAAGTCTCGTGGTGAGGTATTCATAAATGCATTTTTGGTATCCACATTTATGCAATTGTGTGGCAACCGATTATTTTCCACAATACCCGTACTGGGAATCGACTTTGGACTGGCCGCAGCGCAGGTGCCGCCTTGCTGGCCGTGCCGGACTGATTGTTATTGAATGATTCAGGAGAAGATCATGCAACGTCGCGCTTTCATACGTATTGTCGGTGGTGGCACTGTTGCTGCCGCCACGTTGGGCACATTCGGCCTGAGTGCTTGTAGCGCCGGCATGCCGGCAGCAGCGATCGAAGCCTGGCAGGGACCAAACAGTGATGTCGTGGCTGGCGACGTGCGTCGCTGGCTGTTGAGCTACGCCATCCTGGCGCCGCATTCGCACAATCTGCAGTCGTGGCAGGTTGACCTCGCCAACCCGAACGAGATGACGCTGCACTGTGATCTGAAGCGTCTGTTGCCGCAGACCGATCCGCTGTCGCGCCAGATCATGATGAGTCACGGCACCTTTCTTGAGTTGCTCGATATTGCTGCCAGAGAGCGCGGCTTGCGCGCTGATATCGCCCTGTTCCCCGAAGGCGCCTTTGGCCCCAACAAGCTTGACACGCGGCCGGTGGCGCGCATCCGGCTGTCGCCCGACGCGGCGGTCAAAAAAGACCCATTGTTCGCGCAGATTCTGCTGCGCCATACCAACCGCAGTGCCTATGACATTGCGCGGGCCGTGCCGCCAGCGGCGTGGCGGGCGATGATGGATGCGGTAAAGCCCCATGCGCTGCACTTTGGCTACGTCGGCACTGAGCAGGCGCAGGCGTTGGCCACCCACCGTCGTATTGCGGCCGAAGCCTGGCGCATCGAACTGACAACGCCTCGTACTGTCATGGAGTCCTATGCTGTATTGCGCGTCGGGGCGTCGGAGATCGCAGCGCACCGCGACGGTCTCTCCCTGCTGGATCCCATGACGATTCTGCTGGACCGTGTCGGTCTGTTCGACCGCAGCAAGGCGCCGGGTCCGGACGACTACGCCACCACCAGCCAGATCGACGACTTCGGGAAGAAGCTGGCTTCAACGCCGGGCTTTCTGTGGCTGGTGAGCGGGGCCAACGACCGGGTGACGCAAGTCAACGCCGGTCGGGCCTATGTGCGGGTGCAACTGGCGACGGCGGCGCACGGCTTGTCGATGCAGCCACTCTCGCAAGCCCTGCAGGAGTACCCGGAGCAGAAAGCACCTTATGCCGATATTCACCGGCTGACCGCTGCCACGGGGGCGGGAAATACGGTGCAGATGTGGGCGCGCGTCGGGTTCGCGCCAATGATCGAGCCTGCCCCACGACGCCAGTTGCAGGACTTTATCCGCGCGGGAGTTTGATCAGAAGTCACCCTGGCACTGCCATCTCCAGCAGCACCGGCGCATGATCACTGGGGCGCTCATTTTTGCGTGGCGTTTTGTCGATCCAGCAAGCCGTCACGCAAGGCTTGAGCGCGTCGCTCACCAGAATATGGTCAATCCGCATGCCGTGGTTGCGGCGAAAACCAAAATCACGGTAGTCCCACCACGAATAACTTTTGGCGGCTTGCTCAAACAGGCGAAACGCATCATGCAGTCCGAGCGCGATCAGAGCACGCAATTGATAGCGCTCTTCATCCGTGCAATGAATCTGGTCCTTCATGCCCACCGGGTCCCAGACATCGGCATCGTCAAAAGTGATGTTGTAGTCACCCATCAGCACCAGATTGGGGTGCGTTGCCAATTCATCGCGCAACCAATCGCGCAGGCCCCTGAGCCAGGCCAGTTTGTACTCAAATTTTTCTGAACCCGGCTCCTGCCCATTGGGGACATAAGCTCCCACGACGCGCACGCCACGCACGTCCGCACTGATGACCCGGGCCAGCTCGTCGGTAAAACCCGGGATGTTGCGCACGACGTCGGTGGCAGCGGTGCGCGACAGCAGCGCAACGCCGTTGTAGGTCTTCTGGCCAAAGCATTGCGCCTGGTAACCGGCCTGGCTGAACGCGTCAAACGGAAACTTGTCATCCGTCAGCTTGAGCTCCTGCAGCGCCAGCACATCGACCGGATTGGCCGCCAGCCAGTCCAGCACCTGCGGTAAGCGCACGCTGAGCGAATTGATATTCCAGGTCGCAAGCTTCATAGTCAAACAGGCATCCCGTCCCCGTAAAATAAGCGCAACCAGCTACTAAATATGTAGCGCCGCCAAGACCCCCACGAGCAGTCCCAGGCCGCCGGCAGCAAACATGGCGTACTCCAGCCACTTCTTCTTGGTCAGCAGCGCAATCGCCGCCAGGGCGATCGACACCTGCAGCACGGTGGTTGACTGCGCCCAGCGGTGGTGCTGGTGCATCTGCTCGTCGCTTTGATGCTCCCACTGCGTGGCATCGGCCTCCAGTTTGTCGGCAACAAGCTTGATTTCGTTCTTTTCTTTCTCGTACCGATCCATCTTGACTTGGTAAGCGGCCTTTTTATCCTCACTGGCCAGATCCCGCGCCAGTTCAGCCAGCGACTGCTTGGTGCTCTTGGACTGGAAGTAATTCCACTGGTTGGAGGCCTCGGTCTTCTTGATGGCGGCATTGTTCTTGTACAAACCGGCATTGGCTTGCGTCGCGCCGCCCATGTAGCCGAAGACGGCACCAATGGTGGCGATGATGGCGGTGAACAGCGCAATCTGGTTGATCATGCCGCCGTTATTGCCATGAGCGCCGTGACCGCCTTGCTGTGCGTGCTCAATCTCGTGATCGTGCGGGCCGTGTACGTGAAATCCATGTCCTGACATTCAAACTCCTGGGTCTTTGCTAGCGTGCTGGTAAGTGACAAAACTAAAGCGCAGTCCGGTGCTCGAAAGCGCAGACTCGCGCGCGGTCTCGCGCCACTGGGAGTCGAATTGTGGCGCAAACGCGTCGCCGGTAAAATCGGCATCAATTTCTGTCACCACGGCCGCACTGGCCAGCGCCAGCGCCTGCGCATACAACTCGGCACCGCCAATGACCCAGGCCACGCTGTCCGAAGGGCACAGGCCCATCGCTTCGCGGATCGAAGCGGCGCGTTGCGCACCATCGGCCTGCCAGTCGGCCTGTCGCGTCACCACAATATTGAGCCGCCCGGGCAGCGGGCGAAATTTCGGCGGCAGGGAATCCCAGGTCTTGCGCCCCATGATCACCGGTGAGCCCAACGTGCTGCGCTTGAAGTGCGCCAGGTCCTCGGGCAAGTGCCAGGGCAACTTGCCCTTGCAGCCAATCACGCCATTGGCGGCGCGCGCAAAGATCAGCTTGAGTTGCATTCAGACCGCCACCGGTGCCTTGATGGCCGGGTGGCACTGGTAGTCAATGACCTCAAAGTCGTCCGGCGCGTAGTCAAAAATCGACGCCGGTTTGCGCTTGATGTTGAGCCTCGGGTAGGAAAATGGCGCGCGACCGAGTTGCAGCGCCACCTGCTCGGCGTGGTTGCTGTAAATGTGGCAGTCGCCACCAGTCCAAATGAAGTCACCCAGGTCCAGGTCGCACTGTTGCGCGACCAGATGCGTCAACAAGGCGTAGCTGGCGATGTTGAAGGGCACACCCAGAAAAATGTCGGCGCTGCGCTGATAAAGCTGGCAGCTCAATTTTCCTTTGCCATCCGGTGTTTGCGCTGGTGCAACGTAAAACTGAAACAAGGCATGGCACGGCATCAGCGCCATTTTGTCGAGTTCAGCCACGTTCCAGGCGCTTACCAGCATGCGCCGCGAATCGGGGTTGCTTTTGAGCGTCTTGATGAGCTCTGCAATCTGGTCGATATGGCCGCCGTCAGGCGTTGGCCAACTGCGCCACTGCACGCCATAGACCGGCCCGAGGTCGCCGGTCTCCGGGTTGGCCCACTCGTCCCAGATGCTGCAGCCGCGCTCCTGCAGCCATTTGACATTCGAATCGCCGCGCAAGAACCAGAGCAACTCAACAATGATGGCTCTCAGGAAAACTTTTTTTGTGGTGACCAGTGGAAAGCCTTCAATCAAATCGAATCGCATTTGATAACCGAAGACGCTCTTGGTGCCGGTACCCGTGCGGTCCGCCTTGAATACGCCATGGTTCGCGACATGGCGCAAGAAATCTTCGTATTGGGAACGAATCGGCTGGTGTGGCAAGTTAGTAACCTGCAAACAGGGTGTCGATGGCATTTTGAATATTAGTTTGTTGATCGGCCAAATTCGTCACCGGTGCGCGCAAATTGGCAGTGGGGATGGCACCCAGAGCGGATGTATTCATGACAACATGCCGGCCCTGAACCAGCAACTCCGGGTTCAGATCCCGTATTCGCCCAACAAAACGAGAGACCGAATGAAGCGGCACGACAACGCGGGTTTCAACTTCAATGAAGGTGTTTTGCACATCCAGCCAATAAGGAACCCGGGTGCGCTGATCCGCGTCGGGGTTCTGATACACATCAAAACGCGCCATCACTTAACTCGGCTCGCGCCCATCACCGAGACTTTTGCCAAAGCTGCGGTATTTGGCCAATGGCAAGCCTTCCCGGCGAACCCGTTCGTTGTAGGCGGCAAACGCATCTTTATTGTCATCACGCCACTTCTCCCAATAGCGGCGTTTGACTTCTTCGCCCAGGAACGCATCGACAGTTTTCGACAGGTTCATGCCGAGCTCCTTGGCCGTGTCCAGGGTGCGGGCGTTGATCGACAGATTGACGGGTCGTTTTGCCGAGGCAGTGGGAGCTGGCATGAAGATCTCCTTGCAGGGTTGTGCATGATTGGTACGCACTTTAACATGCGCATATCAACCATCGCCCGCGGTACGCACCTACCGCACCAGTATTGCCCAGGCCCAGCAGACGGCGATTGCAATCTGCACCGCAAAGAACGAGAAACGCGCGTTGACCGCGACGACACTCAAGGAGGCGAGGTGGAAGCTTGATTGGGCCACTCGAGCGAGCACAAGCCATGGCGCCAACGGATCAGTGATCTCGGTACGACCAGTTGCAATTGCCACAAGCAGCAGCCCGCCAACGATGGGAAAACTCTCGATACAGTTGGCATGTGCGCGAGCCAGACGCTGCATGAAAGGCGACAGGTTTGCGTTGTCGGGTTTGAATTCATTGGACTTGGCGCGCCCGGAGACGACCAGGTACGACCGGACGACCTCCATGAGTACGAGCAAGAAGAGTGACCACGCAATGAAAAGCGTCAACATCGACGCAGATGTGCCCATCGATAGATCCTGGTATTTAGCTGTCTGCCGACATGTCCGCTCATACAACACGCGCCAACACCACATCGGTTCAGCTTATTGGACCCCAACGACTCGAAATGACGCTGGGCTTAGCTGAATTAGTTGACCTGATGGCAAGGTCAATTTTTCAACAGGGCATCAGGCAACTGCGAGTCTGGAGTTGGCTTCCAATGAGGTCCAATGCGGCAGCCCTGAAAATGGCGTGAGCCTTTGAAATTTCGTTCCCTCGATCAAGTTGACGCAAAGCTCACCAGCAGGGGCTTAAGAGACAATCTCAGCTGCGTCATTTCGCCCCTTTCAGACCTGCCACCCACCATGCACCCCATCAAAAAGCTGTTCAGCTATGCCAGCGCCTACCGGCGTGATTTCCGGCTGGCCACGCTGTACTCGGTCCTCAACAAGTTCTTTGACATCCTGCCCGAGGTGCTGATCGGCGCGGCGGTGGATGTGGTGGTCAAGGGTGAGCAGAGTTTTCTGGCGCGCAACGTGCTGGGCGTCATCGGCATCACCAGTACCTGGCACCAGTTGCTGGCGCTGGGCGTGTTCAATGTGCTGGTGTGGGGCGGCGAGTCGCTGTTTCAGTACCTGTATGAACTGAAGTGGCGCCAGTTGGCGCAGGACATTCAGCACGACCTTGCGGCTTGACACCTACCGCCACGTGCAGAAGCTGGAGATGGCGTATTTCGAGAACCAGCGCACCGGCAACCTGATGGCCATCCTGAACGACGACATCAACCAGATGGAGCGTTTTCTGAACGGTGGTGCGAACCAGATCATCCAGGTGTTTTGCTCCTCCATCATGGTCAGCGCGGTGTTCTTCGCCCTGCAACCCGGCATTGCGCTGATCGCCCTGCTGCCGGTGCCGGTCATCCTGTTTGGTGCCTTCTGGTTTCAAAAGCGCCTGGCACCGCGCTACGCCCAAGTGCGGGAAGCGGCGGGTGACGTCAGTGCCCGGCTCAACAACAACCTGCTGGGCCTGGCGACCATCAAGGCCTTCGCCACCGAGAGCTTCGAGGCCGACCAGATCGAGCAGGCCAGCAATGCCTATCGCAGTGCCAATGCCCGTGCCATTCGCGTCAGCGCCGCTATTACGCCGGTGATCCGCATGGCCATTCTGAGCGGCTTTACCGCCACCCTGCTCTACGGCGGCTGGCTTACGCTGCATGACGAGCTGGCGGTGGGCGCCTATTCGGTGCTGGTGTTTCTGACGCAGCGCCTGCTCTGGCCGCTGACCGGTCTGGCCGATGTGGCCGATATGTACCAGCGCTCCATGGCGGCGATTGACCGGGCCATGCAGTTGCTGGAAACGCCGATCAACATTCCCTACGAGGGCCAGCATTTTCCGATTGAGCAAATCAGGGGCGAGCTGCGTTTTGAGCACGTCGATTTTGCCTATGACAGCACGCCCACCTTGCAAGACATCAACCTCACACTGCCCGCTGGCCAGACGACAGCCTTTGTCGGCTCCACCGGTTCCGGCAAATCGACTTTGGTGAAGCTCTTGCTGCGCTTCTACACGCCACAAGGGGGCCGCATCCTGCTCGACGGCCAGCCCATCGACGAGCTGAACCTGCAGGACCTGCGCCGCGCCGTCGGCTATGTGTCACAAGACACCTTTTTGACCGATGGCACGGTGGCAGAGAACATCGCCTACGGCGCCGCCGGTGCCAGCGATGCTGCCGTCGCCGAAGCAGCGCAGGCGGCCGAGTGCACCGAGTTCATCGACAAGCTGCCGCTGGGCTTTGCCACCCGCATTGGCGAACGCGGCCAGAAGCTCTCGGGCGGCCAGCGCCAGCGGCTGGCACTGGCGCGCGCCATTCTGAAGAACCCGCCGGTGCTGATCCTGGACGAAGCCACCAGCGCCGTGGACAACGAAACCGAAGCCGCGATCCAGCGCTCGCTTCGAGGTGGTGAGCCGCAACCGCACCACCGTGGTCATTGCGCACCGCCTGTCCACTGTGCGCCAGGCCGACTGCATTCACCTGCTGGAAGCCGGGCGCATCGTGGAGAGCGGCACGCATGATGAACTGGTGACCAGCAACGGCGGCTACGCCGCGCTGTGGCGGCTGCAAACTGGCGAGGGTGTTGCAGGAAGCGTCCGAGTGCCTCAACAGAGCCCAGAGCCACGGCACCCACCTACCGGTGTACACTTCGATTGAAGAAATTGCGAGTCGTCAACCATGGAAAGTAAATCATGTTCAGATGCCTTGGCAAAGCGCCAGCCTTGCTGCTATTGCTTGCAATCATGACTTCCCTGGTTGGATGCGCCCGTCATGTCGATGTTGCTGGAGACGAGAGCGAGCGCCGAATCATGGTCAACGACATTAGCATGAACTATCGGGTTTTCGGAAGCGGTGAGCCCGTCATTCTGATCATGGGCTACGGCAGCACAATGAATCTGTGGGAGCCTGCTCTGCTGCGTCAATTGGCCACCCGCTATAAGGTCATCATTTTCGACAACCGGGGCATGGGCCATACTGCGGCTGGAACACGCAGCTTTTCCATCGCACAATTCGCTGATGACAGCGCTGGCCTGATGGATGCGCTCAACATTGCGCGAGCGCATGTGCTGGGTTGGTCCATGGGGTCGTTGATCGCCCAGGAGCTTGCCCTTCGCCACCCGGCTAGACTTGACAAGTTGATTCTGTACGCCGCCTACAGCGACGCGAGGATGTTTCCTCCGGCACCCTCTGTCATCGAGTCAATGACGGACACCTCGGGCTCGCCGCAGGAACGCGGCATGAGGTATATCAGCGTACTGTTTCCTGAGGCCTGGATTCGCCACAACGGCCAACGGATCAAGGAGATATTCTTCCGTCCGATGGGAAATATGGCACCAGAAACTCTGGCCAGGCAAGCCCAGGCGATCGACCACTGGAGCGGCTCTGACGCACGTTTGGCCGAAATTCCCCATCCCGCTTTGCTTGTCGCAGGCAAAGAAGACGTGTTGGTTCTTCCGCAGAACGCGCTCTACATGAAGGACAGGATGGCGCGGGCGCAGTTGGCTTTGCTTGAGAACGGCGGGCACGGGCTCATGTTTCAGTACCCCGATGCGTTTGCCAAATTGGTGACGGATTTCTTGCAATAAGGTACTGGGCTGCTGGCAGCCCCATGCCGTTGATTGCTCAGACCCCAAGTACCCGCCCCGGATTCATCAAATTTTGCGGGTCGAGTGCCTGCTTGATGGCACGCATCAGGTTTAATGCGACGGCTGACTTGTAATGCACCAGGTGACCTACTTTCAGGCTGCCGACGCCGTGCTCTGCCGAGATGGAGCCACCAAAAGCCAGCACCGAATCAAACACAATCTGGTTCACCTGGGTTTCCTTTTCGCGCAGGAACCGACCGGCATCGACAGCCACCGGGGCTTGCACGTTGTAGTGCAAATTGCCATCACCCAGATGGCCAAAATTGACCAGTCGGACGCCGGGAATAGCCGCTTCCAGCAAGGCATCGGTGCAGCGCACAAATTCAGGAATGGCCGACACCGGCACCGAAATGTCGTGCTTGATATTCAGGCCCTCTTCAGCTTGGGCCAGCGGAATGCTTTCGCGGATTTGCCAGAGTTGTCTGGCTTGCGTCAGACTTTCCGCTACCACAGCGTCGCTCACGCAGCCCTGCTCCATCGCGCCTTGGAGCAGGCCTTCAAACTGGCTTCGGGCGTGGCCTTCAGACTCGTGGTCCGAGATTTCCAGCAGCACGCAAAAGGGCGCCTCATGCAACAAGGGCACGCGCAGAGTCGAGAAATGTTTGTCCACCAGGCTCAAGGCAAACTGGCCCATGGCTTCAAAACCGGTGAGGCCGGCGCCGAGTTGGCGTTGCGCCAGGTTCAGCAGCCGCACAGCAGTTTCCAGCGACGGCACCGCTGCCCAGGCAGTGAGTTGCGCTGCGGGCAGCGGGTAGAGCTTGAGGGTAGCGGCGGTGATGATGCCCAGGCTGCCTTCCGAGCCAATGAAAAGATCACGCAGGTCATAGCCGGTGTTGTCCTTGCGCAGCCCCGACAGGCCCAGCCAGACCTCGCCCTGCGCGGTCACCACTTCGAGCCCGAGGCACAGTTCGCGCGCATTGCCAAAACGCACCACCTGGGTGCCGCCCGCATTGGTCCCCAAATTGCCGCCAATGGTGCAGGAGCCTTCGGCGGCCAGGCTCAAGGGAAAGAGAAAACCCTCGGCACGCGCGCGCTCTTGGAGGGTTTGCAAAATGCAGCCCGCCTCCGCTGTCAGGGTCAGGTTGGCGGCGTCCAGGCCGCGCACCACGTTCATGCGTTGCAGGCTCAGCACAATTTGTCGTCCGGAAGCATCGGGCGTGGAACCAACCACCAGCCCCGTGTTGCCCCCCTGGGGCACGATGCTCAGACCACTGTCTGGGTGTTCAGCCCTAAAGTCGGCACAGGCTTTCACCACCTGGGCGACTTCTGCTGTGCCAGCCGGTCGCACCACCGCCAGCGCTTTGCCAAGCGAGCGCTTGCGCCAGTCCTGCTCCCACGCCGAGAGGTCGCCATCGGTCAGGACGTGGGCAGGGCCGACCATGCGGCGCAGTTTTTCGAGCAAGGTCAACATTTGATCAAGCTTCTTTCAGCACTGGCCTCAAGCGCAGCCGCACATGCCACGCACAGGCCGCAAACAGACTCAAACACAAGGCCAGCTCAAGCAACGCCAGGTAGTTGCCCGGCGCGCGGTCGCTATAGGCGCGTACCACGCCTTCGGTGAAATAAAGCCAGACCACCAGACTGACCCAGCGGTAGGTGTACAGCCGGTTCTTCAACAAGCCCGCCAGCGGCAGGCACAGCGGCAAAACCTTGAGCGCCAACCAGGAGCCGCCCGGACGGATCGGGGCCAGCCACAACTCCCAGGCCAGACCCAGCAGGATCAGCCCGAGCAGACTGCCCACCGCCAAACGACGCGTGGCGAGAATCGCGCACGAGGCAGTATTTTGTTGGGACAAGATGGGTTGATTCACGACAGTGGCATCATAGCGGCCATGAGTTTGCCCTCCAACCCACCCGTCGCCGCAGCGACAACAGCGCCGCTACCCTGGCTGCGACGTCTGCCAGCGGTGTTCAAAAGCCTCTCAGCCTTCCCTTGGCGCAACACGGCCCACACCTTGCGCGAGCGCTTCTCTGAGGATCACCTGGGCCTCACCGCCAGCAGTTTGACCTTTACCACCACCATGGCGCTGGTGCCGTTTGTCACCGTCGTGCTGGCGGTTTTCACGGCCTTCCCGATGTTTGCCAGGTTTCAGAGCGTCCTGCAAAATTGGCTGCTCGAGAGCCTCATTCCGGTCAACATTGCGCGCCAGGTGATGGGCTACCTGAACCAGTTCGCAGGTCAGGCCAACAAGCTCGGCGGTGTTGGCTTGGTGCTGCTGTTTGTCACCGCGCTGGCGCTGATTTTGACCATCGATCACACGCTTAACGGCATCTGGCGCGTGCGCACGCGCCGTTCGCTGGGCCAGCGCGTGCTGGTCTATTGGGGTGCAGTCACGCTGGGTCCCCTGTTGTTGGGCGTCAGCCTGAGCATCACCTCCTATGCCATTTCAGCCTCCAAGGGACTGGTGGACGTGATACCGGGCGGTGTGCAGTTGCTGCTCAATCTGTTGCAGTTTGGGCTGGTGGCGTGGGGCACGGCGGCGTTGTATCACTTTGTGCCCAATACCCAGGTGAAATGGGCGCATGCCTGGGCGGGTGGCCTGTTTGTTTCAGCCGGGTTTGAGTTGGCCAAGCGGCTGCTGACGCTGTATTTGAGCAAGGTTCCGACCTATTCGGTGGTCTATGGTGCGTTCGCCACGGTACCGATATTGCTGTTGTGGATTTACACCGCCTGGGTCATCGTCCTGCTGGGCGCGGTGATCGCCGCCTATTTGCCCAGCCTGTTGTCGGGCGTACAGCGTCGCGTGCAAAAACAGGGTTGGCAATTCCTGCTGGCGCTGGAAGCACTGCAAGAACTGGAACAAAAGCGAAGTGCGCTGGAAAAAGGACTGAGCATCGCTGAATTGGCGGCAGCGTTGCGCGTCGATGCCATTCAGTTGGAACCGGTGCTGGAAAGCCTGCTGGCGCTGGACTGGATCGGCCTGCTGCATGAAACCCCCGTGGGGGAGACAGCGCGCTACGTGATGCTGGCCAACCCCGACAGCACGCCGCTCGCGCCGCTGTTCGATGCGCTGCTGCTGCCGCATCAGGTGTCCACCACAAATTTATGGAAAAACAGCCGTTGGCCCTTTATGAATCTGCGTGATGCGCTATAAACTACATAGCATTCAGAATTTCACAGGATTGCGGATCGGGCTTGCCCCGGACTTCGATCCGGGGTCCGCAACGACAGACACTTCGCAGTAACGACAAACTTGAATTCGCAAAAACGCCATCAAGCTTTCAAAAATCCGGTCAGTGCGTCCAGCATCTGCTCGGGTGTTTCGTTCATCTGGTGGTGGCCACCAGGTAACAAGACCACTTTGGCGTTAGCCGCCTTTTGTATCAGGCTCTGGGCCGCTTTGGGCGGGGTCATTTGGTCAGTGAGACCTAGCACAAACAGCACCGGGCAGGTGACCCGCGCCATCGCTTGTTCACCGTGGGTATAGCTGTCGCAGGCCTTGAAACCAGTGTAAAAAAGATTGACGCGCGGATTGCTCGCCAGCACCCGGCGACCCAGCGCCAGGGACGCACCATAGACCCAGGTGCCAGGCCCCAGCGCAGAGGGCGGTGGTGCCAGCGTGCTGCGCGAAAAAATATTCACCATTTCCAGCGCTTTCATCGGGTCCTTGACGGAGCCGTCAAGCAGCACCTGGGAGACTTTCATCGGCGCCGCGGTTCCCACCAGCACCAGTTGACTGACACGCTCTGGGGCGCGCGACGCCGCCTCCAGCACCACCAGGGAACCCAGGCTGTGGCCCACCAAGGCGGCTCGCTGGAGCTTGGCCGCGTCCATCAAAGCCAGTACAAAATCAGCCGCTGCTTCAACGCTGGCGGGTGGCTCGCCTGCGCTGCGGCAATGACCGGGCAGATCCACCGCCAGCACATTCCAGCCATGATGCGCCAGGTAGCGCGTCTGCAAGATCCAGACGCTGTGGTCATGCAGAACCCCGTGGATAAAGATCACCGTCGGCTTGGCAGCATCAAAAGTCTTGCCGCCGGTATAGCAATAGGTGTTGGCACCATTGACAATGAAATTCATGCTGCTTTCTCCGCTGCCTTGAGGGCACGTTTAAGGTCGTCAATCAGGTCATCAGGCTCCTCCAGGCCAATGCTCAGGCGAATCGTTCCCTGCGTGATACCGCCTGCCGCCAGCGCCTCGTCGCTCATGCGGAAATGCGTCGTGCTGGCCGGGTGAATCACCAGGCTGCGGCAGTCCCCCACATTGGCCAGGTGGCTGAAAATCCTGAGCGCTTCAACAAACTTTTTGCCCTGTTCGCGATTGCCTTTGAGGTCAAAGCTGAAGACCGAACCGGCACCGCGCGGCAACAGCTTTTCAGCCAGCGCATGGCTCGGGTGCGAGGCCAGTAGCGGATGCCCGACGCGCGCCACGAAGGGGTGATTGCTCAAGAATTCCACGATGCTCTGGGTGTTGCGCATGTGGCGTTGCATACGCAATGACAAGGTTTCAACCCCTTGCAGAATCAGCCAGGCCGAATGCGGACTCATGCAGGCGCCAAAATCACGCAAGCCCTCGCGCCGTGCCCGCAGCAAGAAAGCGCCGACGGTTGATTCCTCACTGAACACCATGTTGTGAAAGCCATCGTAAGGGGTCGTGAGTTCCGGAAACTTGCCACTCCTGTCCCAGTCAAAACTGCCGCCATCGACGACGACGCCGCCAATCACCGTGCCGTGACCACTCAGGAATTTGGTGGCCGAGTGATAGACCAGATCGGCGCCGTGCTCGAACGGCTTTATCAGCCAGGGCGTGGTCAGCGTTGAGTCCACCAGCAGTGGCACACCGGCTTCGTGCGCGATCGCACTGACCGTCGGAATGTCAAGCACCTCCAAGCCCGGATTTCCCACGCTTTCGCCAAAAAATAGTTTGGTGCTGGGCCGCACGGCGGCGCGCCAGCCGTCGATGTCACCCGGTTTGACAAACGTCGTCTCGATGCCAAAGCGGCGCAAGGTGTAGTGCAGCAGGTTTTGCGAGCCGCCATAGAGCGCGGTACTGGCCACAATATGTGAGCCGGCGCCCATCAGGGTAGCAATACTCAGATGCAACGCGGCCTGGCCGCTGGCGGTTGTGATGGCACCGATACCCCCTTCCAGCGCCGCGACCCGCTGCTCCAGCACCGCGTTGGTCGGGTTGCTGATGCGCGAATAGACATGACCGGCGCGCTCCAGATTGAAGAGTGATTGGGCGTGATCGCTGGACTCGAAGACAAAGGACGTTGTGAGATAGATCGGCACGGCGCGCGCGCCAGTCGCCGGGTCAGGCGCGGCACCTGCGTGCAGCGCGAGCGTGTCAAAACCGGGGTCTGAGTAGCCTGACATCGAGTTTCCTTTGTCATCGTTGAAGACGGCGTCATTATCCGATGACTTCAATGCTTTCCTGGCGACCGGCGCGCCACAGCGTTCTTGCGCAGCATCGGAGTGGTTGATAGGTGTGTATTCTTTCCGATTTTGGCCCCACTCACACCCCCCGCCCTATGGTTATTGGGGTCAGACAGCCAAATTTGCCGCGTCTTTTAAGCCAGGAAGTACACGCTCATTTGTTCGCTGAAAGCCCATCAACGAGGCGTTGTATCCATGGCCCGACCACCCGCTGCTAACCTTTTAGAAAATTCTTCTTGTTGCCGGAGTCGATGTGACCCAAGAGACCATCGATATGGCACTGCGAGGCTTCCAACATGCGGGCAAATTGGCTGTTGGCTCCTCTTTCTCGCCCGGCGGGGGTGAGAGAGTGGGGCCAAACTGAAACATATGAAGAATGGAGGGCATGCGATGAAATACCTTGGCCTCGGGGATAATCAGGCATCATGAGCGGCAACACCTTTGGAAATTTATTTGCAGTCACCAACTTTGGTGAGTCACACGGCCCGGCGATTGGCTGCGTCATCGATGGCTGCCCGCCGGGGCTGCACTTGCGTGAGGCCGACATCCAGCCGGATCTGGATCGGCGTCGACCTGGCACTTCCAAATTTGTGACACAGCGCAATGAGCCCGACACGGTCGAGATTCTGAGTGGCGTCTATGAAGGCCAAACCACTGGCACACCCATTTGTCTGCTGATCAAGAACGTCGATCAACGCAGCAAGGACTACGCCAATATTGTGCAAAGCTTTCGCCCGGGACACGCCGACTACAGTTATTTTCAAAAATACGGCATCCGTGATCCGCGTGGTGGTGGTCGCTCATCAGCACGCTTGACGGCACCGATGGTGGCGGCCGGTGCGGTGGCCAAGAAATGGTTGTTTGAGAGATATGGAACGCTGTTTCGCGGCTGTATGACGCAGATGGGCGAACTGCCGGTTGCATTCGAGTCATGGGACTTTGTGCCGCACAATCCGTTCTTTGCACCAGTGGCCGATGTGTCGGCGCTGGAGGCCTACCTGGAGGCGCTGCGCAAAGCCGGTGATTCCTGTGGCGCGCGTCTGCGTATCTCGGCGTCAAATGTGCCGGTGGGGCTTGGGCGAGCCGCTTTTTGACAAGATGGATGCCGACATTGCCTATGCCATGATGGGCATCAATGCCGTCAAGGGCGTGGAAATCGGGGCCGGGTTCGCCAGCGTGGCGCAACGCGGCAGTACGCATGGGGATTCGCTCTCACCGCTTGGCTTTAAGGGCAACAACGCCGGTGGTGTATTGGGCGGTATCAGCAGCGGTCAGGACCTGGAAGTCTCGATCGCGGTCAAACCGACCAGTTCAATCCTGACCCCGCGTGAATCGATTGACGTCACCGGCGCGTCTACTGAGGTCAGTACCAAGGGCCGCCACGACCCGTGCGTCGGCATTCGGGCCACGCCAATTGCCGAGGCGATGCTGGCACTGGTGGTGCTGGAACATGCTCTGCGTCACCGCGCGCAATGCGCTGACGTGTCGGTGGGCTTGGTGCCCATCAACGCATCAGCCTAAAGAAAACTCAGGCCTTCTTGACGTAGGAATTGCACCAGCCTTTGGCGGCCACTTGCTTGCCGGCAAAGATGGGACAGGGGCCGCTGGCCTCGCCCGCCTTGCCCTGGTACAGCGTGCAATTGCTGCATTGCTGAGCCGCTGCATGTTTGGTGAACTTCTTTTCATCCACCTTGGTCGTATCGGCCACATAAGCCAGGGCCTTGGCAGTCGCATCCGTCTCAGCCACCATCGGCGCAGCGGCCATGGCCACACCAGACGCCAACACACCACTGCCAAGACTGAGTTGAAGCATGAATACACGACGATTGGACAAAAGAATTCTCCGAAAATAGTTGTTACAAATGAATTGCCTGCATCAGACAACCGGGTCGATTTTAGGCCGTGCCCCGATGCCTGACAGGCAAAGCATGATCCCAGCGCTTACTTGCCACCCGGAATCTTGCCTTCAACACCTTTGACGAAGAAATTCAAACCGCTAAGCTGCTTGTCATCGGCGACCGCATCTTTGGCCAGCCAGACCACCTCTTTGCCATCGACTTTGACCATTGCGGGTTTGCCGTCTTGACCCAGGATCGGACCCTTCCAGATGACAAAGCTGCCGTCCGCCAGTCCTTTCTTGACTTCTTCTACCCGGGCTTTGGTTTCAGCCGGTACGTCCTCAGCAATGGAGACGATGTCGATGGCGCCCTCTTTCACACCCCACCACGAATGTCCGCCACCCGCCCACTTGCCCTCCAGCGCTTCACGCGTGGCCTTGATGTAATACGGACCCCAGTTGATGACGCTCGATGCCAAATGGGCTTTCGGACCATAGGCTGTCATGTCGGAGTCCCAGCCAAAGGCGCGCTTGCCCTTGGCTTCAGCGGTCTTGAGCACGGCCGGTGAATCGGTGTTCTGAAACAACACGTCGGCACCGCCGTTGATCAGGCTGGTGGCCGCCTCGGTCTCCTTCGGCGGGTCAAACCAACCGTTTACCCACACCACTTTGGTCTTGATCTTGGGGTTGCTGGACTGCGCCCCGAGCGTGAAACTGTTGATGTTGCGGATCACTTCGGGGATTGGAATCGACGCCACGACACCCAAGGTGTTGGTCTTGGTCATCTTGCCGGCAATCACACCGGCCATGTAGGCACCTTCGTAAGTGCGGCTGTCGTAGGTGCGCATGTTGTCAGCCTGCTTGTAACCCGTGGCGTGCTCGAACTTGACACCCTTGTTATCGGCGGCAACTTTGAGCATGGGCTCCATGTAGCCAAAGGTGGTCCCAAAGATCAGCCTGTTGCCTTGGCCGGCCATGTCGCGCAAAACGCGCTCTGCATCGGCCGATTCGGGCACACTCTCGGCAAACGAGGTCTGGACCTTGTCGCCAAATTCTTTTTCGATGGCTTTACGACCGTTGTCATGCGCAAAACTCCAGCCGCCGTCGCCCACTGGTCCAACGTACGCAAAAGCGATTTTCAGCGGCTCCGGTTTTGGCGCCGGTGACGAAGCCGGGGTGGACGCAGCGGGTGCCGCGCTTGGCGCCGGCGCGGTTTCTTCCTTCTTGCCACAGGCCACCAAAGCGGCAGCAGCAACAGCGCTAAGTACTGCGATCTTGAGCAGCGAGTGTTTTTGTAGATCGGTCATGAATATTCTTTCGTTGGATGGTTTGCAAGCGGTTCTTCAAAGGTGGAATTATGAACCGTAAAAATCAGGAACCGGGATAGAACGGCTTGCCAATCGAGGCCGGCATATTGAGCCGAATCCAAAGCGGATTGCGCGAAATCAACGCCAGTACCAGAATGGTTGACAAGTATGGCAGCATGCTCAATAACTGGCTCGGCACCTCAACCCCGACACCTTGCAAGTGAAATTGCAACATCGTGACGCCACCAAACAAATAGGCTCCAAGCAGGACGCGTGCCGGGCGCCAAGTAGCAAAGGTCGTTAGTGCGAGTGCGATCCAGCCCTTGCCAGCCACCATGCCCTCAACCCACAATGGGGTGTAGACGAGTGAAATGTAGGCCCCCGCCAGACCGCACAAAGCCCCGCCCGCCACCACGGCCAGCAGACGAATCCGTCGTACCGGATAGCCCAATGCATGGGCCGATTCCGGGTTTTCGCCGACGCTGCGCAGGACCAGTCCGGCGCGGCTCCCGTACAGGAACCAGATCAGGGCGAACGCCAACAGGACCGTCAGATAGACCAGGGGATGGTGCCTGAATAGCGCCTGACCGATGAATGGAAGTTCTGATAACCAGGGAATCGCAAAACTGGGACGCTGTGGAATCCTTTGCTGCACGTAAGCAATTCCGACAAAAGCAGAAAAACCGGCACCAAACAAACTGACTGCCAGTCCAGTGGCATATTGGTTGGCATTGAGCCAGATCACCAATCCACCAAAAATGAGCGCCAGCAAAGCGCCAGCGCCAACGCCGGCAACGAATCCCAGCAAGTCACTGCCAGAATGCACCACTGCGGCAAAGCCGGCAATGGCTGCGCACAGCATCATGCCCTCGGCACCCAGGTTGACAATGCCGGCTTTTTCATTGATCAGCAAACCCAGCGAGGCCAGCGCCAGCACCGTGCCGGCATTGAGCGTGGCCGCAATGAGCAGCGCATAGGATTGCATTACTTCCCCCACGTCAAACGGTAATTGATCAAGGTATCGCAGGCCAGCAAGGTGAATAAAAGCAAGCCTTGAAACACGCCCGTGAGCGACTTGGGCAGCCCCAGGCGCGACTGCGCCAGTTCACCGCCAATATAGAACATGCTCATCAGAATGGCAGAAAACACCATACCCACTGGATGCAGGCGTCCGACAAAGGCGACGATGATGGCCGCAAAGCCGTAGCCAGCCGGTACATAGGGTGTGAGCTGGCCAATTGGCCCCGCCACCTCAAGCGCACCAGCCAGCCCTGCCATGCCACCTGAGACCAGCAGCGCCAGCCACAGCGCACGACGTGAAGAAAAGCCCGCGTAACGCGCAGCGGCCGGAGCCAAACCAACAACCTGCTGCGCAAACCCGCCACGTGTTCGAAACAGAAAGATCCAGCTGCCAAGCACCCCGAGTAGGGCCAGAATCACGCCAATGCTGACGCGCGAACCCTGGAACAGACGCGGGATGCGTGTGACCTCGTCAAATGTCTTGCTCTGCGGAAAGTTATAGCCCTGCGGATCCTTCCAGGGCCCTGTCACCATATAGCTCAGCAATTGAACCGCCACATAGACCAGCATCAGGCTCACCAAAATTTCATTGGCATGAAACCGATCGCGCAACCAGGCCGTGATACCCGCCCAAAACATGCCACCCAGCACACCGGCCAGCAGGATCGGGACCACAATCCAGCCGTTGCTCGTTTGGTCGGCCAGCAGCGCCACACCGCTGGCCGTGATGGCACCCAGTACATACTGCCCTTCGGCACCGATGTTCCAGACGTTAGCGCGAAAACAAACCGCCAGGCCCGTCGCAATCAACAACAATGGCGTCGCCTTGACGGTCAACTCGCCCAGCGCATAGCCGCTGCGGATCGGCTCCCAGAAAAATACGCGCAAACCACTCACCGGATCTTTGCCCATGGCGGCAAACAGGATGACACCCATGAGGACGGTAAGCAGCAATGCCAACAACGGCGAAGCGTAGCTCCAGCGCGGCGACGCCTGCGCTCTGGCTTCAAACCTGAACATAGGAACTTTCCGCGTCCTGGTCATCGGCTGCGAATAAGCCACTCATCCAGGCGCCAATCTGTTCGACACGGGCCTCGCCGATCGAAACCGACGGCGAGAGCCGGCCACGAGCGATTACATACAAGCGGTCACTGAGTTCAAACAATTCTTCAAGGTCGTCGCTGAACACCAACACCGCGCAGCCGGCATCACGCAAATCCAGAATCTCGGAACGAATTTGCGCCGCCGCACCGACATCGACGCCCCAGGTTGGCTGGGACACGATCAAAAGTTTGGGTCCCGCATCAACTTCCCGCCCGACAATGAATTTCTGCAAATTGCCGCCCGAAAGGGAGTGCGCGGACGAGCCAGCACCACCCGCTCTCACATTGAAGCGTTGAATAATGCCTTCGGCCTGCCGCTGCAGGTAGCCGAGCCTGATCCAGCCGCCCACAAAACCAGAATGCGAAATGGCCTCGTCGCGCGTCAGCAACAGGTTGTGCGCCAGGTCCAGGCTCGGCACGGCTCCCCGGCCCAAGCGCTCCTCGGGCACAAAATGCAAGCCCAGTTTGCGCCGCTCGCCTGGGTGCATTTGCCCGACGTCGGCGTCGCCGATCCAGAGCGTGCCTGCGCAGGCGCGCAAATCTTCACCCGATAAGGCATACAGCAGTTCCTTTTGACCATTGCCTGAAACACCGGCAATGCCAACGACCTCGCCCGCACGAACCTGCAAACTGACACCCTCGATATTCATCCCGAATTGGTCGCCCCGCTTCAGCGTCAAACCCTGCACGCGCAGCAACGGTGCCCCGACGTTGAGCGCACGATGGACTAATTTCGGTGGATCGGCACCAATCATCAGGCGCGACAGCGAAGCATTGGATTCAACCAGCGGGTTGCAAATCCCGGTGACCCGGCCACCGCGCAATACCGTGCAAGCATTGCAGAGCTCGCGAATCTCATGCAGCTTGTGGCTGATGTACAAAATGCTGCAGCCTTCAGATGCAAGTTTCTTGAGCACAAGAAAGAGCTTTTCCACCGCCTGGGGTGTCAACACCGACGTGGGTTCATCAAGAATCAGCAATTCCGGCTTTGACAGCAGGGCACGGATAATCTCCACCCGTTGCATCTCGCCCACGCTCAAGGTATGTACCGGACGCGCCGGATCAATCGCTAGCCCATACTGTGCTGCCTTGGCTCGAATCGTCGCGCTGACCTGCTTCAGTGAAGTGCCCGCCAGTCCAAGCCACACGTTTTCGGCCACTGTCATGGTTTCAAACAGGTTGAAGTGCTGGAACACCATGCTTATACCGCATGCGCGAGCCTCTTTCGGGCTGCGAATATGTATCGGCCGGCCATTGAGCAGCACCTGGCCGGCATCGGGCTTGACGGCGCCATAGATGATTTTCATCAGAGTCGATTTGCCAGCCCCGTTCTCCCCCAAGACGGCATGAATATCGCCGGGCAGAACGGACAGGTCGACGGCGTCGTTGGCGACTACGCCCGGATATTTTTTGGTGACACCCAAAAGTTGCAGGCGTGGGGTCGTCATGAAACGGCCGATGCCATGACTGGGTCAAACGCTTCAGCGAAATTTATCTAACCCGGCAAAACCTGATTGGTCCCGGGCCGGCAAACCACCGCCCGTGTCAGTTTGACCAAACTCCCCTTGATGCAAATCAGACAAAACCATCATGGCCTCAACGGCCTCCTGATTGAAGCCAACACGGGCGTTGCCTTGGCCGTCATCGCCGCTCATGATCAACCTGTTGATATAGGCGCCACACTCCCGGTCTGCCCACAGCGAACGGATGGTATTGGCAATCCGATGGTGATGCAATTCGACAATTTTCAGCGCCTGCTCCTTGCGCTCGCCTCGTAGTCTGGTCTCGCTCGCGCTCGGCTGGGGGGTGGCAGCCAAAGCAGCGCTTGGCCTGGCACTGGCGGTCTGGGCGACCGCCAAAGGATTTTCTGCAGAATTGCCGCTGTCCGGCTTCAGTTCGCCAAGCTTGGAATCCTGCTCTGCCAAGGCTTCATCCCACATGCTCCAAACGGTATCGGGGTCATCTTCTGTCACTTCCAACCCGCGCAAGTCAACTGCCTTCTTGGCTGGTGGAGCCTCCGACTTGTTACCTTTTCCTAAAAATTTGCTGAACATGACAAACCCCTTGATTTCTGTCGATGTTATCCCAGAGCGAGGCCTTGGCAGAAAAAGTAAAAACAAATCGTCGAAATTCAGACTCCCGCCAGAGATCGCAAAGCGCGTGGATCGACCAGGTTCAAGGTACGCCCGGACCCACTAATCAGGCTGCGTTCACGCAGATGACGCAGCACGCGAGACAGTGTTTCAGGCGCAATTCCCAATTGCGCGGCAATACTCCGTTTGCGCAATTTCAAAAGGACCGCCATGACGCCCGCATCGCCAGTCTGGGCATGCCGCAACAACCACTCGGCACAGCGGGATTCCGCATCTTTGGCCAAGCGGCTGACAGCAAACTCTGTCTGCTGTCGATGTGCCATCGCCACGTCATATAAAACCGTGCGGGCGGGCTCCGGCATGGCCGACAGCGACCGGCGGAATTCGGCTACAGGGACGCGGCGCAGCCCAACTTTTGTTTCCGCTACGGCATCGACCACCTGAGGCAAGTCCAATACGGTACAAGACGCTTCCAGCCAGCATGGCCCCTCCAACACGCCTAACTGATGCTCCATTGTCGCCCCCGCCATGACACCCAGGGCAACCCGTCCTGCTTCCAGATAGATCACCCAGTTCGACGTCGTGCCGCGGCTGAGCAGGCGTTCGCCGGCTGCGGCAATTTGAAGTTCAACAGAAGAAGAAATGATTTGGGCTGGCAGCATCAGCCGCACTGTGCCGTGTTTGCGTCGTGACGACCTTGAGCCAGGTCAAACAAACCAGTGGAAATCGTAACAAAATCAAAGCGACCAACCAGCCGCAGGCCTTTGCAAGCAGTGCCGTGGGTCGCGTGAAGATGCCAGCGTTTCACTCGCCCAGGTAAGCAGCCTTTACCTTGGGATCACTGAGCATTTCCTTGGCATCGCCGAACATGGTGATCAAGCCCGACTCCATGACGTAGCCCCGGTCAGCGATGGCCAGCGCCCGGCTGGCGTTTTGTTCCACCAGTAGCACCGTCACGCCTTGCGCGTAAACATCCTGAACGACTTCAAAGATTTTGTCCACCATGATCGGTGCCAGTCCCATCGACGGCTCGTCCATCAGCAACACCTTGGGTCGACTCATCAAGGCGCGCCCCATGGCCAGCATCTGCTGTTCACCACCCGACAAAGTGCCTGCAAGTTGATCGCGGCGCTCCTTCAGGCGCGGGAAAATGCTGAACACCTTGTCAATGTCGGCCAGGATGGCAGCCTTGTCGCTGCGAATGTAAGCGCCCATCTGTAGATTCTCAAGCAGCGTCATGCGAGCAAAGACACCACGCCCTTCAGGCACCATGGCGAGCCCCTGCCTGACCAGGTCCCACGGGCCCTGCCCACGAATACTCTTGCCGAGGTACTCAATGTCACCATCGTTGATCGGCAGGGAACCGGTAATGGCCTTCATGGTGGTCGTCTTGCCGGCGCCATTGGATCCAATCAAGGACACCAGTTCGCCTTCACGGACTTCAAAATCAATGCCCTTGACCGCCTGAATCCCACCGTAAGCCACTTTGAGCCCGGTCACTTTTAGAAAAACATTTGCCATCTTTGTTTCCTTGTGGGACAGACCGCAGCTTCACGAAGTGAGCCAGTTCTGTCCCCAACCATTCAAGTCCCGCTGGTACCCAGATAAGCCTCAATCACGGCCTTGTTCTTCTGCACATCCGCTGGCGTGCCCTCGGCAATCTGCTTGCCGTAGTCCAGCACCGTCACGCGGTCACACAAACCCATCACCAATTTCACATCATGTTCAATCAGCAAAATAGTCCGGTTGTCATTGCGTATCTTGTCAATCAATTCACGCAACATGACCTTCTCGGTGGCATTCATGCCCGCCGCCGGTTCGTCAAGAGCAATGAGTTGCGGATCGGTCGCCAAGGCGCGTGCAATTTCAAGACGACGCTGGTCACCATAACTCAGGGTACGCGACTTGTAGTCGGCAAACCTTCCGATACCCACATAGTCCAGCAATTCTTGCGCACGCGAGGCGATCGCTGACTCCTCGGCCTTGAATCCTGGTGTCCTGAAAATGGCACCAAACAGGCCCGAGTGGGTGCGAACGTGGCGCCCGACCATGACGTTCTCAAGCGCCGTCATTTCCGCAAACAAACGGATATTCTGAAAGGTGCGCGCAATACCGGCTTTGGCGACTTCGTGCACAGCGGAGGGTCGATACGTTTTTCCAGCCAACTCAAAGGTACCACTGTCGGGCGCATAAAGCCCCGTCAACACATTGAAGAATGTAGTTTTGCCCGCGCCGTTCGGTCCGATCAAACCATACACCTGACCGCGCATGATCTTGATGCCCACATCACTCAAAGCCTGCAATCCACCAAATCGCTTGGAAACGTTGGCGACGTTAAGTACGGAGTCTGTCATGGTCACTTTCTAATCGGTTGAGAATAGAGTCGGTTCGCCTGCCGAAACTTCGGTCTGTCCCACTAAATTCCAAAAATATGTCGATCCCGGAGCGCCTCATTTGTTATTCTGCAGCGACTTGCCATGATCCGGCGAGGGCCACAAGCCGCTGGGACGCATGAGCATGATGATGATCATGGCCAGCGCAATCAGGAGCTGGCGCAAAATGGCAGAATCGAGGCGTCCGCCGGTCATCGCTTGCATGGGGCCAGCAACGTAGCGCAATATCTCGGGCAGAGCCGACAGCAACAAGGCCCCCAGAATGACACCCGGCAAATGGCCGATGCCGCCCAGTACCACCATCGAGACGATCATGATCGACTCCATCAGACTGAACGACTCGGGCGAAACAAAGCCCTGAAACGACGCAAACATGGCACCGGAAACACCGCCAAACGTCGCACCCATGCCAAAAGCCAGCAATTTCAGATTTCGTGTGTTGATGCCCATGGCCTTGGCTGCAACTTCATCTTCGCGAATTGCCATCCAGGCGCGACCCACCCGTGACAGTTGCAGGCGGTGCGAAATCACCACACTGAACACCACCAGAAGCAAGAACATGTAGTAGTAAAGGGACACCGAAACGAGTTCAAAACTGCCGATCTGGAGACTCTTGCCAAAGCTCACGCCAAAGAAGCTCAAGGCATCAATCTGGTTGATCCCTTTGGGGCCATTGGTGATGTTGACCGGATTGTCAAGGTTGTTGAGAAAAATACGGATGATTTCCCCAAAGCCCAGCGTGACAATGGCCAGGTAATCACCCCGCAAACGCAGGGTCGGCGCGCCCAGCAACACGCCAAACAGTCCAGCCAGGCCAGCGGCGGCGGGGATCACGAGCCACAGTGGCAGGTGCATACCATTGGGGAACAGCGCCGCAATCCAGGCAAATGTCTCGGTCAACTGCGGTGAGGCCAACAAAGCGTACATATAGGCACCAATGGCGAAAAACGCCACATAACCCAAGTCGAGCAGGCCAGCGTAGCCAACCACAATATTGAGTCCCAAGGCCAGCAAGACATACAACAAGGCCATATCCGCGATGCGAACCCAGGCGTTGCCAAAGCTCTGCAAAATCAGCGGCAAAATCAGCAGAGCCAGTGCCGCCGCGACAAAGGTAAAGATCTGTTTTTGTTTCATATGCATCCTTTATGCGCGATCTGCGACCCGCTCGCCGAGCAGCCCGGAGGGGCGCAGCGTCAGCACAATGATCAAGACAATGAAGGCAAAAATATCGGAATAGTTGCTACCCAGCACACCGCCCGTCAGCGTGCCGATATAGCCCGCTCCCAGCGATTCGATCAGGCCCAACGCGATCCCGCCGACAACGGCACCCGCCAGGTTGCCAATGCCACCAAATACGGCAGCGGTAAAGGCCTTGAGACCCGGCAAAAAACCCATGGTGTGTTGCACCGTTCCATAATTGGCTGCCAACATCACTCCCGCGATGGCAGCCAGCACGGCACCAATCACGAACGTGGCTGAAATCACCATGTCGGGCTTGACTCCCATCAGCGCGGCCACCCGTGGACTCTCGGCCGTCGCGCGCATGGCACGCCCCAGGCTGGTGTAATTGACGACCCACATCAGCAGGGCCAACGCGACGACGGTGGTGCCCAAAATCAGTATTTGCGTGGGGGTAATGACCGCGCCGCCAATATCGAATGGCGTGCTTGGCATCAGGGTGGGGTAGGGTTTGTAGTTGGGCTTCCAGATAATCATGGCCAGGGTTTGCAACAGCAGCGACATGCCGATGGCGGTAATCAAGGGAGCCAGTTTGGGGCTGTTGCGCAAGGGCCGGTATGCAATTTTTTCGATCGCAAAATTGAGCAGGGCGGCGACAACGCAGGCAATGATGAGAGAAATCAGCAGAATCAGCCAGCCCGGCGCACCGGGCATGGCGTCTTGCATAAGGCCGATGATGGTCCAGCTCGTCAAGGCGCCAACCATCAGCACCTCTCCATGCGCGAAATTGATCAAACCAATAATGCCGTAAACCATGGTGTAGCCCAATGCCACCAGTGCGTACACGCTACCCAACACCAGGCCGTTGATGACCTGTTGTATGAAAATATCCATCAAAGCCTCCGATTTCTGACCGGTTTCTGGGTTACCTACGTCTTTGACCGGCGGTCAGGCCATATGGTCAATACCACTTTTCAAGCAATAAACCTGCCAAGTTGTTACTCAGTGTCTGGCGGTTGACCGCCTGGTGCGTGCGATTGTAGTCAACGGATTGCCGTCAATTCGCACGAATTTATGTGGGTTTACCCTTGCCTTTTCTCTGCATTATTGAATGCGAGAGTCAATTAGATCAACTGATAAAGCCGGACCCAGCATTAATTAGGGCCTATCAGGTCGCAAGCCACTTCAGTACCAGCACGCAATTGCCGCAGTTCGGGGCGCTGCAAGGCGCAGGCCGCAATCGCCTTGGGGCAACGGGTCCGGAAGGTACAGCCCGATGGCGGGTTTATCGGTGACGGCAAATCACCCGGCAGCAGTTGTAGCGTCTTGTGGCGCTCAAGCTTCGGGTCAGGCAGGGGAATGGCACTGAGCAAGGCCTGGGTATAGGGGTGACTGGGGTGCTGGTAAATCGCCTGCTTGGTGGCGAGTTCCATGCTGCGCCCCAGGTACATCACCATGACGCGCTGGCTGATGTGCTTGACCACCGCCAGGTCGTGGGCAATGAACACCAGCGCCAAGCCCATCTGGGCCTGTAGTTCCATCAGCAAGTTGATAATTTGCGCCTGGATCGACACGTCCAGCGCCGACACGGGTTCATCGCAGATGACAAGTTTGGGCTCCAGCACCAGCGCCCTGGCAATGCCGATGCGCTGGCATTGACCGCCCGAGAACTCATGCGGATAGCGATTGATTTGCTGTTCGGTCAAACCCACTTGGCTCATCATGGCGCGCACCTTCTGCATGACATCATGTTGACTCATTTGAGGGTAGTGGGTCTGTAGCGGCTCGGCAATGATTTGTCCCACCGTCATGCGCGGATTGAGCGACGCCAGCGGATCCTGAAAGATCATTTGCACGCTTTTGCGAATGTCCTGCCACGCCTGCTTCGTCGCGCCACGCATCTGCTGACCTTGCCAGACAATACTGCCCGCTGTCGCCGGTATCAGGTTCAAGATGGCGCGCGCCAAGGTGGATTTGCCGCAACCCGATTCCCCAACGATGCCCAGCGTTTCACCCGGGAAGACATCGAACGAGACGCCATCGACGGCCTTGAGCCAGCGCGGCGCTATCCAGGGCCAGGGCGAGTCGCTGGCGATGCTGAAATGCACCTCCAAATCCCGAATCGACAGCAAGGGTTCGCTCGCACTCACAGCCTGAGCTCCTGCGCATAACGCCGCACCGCCGCCGCGCCTTGATGACAGGCCCGCAACACCGCCGACGCATCATCAACAGGTGTCAAAGCCGGGCGGGTATGCAAGCAACGTGGCTCAACCAACGTGCAACGCTCACTGAACGGACAACCCGGCGGCAAGCGCGCCATGTTGGGCGGCGCGCCCGGTATCGCCACCAAGGCCTGATCGCCCTGTTCGATGCGCGGTACCGCGCCAAGCAAACCGACGGTATAGGGGTGCGTGGGCTGATAGAAAATGGCCTCGGCCGGGCCTTGCTCCATGACGCGGCCGCCATACAGCACCATGACTTCATCGCACAAGCCGGCAACCACGCCAAGATCATGCGTGATCATCACAATCGCGGTGCCACGGTCATGCTGCAAATCACGCAGCAAGGCGATGATTTGAGCCTGCACCGTCACGTCCAACGCGGTCGTAGGCTCATCAGCAATCAATACGTCGGGCTCGCACAGCAGCGCCATGGCAATCATCACGCGCTGGCGCATGCCGCCAGAAAACTCATGCGGGTACATGCCCAGGCGTCGCGCAGCTTCGGGAATCTTGACGGCGTCGAGCGCCTGCACGGCACGCAGTCGCGCCTGGCTGCGCGTCAGGCCCTTGTGAAACTCCAACACCTCGGTCATTTGGCGTTCGACCGTCAAATAAGGGTTGAGTGAGGTCATCGGGTCCTGAAAAATCATCGCGACCCGGTTACCCCGAATCTTGTTTAGGGCAGTCGCTGCCATGCGAAGCAAGTCTTGCCCATCAAACAAGGCCGCACCAGTGGCACTGCCATTGGTTGCCAGCAGACCCATCAAGGCCAGCACGGCCTGGCTTTTCCCGGAGCCGCTCTCGCCCACAATGCCCAGGGTTTGGCCGCGCTCCAGCGCAAAGCTGACGCCATTGACCGCGGTCACCAAGCCGTCGGGCGTGGCAAACTGCACATTCAGATTGGTCACTTCAAGCAAGGACATGGTTAGCGCTCTTTCGGGTCAAGCGCGTCCCGCAGACCATCGCCAATGAAGTTGATGCAATATAGCGTGATGGTCAACAAGCCAGCCGGGAACAGCAGGATCCAGGGTGAAACCTCCATCACCCTGGCACCGTCGGAAATCAGCACGCCCCAACTGGTCATGGGCTCCTGAATACCGAGTCCCAAAAATGACAGGACCGATTCGGTCAAGATGACACCCGGCACCGTCACCGTGGTGTAAATCACCACGACGCCCAGTAAATTGGGCACGATGTGGGCAAAAATGATGCGCCGGGTCGAAACGCCCAGCGCTCGCGCCGCCTCCACATACTCCATCGAGCGTAGCGACAAGGTCTGGCCACGCACCACACGCGCCATATCCATCCACGAAAACACGGTGATGGTGAGCACCACCAGGATGAACTCACGCCCCAAAATGGTCACCAGTAAAATGGCGATGAGCAAATACGGGATGGCGTACATCATGTCCACCACGCGCATCATCAAGGCGTCCACCTTTCCACCCAGAAAACCAGCCGTTGCACCCCAGGCAATGCCCAGCGAAACAGACGCCAGCGTAGCCAGCAAGCCAACCGTCAGTGAAATGCGCCCACCGATCAGGCAGCGCACCAGCAAATCGCGGCCCGCCTCGTCGGTGCCCCAGAAATGTGCGTTTCTGAACGTCGGTGAATTGCTCATGGCATCCCAATCGGCGCTATCAAACGCGTGCGGCAGCAGCCAGGGTCCGACCACACAGGCCAGCGAGATAAAGAGCAACAAACCCAGGCTGACAAGCGCCGCCTTGTTGCGCATAAAACGCCTGCGCGCATCGCTCCACAAGCTGCGCCCGGCCAGCGCATCATCGAGTTCTTTGAGCTTGAGCATGGGTGTTCTAATCATTACTCAGTGCGAGGATGTCACGCGGCAGCCTGGTTTCGCCCCCGCTGCGGCATCGAACTGGGTTGTAGGGTTTGATAGGCTTTTATTCGTTTTCATTTTGGCCCCACTCACACCCCCCGCCCTCTCCCGCCCCGCCGGGCGGAAGAGGGAGCCAACAGCCAATTTGGCCACGTCTGCAAAGTGAAGAAGTGCAAACTAGAAAGGCACATTGAAATATTAACAATCTGAGCTGACTGTCTCAACGCACCATGCCGCGTGTACCGACTTGCTTCACAGACGCGGCCAAAAAAGGCTCCCCTTTTCCGCCCGGCGGGGCGGGAAAGGGGCGGGGGGGATAGAGTGGGGCGAAAAATGAAAACGGATACATTCCTTTCAAACCCTGAAACGCAGTTCGATGCCACGGACGCTGGTTCAAACCGATTAAACAAAATTGGGTTTACAAAATTTCCCATTTAATATCAATACCGAATTTTGGGGTCAAGCCAGGCGTAGGCCAAATCGACCAGCAGGTTTAGCACCACGGTCAAAACCGTTACCAATACCACCAGGCCCAGCACCAGCGTGTAATCGCGATTGCCCGCGCCATTGACAATCAGCTTGCCCAAGCCCGGCAAGGAAAACACTGTCTCCGTCACCAATGCGGAGGTAATTGAGGAGATGGCCAGTGGCCCCAACAAAGACACCACCGGCAACAACGCTGGTTTGAGCGCGTGGCGCAGCACCACCACTCGGGTGGGCAAGCCTTTGGCGCGGGCAGTACGAATAAAATTGCTGTGCAGCACTTCGATCAGGCTGCCGCGCATGACGCGGCCAATGGTGGAGACGTTGATGAACGTCAGCAGCGCCATCGGCAAGATCATGAAACGCGGCTCAAAATTATTCCAGCCGCCCGCTGGCAGCCATTGCAGCAAAATGGCAAACACAATGATCAGCACCGGCCCCAACACAAAGCTGGGCACGGCACTACCCACATTCCCAATCAGCATCACACCATAATCTACCGCGCTGTTTTGGCGCAAGGCCGCCACAATGCCAACCGCGACACCGATGAACACGGAGAGCAGCAACGAACCACCACCAATCACGGCCGATACCGGCAATGCGTTGGCCACGAGGTCATTGACCGACCAATCGGCATAGCGAAATGACGCACCCAGGTCCCCTTGCAGCAAGCTCCTGAGGTAGAGCAGGTATTGCTGCCAGAGCGGCAGGTCCAGGTGATACTTGGCTTGCAAATTGGCCAGTACGGCAGCCGAGACTTTGCGTTCGCTGTCGAACGGCCCACCCGGCGTCAGATGCAACAACAGATAGCAAACCGTGATCACGACCAGCATGGTCGGGATCGCCGCCAACACCCGGCGCAGGGTATAGGACCACATTTAACGGGTCTTAGTGTTTGATGATGTAAAGGTCTTTGGAGCGGAAACGATCCTGCACGTTGTGCAACGAATAGCCACCCACATAGGACTTGACCAGACGTGGCAAAGAGTATTGCAACAGCGGAATGATCGGATAGTCTTCCATGATCATTCTGGAGGCCTGAGTCAGAAGCGCACGACGCTTCACCGGGTCCGTACTCAGCGAGCCCTGGTTGATCAGCTCTTCGGCCTTGCGATTGCAATTGAAGTTATTATTTTGATCCGAATCACAGCGGATCAAGGCCAGGAACGTGGTCGCGTCGTTGTAGTCGGCCACCCAGCCATTGCGCGCCATTTCAAAAGTTCCGTCGTGGCGCTTTTTCAGCAGCACCTTGAATTCCATGCTTTCGGTTTCAATACTCAGGCCCAGCTTGGACTTCCATTCAGAGGCGGCAAACACGGCCATCTTCTTGTGGTATTCACTGGTGTTGTAAGAAAAAGAAAACTTGGCACCGTCCTTGACACCCGCTTGCTTGAGCAGGCTTTTGGCCTCAGCGACTCGCTTGGCCATAGGCCACGTAGCCCACTCATAAGGCGTCACGTCCGCGCCGTTGGTGCCGGCCACCATCACACTGTAAGCAGGCGCCTGACCATCAGCCGTGACACGCTGGGCCAGAATATCCCGATCAATCACCATGGAGAGTGCCTTGCGCACGCGCACATCCTTGAACACCGGGTTTTGCGTCTGATAGGAGTAATAGCGCAGACCAATCATGGGTGCGTTGCGGATTTCCTTCGGGTACTGCGCCTTGTATTTCTCGTAGGTGCCCGGCGGCAACTGGTAAACCCATTCGTTTTCGCCCGACTCATACAGCTTGACATCGGCATTACCATCTTCAATCGGCAGGTAAGTCACGCGTGTCAGTTGCACGTTCGCAGCGTCCCAATATTTTGGATTCTTCTCAACCACGACGCGGTTGTTGACTTGCCATTCCTTTAAGGTGTAGGCACCGTTGCTCACCAACTTGCCCGGTTTGGTCCAGTCTTTGCCATTCTTGTCGATGGATGCCTTATGCACCGGTCCCAGATTGTTATTGCTCATCAACTCCGGCAGGAACGTGACCGGGAAAGCGGTTTTGACTTCGAGCGTGTATTTATCGATCGCCTTGACCCCAACCTCGCTGCTGGGCTTGGAACCCTTGACAACCTCGGCACCGTTGAACAAAAAAATCCCGAAGGTGGCAGCATAAGTTGATGCCGTCTTGGGATCGACAAAACGGCGAATCGCAAAGACAAAATCGTCTGCCGTCACCGCGTCCCCGTTGGACCACTGGGCGTTTTTGCGCAGCTTGAAGACCCAAGTAGTGGGATTACTCTGCTTCCAGCTCTCGGCAACCCCGGGCACCGTCTTGCCATCCTGGTCATTGGCCGTCAAGCCTTCAAACAAATCGCGCGTCAGGTTGTTGGCCCCAACTGACTCGGCCAGTGCCGGGTCCAGCGTCTCGGTCTCCGAGCCGTTGTTGCGAATCAGGGTCTGGGTGGGATGCAGTTGGACGCCGGGGGGAATCGTGGCAGCCTGACTGGATATACCAGCGCCAACGGCCAGCGCCAGCGCGTAAACGCCCTGCTTCAAAATAAGACTCATGGTTGGTTTCCTGAATAAGGTGCCGCGAGTCCCACTTAAAGCGCTCGCCGCTTAATGTTTTTAAGTGAGGCAATTATGGCGCAAGCCGACCAGAGCGCATCGCGCTGGCACTTCTGCCAGAACCGGCTCAGCGCGGCAGCTTGCCGGTGTCAATGTCCACGTACCGCCAAAACGCCCTGGACGTCGGATGGCGACGGTAACCGAGCAGCCAGGGCTGAATCATGTCGGTACGGATGCGATGAGTATTGAACTTGTAAGGCATATAAGCCACCAGAATTTTGACCATTTTCCGCATGATGGCCAGACGCTCGGGGCCATCGGGTATGACCAACTGCTGGCGGAACAGTTGGTCGTATTCATCGTTCTGGAAAGCCGGCAGATTGCCCTCGAATTTTTGCGGGCCGTAACCAAAATCCAGAAAACTGCCACCATCTGGCGAGGAGGCCGAGTTACCCAGCCCCCACATCATGAGCTTGCCAGCACGGGCCGTCTTCAGGTTTTCTGGCCACTTGGCGGTTTTGAACACGATCTGGATGCCCGCCGCGGTCATGCTCCTTTTCCACACTTCGTTGAGTTCGCGATCCGCAGCAGAGGCTGAGGTTGCATATTCAAGCACCAGCGGTTTGCCGTCGGGCAGGTCGCGCCAGCCGTCGCCATCCTTGTCCACGTAGCCGAACATGTCCAGTAGCGCCTTGGCGCGGCCGGGGTTGTAATCGCTCATCTCGGATTTAAACTTGGGATCGTAGCCCCAGGTATTGGGCGGAATGACACCTTGGGCCGGTATGGCCTGGTTGCGCCGGGGCAGGCGAATTTCTTCCTCCGTGTTGTAGGCCAGCGCAATGGCACGACGCAGTGCCACCTTCTCGACTGCGTTGCCCCCCACCGTGGGGTCTTCCATGTTGAAGTAGGAAAAGGTCAATTCGGGCGCCGCATAACGTTCGATGCGTATGCCCTTCTTCACGAGATTTGGGGCCAGCTTGTTGTTGGGGATCACCTGGTTGGCAAATTGCTGTGGCAAGTACATCAGAAAGTCATGCTCATTGCCCAGAAATGAGAGCCAGCGCGGCTGCACTTCGTCGATGATCGAAATCTCGACCTTGTCCACCATCGGGATGCGCTTGCCCTTCATCTGGCGGTAGATTTCCTGCGACAGCGCGTCGTTGGCCGCAGGCTCTGCGTCGTAAAACTCTTCGCGGAAATTGGGGTTCTTCACAAAAGTGATCTTTGACGAGCGTGTCCACTGGTCCAGTTTGAAGGGCCCGGTGCCCACCGGGTGCTCCATGATCTTGTCGCCATATTTCTCCACCACCTCGCGCGCCACGGCACCCAGGATGCTGGAGTCCGACAGTAGGTAAACGAAGCGCGGTTGAGGCTGTTGCATCCTGAACTGGATGGTGTAGCGGTCCAGCGCACGCAGGCCTTCCACTTCGCTGTCGTAGTTGAACGCGGCACCGGGCTTCTCAGCGGCGCGGCGCAAAGCGTCCATGCCCAGCAGATTGACTTGTTCCAGATCGGAATAGACCGGACTCTTGGTCTTTGGGTCAAAAATCCGCTTGAAGGTGTAGACAAAGTCCTGCGCGGTCAACTCACGCTTCTTGCCGCCAAAGGCGGCATCGTCGGCAAAGTAGATGCCAGGTTGGACCTTGACCGTGAAGGTTTTGAAATCATCGGCGATGACGGGCATGCCCTGCGCGACGCTGGCCACCACCTTGGCGGGGCGGGCCAGGTAGTCGTAGCGGTAAAGCGCGTCGAATATGTTCTCGGTGGCGGTGCGGGAGTAGTCGTCTGAGATTTGCGCCGGGTCAAAGCCGGTCTCGGCAATTTCAAACGCATAGCGCAACACCTTTTCAGGGGCCTGGTTTTGCGCTTGCAGCGCGCCCGTAACCAGCACAATCAGAACAGCGCAGCACAAATCGCGTAAATAATTAATTTTCATAGTAGCAACACCAATACCAATTCAAACGAGTGCAAGCATAATCGCCCCGGACACTAAACCAATGGGCGTTTCTCCCAAATCAAGAATAAATCATGCTTTCTTACATTCTGCGACGCATCTGGCAGATGGTCCCCACGCTGCTGGGGGTGATCCTGCTGATATTCTTCCTCTTCAAGCTCTTCGGTGGCGATCCGGTGGAGATCATGGCCGGCATGAAGGCCTCGCCAGAACGTCTGGCCTCGTTGCGTGCGCAGCTCGGTCTGGACAAATCGGTGCTGGAGCAACTCTGGGTCTTTGTGCAACAGGTCTTCACCTTCAACTGGGGCAAGAGCTGGACCACCAACGAGGCCATATCCGACATTTTTGCCACTCGCCTGCCCGCCACGTTGACGATCATGATCCCGATCCTGTTGCTTCAGGTGGTGCTGGCCATCATCGCTGGCCTGGCGGTGGCTTACGTGCGCGGCAGTCTGACGGATCGGCTCGTCATGATCCTGACGACGGTCGCGCTGTCGGTGAGTTTTCTGGTCTATATCATCGTCGGTCAGTACCTGTTTGGCTTTGTCCTGGGCTGGTTTCCGGTGCAGGGCTGGAGCAACAGCACATGGACCAATCTGACCACCTACGCTCCGCTGCCTGTCATGCTGGCAGTGCTGGTCAGTCTGGCCCCAGAGACCCGGCTCTACCGCAGCTTCTTCCTCGACGAAATCGGTCAGGATTACGTGCGCACGGCGCGCGCCAAAGGCGTCACGGAGAACATGATTTTGCTCAAGCATGTGTTGCGCAATGCCATGATCCCGATCCTGACCAACGTGGCGACCGGTTTGCCAGGCGTGTTCATTGGCTCCTTCTTGATCGAAGTGTTCTTCTCGATCCCCGGTTTGGGACGAGAAATTCTGGTCGCCGTCAACCGCAGCGACTATCCAGTGATTCAGGCCGCCACGGTCTACCTGGCAGCACTGACGATGGTGATCAACTTGATCACCGACGTTCTCTACAAGTTTGTTGATCCAAGGGTGACGCTGAAATGACTACCGATATTTTGCCAGCCCTGCCCCAGTCACCCGGCGTGTGGAAACAGGCATGGCTGCGCCTGAAGACCGACCGTGTCGGCATGGTCTCGCTATCTGTCACGGTGCTTTTCATCGTGCTCGTGCTGGCCGCCCAGTTGGGCCTGGTCGCCAACGACTGGCAGAAGGAAGTTGGCGTGCCGTTTGCCGCGCCGACCTTGGTCGGCAAAATTGCTGACGGCACCCAGAACGCCATCGTGGAAACCGTTGTCGGACCGAATGTGGACATCAGCGATGTGGACCCGCTTGCCAGCCGCTACAAGGAGTGGGAAGAGCGCGCCGCCCAGTTCAAGACCACGGTTACGGTGAAGGCCGACACGCTGCCCTTTGGCGCCGATCAACAAGGTCGCGACGTGTTCAGCAAGGTGATCAAGGGCGCCCAGGTCTCCATTACCGTGGGATTGACGGCGGCCCTGTTCGCCACGCTGATCGGCACCATTCTGGGCGCTGTCGGGGGCTACTTTGGCGGACGGGCGGGTGATTTCCTGGAGTGGGTTTACAACGTGTTCACAGCCATTCCCTACATCCTCCTGGTATTCGCGCTTGCGGCGGTGCTCAAGTCCGGCCCGCTGGCGAGCACGCTGGGCAGTGGTGTCTGGACCGTGGTCATTATTTTGAGCCTGGTCGGCTGGACCGGCATCTATCGACTGGTGCGCGCCGAGTACATGAAGCACCGCTCGCGCGAGTATGTGCAGGCGGCCGAGGCGATTGGTGCCTCCCATGCCTCCCGTATGTTCACGCACATTCTGCCCAACATCAGCCACGTGGTGCTGGTGCAGCTGAGCCTGCATGTGGTGGGCTTCATCAAGGCCGAGGTGATCTTGTCATACCTGGGGCTGGGCGTGCCACTGGACATGGTCAGTTGGGGCACGATGCTCTCCGAAGCACAGACCGAGCTGGTGCAGGGCAAATGGTGGCAACTGGCAACGGCGACGGCATTCATGGCGACATTTGTGACCGCATTTGCGTTGTTGACCGATGCCTTGCGCGACGCGCTCGACCCGAAACTTCGTTAATCTGGAAGGCGACCATGACATCATTGATTAGCGTCCAAAACTTGCGCGTTTCCTTCCGCATGAGCAAAACCCAGACTGTTGAGGCGGTCAACGCTGTGAGCTTTGACATCCCCGTCAACTCGACCGTGGCACTGGTCGGTGAATCTGGCAGCGGCAAGAGCGTCAGCGCCATGAGCATTGTGCGCCTGTTGCCCGAGAACGCCATCGTCGATGCGCGCAGCAAAGTCCTCTACAACGGCGTGGACTTGTTGGCCGCGCCGATTGAAGACATGCGCCGTCTGCGCGGCAAGGACATCTCGGTGGTGTTCCAGGAGCCGATGAGTTCGCTCAACCCGGTTTTCCCCGTGGGCGAACAGATTGCCGAAGTCTTGCGCATTCACTTGAACCTGAACGCCAGACAAGCGCTGGACCGCGCCTTGGGTTTGATGACCGAAGTGGGCATCCCCAACCCGAGAGAGCGACTCAAGTCCTATCCGTTTGAGCTCTCGGGCGGCCAACAGCAGCGCGTCATGATTGCCATGGCCATTGCTTGCGAGCCCCGGCTCCTGATCGCCGACGAGCCCACCACCGCGCTGGATGTGACGGTTCAACGCCAAATCATGGAGTTGCTGGCGCGCTTGCAGCAGCGCCAAAGAATGAGCATATTGTTCATCAGTCACGATCTGGGACTGGTGGGCGAAATCGCCAGCCAGGTTGTCGTCATGCGCGGCGGCGAGGTGCGTGAGGCCGGCGCTGCAAAACAGATCTTCAGCGCGCCGCGTGACTCCTACACCCAAGCGCTGTTGGCCTGCCGACCGCGCCTGGACTCGCGCCCAAGGCGTTTGGCAGTGATTGACGACATTGTGAACAAGCGAGTCCTCAGCACCGAACAACGTGCCACGAAACCGGTCAATGGACCGGCGCTGGTCGAAGTTAAAGGGCTGAGCAAGGACTATCCGCTCAAATCAGGTTTGTTCAAGCGCAGCGTTTTCAGCGCGGTCAAAAAGTCTGACTTTGCCTTATACAAAGGTCACACGCTGGGCGTGGTGGGTGAATCGGGTTCGGGCAAAACCACGCTCGGCATGATGCTCACGCGCCTGACCGATGCCACCAGTGGCAGCATCCTGTTTGAGGGCGTTGACCTGGCGCAGTTGAGTGCTGCCGGATTGCGCCCCTACCGCAGCCGCATCCAGATTATTTTTCAGAATCCCTACGCCAGCCTGAACCCGCGCTTTACCGTCGGTCAGATCCTGATGGAGCCGATGCGCATTCACGCCATCGGCAAAAACGACGACGCGCGCGCGCGCCTGGCACTGGCGCTGATTGAAAAGGTCGGCCTGACGCGCGAAGACTTTGGCAAATATCCGCATGAATTTTCTGGCGGCCAGCGCCAGCGCATTGCCATTGCGCGTTGCCTGACCATGCAGCCCGAGATCATTGTGTGCGACGAGAGCGTCAGCGCGCTCGACGTGAGTGTGCAAGCCACCGTGCTCAACCTGCTGCTCGATTTACAGGAAGAACTTGGCCTGACCTACCTCTTCATCAGCCACGACCTGGCGGTGGTGAAATACATGGCCGACGAGATTTTGGTGATGAGCGAAGGCAGCATCGTCGAACGCGGCAATTCGGAAGAAATCTATGCGCGCCCGCAACACCCTTATACCCAACAGCTGCTGGCCGCCATTCCGCGTGGGCTGATGGCCCAGGCCTGAAGGGATGCGTTGTATGAACCGTGCGGCTGGGGCAGCGAACTGCGTTGTAGCGGCTGAAAGGAATGTATCCGTTTTCATTTTTGGCCCCACTCTATCCCCCCCGCCCCTTTGGTTATTGGGGTCAGACACCAATTTCGCTGCGGCGCTTTGCGCCGTCCCCTGCGGGGGAGACGAAGTCTCGGCGAATTTGGGCTCTGACCCCAAAAACCAAAGAGGAGCCTTATTTGGCCGCGTTTTCAAAGTCAAGCAGTGCTTCGCCACAGTCTCTTGGAAAGCCTTCAGCAACGTAGTCTTAACGTGCCTTCCGGGCGGGTACTTCCGGACTTTGAATACGTGGCCAAATTGGCTGTTGGCTCCCTCTTCCGCCCGGCGGGGCGGGAGAGGGTTGGGGAGAGAGTGGGGCCAAAATGAAAACGAATAAAGACGCTTCAATTTCTGCAACGCAGTTCGATGCCACAGCCCACACCGTACGTCGGTTATTGGACGTTCAGACGAATCCGGCTGTCTTTCCTTTTGGCTTGCCCAAAAGACATCTCACACACCATTCAGAAACCACGTTATGAAACACAAATTTGAGTTGCACTCGCTGAACAGCGCTCGGCATGGCACTGGAGCCTGTAAGACCCTGTTCGTCCTGGCCGTCAGCCTGACCCTGCAGGCCTGCTCCAAAGCCCCTGAGCCAAACGCCCCGGCGGTGCCACCGGTCGTCCATGCGGCGGCAACGACCATCGCCTGGGTCAAGCCCGACGGTGCCAACATCGCCCCCATCTTTGCCCAGGCCAAAGCGGCCAACAAACCCGTCTTTTTGTACTGGGGCGCAGTCTGGTGCCCCCCTTGCAACCAGATCAAGGCGACCGTCTTCAACCGGCAGGACTTCATCGAACAAAGCAAGTTGTTCGTGCCAGTCTATCTGGATGGCGATACACCGGGCGCGCAAAAGCTCGGCACGCAGTTCAAGGTGCGCGGCTATCCGACCATGATTTTGTTCAAGCCCGACGGCACCGAATTGACACGCCTTCCGGGTGAAGTGGACGCCGCCCAGTACATGCAGGTGTTGGGACTGGGGCTGGCCGCTGACCAGACCGTCAAAGAATCTTTGGCCAGCGCATTGGGCAGCGCCAGCAACACGCTGTCACCCGCCGCCTGGCGCTTGTTGGCCTATTACTCGTGGGATCAGGACCAGGCGCAACTGGTGCCGCCCAAGGAGCTGGCCCGCACCCTGCGCCAGTTGGCACAAGCCTGTCCGGTCAATCAAAGCGAAGCCGCAGCGCGCCTCTCGCTCAAAGCAATTGTGGCCACCGTAGCAGACAAGGCCGCGCTGCCAGACCAAGGCGCTGCCTTGGCGCGCGTGCAGCAGATTCTGGCTGACGCCCACCTGGCCCGGCAAAACTTTGATGTGCTGGTCAACTACGCCGCTGACATCGTGCCTGGGGTGAGCCCGATTGGCACCCCCGCACGCACTGACTTGCTCTCGCATTGGAACACCCTGCTTGACCAGTTTGCCAGCGATGCCAGCCTGTCCAAAGCCGACCGATTGACCGCCGTGGCGGCCAAAGTCGCGCTCGCCAAGCTCGATTCTCCCAAGGACGCCAAGCGGAAGCTGAATGACGCTTTTCTGACCCAGGTGCGCGCGGCAGTTGCCACCGCCGACCAGACCACCACCAGCACCTACGAGCGTCAGGCCGTTATTCCCGGCGCCGCCGATCTGCTCAGCGAAGCGGGCTTGCTTGACGAGTCCGACGCTTTGCTCAAGGCCGAGCTGCCCAAGGCAATTTCACCTTACTACCACATGCTGGTATTGGCAGCCAATGCCAAGGCGCGCGGCGACAAGGCGGCTTCGCTGGACTGGGCCGAACAAGCGTGGGGCGCAGCAAAAGGACCAGCCACGCGCCTGCAATGGGGCAGCGGCTATGTCAACCACTTGCTTGAGATGGCGCCGCAGGACAGTGCCCGCATTGAAAAGGCCGCCAGCGGCGTGTTGGCGGAACTGGAGCCCGTGTCAGAAACCTTTTACGAGCGCAACCGGCGTGGTTTGGAGAAAATGGGGCAGCGTCTGAACGCCTGGAACGCAAAGGGACAGCACAAAGCCGTGCTGAAAAAATTGACAGCGCAACTTGACGGCATCTGCGCCAAGCTGCCACCTCAGGATGGCGCGCGGCCTGCCTGCCAGGGTGTCTTTAAGGCCCATTCGACCGAATTGAAAACCTAGCAACACCATGATGAAACCGCTTGTATTGGGTAGCGCGCTGGCGCTGATGCTGACACTGGGTTGCGCCAATGCCCCTTCGCTCGCAACCAATCCGTTTTTGATTCCCGATGTGCATCTCAAGGCCGATGGCATCGCTCCCTTGCCGGCCAGTATCGCTACGCGCGTCGCGCCCTACACTGAATTTCGCGGTCACAGCCTGGTGGACTGGCATCCTAAAACCTCGGCCATGTTGCTGCGCCATCGCCAAGCTGGTGCCAACACAACTCAGATTTACCTGCTCGGCCAAGCCGATGGCAAGCTGGACCAGCTGACCGATTTTGCGGAGCCCATTTCAGCCGCTTCGTTCAACCCGATCGACGGCCGGTACATGATTTATGCGCGCGACCTTGGCGGCAATGAAGCCACGCAGATTTACCGCATGGACCTCGACAGCCGCCAATCGACCCTGCTTTCCAACCCGGACGAACGCAGTAGCGCGAGCTGGACGCACAAGGGCGACCACTTGCTGCTTTCCGCCGTGCCGCTGGACCGGACCGCTCAGGGTGGCAAGCGCGCAAGCGTCATCACCACGCTGAGTCTGCTCGATCCGCTCAGACCCCAAAGCAGAACCCGATTAGCCGAATTGCCAGGCGGCGGCTGGGGCGACTACCGCTTTAGTCCGGATGACCAGCGCATCGCCGCCTTGCAGTACCGCACGGCCAGTGACTCGGATGTCTTCCTGATCGACGCGAAAAGCGGCAAGCATGAAAAAATCCTCCCCCTGGCGCAGGCACCCAGGGCCGGTTTTGGCGGCGTGGCATGGAGTCTGGACCAGCAGCGCCTGTTCTTGACGACCAACCAGGGGGGCGAATTTTTTGAACTGGCGGTCTATGACTTGAAGCGCAAGGAACTAACGCTCCTGTCGCACCACATCCCGTGGGACGTCGAGGACTTCAGCTTGTCCAAAGACGGCAAGCACCTGCTGGCCGTGGTCAATAACAACGGTCGTGACGAGCTGCGGCTGTTTGATGCCACCAGTGGACGGGAGCTGGCACGCCCGAACATCGCAGCGGGGTCCATCAGCGGTTTGCACTGGCACGAAGTCAATCGTAACCAATTTGCCTACTCACTTAATTCACCGCAGAGCCCGGGCGACATCTACAGCTACGATGTCGAGACCGGCAAAGGCCAGCGCTGGACCCACGCCTACGCAGCACCCGGCGTCAACCCGGAGCGCTTCATCAGCCCGGAGCTGGTGCAAATCAAGAGTTTTGACGGCCTGCCTGTGAGCGCCTGGTTGTACCTGCCTGATGCCAGCAAATTTCCCGGCAGGCGCCCGGTCGTGCTGGACTTTCACGGCGGCCCGGAAGGCCAGTCCACGGTGCGCTTTATGGGTCGCTGGAACTACTACCTCAACGAAATGGGACTGGCCATCCTCATGCCCAACGTGCGTGGTTCCTCCGGCTACGGCAAAACGTTCCAGAATCTCGACAACGGTTTCATGCGCAAGGACTCGGTGAAAGACGGCGGCGCCTTCCTGGCCTGGCTGGGTAGCCACCCCCGGCTCGACGCCAGCCGGGTCGTGGTCAGTGGCGGCAGCTATGGCGGCTACATGAGCCTGGCCGCTGCGGTGGACTACAGCCCTTTGTTGCGTGGCGCAATCGACGTAGTGGGCATCAGCAGCTTTACCACTTTTTTGAACAACACCGAGAGTTACCGGCGCGACCTGCGCCGCGTTGAATACGGCGACGAGCGCGAGCCAGCCATGCACGCCTTCATGGAAAAGATCGCCCCACTCAACAACGCCCGCGACATCAAAATCCCGCTATTTGTGGTGCAAGGCAAAAACGACCCGCGTGTGCCCTACACAGAGGCCGAACAGATGGTGTCTGCGGTACGCAAAAATGGCGTGCCGGTCTGGTATTTGTTGGCCGACAACGAAGGTCATGGCTTTGCCCGTAAAGTCAATGCCGACTATTATTTCTACTGCACGGTGCAATTTTTTGAAACAACCCTGCTCAAATGAAAATAGGTCTGATCCAACCCATGAAGCAAGAGATGATGCGCACCAAGCTGCTTTCCCTCACCTTGATCAGTGCCTTGGCACTGACTCTGATCGCCTGCGGCAAGCCCGCCCCCAAGACGGTTGCAGAGGCTGATCAGCCACTGCTGGTCAGCCCACAAGACCTGATCACCCTGCAAAGTGGCAGCCTGTCAGCGGGACCCAGCATTACTGGCAGCATCGCACCCGAGCGGCGCGCCGACTTGCGCGCCGAGGTGTCAGCGGTGGTGCTGCAGGTGCTCAAAGACAATGGCGACACGGTTCACCGCGGCGAACTGCTGGTGCGCCTGGACGACACCGCCATTCGCGACAGTCTGGCCTCGGCACAAGACGCAGTGCGGTCCTCGGGCCAGTCATTTGAGCAATCTGAGCGCGCCCTGCAGCGCCTCAAGACGCTGCGCGAATCAGGGATGGCCTCAACGCAGCAGCTCGAAGACGCCGAAATCCGGCGCAATAACGCGCAAAGCGACCTGTCTGCCGCCAAAACACGGGCGGCACAGGCGCGCCAGCAACTGGAACGCACGCTGGCCAAGGCACCGTTTGACGGTATCGTGAGCGATCGCAAGGTCTCGGCTGGTGACACGGCGCAGATGGGCAAGGAATTGCTCAAGGTGATGGACCCGGCCAGCCTGCGTTTTGAAGGACTGGTGTCAGCCGACGCCATCGGACAGATTGCTGTCGGCCAACGCGTGCATTTCCGCGTCAATGGCTACGGTGCCCAGGAATTCACCGGAAGCGTCAAACGCATCAACCCGGCGGCCAATGCCAGTACCCGCCAGCTTGAAGTGCTGGTGGCCTTTGCCACCGAGAGCCAGCCCAAACTGGCCGGTCTCTACGCCGAAGGCCGGATTGAGGCAGCGCGCCAATCAGCCTTGATGTTGCCCGGCCTGGTGCTCGCGCGCGAGGGCGACAAGACTATCGTCTGGCGCGTCAAAGACTCGGTTGTGCAAAAGCTCGCCGTGCAGCTCGGCGAGCGCGATCCGCGCAGCGGAGAGTTCGTGCTGCGCAGCGGTTTGAGCGCGGGTGATCAATTGATCCGCAACCCCAGCGCCAATCTCAAGGACGGCCGGAAAGTCCAATTGACGGCTGCGGCTCCAGCGCCTGCAGGGCCTGCGCCGGCTGCCTCCACTGTCGGTAAATAGCCCATGTTTTTGTCCGACTTCAGCATCCGCCGTCCGGTCGCCATGGTGGTCATCATCATTGCGCTGATGAGCGTTGGCCTGCTCGCACTCAACAAGCTTCGCGTCAATCAGATACCGGACGTGGAGATGCCACTGCTGGTGGTCAACATGCCCTACCCCGGCGCTTCACCCGAAACAGTCGAGCGCGAAATCATCAACCGGGTAGAAAAATCACTGCAAAGCATCACCGGGGTCTATCAAATCCGCTCCACTGCCAGTGAGAGCAACGCCTCGATCGTGATCATCTTCAACTTCAAGAAGAACATGATTGAAGCGTCGGACGAAGTGCGCAACGCGATCGGTTCGGTGCGCTACAAGCTGCCCGCCGAGATGCGTGAACCGATCCTGGTGCGCATTGACCCGGCCGCGCAACCGATCATGCAATTGGCACTGTCTTCCACCAGCCTGAGTCACGCCGAAATCTCCCGTCTGGCCGAAGACGATCTCTCCAACCGATTCCGCGCCATTGAAGGCGTGGCGGTGGTCAACGTGGGCGGCGCCTTGAAGCGCGAGCTCAGTGTGCTGCTGCGCTCCGAAAAACTACGTGAATACAACATCTCGGTGGGTGAGGTGGTGGCTGCCTTGCGCAACCAGAACACCACGGCACCGGTGGGGCGCGTGAAGGGCCCGCTCGACGAGCAGAGCATCCGCCTGGTTGGTCGCATCGAGTCGCCCGCCGAGTTCGAGCAAATCGTCATCCGTCGCCGTGGGCCCGAAGTGGTGCGGCTTGGGCAGATTGCCAGCATTGCCGACAATTTTGCCGAGATCGCCAGTTTTAGCGTGCGCAACGGCCACCCCAATGTGGGGCTCAGCGTGACGCGCTCACGCGACGCCAGCACGGTCAGCGTGGCCAACAAGGTGCGCGAGCTGATGCTCGAGATCAACAAGACGCTGCCCAAAGGAACAACGCTGGAAGTCACGCGCGACGGCGGCGAAGAGGCGCAGAGCAACCTCAATAACGTGATCGAGTCGCTCATGTTTGGCGCCTTGCTGACTGTTTTTGTGGTTTATGCCTTTTTGAATTCCTGGCGTTCCACGCTGATCACCGCATTGAGCCTGCCGACTTCGGTGATTGCCGCCTTCATTGCGGTCTGGCTGTGCGGCTTTACGCTGAACTTCATGACCCTGCTGGGCTTGTCACTGGCCATTGGTGTGCTGATTGACGACGCCATTGTGGTGCGCGAGAACATCGTGCGCCATATGGCCAATGGCGCGGATCGACGCAGCGCGGCCAGCGCGGGCACGCAGGAAATCGGGCTGGCGGTGGTGGCCACGACGTTTTCCATCATCGCCGTGTTCATTCCGGTGGCCTTCATGGGCGGCGGCGCTGGCGAATGGTTTCGACCCTTTGCCCTGACGGTGGCCAGTTCGGTGCTGGTGAGCCTGTTCATCTCCTTCACGCTTGATCCCATGCTGTCGGCCTATTGGGGCGATCCGGTCTCCTTGACCGATCAGCCACGCCACGGCCTGGGAGGCCTGCTGGCACGCTTTAACAACTGGTTCAACCGGCAGGCCAATGGCTATGGTCAGGTCATTTCCTGGGCCCTCAAGCACCGTCGCTCCATGGCCTTCATCGCCATCTTTAGTTTGGTCGCGGCACTGGGGCTGCACTTCAAATTTGGCGGCTCGAGTTTTCTGCCCACCTCCGACGATGGCACGCTGGCCATCGAGGTGCGCACGCCGTCAAGCGCCAGCCTGGACTTTGCCCGTCTCAAGGTCGAACAGGCCGCCACGCTGGCGCGCACCTTGCCGGAGACGGTGGCCACCAACAGCAACATCAACTCTGCCGGTGGGCGCATCTACGTTGACATTGGCAAGAGCACCCTGCGCAAACGCAAAGCCGACGCGATTGCGGCCAACCTGCGCCTGCTGATGGCGCGCCTGGTCGGTGCCGAGTACGTGGTGCTCGACGACCTTAACAACGGCGTGCGCAAGCCCGTGCAAATCCAGTTTTCCGGGCCCGATGCACGCCGTCTGATCGAGATCACCAGCGCCTTCATGGTGCAATTGCGAAAAGTGCCTGGCGCAGTTGACGTGGGACTGTCCGAGCAAGAGCCCAAAGATGAACTCCGGATTGAGCTCAACCGGGGTCTGGCCAACTCGCTCGGGATTTCTGTTGGCGATGCAGCGCAAACCCTGCGTGTCGCCTTTGCCGGTGTTGAAGTCGGCGACTGGGTGGACCCGACCGGCGAGGCGCGCGACGTGGCCGTGCGCCTGCACCCGGATGACCGCGTCAGCGCCGCCAACATCGAGCACCTGCCAATTGCGGTAGCTGGCACCGACATGATGTTGCCGCTAAGCCAGATTGCCACCATCACCATGGGCAAGGGTCCGGCCCAGATTCAGCACCAGGACGGCAAACGCATGATGGCGGTCTCGGCCAACGTGCAAGGCCGCTCGGCCGGTGAAGTCACGACCGATGCCATGAAGCTGGCCAAAAAAATCGAATTCCCGAGCGGCTACGGCATCGAGCTTGGCGGGTCCGCGCGCGACCAAAAAGAGCTGTTCACCGAAATGGCAACGGCCCTGGTGATGGGCATTGGCCTGATGTACCTGATTCTGGTGATGCAATTTGGCTCGTTTACCGCGCCGCTGGCAGTCATGATGTCGCTGCCATTGAGCCTGATTGGCGTCGTGCTCAGCCTGCTGCTCACTGGTGGCACGCTGAACTTGATGAGCTTCATCGGCGTCATCATGTTGATGGGCCTGGTGGCCAAGAATGCCATTCTGCTGCTGGACTGCGCACGCAAGGAAGAGGCGCTTGGGACCGAGCGGGAACTGGCGCTGATGCACGCCGGACGGCTGCGCTTGCGCCCCATCCTGATGACCACGTTTGCCCTGATTGCCGGCATGTTGCCCGTGGCCATTGGCCTGGGCGAGGGTGGCGAGTTTTATCGCCCGCTGGCCGTGGCCATTATTGGCGGCACCATTACTTCAACTTTGTTGACGCTACTGGTAGTGCCCACCTTTTATGACAGCATTGAAATCACGCGCGACCGCGCGCTGGCCAAATTTCATGCCCGCGCCGGGCGGCAAAACGTGCTGCTGGCGTTCGTCCTGACCCTGCTGGAGGCGCTGCTCGCCCTGTTGCTGCTGCGCTGGATTTACCGGCTATTGAAAAACGTTTACCGTAGCGCCAACCGCCGGTTGACGAGGCAGCCAGGCTGACCCTGGTTGCGACAAGCTGGCGCTCAGCCTCCACCCCGCTGCATGTACAAATCAAAGCGCGTCATGAACGCGTGGCGTTGTGGCTCATCGACACCGGCAAAGCGAAAACTCACCAGCAGACGCGGCATGCGCACCCGTCCTATGACACGCGGTTCGGCCACCTGCCACTTCAGGCCCAGAGCACCGTCGCCGATGCGCACACCAGCCGCACCAGGCTGCTGCTTCCAGTGACGATCACCCACGGCAGCGGGCAGCCAGCGCAGCCAGTCGGCCTCGGTGCAGGCCATGTCGCGCTCAAAGCGCTCGGGGTAGCAAGCTTGCATCAACCACCGGCAATCGGCGGCCAGATGGCCAGCACGTCACCCTCAAGGAGCGGCTGACTTTGGCGCTGGTCCGGTGCGACATAGCTGCCGTTGACCAGCACCAGATGCACCCATTTTTCGGGCAAGCTGAATCGCTCAATCACCTGGCCAATGCAGGTGCCGGGTGCGAGTTCCAGTTCGATCACGTTGGTATAGCGTGATTCAACTGGCAGGTAATCGGTCAGCGTGGCAAACAGTTTGAGCGTAATTTTCATTGGGCGAATGCTAGCGCCGCCGCTCGTCCTGCGCACCCTGCCAGCCGCTTTGCGCCTGCGCGCTGGCCAGGTAGGCTTGCATCAATTGCGTCGGGTCCTTGAGCAGCATATCCTTCCATGCACCCAGTTTGACCTGACCCTCGACCAGGCCGCGCATCACACCCACGTGCTCGGTCCAGCCCACGCTGTTGCAGCCGACCAGCACGTCGTCCTTGAACTGCAGGCTCAGATGGCGGCCAGCGGCCGGGTCGGTGAGTTCTACATGCTCGCCCCCCGGCGCACCCTGCCAGTCGCCAAAGCTGGCAGAGATCAGGCCCAGCGTGTCGAGCACGTTGATTTGCGTCACCCCCTTGAGTTCGGCCTGCGCCGCCCTGCCCCGCGCAAACGCCACCATGTTGGCACCCGCAATGCGGGCCTGCTCGGCCGCGTTGGGCTGGATGGCGCTGACGATGGTCTTGCCAGAGACTTTGTCAAAGGCCTCGGCACAGTCACCCGCCGCGTAGATGCCGGGGACATTGGTTTGCAGGTGTTCGTCGGTCAACACGCCCAGCAGGCAAGTCAGACCCGAGTCTTTGAGGAAGCCGATGGCCGGGCGCACACCGGCCGCGCTGATGACCAGATCGGCTTGCAGGGTCTTGCCGTTCGACAGGCGCACGTGCAAGGGCTGGCCCGGCTCAATCGATTCCACCTTGGTGCCGGTGAATACTTCAACCCCCTTGGCTTCACACCAGTCGCGGATCATGCCGCCCGCAGTCGGGCCCATCATGCGCGGCACCATGCGGTCGCCCATTTCCACCACGCTCAATTTGACGCCGCGCGCCGACAGCGCTTCCATGATGATGCAGCCGATAAAGCCGGCACCGAGTTGCAGCACGCGGGCACCAGGTTTGGCCAGCGCCATGATGGCCCTGGCATCAGCCAGCGTCCAGCAGGTGTGCACGCCAGCCGAATCAATACCGGGGATCGGTGGATGCACCGGATGCGAGCCGGTGGCGATCAGCAGGGTGTCAAAAGCCAGCGTTTCACCACTTTTGAGGACTACTGTTTTTGTAGCTACTTGCACAGACTGCACCTGGGCCTGGAGCACTTTTATCTTCAAATCGGCAAAGTAGCCCGGACTCTTGCGCAAGTACGTGCCGGTCTCGTCGATATTGCCCATCAGCAGGTACGGAATGGCCATGCGCGAGTAGGCCGGTTCGCTCTCGTCGCCGATGATCGTGATGTGGTCCATTGGCGCGTGCTTGCGAATGGTCTCGGCAGCAATGACACCGGCCGGGCCGGCACCGAGGATGAGGTGATGGGTCATGGGGTTTCTCCAGAAAGTTATTGCACTAACCCGACGAAATAGGGGTCAGAGCACACGCCCTGCGGGCGGTGATCTGACCCCAATTTTGTCTTTCGGTCCAGGTGATCCGCAGGCTTACAGGCTCAATCGCTGCTTGGTCGCTGCCGTTGGGCGGCCTTGCGGGTCCCAACCACGCGCTTCGTAGTACTTGGGCAGCATGCTGGCGAGTTCATTGAATTTGCCTTTGGCCGGGCCGCTTTTGCAGGCACCTTCAACGCTGGTCAGGCGCGCGGGCAGGCTGTCGTCTTTGTTGGTAAAGCCAGCCCGGTTGTTGAACTCGCGCTCCATGTTCCAGATGCGCTCGCCGATCAGTGCCAGTTCTTCCACGGTGTAGGCCTCATCGCATGCGCCCTGCATTTGCGGTGCCAAATCTTGCAGGCCCCAGGCAAAGGTGGTGAAGATGCACAGGCCCGATGAGTCAAAAGCCGCCGTGGCATCCTGAAAGGCTTTCACCAATTCGGGCTTGCCAGCGGACTCCAGCGGATCGGTCTTGACCGGGATGCCCAGCACTTCCGAGGCAATGGTGTAGCCGCGCAGGTGGCAGCCACCGCGGTTGCTGGTGGCATAGGCCAGACCAATGCCCTGAATGGCACGACCGTCGTAAGCCGGGAATTCCTGGCCCTTGCTGCTCATGCTGAGTTCCGGGTGGCCATATTTGGCGGTCAGGCGTTTTGAGCCCTGGCCAATTTCCTTGCCAAAGCCACGGCCATTGATGGTTTCTTCAGCCAGGAAGGCCAGGGTTTTTGCCGAGCCAAAAGTGGCATCAATGCCAATTTGTTCTTTGGTCAGCACGCCCATGCCGTAGAGTTCCATGACAGCACCGACCGTGGCACCAAAGCTGATCGGGTCAATTCCTTCTTCGTTACACAGCAGGTTGGCGTATTGCAGCGCTTCGAGGTCATTGACGCCATTGGCAGCACCCAGGGCCCAGGCGGCTTCGTATTCCAGGCCACCATTGGCACCGCGGTATTGCGGTTTGTTCTCTATCGTGAAGTGGCCTTCGTCCATCTTGCTGATGCGACCGCAGGCAATGGTGCAAGCAAAGCAGGCCTGGTTCGTGACCAACTGCTTTTGACCATCGGTCTTGCGCGGTGTGGCCATGGCTTCAGCGCCGATGTCTTTGGCCCCTTCAAACTGGTTGTCGCGGTGGTTGCGCGTGGGCAAGGCACCCATTTCGTTGATCACACTCATCAACACTTGCGTGCCCATGGCGGGCAGGCCGGTGCCGGTGACGCCGTTCTCGGCCAGCACTTTCTTGGCCGCCTTGGTGGCTGCCATGAAGGCTTTGGGGTCGCGGATATTGCCAACGCCTTTGGTGCCGCGCACGGCAATCGCCTTGAGGTTTTTGCTGCCCATGACAGCGCCGACGCCGGAGCGGCCTGCGGCACGGTGCAGGTCGTTCACCACGCTGGCAAACAGCACACCGTTTTCTCCGGCTTTGCCAATCGAGGAGACCCGAACCTGCGGGTCTTGCAGGCCCTTCTTGATGATTTCTTCGGTCTGCCAGACGCTCTTGCCCCACAGATGGGCGGCATCGCGCAACTCAGCCACATCATCGTTGACATACAGATAGACCGGCCTGGCGCTTTTGCCTTCAAAAATGACCATGTCCCAGCCGGCCATTTTGAACTCTGCCCCCCAGTAGCCGCCTGAGTTGGAGCAGGCGATGGCACCCGTGAGCGGCCCCTTGGTGACGACGGTATAGCGCCCGCCCGTGGAGGCCATGGTGCCGGTCAGTGGCCCGGTGGCCCAGATGATTTTGTTGTCTGGTGACAAGGGGTCAACCTTGGCATCGACTTCTTCAACCAGGTATTTGGTGCCCAGGCCACGCGAGCCAATGTAGGCCCTGGCCCACTCCATGTTGAGTGCTTCGGATTTGACGGTACCTGCGGTCAAATTAACGCGGAGGATTTTTCCTGCCCATGACATGTTCGTTCTCCTAAAGTGTTGGGGTCAGAGCACGTTTGCTGCGCAAAGTGGTCTGACCCACAAAGTTTTGTTAAGCCGCCGAAGGTTGATTACCAAGCTTGTCGGCCCACTGAGCCATCTTGCCCAGGCCGGTCCAGTTGGCATCGATGAAGGTGATGGCCCCTGTCGGGCAGGCGTCCGCGCAAGCCGGCTCGCCGCCGCAGAGGTCGCACTTTTGCACTTTGCCGGTCGTCTCAACGTAGTTGATGGTGCCGAACGGGCAGGCGATGGTGCAGACCTTGCAGCCGACGCAAGTCGTCTCGTTGACCACCTTGGCCCCGGTTGCCTTGTCCACGCTGATGGCAGCCACCGGGCAGGCATGCAGGCACCAGGCTTCGTCGCACTGGGTGCAGGTGTAGGGCACTTTTTTGCCGGTGTGGTGAAAGTCAAAAACCTTGATGCGCGATTTGGCGATGGCGAACGTGCCATAGTTCTCGAAAGAACAGGCCATTTCGCACTGCAGACAGCCGGTGCACTTGTCTGCGTTGATGTGCAACACCTTTTGCATGTGTGTGTCTCCTGTGAAGGGTTCGATTGCAAAGCACTTATGCAATGCCTTGCCTATGAAATGAAATACATAGTGATTGTTGGACAACTTGCGCACTTGTTACCTAGGGAAAACCCCAATTCCAACGAAGCATCCACCCGAAATTCTCAATTTGAGACAGTGCAACAAGAAAGCTCAAAATGAGATAGATTCGCAAGCTTCCCGCCAAGCTTTTCCCCATGCCCACACCCAACGTCGCCAATACTCGACTCGCCCGCATTGCGCAGGCCCGTCGCACCCTGCTGCAAGACCGCGCCCCGTTGCCAGCGGGTAGCCTGGCGCCGTGCATTGAGCGCTCCTGGCAGCGCTGTCTGGGCTTGGGTTTGCAAGCCGACGCGGCCCTGGAGTTCCAGCAGTGGTCCGGGGCGCAGATGCGTCGCACGCTGGAAGCCAACCGACAACTGGTGCAAAGCGCCAAACCAATCCTCGAAAATCTGGGCCGTGCCATTGTCAATACACGCTACTTTGCCATTCTGACCAATCGCGACGGCGTTGTGGTGGACGTGAGTGGTGCCATCGACCACTCGGACCCGCGCGCGCACCTCATCAGCCGCATTGGCACCGACCTGTCCGAGCGCAGCATTGGCACCACCGCCATTGGCATGGCACTGACCGAGCTGCAACCGGTCTGGCTGCATCGGGGTGAGCATTTTTTTACCAGCACCTCGATCTATAGCTGTGCCGGTGCGCCGCTGTTTGGGCCGGACGGTGCCTGCGTTGGCATGCTCGACCTGACCGGCATCGAGGCGTTGGAGCGGCCCGAGTTCAAGCATCTGGTCACGCAGTCTGCCAACCGAATTGAAAACGCATTGCTGCTGGCGCACCCGCACAGCCTGCTGCTGCGCCTGAACTGGCCCGGTAACGCACTCGGCACCGAGGCCGACGGTCTGTTTTGTCTGGACAGCGATGGCTGCTTGGCTGGCTCCAACCAGATCGCGCGCCAGATGGTGCCTGAGCTGGCCGCCTGTGGGCCGGAACCGGTGCACGTCAGCGCGCTTCTGGGCGTCGCGTTGGAGTTATTGTTTGACCAGGCGGGGCGTTCACCCGCAGCCGTTGAAATCCCCTTGTGGAGCGGCTTGCGCTTGCAAGTCCAGGTCACAACACGCGCCCATCAAACACCGGCGATGCCGATCGACCCTCCAGCGGCCCGTGCCTTGCCGTTGCGCGACGTGCAGGCGGCACTGATACGTCAGGCGGTCAACAACGCACGCGGCAATGTGCTGCAGGCCGCCCGCGCCCTGGGCATCAGCCGTGCTACGGTCTATCGCAAGCTGGGGCAAAAGCCGCCCGCAGCTTAGGCGTCTTGCGCCACCGGCACGCAGGCGCAAAACAGGTTGCGGTCGCCGTAGACATTGTCAATGCGCCCGACCGGCACCCAGTATTTGCTCTGCTTTAAGCTCGCCAGAGGAAAGGCCGCCAGCTCACGCGAATAGGGGCGATCCCACGCCTCGCCCAACAGCGACGCAGCCGTGTGCGGGGCGTGGCTCAAGGGGTTGTTGCCTTGCGGCCAGACGCCCTGCTCCACTTTGGCAATCTCCTGGCGAATGGCAATCATGGCGTTGATGAAGCGGTCCAGTTCTTCGAGTGTTTCACTCTCGGTCGGCTCGACCATCAGCGTGCCGGGCACCGGAAAACTCATGGTCGGCGCATGAAAGCCATAGTCCATCAGGCGTTTGGTCACGTCTTCGGCGGTGACACCATACACGCCGCCGCTGGTCTCTTTCAACGGACGCAAATCCAGGATGCATTCGTGCGCTACCCGGCCATCGGAGCTGGTGTAAAGCGTGGGATAGTGGTCCTTCAAGCGGGAACTGATGTAGTTCGCACTCAGGATGGCAAGCTCGGTGGCGGCCTTCAAGCCCTCGGCACCCATCATGCGGCAGTACATCCAGCTAATCGGCAAAACTGACGCATTGCCCAGCGCTGCAGCCGAGACGGCCCCTACGCCGCCAGGCGCGCCGCTGCCGGGCAAATACGGCACCAGATCAGCCACCACGCAGACCGGGCCGACACCCGGGCCACCGCCGCCATGCGGAATGCAGAAAGTCTTGTGCAGGTTCAGGTGGCTCACATCGCCGCCAAATTCGCCCGGTGCGGCCAGACCCACCAGCGCGTTCATGTTGGCGCCATCGACATAGACCCGACCGCCGTGCGCATGCACCAGCGTTGACAATTCCTTGACGCTGGTCTCGAACACGCCGTGCGTGCTGGGGTAGGTGATCATGACCGCGCCCAAGGTGGCGCTGTACTGCTCGCACTTGGCCTTGAGGTCGGCCAGATCGACATTGCCATTGGCGTCGCAGGCGGTCACCACCACCTGAAAGCCCGCCATCACCGCGCTGGCCGGGTTGGTGCCATGCGCACTGCTGGGGATCAGGCAGATGTTGCGCTGACTTTGGCCGCGTGCCGCGTGGTAGGCGCGGATCACCAGCATGCCGCTGTACTCGCCTTGTGAGCCGGCATTCGGTTGCAGGCTGATGCCCGCATAACCAGTGGCCTGGCACAGCCAGGCGCGCAGTTGCGCGTCGAGCTCGGCGTAGCCCGCGCGCTGGTCGTCCGGGCAGAACGGATGAATAGCTGCAAATTCGGGCCAGGTGATCGGCAACATTTCGCTGGTGGCGTTGAGTTTCATGGTGCAACTGCCCAGCGGGATCATGCAGCGGTCCAGCGCCAGATCAAAGTCCGACAGGCGGCGAATGTAGCGCAGCATACCGGTTTCGGAGTGGTAGCGGTTGAACACTGGGTGCGTCAAAAAGCTGCTGGTGCGCCGCAACACGCCCGGGATCAGCGGTTCGCAATTGTTTTCAAATTGCGCAAACCTCAGTGCGGGCACGGCGACTGCCGCAGCGCTTGCATCGACTTGCGCCGGTTGCGGCCGCATCAGGGTGAAGAAGCCCCACAATTGCTCGATATGTTCACGCGTTGTGGTTTCATCCAGCGAGACCCCCAGGCTGCTCTTGGAAACCAGCCGCAGATTGGCCCCACCCGCACGCGCACGACTTGCGATCAAATCAGTCGCGCCTGAAGTATGGATGGTCAGGGTGTCAAACGCGGTGGCGTTGGTGATTCGAAAGCCCAGCTGCTGCAGGCCGCGCGCCAGAATGGCAGTAAAGGTGGCGACGCGTTGCGCGATGCGCTTGAGGCCATCCGGGCCGTGATAAACCGCATACATGCTGGCCACCACAGCCGGCAATACCTGCGCCGTGCATATGTTGGAAGTGGCCTTTTCGCGGCGAATGTGTTGCTCGCGTGTTTGCAGCGCCAGCCGATAGGCCGGGTTGCCATGCACATCGATGCTGACGCCCACCAGGCGGCCTGGCATGGCGCGCTTGAACTCGTCGCGACAGGCCATGTAGGCGGCGTGGGGCCCGCCATTGCCCATCGGCGTGCCAAAGCGCTGTGTGGTGCCAATGGCAATATCCGCACCCAACTCGCCCGGTGGCGTGAGCAGTGTCAGCGCCAGCAAATCGGCCGCCATGATGGCGATGCCACCCTGGGCTTTGTAGCTGGCAATCCAGGCCCGCTCGTCGCGCACGGTGCCAGCGGTGCCGGGGTATTGCAATAAGGCGGCAAAGCTGTCTTGCGTCGCAGCCTGATACACATTGCACGGCCTGACCGTGATGCCCAACGGCTTGGCGCGGGTCTGGATCACCGCCAATGTTTGCGGCAGCACCTCGGCATCGACCAAAAAGGTGGTGGATTTGGACTTGCTGGCGCGCAGCGCCATGGTCATGGCTTCGGCTGCCGCCGTGGCTTCGTCGAGCATCGAGGCATTGGCCATTGGCATGGCCGTCAAGTCCATGATCATGGTCTGGAAGTTGACCAGCGCTTCCATGCGGCCCTGGCTGATCTCGGCTTGATACGGCGTGTAGGCGGTGTACCAGGCCGGGTTTTCCAGAATATTGCGCAGGATCACACCGGGCGTGTGGGTGTCGTAATAACCCTGGCCGATGTAGCTTTTGAAGACCTTGTTTTTGGCCGCCATGAGCTTGAGTTCAGCCAGCGCGGCCACCTCGGTGATGGGCGCCGGGATGTCCATCGGTTGGCTGCGGGCGATCGAGCGCGGCACGATCGCGTCGATCAACGCGCGCCGGGTCGTGGCACCCACGGCTTTGAGCATCAGCGCTTCGTCGGCGGCATCAATGCCAATGTGTCGGGCAATAAATTCAGACGTGTTTTCCAGTTCGCCCAGGGGCGAAGTCGCAGATTGAGCCATGTTGAATTACCCCGATCAGTGGGCGTTTTGAGCCGCATAAGTCGTATAGCTGGTCTGGTCCATCAGCGCATCCAGGTCGGCCGGATTCGCCAGCTTGACCTTGAAGAACCAGCCGGCACCCATTGGGTCGGAGTTGGCCAGCGACGGATCCGCGCGCAGTGCCTCGTTGACTTCAGTCACTTCGCCTTTGGCGGGCATATAAACGTCGGCGGCAGCCTTGACCGACTCCACCACGGCGGCGGCGTCCTTTTGGGCGTAGGTCTTGCCAATTTCCGGCAGATCGACAAACACCACATCGCCCAGGGCGTCTTGCGCGTGCTGCGTGATGCCGACGGTGGCGTTGTTGCCTTCGATCTTGACCCATTCGTGGTCGGGGGTGTATTTGATGCTCATGAGTGTTCTCGCAGAAAGATGAAATGAAAGAGATAAGAAGATTAGCCTCGGAAATAATGGGTCGGCACAAACGGCATGGCCACCACCTCCATCGGCACCGGTTTGCCGCGCACCATGGCGTTGACGCGGGCGCCCAGCGTGCTGAAGACCGGTGGCACATAGGCCATGGCGATGGGCTGGTCGATGGTGGGCCCCAGCAAGCCGCTGGTGACCTCGCCGACGGGCTTGGCAGTCAAATCCTGCAACTCGATGTGCTCGCGCACCGGCACCCGCTCCAGCGCCAACAATCCAACACGTTTTCTGGCGCTAGCCCCCGTTCCACCTGCGAGTTGCGCTAATATTTTAGTAGCGCCTGGGAAGCCACCAGCGCGTGCGCCGCCGACGCGGCGGACCTTCTGAATGGCCCATTGCAGACTCGCCTCGACCGGCGTGGTAGTGGCATCGATGTCGTTGCCATAGAGCGGCAGACCGGCTTCAAGCCGCAGCGAATTGCGCGCGCCCAGGCCGATCGGTTTGACCTCGGGTTGCGCCAGCAAGGCGCGCGCCAGCGCATCAGCCTGCGTCGCCAGCACCGAAATCTCGAAGCCGTCTTCGCCGGTGTAACCGCTGCGCGTCAGAAACACATCGATGCTCTGCGCGCCAGTCTGAATCCTGAAATTGCCACCGGTCATGAACACCAGCTTTTCCACACCCGGCGCAAGTCGTGACAAGGCCTTGACCGCCTGTGGACCTTGCAGCGCCAGCAGCGCCCGCTCAGGGCTGGGGATGACCTGGCAACGCTGGCCAATTTTGGCTTGCATGTGGGCGATGTCGCCGACCTTGCAGGCACCATTGACGATGACAAAAATATCACCGCCGTGCGCGTAGTCGCGATTCACAAACATCAGGTCATCGATGATGCCGCCGGCCTCATTGAGCAACAGGCCGTAACGCTGTTTGCCCACAGGCAGGTCAATCACATCGACCGGAATCAGGCTCTCAAAGGCGGCCGCCGCGTCCGCACCAACCAGGCGCAACTGGCCCATGTGGGAGACGTCAAACAGGCCCGCCGCGGTGCGCGTGTGCTTGTGCTCGGCCATCAAACCAGCCGGGTACTGGACCGGCATGGAATAACCGGCAAACGGCACCATGCGGGCACCGAGCGACACATGCAGCTCGTTCAGTGGTGTTTTCAAAAGGGTATCGGACGCGGTCGTCATGAGCGAACTCCTGCAAAGGATCAGGGGCATTTCAAATTCCATGATTCGGACTGATGTCCAAACCACAGGCTGCCCCCGCTGTCCGCTTTACCTGAGAGATTCGCCGCGATTGCGGGTTGCTCCTTCGGTGGGTCAAGGTCGGCTGAATGCCGGTCAGACCTCTCTCCAGTGGGGATACGTTGGCTGGCATGGCCACCAGCCCAACGTCTGTCAGTCCTTTTGCCTGAGCGTTCAAGCTGCTGCGATCAGCAACTCTGCGCCTTCGGCGGCCGCCCCTTAGGGTGGCTCTCTCCTGACAGGAACGGATTCTAACTGCTTGCGTTTGATCAGGTCGCGCCTGGATTCAAAGTTGGGATGCCCAGCGCCACGGCAGCAGCGTTGAGCTGCCTGTCAAAGCAACATAGAGACATGGCCTCACTTGAATAGTGATGCACGCGCGCTGCGCTGGCCAGTTGCAGGCTGTCGTAAGCGCGCAGGCCGAAAGCCAAGGCGAGTTCACCTGCGGTTGCGATGAGCGCGTTGTCAATTGCCAGCTGCGTGTAGCCGCCCCATTCCGTTTTGAGCCTGTGCATGGCGCTGGTGACCTGCGCACTGGTGATCTGATTGGTGCGACCTTTTAGCGCCAGCGCGGCGCACATTTCCACCCACGTGACTTGACTGACGGTGCAAGGCCGCGCGCTTGCCACTTGCTTCAACGTCCAGTCACTGTACTGCTCCAGGGCGTAAACCTTCATCAGGGCAGAGGTGTCGCAATAAATGATCACTTTGGCCCCCGCAATTCAATCACCAACTCACTCATGGTTTGCCCGTTGGGACCCGGCGGGAAAGCGATGGGTTCGCCTAGCACCAAGGGCTGCGTGGCGGCTTGTGCAATAAATCCTGCATCCATCAATCGCTGCATGGCCTCTTCGTCGGTCACTGCCAACCTGGGCAGCGCCACAGGTTTCGGCGCGATCAGTTCAGCCACCACTTTGCGGTGCGAGGTGATTTGCACGCGCTGGCCGCCCTGCGTCATGGCGATGGCGCGGGCTGGATTGGCTTTGAGTTCACGGATAGAGACTTGCATGGCGGATCCTGCGTAATCACAATGAGCCCACATCGTAGCATTGTTTGAATATTGTGGTCACCAATTTCGGTTCCGCGTCTCGGTAAATAATCAGCGATTTCTGAAAAATACCGTCCACCCTTCAACGCGACACACCTTCATGACAACTTTCAGTGATATCTGTCTCCAGATCCCGCAAGTCTATCTGCCGCGTGACGGCACCGACCTGCAAAAATGGGCGGTCATCGCCTGTGACCAGTTCACCTCCGAGCCGCAATATTGGGCGCAGGTGGAGCAACTGGTCGGCCATGCGCCTTCGACCCTGAAGCTCATTTTTCCCGAAGTCTATCTGGATCAGCCCGACGCCAACCAGCGCATCTCGGCCATCGGCCGGACCATGAATGATTACTTGCAGTCAGGTACGCTGGTGCCGCACGAGGGCCTGATTTATGTCGAGCGCAGCATCAACGGGAAGACCCGCCATGGCCTGATGGCCTGTCTGGACCTGGAGTGCTACGACTACTCAGACGGCTCAGCCAGTCTGATCCGCGCCACAGAGGGCACCATTGTTGACCGCCTGCCGCCTCGCATCAAGATTCGCGAAGCTGCCGCTTTGGAATTACCCCACATTCTGGTGCTCATCGACGACCCGCAGCACAGCGTCATCGCACCGCTGACGGCGGCCAAAGCCGATTTTGAGCGCCTTTATGATTTTGAATTGATGCAGGCTGGCGGTCACCTGAGAGCTTTTGCGCTCAATCCAGAAGGCGAAGAGCGGGTGGTACAAGCCCTGCGCGCGCTGGCTCAGCCGCAAGCCTTTGCTGCCAAATATGGGGTTGGCCCGGACCAGCCGGTGCTGTTGTTTGCCATGGGCGACGGCAACCATTCGCTGGCCACCGCCAAGGCGATCTGGGAGCAGAAGAAGATGCGCGTCGGCATGGACCATCCAAGTCGTTTCGCGCTGGTCGAAATCAACAATGTGCATGATCAGGGTTTGGAATTTGAGCCGATCCACCGGCTGTTGTATGGTCTGAAGACGGATCTCCTGACTGAACTCAAAAACACGTTTGGTGCGAATTTTAGTTACACCGAAGCGGCGTCAGCCACGGCCATGATGCAGCGGGTGGACAGCGTCCACGCTGACAGGCAAGCCATTGGCCTGATCGGTGGCGGGCAACAATTTGGGCTGATCGAGATTGCGCATGCCGCTTCCAACCTGCCGGTGGGCACGCTGCAAACCTTCCTCGATCAGTTCCTGCGGGATGGCGGCGCAGACACGCTCGATTACGTGCACGGCCAAGATGTGCTCGCGCGCCTGGCTTTGCAAACCGGCAATGCCGGCTTCTATTTGGCCGGCATGCACAAGTCCGAGCTGTTCAAGACTGTCATTCTGGAGGGCGCCCTGCCGCGCAAAACCTTCTCACTGGGCCAGGCGCACGAGAAAAGGTTTTACATGGAAGCCAGAAAGATCGTACAAGACGCTGCGCCTGCTTGAGACTTACATCCCCGCGTAATTGGGCCCGCCGCCACCTTCGGGTGTGACCCAGACAATGTTTTGCGTCGGGTCCTTGATATCGCAGGTTTTGCAGTGCACGCAGTTGGCGGCGTTGATCTGCAGGCGTTCAGAGCCATCGTCGCTCTTGACAAACTCATAGACGCCTGCCGGGCAATAGCGCGCCTCGGGTCCGGCAAACTTCGCCAGGTTGATGGCGACTGGAACCGAAGCATCCTTGAGCGTCAAATGGGCCGGCTGGTTTTCTTCATGGTTGGCGCTGCTGATAAAGACGCTGCTCAGCCGGTCAAACGTGAGCTTGCCGTCGGGCTTGGGGTAGTCGATGGGCTGGCACTCGGCGGCCGGTTTCAAATACGCGTAATCGGGCTTGTCACGGCGAATGGTCCAGGGCATGTTGCCGCCCAGGCCAAACTGCTCGAAGCCGTTCATGACGGTGCCAACGCGCAAGCCGTACTTGAACCAGGCCTTGAAGTTGCGTGATTTGTTGAGCTCGGTAAAAACCCAACTGGCCTCGAACGCCTCCGGATAGGCGCTCAATTCATCGTGCGCGCGCCCCGCCGCCACCGCGTCAAAAGCCGCCTCGGCCGCCAGCATGCCGGTCTTGATCGCGGTGTGGCTGCCCTTGATGCGACTCACATTCAGGAAGCCCGCTTCGCAGCCGACCAGCGCACCGCCGGGGAACACCGTTTTGGGCAACGCCATCAGGCCACCAGCCGTGATGGCACGCGCGCCGTAGGCCAGGCGCTTGGCAGTCACTTCACCTTGGGCATTTTCAAAATACCAGCGCACATTGGGGTGCGTTTTCCAGCGCTGGAACTCCTCGAACGGGCTCAAATAGGGGTTGGCGTAGTTCAAGCCGGTGATAAAGCCCAGCGCAATCTTGTTGTCCGGCATGTGGTACATGAAGGAGCCGCCGTAGGTGCTGTTGTCCATCGGCCAGCCGGCGGTATGCATGACAAAACCCGGCTGATGGCGCGCCGGATCCACCTCCCACAATTCCTTGATGCCCAGCCCATAGCTTTGCGGGTCGCAACCCTCATCCAACTTGAATCTTTCGATCAACTGACGCCCCAGATGACCGCGCGAGCCTTCGGCAAATATCGTGTACTTGGCCAGCAACTCCATGCCAATCTGAAAGTTTTCACCGGGCTTGCCGTCCTTGCCCACGCCCATGTTGCCGGTGGCGACACCTTTCACCGCTCCGGCCTCGCCGTAGAGCACTTCGGCTGCGGCAAAGCCGGGGAAGATTTCCACACCGAGCGTCTCGGCCTGCTGCGCCATCCAGCGCGTCAAGTCGCCCAGGCTGATGATGTAATTGCCGTGGTTCTGGCTGCATTTGGGTAGCAGAAAATTGGGCGTGCGATAGCCCGACGTTTCACTCAGGAACAGCATCGCATCGTCGGTCACCGGCTGGTTCAAGGGCGCACCCATGGCTTTCCAGTCGGGAAACAACTCGTTCATGGCAATCGGATCCATGATGGCCCCCGAGAGAATATGCGCGCCCGGCTCGGAGCCCTTCTCCAGCACCACCACCGAGATCTCCTTGCTTCGTTCGGTGGCTAGTTGCTTGAGCCGGATCGCAGTGGCCAGACCGGCCACCCCGCCGCCGACCACGACGACATCGTATTCCATTGCTTCGCGAGGGCCGAACTGGGCCAGAATTTCCTGGTTGGTCATGCTGTGTCTCTCTTGGTCAGGTGAACGATTGACGTGCAACAATGCATCAGCACCGATTGTCAATTACAAAACTGATTTTAGCGTCCGACTTGTTCATAATAGAACGGTCGTTCTATTTTTTAGGAGACTATTTTTATGGCGTACAGCATTGATCTTTCAGGCCGCGTCGCTTTCATCACTGGCGCCTCCAGTGGCCTGGGTGCCCAGTTTGCACGCACGCTGGCGCGCGCCGGCGCTGCCGTGGTATTGGCGAGTCGCCGAGTTGACAGACTCAAGGACTTGCGCGCCGAGATTGAGGGCCAGGGTGGTGATGCGCACGTGGTCGAGCTCGACGTCACCGACCACGACGCCATCAAATCGGCGGTCGCGCACGCGGAAACCGAAGTCGGCTCGATCGACATCCTGATCAACAACTCGGGCGTCAGCACCACGCAGCGGCTGCAGGATGTGTCAGAGGCAGACTTTGACCTGGTCTTCAACACCAACGTGCGGGCCGCATTTTTTGTCGCGCAAGAGGTCGGCAAACGCATGCTGGCGCGCGCCAGGGGTGCCGCACCGGGCAGTTACACCGGCGGGCGCATCGTGAACATTGCTTCCATGGCAGGCCTGCGCGCGCTGGCGCAGATTGGCGTCTATTGCATGAGCAAGGCGGCCGTCATCCAGATGACCCGGGCCATGGCGCTGGAGTGGGGCAAATATGGCATCAACGTCAATGCCATCTGCCCGGGCTACATCGACACCGAAATCAATCACCAGCACTGGCAAACCGAGCAGGGCAAGAAGTTGCTGCAGATGTTGCCGCGCAAGCGCGTCGGCCAGGCCAAAGACCTGGACGCGCTGCTGGTCATGCTGTGCGCCAACGAGAGCCACTTTATCAATGGCGCGGTGATCTCGGCCGATGACGGGTTTGGCGTTTAGCCGCGCATGCTCAAGGGTGTTCTGGCCGGCCTGGGCGCGGGCGCGCTGTGGGGCATGGTGTTCGTTGTGCCGCGCATGACGCCCGGCCTGACTTCGGTTGACCTGACGGCGGCTCGCTTTGTCAGCTACGGCGGCTTTGCCGCACTGGCCATGGCCTTGACGCGCTCAAGTCAGCCGTGGCCCACGCTGGCACAAGCCTTGACCGCGCTGGGCCTGAGTATGCTGGGTGCCACCGGCTATTACCTGCTGCTGGCCTTGGGCATTCAACACGCGGGCACCGAAGTGCCCACCTTGATCATCGGCACCATTCCCCTGTGGCTCATGCTGCTGGGCAAGCCGCTGCGGCTGAAATGGTCCGCCTTATGGGCTGGTCTGGTGTTGACCGCAGCGGGCCTGCTGCTGATGATGCAAACTACGCTGCAGGCGGCCACTAACCTGGCCAGCGATGCATCCCGGTTCTGGTACGGTGTGGCCCTGGCTGGGGCCGCCATGCTTTGCTGGACCGCCTTTGCGCTTCTCAATGCCGCCTGGCTCAAGCGCCACCCGCAGGTCAGCGCCATGCAGTGGGCCAACTGGCTCGGTGTTGCCACCGGGCTTTCCGCGCTGCTGCTCTGGTTGCTCTGTGGTTCTAAGCCAAACGAGCTGCTAGCGCTTGATGAGCTTGCGCTGATAGCTACTATTTGTATAGTAACTGGCATCGGCTCGGGCTGGGCTGCCAGCATTTTGTGGAATATCGCCAGTCGGCGACTGAGTGTCAGTCTGAGTGGCCAGTTGATCGTCAGCGAGACCTTGTTTGCCTTGTTGTACTCGTTTGCCTGGGACCGCGCCTGGCCCGGCGCGTTACAGTGGCTGGCCAGCGTGCTGTTTACGTTGGGCATTCTGGCCTCGATCAGGGCGCACCAATGAGCGCTGCTGCCTGGCGCGAGCCGGATAACGCCATTTTTTGTCGCGAAAGAGACTATGAAATTCGAAATTCCTGAGCAAAAGAAGCTCGTCTATCAAATGCACATCCCGATTCGCTGGGGCGACATGGACGCCATGAATCACGTCAACAACACCACCTACTTCCGCTATCTGGAAACCTGCCGCATTGACTGGATGGTCTCCATCCGCTGCCAGCCCGACCCCGCAGGTGAAGGCCCGGTCATCGTCAACGCCTTTTGCAACTTTTACAAACAACTGGAATACCCCGGCAACGTACTAATGAAAATGTATGTCAGCGACCCGGCGCGTACCACCTTCGAGAGTTGGGCCACGATGGAACGCCTGGACCAGCCCGGCATCATTTGCGCGGCAGGCGGCGCCACCACCATCTGGGTCGATTTTCCCCAAAAGAAAGCCAAACCCTTACCCGACTGGATACGCCAGATCGTCAGCGAGCAGATCTAATTGGGCGCAATATCCCCAGACAACGCCGCAACGCAGCGCCGACAAAAGGCTCACGCGGCATTTATACTGGATACGACCCCGGCAAAGCAAGACTTGCCAAGATCAAAATACCATGGCATCCAAGCTCTTCTCGTCGCACTCACTCAAAACCCGGATCACGCTCTTCACGTTGGCCATCTTCGTCATTAGCGTTTCGGCGCTGGCGTTATACGTCAGCCAGATGCTGCGCCAGGACATGCGGCGCCTGATCGAAGCGCAGCAGCTATCGAGCGTTACCTACATGGCCGAACAAGTCAGCCACGAATTGCAGGACCGACAGGAGCTACTGGAAAAAATAGCCGCGCGCATTTCCCACGCCATGCTGGACGACCGCAGGGCCTTGCAGGCGTTTCTGGATGATCGCATCTCACTGGTCAGTCTGTTCAACGCGGGTGCCTTTGTCACCCCACTCGACGGCACGGCGATTGCCGAAGTGCCACGCTCGACTGGGCGCATTGGCATCAATTACCTGAGTCGGGATGCGATCAAAGCAGCGTTAAAACTGGGCCAGGCAAAAATCGGTGAGCCGGTCATTGGCAAACAGCCCGCAGCGCCGGAATTTGACATGGCGGTGCCGATTCGGAATCAACAAGGCACCGTGATCGGCGCCCTGGTTGGCGTCAACCTGCTCGACAAATCGAATTTTTTGGACAACATCACGCGCAGCGGTTACGGCAAAACGGGAGAGAATTTTCTGGTGGCAGCGCAGCAGCGCTTGATCGTGACAGCATCCGAAAAAGCACGTGTCATGACCAGACTGGCCGAGCCCGGCGTGTCCCCCGGTATCGATCAATTGGCAGGGAGTCTGGAGGGCTCATTTATTTATGTCAATCCCTTCGGCGTTGAGGTACTGGCCGCGAGCAAGCGCATTGCGAGCGCTGGCTGGCTGATGCACACCGCGGTTTCGACCGACGAGGCTTTTGCACCCATTCGCGCCATGCAGCGGCGCATGCTGATGGCGACGCTGTTACTCACCTTGCTGGCGGCGGCATTGAGCTGGCTGATGCTGCGCCGACAGTTTTTTCCCATGTTGGTGGCCGTGCGGGCGCTGGCCAGTCAGGCCCCGACCGATCAGGCACCACAGCCCTTGCCGGTTACAAGCCAGGACGAAATCGGCGACTTGATTGGCGGCTTCAACAAGTTGCTGGCGTCTTTACGACGCCAGGAACAGGCGCTGCGCCAATCCGAGGCCAAGTTCCGCACGCTCTATGACGCCAGCAGCGACGCTGTCCTACTGCGCGACCAGAGCCGCCTGCTGGACTGCAACCCCGCGGCTTTAACGCTGTTTTCTTGTGCCTCGCGAGAAGAATTCTGCCGCCTCGGCCCAGCCGACTTATCGCCACCGACCCAGCCCGATGGAGGCGACTCCGAGGCGACAGCCGCTGCGCATATCGAACGCGCGATGCAATTGGGTAGTTGCCGTTTTGAGTGGCTGCATCACCGTGTTGACAACGGCCAGACCTTCAGCGCCGAGGTGCTGCTCAACACATTGGAAATTGACGGCCAGACTACGCTCCAGGTCAGTGTGCGCAACATCAGCGAGCGCAAACGCATGGAAGAAGAAATGCGCCATCTCGCCTTCCATGACCCGCTTACCCATCTGCCCAACCAGCGTCTGTTGCACGACCGACTGAGCCAGGAGTTGATGCGTGCCAGACGGGAGCGCTTGCGTCTGGCGCTCTTGTTCATTGACCTGAATAAATTCAAGTCGGTCAACGACCAGCACGGACACGAAGTCGGCGACTGGCTGCTGCAGGCCGTGGCGGGTCGCATCGCCGGTTGCCTGCGCGCCTCCGACACAGCGGCGCGCGTGGGCGGCGACGAGTTTGTCGTGTTGCTGTCCAACTTGCCAGACTGCGACAGCGCGCTGGCGGTGGCAAGCAAGATCCGCGCTGAGCTCGAACGGCGCTTTGTCATGCCCGGTGGGCTCACCCTGAGCGGCCAATCAAGCATTGGCGTGGCGATCTACCCCGAGCACGGCCAAGCGGAGCAGCAACTGTTGCAGCTCGCTGATGACGCGATGTACCGCGCCAAGCAGGCCGGCGGCAATGTAGTCGAAATGTGTACGGCAGCCGCGTCGGAGCTGGACGCCAATGGTCTGGTCGCCAACACAGAATCGATCGTCAATTTGAGCTGGAAGACAAGCTACACCTGCGGCCAGCAGACGATCGATCACGAGCATCGTGAGATATTCCGCCTGGCCAATCAATTGCTGGGCCTGGCCGGGGCCGGACAAGCCCAAGCTGGCCCAGACCATGTAGCGCTGCTCGCCGCATTTGATGCACTGCTGGCGCATGTGGTGATGCACTTTGAGCATGAAGAAGAAATTCTGCGGGCGCGCGCCTACCCGCAATTGGCGCAGCACGCCCAGTTGCACAAGGCGCTGGTCGAACAGGCGCGCAAACTGCGCCAGCAGGCCGATGCCGTCGGCATCACAGTGGGTGAACTGGTCGAGTTCCTGGTCACCGAAGTCGTGGTCAAGCACATGCTCGGCGTGGACCGCAAGTTTTATGGCCTGTTTGCCGGCAGCCGGGCCCGCGAGCGACCCTGAGTCACAGCATTTAGTGGGCCTTTGGGGTCCGGCCCATGAGGTAAAACTCGGGGTTTGGCGGCATGTTGCTAAACGACGCCATGCGGTTCGAGAGGCCAAAAAAGGCTGTGATGGCCGCAATGTCCCAGGCGTCCTCGTCATTGAAGCCGTGCACTGCGAGTGCGGCAAAATCCGCCTCGCCGATCTCATCGGAATGCAGGCAAACCTTCATCGCAAAGTCGAGCATGGCGCGCTGGCGCGGCGTGATGTCGGCCTTGCGGTAATTCACCGCCACCTGGTCAGCGACCAACGGCTTCTTCTCGTAAATACGCAGGATGGCACCATGCGCCACCACGCAATAGAGGCACTTATTGGCCGCGCTGGTGGTGGTGACGATCATCTCGCGATCACCCTTGGTGAGGCCCGAGTCTTTGAGCATCAGCGCGTCGTGGTAGGCAAAAAAGGCACGCCACTCGGCTGGTCGGCGCGCCAGCGCCAGGAAAACGTTGGGCACAAATCCGGCCTTTTCCTGCACCTCCAGCACTTTGGCGCGAATGTCGTCGGGCAGGTCTTTGAGTTCGGGCATCGGGTAACGCGGCATGGTCATGGTGCAAAGGCGGTGAGTGGGATGAAGGCCCTATCTTAATATTTTTATAGTCGAATTGGCACTGGCAAGCTGTCAGATAAACGGCGGATAATCAAAACCATAGCTATTCTTCCACCCCGCTTTCAATCCAGAGGTCCAGCGCCCCGTGAGCCAGCGACAGAAAATTTGGTTTCCTTATGCCATAGCCTGGCTGAGTTGCGTCCTGCTGATTGCTGCGATCTGGGCCATCACCCTACAGAATATTAAAAAGGATCGCCTGGAGAGCGATCAGGCCGCACAACGCACACTGGCCAACCTGTCGCGCCTGACGCAAGAACATGCCAGCCGGGTCATGCGCAGCGCCGATCAAACCCTGAAGCTTATCCGCGCCAGCTATGCAAGCCAGGGTGAGGCCATCGATCTGGCCTGGATGATGGGCCAGGGCCTGATCGATGAGCGACTTTTCAACCAGGTAGGCATCATTGATGCACACGGCATCTACCGTTTCAGCAATCTGCCTCAAACACCGGCCCTGGACCTGTCGGACCGGGCTCACTTCAAGACCCATGTGGCGCGGGACACCGGGCAGGTATTTATCTCCGAGCCGGTGCTGGGGCGAGCCAGCCAAAGGTGGTCGATCCAGATGACACGCCGCATCAATCAGGCCGACGGCAGTTTTGGCGGCGTGGTTGTGGTGTCCGTGGATGCCGACTATTTTTCCCAGTTTTATGCCCATCTAGACCTTGGCGACAAAGGCATCGCCGCCCTGGTCGGGTTGGACGGCGTGGTGCGCGCGCGTCAGGTGCGTGGTGCCAGGCGCATCGGCCAGCACATTGACAACCCGATTGCGGCACCCCTGTGGGCCCAGGGAAAACTCGAAGGCTTTTCCGACCGAGTGGCGCGACTCGACGGTGTGCGGCGCCTGCACTATTTCCGTCTGGTACCTGATTTTCCGCTGTGGGTCACAGTCGCTTTTGGTGCCGATGAATACCGGGCGTCGCTGGTCGTATCGATCCGGAATAATTATTTTCAGAGCAGCTTGCTAACCTTGCTGTTGCTCTGTCTGACCTCGCTCTTTTGCTGGCACCGATGGCACGAGCAGCGCCAGCATCGCAGCTTGATTGATAGCGAAACGCGCATGAACCTGGCGCTTGAGGGCGGCGGACTGTCGCTTTGGGACTGGGACTTGACCAGTGGCCGATGCGAGTTTGACGCCCGCATGGCACCCATGCTGGGCTACCAGCCCAGCGAATTGCAGGTCAATGACCCGAGCTTTCAGCAACGACTACATCCCGAGGATTTGCCCCGCTTGCAACCGCTCATGCTGGCAGTTGTCAAGGGCCAGACCGCGCAGTTTGTCTTCGAACACCGGATGCGTCACAAGGACGGCCACTGGGTGTGGCTGCTGGCATGCGGCAAGGTGACCGAGCGTGACGCGCAGGGTCGTGCCACCCGCATGGTCGGCACCCATATGGACATCACGGCTCGCAGGAAGCTGGAAGAAGAGATCAGGCACCAGGCCTACCACGACGCACTGACCGATTTACCCAATCGGCGCCTGCTGATGGACCGGCTGCAGCAGGCACGCGCCGCCAGTAGCCGCAGCGCTCAGTACGGCGCCTTGCTGTTTCTGGATCTGGATCGCTTCAAGCTGCTCAATGACACGCACGGTCACCAGCAAGGTGACTTGTTGCTGCAACAAGTCAAGCAGCGCTTGCTGGCCGCAGTGCGCGAAGGCGATACGGTGGCGCGCGTCGGCGGCGATGAATTTGTCGTGATGCTCGCGCAACTGAACAAAGATCGGGCTGAGGCAAGCGAAACAGCACGCAGCGTGAGCATGAAGATCCTGGCGGCACTCGCAGAGCCCTATGATCTGGAGAGCGTCGTCTGGCAAACCAGCGTCAGCATCGGCATCACGCTGTTTGTTGACGCTGACATCGAGGCCGAAGAAATCCTGAAGCGCGCCGACGAGGCCATGTACCAGGCCAAGGCGCAAGGTCGCAATGCCATTTATCTGGCCGATCCGGCGTCCCAAGCCATGTTAGCTGATGGAGCTGCGCCCGCCGCAAGACCTATTTTTTGAGTTGCAACAAGCCCGCCGACAAGGCGGTACCGCACACAATGATGACGGCACACATCAGCATCCAGACCGACACCGTCTCGCCCAGCAGCAGCACACCATAAATCACGGCAAAAACCGGAATCACGAAGGTGACCGTCAGCGACCGCGCCGGACCCAGGTTTTCAATCAGCCGGAAATACAAAACATAGGCCACACCGGTACACAGCACACCCACCGCCAGCAAAGCCAGCCAGGCGCTGGCGCTGGGTGCCTTGGCCGGCCACAGCCAGAACGTGGGCAGTGCCAGGCCAAGGGCGGCGCCCAACTGGCTGCCAGTGGCTGTCACCAGCGCGGGCAAGCCACTCAGATAGCGTTTGGTGTAACTTGCCGAGATGCCATAGCACAGGCAGGCCAGCAAGCAAGCCAGCACCGCCCAACCGCTGGCCGGCGTGCTGGTGCCGGCCGTGAAGCTGGCCTTTTCCGAGGCCAGCAGTGCCACGCCGACAAAGCCAATCACCAGACCCAGAATACGCAGGCCGTGCGGTCGGTCCTTGAGCCAGATCCACGCCACCAGCGCGCCAAACAGGGGCACCGTGGCATTCAGCACCGCCGACAAGCCGGTGCTGATGGTCAACAGCGCATACGCGTACAGGGCAAACGGGATGCCGGAGTTGAACAGGCCAACCAGGAAAACGGCCTTCCAGTGACGCACCAGTTGTCCCCCGAGGCCGCGCGCCAGCAGCAGCGGCAACAGGAACAAGGCCGCCACCGCGACCCGCACGCCAGCCGTGGGCAAGGCACCAAACTCATGCGCGCCCAGGCGCATGAACATAAACGACGCCCCCCAGATGGAAGCCAGCAGGATAAATTCAATGAGCCAGGGCTTCTGCGGCGCAGCTGAATTCAAAGCGCGCCTTCAAGTTGCAGCAAGGCGCGCTTGCGCGCCAGACCGCCGGCGTAACCAGTCAGGGCGCCGCGCTTGCCTACGACGCGATGACAGGGCACCACAATGGAAAACGGATTGCGCCCAATCGCCAGCCCGACCGCGCGCACGGCTCTGGGCTGCCCGATGTCGGCACTGATGACGCCATAGCTGCTGGTGGCACCCAACGGAATCTGGAGCAGCGCGCGCCACACCGCTTGTTGAAACGCGGTGCCCACGCCCAAATCCAGCGCCAAATCAAAGGACTGGCGCTGACGCGCAAAATACTCGCCCAACTGGGCCTTGGCACGCTGCATCAGGGGGTGATCTGCCGCCTCTGTCCAGTGGCTTACATCGGGCTGGTGCGCCTGTCCTTCAAACCAGATGCCGGCGAGCTTGTCGCCCTGGGCGGCGACGATCAGGCCACCCAGCGCGCTGGGGCAACGTGTGTACACCGTCGAGTCTGAAAATTTCATGCCATTTAGCCTTGCAGCCCTTGCGCTGTATACGCAACAAGCTATGTATGTAATAGCAGCAAAAAAAAACTGGTCACTGCGCCTGGAGCGGGTCTCAAAGCCCCTGAATGATACGCGTGGCGCGCCAAGCCAAGCGTCGCGTGGGTGATTCTTGCCGCACCCCCGCCGCCTACAATTCGGCGCAGCCACCAGTTGGTTTACTTATTCAAGGAAAGCACCATGCAGTTACCAGCATCAATTTTCAAGGCCTATGACATTCGCGGCACGGTGCCCGACACCATCAATGAGCCCATGGCCGAGGCCTTGGGACGCGCCTTCGGCACGGTGGCGCGCAGCGAGGGCGAAAACACGGTGGCGGTAGGCCGCGATGGCCGCTTGAGTGGCCCGAGCTTGAGCGCCGCGCTGATCCGCGGTCTGCTCGCCAGCGGCGCGCAGGTCATTGACATTGGCCGGGTCACCACGCCAATGCTGTACTTTGCCGTCAACACCCTGTGCCGCAGCGGCATCCAGGTCACCGGCAGCCACAACCCCAAGGATCACAACGGCTTCAAGATGGTACTGGCCGGGCGCGCCATTTACGGCGAAGAAATTCAGGCGCTGCAGCGCCTGATCGAGAGCGAAGGCTGGCGGCTGCAAGACGGTGGCCAGCTGCGATGCGAAGACGTGCTGGCGGCCTATCGGGCACGCATCGTTGGCGGCATCCAACTGGCACGCCCGATGAAGATTGTGGTTGACTGCGGCAACGGCATTGCCGGCGCTTCAGCACCCGACATTTTGCGCGCCATTGGCTGCCAGGTGACCGAGTTGTATAGCGACGTCGATGGCAACTTTCCAAACCACCACCCCGATCCGAGCAAGCCCGAAAACCTGCGTGATTTGATCGCGGCGCTCACGACCAGCGACGCCGAAATCGGCCTGGCCTTTGATGGCGATGGCGATCGCCTGGGCATTGTCACCAAAGGCGGCAACAACATCTTCCCGGACCGGCAACTGATGCTGTTCGCACGCGACGTGCTAAGCCGCGTGCCGGGCGGCACCATCTTGTTTGACGTGAAATGTTCGCAGCGCCTGGCCCCGGCGATTGAAGCTGCGGGCGGCGTCGCGCTGATGTACAAGACCGGTCACTCGCTCATCAAGGCCAAGATGAAAGAGATCAACTCGCCACTGGGCGGCGAGATGAGTGGCCACATCTTCTTCCAGGAACGCTGGTATGGTTTTGACGATGGCACCTATGCCGCCTGCCGCCTGCTGGAGATTTTGAGCCGCAGCGCCGATGGCAATGCCGTGCTGGACGCGCTGCCGACCAGTTTCTCAACGCCCGAGCTCAACGTCAAATGCGATGAGGGCGAGCAGCACAGGCGCGTCGGCCAGTTGCTGCAAATCGCGGAGCAGGCCGTCAGCGGCCACGGGGTCGCCAGCGCGGCAGGCGTCAGCACGCTGTTTGAGGCGCTCAAGCTGGGCGCCAAGATTTGCACCCTGGATGGCCTGCGCGTCGATTGGCCAGATGGCTTTGGCCTGATTCGCGCCTCCAACACGACGCCGGTGCTGGTGCTGCGCTTTGAAGGGCAAACCCCGGCCGCGCTACAGCGCATCCGGGAGACCATGCTGCGCCTGCTGCGCAGCGTCAAGCCCGGTGCCGTGCTGGATCAGGCGGCGCATTGAGAGCCGCCGGGCCGTCCCAAGGTGCGAAGGCCCCCTCGGGCGGCAGCGAAGCACACACCGTGGCAAGCGTGGGGGCACATTTTTGAAGATATTGATCGTCAAGCTGTCTTCGCTTGGCGATGTGGTGCATGCCATGCCAGCCATGCAGGACATCCGCTGCGCGTTGCCAAAGGCACAGATTGATTGGGTGGTGGAGCGCGCCTTTGCGCCTTTGGTGCAACGCTGTGCTGGCGTCAACCGCGTCATCGCCTGCGAGCTGCGGCGCTGGCGGCGCACGCCCTGGTCAAAAGCGACGCGCCAGGGCTGGTGGCAATTCAGGGCAGAGTTGCAGCGCGAGCCTTACGACGCCGTCATCGACTTGCAGGGACTGAGCAAGTCCGCACTGGTGTCGTGGCTGGCGCGATTGAGCCCGCACGGCCAGCGCTACGGCCTGGCGCATCAAACCGAGGGATCGAGCTTTGAAGCTCCGGCGCGCTGGGTGGCGGATGTCGCCTTGAGCGTTCCCACACACAGTCATGCCGTCCTCAGAAGCCGTGCGCTATGCGCCCAGGCGCTGCACTACGAACTCCCGGAGCATGAGTCGTATGGGCTTCTAGCCGCCGTCGATCCTGTGCAAACAGCTACTAATACAATAGCATACGAAGGCGGCAGGCAGGGTCCCCTGGTGGCCCTGGTGCATGCCTCCTCACGCGCTGACAAGCAGTGGCCGCTGGCGCACTGGCTGGAATTGGGTCGGCGTCTGATTGCCAGCGGCTACCGCGTGGCATTGCCGCAGGGCAGCGACGTCGAGCAGTTGCAGGCGCAAGCCATCGCCGACGGCTTGGCCACTGCCAGCAGCCCCGCCGACGCCATGCTCTGGCCGCGCCAGGACCTGGGCGCCATGACCGATGCGCTCGCCACATGCGCCGGTGTCATTGGCCTTGACAGTGGCCTTAGCCACATGGCCGTGGCGCTGGATTTGCCGCACGTGCAGCTTTACAACTTTGACAGCGCCTGGCGTACCGGACCGCTGAACCCAACGCGCCAGCGCAGTGTGTTCGCGCGGCCTTGTCCCCCGGTCGAGGCAGTGTGGCAGGCCTGGCTGGCGGTTTCGCAAGCGACTGCGCCAACGCCCGCAACCGGATCGACCCGACCATGACGCGCTGGCTGTATGCCATGGCCATGTGGCTGGCGCAACCCTGGCTGCGCCGTCGCCTGGCGCGCCGTGGCACCAAGGAGAGCGGTTACCTGGAAGCGGTGCTGGAACGCTTCGGCTACTACACCACGCCCCCGTTGGCGCCGGAAGGCAACACAATCTGGCTGCATGCGGTGTCGCTGGGCGAAACGCGCGCCGCCGCCGCGCTGGTCGCCGCGCTGCGCCAGCGCTGGCCGACGATGCGCCTGCTGCTCACGCACGGCACGGCGACCGGCCGCGCTGAAGGCGTGCAGCTGCTGCACGCGGGCGACCTGCAGGTCTGGCAACCGTGGGATACACCCGCCAATGTGCAGCGTTTTCTGCAGCAGTTCCGGCCGCGCATCGGCATTTTGATGGAGACCGAAGTCTGGCCGAACCTGGTGCAGGCCTGCCAGCGCGCTGCAGTGCCCCTGGTGCTGGCCAACGCGCGCCTGAGTGACAAGTCGCTGCGCTCGGCGCGGCGTCTGGCCTGGCTGGCGCGTCCGGCCTACCAAGGCTTGACGGCGGTTTGGGCACAAACGCCGGGCGACGCGGCGCGCTTTGCCGAGTTGGGCGTGGCCGTGCAAGGCGTCTTTGGCAACCTCAAATTTGATGCCAGACCGGATGCCGATCAGCTCGACCGCGGTCGCGCCTGGCACCAGCAGAGCGCTCGATCGGTCGTTCTGTTGGCGAGTTCGCGCCTCGGCGAAGAGCGCGCCCTGCTCCAATTGTTACAGGCATTTCAGGCTAAAGCCCCCGTCGATCCTGCGCAAGCAGCTATTTATTCAGTAGCAAATCAGGTGCAATGGCTGATCGTGCCGCGCCATCCGCAGCGCTTTGACGCAGTGGCCGCACTGATCGAGGCGCACGGCTTTCGGGTGTCGCGCCGCAGCCAGTGGGGCCAGACAGCGCCCGCCAGCCCAAACACCGGGAAGCGCGCGCCCGTCCCAATCCTGCAGGCGCCTTTGACCGATCAAGCGCCCAACATCTGGCTCGGCGACTCGCTCGGGGAGATGGCGCTTTACTATGCTCTGGCCGACGTGGCCTTGCTGGGCGGCAGTTTCGAGCCCTTTGGCGGACAGAATCTGATTGAAGCGGCGGCCTGTGGCTGCCCGCTGCTGATGGGACCGCACACCTTCAATTTTGCCGAAGCGGCGGACATGGCGCTGGCCAGCGGTGCCGCGCTGCGCGTGGACAATCTGGCGCAGGCCGTCAGCCGGGCTGCTGCCCTGACCGCCAACGCCAGCGAGTTGCAGATCGCGCGCGCGACGGCGCTGGCCTTTGCGCGCGAGCACCGGGGTGCCACCGGGCGTCTGCTGCAGGGTATCGAGCAGGTGCTAAACAAGACCGGCCTTGCTGTACCCTGAGCCCCGTTCCTCCCAATTTCAAGCCGATTCATCCCATGTTCATCGCTGCAAAACTGCTTCAGTTCGCCACCCAACCCCTGGCCTGGGTTGCGCTCTTGCTGTTGGGCGCGCTGCTCATGCTGTCGCTGCGGCGCAAAGGCGGACTCAAACTGGGCTGGGCCGCGCTGGCCTTGCTGCTCCTGCAGGGCTGGGAGCCGCTGCCCGACGCGCTGCTGCGGCGGCTGGAAGCGCAGTATCCCGAGCCACCCACGCAGGCCGCGCAGCAAGCCTTCGTTGGCGTCGTGGTGCTGGGTGGTGCACTGGAGAGTGGGTATGTCTGGCAAGGGCACTCACAGCCGGCGCTGAACGACGCGGCGGAACGCATGATCGAGGCGGTGCATCTGATGCAGCAAGACACACGGCTGCGCCTGCTGTTTAGCGGCGGCGACGGAGCGCTGATTAGCGACGGGATGTCCGAGGCGGCTCGCGCCAGGCAATTCTTTGAGCGCATGGGTCTGGCACCGCAACGCCTGAGTTACGAAGCCGCCTCGCGCACGACCTATGAAAATGCCCTGTTGAGTGCCCGGCTGCCGGGTATCCATCCGGCCCAGCGCTGGCTGCTGCTGACATCGGCCTGGCACATGCCGCGCGCCATGGCGGCATTTCAAAAAGTGGGCTGGAACGTGAGCGCCTATCCGGTCGATTTTCGCGCCGGCCGTGAGACGCCCTGGAGCCAATATTCCCTGCAGGGCGGGGCCAGCAAATGGAACCTGGCTTTGCATGAGTGGCTGGGTCTGCTGGCCTACCACTTGAGCGGGCAGGCGTGAAAGGGTGAGACTGCCGCAACTGCTGCCATAATTCCATGATTCCTGTGCGAGAAGAAGAAGATGTCATGCCCACCCGCTGAACTGCAAAAAAAGAACGACGAACTGCAACACAAATGGCAGGCCTACAACGCCGCGCCAGACTTTGAGCTGTTCGTCGAGTTTGCGGTTTGCCTGTCCAGCTTTTCCGACTTTTTGCAAGGCCGCAATTTGTCGGGTTTGCACCAGATGTCACACCGTCTGGAGCAACAGGTGCTGGCGCTGTTTGATGAAGCCGGCCAACATCCGATGGCAGCGCCGACGGTGGCCGATTTACGGCACCAGACTGAGGAACTCGGCGCGCGCATGGTGCATTTCATCGACAGCAACTCGCACACGATCGAAGAACGCCGCCTGCTCAACGAGCGCCCAAGTTCGGCCAGCCTGAACCCAACCCACCGGGTCTGGTTTGTCAGCAACACGGCCGCTCCCTGGCACCATCTGGTGACGCAGCTTGAGTACTTCGGCCTCGCCGCCGAGGTTCACGCCTGGCAAAGTGTCCCGGCAGCGGCGCAGGAGCCGGCCATTCTGCTGCTTGACATGCAGGACATCCTGCTGCCGCAGGCGTGTGAACAAATTCTGGCCTGGCGCCAGCGTTTCTCGGCGAGCAAGTTGATTGTCAGCACGGCGCAAGCCGACTTTGACCCGTTGAAGTTGCTGCTGCGCGCGGGAGCGGATTTCTGTTTTGCGAAAAGCACGCCCGAAGCGCTGTTGCTGGCCCGCATCATCGAGTTGTGCAGCACGGAAGAAGAAGCGCCCTACCGCGTGCTGGTGGTGGAAGACTCGCTCACGGCCAGCAAGTCGATTCAGCGCACGCTCAAGCAAAACGCGATTGAATCATTTGCCGTCACCAAGCCCGCGCAAATCCTGGACGGCCTGCGCAGTTTCCAGCCGGACCTGATTTTGATGGACATGTACATGCCCGATTGCACCGGCGTGGAGGCCACGCGCGTGATTCGCCAGCATGCCGAGTTTTTGTCCACCCCGGTCATCTATTTGTCCGGTGAAGGCGACATGGCGCTGCAAGTCGATGCGCTGCGCCTGGGCGGCGAGCACTTTCTCACCAAGCCGTTCAACCCGGTCTTCCTCAACGCAGTGGTCAAGAGCAAAATTGAACGCTATCGCGCACTGCGCCGCTCCATGCAGAACGACGGCCTGACCGGCCTGCTCAACCATCGCACGGTGAAGGAACGCCTGAGCACAGCCGTCAGCGCGGCCAGCATCGCCAACAGCGTGCTCTCGGTGGCCATGATCGATATCGATCTTTTCAAAAGCGTGAATGACACTTACGGGCACCCGATGGGTGACCAGGTGCTGCGCAGCCTGGCCTGGCTGCTCAAGCGGCGGCTGCGCAAGACCGATCTGGTGGGCCGCTACGGCGGCGAGGAATTTCTGGTGCTGTTGCCCGATTCTGATAGCGAGCAGGCTCTTGACGTGCTGGACCGCATCCGGCGCGATTTCAGCTTTATCCGGTATCCGTTCAAGGACGGCTGGTTCGAGGCCACGTTTTCGGCCGGCGTGGCGCAGTATCCATCCACCATCGACCCCGAGACGCTGATCAAACAAGCCGACGAGGCGCTCTACGACGCCAAGCAGGGCGGACGAAACTGCATCGTGACAAGGGGTTGATTTAGTTCAACGCCCATTTGGTGAAGCAAGTTCGGTTTGCACAAGTTGCTCGTCTTGTATTCTATTTTCTTGCTTTTCCCCCACTCACTCTCCCCCGCCTCTCTCCCGCCCCGCCGGGCGGAAGAGAGGAGCCAACAGCCAATTTGGTCGCGTGTTGAAAGCAAAGAAGTACCCGCTCGATAAGCGCGTTGGGACGGTGCTGCGAAGTTTGTCATGCCGGCCCCGGATCTTGGATCGCGCCCGCAATGACAAGAATGAGAAAAATGCTCTGCCCAGCGTGCCTTCGCCATTGAACTTCCCGACGTAAAACACAAGGCCAAATTGGCTGTTGGCTCCCCCATTCCGCCCGGCGAGGCGGGACGGGGGCGGGGGGGATTGAGTGGGGGAAAAATAACCTCGACCTGCACCGCTACAAAAAATGCAATTCACCGCAAAAAAAACTATACTGAATTTGAATTCGATCAACCCGTGCTTGGATTGACCAGCCGACTGGCCAGCACCTTGTCAATGCGTCGCCCATCCAGGTCGAGCACTTCAAAGCGCCAGTGCGCGCACTCGATGTGCTCTGCCACTTCAGGCAGGTGACCCGAGACTGACATCAACAACCCGGCCACAGTGTTGTAGCGACCCCGGTCTTCTTCCGGCAATTCCTCAATCTCCAGGCGCACCTTGAGTTCGCTGATCGGCATCATGCCGTCCAGCAGCCAGGAGCCGTCCTCACGCTGCGTGGCCCAGGCATCGGTCTGCGCACCGGGTTGCAACTCACCGGTAATGGCTTCCAGCAAGTCACGTGGCGTCATGAGCCCCTGCACCACGCCATATTCATCGACCACCAGCACAAAGCGGCCGGCCTTGGTTCTGAACTGCTCGAGCAGTTCCATGCCGCTCAAGGTCTCCGGCACAAAGGTGGCCGGTGTGGCGTGTGCCTCGATCGTGCCGGGCGTCTCGATGCCCAGCGCCAGCAAACGCGCAATGCTGATCTTGCCCACGACGTCGTCAAGCGAACCGCGGCACACCGGGTACCACGAGTGCGCCCCTTTGCTGCCAGCGCTGCCCGCTTTGGCCAGGCTTTGCGCGACCGTGCTGCTCGCGTCCAGCCACTCCACATCGGTGCGCGGCACCATCAGCGAGGGCAAGGGTCGCTCGTCGAGCTGGAACACGTTTTGCACCATCTGGTGCTCATGCTCTTCGATGACACCGGCGTCAACGCCCTCCTCCAGGCTGGCGCTGATTTCTTCTTCCGTCACGATGCGCGCGGCGTTGGTGTCGATGCGCAGCAATTTCAGCACGACCGCAGTCGAGCCCGAGAGCAATTTGACAAACGGCCCGGCCGCCCTGGCCAGCCACAGCATCGGGCGCGCCACCCAGCGCGACACCAGCTCGGGGTATAACTGACCAATGCGCTTGGGCACAAGCTCACCAAAAATAATGGTGGTGTAGGTAATCAAGGTCACAACAATCGCGGTGGCGGAAATGGCGGCGGCCTTGTCTGCCACACCAAAGCCGTGCAGCCATTGCGCCACGCCCTGGCTGAACGCCGCCTCGCCGACAATGCCGTTAAGCACGCCGATGGAGGTGATGCCCACTTGCACCGTGGACAAAAACTGATTCGGGTTGCCCAGCAAGATGAGCGCCGCCTGTGCCCCCTTGTCGTCGGCCTCGGCCATGGCGCTCAAGCGCGCCTTGCGACTCGCCGCCAAAGCCAGTTCCGACATTGCAAAGACGCCGTTGAGCAAGGTTAAAAAGATAATCAGCAGGAAATCCATGGGTCAGGCACGACAATAAATACCATGGCACTTTACTTGATTGGCGACGTGCAGGGCTGTGATAGCGCCTTGCAGCGTCTGCTCGACGAAATTTCCTTCTCCGCCAGCCGCGACACGCTGTACCTGCTGGGCGACCTGGTGAATCGCGGGCCGGACTCGCTCGCGGTGCTGCGCCGCCTGATGCGCTACGGCGCAGCGGCGCGCTGTCTTCTGGGCAACCATGACCTGCATCTGCTGGCGGTCGCGCACGGCGTGCGTCCGGCGGGACGCAAAGATACGCTGCAGGACATTCTGGCTGCTACGGATCGCGGCGCCCTGCTGCACTGGCTGCGCGGGCGCCGTCTGGCGCTCCTCGAATCGATTCACGGTCATGAGGTATTAATGGTCCATGCGGGCGTGCTTCCTGCGTGGACAGCTAGTAAAACAATAGCACTTGCAAGCGAGGTCGAGAGCGCCCTGCAAGCTCACGACGTGGGTGAATTCCTGCGCGAGATGTACGGTGACAAGCCAAGCCGCTGGCGCGACAGCTTGACCGGCGCGGCACGCTTGCGCGTGATTGTGAACGCCCTGACGCGCTTGCGCTTTTGCGATGCGGCTGGGCACATGGACTTTACGCAGACGGGCGACGCCAGCGCCGCGCCCAAGGGTTACCTGCCCTGGTTTGAGGTACCCGGTCGCCAGACCGGCGCCGTGACGGTGGCATTTGGTCACTGGTCCACCTTGGGCTGGCTGGGGCGCAGCGATCTGCTCTCGCTCGATACCGGTTGCGTCTGGGGCGGTTGCCTGAGCGCGGTGCGGTTTGACACCATCGGCACCGGTTTTGCGCCCGAACTGATCCAGGTGCAATGCGAGCAGGCACAACAGCCGGGCTGAGGTGTAGCGAAATCGCTCGTTCGTAACCTCAGGCCGACTGGAACAAGGCCGCCAGTTTGCGCTTGGGTTTGATATTGGCCGAAATGCTGCGCACACTACGCTGACCCGGTGTCACTTCCCAGGACGGCGTGCTCTGCGCTGCGGGCGCAGGCTGGTACGGCTGCTCGAAGAAAGGATCTCGCGGCGCTTGCTCGGCACGGCTGTGGTCACGCCGTTGCCGCTCGGGTCGTGCAAACTGGCCTTCGCGCGCCACGTCCCGTAGATTCCCGGCCGCGTGGCGATCATGCCGAACATGAGCCTGCTCGGCCTCGCTGTACATGCGATGACCGTCATTGATGCGACCCTGCTTGCGGATGTCGGGCACGTCTTCGTCAAACTCGACGGGCTCCAGTTCAATCTTGGACTTCAGCAGCCTCTCAAGATCAAGCACCAGACGACCATCGCTCTTGGCGACAAAGCTCACGGCCAGCCCCAAGGATCCGGCGCGCCCGGTGCGACCAATGCGGTGAATGTAATCTTCGGCGTTGAAAGGGATGTCAAAGTTGAATACTGCGGGCACGTCCTTGATGTCCAGGCCGCGCGCCGCCACGTCGGTACACACCAGCAAATCGACCTCGCCGCTCTTGAATGATTCGAGCGCCTTCAGACGCTCTTCCTGGCTCTTGTCGCCGTGCAGCGCGGTGGTGTTGAGGCCTTCACGTTCAAGCGAGCGCGCCAGCCGGGCACAACCGAGCTTGCTGTTAACAAAAACAAATGCCTGCTTCAATTGGCGTGATTTAAGGATCTGATGCAAAGCGTGGCGCTTGTCATCGCCCTCGACGCTGTAAAAATGCTGCTCTACGGTGGACGCTGCCGCGTTGGAACGCGCCACTTCAATCGTCACCGGATCCTGCAAATAACTGTTGGCCAGACGCTTGATCTCAGCCGAGAAGGTGGCTGAGAACAGCAAGGTCGTGCGTTGCTTGGGCAGGTAGCTCAGGATGCGTTCCAGGTCGGGCAAAAAGCCGATGTCGAGCATGCGATCGGCCTCGTCGAGCACCACATACTCGACCTGATTGAGCACTGCATTCTTGGCCTCAATATGATCCAGCAGCCGCCCCGGTGTGGCCACCAGCACTTCAACACCTTTTTTGAGCTCCAGCGTCTGCGGCTTCATGTCGATGCCGCCAAACACCACGGCGCTGCGCAACTGGGTATATTTGGCGTAATCCTTGATGGCTTGTGCCACCTGGTCGGCCAGCTCGCGCGTGGGCAGCAGCACCAGAGCGCGCACCGGGTGGCGCGCGGGCGACATGGAAGCGTTTTCATGCTTGAGCATGCGCTGCAGCAGCGGCAAGGCAAAAGCGGCCGTCTTGCCGGTGCCGGTTTGCGCCGCACCCATCACGTCACGGCCCTGCAAGACGACAGGAATGGCCTGCGCCTGGATCGGCGTCATGGACTCATAGCCCATCTCGGTGACAGCGCGAGCCAGCGGGGCGGCCAGTTGCAATTGGGCAAACGCCATCGGCGGCGTCGCGTCGCTCAGTTCGTTGGAAATTTCAGCAGTCAGTTCAGTCATTCAAAGCCAGCTTCAGTTGCTATCTGTTCGATAGCTGGTGACGCCCCAAGGACTAGGGCAAACCCGTATTATCGCCTATACATCACAACTGGCGCGCGGAAAAGGTGTCACATTGCTTAACGCTACCGTTCTTCAGTCCGGTATCAAACCAGTGCTGGCGCTGCGCGCTGGTGCCGTGCGTGAAACTGTCCGGCATTACCTGGCCGCCGCCCGATCGCTGCAGCGCATCGTCGCCAATTTTGGCGGCCGCATTCATGGCTTCTTCAACGTCGCCCTGCTCCAACAACTGGCGGGCCGCCTGCGCATGGTTGGCCCAAACACCGGCAAAGCAGTCGGCCTGCAGTTCGAGGCGCACGCTCAAGGCGTTGTACTCGGCCTGGCTGACGCGGCCGCGCCGCTGGTCCATTTTGGCGCTGATTCCCAGTAGGTTCTGCACGTGGTGGCCCACCTCATGCGCGATGACGTAAGCCTGGGCAAAGTCCCCGGGTGCTCCCAGCCGGTTCTTCAGGGTCTCATAAAAACCAAGGTCGATATAGACCGCTTGATCGCCCGGACAATAGAACGGCCCCATCGCCGCCTGTCCCTGACCACAGGCGGTGGCAGTGGCACGGCGAAACAGCACGAGTTTGGGCTTTTTGTAGGTGGCACCCCCTTTGGTGAAAACGTCGGTCCAGACGTCTTCGGTGTCGGCTAGCACGGTGGATACAAATTTGGCCATCTGGTCGTCCGCTGGTGGCTTGTGCGCCGGGGCGGACTGGGTTTGCGGCGCCGGACTGCCACCGCTGAGAAGATTCAGCACCGTCATCGGGCTGACACCCAGAAAATACGAGGCCACCAGGGCGATGGCAATCGAGCCGATGCCAATACTGCGCCCGCCAAAACCACCGCCACCACCACCGCCAAATGACCCCCCTTCATCGCGGCGGTCTTCGACGTTGTCGGATTCGCGATTGCCTTCCCATTTCATAGCGACACTCCGGTTGCTGCGGTAAAAATCGGTATGAGTGTGACGGGCTGCGCCATCACGCCTTGGGCAGCGTCACGCCGCGCTGGCCCTGGTACTTGCCACCCCGGTCTTTGTAGCTGGTCTCGCAGACCTCGTCGCTCTCAAAAAACAGCACCTGCGCGCAGCCCTCACCGGCGTATATCTTGGCCGGCAACGGCGTCGTGTTGGAAAATTCGAGTGTCACAAAGCCTTCCCACTCGGGCTCGAACGGCGTCACATTGACGATGATGCCGCAGCGCGCATAGGTGCTTTTTCCCAGGCAGATGGTGAGCACGTTGCGAGGAATGCGAAAGTACTCCAGCGTGCGCGCCAGCGCGAAGCTGTTGGGCGGAATGATGCAGACCTCGTCATTGAAATCGACAAAACTTTTCTCGTCAAAATTCTTCGGGTCCACCACCGTGCTGTGGATGTTGGTGAAAACCTTGAACTCGCTCGCGCAGCGGATATCGTAGCCGTAGCTGCTGGTGCCATAGCTGACAATCTTTTCACCCGCAGCGTTGCTGCGGATCTGGCTCGGCTCAAACGGCTCGATCATGCCGTGCTGCTCAGCCATGCGCCGGATCCATTTGTCGCTTTTGATGCTCATGCGGTGATGCTCCTGGGTTGGCCGGATTGTAAGCAGGGGGGCGGCCTTGGCATGTCGACCCAGCTGACCTCGATTGATCCCACATTTCAGAAGCCTCGCACCCGATTGTCGAGGACTCAACGCGGCGGGCTAGGTCTATCAACATTCTGTTCAAACATGGTGCATTGTTGTATGATTAATTTGGTGTCCTGCGAAACCGACTGCCTTATGCACATCATCAATTCTTCACTTGCGGCCACACGTCTGGATCTGGACGCTGCTGGTCCGGGGCTGGTCGATGGAGAACAGACCTTTCAGTGTCTTGGTCTCGAGTTGAGAGGGATGATTGAATTTGGAGACTCTCCCAAGCCAGCAAAAACTTGCTCTGTGATCAGGACAGGTACTTCCACGGGGATGCCGTGGCGCGTGGGCTGGATTCAACTCAATGTTCAGGATCAGTGTTGGGCGCTCTACCGCCACGCGACTGGGGACAAGGCGACACTGCTGCGCTGGGATAGTTACTCGGCACTGGAAAGCAAAGGCCGCTATACCTACGATCTGTTTTGTTCCATTAGTGACCCAAATTTATATCAGCTTGTGCCAGCCTCAAGTTCGACCCGGAAATTTGAGCTGTCGTTTATCGATATGCCTTGCCAGGGCTTCAAACCCAAGCTATCTGATAACCTCGGAGTACCAGGTGAGGGCATGCTCGCAAGCATTGGGTTGCGCTTGCGTTTTGTCAGTGCGCTGGTTGCTCGTTCTCCGAACGAGGAAATATACGTGCCTGGGTGGATACCATGGTACGCAGAGTGGAGCTGCGATTTCGACCCCCAGCCCAGTGGTCTAACGATCCCAAGAATTCGCCACGAGGGGACCAAAGCCAGTGCCGGGGCTATGCAAAGTGGGGTGTCCCAGATTCTCACCAGGGCCATTCAAGGCCAGCAGGGCACCTCAGCCAATCAGATCGCGACGATGCAAACGCCGAAGGCAGAGATTCTCACCGGGACAGATAACATTAACGCCGCCCTAAGACAATTGCGCGTCCGACCCGCCAATTAGTCGGACTGTCTTGTGATCGAGGATGCCTGGCGCTCAACGCGTGACTGGAAACGCCGGGTTTTTACGGCAGTTTACCTTGCACCCCCTGCGCCAGCCAGTTCATCTTCAGAGTTTCTTCATCGCTGAGGGTGTGGCCTTTGGCAATGACTTCTCTGCCCTGGTTATTGAGCACCGCCTGGCTTGCATGGAATGGATGTAACTTGCCAGCGGCAATGTCCTTTTGCCGCGCCAGCACCTCTTGCTGCACCGCCTTGGGCACCTTGCTGCCAAAGCCCTCAACTTTGATCATGCCGTCGCGCACACCGCCCCACACGTTGCCGGGCTGCCAGCGGCCGTCCAGCACCGCCTGGGCGCGCCGGGTGTAGTAGTTGCCCCATTGGTGCGTGACAGCGACGATCTGCGCGTCCGGGGCGACTTTTCGCATATCGGAATGGTAGGCCACGGCCAGTTTGCCGCGTTCCTGCGCCGCTGCCATGACGGCGGATGAACCGGTATGAAAGGCAATTACATCCACGTTCTGGTTGAATAGCGTCATGGCCGCATCACGCTCCAGCGCCGGGTCAAACCAGGTGTTGAGCCAGACGACCTTGAGCTGCGCCTTGGGGTTGACCGATTGCATACCGAGCGCAAAAGCATTGATGCCCTGCAACACTTCCGGAATGGGGAAACCCGCCACGTAGCCCGCCAGATTGCTTTGGGTCATGCGCCCGGCCGCAATGCCTGCCAGGTAGCGGCCTTCGTAATAGCGCGCATTGGCCACCGACACATTGGCCGCTGTCTTGTAACCGGTAATGGATTCAAATTTGACGTTTGGGAATTCCTGCGCCACCTTGAGCGTCGGCTCCATATAGCCAAAGCTGGGCGTAAAAATAAGCTGATGACCAGTGGCGGCAAGGTCGCGGATGACGCGCTCGGCATCAGGGCCTTCTGGCACATCTTCGACATAGCTGGTCTTGACCCGCGCACCCAGCGCCGCCTCAATGGCCTTGCGGCCTTCGTCGTGCTGGCGGACCCAACCGGCATCGCTTAAGGGCGTCACATAGACAAAACCTATTTTGAGCGGCATTTTGGTCACGACAGTCGCTAGGCTGGCTTGTGAAAATACGGGAGAAATAAAACAGGCGGCCGCGAGCACGGCAGCGAGGTTTTTGTACATGGTGGTCCTCTACATGGCTCCGAATCAAAAAACAAAAGCCCGCCGGAGCAGCGCGCCTTGGCAGCAATTTTAGCCGCGCCGGGGCGCAGTACAGAACCTGCCGTGACAATAAAGTGATGAGCATTTTCCGGCCAGACGGATGTGGCTTTGAAATGCGCTATCGTTCACCCACGCGCCAAACAGGCCGCATTTATGCTTGTCGGCCACGAAGTTGATTGAAATGCTTAATTTTTTACCTACTCCACTGCTTGCCTTGATTGCCACCACGCTGATGATTCTGAACGCGTTGTTCTGGGTGCCGATCCTGCTGCTCGTCTCGCTGGTCAAACTGATCATCCCGGTGAAAAAGATGCGTCTGCTGATCGACCCCGTTCTGCTGCACATCGCCGAGGCCTGGATTGCCGGCAACAGCGGCTGGATGCGCCTGACCCAACGCACCCACTGGGACGTGCAGGGTATTGAGGATCTAAATTACCACAGTTGGTATCTGGTCAACTGCAATCATCAATCCTGGGTGGACATCCTGGTGCTGCAGCGCTTGTTCAACCGGCGTATTCCACTGCTCAAGTTTTTTCTCAAGCAGCAATTGATTTGGGTGCCGGTGATGGGGCTGGCCTGGTGGGCGCTGGAGTTTCCATTCATGCGCCGGCACAGTGAGGAGTTTTTGAAAACGCACCCGGAAATGCGCGGCAAGGATCAGGCCACCACGCGCAAGGCCTGTGAGAAATATGCCTTGATTCCGACCAGCGTGATGAATTTTCTGGAGGGTACACGCTTTACGCCAGCCAAACATGCGCGGCAAAGATCGCCGTACAAACACCTGCTAAAGCCGAAGGTCGGCGGCATGGCGCTGGCGCTCAACGCCATGGGTGACAAATTCCAGGCGATTCTGGATGTGACGATTGTCTATCCCGATGGCGCACCGGATTTTTGGCAATTTCTCAAGGGCAAGCTCAAGCGTGTGATCGTGCGCGTGCGCACCTTGCCCATCCCACAACATCTGGCGCAAGCCGATTACGCCGCTGACCCGGGCGTGCGCGAGGCCTACCAGCAATGGGTGGCACAGTTTTGGCAAGCCAAAGATGAGCAGATTGAAGCCCTGATGTCTGCCTAAATTGGCGGGTAGCCCCCGTCCAATTTGCGCAAGACGCTATTATTAATGTAGTAATCTTGGTGCCGGAAGCTGGCTGGTGCAGGACACCGGCTTTGCGCGGCAATTATTTATACAAAGCATTTGCTTGGCAAAAAGCAATATACTGCCTACTGGTCAGTTCAACTTTTATTTGGAGCTCCCATGACCGAAGCATTTGTTTACGACGCCATTCGCACGCCACGCGGCAAGGGGAAAAGAGACGGCAGCCTGTATGAAGTCAAACCGGTCAATTTGCTGGCCGGTGTGTTGACTGAGTTACAACGCCGCAACCAGTTGGACACGTCCAAAGTCGATGACGTGGTGATGGGCGTGGTCTCACCGGTGGGCGATCAGGGCGGCGTGATTGCCAAAGTGGCAGCACTTCGAGCGGGCTGGGATTTCACCTGTGCCGGGGTGCAGATCAACCGTTTTTGTGCCTCGGGCCTGGACGCCGTGAACCTGGCCGCCGGGAAAGTGCGCTCCGGATGGGAAGAGCTGGTGGTGGCGGGTGGCGTCGAGAGCATGAGCCGCGTGCCGCTGGGCTCGGACGGTGGTGCCTGGGCCATGGACCCCGAAACCAATTCCGCCACCGGCTTTGTACCGCAAGGCATCGGCGCTGATCTGATTGCCACGCTGGAAGGTTTTTCGCGCCAGGACCTGGACGCTTTTGCGCTGGAATCTCAAAAGCGCGCGGCTCATGCACGCGCCAGTGGCTACTTCCTGCAGTCGATCGTGCCGGTGAAAGACGCTCTGGGACAAGTCATTTTGGCGCAAGACGAATTTATCAAACCAAACAGTACGCTCGAAGGCCTGGGCGCGCTGAAACCCTCGTTTGAACAGATGGGCGCGATGGGTTTTGATCAAGTGGCGCTCACCCGCTACCCGCAGGTGGAGCGTATCTTTCATGTGCATCACGCCGGCAATTCATCCGGCATTGTCGATGGTGCTGCCGCTGTGTTGATTGGCTCCGAAGCGGCGGGAAAGATGCACGGCCTCACACCGCGCGCGCGCATTGTGTCGGCCGCGCTCAGCGGCGCCGACCCGAGCATCATGCTGACCGGCCCGATGCCGGCGGCGCGCAAGGCGCTGGCCAAGGCGGGCCTGACGATTGACCAGATTGACCTGTTTGAAATCAACGAAGCCTTTGCCGCTGTGGTCATGCGTTTCATGAAGGAAATGAAGGTGCCGCATGACAAGGTTAACGTGAATGGCGGCGCCATTGCCATGGGCCATCCGCTGGGTGCCACTGGGGCCATGCTGATCAGCACCCTGGTTGACGAATTGCAACGCAGAAAGCTGCGCTACGGCATGGTGACGCTGTGCGTCGGCGGCGGCATGGGGATTGCGACCATTGTGGAGAAGATCTAAAACCTTGCGGGACAGACCGCAGTTACGCGAAGCGAACCAGCTCTGTCCTCAACTGATTGAGAAGAACCCATGAAAACCATCAAATACCAACTCGATAACGGCATTGCCAGCGTCACCTTCGATGAACCCGATTCACCCGTCAATACCATGTGCCTGCAATGGCAACAGGACCTGACGGCGCTGGTTGAACAAATCGTCAAGGACCAGCAAAGCATTAATGGCATCATCCTGGCCTCGGCCAAATCGACTTTTTTTGCTGGCGCTGACCTGAAGGGCGCGATGCGCCTGCGGCCCGCCGACGCCAGCGCCATCTTCAGCGAAATTGAACGCGTCAAGCAGAACTTTCGCACGCTTGAAACGCTGGGCAAACCGGTGGTGAGCTGCCTCAACGGCACGGCGCTGGGCGGCGGCTGGGAAGTGGCCCTGCTGGGACACTACCGGATTGCCATTGACGATCGAAAGATCCAGTTCGGTCTGCCCGAAGTGACGCTCGGCCTGTTGCCCGGCGCCAGCGGTGTGACCAAGATGACGCGCCACCTCGGCTTGATGGGTGCGCAGCCTTATTTGGTGGAAGGCAAAACCTTCTCTCCGCAGGACGCCAAAAACCTGGGTCTGGTGCATGAGCTGGTGGCCCCCTCGGCCAACGCAGCGGCGGAGATGCGCGCCAAGGCACTGGCCTGGATCGCGGCCAACCCGGTGGCCGGGCACCCGTGGGAAGCCAAGGGCTACAAGGTACCAGGCGGCCTGCCCTCCAATCCGGCAGTGGCGCAGATGCTGGCGGTGGCGCCGGCAATGATCAAGCAGCAAACACGTGGCCTGTACCCGGCACCCGAGGCGATCATGGCCTGCATGGTTGAGGGCTTGCAGGTCGATATCCCGACCGCGTTGCGCATCGAGAGCCGCTATCTGGTCCAGCTTATGACCGGCGTCAATGCGCGCGCCATGATTAACACTTTCTTCTTTAACCTCAACGCCATCAAGAGCGGTGCCTCGCGCCCCGGCACGGCGCCGCGCTTCAAACCCGTCAGGGTTGGCGTACTGGGCGCCGGCGCGATGGGCGCTGGCATCGCCTACGCCCATGCCAGCAAAGGCATTGCGACGGTGTTGAAAGATGTGAACCAGGAGAAGGCCGATCTGGGCAAAGCCCACAGCGCCAAACTCACCCAGGTCCGGGTCGATAAAGGCCGCTTGAGCGCGGCTGACCAGCAAAGGCTGCTTGATCGCATTCAGGCCACCAGCCAGGCCGACGATTTGAAGGGCTGCGAGCTGATCATCGAAGCCGTTTTTGAAAATCGCGAGCTCAAAGCCAAGGTCACCCAGGAGGCCGAGCCGATGCTCGCCGCCGGTGGCTTTTTCGCCTCCAACACCTCGACGCTGCCAATCACCGGTCTGGCCAAAGCCAGTGTCGCGCCTGACAAGTTCATCGGCATCCATTTTTTCAGCCCGGTGGACAAGATGAAGCTGGTCGAAATCATTCGCGGCCAACAGACCAGCGACGACACTGTGGCGCGCGCTTATGACTATGTGCAGGCCATCGGCAAGATGCCCATTGTGGTGAACGATTCACGCGGCTTCTTTACCAGCCGCGTGTTTGGCACCTATGTGATGGAAGGCGCCGCCATGCTGTGCGAGGGCATCCCCGCAGCGGCGATTGAAAACGCCGGCATCCAGTGCGGCATGCCGGTTGGACCGCTGGCGGTGCAGGACGAAACCTCGCTCAGTCTGAGTCTGCACGTGATGGACCAAACGCGTGCCGATTTTGCGACTGAGGGCAAGTCCTATTTGGAGACACCCGGCGAGCGTATCGTGCGGGAAATGGTTGAGCAGCACAAGCGACCCGGCCGTGCCGGTGGTGCTGGCTTCTATGAATACCCGGCAGGCAAAGGCGTGAAAAAGTTTCTCTGGCCACAACTTAAAGCCTTGTTTGAAAAGCCTGGCGCCGCCTGGAACATCACCGACTTGAAAGACCGTCTGCTCTATCGCCAGGCTGTGGAGACGGCACGCTGTCTGAGCGAGAACGTGCTCACCAGCGTGCACGACGCCAATATCGGATCTATTTTCGGCATTGGCTTTCCGCCCTGGACCGGAGGTGCCATGCAGTTCATCTATGGCATGGGCGTGGATGCGTTCGTCACACGCGCCGATGAACTGGCTGCCAAATTCGGTGCTGGCTTTGTGTTGACGGACGAAGTCAAGGCGACGCTGCGTCGCCACCAGCCGGTCTATTGACAAAGTTCGTATGTTGGCTCGCCTGATGCGCGCACTGCTGCTGGGTCAGCTTTTGATCGGTGCATTGCTTGGCGGGCTGCTCGCCAAAGAGACAGGTGCCACGCTTTGGCTTGCTGCCATGCTGGCGCTGGCCATGCCACTTGTGACGCTGGCATTACTGGTCATCGCGATTGGCATCCGGTCACGCGCGCCGGGTGCCAACCGCCGCTGGCTGCGCTCGCTGCTGTTTGAATACACGGCCATGCTGCGCGCATTTGTGCTGCAACTGCCCTGGGGCGGCACGCCAACGCTGATGCTGTCGGCGCCGCAGACCGCGCGGCGCACGCCGGTGTTGCTGGTGCATGGTTTCCTGTGCAATCACCGCATCTGGGATGCCATGACGCGCCGCCTGCACCAGGCTGGGCACGCTGTGTTGACCGTTGATCTGGAGCCAGTCTTTGCGCCGATTGAAAGCTATGCAGCCCTGATTCAACAGGCTGTGGCGCAACTATGCCAACAGACTGGTGCCACAAAAGTTGCACTCGTCGGCCACAGCATGGGCGGTCTGGCCATCAGGGCGTGGCTGCGCGCCTATGGCAGCGAGCGCGCCAACCGGGTGATCACGCTGGGCACGCCTCATACGGGCACGCAAATCCTGCGTCGCAGTAGAAGCTCAAACGGTCAACAAATGATGGGGCACAGCGCCTGGCTGCAAGCATTGGAACAGAGTGAGACGGGCGCGACGCGCAGCCTGATACGCATCGCGCTCACGCCGCAAGACCACATCGTCTATCCGCAGCGCGAACAGGTGCTCGCCGGCGTGCCCGTGACCGTCTTTGACGGGTTGGGCCATGTGGAGCTTTCCAGTCACCCGGCAGTGATTGACTGGGTATTGCAGCAAGTCGCGGACCTATGCGCGACTGAGCGAGCCGGTACGACCGACCGGATCCCTTGACGATGAACTGATGTCAATCTCTACTTCCGAGTTCGGTGCCGGTCCCGGCGCTCCTGGCAGCAATCGCCCGCGCCCTGAATCGCTGCACGACCTGTTCTGGTCCTTCAGCAAGCTGGCGTTGCAGGGCTTCGGTGGTGTGTTGGCCGTGGCGCAGCGAGAACTGGTTGAAAAAAAGCAGTGGCTCACGCCGGAAGAGTTTGTGGAAGACTGGGCCGTCGCGCAAATCCTGCCCGGCCCCAATGTGATTAACCTGTGCATGATGATTGGCGACCGCTACTTTGGCTGGCGCGGTGGTTTGGTGGCGTTGGCCGGCATGTTGACTTTTCCGCTGCTGATTGTGCTGGTGTTGGCGGCGATCTTTAGTGGCGTGTCTGATTCACCCGGTGTACAGGGCGCGCTGCGCGGCATGGCCGCCGTGGCAGCTGGGCTGATCGCTGCCACGGGCTTGAAACTGGTCCGCGCCTTAAAGCAAAATAGCATGGGAGCGCCCGTCTGTTATGCGCTGGCAGCTATCACTTTTGTATCAATTGCGGTGCTTCGCATGCCGCTGCTGTGGTTGTTGCTGGGCCTGGGCGCGTTGGCCTGTGGCTGGGCCTGGCGCCAACTGGGTCCAATGGGTCAGCAGGAGACGCATTGATGGGCCTGACCATAACCTTGACCGGCGCCGACTGGTACGCCCTGCTGGGGCATTTCTTGTCGCTGTCGCTGCTGGCCGTGGGTGGCGCCATTACCACCGCACCCGACATGCACCGCTACCTGGTCGATCAGCAGCACTGGCTCAGCGACGCGCAGTTCAGCGCTTCGATCGCGCTGGCGCAGGCCGCGCCTGGACCCAATGTCCTATTTGTGGCCTTGCTCGGCTGGAACGTCGGTCTTAATGCGGGCGGTGGCGCGGCTGCCAGTCCGCTCGCCTTTGCCTATGCCTTGCTGGGCGTTTTCATCACCATGCTGGGCATCATGTTGCCCAGCAGCGTGTTCACGTTCACCGTGGCGCGCTGGGCACATCAAAACCGGGCCTTGCGCGGCGTGCGCGCCTTCAAACAGGGCATGGCACCCATCGTCATTGCGCTGCTGATTTCCACCGGCTGGATCCTGGCCACCAGTCAGGGCAGTTCCGTCCAACACTGGCCCTTGTGGCTGCTCACAGCGGTCACCGCGCTGCTGATCTGGCGCACCCGGCTGCACTTGCTTTGGTTGCTCGGCGCGGCTGCCCTGCTGGGCTGGGTGGGTTGGGTGTAGTTGGCAGGAGTGGGCCCTTGCCTGCGATGCGGGCGCACACCGGGCGGCTGTTTGATGGTAAAAGACATTATTCTGCAAATGGCTTTCCCTTTTCGAAAAGCACCCATAGAATCAATAACTTGGACATTTCCCATCGCTGGGCAAATGGAAGAATACTTAACATTTGAGGAGAAACAAATGATCGGAATAACGCGGCGACACCTTGCCCTTCTGTACCTTGCTGGTCTGATGTTGGTGGCCTCCTGCGGAGGTGGAGGCGGAGGTAACTCGACGCCGACGCCGCCACCTGCGCTTGGCAACCAGACGATAGGCAGCACCGGCTTTTCACCAAACTCATTGACGGTCGGTGGAACAACCGTGGTGGCTGCCTCAGCAACGTCCGGCCTGGTCGTGAGCTTCAGCTCAACGACACCGGGCATTTGCTCTGTGGCGGGCAGCACCGTCACCGGCGTCGCTGCCGGCACCTGTACAGTCGCTGCCAACCAGGCCGGCAACAGCAGCTACAACGCGGCGCCGCAGGTGACACAGAGCATCACAGTCAGCAGTGCGGTTGTGCCACCCCCGACGGGTGCCTTGCCCTTGAGCGGAAAGATTAGCTATGATTTCGTGCCTTCTACCTACAACGAATCAAGCAGGACGGGGCGACTCGATTTTGCCCAGACTACGCCCCGGCCGGTTCGCGGCGCAACGCTGCGGGTCATGCAGGGCACCAATGTCCTGGCCAGCACCACGACTGATAACAACGGCAACTACAGCCTGCAGTACACGCCAAGTGGGTCGGCGGCTCTGCAACTCGTCGTCGTGGCAGAGTCGATTAATCCGCCCATCAAGGTGGCCGATAACACAGATCAAAATTTGATTTGGGCCATGGCTGGCGCGCTCGACGGCGTCAGTACCAGCAAGAATTTGCATGCGGGCTCGGGCTGGAACGGTACCAACTATGTTGATGCAAACCGCACTGCGGCGCCGTTTGCCATTCTGGACTCGATGTACACCGCGTCCAAGGCTTTCTCAAGCGTCCGAGCCGTGAGCTTCCCAGCTTTTACCGCCTTTTGGAGCCCGCAAAACACATCGCAATCAGGCGATGTGAAGCAAGGCTTGATTGGCACCTCGTACTTCAGCCCGAGCGAAAACGCGGTCTATATTCTCGGCAAGGAAGGTGTGGATACCGACGAATTTGACAACCATGTCATTGTCCACGAGTGGGCCCATTATTTTCAGGACAATTTATCGCGTTCTGACAGCCCGGGCGGCAAGCACGGTGGCGGCGATGTGCTGGACCCGCGACTCTCGTTTGGCGAAGGCAGTGCGTCGGCCATCGCCGCCATGGTTCTGAACGACCCGCTGTATGTTGACACCTTGTGGCAAACCCCAACAACACCCGTCGCCATGGCAACCAACGCCGAGACCGCCCCCCCGTCAACTGACGACCCGCACCCAGGCGTGCTCTCGGAAAACAGTGTCATCCGGCTACTTTATGACCTGTTCGATTCAGTCTCGACGCCAGGATCTACCAATGAGTCTTTCGATCAAGTCAGCGTTGGGCTCGGAACCATTTTCGACGTCTTTGCCGGGCCATTGAAAACGACCGACGCCATGGTCACCGTGGGCTCCTTTATCGCTGGTCTCAAACAACAAAGCGGCGTCAGCAGTTCCTTAGTCGACACGCTTCTGGCCAACTACCTGGTCGGTCCCATCACGGACCAGTGGGGAACGGGTGACACCACCATGCGGGAAATGTACACAGACGTCACGGCCTTCCCGCAAACCAAGACGATCGCTTTGAGTGGTGGGCCCGAATCCAACACCTGGAATCAGAATCAGTATTACGTCTTTACCGGAAACGGGCGCCAGGTGACGGTGGCAGCCACTTCAACTAACGACGATGTCGGAATCGCTGTTTATCAGGCCGGTGCGAAATTGGCGGAAGCCGACAGATGGCTCACTGGAACCGAGACACTGCAACTTGCCACGCAAAGCGGCAAAAAGTATGTACTGGTGCTGACTGGCTACCGAACCACCAGCGGCAACTACAACGTCACCGTTGAATTCACCAGCCAATAACCGAATATCATTTAAAAGGAACGACTATGTACTCTCGAATTGTCGCTGCGCTGGTCATTCTGATGACCACAGTCCCCGTCTTCTCCGCTTGCAACGCGAGCAAACCCCTGGTTGGTAATGCCACCAAGCAATACCGCAAGGCCCTGTCGGCACCGGTGGCTGTCAATTTTCAGGTGGGCGCGGACGCGGGCAAGATCACCCTGACTTTTGACGCACCGGCCAGCGGCGTCCATGTCAACGTCTATGGCGTCGATGGGCTCAGCGTGACCAGCGCGCCGCAGCCTATTAGCGGCGCAGATTTTGCCAAGTGTGATGCGCCCTCCTTTGACGTCGCTTACGTGGCCGGCCAAGGACGCTCGCACCTGGTGGTGGCGGTGACCGGAAATTTCAAGGGCTCGGTGCGTAGTTCAACCTTCAGTCACGCCATCGGCACGCGCTCGGCTGAGCAAAGAAAAGCGGTCGGCTCGGCGATGACGGATTCAGACGGTAAACGCATCAAACTCATGCCGGGTCAATAGCCAACTTGGTGGCGGACCGCGTGGCGCTGGTCAAAGGCGATCAGACTCCGGATCAGCGTCAAAATCCTTGTCCAGCGGGATCAACGCGGCGCTATGGGTCTCGGGTAGGGCCTCCACTTTTTTCAGCGCCCGGCCCATGGCGCGGCTGCGCGTCTCGGCGTTGTCGATGGTCTTGAGCACGGTTTCGGTTTGCGCTTTGACACGCGCAAGCACGTCGCCAAATTTTCCGAACTCGGTCTTTACGGCACCCAGCACCTGCCACACTTCGCTGGAGCGTTTCTCCAGCGCCAGCGTGCGAAAACCCATTTGCAGAGAGCTCAGCATCGCCAACAGCGTCGTCGGTCCGGCCAGCGTGATGCGGTATTCGCGCTGCAGGCTCTCCATCAGGCCAGGACGGCGCAGCACTTCGGCATACAAACCCTCGCTGGGCAGAAACAGAATCGCAAAATCGGTGGTGTGGGGCGGCTCCACGTACTTTTCGGCGATGGACCTGGCCTCCAGCCGGATGCGCAGTTCCAGCGCTTTGGCGGCCGCATCAGTGCCCAGCGCATCGGCCCGGCCCTGGGCGTCGAGCAAACGCTCGTAATCTTCGTTCGGAAATTTGGCGTCAATCGGCAACCAGAGCGGCTCGCCCTGCTCCGATTTGCCAGGCAGTTTGATGGCAAAGTCAACCACATTCTTGCTGCCCGGACGCGTTGCCACCTGCGCGCAATACTGATCCGGCACAAACACCTGTTCCAGCAATGAAGCCAGTTGCGCCTCGCCAAAGATGCCGCGCGTCTTCACATTGGAGAGCAGATGTTTGAGGTCGCCCACGCCCTGCGCCAGGGTCTGCATTTCGCCCAGGCCTTTGTGTACTTGCTCCAACCGGTCCGCCACCTGCTTGAAGCTCTCACCAAGGCGCGTTTGCAGCGTCGTCTGCAATTTTTCGTCAACCGTGGCGCGCATCTCGTCGAGCTTGGCCGAATTGGTGCTTTGCAATTGTGCGAGCTGCACTTCCAGCGTCTGCCGGATCTCGCTCATACGCCGGGCATTGGCCTCGCTGACACCCGAGAGCTGCGTCGTCAGCGTGTCCGACAGCGATTTTTGCAACAGCGCGAGCTGCTGGCCAAAGGCATCAATCTGCGTATTTTGTGTGCGCGTCGCCTCAGCCGCTTGTTGCACCATTGCCTGCTGAAAAGTCGCCAGATTTTGCGTCAGCTCCTGGCGCCCAGACCGGGCAGATTCGCCAATCTCGCGCCGCAGCTCTCGCTCCAGGCGCTCCGAACTGCTTTGAACCAGCGCCGTCGCTTCCCGAAGCGCCAGGTCCCGGGCCAGCCGCTCAGTTTGCAGCTCAGCGTTAGCACCATGCTGCGAGATGATCCAAATCAACAAGATAAGGTTAAGTACGGCCAAGGCAACTAAAGACCACAGTCCAATTTCATTCACGCTGTAAATTCTCCGTGGGCGCCATTGCTTTGCAGAAATGTCTCTTCGGTGGGTACGCGACAGCACAGATGCTGCCTTCTCGTTGTGCTAACTTTGATGGACGCGAATCCGACCCCGAAGGATGAAAGAAGGCTGTCATTGCGAACCCGCTCCGGCATGGCAAGCTTTCGCGTGTTCTTTCCCGCTTAAATCAGCTGACTTGTTCATGGTACACATTTCTAGGCCAGTCCGGTCAAAGCCTGAGTCAAGTAAGGTACCATAGATTATGAGACTGTCGCTACGCTTCGTTTTGCCCCTGCTGCTGGTGCTGGCGGGCATCGCCTACGCTGTTGCTCCGCTGATTGACCGGCTGACGCTGAGCTGGTTTGTGCGTGATCTTGACATCCGCTCCGCGTTGATTGCCAACACCATCCAGGAGCCGTTGCAGGAACAACTTGCCGCCGGCAAGAAGGCCAAGATACAGGAGTTCTTTAACCGCATTACTCAAGGCGAGCGATTCTTTGCCGTGGGTTACTGCGCCACCCAAACGAGCAAGATACTGGCGAGTCGATCGCTACCGGTTGAAATCCAGTGTGACAGTCTTGAACCCTGGCGAAACCCGGGCAACCACTTGTTGCCAAGCGAAAAGGGGCCTTTGCATGTGGCGGTCGTGCCAATGACCAGCGCAGTGACCGCCGATGCCGCAGCTGTATCGGGCCAACTGGTGCTGCTGCATGACATGAGCTTCATCACCCGGCGCAGCGAAGAAACCAAGCGCTATCTGGTGTACGTTTTTATGGCGCTGGGCGCGGCGGTCTCGCTGATCACGGTGGTGGTAGCGCAACTCTCGTGGCGCGGCTGGATGGCCGGTGTGCGCGCCCTGTTGCGTGGCGAAGGGCTGTTGCGCCAGCCTGAGGTCAACGCAGCACCCGGCCTGCCCGGTTTCAAGCCGATTGCGCGCGACCTGCAGCGCCTGATCAGCGAGCTCGAATCGGAAAACCGTGCACGCGACGAAAGCCAGTTGACCTGGTCGGCGGAGACGCTGCGCACCATTTTGCATGGCGAGTTGCGCGGCGAGGACGTGATTGTGGTGTCCAACCGCGAGCCTTATATTCATCAGCGCCGCGGCGAACGCATCGAGGTGCAACGCCCCGCCAGCGGGCTCGTGACAGCGCTGGAGCCGATCATGCGTGCCTGCTCGGGCACCTGGATTGCGCATGGCAGTGGCACAGCCGATCACGACGTTGTGGACCAGGACGACCATGTGTCAGTACCGCCCGAAAACCCGGCCTACCAGATTCGCCGGATCTGGCTCAGCCCCGAGGAGGAAGCCGGCTACTACTACGGCTTTGCCAATGAGGGGCTCTGGCCGCTTTGCCACATTGCCCATGTGCGACCGATCTTTCGCTCCAGCGACTGGGCACAGTACATTGCCGTCAACCGCAAATTCGCCCGGGCGGTGGTGAGTGAGGCCAAGACCAAAAATCCGATCGTGCTGGTGCAGGACTATCACTTTGCGCTGTTACCAAGGATGATTCGCGACGCGCTGCCGGAGGCTACCATCATCAGTTTCTGGCACATTCCGTGGCCCAACCCGGAGTCGTTTGCCATTTGCCCTTGGCGCGAGGATATTTTGGCTGGCATGCTGGGCAGCAGCATCATGGGTTTTCATACCCAGTTCCATTGCAACAATTTTGTTGATACGGTGGACCGCTTTCTGGAAGCGCGGGTGGACCGCGAATCCTTTGACGTGTCGTTTGGTGGAAAGCTCACCGCAGTAAGGCGTTACCCGATTTCGATTGCCTGGCCACCGGACCCCGAATTGCTGAAGAAGAGCGTGCCGGAGTGTCGCCACGATTTGCGCCTGCAGAACGACCTGCCACCCGAGCACAAGCTCGGGATCGGTGTTGACCGGCTCGATTACACCAAAGGCATTCTGGAGCGTTTTCGGGCCATTGAACGACTGCTGGAACTCAACCCGGACTGGATCGGGCGCTTCACCTTTGTCCAGATCGCCGCACCAACCCGCTCAGGCATCGATGAATACCAGCACCACGAGGGGCAGGTGCGGGCCCTTGCGGCGCGCATCAATTCCCGCTTTGAGCGGCTTGGACCGCCGCCAATTTTGCTGAAAGTCGAGCAACACGCCCCGCCCCAGGTCTATGAATATTTTCGCGCCGCCGATCTGTGTTTTGTCAGCAGCTTGCACGACGGCATGAACCTGGTGGCGAAAGAGTTTGTCGCAGCCCGCGACGACGAGCGTGGCGTGCTGATCCTCTCGGAGTTCACCGGTGCGGCGCGCGAGTTGCCGGAGGCTCTGATCGTCAACCCCTACGATGCCGACCAGTGCGCTGCCGCTCTGCATCTGGCCTTGAGCATGCCCGACATCGAGCAGCGTGACAGGATGCGCCTGATGCGCGGCCTGGTGGCCGAATTCAATGTATTCCGATGGGCCGGGCGCATGCTGCTCGACGCCGCGACCAAACGCAGGCGCAGTCGGCTGACCGATAAGCCGAGCCTCTTGACCTGATGAAGAAAACCCGCGCCAACAGCCCGCCTGAGCCCAACCTCGCGTGGGCCTTTTTTCTGGATGTGGATGGCACCCTGATCAATATTGCCGACACGCCGGATGCGGTGGTGGTTGACCAGACCTTGCTCAAGCTGATCGCTGATTTGCACCGCGCCAGCGGGGGCGCATTGGCGCTGGTGAGCGGGCGCATGATCTCCGATCTGCAAACCCGCACCAGCCTGGCAAAACTCCCCATGGCCGGACTGCACGGCCTGGAGCGGCGCGATGGTGCCGGGCGTTTGTGGATCCATTCGGCTGCACCAACGGTCAAGAGTGCAATCAAGGCAGCGCTGGCACCGATCGTTGAGCGTCATCCAGGTCTGCTGCTGGAAGATAAAGGCTTGACACTGGCGCTGCATTACCGTCTCGCTCCGGCACTGGCGGCCTTTGTCCATCGCCTGATGGGCCAGCTCGCCCAGTTGCATGGGCCGGGTCTGGAGTTGCAGCGTGGCAAATGCGTGGTTGAAATCAAGCCCGCCGGAATCGACAAGGGCACGGCCGTGGCCGAGTATCTGGCCGAGTTTCCCTTCAAGGGACGTCGCGCTGTGTTCATCGGCGACGATCTCAACGATGAGCACGGATTTGCTGAGGTCAACCGCCAGGGTGGCGTGTCGATCAAGGTTGGTCGCGGCCCGAGTTGCGCGCGCTATCGACTGCCCAATGTGACCATGGTGCACCATTGGCTGGCCAGCGCCCTGAAAGGTAATGCATGAAGACTCTTGATCTGGCTTTGATCGGCAACTGCAACATAGGCGCGCTGATTGATGGGCGCGCAAATATTAGCTGGGGCTGCTTTCCCCGACTGGACGGTGATCCGGTGTTTTGCAGCCTGCTGAAAAAGACCGACGACTACGGATTTTTCGCCGTCGATCTGGTCGATTGCGAACGCACCGAGCAGCACTATCTCGAAAACACCGCGATTCTGATCACGCGCCTGTTCGACCGGCAAGGAGGCGCGGTTGAAGTGACCGACTTCGCGCCGCGTTTTGGTCAACATGGCCGCAGGTTTCGACCCATGATGCTGGTGCGCCGCGTGCGCCGCCTCTGCGGCAGCCCGCGCGTGACACTGCGCCTGCGCCCAGCCTGCGATGACGGGGCATCCCGCCCGAGCGTGACTTGGGGTAGTCACCACATCCGCTATGTGAGCCCGACGCTCACGCTGCGCCTGACCACCGATGCTTCGCTCACCGGCATCCTGCAGGAAACCGCGTTTTTTCTGGAGGACAGTGTCACCCTGCTGCTGGGCGCGGACGAAACCGTGAATGAAGCTGCCAGCGAAGTCGGACGCCGTTTTCTGGAGGAAACCACGCAATATTGGCGTGAATGGGTGCGCAACCTGGCGATTCCCTTTGAGTGGCAAGCCGCCGTGATCCGCGCCGCCATCACGCTCAAGCTCAACGCCTTTGATGACACCGGTGCCATCGTGGCGGCGGTTACCACGTCGATTCCTGAAGCCGCTGGCAGCAACCGCAACTGGGACTACCGCTACTGCTGGCTGCGTGACGGCTATTTTGTCGTCAATGCGCTCAACCGCCTGGGCGCAACCCGTACCATGGAGCGCTACCTGAGCTACATCATCAACATCGCCGCCAATAACGCCGGTGCACCGCTGCAGCCAGTCTATGGCATTGACGGCCGCGCGCAACTTGACGAGCGCGAAATCGGCGCGCTCGACGGTTACCGGGGCATGGGGCCGGTGCGGGTCGGTAACCTGGCTTACCGCCAGGTGCAGCACGACGTTTATGGCTCGGCCATCCTGGCCGCCTCGCACATCTTTTTTGACCAACGCCTGACCCGGCGCGGCGACGAAGCTTTGTTCCGCCATCTTGAGCCACTGGGTGAACAGGCCTGGCGTTGCCATGACCAGCCCGATGCCGGCCTGTGGGAGCTGCGTGGCAGCGCCCGTGTGCACACCTTTTCCGCCGTGATGTGCTGGGTTGCCTGCGACCGGTTGGCGCGCATCGCCACGCAGTTGGGCTTGGCCGAGCGCGCCGCCTACTGGCAGGGGCAGGCGCAGCAGATTCACGAAACGATCAGCCAGCGGGCCTGGAGCAAAGAACGCGGCTGCTTCGTCTCAACCTTTGACGGTGACGCGATGGATGCCAGCCTGCTGCTGCTGACCGAAGTGGGCTTTCTGGAAGCCGCCGACCCACGCTTTGCCGCCACGGTCAACGCCGTTGCGCTGGATTTGCGCCGTGGTGACTTTATTTTCAGGTACATTGAAAAAGACGACTATGGCGAACCCGAGAACGCCTTCCTGGTCTGCACCTTCTGGTACGTCAACGCCTTAACCACGCTGGAGCGGCGCGACGAGGCACGCGTGCTGTTCGAAAAACTGTTGACCTGCCGCAACCACCATGGCCTGCTGGCTGAGCACATCAACCCGGTCAGTGGCGAGCAGTGGGGCAACTTTGTGCAGACTTACAGCATGGTCGGCTTGATCAACGCTGCCATCCGGCTGTCCATACGCTGGGATCAAGCGTTCTGATTAGATATTAAATTAATAGCTAACAACGCTGATTGCACGGGGGCCAGAGCCCTAAAAACCTTAACTTTTTCTGGCATCCGCGAACGTCGGGACGAGACTTACTCTTGCGCAGCGCGGATCGTGTCGCGCCCGTTGCGGTCCTTGACGCGGCCCAGCTCAGTGTCCACGGCGCGCGCCAGTTTTTCCACGGCGGCAATGAAAGCAGCGGCCATCTTGTCAGCTTCGGCCGTGACGGTGACCGGCTGGCGACCGACGACGCGGGCCTCTAGCCGGCAGCGTTTGTCGTTACCCCCCGATTTGGCACCATCCACATCGGTCAGAAACACTTCCAGACGGGTGAACTGTTCTTTGAACCGGGCCAGACGGCTGCTGGCTTCGTCTCGGACCCATTGGGCCAAGGCCTCGCCACCTTGAATGTTGTCGTCCGTATTAACTTGAATTTGCATCTTTAATTTCCTCGGTTGGTGATAACTTTACTGCAAGAGTTCCAGTTCGGTCGCGTTGCACAGTTTCTGCGCTTGTGAACGGTTGTAAGCCATGGGCGAGTCCTTTCTTGGTTGTCAAACTGACGTCCAAAGTTTATTCTTCGTCAACCGGATCATCCGTGGTGCATCGCACAGACATTACGCAATACGGTCCCACGCATTACAAATAGGGCGACAACAGCCAGACCAGGCGGTCGCGCAGTCGGCCCGCCAGGGACTGACCGGTCAGCGCAGCGGCCGTGAGGCGATGCGCATGCTTGATGCGCTCATCCACCAGTGCATCGAGCTGCTGCACCAGTTGCGCGTCGTGACATTCCAGGTTGTATTCAAAGTTAAGTCGCAAGCTGCGTGCATCCCAATTGGTGGAGCCGATCAGCGACCACGCGTCATCCACCAGAAACAGTTTGGTGTGGTCAAAGCCCGGCCCGCTCAGGTGGACGCGACAGCCGCTGGCAACCAGCCAGCCAAACTGGGAGCGCATGGCCCAGTCCAGCAGTGGCAGGTTGCTGCGTGCGGGCAGCACGATGTCTACCGCCACGCCGCGCAGGGCCGTGACCTGCAGCGTGGTGAACAGCACATCGTCAGGCAGAAAATACGGTGTGACAATGCGCACCCTCTGGCGCGCCGTCGCCAACGCGCCCAGGATTACCTGGCGCATGTGGTCAATGTCAGCGTCCGGGCCGTCTGTCACGCCGCGCGCCAGCACCGGGCCGCACACGGGGTTTTCAACAAACCAGGGGTGGCCGTGCAAGGCCTCGCCGGTGGTAAAGGCCCAGTCAACGGCAAAGGTGCGCTGCAGGTCAGTGACCACGGGCCCCCGCACGGCGAAATGCAGGCATTGAATCTGTTGCGCGCACGGTGTTGACAGCCAATGGGCAGCGCTGATGTTCATGCCGCCGGTGAATCCAATTGCACCGTCGACCACCATGATCTTGCGGTGGTTGCGCAGGTTGGCCTGGGCCAGCAGGCGGGTCAGGCGCGGCGGCAGGAACGCCGCTGCCGGCACGCCAACGCGCCGCAGTTCCTTGACCATGTTGCTGCGCCTGTAACGCGCCCCGACCGCATCGATCAGCACGCGCACCTGCAGCCCGCGCGCCTGTGCCTGCGCCAGCGCCTCGAGAAAAGAACGCCCGACCCGATCGTCGTTAAAGATGTAACTGAGCAGTGTGACCGAATGGCGCGCTTCGTGAATCGCAGCCAGCATGGCGGGATAGGCTTGAGAGCCTTGCACGAGCGGCGTCACCGCATTGCCAGCCAGCAAGCTTCGCCCGGTGACCTCACGCGTGAGCTGACTAATGCCTGCCAGTTCCGGCAGGCAAGGGGCATCAGCCTCGTTAGCAGCATCAGCGCTGGACCCATCGCTGCGCCAGGTATCAGTGAGCCCCAAGGCCACAGCAGCACGCTGGATACGGTTCACGCCGAGCATCAGGTACAACAACGCACCCATCAGCGGCACGAGCCAGGCCAACGCAATCCAGCCGATCGCCGCGTGCACGAGTCGCTTGTTCAATAGCGCATGCACCGTCACAGCCGTGGCGCACACCAGGTGCAACAGCGACAGCAGCAGGGGCGCGAGGCCTTGTACCAGCTGCAGCGCGGATTCCAGCCAGGATGAACTCATGCTTGCATGTTAGAACGATTCAGGCGAAGCTCACAACAGCAACACTGTTGCCAAACCGAGGAAGGCGAAGAAGCCGGAGACATCGGTCACTGTAGTCAAAATCACGCTGCCAGCCAGCGCGGGGTCGATCCCCGACTCCATCCGTTCAGTTCAGGGATTAAGGGTGAGGCTATGCGCCATGCTGGCGGGCGAGAACTGCAGCGGGCGGTAGGTCACTTCGCTCCACGCCGGGGCCATGTCGCGGTAGCGGTCTGAAAACATCAAGCCACTTTGCCCGGTCTGATAAATAAATTGCGAGTTTTCCAGGTTGCTCAAGTCAAACAGCGTGCGCATCGAAGCCGCATGGCGACTTGCAAAGGGCATCTTGCCGTCCACCGGCCAGTACTGGCCCACATTCACCGTAAACGCGTCGCCGCCAGTAGGGGTTTGCACTTCAAAGTACTTGGCCAGAGCGGGCACGCTGCTGAGCGGCCGGTGCGCACTCAGGGCCACGTGGGCGCGGCCCCATTGCCACTGCGCCGGATCCGATCCATAGTCCCGTTGCAGCCGCACCAGTGCGCGCTCCAGCGCCGCGTTGACATGCTCGGCGCAGGTCCTGGGTGCGCACCACCACGGATCGGGTTCCAGCAAAGCCTCTTCGACGGTAAAGCGCAAGTTCCGTTTGCCATACAGGCTGCTGAAAGTCGCGTCCCCCAGCTTGGGCCCAATCAATCCGCGCGCCACCTCATCGGCCCAGGCGGCAAAGATCAGCGGCGCTGCGGTGCCCGCGCGCATGACCGAGTCAAAGCCCTTGAGCTGCGCCATGGCCTGTGCGCCAAGTGAATGACTGGGCTGCGCCTTCAGCAAGACCGGCAACAGACGCTCGGTGCCCTTGGAAAACTGGTCGGCCTGAATCTTTTGCGCGCTGGCGAGGTCATGCTTGGGGCTGGCTGCCAGCATCGCCTCAATGCGATCAAAGCGGATCGGGCGTTCAAAGTCCTGGCCCATAAAGTACTTGTAGCCAATCGGCGTGATTCTCTGGTTGGCCGTGGCTATCCAGCCTTTTTCGCCGCTGTCCTCGGGTGTGTCTGCCATGGCGATCCAGCCATCCCAGTCATAGCGCGCATCCCAGCCTGGCGAAGGCGCCTGTCCCAGGATGTCATTGTCGGCGCGGCGCAGGGGCACTTTACCCGCCGCCTTGTAACCGATATGGCCCTCGACATCGGCAAACACCACGTTTTGCATGGGAGAATGCCACGCCTGGTAGGCACTTTTGAGGTCCGCAACACTTTGGCTGCCATTGGATCGCAAGCCGGCCATGACGATCTGGTTGTCCGGATCCAACGCGGACCAGCGCAGTGACAGCACAAATCTGGACGTATTGAGCAGATCCTGCTGCGACTTCAGTGCGTCCGTCAGCACCGGGCCATGGCGCGTCGTGCGCGCGTCATACCTGACATCGGGCTGGTTCTTGACCTTGATGAGGTGATGGTGCGTCTTGAACTTGGCCCAGCTCAGCTTGCCGTCCGCATCGGGCACACGGTACTGCGTGGCGTCGTCGGGATTGATTTGCTCCAGGTACAGATCCTGCACATCGGGCCCGGTGTTGGTCACGCCCCAGGCCACTTTGTCGGTGCGGCCCAGCACCACAAAGGGCAGGCCCGGGAAGGTGGCCCCAATCGCCTTGACGCCGGGTGCCTCCAGGCTGGCAAAGTACCAGACGGCTGGTGCACTCAAACCCAGGTGCGGATCATTGGCCAGGATCGGTTTGCCCGATGTGGTGTGGCTGCCAGCGATCACCCAGTTGTTGCTGCCCTTGCCTTCTGAATTGCCCATGTTGTTGGAGAAATCGTCAGACCAGGCTTGCATATCCGCCAATAATTGTGAGTCAAATCCGGCTGTTGCGCTTGCAGGTATTGCGCCAACAGCTCCTGTTTTAGTAGCGTCTTTGTTTTCTTTGGCAAGCGGTGCACGGTACACCTGCAAGTCGGCATAGAGCTTGGCAAAGTCCAGCTTGGAGACCGGCGGCTCTTTGCCGTAGGGCGGCAGCAGCTGCCACATGCGCTCGGTTGGCACGCGCTGTGCGGCACTGAGCCGGGCAAATTCGGCGCCCCAGTTGCCGCCCAGATCGAGCGCCATCATGAGAGCCCAAGCAACACTGTCTTGCGCCGTCCAAATGCCCGGTTTGATGCCGAGCAGGTGAAACTCCGGCGGCAAGGATTGCGCTGTTGTTTGGTTAAACGCATTGATGCCTCCGGCATAGCGTTGCAGCGCCTCACGCCCATCCGCTGGCAGACCGTCCCACTGGAATTGCGCGGCCCGCACGATGCCCAGAGTGCGCATCAGCTTGTCGGTTTCCAGCGTGGCGCTGCCAAACACTTCGGAGAGTTGACCGTGCATCACGCGCCGGTTGAATTCGAGCTGCCAGCCACGCTCCTGCGCATGCACATAGCCCAGCGCGAACCAGGCATCTTTGGCACTGGCAGCCTTGATGTGGGTGACATCAGCCGAGTCGCGCTCAACCCTAATGGGGGCGTCAACCCCGGCCACGGAAAGCACGCCATCCGTCACCGGGAAGGTGTTGCGCACATACAGGCCGCCGACAATTGCCAGCAGCAGCAGCAGGGCCAGTAGACCCAAGAAGAAACGTTTGTACCAAACCATAAAGACCTCGAAAATTTTTCGCGCCACCAGGGGCGTGCTGCTGTCAAGCACACGCATCGCATTATCTCGCTGTCGCTGAGCCAACAAAACGAACTGGCGACGCCAGCAAAGTCAATGTGCGCCAGAGCACTGATGTCGTGCTTTTCTATTGCTAACATGACGAAGATCAAAGCCGTGCCGTGTATCCCTGCTCAAAATGCCTGGACTTCTGCCTGCTATTGCCTACCCAACGACATGACTCCGACCGCCTTGATCTGGATGCAATTCGCCCTCTGCGCCGCGCTGATCGGTTTCGCCGGCTATCAGCTGTCGCGTTATGGCGATGCCATTGCCCAGCGCACTGGCCTGTCGGGCAGTTGGGTCGGGCTGGCGCTACTGGCCACGGTCACCTCACTGCCGGAGCTTGCCACCGGTATCAGCAGCGTCACTGTGGCCAATGCCCCCAACCTGGCGGTGGGAGATGCGCTCGGGAGTTGCGTGGTGAACCTAGTCTTTCTGGTGGTAATCGACTTCTTTTTTCGCAAGGAGCCGGTCTGGCATCGCGCCGGTCAGGGCCACGTGCTGGCAGCGGCATTTGGGGTCGTGATGCTGGGCTTTACGCTGGTCAGCCTGCTGATGAGCCAGGTCAATGTTCCTCATCGCAGCGCCATCACAGCAGCCGCAGCTCAATTGGGGTTTGGTCTGGCGACGCCGGTGCTGCTGGGGCTGTACCTGGTGGCCATGCGCACTGTGTTTGCGTATGAACGCGACCACGCCGTGCAAGCCTCCGATGCCGCAGATGCGAAGCTGCCGGAATTGCGCAGCGCCATCATCCGCTTTTCCCTGGCGGCTTTGGTAGTGGCAGGCGCTGGCATCTGGTTGCCTTTTGTGGCGACTGATTTGGCCAATGCCATGGCCTGGAACAAATCGTTTGTCGGCAGCCTGTTTGTTGCCCTGGCAACGTCCCTGCCGGAACTGGCCGTCACCTTGTCTGCCCTGCGCATGGGCGCGCTGGACATGGCCATTGGCAACCTGCTCGGCAGCAACCTGTTCAACGTGGTGATCATTGCGATTGATGACGTGTTTTACCGCCCTGGCGTGCTACTGGCCAGCGTGTCGCCGGTGCATGCGGTGACGGCTGGCTCGGCCATTACCATGACCGGGCTGGCACTGGTAGGGCTTTTCTTCAAACCAGGCTCACGCGTGTTGCGGGCCGTCAGTTGGGTCAGCCTCGGGCTGGTCGCCATGTATCTCCTCAACACTTACGTGCTCTATCTTCATGGCGAATGATGCGACCCCAACCGTGGCACCGGCACAAGGCGACTGGCATTTGCGCGAGGTCCATGAACTCGCGACCGCGCATGATGTGGACCCGGCGCACGGGCTGCATGACCACCAAATTGCCCAGCGCAGCCTGGCCTATGGCCCAAACGCGCTGCCTGCCAGCAGCAATCGCAGCTTGTGGTCCCTGGTGGTGGAGCAGTTCAGCGACTTCATGATCCTGGTGCTGATTGCCGCTGCCGTGATCTCGGGCGTCATGGGCGATCTGGTGGACACGCTGGTGATTCTGGTGATCGTGCTGCTCAACGCCGCCATCGGGCTGGCGCAATCCTGGCGCGCGGACCAGGCGCTGGCCGCCTTGCAGCGCTTGTCCGAGGCGCAGGCCACGGTGCTGCGCAGCGGCCGGGTACAGCAAGTCAATGCGCAGGTGCTGGTGCCCGGTGACATCGTGCTGCTGGAAGCGGGCAATCAGGTACCGGCCGATTTGCGGCTGCTTAAGACAGCCCAGCTCAAGGTCGATGAATCCGCGTTGACGGGGGAATCCGTCACTGTGGACAAACACTCCGAAGTGCTGGAAGGCACGGCACATGCTCTGGGCGACCGGCTCAACATGGCCTTCAAGGGCACCACCGCCACGCATGGCCGCGGCAGTGGAATGGTGGTGGCCACCGGCATGACCACCGAACTGGGCAAAGTGGCGGGTTTGCTGGATCAGAGAGACAACCACAGCACCCCTCTGCAGTTGCGGCTGGCAGCCTTTGGCAAGCGGGTGGCGCTGGCAGTGCTGGCGATTTGCGGCGTCGTCTTCCTGGTCGGTATCCTGCGTGGTGAAGCGCCGTTGCTGATGATGTTGACCGCCATCAGTCTGGCGGTGGCTGCCATCCCGGAGGCACTGCCTGCGGTGGTCACGGTGCTACTGGCCTTGGGCGCACGCAAGATGGTGAGCGTGAACGCCCTGATTCGCCGCCTGCCCTCGGTTGAAACGCTGGGGTCGGTGACTTACATCTGTTCCGACAAGACCGGTACGCTGACGCAAAACCGCATGCAGGCGGAATGCCTGGTGGCGGGGCGCGTAGACGATACCTCAAACTCGATACCAGGCGCGGAGCCAGCCCAAACCGCACGTCGATGACGCCCATGCAGAGCTATTACGGGCGGCCGCGTTGTGCAACGATGCGACTGCTGCACCGGATGGCAGTTGGCAAGGCGATCCGACGGAGACCGCACTCACCGACGCCGCAGCCCTGGCCGGCTTGGTGAAGACCGAACTGGATGCGCAATGGCCGCGGGTGCTGGAATTGCCCTTTGACTCGGTGCGCAAGCGCATGACCACGTTTCACGGTGCGCCACGAGGGTTTTGTGGCGTACACCAAGGGTGCGCCAGAATCGGTGATTCCATTGTGCACAAGCCAATGGACTCGCAACGCAAGACGGGGCCACCGGCTGCAACGCGGCAGCTTGGCTGGCGCGGGCCGACATCTTGGCGGCCCATGGCCTGCGCGTGTTGGCCTTCGCCCGACGCACCCATGAGCAGTTGCCAGAAGGCCGCCGGAAACCCTGAGTTCGTTGAACGCGGCCTGAGCTTGATTGGTCTGATCGGCTTGATCGACCCGCCACGCCCCGAGGCGGCTGCCGCCGTGCGTGAGTGCATGGCTGCGGGCATTTCGCCGGTGATGATCACTGGCGACCACCCAGCCACCGCGCGTGCCATCGCGCTGCGGCTGGGCATCGTGACGGAAGCAGATGCAGTCGTCCTCACCGGCACCGAACTAACTGTGCTGGACGATGAGGCTCTGGCGGCGAAAGTTCGCCGCGTGCGTGTCTACGCCCGGGTTGACCCGGCGCAAAAGATCCGCATCGTCGAAGCCTTGCAGGCACAAGGCGAATTTGTCGCGATGACCGGCGACGGCGTCAACGATGCCCCGGCGCTGAAACGCGCCGACATTGGCATTGCCATGGGTCAAGGCGGCACCGACGTGGCACGCGAGGCTGCCAGTCTGGTGCTGTTGGACGACAACTTTGCGACCATCGTCAAAGCCGTGCGCGAGGGCAGACGTATTTACGACAACATCCGCAAATTTGTACGCTACGCCATGACCGGCAACTCGGGCGAAATCTGGACCATCGCGCTGGCCCCGATGCTGATGCTGCCGATACCGCTGCTGCCAATCCACATTCTGTGGGTCAACCTGGTGACCGATGGTCTGCCCGGCCTGGCGTTGGCAGCCGAACCGGCCGAGCGTGGCATCATGCAGCGGCCTCCCCGCGCGCCCGCCGAAAGTCTGTTTGCAAATGGCATGTGGCAGCACATCCTGGGCGTGGGCTTGCTGCTGGGCGGACTGTGTCTGGGTATCCAGGCCTGGGCCCTTGCAACCGGCCACGCCCACTGGCAAAGCATGGTATTCACCGTGCTGACTCTGGGTCAAATGGCCCATGTGCTGGCCATCCGCTCCGAGACCCAACCACTGTGGCGCCTCGGTTTGACCAGCAATAAGCCGCTGCTGGGTGCCGTGCTGCTCACTTTTTCGCTGCAAATGGCCACCCTCTATGTGCCGTTCTTTAACCCGATCTTCAAAACCCAGCCGCTGAGCCTGTTTGAGTTGGGGCTTTGCCTTGGGGCCTCATCCGTGGTCTGGGGGGTGGTAGAAATTGAAAAGGCCTGGCGACGCGCGCATTTTGCCAGCGCTACAAATGCCGACGCTGCTGTGGACGCACCATGAAGAAAGACGCCACATCCCTGCGCAAAGCGCGATGACCCTGGACGTCAAACCCCGCCAAGCGAATTGTTGGGTTCTGCCAATGCGCTGCCCGCACGTTGCTGTCGGATCTCATGCAGCTTGGCTCCTAGTGCTACCAGTAACGTTGATGATCATGCCCGTTGCGTGCGACGACGCAGAAGAATTGACCGTCAAATGTCGGATGAAGGTCGGACGGTCGAAGTGGGTGCCACGCCGCTTGCGAGTGTGCTCGCCAGCGCCGTACCAGCGTTGATGTGCAGGGTCTGCGTCGGGAAGGCAAACTCGATGTCATGCTCGGCAAAGTGGCGCACCAGATGCAGGTTGATGGCCTGCTGGACGTTCATGAAAACATTGAATTCAGGACTCAATACGTAATAGACCGCCTCAAAGTCGAGCGACGATTCGCCAAGACTCTTGAAGTGGGCGCGGTCAAAGCGCGCCTCGTGCTGCGCCTCAATCGCCTGCTGAATCAGGCCTGGAATCTGTTCGAGCAATGCATGGGGAGTGTCGTAGGTGACACCAAGGGCGAAAACAGCGCGGCGCTCCTGCATGCGTTTGTAGTTACGAATACGACTCTTGAGGAGGTCGTTGTTGGACAAAATAATCTGCTCACCGCCAAGACTGCGGATACGGGTGCTCTTCAGGCCGACGTGTTCCACACTGCCCATGACTTCACCCACGACGATAAAGTCGCCAATCACAAACGGCTTGTCAATAGCGATCGACAGTGAGGCAAACAAATCGCCCAGGATGTTTTGCGCCGCCAATGCCACCGCAATGCCGCCGATACCCAGACTGGCGATCAGGGCCGTGACGTTGAGTCCCAGGTTATCGAGCACCAGCAGCAGCACCAGCACCCAGACCGCAATTCGACCCAGGAAAGACAACAGCGACAAAGTCATGGCGCGCGCGCCCTCATCTTCCCTTTCGCCGTGCGAGAAGTGATGGTGCAACCAAAAACTCAACCCCCGATTGACCCAAAAGCCGACCTGCAAAATAATCACCGCGATGAGCATGCGATCAACGAATTTTTGGAGCGCCGCAGGTAGCGTCAGAAAATGAGAGCCGAGGTAAAAGCCCGTGGCAGCCACCAACAAAACCCGTGTCGCCGACAGGATTTCAATAAGGAAGTCGTCAATCACCGTGTCGGTGGTTTTGGCGACGCGCTCAAGATGATGCAGAACAAGTTTGCGCAAAAAATGCAGCACCAGCATAAAGGCGATGGCTGCCAGCAACGCGTAAGCTCCGTCCAGAAGCGTATTGCTGGTGATCAGTTGGCGAAGCATGGTGGTCGCGCTAATTGGCCTCAAGGCAAACGAGGGACATCAGGCTTCAGACTTCCAGTTTCGAGGCGGTCTTCAAATTCGCCAATGTAGGCACTGAGTGATTTCTCGGACTGCTCAAGCTGCAAACGCAAATCCCGCTCCAGGCTATCGATTCTGGCCAGCATGGCCGCCTGCGATGCGGCGTCCTGACTGGCCTGCTGCTTGAGTTGGGTGTCCAAAAACTCGCGCAACTCAGTCAAACGCGATGCCTCCGCTTGGGCTGCCAACACCCGACTGGCTTGCATTTCTTTGGTATGCCGGCGCGTATCGAATAGCACACTGGATTGCATATAAACCACAAACACGAGAAAAAACGCGCTGAGACAAACCAGCACGCCCAGCATGATCAAGCCCAGAGGCGCCTGCACCGAGGTGACTCCCAGCGACAGTGTGGTGGGGGTCACAAACACGCTCCAATTGAGCGCCGAAAAAGCCGCTACCGTGGCAAGAACCAACATCATTAACAGCGTGCGAATTCGCATATCAAACCACCTTCACTTCAAAATGAACCAATTAATCAATCCCCAGCGCTCATCGCACAATGGCGGCAACGTGGAGCACCATCTTAGTGCGACGCGGTCAATGCACGATCCTTCAATCACGTTGACCAACGTTTGCCGTAAATCGCTTCGAAAGAATCCCCCCTTCTTGCCGCTTGCTTCGACGGTGCACATCACTGCATCAGCCGCTTTGAACATGGCAACCTATGGTCGATCAACGCATTCAAGCCTAACCACGCCAAGCAACAAAACCGAGAATTCTTTGTCTTCAGCTTGCGACGACGACTTCAACCTGGTTGTCATACACATCGACCCGCTTATCGTACAAAGGGATGGTGGTACCGTTGACCCGGTTACTGACCAGCTTGGCGAGATCCACGTCGGCAATGACAATCTGCTCCATATTGGCGACACCCTCAGCCGCAAAGCCATCCCGCGCAAACGGAAAATCTGACGGCGTAATGATGGCCGCCTGGCCATAATGCAGACCAAGGCCCTCCACCGCGAGGTTGCCGACCGTGCCAGTCACAGCCACATAGACCTGATTTTCAATCGCGCGCGCGTGGCAGCAATAGCGCACTCGCCAGAAACCCTGCCGATCATCGGTACAGGAGGGAACAAAAATGATATCCGCACCCTGCGCGCACACCATGCGCGACAGTTCTGGAAACTCGATGTCGTAACAGATCAGGATGGCAATGCGGCCATAGCGCGTGTCAAACACCCGCATGTGCTGGCCCGGGTCGCCCTGCCATTTCTCCTTTTCCCAGCGGGTCAAATGAATCTTGTCCTGCGTAAACACCTTGCCTTCAGGTGTAAAGAAGTAGGCGGTATTCATCAACCTGCCATCGGTGATGGTGGGATGGCTGCCACCAATGATGTGAATATGCCACTGGGCAGCAAGTTCGCGAAACAGCGCCACATAGCGCGCCGTGTAGTCGTTCATTTTGCGCACTGCCAAACGCAGGTCACTGGTGTCCATGAACGAGAGCAGTTGTGTCGTAAAAATTTCCGGGAACATGACAAACTGGGGCTTGTATTCACCTGCGGCCTTCATCACGAACCGAACCTGCTTCTCAAAACCGTCCCAATCTTCAATGGCACGCAACAGGTACTGCACGGCGGCGATACGCACGATGCCCTGACTGGGACTGAACACGGGCGCATCGAGAATGTCTCGCGTGATGGTCATCTTTGCTCCAGTTCGTTGGCTTCTGATTGAAGAGTTGTCCGCCCCAGTGGGTCATAGTCGGCATTGATCCAGACAATCAGCGAGGCCTGACCGCAGGATTCGTGGTCCTCCGGCAGGTAGTCGCTCATGACGCCGCAGTAACGAAAACCTTCGCGCAACTGGAAGCTCAGCACTGGGTCAAACAGGTCGCCCCACAACACCTTTTTGACATACAACTCCACCGGCATCTCGTGCGCCAGCGCGTGATAGCCTGGCAGACGCCCGCAAGCGATGATGCGCCGCAGGTTGAGTCGCCGGCACAACTGACGGCGACCTTCGTACAGGCAATGACCAACGCCCTGGCCTCGCATTCTCGGATCAACAAAAACCTCGGCACCATAAAGCGTGAACCCGGCCGGGTTGTGGGTGCTGAATGTGCCTGCGGCAGTAATCTGTTTCCAGGTATGTTCGTCGGCCCATTGATTCCAGAGGATCACCAGGGAACTGGCACAGCCAACGATACCCCCATCGCGCTCGGCCACCAACTGTCCCTCAGGAAAAATTTTTAGCTGGTGCGCCAGTTGGTCACGTCGCCATGGCGCGATGGTCGGATAGACTTGTTCCTGTAGTTGCAATAAGTCATCCATGTCCGTGGGCGTGGTGGCGCGAATAGTCAACTGGGTCATAATTGCATTATACCAGCATCTGTTGTTACCTATTCTGCTGCGACGATCGCCTGAACAGGCGATTTGACCCCACTGTTGGCCGGGCCAGCGTTAGAGTTCGAAGCAATCTGTACGGTTTCCATCCTTGGCCAGTCGCGCCCCGCCAGCCTCCAATTGAAGCAGCAATAACCCGAGAAGAGACACTCCCTCATGCCAATTCTGACCCACGAGTTTGCTTACCTATTATTGATCTTCGGCTTGATGGTGATTCCGCGTGTAATGCAGCGCTTGCGGATCCCTGCGCCCGTCACCAGTTTCGGCTTGGGCATGGTCGCGGTAATTTTTCTGGGCAGTTTCAGTCAGGATGTGACGCTCTCACTGCTCGCTACGCTCGGGATCTCTTCGCTGTTTCTGTTCGCCGGACTGGAGATCGATCTGGAGGATCTTGGTCGCGGCAAATGGCCGCTGTTGTGGCACCTTGCCTTGCGCTCGATGACGCTGGGCGGCCTGGTTTATCTGGTAATGCACTTCTTCGCGTTTAGTTGGCAAATTTCGGCACTGCTGGCCCTCGCGGTGGTGACACCATCGACTGGTTTCATCCTCGACACTTTGCCCATGCTCGACATCAATGAAGACGAGCGGTACTGGATTCGCATGAAAGCTGTCAGTGGCGAGTTGTTCGCGCTGATCGTGCTTGTTGTCGTGCTGCAGTCCGGTTCGCTCCAAGCTTTGGCCTGGTCTGTGACCGCTTTGTCAGGCATGATCGTCGGCCTGCCCTTCCTGTTCATCTGGTTGGGTCGGTACGTCATTCCCCATGCGCGCGGCTCCGAGTTTTCACTGCTGCTGATGGTGGGTGTCGTCTCTGCCTATCTCACCTATCAACTTGGTGTCTATTATCTGGTCGGCGCTTTCCTGGCCGGTTTCATCGCCAAATTGCTGAAGAAGCGTTTGCCCAAAATCGCCTCTGATGAAAACTTGCATGCGATACAGATGTTTGCGTCGTTTTTTGTTCCGTTTTATTTTTTCTACAAAGGAATGGGCGTGCCGGGCGGCGCGTTGACGCTCGATTCTTTCTTGCTCGGCGCTGCGATCACGCTAGTGGCATTGCCAATGAGGATCGGTCTGGTATGGCTTCAGCGGCGTTTTATCAAGGGTGAAACCGCTCGGGGTAGTTTGCGGGTGGCGACGGCACTCACACCCACCCTTATCTTCACGCTGGTACTGGCGACCATTCTGCGCGAACGCTACCAGATTTCCGATGCGTTATACGGGGCCCTGTTGATCTACGCCGGGCTGTCGACGATGCTACCGGTGATATTTATGGCCAAACCGGTGGATTTCGACCTGCTACCAGACTCCGGTCAAGTGCCAGAAGCACCGGTAGAACCCCATCCTTGACGCGCCGCTCGGCCCACCCAGAGCATCCGACCGCAACTATTTACGCCAGAACCCCGGTGTGAACAGCACGATGAAGGACAACATCTCAAGTCGTCCCATCAGCATGGCCAGCGTACAGATCCAGGTCTGAAAGTTGCTCAGTCCGGCAAAAGTTCCAGCCGGACCGATCGGCCCCAGACCAGGGCCCATGTTGTTCACACAGGCCATGATGGCGCTCAATGCAACGTCAAAGCTCATGTCCGATAACAACAGCAAGAACGTCAGGCCAATGACAGTGGTGCCATAAACCAGCATGAAGGCCAATACTGCAAAGATCGTGGCGCTGCCCACCACCTGCCCTCCGAAGGTGACCGGGTTGACCGCGCGCGGGTGAATGATGCGCGCCATCTCACGCCGGGCCTGCTTGACCAGAATCAGCACCCGCACCATTTTGATTCCGGCACCAGTTGATCCAGCGCTGGTGGCCATGCCCGAGAGCATGATCATGAAAATCGGCGCGAACACCGGCCACAAGGTGTAGTCCGTGGTTGAGTATCCGGTGGTTGAGGCGATTGAGATGAGGTTGAAAAGCGCCATGCGAACGGTTTCAGCCACATTGGTGCTGAAACCCTTGAATAACAGCAGTGCGGCAATGAACAAGCCGCTTCCCAGCATCAAAAACTGGGTGCCGCGCCACTCCGTATCCTTGAGCACGGTTCGTATGGAGCGTAGCCGCCAGGCCATGAAATAGAGCGCAAAGTTGCCACTGGCAATGCACATGAAGACAATTGCGATCCACTCGAGCATGGGTGATTTAAAATAGCCAAAGCTCGCGTCGTGTGAAGACAGGCCGCCCAGGCTTAACGTCGAAAACATATGCATCCACGCGTCCAGCGGTGCCATGCCGCCCAGCCAATAGGCCAGCACGCAGGCGAGCGAGATGGCGCAATAGACGCCCCACAGCCCCTTGGCAGTCTCCTTGATGCGTGGCGTGAGTTTGGTGTTTTTCATCGGGCCCGCGGTTTCAGCCCGGAACAACTGACTGCCGCCCACCCCCAACATGGGCAGGATCGCCACCGCGAGTACCAGGATGCCCATGCCGCCGAGCCACTGCAAGAAGCAGCGCCACAGGTTGATGGAGGTCGGCAGTTGGTCAAGCCCGCTCAACACCGTGGCACCGGTGGTCGTCAGGCCGGACATGGCCTCAAAGTAGGCCCCGGTGAACGACAGCGGAGTGGCTGTGCCAGCAAAATACAGGAGCAGCGGCGCGCTGGCGGCCAGCGGCAACAGCGTCCAGCACAATGAAACGAGGAAAATGCCGTCGCGCAATTTGAGCTCCGGCATATGGCCGCGTAACGGGCCGATCAGCCGCAAAATTAGGCCTATCGCAAACGCCACCCCCATGGCCAACCCAAACACGTCTCCTGCACCATCGTTCAACGCCTTCGAGATGCCCAGCGGGACACTCATCGTCAAGGCAAAAACCATCAGAATGGCGCCAAATACCGGCACAACGCGCCGAACCATGGTGGTCGGCATTGGCGTGCTCATAAGAAAGTGGCACCGACCTGGAACAAGCGCTCAACCGCGGGCACCAGTCGCTTGTTTGGAATGAAGACAACGACATGGTCGTCGGTCTCAATCACAGTGTCGCGATGCGGCATCAACACCTCGCAGGTAGCGCCTTTACCACGCACGATAGCACCGATCCGCGCGCCTGCCGGCAATTTGACCTGGCCAACACGTCGCCCCACCAATTGGGAGATCTTGGCATCGCCCCGCGCGACACCCTCCATCGCCTCTGCCACACCCCGGCGCAGACTGTGAACGGCGACCACGTCACCGCGACGTATGTGTGCCAGCAATTCCCCTATCACGGTTTGGGCCGGTGAAATGGCGATGTCGATGGTGCTGCTGCCCTCCATCATGTCGGCATAGCTGCGCCGATTGATCAGTGACATGACCCGTCGCGCGCCCAATCGCTTGGCAAGCATGGCTGCCATGATGTTGTTCTCGTCGTCACTGGTCAGGGCCATGAAAACATCCATGTCGCCGACGTTTTCTTCCACCAGCAAATCTTCGTCGACGACATCGCCGCACAGCACCAACGTGCCACTTGGCAGTTGACTGGCCAGGTATTCGCAGCGCTTGCGGTCATGCTCAATGAGTTTCACCTGGCATTGCCCGGTCAGGCTGCGCGCCAGTCGCAGGCCGACCTTGCCGCCACCGGCGATCATCACGCGGCGCACTGGCTGATCCGTATTGTGAATGGCACCCAGCACGTCACGTATCTTTTCCTTGCCCGCCAGTACAAAGATCTCGTCGCCGAGCAATACACGCAATGTCGACGCGACCGGCAACTCGACGCCCTGCCGGTAGATCGCCACGACCCGCATCGGAACGGCCGGAAACAGTTCACGAAACTCGCCGATGGTGTGGTTAACCAAGGCACTACCTTCGGCTGCGCGCATCACGATCAAATGGGCCCGGCCCTGTGAAAACTCCAATACTTGCAGCGCTTCAGGATAATCGATGAGTTGGTGGATGTAGTGCATCACCGACTCCTCCGGACAGATCACGTGATCAACAGCAAAACCGTCTTTGTCCAGCAACGCATCGCCCAGGACGAACTCGGGCGAGCGCAAGCGCGCGATGGTGGAAGAGATATGAAACTCACTTTTGGCCACCTTGCAGGCGACCAGATTGGTCTCGTCGGCGGCCGCGCACGCAATCAGCATGTCGGCATCTTCAGCGCCCGCCTGGCGCAGAACTGAGGGCTGGATGCCATTGCCCGCCACGCCACGCAAGTCCAGACGCTCCTCCAGCCCACGCAGGCGCTCAGGATCGGTATCGATCACGGTAATGTCATTTTGCTCGGATACCAGGCTCTCGGCCACGCTTTCACCGACGCGCCCTGCCCCCAGAATGATGATGCGCATGCCTAAATCCTTTGAACTGGCTGTTCCGAGAAAATCAAATCCGTGTTGCCTGTGATGGCGTCGATGCCGAGTTCACCTGTGACCGCCCGCAAGATGGAACTGGGTGAGATCGCGGGGCTGTGGATTCGCCACAAACCGGCGCTCTCACTTTCACGATGTCATCACCGCCGGATTCAAGGGTGTTAGAGGCTTATTGTTGATCAAATAGCCAATCAGGTTATCGGCGGCCAGATTGGCCATGGCAAGGCGTGTCGGAAGCGTCGCACTGGCGATGTGCGGCGTCAGCACGACATTGGGCAGGGTCAACAGATCGGGGTGCACGGTGGGCTCGCCTTCAAACACATCCAGCCCGGCCGCTGCAATGGTCCTGTTGCGCAGGGCCAGCGCCAGCGCGGCGTCATCGACGATGCCGCCGCGCGCAATGTTGACTAGCGTCGCGCTCGGCTTCATCTGCGCCAGCTCCGCAGCACCGATGGTGTGACGCCCCTGTGCCGAATACGGCAACACCAGCACCAGATGATCCGCGGTCTTGAGCAATTCTTCCTTGCTTACGTAACTGGCCCTGCACGCAAGCTCGGTGGCCGCGTCCAGCCGGGACCGATTGTGATAAATCACTTTCATGCCAAAGCCATGGGCGCCGCGCTTGGCAATGCCCTGCCCGATGCGGCCCATGCCCAGAATGCCCAGCGTCGCGCCGTGAATATCGGCACCGGCAAACATGTCGTAGCGCCAGCGCGTCCACAAGCCCGCCCGCAAAAAATGCTCCGCTTCGGCCATGCGCCGGGCCGTGGCCATCATGAGCGCAAAACCGAAATCGGCGGTCGTCTCGGTCAGCACATCCGGCGCATTGGTCGCCAGCACACCGGCTGCGCTCATGGCATCGAGGTCAAAGTTGTTGTAGCCCACCGCCATGTTGGCGCAGATCTTCAACTTGGGGCAAGCGGCCAGCAGCGCAGCGTCAATGCGCTCGCCGCCGGTCGTGAAAACGCCCTGCTTGCCTTGCAGTTGTTCAATCAGTTGGGCTGGCGTCCACAGCGTGTCGGCCTGGTTGGCCGTGACGTCGAAGTGCTGTTCCAGCTTGGCCAGCACCTCGGGGAACACCGCCCTGGTGACAAGAATGGCAGCTTTCATGTTGACTTAACCCCCAAACAAGTGCATTTCTGCGATGTAGAAAAAAGCCCCGCCCAAATAGCCGATCAAGGCCAGGCCGCTGATCCTTTTCATGTACCAGAAGAAATCAATTTTTTCCAAGCCCATGGCGGCCACACCGGCGGCCGAGCCAATGATCAGGATCGAGCCACCGGTGCCCGCGCAATAGGCCATGAATTCCCACAGGAAGCTGTCAGGCGGATATTGCGTCAGGCTGTACATACCCATGGATGCAGCGACCAGCGGTACGTTGTCCACCACGGCGCTGACCAGACCGATGATCATGACGATGACGTCCTCGCGACCAACGACCCGGTTAAGCCATTGCGCCAACGCCGACAGGATGTGCGTGTGCTCCAGGATCGCGACTGCCAGCAGGATGCCGATGAAGAACACGATCGAACCCATGTCGATTCTCGACAGCGCATGCGCCAGCGTGAAGTGGATCTTGTTCTCGTCTTCCTTGTTGCGGTGAATCAAATCGCCCACCAGCCACAAGATTCCCAGGCCAAACAAAATACCCATGAACGGGGGCAAATGCGTCACCGTCTTGAACACCGGTACCGCCACCAAAATGCCCAAGCCCAAGAAGAACATGATGTTGCGCTCGGCATATGTGGAGGCGATGCCGCGGTAAGCGATTTCGCCGGTTGGCGCGATCACCGGCTTGCCTTTGAGTAAAAAGGCCGTCACGGCCAGTGGAACGAGCAGGTTGATCATGGACGGAATAAACAGCCCCTTCATGATGGCCACCGTGGTGATCTGGCCACCGATCCAGAGCATGGTGGTGGTCACGTCACCGATGGGCGTCCAGGCCCCGCCGGCATTGGCTGCGATGATGATGATGCCAGCGAAAAACAGGCGATCCTCGCGCCTGTCGAGCAATTTTTTCATGAGGGACACCATGACGATGGTGGTCGTCAAGTTGTCCAGGATGGCACTCAGAAAGAAGGTGACAAAGCCCACCATCCACATCAGGGTGGACAACTTGTTGGTCTTGATGCGCGAGGTGATCACTTCAAAGCCGTTGTGGGCGTCCACCACTTCGACAATGGTCATGGCCCCCATCAGGAAAAACACAATTTGCGCCGTGCCCATCAAGGATGCGCCAAGCGCTTCGCTGACCTGGTGACTGTCGCCACTGGCCAAGGCATAAATCGACCATAACAAACCCGCGCCAATGAGGGCGGAGGCCGATTTATTGATCTTTATTGGGTGCTCCAGCGCAATGGCGGCATAGGCCAGCACAAACACAATGACAAGGGCGGTCAGCATGGCTTGTTTCCTCGGACTATTTTTTTTGAATAGATAAATTTGTCGAGCCGGATTATGCAGGCTGTGAAATGTCAAAAACCTGACGCAGATAAGCCAGGTATTTTTGGTCCTCGCACATGTCCTTGGCCGGTGAATCACTGAGTTTGGCAACCGGCTGGCCGTTGCAGCGCACCATCTTGAGGACGATTTGCAGTGGTTCGTAGCCAAGGTCGTTAGTCAGATTAGTGCCGATGCCAAACGCCAGTTGGCAACGTCCCCGAAATTGCTGGTACAGCTCGACAATGCGCGGCACCGTCAGACTGTCGCTGAAGATCAGGGTTTTGCTGCGCGGATCGACCCGGTGCTGGTGGTAGTGATTGATCATGCGCTCACCCCAGGAAAAGGGGTCACCACTGTCGTGGCGGGCACCATCAAAAAGTTTGCAGAAATAGAGGTCAAAATCGCGCAAAAAAGCGCTCATGCCATAGACATCACTGAGCGCAATACCGAGGTCGCCGCGGTACTCCTTGGCCCAGGATTCAAAGCCGAAAATCTGGCTGTCGCGCAAGCGTGGGCCGAGCGCCTGGCAGGCTTGCAAATATTCATGCGCCATGGTGCCCAGCGGCGTGAGGCCGAGTTTCATGGCAAACAACACATTGCTGGTGCCCGCCAACTGGCCCGCCACGCCAGTTGCATGCCCGGGGCTTTGTGCTGTGCCCAGCCGAGCCACCAGCACGCGCAAGACTTCCTCATGCCAAGCCACGGAAAAACGTCGCCGCGTGCCATAGTCGGCAATCTTCAGATCGCTCATGCCCTCGGCCCGGAGCTGGGCAATCTTTAGATCGAGCCGCTGGCGTCCCACCATCAGGTCCGGCAGTGTTTGCGTGTTGCGAAAATAAACCTCGTTGACGATGGCCAGCACGGGGATCTCAAACAAAATGGTGTGCAGCCATGGGCCGCGAATGGTGATATCAATCTCGCCCGTTGGCGACGCGCTGACACTGATGTACTTTTCATTGAGTTTGAACAGGCCGAGAAAGTCAACAAAATCACTTTTGATAAAGCGCAGCGACTGCAAATAGGTCAACTCGGCATCCTGAAAATGCAGACTGCAAAGGGTGCGGATCTCGTCACGAATTTGGCTCACGAAGGGTGCCAGTGCTCGCCTGCCCGGACCGGTCGCCGTGTCCACGCCGGGGTTGCGGCACTTGAACTTGTATTGCACCTGCGCACCCGGAAATTGATGCAACACCGCTTGCATCATCGTGAACTTGTACAGATCGGTGTCAAGCAGGCTGGTGATGATCATGGTCAGAGTTTAAGGTTGAACTGGATCGTCAAACAGCGTGGTAACCCTAGTGGCAACCCTTCGCCCAAGTGAATGCTCAGTCAAGCCAGTGCGTGAAATCTGTCACCGGCACGCGAGGCGTGTGAAAGCTGTTGACCGCGGCGGCTTCATCGGCGTAACCCAACGCCATGCCGCAAACCAGCATTTCATCTGCGCCGGCACCGATGTGGGGCAGGATAATCCGATTGAAGGTGTTCCAGGCCTGTTGCGGACAGGTGTGCAGACCCCGGCCACGCGCCGCCAGCATGACGCTTTGCAGGAAAGTGCCGTAGTCCAATAGGGAGCCCCGCCCGAGCGCCCGGTTCACAGTGAACATCAGGCCCACTGGCGCGTCAAAGAATTTGAAATTGCGCTGCAGTTGCTGGTGCATTTTGTCTTTGTCCGCCTTGCCAATACCAAGCAGGCCATACAGGCCCCAGCCGTTCTCACGGCGCCGGTCAATGTAGGGGCTGAACCAGGTTTCCGGGTAATAGTCATACTCTTCAAGATACTCGCTGGCAAGCGCCGGATCGGCGCGCAGGCGGTCGTGCGCTGCGCAAACCTTCTGCACCAGCGCAGAGCGGCTGGCCCCAGTCAGAACATAAACCTTCCAGGGCTGGGTATTGCTGCCCGACGGCGCCCGGCTTGCCACATGCAGGATGTCTGCAATGGCTTGGCGCGCCACCGGACCCGAGGTAAAGGCACGGTTTGCGCGGCGGGAGGCGATGACGGCGTCAACGGTGGAAGCGGTTAGATCGGTCGACTCGGGCGTGTCTGAACTCATACTAATTCCTCTAGAGCGATTTTTAGATTGGTCGGTAAGGGCGTCGGTCGGCGTGTATGCTTGTCAACATAGACGTGAACAAAGTGACCCCCGGCCGCTGTCAATGCCGCACCTTGCGCAAACAGGCCGATTTCGTAGCGCACACTGCTGACGCCGAGCCGAGCCACCCGAATGCCTGCCTCCACCACTTGCGGAAAAGCCAGCGGTGAGAAGTAGTTGCACTGGGTCTCGACTACCAGGCCAATGGTTTCACTCTTTTCCGTGTCAAGCACGCCTTGCTCAATCAAGTAGGCGTTGACGGCGGTGTCAAACCAACTGTAATAGACCACATTATTCACGTGGCCGTAGGCATCGTTGTCCATCCAGCGCGTCGTGATGGAGCGAAATAGTTTGTAAGCAGCGCGCGGCTGAGCGTGGGGTTTGTCGGACAGTGAAGCATGCATGGGGCTGATTTTGCCAGTGCGGCGGCGCTGGCTTTTTAGAATTTGCGGTCTAATATGTTGCATCGCAGCAAAAAAGGCTTGCGCGACATCGGGATAACCCTATAATTCGATCCATGCTGCACTGCAACATGAACCAGCCGAAGGCCGGTTTTCGGCGCAGATACCGTGTTTTATTACCTCGTTTATATTGGAGAAATTTATATGTTGACCGTCGAACAAGTCATGGCTTCGCAAAAAGCAAACGTTGAAACCCTGCTGGGTCTCACCTCCAAAGCCTTTGAAGGCGTGGAAAAGATCGTTGAACTTAACCTGAGCGCTTCGAAAGCCGCTCTGGCTGAGACCGGCGACACCGCCAAGGCCCTGCTCAGCGCCAAAGACGCGCAAGAGTTGCTGGCCTTGCAATCGGGCCTGTTCCAGCCGCTGGCTGAAAAGACCGCTGCGTACAGTCGGCATCTGTATGACATCGCAACTGGCTCGGCTGCTGAATTTGGCAAGGCCTTAGAAGGCCAAGCCGCGGAAGCGCAACAAAAATTCATGGGCCTGGTGGACAACGCTGCCAAGAACGCACCGGCTGGCTCTGAAACTGCTGTGGCCGTTATGAAGAGCGCGGTCGCCGCTGCCAGCAATGCACTGGAATCGGTGCAAAAAGCGGTGCAACAAGCCACTCAAGTCGCAGAGGCCAACTTCAATGCCGTCTCCGCTACGGCCGTGAACGCGACCAAGCCCGCTGGCAAGAAGCGCTAATTCAGAAGAAATGTGAAGCAAAGTAAAGAATAAAATAAATCGCGATTCTGGAGCAGGTTCTCTACCAAATAGGGGGAAACCCTGAGATACTCCACAGATCAAGATTGTTGGGAAACGCATCGTTTCTATTGGTTGTCTCCTCGGGTCCTTTCGTAACCTACCGGTTCAGGGACTCCTTAAGGGCTGGTCGCAAGACCGGCCCTTTTTTTGTGCTGCGCGACAACCAGTGTCGCCTGCGTGAAGCATGCATCCCCTCACGCGCATCATAATTATTGGCCAAGACAACTTGGCTCACAAACCGCAAAAAGCATGACGACAATTAAACACCTCGAAGCCTGGCTGGCTCAAGAAAAAGCCATCCGCGCCGTGTTGGACGCCGGAGTCGGCCCGGGCGTGGCACGGCCCGATCAGATTGCTGGCAAAAGCGGGCTGGCAATCATGCAGGCGATGCTCAACGGTGAGTTCCCCTACCCACCGATTGCTCAAACGCTGGACTTCATTATTGTGGAAGTCGGCGTGGGTCACGCCGTATTCCAGGGTACACCGGGCGGGGCTCATTTGAACCCGATGGGCAGCGTGCATGGCGGCTGGTTTGCCACCCTGCTTGATTCAGCGCTTGGCTGTGCCGTGCATACACGAATGAAGCCGGGTCAAGGCTACACCACGGCAGAATTGAGCGTGAATATCGTGCGTGCACTAACTCCCAAGGTGACACGCGTGCGTGCCGAAGCCCAAGTGCTTCACTGCGGGCGGCAATTGGCCACCGCCGAAGCCCGCCTGGCAGGCCCGGACGGCACGTTGTACGCCCACGCCACCACCACCTGTCTCGTATTTGAACTTCCGTCACAATCAAGAATATGAGATTCCTACACACCATGTTGCGCGTTGGCGACCTGCAACGCTCGATTGACTTTTACACTCAGGTGCTGGGGATGCGCCTGCTGCGCCGATCCGAGAACCCGGATTACAAGTACTCGCTGGCCTTCCTGGGCTTTGCCAGTAACCCGGAACAGGCCGAGCTCGAACTCACCTACAACTGGGGAGTTGAGTGCTATGAAATGGGTACGGCCTTTGGTCACATTGCGCTTGGTGTTTCGGATGTTTACGACGCCTGCAAAAAGATCAGAACAGCAGGCGGCAACGTGACGCGCGAGCCCGGGCCAGTCAAAGGCGGCAGCACGGTGATCGCCTTCGTGACCGACCCGGACGGCTACAAAATCGAACTAATCGAGCGTGGCGCTCAGATCTAGGGCGTTAAGTTGCCTTCACTCGAAATGGCAAGCCGTTGAGCAATAAGCCGCTCGGCGGCGTGCAAATCATCCAGCGTGTCAATGTCGGTCACGCAACCCACATCACCGAGTATCAAGCGCAGAGCGGCGTGGCATGCAACCACTGACGCGGCCCCTTGATTGCCTTTCAAATTAGATAGCGCGTGCCCACAGGTGCAGGCAAACCCGACCGGATGACCGCGCTGACCGCAGTAAACCGGCTGCACCACGTCATTCCCGGGCAATGCGGCCGCCACCGCAATGATTGAGGCACTTTGAATCAAAGGCAAATCAGCCGGCAGAATCAGCCAGCCGCTGGCCTCTGCCCCGGTCTGCCAGGTGGCGCGCACAGCGGCTGCAATCGAGTCGCCCATACCACTCTGACCACTCTGTTCCAGGTACCACGGCAAGCCACTGGCTTGCACCGCATCGAGCGTGTGTTGCAGCACCGTTTTGTCAGCCAGACGTGCCTGGAGTTTGGCGGTCGAGCCGCCGGAGGCGGCAAAACGTTCGCCCTCCCCGCTGGCCAGAACAATGACGATTGGCAAACTCAAGGCTGTGCGCAACCCACCGTGGTGGCTGCCAGCGGGGCAAGCGCATTTTTCATCTGCACCAGCTCGGCGACGATGCTCACGGCAATTTCAGCCGGCGTTTTGGCACCCAACGTCAGTCCCACCGGTCCATGTAGCCGCGCCAGTTGTTCTGCGCTCAAATCAAAGTACTCGGCCAGTCGCTGCTTGCGCGCGGACTGATTGCGTCGTGACCCCAATGCACCGACATAAAAGGCACTTGATTGCAACGCTTCAATCAAGGCCATGTCGTCAAGTTTTGGATCATGCGTGAGCGCCACAATGCCGGTACGCGCGTCAGGCACCAGTGCACGCACAGCGTCATCGGGCATGGCCTCCATGCGCTGCACTCCAGCCAATCCAGTGACCAGTGTGGCCGCGTATTCATCACGCGGGTCGCAAACAAAAACTTCAAAATCAAGCATGAGGGCAATTTTCGCCACGGCTTGCGACAATTGGCCAGCACCAATCAGCAACAGACGCCATTGAGGTCCAAAAACGGTGCGCAGCGTGGTGCCATCAAACTGCAGGATTTGCCCGGGTCGTGCACTGGAAAGCTGCACCGCACCTGTGTTCAAAGTGACAATGCGCTCGACCAACTCATGCGCCGCCGTGCGCGCCAGAACTAACGCCACCCATGAGACATCGAGCAAGGGCTCTTGCAGCAGACGTAGCGTACCGCCGCAGGGCAGGCCAAAACGACTGGCTTCTTCCTGGCTGACGCCGTAGACGAGCAACGTCGGCAGTTTTGCTGCCGTCCCATCATCGTTGGCTCCTTTGATGCGTTCAATTAAATCATCTTCTACACAGCCGCCCGAGACCGAGCCGCTGAGCATGCCATCGTCACGCACGGCCAGCAAGGCTCCGGCTGGACGCGGCGCGCTGCCCCAGGTTTGCACCACGGTAAACAATGTCACCGCGTGGCCCGCACCCTGCCACTGCAGGGCGTCACGCAAGACGCTGAGATCAAGACTTTGCATCAAACCACCTCTTCATTGTGTCTGGGTGTCTGATGCTAACCTGATGCGCGCCCTGATTGATCCGACCAAGGGATCAGGGTCCCACACGTTGGAATAACCGCCGCACCACGGCGCGCAACCAAGTGTGCGCCAGATCGGCGCTGGCGCTTTGATGCCAGAGCATGCTCACGTCATAGCTCGGGCCATGATCAGGCAATTCCCAAGTCCGCACGGCATAGCGTGGTACCAGTGAATTGGCATACATCAACGGCACAATTGCGACCAGGTCACTGCGCATGACCAACTCCGGCAAGGCAGCATAGTGACGGGCCCGCAGCACAATCCGGTCACTCAATTTGAGCCTGTTCAACATCAAGTCGACGCTGCCATGAAAGGTCGCTGCCGGTGACGCTACCGCAAGTGAAACAGTGGCCAGCTCGTGGGCGCTCAAGCTGGTGCCGCTATCCTTGCGAACTCTGGCGCTGTGCCAATGGCTCGCGGTGATGGCGACAAAACGCTCCTGAAACAGCAGTTCACTGGCAATCGAATGGTGACCAGGGCTCAATATCCCGATCGCCAAATCAATATCGTGAGCGTCGAGCGCGGCACTCACCTGTAAGGCCGCCACCGACACATTGGAGAGTTGGCCGTGCGGCGATTCAACCCGGAAGGCTTGTGCCAACAGCGGCAAAAACATCATCTCGCCCAGATCAGACATGGACAAACGCCAATGAAGTGTGCTGCTGGCGGCTTCAAAGCCCTCGTTGCTCATCACGGTGCCCTCCAGACTATGGAGGTGGGCGATCACGCCGGGCACGATGCGCGCCGCCTTGCGCGTCGGGTTTAGACCGCGGGCGGAGCGCACGAACAGTTCATCATCAAAGAATGCACGCAAGCGCGCAAGCGCATTGCTGGTGGCGGGTTGCGACAGCGCAAGCTGCCGCGCTGCGGCCGTCACAGAGCCCAGGCGATAGATAGCACACAGAACGCGAAGCAAATTGAGATCAAGTTGTCTGAAATTCATAGTTCGTTTGATCAGCAATATTGGTTTGGTGAATGTAGCAAATTTCAATAATCAATTAGACAACAGACTTCGAAACGCCTAAATTCACCCCCATTCAAACCCCTACTTGGGGCACAACAATCGGAAGTCTGATAGGCGCTTGACACCTGACGGACCTCCAGAAAGAGACAACAAGGTGCTTGAGATCATCATTCAGGGCCGCGGTGGCCAGGGTGCCCAGACCGCGGGCAACCTGCTGGCAGGCGCTTTCCATGCGCAAGGACTGTATGTTCAATGTTTTGCCACCTATGGCGGCGCGCGCCGAGGCACGCCGGTCAATTCCTACATTCGCGCCGATGAGCGGCAAGTGCGCGTGCGCTGCGACATCGAGCGTGCCGACGCGATTTTGTGCTTCGACGCCAGCTTGCTCGAAGGCCGTCTGCTGGCCGCCGCCGACGCCAGCACCCTGATTGTGGTCAACTCCGCCCACAGCGCGGCCGAATTCGCAAAGGTCTTGCCTGGCATGCGGGTGATCCCGATTGATGCATTGACGATCTCGCGCCAGCAGGGGCTGGGTCGAATTGTCAACTCGGCCCTGCTCGGTGCCCTGGCCCGAGTGATTCAGGCACCCACGTTGACCACGTTGTCAAAAACCTTAACCGACGAGTCTCCCCGGCAACCCGATGAAAACGTGGCAGCCTGCGCCGAAGGCTACCGCTGGGCTGACCAGCAACTTTTAGGGACAGCGGCATGAGCGCCCCCCAAGATGCCACCGCTTCCAAGCCCGTTGCAGCGCTCATTCCGAGCATCTGGACAACTGGCAGCACCGACTCCCTCAAGACCGGCACCTGGCGCGCAGCGCTAGCTAGGCACATCAAGGCACCGGCACCGTGCCACGGTGCGTGCCCAGTCAATGGAGACATCGCGGAGTGGATCGGACTGGCGCGCGAACGCGACTTCCAGGCTTCCTGGCGCGTGCTGGCACGCCACAACCCGTTCCCGTCCATTGCCGGGCGGATTTGCCACCACCCATGCGAGACCGCCTGCAATCGCGCGGGCTTTGACGAGGCCTTGTCGATCTGTCAGCTCGAACGCTTTGTGGGGGACCAGGCTTTGCGACAGGGCTGGGCCTTTGAGGACGCTACCAGCGCGCAGACCGGACAGGTTGCGATCCTTGGCGGCGGTCCCTCGGGCCTGTCTGCGGCATATCATCTGCGCAGCCTGGGTTATGCCGTGACCCTGTTTGAGGCGCAAGCCGAACTGGGCGGCCTGATGCGCTATGGCATCCCCGCTTACCGGCTGTCACGCGAGGTGCTAAGCGGCGAAATTGCCCGCATTGTGGCCATGGGGGTCACGGTGCATTGCAATCATCGCATCAATAGCACAGACGATTTCCAGCGCTTGCGCGAGCAGTATGACGCCGTCTATCTGGCGTTGGGAGCATCCCGCAACAGGCGTCTGCCAACACTCGATTACAGCCAGCCGTGGGTCTGCGACGGCGCCAACTATCTGGCCGCTGCCAACGCGGGTGTCCCGCGGCGCCTGGGGCATCGGTTACTGGTCATCGGCGGCGGTAGCGCGGCGCTCGATGCGGCACGCAGCGCGCGCCGACTCGGCCATGACGTGACACTGTTGGCGCTGGAGCAGCGCGCCCAGATGCCAGCTCAAGCAGAAGAAGTGCTGGAAGCGATCGACGAAGGCATTACCCTGGTCGATGGTGCCCGTCTGGAAAGCGCCGTGGATGACGGTGCCAGGGGCTTGACCCTGAACTGCACACGCGTGGCTTTCGTCCCCGGCACGCGACGCGGGCAGTTCACCGTCACGGCCGTCAAGGGCAGCAGTTTCAACCTGAATGCCGACGCAGTCATCACCTCGATCGGACAGGACCCGGAACTCTCTGTACTGGGCGCAGGCTTCGCTGCGGCGGGTGGTTTGCTGCAAACCGATGACCAGATGGCCACCGGCAACGCCGGAATCTATGCTGGCGGCGACATGACCAGCATGGCACGTTTTGTCACCGAGGCGATCGGCATGGGGCAACGAGCCGCGCACGCCATCGCGCGCGAGTTGCGCCAGCGCGCAGGCGGGGAAATCAGTGCACCGGTCGCCCACTATGAGAACGAGCCGCTGGTGCCGCTGTCTGCCATCAGCACCTACTATCATCCCAAGCGCGAGCGCGAACGCACTGAACTGCTGGGTGCCCAGGAACGCCTGCAGCGCGACACCGAAGTTCAACTGGGCCTGGCACTCGAGCAGGTAATGCTTGAGAGCGAGCGCTGCTTCTCGTGCGGCACTTGCATCAATTGCGATAACTGCGTGGTGTATTGCCCCGACATGGCGGTCAAACGCGTGGGCGATGGCTATATTGTGCTGACCGATTATTGCAAAGGCTGCGGCGCGTGTGTCAGGGAGTGCCCGACTGGCTCCATGAAGATGCAGGAGGAATTGCGATGAGCGCTTCCAACAAGGCGGTGTTGCTGACCGGCAACCAGGCTGTTGCATGGGGCGCACGGCTGGCGCGGCCCAAGGTTGTTCCGGTGTATCCGATCACGCCGCAAACACCGATCCTGGAACAATTGACCCAATTCCAGGCCGAGGGCAACTTTGATGCCGAAATTATTACGCCCGAGTCGGAACACTCGGTCATGTCGGCCTGCATTCCGGCCTCGCTGGTGGGCACGCGGGTCTTTACCGCCACTGCCTCGCAAGGCATCTTGCTGATGCACGAGCTGCTGCACTACGCCAGCGGCGCGCGCGCGCCGATCGTGATCGCCAATGTCAACCGCACCGTAGCCTCGCCCTGGGCATTCTGGCCGGACCAGACAGACAGTCTGTCGCAACGCGACACCGGCTGGATTCAGTACTACGTCGAAAGTGCACAGGAAGCGCTTGACAGCGTGATTCAGGCGTTTCGCGTGGCCGAGCAGGTTTTGGTGCCGGCCATGGTCAACCTTGACGCCTTCTATGTCTCTCACGCGATGGAGCCGGTGCTTATTCCGAGTCAGGAAATGGTCGACGCTTATTTGCCGGCGTTCGATCCGCCGCACAAGCTCGACACCGACAACGTGGAATCCTGGGGCAATGTCGTGACGCAAGAGATGTTCTTTCGCCACCGCCGGGATTTGGGCGAAGCCATGGAGCGAGTGCCCCAACTCACGGCACAGGCCGATTTTGAGTGGGCGAAACTCACCAGCCGCAGCTATGGTGTGATCGAACGTTACCGCTGCGATGGCGCAAGTACCGTCATTGTCACGATGGGCAGTATGTGTGGCACCGCACGCGATGCGGTTGACATACTGCGCGACGCCGGACAGGCCGTCGGTCTGGTCAAAGTACGCCTGTTCCGGCCCTTGCCGACGCGGGCTTTGATTGAGGCATTGAGTGGCGTCGAAGAGGTCATTGTGCTGGATCGTAACTACTCGCCGGGTCACGGCGGCGTATTGCACCAGGAACTGCGCGCAGCACTTTACGGCAGCGCCAGCAAGCCGCGAATACACGGCTTGCTGGCGGGGGTCGGCGGAGTCAATGTCTCGCCCGCAAAAATAGTCGAATTTGTCAACCAGGCCAGCCACAACGAAGCGCTGGGCCAGTCCCAGTGGGTAAGATAACCAGCATGATCCCAATCACCTCCGCGAACCAGGACCCGATGCTGTGCTCGGGTCACGCCGCCTGTCCGGGTTGCATCGACGCATTGTCGGTGCGCCATGTGCTGACTGTCATGGGGCTCAATACGATGGCGGTGATTCCGCCGTCGTGCATGGCGATCATTGCCGGGCCGCAACCTTTCAGTTCCTTGCGCATTCCGGTCTATCAGCCGACGCTTGAGTCCAGTGCAGCGGCCGCCACCGGCTTGCGCCGCGCCCTTGACGCGAAGGGTAAACATGACACCCAGGTGCTCGTATTAGCCGGTGACGGTGGAACCTATGACATTGGTTTTCAGTGCCTGTCTTCGGCCGCGGAGCGCAATGAAGACTTTCTCTACATCTGCCTGGACAACGAGGGTTACATGAACACTGGAGCGCAAAAATCATCCTCCACACCCCACTTTGCGCGCACCGGCTCAACGCCGACGGGAAAAACCTCGCGCAAAAAAAATCTGACCGAGATCATGGCCGCGCATCGGGTTCCCTATGTTGCCACCGCCAGTGCCGGACACTTGCCCGACCTGCTGCGTAAGGTCGAGAAAGCCAAAGGGATGCGCGGCACGCGCATTATCACACTCCTGATTCCGTGCATGGATGGCTGGGGTGTGGCCGACGATGCCGGTTTGCAGACCGCCCGTTACGCAGTTGAGTCCGGTGCCTTCCCACTCTATGAAGTGGAGGACGGTCATCGCTACACGCTCAACCACACCAGCAAGACTCGACCGGTGGCCGAGTATCTGGCGCTACAGCGTCGCTATCGGAACCTGAAGGGTGCCGACATCGACCAACTGCAAGCAGAAATCGACGAGGGGTGGGCGACGCTGCAGGAGCGCGTCACGGCGAGCCATGCCAAGAGCAGCTTGCCCGCATACTGTTAAAGGGAAAATAAGTTTCACTCAAAAGAGCTTGCAGCAGCAGGCCAAACCCGGCAGTCGCGGATCTTCATGCGACTATTATTTTTTAACAGGAGACAATGTCATGACAAGCAAACCGCTACCCGCTTCCTTCAAGAAGCTGCTCATCCTCTCGGCCGTCCTCTCAGCCTCTGCAGCGCCCGCGCTGGCGCAAGACACGATCAAGATCGGTGCCTTTCTCTCGGTCAGCGGTCCAGCCGCATTCCTCGGTGATCCAGAACAAAAAACGCTGGAACTTTATGTTGAAAAGATCAACGCTGAAGGAGGCGTGCTCGGACGCAAGCTGCAGTTGGTCTCGTATGACGACAGTGGCGACGCCGAAAAAGCGCGCACCTTTGCCAAACGGCTGATTGAGCAGGACAAGGTTGACATCATTGTGGGCGGATCCACCACCGGGGCCACCATGGCTGCGGTGTCGCTGGTCGAGGCGGCACAAATGCCGTTCATCTCGCTGGCCGGTGCCGTGGTCATCATTGAGCCGGTCAAGAAATGGGTTTTCAAGACACCACACACTGATCGCATGGCCTGCGAAAAAGTGTTTACCGACCTGAACAGTCGCAATCTCAGCAAATTGGCCCTGATATCGGGCACCGGAGGTTTTGACAAATCAATGCGTGCCGAATGTCTGAAAGTGGCCCCCAACTACAAAATACAGGTTGTGGCCGACGAGGTTTACGGTGCCGGGGACACCGACATGACGGTGCAACTCACGAAGATCAAGAACACTGCAGGCGTGCAAGCCGTGCTCAACCCAGGTTTTGGTCAAGGCCCCACGATCGTCACCAAGAACTTCAAACAGTTGGCACTGAATTTACCTTTCTACCAATCCCACGGTGTTGCTTCGAAGGAATTCATCAAACTCTCAGGTGACGCCTCCGAAGGGGTTCGATTGCCAGCTGCCGCGCTGTTGATTGCCGAGCAATTGCCCGACAGCGATCCGCAGAAGAAGGTGGTGGTCGGCTACAAACATGCGTTTGAGACCAAGTACAAGCAGGAAGTCTCCACTTTCGGGGGCCATGCCTATGACGGACTTATGATGGCAGTCGAGGCAATGCGGCATGTCGGATCAACCGACAAGGCCAAAGTGCGTGACGCCCTGGAAGCCACCAAGGGCTATGTAGGCACCGCTGGCGTCGTCAATATGTCGGCTACCGACCACATGGGTCTCAACCTGAGCGCGTTTCGTATGCTTGAAGTCAAGAAGGGGGCGTGGACACTGGTCAACTAGATTTTGTGTTGACCAATTAAACAAGATGACTGCCCAGTTCACCCAGTTCCTGCTTACGGGTTTGACGATCGGCGCGATTTACGCGCTGGTCGCCTTGGGCTTCGCCATTATCTATAACGCCAGCCATGTCATCAATTTTGCTCAAGGCGAATTTGTCATGGTTGGCGGCATGGTCAGTGTCTCATTGATTCAATTGGGTCTGCCCTTGCTGCTGGCACTGGCGCTGGCGGTGTTAGCTGCCGCTGCAGTGGGCATGGCGCTGGAGCGGTTTGCCATTGAGCCCGCACGCGGCGCGTCTCCGGTGACGCTGATCATCATTACCATTGGGGCGTCGATCTTGTTGCGCGGCCTGGCGACGCTGATCTGGGACAAAAAGCTCCATAACATTCCCTCATTCTCGGGTGAATCACCAATTCAAATTGGTGGTGCGACCATTTTGCCGCAAAGCCTGTGGGTTATCGGCATCAGTTTGCTGACGATGTTCCTGCTCGGTAGATTCTTTGGCAGCACCTTGATCGGCAAGGCGATTCTGGCGACCTCTCACAACCCTACTGCGGCCCAGCTTTGTGGCATCAACGTGCGCTTCATGTTGTTTTTGTCGTTTGGATTGTCCGCTGCGCTGGGTGCGATCGCTGGCATACTGATCGCCCCTATTACGCTGACCTCTTGGGATGTGGGCGTCATGCTCGGGCTCAAAGGATTTGCGGCCGCCATTCTGGGTGGCTTGGGCAGTGGTGCGGGTGCCGTGCTGGGCGGTTTGATTCTGGGCCTGGCCGAGAGCATGGGTGCGGGCTATATCAGTTCGGCTTACAAGGACGCCATTGCGTTCGTTATCATTCTGGCGGTGCTCTTCTTCATGCCCAGTGGCTTGTTTGGCAAGCACGCGCTGGACCGGGTTTAGTTATGAACTGGATGACACCGCGACGCGGAGGGCTGGCTTTTCTTTTGGCCCTGGTGCTGGCCTTGCCGCTGGTGTTGGTTAATAATTATTGGTATGAAGTCGCGATTCAAATCGCACTCAACGCCATCGTCTGCGTCGGCCTCAATCTGCTGATTGGCTACGCCGGTCAGATCAGCCTGGGCCACGCCGGTTTTTTTGGCATCGGTGCCTATGGCACTGCCATGTTGTCCTCACACTACGGGCTGCCGCCCATGCTGGCCTTGCTGCTGACCAACTTCGGCGTCGGGCTGCTCGCCTTGCTGGTCGGGCGGCCGATTCTTCGTCTCAAGGGCAATTACCTGGCGATGGCTACACTTGGCATGGGTGTAATCATTTCCATCATCATCGGAACCGAAGACCGGTTTACCGGCGGTCCTGACGGTATGAGCGTGCCACCCCTTTCCCTGTTTGGCCTGCCGCTCGCGGGTGAGCGTCTGTGGTACTGGCTGATGGCGTTCGCGCTGGTAGCGGTTGTGGCGCTGGCGCTCAACCTGATTGAATCTCCGATTGGGCGCGCATTGCGCGCCCTTAACGGCTCCGAGGTCGGTGCCCGCGTCTGCGGCATTGATGCAACCCGGGCCAAAGTTGGCATATTTGTCCTGTCGGCTGTGTTTGCCTCCTTTGCCGGCAGCCTGATGGCCCACTATTCTGGGTTCATTACCCCTGGTAAAGCGAGTTTCTTTCACTCGATTGAACTGGTCGCCATGGTGGTTTTCGGTGGCATGTCGTCCACTTTTGGTGCCGTGATTGGGGCTGCGGCGTTGACGCTGCTGCCACAATTGCTGACTGTTCTCAAGGACTATGAAATGGTCGTCTTCGGTGCCGTCATGATGCTCACCATGATCTTTTTTCCACGCGGTTTTCTACCAAGTCTGATGCTGCTGCTGGCAAGGATGCGTAAGTGATCCAAGCACAACTGCGCGTCACCAACTTGACCATGACTTTTGGTGGCTTCAACGCGGTCGATGGCGTGTCCTTTGACCTTGCTCGAGGCAAGGTGCATTCCATCATTGGCCCCAACGGCGCGGGCAAAACCACGCTACTCAATATGCTGACCGGCGTCTATGCGCCCTCGGGTGGCACGGTTGAGTTGGACGGCCGAGACGTCACCGGGCTGGCACCGCACATTCTGGCAGCGCACGGGCTCGCCCGCACATTCCAGAATTTGCAGATATTCTTTAACATGAGCGCGATTGAAAACGTGATGGTGGGGCGTCACCTGCGTGAGTGGACGGGCTGGATGGCAGCAATGTTGCGCCTGCCTGGTTTGGCGGCAGGCGAGCGTGCCAGCCGCGCCGAGGCGGCTGAGCTGATGCAGTTTGTTGGACTAGGTACCTATCTTGAAGCCGAGTCCGATGCCATGCCATACGGCGCCTTGAAACGCCTGGAAATCGCGCGCGCATTGGCAGCCAAACCAAAAATTCTGCTGCTCGACGAGCCCGCTGCGGGACTCAACGCAACTGAAACCCAGGAGATCAACAAGCTGATTACCCAACTTGCGACAGCTGACATCACCGTAATCCTGGTGGAACATGATATGCAGTTGGTGATGGATGTGTCGGACCACATCGTCGTGCTTGACTATGGCCGAATGCTATGCGAGGGCTCAGCGCAGGAAGTGCGGAATGACCCGCGCGTGATCGAAGCCTATCTCGGTGCCGAGGAACTCACGACATGCTAGAAGTGCGCGCGCTGACCAGCCACTACGGTCGCATCCAAGCGCTCAAGGGACTTGATTTCGAGGTTCGTCAGGGGGAACTCGTGGCTTTGGTTGGTGCCAATGGGGCCGGCAAGTCCACCCTGCTGAGGGTCCTCTCGGGTGTGCAAACGGCGTCGGCGGGGAGTGTTCGTTTCAAGCAGCAAGATATTACGACACTGCGCGCCGATCTGCGCGTCAAACTTGGTATTGTTCAAGTCCCGGAGGGGCGCCAAGTGTTCGCACCCTTGTCCATAGAGGACAACCTGCACTTGGGAGCCTATACGCGCAAGCGCAGCGAAAGCGACGAAGAGCTTGAGCGCGTTTATGCGATGTTTCCGGTGCTCAAAGAAAAGCGCTTGCAATCGGCCGGCACTCTCTCGGGCGGTCAACAGCAAATGCTGGCGATGGGCCGAGCCCTAATGGCCAAGCCGCAACTACTGCTGCTCGATGAACCGTCCATGGGCTTGGCACCGCGCCTGGTGGCAGAAATCTTCGCCACCATTCGTGCTCTCAAAGAAGCTCACACCACCATTTGTCTGGTGGACCAGAACGCGCGCGCCGCACTGTCGATCGCCGATCGTGGTTACGTACTCGAAACCGGACGGATCGTGTTGAGTGGCCCTGGGCCTGCGCTACTGCGCAATGAACAAGTTAAGCAGGCTTATCTTGGGCTCTGAAGGTATTTACACATTCCGTTCATGTCGGGCCAGTTTGCTGACGCGCGATGATGCGCAGCATGGTTTCCAGCGTGATGGAACTCATCGACGCCTTGGCAATATCGTCAATTTCCGACAAGATCGATGCCAGTGCCCGACCCACCGGAGTTTGCTGGCTGATCACGTGCTCCGGCGGCAGCACATCTTCAAATCGCGAGATGACATCCATCAGGGTGAGTCGCCGCGCATTGCCAACAAAGCGATAACCCCCGCCGACGCCGCGAACCGATTGCACCATTCCGACGCGCGACAACTCTGCCAACACTTTTGCCAGATGGTGCGACGACACAGCATATTTTTCGGCGATTTCAGCCGCCGAAATCTGGCGCCCTGGGTCGGCGGCAAATTCAAGCAGGCTGTAGAGCGCCAGCCGTGTGTTCTGTTGTAGTTTCATGAAAGATGCACCTGTGTGGTCACCAAAATCAGGAATCAAGATCGAGTTCAAGGGGAATGAATGGGCCAATCATCATGCCCTGGCTACGGAAGAAGGACAGGATCAGCGTGTTGTCGCGTGCCAGCATGGTGCGCACTTTGCTGACACCGGCTTTGCGGAAATTGGCGCAAATCGCTTTAAGCAACTGGGTCGCCGCGCCAACCAGCCTTGCCTGTGGATGAACATCGATGGCAAAGACCCAGCCACAGGGCGGCGAACCAAACTCCCAATCACGCACCTCGCCAATCACAAAACCGATGGTTTCTTCGTCGCTAACTGCGACCAGGAAATGCTGGCCAGTTGCCACGGCATCAGCATAACGGCGATAGAGTGAATTCCAGTACGGGCGCTTTTCTATGCCAGTCACCATGGTATCAATTCCGATCACGGCATCAAGATCAGTGTGGCGCACGGGTCGAATCTTCAGGGCAGCAAGTGGCGGCTTTGTCGCTTCGGTTAGTGGCGCGCCCGATAACCTGCTTTTTGGCCATTTTTGTGGTGCGTCATGCGTAACAACTTTGCTCATTTTTGATGTGCCTCAACTAATTCTTGCATTCTAGTGCCAGAATACGGAAAATAGCATTTTGTCCCACTCGAATGCAGTTTGCAAGACATGAATGTTGGATCGAGAAACTGCATCAACCTGAGATCATCATGATTCAGACATCAAGTGACGTGCGAAAAGTCCCCACCTACTGCTACCAATGTGTCGCTGGGCCTGACTTGCTCACGGTCAAAGTTGAGCAGGGTGTTGCGACTGAGATCGAGCCTAACTTTTGCGCCGCTAACGTCCACCCGGGCGGTGGCAAGGTTTGCGTCAAGGCTTATGGCCTGGTGCAAAAAACATATAACCCGCACCGGGTGCTAACACCCATGAAGCGCAGTAACCCGAGGAAGGGCCGTGACCAAGACCCAAAGTTTGTCCCCATCACCTGGGAAGAAGCATTTAATCTGATCAGCAACAAGCTCAACAAGGTTCGTGCCGAGGGATTGCTTGACACTTCGGGCTACCCGCGCGTGGCTGCCAGTTTTGGTGGTGCGGGCACACCGCAGTACTACATGGGTACCTTGCCGGCCTTTCTGGCAGCCTGGGGTGCGGTCGATATGGGATTTGGTTCGGGCCAGGGTGTCAAGTGCTATCACTCCGAACATTTGTATGGCGAGTTCTGGCACCGGGCATTTATCGTCACGGCCGACACGCCGCTGTGTAATTACCTGATTTCGTGCGGCTCCAATATCGAGGCCTCGGGCGGTGTGGTCGGGGTCTGGCGCCATGCTGCGGCGCGTGTCCGCGGGCTGCAACGCGTGCAAGTTGAGCCGCATCTTTCGGTCACTGGGGCCTGCTCGGCGCAGTGGGTGCCGATCAAGCCGAAAACCGACGCGGCATTTCTGTATGCGTTGATCCACGTGCTGCTGCATGAACTACCGCGCAAAGGCCTGGATGTCGCGTTTCTGGCCGCACGCACTGCCTCGCCCTACCTCGTTGGGCCACACGGCTACTACCTGCGCGACCGCGCCAGCCGTAAGCCGCTGGTCTGGGACAGCCTGAGCGCCAGCGCCCGCGTGCACGACAGCGCCCCTTTGCAGGAAGTGATCGAAGGCAGTTTTGAAGTCGACGCGATCGAAATCGGCCCCGATGACGAAGTGCTGGCCGATGGTTTGCTCAAGGGCAGGACCGCTTTCACAAAGTTGCTGGATCACATGCAGCCCTACTCACCGGAATGGGCGCAACAGATCTGCGACGTTCCCGCGCAAAAGATTCGCAAGATTGCCAATGAATTCTCTGAGCACGCCTGCGTCGGCCAGACCATCGAGATAGACGGCATCACCCTGCCCTACCGACCGGTCGCCGTCACGCTGGGCAAAACCGTCAACAGCGGCTGGGGCGGTTTTGAGTGCTGCTGGGCACGCACGCTGCTGGCCACGCTGGTCGGTGGGCTGGAAGTTCCGGGTGGAACCATTGGCACGACGGTGCGGCTGACGCGTCCGATGTCGCAGCGCCACGAAAGCGTAAAGCCCGGGCCGGATGGCTTCATGGATTTCCCACTCAATCCAACCGACAAAGCAAGTTGGTCACCGAATCCGAATATCCGCAACGCTTACCGTTCCATGGTCCCACTGGCGGCCGATGGGCCCTGGAGCCAGGCGCTGGGCCCCACACACTTCTCATGGCTGTTCCTCGATGAAACACCCAAGGGTCTGCCGCGCGTCACGCTGCCCGACGTCTGGTTTTTGTACCGCACCAATCCGGCCATCTCCTACTGGGACACAGCCGAACTGGGTGAAAAAATGGCGCGCTTTCCGTTTGTTGTGGCGTTTGCCTACACGCGCGACGAAACCAACCATTTCGCCGATATCCTGCTGCCCGACGCAACCGACCTGGAAAGCCTGCAATTGATGCGCGTCGCCCCTACCAAGTACCAGGAGCAGTATTGGGAGCACAGCGGTTTTGCGCTGCGCCAGCCCGCTGTGAAAAGCGCGGGCGAAGTGCGCGACATGACAGACATCGCCAGCGAACTCGCCGCGCGCACCGGACTCACCGACAAATACATCGCGGCCATCAACAAGGGGGCTGGCGGCGTGCCCCTCAAAGGCGCACACGGTGATTTTTCTCTTGCCACCGACCAGCGCCACAGTTGTGAGCAAATCTGGGACGCGGTGTGCCGCGCCGCCAGTTCGGAGGTGAGCGACGGCGCTGAGGCGCATGGCCTTGACTGGTGGAAAGAGAACGGATTGGCGATGCAGCCTTATTCACGCGCGCTGTGGTATCTGGACCCAACCATGGTCAAACATGGCCTGCGTTACGAACTGCCGTACCAGGAGCGGCTGCTTCGCGTGGGCACCGAGTTGGGGCACCGCCTGCACGAACACGATATGCACTGGTGGGACGAGCAACTCAAGGAATACCAGGCGTTGCCAAAGTGGAAGAACTTCCCGGCACTGTGGGAAGCCATCATCGGCGAGACTGGGGGCCGCAGCGCGGACTACCCGTTTTGGCTGCTCACAGCGCGCAGCATGCAGTACGCCTGGGGTGCCAATGCGGGCATCCAGATGATGCACGAAGTAGCCGACAACGTCACCGGCCACCGCGGCGTGGTGATCAACACCGGTGCCGCGCAACAACTTGGCATTGCCGACGGCGATGCGATCGAAATTTCTACGCCCAAGCGCAGCGTGCGTGGCATTGCAGTGGTGCGCCAGGGCATCCGCCCCGACACGCTGCTGCTCATCGGTCAATTTGCGCATTGGGAAACGCCACTGGCGAAAGACTTCGGCATGCCAAGCCTCAATTCTCTGGCGACGATGTCAATGGCGCTCACGGATGCCACCGGCTCCGGTGCCGACATTGTTCGCGTCAAAATTTTGCCTGCGCAAAAGGAGGCCGCATGACTCGCTGGGCAATGACCGCTGATTTGCGCCGCTGCGTCGGCTGCCAAACCTGCACCGCATCTTGCAAGCTGACGAACGCTACGCCGCCCGAAGTGCAGTGGCGCCGCGTGCTGGATATGGAGTTTGGCGAGTACCCCGAAGTCAAACGCGTTTTCGTTCCAGTCGGCTGCCAGCACTGCGCCGAGCCGCCATGCATGTTCGTCTGCCCCACGCTGGCGACCAAACAGCGGCCCGACGGCATTGTCACTATTGACTACGACCTTTGCATTGGTTGCGCTTATTGCATGGTGGCCTGCCCCTACCAGGCGCGCTACAAAACCCAAGTGGCGACTTTTGCCTACGGTACGGCCACCGCGAGTGAAAAGCAAAACGCCCACCCCGAGCGACTGGCCGTTGCAACCAAATGTACTTTTTGTGTCGATCGCATTGATGCCGGCTTGGCTGCCGGGCTCAAGCCCGGTGTCGATCCCGCCGCGACGCCAGCCTGTGTCAATTCTTGCATTGCCGAAGCGCTGGCTTTTGGCGACCTCGACAACCCGAGCAGCAACGTCTCGAAATTGCTCGCGGAGAATCAAAGCTTTCGCATGCACGAAGAGCTTGGCACAGGGCCGGGATTTTATTATCTTTGGGATAAGGTGAGCACGTGAGCAAGCACTCTGTTTTTGGACCGAATCCCTGGCTGCAGACCAATTGGGACTGGCGCGCCGCGGGCAACTTCATGGCCGGTGGCACGGGTGCTGGTTTGCTGATCAGCAGCGCCTTTCTGGCTGCACCGCTGGCTGGCTCTCAACCCTTGGCATTGAACTGGCTGGTCTTTATCGGCCTGGCCCTGATCGGCTTGGGCCTGCTATGTGTCTGGCTCGAAATTGGCCGACCGCTGCGCGCGCTGCACGTATTTTTCAATCCGCGCACCTCGTGGATGACGCGCGAAGCGTTTGTGGCCGGTTTACTGTTCCCTAGCGGCTTGCTGGTATTTCTCGGCATGAACACCTGGGCCTGGGTACCGACGCTATCCGCCTTGGCCTTCCTGTATTGCCAGAGCCGGATGTTGCCCGCAGCACGCGGCATCCCGGCCTGGCGCCCGACCTTGCTCGCGCCGCTGATGTTTTTCACTGGTTTGTGCGAAGGCTGCGGCGTGTTGCTGTTGCTGAACGTGTTCCAACTCCAGTTCAAGATCAACGACAAGGCCACTCTGATCCTGGCATTGTTGATCATGGCCCGTTTTATCACGTGGTCGCTTTACCGCGTTGCCGTGGAAGCCACTTTGGCGGCGCAAGCGCGCACGGCACTGAACCGAGCCGGGCTTGGTTTGCTGTGGGTCGGTACGCTGGCACCTTTGATCTTGCTAGGCCTGGGGGCATGGTTAGGAGAAGGCGCTTCTTCAAACCTTCCGGCAGTCGCGGCCGGTGCCACTGCGGCGCTCGCCGGTGTCTATTTTAAATTTATCCTGGTCACGCGCGCCAGTTTCAATCAGGGCTTTGCACTGACGCAGGTCCCGGTGCGTGGGGTTAGAACCGTTCCATCAATATCTAAATAATTTACACATCAGGAGACAAAATGATTAGTAAGAGAAAAATTACAAAACTCGATCCAGCCAGTTTCTTTGACCAAGCGACTGAAACCATGGACCGTGAGGCACTGCAAGCGCTGCAGTTCGAGCGACTGCGCAAAGCCGTGCGCAACGCGCACGACAACGTCGCACTGCACCGGCAGCGCCTGGACGCTGCCAACATCAAGCCCGAAGACGTGCGCACTGTGGACGACCTGCGCCGCTTGCCTTTTACTTTTAAGGCTGACCTGCGCGACACCTATCCGTTTGGTATGTTTGCTCGTCCCGTACCAAGCCTGGCACGCATTCACGCCTCGTCGGGCACAACCGGCAAAGCCACCGTGGTGGGCTACACCAGGACCGACATCAACAATTGGGCGGATTTGATGGCGCGCTCGCTGCAAGCCGCCGGTGCCCGCCCGGGCGACATGGTGCACAACGCTTACGGTTACGGCCTATTCACCGGCGGCCTGGGCGCGCACTACGGTGCCGAGCGCCTGGGTGCCACGGTGATTCCAGTCTCGGGCGGTGGCACAGAGCGCCAGATTGCGCTGATCATGGACTTGAAACCCAGGATTTTGTGTGCCACCCCCACTTATACGCTGGCGATGGCTGAAGTGGCCGAGACAATGGGCATCGACTTGCGCCAGAGTGCGTTGCAAGTGGGCGTTTTCGGTGCCGAGCCCTGGAGCCAGGCGATGCGCGACCAGATCGAAGAGCGCATGGGTCTGCAAGCCCTCGATATCTATGGCTTGTCTGAAATCATGGGGCCCGGTGTGGCCTGCGAATGCAGCGCGAAGTCCGGCTTGCACGGCTGGGAAGATCACTTTATGTTTGAAGTGCTCGACCCCGAAACACAAGCGCCTGTGAAAGAGGGTGATGCCGGTGAGTTGGTGATCACCACACTGACCAAGGAAGCGTTGCCGATGCTGCGCTACCGCACACGCGACATCACGCGCGTTACCACCGCGCCGTGCGAATGCGGTCGCACGCACCTGCGCATTCTGCGCATCACCGGGCGCAGCGACGACATGCTAATCATCCGCGGCGTCAACGTCTATCCCTCGCAAATTGAGGCCGTGCTGGTGGGTCGCCCGATGATCGCACCGCATTACCAATTGGTGGTGGAGCGCCAGGGTGTTCTCGACCAGGTCACGATCGAGGTTGAAGTTGAAATCGGCGTCGACGTCGATAAATTTCCGGTGGTGGCGCACGACGTGGCGCATTATGTCAAGTCGCTGGTTGGCATCACGACCCATGTTGAAATCAAACAGCCCGGGCAAATTCCGCGCTCGCAAGGTAAGGCTGTGCGTGTGCGCGACCTGCGGCCGAAAGAATAATCAGATGACAAAGCGTCTGCTCAAATTCAATGTCAATGGCCGCCGTCGCGAAGACGCGGTGGCTGAACACACGCTGCTGCTCGAATACCTGCGCGACCAGTTGGGTCTCACCGGTACAAAGCGCGGCTGCGACGGCGGCGAGTGTGGTGCCTGCACCGTACTGGTCGATGGCGAGCCGCAGCTCGCCTGCATCACACTGACGTGCCGCTGTGAGGGCAAGCACATCCAGACGATTGAAGCGCTGGCGCAAGATGGACGTTTGAGCGCATTGCAAACCGCTTTCAACGAAAAATTAGGCACCCAATGCGGCTTTTGCACGCCCGGCATGGTGATGGCAGCGCAAGCGCTGTTGTTGCGTGAACCCAACCCCAGTGAAGCCGAGATCCGTCAGGCGCTCTCAGGCAATATTTGCCGCTGCACCGGCTACGTGAAGATCATTGAATCGGTGCAGGCCGCCGCTGACAGCATGGCGCACCGCAATGGAGTGCCAACATGAAACGAGACGATTCGCTCACACCCTTCGTCCAAGGCATATTCAAGGGACAACAGCACGCAGTGGGCGTACGCCTTCCGCTGATCGATGGCATTGAAAAAGTCTCCGGTGCTGCACTTTATACGGCCGACATCGCTGCGCGCGGCGCGCTGGTGGGTGCGGTGTTGCGCAGCCCGTTGGCGCACGCACGCATCCGGCGCATCGACGTGTCTCGCGCTCGTGCCCTGCCGGGTGTGGCTGCGGTCATCACGGGCGACGTTTGCGACGTACCTTTTGGTGTCATTCCAATTGCGCAAAACGAGTTCCCGTTGGCGCGCGAGCGCGTACGCTACTGCGGCGAGCCGGTCGCTGCCGTAGCGGCTGTCGATGCCGAGACCGCCCGTGTTGCGCTGACGCTGATCGAGCTCGATCTTGATCCCCTACCCGCTTATTTTGATGCCGCCGGTGCGCGCGCCACGGACGCCATGCTGCTGCACAACGACCAGCCGGGCAACATCGCACGCGATGTCGATCACACGTTTGGCGACGTGGCAGCGGGCTTTGCCGCAGCCGACCTGGTGCTGGAAGAAAACTTCCACTATGCCGAAGTCACGCACGCCATGATGGAACCCGACGCAACGCTGGCCAGTTGGGACGGCGAGCGCGGGCGGCTCACGCTGCACACCGTCTCACAAGTGCCCTACTATGTGCATTTGATTTTGGCGCAATGCATGCATCTCGATGCCGCGCAAATCCGCGTCATCAAGCCTTTTGTTGGCGGCGGCTTCGGCCACCGCACCGAAACGCTTAACTTCGAAATCATCGCGGCGTTGCTGGCACGCGCGGCGCGCGGTACGGTCAAACTTGAGCTCTCGCGCGAAGAGACTTTTATCGTGCATCGCGGGCGCCCGCAAACTGATGTGCGGCTCAAAATCGGCCTGAGCAAAACCGGTGTCATCCAGGCGTTGGATTGTGAAGTGGTGCAACGCGGCGGTGCTTACGCGGGTTATGGCCTGGTCACGATTCTCTACGCTGGATCGCTTCTGCACGCGCTTTACCAAGTTCCCGCCTGCCGTTATTTTGGCTTGCGTGTCTATACCAACACACCGCCCAACGGGGCCATGCGCGGCCACGGTTCGGTCGATGTGCGCCATGCTTTTGAATCCATGCTCGATCGAATGGCCACCACACTGGGTTTGGATCCATTTGCCGTGCGCCGCGCCAATTTGTTGCTGCCGCCGATTCGAACCATCAACGATCTGCAAGTCAATTCCTACGGGCTGGGCGAATGTCTTGACCGGGTACAACATGCGTCAGGTTGGCGGGAACGCTACGCTCACTTGCCCAAGGGCCACGGCCTGGGCCTAGCCTGCTCGCATTACGCCAGCGGATCGGCCAAACCCGTGCACTGGAGCGGCGAGCCGCACGCCGTGGTGCACCTCAAACTTGATTTTGATGGCAGCATCACGGTACTCACTGGCGCAGCGGACATTGGCCAAGGCTCATCGACGCTAGTCGCGCAGACCGTCGCAGAAGTGATGGGTTTACCCACATCACGGCTACGCGTGATTGCCAACGACAGCGCCATCACCCCCAAAGACAACGGATCCTATTCGTCGCGGGTGTCTTTCATGGTCGGCAATGCCGCCATCAACGCAGCCCAGGCGCTACGCCAATTGCTGCTCGAAGCCGTGGCGCGAAAGTTTGAAGTTCCAGTTGAACGCATTGAATGCCTGGGAGAAACCTACCAACTCCTCGACAGCGAAAAAACGGTAAGCTACAAGGACGCCATTGCGCTGGCACTGCAAAAAAGCGGCACCATCACCGTGAGCGGTTGCTGGTCAACGCCGCGCGAAACGCAGGGCGGCAAATTCCGAGGTGCTGCGGTGGGAACCAGCGCGGGCTATTCGTACTCGGCGCAAGTGGTTGAAGTGGCGGTTGATGAAGAAACCGGCGAAGTCAAAGTCGTGAAGGTCTGGGTCGCGCACGACTGCGGCCGCGCGATCAACCCGCTCGCGGTTGAGGCCCAGGTGCAGGGCTCGGTCTGGATGGGAATGGGTCAGGCGCTGGCCGAGCAAACCGAGTACCACAACGGGCTGCACCAGAGAGCCAATTTTCTGGGATACAGCATCTCGACGAGCATCGAGTCGCCACCGATTGAAGTGCTGATTGTCGAAGCCGCTGACCCGAACGGTCCGTTCGGTGCCAAGGAAGCCGGCGAAGGATCGCTGGCCGCATTTCTGCCGGCCATGACCAACGCCATCACGCACGCCACCGGTTTGCATTTAAACCAGTTGCCCGCTTCACCTGAGTGTGTCCTCGACGCGTTGGTGCAGCGTCGCCGCGCGCAAAAGCTCGCCGCCAGTAAGGCCGCTGCCTTGCAGAAAGCGCAGGTCTGAAATGGACTCTATAACTTCTTTTCGGCTGCAGTCGCCCCGCTCTGCCGCAGATGCAGTGGCCCGGTTGGCGGCTAACCCGCAAGCCCGTCTGATTTCAGGTGGCACCGATCTGATTCCCAATTTACGCCACGGCCTGGGTGCACCAGAGAGTCTGATCGACCTCAGTGGCCTTGCTGAACTGGCCAATATCGAGCGCAGCACGCAGGGCTGGCGCATCGGTGCTGGTGTCACGCTGGCGCAATTGGCCCAACACGAAGCGATCACCACGCAACTGCCGCTGCTGGCGCAAGCCGCGCTGGCCGTGGCCGCACCGTCGCACCGCACGGTCGCCACCGTGGGCGGCAACCTGTGTCTGGATACGCGCTGCAGTTTTTACAACCAGAGCCAGTGGTGGCGCGAGTCGAACCATTATTGCCTGAAGCACGGCGGCGATGTCTGCCATGTGGCACCGCAAGGCAAGCGTTGCTACGCCGCCTGGAGCGGCGACATGGCCCCGGCCTTGATTGCGCTGAATGCCAGCATCGACATCTTGAGCCCGACGGGTTCACGCCAATTGCAGCTGGCCGATTTTTATATTGATGACGGCGCCCAGCCGCTCACGCTCGCGGCAGATGAGTTAGTCACCGCGGTTCAGCTTCCAGCACAGTCCGAAGGAATGCGCTGTGGCTATCGCAAAGCGCGCCAGCGCGGTGCCATCGATTTTCCGCTGGCCGGTGTGGCCATCTGCTGCGTAGCCTCCAACAGCGCGGTGACGGAGTTGCGCGTGGCCTTGACCGGAACCAACTCGCGCCCGTTCTTGCTGACAGGCACTCAAGCGCTGTGCGGCCAGCCCTTAAATCCTGAGTTGTTCATGGGGCTGGGCAAGCTCGTGCAAAAGCAGGTCAACCCGATGCGCACAACCGGCACCAGCGCCGCCTACCGCCGCCAAGTAGCCGCCGTGCTCACGCAACGGCTGCTGCGCGAGCTGGTTGGGCCTTGAAGGTGTGCTGGCATGCCGATGTGCCACCGGCTGAGGCATCGAACTGCGTTTTAGGCGTTGATAGGAATGTATCCGTTTTCATTTTTGGCCCCACTCACACCCCCCGCCCTCTCCCGCCCCGCCGGGCGGAAGAGGAAGCTAACAGCCAATTTGGCCACGTCTTTGAAGTGAATCAGTACATGCGCCACGATGCGTTGAGACAGGCATATCAGTTTCATATTTTTTCAACGTGCCTGTCGAACAGGTACTTCCTAGCCTTTGATACGCGGTCAAATTGGCTGTTGGCTCCCCTTCCGCCCGGCGGGGCGGGAAAGGGGCGGGGGGATAGAGTGGGGCCAAAATGAAAGCGAATAAGAGCGCATCATTTCCTACAACCCAGTTCGATGCTGCAGCCGGGGCGAGACCCGGCGGGAGCGGGAATCTTCCTTGACCTAATCCCACGATGTACACGATCACTCGTCGCCAGATCTTCTCCGAGAACTCCTTTTTATGGGACGTTCAGGCCCCCGATATTGCCGCAGCGGCGCAGCCGGGACATTTCGTCATGCTGCGCCTGCATGAAAGTGGCGAGCGCATCCCGCTCACCGTGGCCGACTTTGACCGCGAGCGTGGCACGGTGACCATCGTCGTGCAATCGCTCGGAAAAACCACCCGTGAAATGCGCGACCAATACGACCAGGGCGACAGTTTTGACGATTTTGTCGGCCCTCTCGGGCTGCCGCAGCACATCGCCAAAGTGGGCCATGTGGTACTGGTCGGCGGTGGCCTTGGCGTGGCACCGATCTTTCCGCAGTTGCGCGCTTTCAAACAGATAGGCAACCGCACCACCTGCATCGTCGGTTTCCGCAGTCAGGAGCTGGTGTTCTGGGCCGACAAGCTGGCCGAGTTCGCTGACGAGTTGATCGTTTGCACCGACGACGGCAGTTTTGGCCGGGCCGGTTTTGTCACAGCGGCGCTGAAGGATTTGCTCGATGCGCAAAAACCAGAACTGATCATTGCCATCGGCCCGATGCCCATGATGCAGGCCTGTGCTGAGACCAGCCGTCCCTATGCGGCCAAGACCATGGTCTCGCTCAACACCATCATGGTCGATGGCACAGGGATGTGCGGCTCTTGCCGCGTCACGGTCGGCGGCGAAGTGAAATTTGCCTGCGTTGACGGGCCCGATTTTGACGGTCACCTGGTGGATTTTAAGGAGCTCAATGCGCGCCAGAAGCGCTTCAAGAAGCAGGAAACACAGGCCAACGAAGACGCGGCTCACATCTGCAACCTGGAGAAAACGCTGATTGCAGAAGGCAAACGCACTTACAAGAAATATTCCGCCGTGGAGCGTCAGGCCGTAAAAATGCCCGAGCGCAACGCCGAAGAGCGCTCGCACTCGTTTGCCGAAGTCAATCTGGGCTACAGCTACGCCGACGCCTTGCGCGAATCCGAGCGCTGCATCCAATGCATCATTCCCACCTGCATTGCCGGCTGCCCGGTCAGCATTGACATTCCGCGCTTTATCCGCCACCTGTTGGTACGCGACATCGATGCGGCCGCCGCGACGATTCACGAGTCGAGCATTTTCCCTTCCGTGTGCGGGCGCGTTTGCCCGCAGGAGAGCCAGTGCGAAGCACAGTGTGTTCTGATCAAGGCCAAGCGCGAACCGGTGGCGATTGGTCGCCTGGAGCGCTTTGTCGGCGACAACGCGCACACGGTCAAAGCGCAGCCGGTCGTGCTGGGCAAACCGCTGGGCAAAGTTGCTATTGTCGGTTCTGGCCCAGGTGGTCTGGCCGCTGCGGCCGACCTCGTGAAATTGGGTGCCGAGGTGACCGTTTTTGAAGCCTTGCACGTGGTCGGTGGCGTGTTGCGCTACGGCATTCCGTCATTCCGGCTACCGCGAGACATCATCGAGCGCGAAGTGCAAAGCCTGCGTGACAGCGGTGTCAAGTTCGCGACCAACAAGGTCATTGGTAAAACATTCACCATCGAGAAGCTCACTGGTAGCATGGGTTTTGATGCCGTTTTTATTGCCGCCGGTGCGGGTGCACCCTCGTTCCTTGGAATCCCCGGCGAGTCCGCTGGCCAGGTCTTGTCTGCCAACGAATTCCTCACGCGTGTGAACCTCATGGGCGGCGACCAGTTCCCTTACATTGACACCCCCACCGGCATCGGCGACAACGTGGTCGTCATCGGTGCCGGCAACACCGCCATGGACTGCCTTCGAGTTGCCAAGCGGCTGGGTGCCCTGCATGTGCGCTGCGTCTATCGGCGCGCCCAGGAACAAGCACCGGCGCGCGTCGAAGAGCTGCGCCACGCACGCGAGGAAGGCGTTGAGTTTTGCTTTTTGCACGGCCCAAAGGAAATTCTGCTCAATGAAGAAGGCGAGGTGCGAGCCATCCGGGTCGAGAAAATGGCACTAGGCGAACCTGATGATCGCGGCCGACGCACGCCACTGCCGCAGGGCGAATTTGTTGAGTGGGATTGCGACACCGTGATCTACGCGTTGGGCACTAAAGCCAACCCGATTGTGGCCAAAGCAACACCCGGTCTGGGGCTCAACAAATGGGGCTATATCATTGCCGACGACGACACCCAGGCGACCAATTTGCCCGGCATCTTTGCTGGCGGTGACATCGTCACAGGCGGTGCCACCGTCATTCTGGCCATGAGTGCCGGGCGCCGCGCTGCCAAAGCGATTGCCCTTTACCTGCAACACGGCAAACAAAATTGGCCGATCAGGGCAGACGACGCGCAGGCGGCCAACGCGCCGATTGCTGTCGCTTCGCTCGAACTGAAGTAAGGATCTCTCATGCTCTGTCCCAAATGCCACCAACCGCTCGAAGACGGTGCCGAGTCTTACATCTGCTGTGCCGACGCCATGCTGCAATGGCGCTGCCTGCAGTGCGCCAAGGTGAGTGAGGGATTTGCTCTGCCGTACGGCTTGTGTCCGCACTGCGGTGGCAAGCTGGAGCCAATCACGCCACACGAAATTAAGGATAATGCCGCGCTCCACGCGGTTCGCAAGGCATTCGAAATCGAATTGGGCGGACAGGCTTTTTATCGCCGCGCAGCAGCCGACAGCGTTGACCCCATTTTGCAGGACCTGTTTCGTCGCTTTGCCAACATGGAGCAGGAGCACATGCAAACCCTGCAGCGTCGCTACCACACACAGGTGACTGAGAACAACCCGGACTTTCGCCTGGAAGCCGCAGCCATCTTTGCGGGTGTCCCGGTGCGACCAGCCGACCCGGCAAACTTGTTCCGCATTGCCATCAGCATGGAGCAACGCGCGGCGCGCTTTTTTGAGCAGTGCGCGCAAGCCGCCAGCTCGACAGCGCCCCAGCGCCAGCTATACCGTGAACTTGCCGCTGAGGAGAACGAACACGCAGCCATGTTAGCAACCGAATATTCCCGCTGGAAACAGGGTCAGCCCGGCCTGCTGGGCGCAGCCGATTCGCACTTGTCATGAACGCGATGGGGACGGCCCGTTCGGGACGACTGGCGGACTACCGGCTCGACGACAACCTGACTGCCGATCACGGCGGCATCCTGCTCTCGGGCAGCCAAGCCTTGGTCCGCCTGCCCCTCATGCAGTCTTGTCTGGACCGTCAGCGCGGCTGGAATACGGCCGGTTTTGTCACCGGTTACCGTGGCTCGCCGCTGGGCGGTGTTGATCTGGCGCTGTGGAAAGCACAGGCGCTGCTCGATGCGGCTAAGGTACGTTTCATGCCGGCCATCAACGAAGAGCTCGGTGCTGCGGCAGCGCTGGGAACGCAGCGGGTGGCGAGCGACCCGCAACGTCAGGTTGACGGTGTTTTTGCGCTCTGGTATGGCAAAGGCCCGGGTCTGGACCGCGCTGGCGACACCATGCGCCACGGCAACGCTTACGGCTCCTGCGAGCGCGGCGGCGTGCTGGTGGTGGTCGGCGACGACCACGGTTGCGTCTCGTCCGGTCAGCCGTTTCAAAGTGATCTGACACTGGCGGCATGGAGCATACCAGTGCTGCACCCGGCCAATGTGGCCGAGATGATCGAGTACGGTCTGTACGGCTGGGCTTTGTCGCGCTTTTCAGGCGCCTGGTGCGCGCTGCTGGCGCTGTCTGAAACGGTGGAGTCCAGCGCCACAGTCGATCTTGATCAATTGCAAACGCGCTTCGAAAAAGCGCCCGCCTACAGCGCGCCAACCGGCGGCCTGCACTACCGCATGAACGACTTACCGGGTCTGGCGATTGAAGCGCGCCTGAACGCCAAGCTCGACGCGGTGCGCGCTTTTGCCAATGCCAACCCGATCGATCGCTTGATCGTTACTGCACCCCAGGCCAGGATCGGCATTGTGACTTGCGGCAAAGCGCATCTGGATTTGCTTGAAGCACTGCGCCGCCTGGATATTTCGCTAGCCGCGCTGGAACAAGCCGGTGTGCGCATTTACAAGGTCGCGCTGGTTTTCCCGCTGGAGCCCAAGCGCATGCTCGCCTTCATGAACGGGCTTGAAGAAATTTTGGTGATTGAAGAAAAAGCGCCAGTGGTCGAAAACCAGTTGCGCACCATGCTCTACAACTTGCCTGCAGACCAACGAGCGCGCATCCTGGGCAAGCAGGATTGTGCTGGCAATCCGCTGCTGTCGGCGCTGGGTGAACTGCGGCCATCGCGCATTCTGCCGGTGCTTGCGCAGTGGCTGGCAGAGCATCTGCCGACGCTTGATCGACGCGCGCGTGTACCGGCTTTTGTAGGCACGGCCATGCTGACCAATGAAGCCGACGGCGTGCGCCGCCTGCCCTATTTTTGCGCCGGTTGTCCGCACAACCTGTCCACGCGCGTGCCTGAAGGCTCCGCTGCGAGCGGCGGCATCGGCTGCCACGCCATGGTCGGCTGGATGGAGCGCGCCAATACCTTCCCGCAGGTGCCGATGGGCAGCGAAGGCATCGATTGGGTCGCGCAGTCTTTCTTTAGCAACACGCCGCATCGCTTCCAGAACATGGGCGACGGCACTTATTCGCATTCGGGCTACCTCGCCATCCGCCAGGCCGCCGCTGCCAAGGCCAACATCACTTACAAGATTCTGTACAACGACGCGGTCGCCATGACCGGCGGCCAACCGGTGGACCGGCGCTTGTCGGTGCCGCAAATTGCGCGCCAGATCGAAGCTGAGGGCATCAGCGGAATCGCCATACTGACCGAAGACCCGCAACAATGGCTGGCGCAACGCGGCGAGTTCCCGGCCGGTACCACCTTTCATGCCCGTACCGAACTCGATGCCGTGCAGCGCAGGCTGCGCGCGATACCCGGCGTCACGGCGCTCATTTATGACCAGGTCTGCGCCACTGAGCAGCGCCGACGCATCAAGCGCGGTGCGGCCCCTGCACGCAAGACACGCGTCTTCATTCACCCCGACATCTGCGAGAACTGTGGTGACTGCACGGCGCTCTCCAACTGCGTTGCGATTCGTCCCTTGATGACCGAGCTGGGACGCAAGCGCCAGATCGACCAAACCGTCTGCAATCAGGATTACGCCTGCCTGCAAGCGATGTGCCCGGCCATCGTCACGGTTGAAGGTGCCTCGCTGCGCAAAAACGCCAGCGCGGGCGCAACCCACGAGGCACTGGAGCGCGCCGTCGCCCAATTGATCGATCCACCCTCGTGGCAATGGACGGCACCCTACGATCTAGTCATCACCGGAGTAGGCGGCACCGGCATCATCACCATCGGTGCGCTGATCGCCACGGCGGCGCACCTTGAGGGCAAGAGTGCCTCAGTGCTGGACTTCATGGGGTTTGCGCAAAAAGGCGGCGCGGTCATCGCTTTTGTGCGGCTGGCGAAAAGTGCCGACTTGTTGCACCAGGCGCGCATTGACACGCAGCAAGCCGATGCCATGATCGTCTCCGACCTGGTCGTTGGTGCGTCCAACGAGGCATTGCAATGCGCTGCCCGCAATCGCACGCGCGTGGCGGTCAATCTGAACTCGATACCGACTTATGCTTTCGTCGCCAACCCGGACGCGAAGTCGCACGAAGGCGCGCTGCTCGCCAAAATTGAATACGCCATCGGTGGCCCCTCCATCACCGCCTGCAACGCGCAAGACCTGTCTGAACAGTTGCTGGGCGATACGCTCACGGCCAATGTTCTATTGCTCGGCTTTGCCTGGCAGCAAGGCCTGGTACCCGTCAGCCGCGCTGCACTGGAGCGCGCGCTCGAACTCAATGGCGTGGCCGTGGCGGCCAATCAACTGGCCTTTTCCTGTGGTCGTCTGGCAGCGGCACAGCCCGCCGCGCTGCAAGCCTTGCTGGGCGCACGCGCGCCGCAGTCCGAGCCCGGTGACAGCGCTCGGCTCGATGCCATCATCCAGCGCTGCGGGCAGCGTCTGACGAACTACCAGAACGTGGCTTATGCGCGGCGCTATGAAAGCCTTGTCAATCAAGTGCGTTCCGCAGAACAAGCGGTGCTGGCACCGGGCGCGAGCTTGGAACTGACACGCCAGGTCGCATTGAACTATGCCAACTTGCTCGCTTACAAAGACGAGTTTGAAGTGGCACGTCTGTACACCGATGGTTCGCTGGAGCGGGCACTGGCTGCGCAGTTCGCGGGAGATTACGCGCTGCATTACCACTTTGCCCCCGAATACCTGGCCCGGGAGCGAATCGATGGGCGCCCACTTGTCAAACGCAGTTTTGGTCCTGGGGCGCGTCTGGGTCTCAAGCTGCTGGCTGGCCTGCGTGGCCTGCGCGGCACGGCATTCGACCCCTTTGCCTGGTCACGGACCCGTTGCGACGAGCGTGCCTTGGCCGGACAATATGCCCAACTGATCGAACAGCTGCTGCCCGGCCTGAATGCCGCCAACCTCGCCAACGCAGTGCAAATCGCCGCCTTGGCGACGCGCGTTCGCGGTTTTGGCCGCGTCAGAAAGTCGGCGGCTGCGGCCATGCTTGAGCAAGCAGCGGCAGGGCATTGAACATGGCCTTGTCAGGCAAACCGGATTGTCTTTTGCGACACAATGACAGCCATGAAAGCTGACGCAATCGATCCATTTTTTGCCATACTACAGGCCGCCAACCCTGAGCCCCGAAGCGAATTGAACTACGCCTCGGTATTTGAGTTGCTGACGGCCGTGTTGCTGTCGGCCCAAGCGACCGATGTCAGCGTCAACAAAGCGACGCGACGCCTGTTTGTCGTGGCCAATACGCCGCAAAAGATGCTTGCCCTTGGGGTCCAAGGCCTGGAAGCCCACATCAGGACTATCGGTCTGTACCATGCCAAGGCACGCCATTTGCTGCGTACCTGCCAGATACTGGTCGATCAATATGGCGGGCGCGTGCCGCCGACACGCGAGGCACTGCAAACCCTGCCAGGCGTCGGGCGCAAAACAGCCAATGTGGTGCTCAACGTCGCTTTTGGCGAACCCACTGTGGCCATCGATACCCACATTTTTCGCGTTTGCAACCGCACCGGGCTGGCATCCGGCAAGACGCCACTGGCAGTTGAGCAAAAGCTGCTCCAGCGCGTTCCCAAAACCTATCTGTTGCATGCCCACCACTGGCTGATCTTGCACGGTCGCTACGTCTGCCAGGCACGCAAGCCCCGCTGCGGGCTGTGTGGCGTCGTATCCCTGTGTGGCTTTCAGCACAAATCCGTCTAACTTTTACGAGCATGAGTCCGCCTGCTGGGGGATATTTCGAAGATGCGGAATTCGTCGGCCGGCCCGTAAGGCCGCAATGCTGACACCGCCAAGCCGCGATGGTGTGAGCCCAAGTTGCGTCGGCCTGCCAGCCGGGGCCTGGCCCACGGTGCTGGCGTTCCTGGCAGAGCGCTTCCCACACATCAAAACTGAGGTCTGGCAACAGCGCATGAGCCGGGGTGATGTCGTCAACGAGTTGGGCGAATTGATCACGCCGCACAGTGCCTATCAAAGTCACGTGCGGGTTTACTATTACCGGGCGGTCATGGATGAACCCCTTATCCCATTCAACGAGGTCGTGTTGTTTCAGGATGAGCACTTGGTGGTGGTCGATAAGCCGCATTTCCTGCCCGTCGTCCCGTCGGGCGGCTACCTGAATGAGACCGTCCTGGTGCGCCTCAAGCGCCGCCTGAATATCGATACGCTGGTGCCGATTCACCGCATTGATCGCGACACTGCCGGCTTGGTCATGTTTTCAACGCAGCCGCAGAGTCGGGCAGCCTATCATGGTCTGTTCAGTCAGCACCTGGTCAAGAAAACTTACGAGGCGATTGCCCCCTGGCGTCAAGACTTGGAGCTGCCGTTGACGCGGCACAGCCGCATCGTTGCAGCCGGCCACTTCATGCTGCAGCACGAGATCAGCGGCCCACCCAACGCAAGCACCCACATCGATCTGCTCGAAGTGCGTGGTCGTTGGGCCCGTTATGGCCTGCAGCCCATCACCGGCAAGCGCCATCAATTGCGCGTCCAGATGGCGGCACTGGGCTTGCCCATCAAGGGCGACGGCCTCTACCCGGTCCTGACTCCAGTCGGACAAATCGACTATGCACAACCACTGCAATTGCTGGCCCGGGAGATCGAATTTATTGACCCGATCACGCGGCAAAACCGAAAATTCAGGAGCCATAGGCTCTTGACCATGCCGATCAGCTAAGGGACACGGAACAATGCAAATGACACGATCCGGGGTCGGCATGACAACCATATTTTTGCAATTTCCGTTTCCCTACTCCGGCCGATCCAGCTTGGTCGATAACAGAATTGTCGAAAACGTATCGACCACCCCTTTGATGACCCGAATCTTGTCGATCACGGTATCGAGTTCGTGTGTTGATTCGGTGGATATCAGGGCGCACAGGTCGTAGCGGCCGCTGACCGTGTACAGCTTGGTGATTTCATGTCGCCGGGTCAGTGCGCGCACCACTTCTGTTTCGTTTTTTGATTCGATCGAAATCAACACCATGGCCCGGATTTCCGGCACCGAGCGGTTGTCGCTTACGCCGACCGTATAGCCGGTAATCACGCCACGGTCTTCCAGCGCCTTGAGACGCAGTTGCGCCGTGCTGCGGGCGCAACCCAGCGCCTTTGCGAGCTTTACCATGGGCAGACGCGCATTGACCTTGAGCAAGTCAATCAGTTGGCGATCTAGGGGATCGAGCGAGTTAGCCATGGGCGCATCAGTCAATTTGAGTTTATATCGATCATTATGACTGATTTAGCCGCAGATTTTCAGTCGTTTTGCTAATTCTAAACGGCGGCACTCTTGTCTAAACTTAGCTTCACCCACCTGCTGCGAAAGCCCGGTGACCAGAACCACAGACCCAGATTGGAGGCATCCCGTGCTACAAAAAGTTGATTTCATCACGCCCAGAAAGCTGCTCACGCGCGAGGCACTGGATGCCTACGATCCAGAGTCCGAATCCTGGCAGAAGCAGTTTGCGCGGCGCTACACGCACCATTCAGAACTCGATCATGTTCTCAACAACATCGAGAACGTCAACGAAACCGTCTATGACAAGTTTGCCATTGCCATCACGCCCTACATGGCCAAGCTGATGGACCGTGACGACCCCAGTTGCCCGATTCGCAAGCAGTACCTGCCCTCGCACTTTGAGGAAACCAAACCTGGTTTTGCCACGTCGCTCGATCAGCTCGGCGAAGAAGGCGACACGGTGCCGGGTACCAGCGTGGTGCACCGCTACCCGCGCCGGGTGCTGTTTCTGGTGAGCAACACTTGCGCCACACTTTGCCGCTTTTGCACGCGCAAGCGCATGGTGTCGCAGCCTGACGGCTCGGTGGCGAAAGACCAGATTGAGGCCTCGATTGACTACATCGCGGGCAACCGAGAGATTGAGGATGTGCTGCTCTCGGGCGGCGACCCCTTGACCTTCACTGACGAACGGCTCGACCAGATTCTGGGCGAACTGCGGCGGCGCGCGCCGCACGTGCGGTTCCTGCGCATCGGCTCGCGCATGGTGGTGCAAATGCCCACACGCGTCACGCCCGCGTTGTGTGCCGTGCTGGAGCGTCACCGCGTGCAAATGGTCAATATCCACATCAATCATCCAAAGGAAATCACGCCGCTGCTGCGCGCGCGCGTCAAGCTGATCCAGAAGGTCGGCATCATGATGGGGCTGCAGACGGTTTGTCTGAAAGGCGTCAACGACGACGTTGCGCTGATGCGCGAACTGTTCATGCAGACCATCGAGATGGGCGTGCGCCCCTATTACGTCTATTCCACCGACATGGTCGAAGGCGCGCATCACTTCATCGTGCCGCACCGGCGCATGCTCGAACTCTATGAGGGCCTGCGTGGCTGGATCAGCGGCCCGGCCGTGCCGACCTTTGTCGTCGACGGCCTGGGCGGCCTGGGCAAGTTGCCGATCACACCGAGCTATGTGCGCGAGGAAGAGTTGCCAGACGGCAGTGGCACCACGGTTAAATGCCGCAACTACAAAGGCATGACAATCGAGATGCCCGGCCTGGGGCAGGACTTTCATCTGCCGAGCCGCACCAATTGATGTAGAAAACTTGTGGGTCAGACCACTTCGCAATGTGAAACTTTGGGGTCAGATCACTTCGCGTAGCGAACGTGCTCTGACCCCAACTGGAACAGACCAACTGTAATTGACATGCAACACGGCTCCCCCTACGGCACCCATCGCGTACTCGAACCCGCAGGCGTGCTGCCCCAGCCCGCCTGGAAGCTCGACAACACGATGGCAATCTACGACAACGAGATTCTGATCGACGTGTCAGCGCTGAACATTGATTCGGCCAGCTTCACGCAGATCAAGGCCGCTTGCGAGAACAATGAAGCACGCATTGCGGCCCATGTGCAAGACATCGTGACGCAACGCGGCAAGCAGCATAACCCGGTGACCGGCTCCGGCGGCATGCTGATTGGCACGGTGGCCGAGATTGGCCCGGCGCTGGCAGGTAAGATCGACCTGAAGGTGGGTGACAAGATTGCCACGCTGGTCTCTTTGTCTCTCACACCATTGCGCATTGACCAGATCAAAAAAATTCATCTGCAGCAGGATCAACTGGAGATCAAAGGCCAGGCAATTCTGTTCGAAACCGGCCTGTACGCCAAGCTGCCTGTGGATATTGACGAGAAGCTGGCGCTGGCGATTCTGGACGTGGCTGGCGCCCCGGCCCAAACCGCGCGTCTGGTTAAACCCGGAAACACGGTGGTGGTGATTGGCGGCGGCGGCAAGTCGGGCACGCTGTGTGTGTACGAGGCCAAAAAGCAGGCAGGAAAGAGCGGCTGCGTCATCGGCGTGTCACCCTTTGCCAAAGACTGTCAGCGCATGAAAGAGCTGGGCTGGGCCGACCACGCGCTGCAGGTGGATGCCAGCAACGCGCTGGCGCTGATGGATGCGGTAGCCAAGGTGACCGACGGCAAGCTGGCCGACGTGGTAATCAACTGCGTCAACATTCAAAACACCGAGATGGGCAGCATTCTGGCGACCAAACAACGCGGCAAGATTTACTTCTTTTCCATGGCCACCAGCTTCACCGCTGCGGCATTGGGCGCGGAAGGTGTCGGCAAGGATGTAGAGATGATCGTCGGCAACGGCTACGCCACCGGCCACGCCGAGCACGCCTTGAGCCTGCTGCGCGAAAGCCCCAAGCTGCGCGCGCTGTTTGAACAGCTTTATGTCTGAACGCAGCCCTCTCTGGCAACGCATCCAGTCCAGCGGCATCACCACGCTGGCGGTGATGGGCATGACCAAAAACACCGGCAAGACCGTCGCGCTGAACCATCTGCTGGCGCAGGCGGCTAGAGCGCAGGTGGCGGTGGGTGTGACCTCGATTGGGCGCGACGGTGAAGACCGCGATGCCGTCTTCTTTATGCCCAAACCCCCAGTGCGGGTCTGGCCCGGCAACCTGGTGGCCACGGCGCGCAACACGCTGGAGCGCGCCAAGGTGCGCACCAGGCTGATCGATGCCACCGGCATCAACAGTCCCATGGGCGAGATCGTGTTGGTCAAAGTGCTGGATGCGGGCGAGATGGAAATTGCCGGTGCCTCGCGCGGCGGCGACCAGATCAAAGCGATTGCCCGGCTCAAGCAGTGCGGCGCGGCGCTGGTACTGCTGGACGGTGCGCTCGGGCGCAGCCAGCATGCCTCCCCCGCCATTGCCAACGGCGTGCTGTTGGCCACCGGCGCGGCCATCGGTGGCGGCATGCAGGACGTGCTCCGCAAAACACGCGACCGCCTGACCATTCTGCGCACCGCGCAGGCCGATGAGCTGCTGCGCACCCGCTGTACGCCGGTGTTTGCAGAGGGTGGTATTGGCGTCTGGGATCACCGGGATAGGCTCGTCTTCAGGGCCCAAATTTCTACGTTAAATTCGGGTCCAGCCCTTATGCAGCATACGCAGCAAGATATACAAATCATAGCAGTCAGCGGCGCTGTCGGGCGCGCACTGTGGCAGACATTAATGACGCTTGCAGCAAACAACCCCGGCCTGACGCTGATCGTTTTTGATGCCACTCGCCTGTTTCTTCAAACTGCAGACCTCGCAGCGTTCGCGCGGCTTGGTGGCCACTTGCTGGCCTACCGTGGCATGCGCATCATCGGTATCACGTTGAACCCATTTTCACCGCTGGGCGGCAGCTTTGACGCACGCGAGTTCCTGGCGGCTGCGCAACTGGCGTTGCCGGACTACGACGTAAGCGACGTGCTGGTGGACGATGAAAGCGTAGCTGAAAATCCTGCTTGAACAAAAAAGGAAAAAATGTCCCACTTGCAACTAGACCCAGCCCAAATCGACCGTGCCCGCGCTGCGGCTCGGCGCATTGCGCGCCAGGTGTTTGACGAGATGAGTCAATTCACCACCACGACGGTCGAGCGTGCCACCTTGCGCCTGCTGGGCGTCGATGGCGTGGACGAGAACGGCATTCCCCTGCCCAACCGCGTGGTGCTTCATTTGCAGGCTCAACACCTGCTGCAACAGGGTGCGGCAGCCATCCTGGCTGGAGCCATGCAGGCGCACAAAATGAGCGCACAACAAGTCGCGCAAGCGGTCGCCGACGGCAGCCTGAACCTGACGCTGCCGCAAGACCTCCCGGCAGCGCAACAAGCCGCCAGAGCCCACGCGCAAAAATCCTGCGCCCATATCAGCGCCCAACGCGCCACACGTGATGCGCAAATCAAGGCGGCAGGCGAAGCGCCGACGCCGTGGCTGTACGTGATTGTCGCCACCGGCAATATCCATGAAGACGTGATCCAGGCACGGGCTGCCGCCGAGCAGGGCGCGGACATCATCGCCGTGATCCGCTCCACCGGCCAGAGCCTGTTGGACTACGTGCCCTATGGTGCCACCACCGAAGGTTTTGGCGGCACTTACGCCACGCAAGAAAACTTCAAACTGATGCGCGCCGCACTCGACCAAGTAGGCCAGAAAGTGGGTCGCTACATCCGCCTTACCAACTACTGTTCCGGGCTGTGCATGCCCGAGATTGCCGCCATGGGCGCAATGGAGCGACTCGACATGATGCTCAACGACTCGATGTACGGCATCATCTTTCGCGACATCAACATGCAGCGCACCTTCATCGACCAGTTTTTCTCGCGTACCGTCAATGCCTATGCCGGCATCATCATCAACACCGGTGAGGATAACTACCTGACCACGGCAGACGCGTATGAGGCTGCGCACACTGTACTGGCCTCCCAATTGATCAACGAACAGTTCGCCTATCTGTCAGGCCTGAAGCCGCAGCAGATGGGCCTGGGTCACGCCTTTGAAATCAACCCGGACATGACAAACGGTTTTCTGTGGGAATTGGCGCACGCGCAACTGGCGCGCCAGGTGTTCCCCGAAGCCTGCCTGAAGTACATGCCGCCGACCAAGCACATGACCGGCAACATCTTCAAAGGCCAGGTGCAGGATGCGCTGTTCAACATCGTCAGCACCGTCACCCAGCAAGATATTCACCTGCTGGGCATGATGACCGAGGCCATTCACACGCCGTTTATCCAGGACCGTTTTTTGGCGATCCAGAACGCAAAGTATGTGTTTGGCACGATGAAGAGTTTGCACAGCGAAATCGAATTCAAGGCCGGTGGTCAAATCGAGCAGCGCGCCCAAGCCGTGTTGGCCGACACCGTAGCCATGCTGGCGCAGATCGAGCAGATCGGTCTGCCGGGTGCCATAGGCAATGGCATGTTCGCCGAGATTTCACGCACGCGCACAGGTGGCAAGGGGTTGGATGGGGTGATTGCCAAAGCGCCAGACTACTACAACCCATTTCCAAATCTCATGTCGTCCGGAGGCAATCAAAATGCTTGAAACCAAAGCTACCGAAAAATGGGTCAGACCCTACGGTGACACCCTTGACGACGGCCGCGTACAGCTCTCGTTCACGCTGCCGGTGGCGCTGGATGAGCGCGCCAAAGAAGGCGCCAAACGGCTGGCCGCGCAGATGGGGCTGAACGAACCGGCCGTAGTGCATTGCGAAGACATGGGCCAGGGCTTCAGCTTTTACGTGGTCTATGGCCAGTGCCAACATCAGGTCGATCTGAACAGTTACGCGGTGGTCAAGCCAGACTATGCGGTGCTGGACAAGGAGGCCATCAATGCGCTGATCGCCCAGCGAATGAAACGCCGCATGGTGGTGATTGGCGCCACGATCGAGACCGACGCCCACACCGTCGGCATCGATGCCATCATGAACATGAAGGGTTATAACGGCCACAAGGGTCTGGAGAGCTACCACGAAATTCGCGCCATCAACCTGGGTGCCCAGGTTGACTCTGAAGTGCTGGTCACAAAAGCAATTGAAGAACAGGCCGACGTCATTCTGGTATCGCAAGTGGTGACGCAAAAGAATATTCACCTCGACAACCTGACCAGACTGGCGGACCTGCTGGAAGCCGAAGGCCTGCGCGACCGGGTGATCCTGATTGTTGGTGGACCCCGCATCAGTCACGAACTGGCCAAGGAGCTCGGTTACGACGCGGGTTTTGGGACCAAGACCTATGCTGAAGATGTAGCATCCTTTGCCATCCATGAGTGGAGCAAACGGAATTTGCCTTGATGAGCATTACTGGTACGCTGCGCGCGGCAACCGGCTGGGGCGGCCACCTCATGCTGGAGTACCAGAAATCGGTGTCCACCCCAGCCGGTTACCACGCGAGTTCGTGGGTGCGTGAAAGTGGATGCAGGCAAATGCAAATGCAAAGCGAGATACAAAGACGCAAGGGTTGTTGGGTTTGGTTCTTTCCCGCCACCAGCGCCAGCGACGTGGCTGGCTTTGGCGGCCGACGATTTCTGGTACTCCAGCATGAGGAGGCAGCCAAAGACTGCCGCGTCGCGGATAAAGACTAAAACGCAACAAGAGACCGAAACAATAGGCAAGACCATAATTTTGAACAAAGGAAACAACATGCAAAACTACACCAGCCTGATCCGCCTGCGCATCAGCGCTCACGATGCCCACTACGCTGGCGATCTGGTCGATGGCGCAAAAATGCTCAATCTGTTCGGCGACGTGGCCACCGAGCTGCTGATTCGCAGCGATGGCGACGAAGGTCTGTTCGTGGCCTACGACAAGGTCGAGTTCCTGGCACCGGTCCATGCTGGCGACTACATTGAAGCCAGCGGGCGCATCGTCTCGATGGGCAAGACCTCGCGCAAAATGGTATTTGAAGCGCGCAAGGTGATCGCGCCTGCCGGCATTGCGGGCCAGCCTTCCGCCGCCAATGTGCTGACTGAGCCAGTCGTGGTGTGTCGCGCCAGCGGCACTTGCGTAGTGCCTCACAATTTTCAACGAAACTAGTACTCAGACACAGAGGTATCGGAACAAAATGAAAGTGATGGATTCGTACCCAGGCCTAGGCGCAAACCGCAGACATAGCGGCGGCTATGGCGAGGATTTGCAACGACGGGATGGGTGCGAAGACGCGCTTTCATGTTTCGATATTTCTGGGTCTGGGTACTAGCCTCAAGCCCCCGTCCAACAAGCCTGAACCGCTATGAAAAAACTCATCATCACGGCCGCCCTGACGGGTGCCGAAGTCACCCGCCAACAACAACCCGCGCTGCCCGTCACACCCGAGGAAATTGGCATGGCGGCGGCCGAATGCGCCCAGGCCGGTGCGTCTATGGTGCATGTGCATGCGCGCCTGGGGGACGGCACACCGACGCAGGACAAAGAGGTCTATCGCCAGATCATTTCAGAGATTCAAAAACGCTGCAACGTGATCGTGCAGGTCTCCACGGGCGGCGCCGTCGGCATGACGCCGACCGAACGTCTGGCACCGCTGAGCCTGAACCCTGAAATGGCAACGCTGTCGATGGGATCGGTCAACTTTGGCGGCGATGTCTTCATAAATCATCCGGCCGACATGGAGGACTTTTTGGCGGCGACGAAGCAGCAGGGTGTCAAACCGGAATTTGAAGTCTTTGACACCGGCATGCTCACCAGCCTCAAACGCTGGCTGAAAAAAGACCTGATCAGCAGCCCGCTGCATATTGACTATGTGCTCGGCATTCCGGGCGGCATGGCCGCCACGCCCGAAGCGCTGATGTACCTCCAGGCGCAATTGCCTGAGGGTGCCAGTTGGACTGTGGCCGGCATCGGCGCCGCCCAACTGCCGCTGGGCGTGCTGGCAATTGTGCTTGGCGGCCATGTGCGCGTCGGTTTTGAAGACAATGTGTATTACCGCAAGGGCGAACTCGCCAGCAGCAACGCCCAACTGGTAGCCCGCATGGCCCGCATCAGCCGCGAGCTCGATCGCCCGGTCGCCACGCCAGACGAGGCGCGCGCCATGCTGGGGATCAAGCCCGCAGGCCATTAAGCGCCCTCGCTTGCACGGCCCGGCTCACACCGCCTTCGCCCGCCCACCAAAAATGGCACTGCCGACGCGCACCAGGGTGCTGCCAGAATGAATCGCAGCCTCCAGGTCGGCGCTCATGCCCATCGACAGCGTGTCAAGCGCCAAACCCGCTGCATTTAGAGCATCAAATACGGTTCTAACCCTCGCGAATACTGCGCAAGCAGCTACAAAATCAGAAGTTGGCTCGGGAATGCTCATGATGCCGCGCAGGCGCAGCCGGGGCAACGCGGCGACTTGCTGCGCGAGCGCAAGGGCGTCACCTGGCGCGACGCCCGACTTGGTGCTGCCGCCATCGACGTTGACCTGAATGCATACCTTTAGCGGCGCCAAATGCGGCGGGCGTTGCTCGCTCAGGCGCTGGGCGATCTTGAGGCGGTCCAGCGTCTGCACCCAGTCAAAGTGCTCGGCCACCAAATGCGTCTTGTTGCTCTGGATCGGGCCAATGCAGTGCCACTCCAGCGGCAGATGACGCAACTGGGCAATCTTCTGCAGCGCTTCCTGGATGTAATTCTCGCCAAACGCACTTTGCCCGCTCGCACAAGCCTCGGCCACGGCCTCGGGGCCGAAGGTCTTGGAGACCGCCAGCAGCTTCACGCCACCCGGCTCGCGCCCGGCGCTCTGGCACGCCGCGACGATGCGCGCACGAACAGTTTGAATTTGTGTTTGAATCCTGGTCATAATTGATGCAAGCGTAACAAATGACGGGGGATTATTGTGGACATTACCCAGCTATTGGCATTTAGCGTAAAAAACAACGCGTCTGACTTGCATCTGTCGGGCGGGTTGCCGCCGATGATTCGTGTCAACGGCGATGTGCGGCGCATCAATGTGGAAGCGCTCGACCACAAGCAGGTGCACGCCATGGTCTATGACATCATGAACGATGCGCAACGCAAAGTGTATGAAGAGTTTTGGGAAATTGACTTTTCTTTTGAAATTGAAGGTTTGGCGCGCTTTCGCGTCAACGCCTTCAACCAGCACCGCGGTGCCGGTGCTGTCTTTCGCACCATTCCGAGCAAGATCCTGACGCTGGAGCAACTCAATGCGCCCAAGATTTTTGCCGATCTGTCGCTCAAGCCACGCGGTCTGGTGCTGGTGACAGGCCCGACCGGCTCCGGCAAGTCCACCACGCTGGCGGCCATGGTGAACTTTCTCAATGAAACCGAATTCGGTCACATCCTGACGGTCGAAGACCCGATTGAATTTGTGCACGAGTCAAAAAAATGCCTGGTCAACCAGCGCGAAGTCGGTACCCACACGCTGAGCTTTGCGGCCGCGCTGCGCTCCGCCCTGCGCGAGGACCCCGACGCCATTCTGGTCGGCGAAATGCGTGATCTGGAGACCATCCGGCTGGCCATGACGGCAGCAGAAACCGGGCACCTGGTGTTCGGCACGCTGCATACGTCGAGCGCCGCCAAGACCATTGACCGGATCATCGACGTCTTTCCGGCCGAAGAAAAGGAAATGGTGCGCGCCATGCTGTCCGAGTCGCTGCAGGCCGTGATCTCGCAAACCCTGTGCAAAACCAAGGACGGCAAGGGTCGGGTGGCGGCGCATGAAATCATGCTCGGCACCAGTGCCATCCGCAACCTGATCCGCGAGGCCAAGGTGGCGCAGATGTATTCGAGCATCCAGACCGGCAACAGTGTGGGCATGCAGACGCTCGACCAGAACCTGGCTGATATGGTCAAACGCAACGTCATCAGTCCATCCGAAGCGCGCAGCAAAGCCAAGATTCCCGAGAACTTCCCCGGCTGATTTATAAGAGGATCCTATGGAACGCGATCAGGCCACCAAATTCATTAACGACCTGCTCAAGCTGCTGGTCAGTCGCAATGGCAGCGACCTGTTTCTGACGGCGGAATTTCCGCCTGCCATCAAGGTTGACGGCAAGATCACCAAGGTGTCGCCGCAGCCGCTCAACGCCGCGCATACGCTGTCGCTGGCGCGCTCCATCATGAGCGACAAACAGGTGGCCGAGTTCGAGCGCACCAAAGAATGCAACTTTGCCATCGCACCGCCCGAGGTGGGGCGCTTTCGCGTCAGTGCCTTTATCCAGCAAGGCAAAGTGGGCATGGTCATGCGGGTCATTCCCATGACTTTGCCGACGATCGATGGCCTGGGTGTGCCGCAGGTTCTGAAAGACGTTGCTACCGCCAAACGCGGCCTGTGCATTTTGGTCGGAGCCACCGGTTCGGGCAAATCGACCACGCTGGCCGCGATGGTGGACTGGCGCAATGAGCAGACCTTTGGCCACATTATCACGATCGAGGATCCGATCGAGTTTGTGCACCCACACAAGAATTGTGTCGTCACGCAGCGCGAGATCGGTCTCGATACCGACAGCTGGCAGGTGGCGCTGAAGAATACCCTGCGCCAGGCGCCCGACGTGATTTTGATGGGCGAGATTCGCGACCGCGAGACCATGGAACACGCGGTGGCCTTTGCCGAGACCGGGCATTTGTGCCTGGCCACCTTGCACGCCAACAGTGCCAACCAGGCGCTCGACCGGATCATCAACTTCTTCCCGGAAGAGCGGCGCGCGCAACTGCTGATGGACTTGTCGCTCAACCTCAAGGCGTTGATCTCGCAAAGGCTGATCCCCAAACAGGATGGACGGGGCCGTTGCGCCATGGTCGAGGTGATGCTCAACACACCGCTGATTTCCGACCTGATCTTCAAGGGCGAGGTGGCCGAGATCAAGGAGATCATGAAGAAGAGCCGCAACCTCGGTATGCAGACCTTTGACCAGGCCCTGTTCGATGCCTACGAGGCCAACGCCATCACGCTCGAAGACGCTTTGCGCAACGCCGATTCGCTGAACGATCTGCGCCTGCAGATCAAACTCAACGGCCAGCGTGCGCGCAACCAGGATCTGGCCGCCGGTACTGAAAACTTTTCCATCGCATGAGAAAACCATGAGCAGCACCAACCTCAAAATTCACCAGGCTGTCGCGTCGCACAAAGTTGCCTTTCTGGGACTCGGAGTGATGGGTTTCCCGATGGCCGGACATCTGGCACAGGCCGGTCACGAGGTCACCGTGTATAACCGAACAGCTTCTAAATCAATAGCATGGTGTACAGAATACACGGTGGCTACAGCCAAAAACAATCTATGTGGCCGGGCTGAGACGCCGCGCCAGGCGGCGCAAGGCGCGGAGCTGGTTTTTTGCTGCGTCGGCAACGATGACGATTTGCGCAGCGTGACTTTGGGTGCAGACGGCGCCTTCGCCGGCATGACGCCGGGCGCTGTGTTTGTCGATCACACGACGGCTTCGGCCAATGTCGCGCGCGAGCTGTACCAGACGGCAAAAGCTGCCGGCCTGCATTTTGTCGATGCGCCGGTCTCGGGTGGGCAAGCCGGTGCCCAAAACGGGCTGCTGACGGTGATGTGCGGCGGTGAGCAGGCGGCCTTTGAGCGTGCGCAGCCGGTGGCCATGGCGTTTTCCAAGGCGTTTACCTGGCTCGGCGCAAGTGGCGCGGGCCAGCTGGCCAAAATGGTCAATCAGATTTGCATCGCGGGCCTGGTGCAGGGCTTGAGCGAGGCCATAGCCTTTGGCCAGAAAGCCGGTCTGGACATGAACCAGGTGCTCGACGTGATTGGCAAGGGCGCGGCCCAAAGCTGGCAGCTCGACAACCGTGGCAAGACCATGGTGGCCGACCGGTTTGACTTTGGCTTTGCCGTGGACTGGATGCGCAAGGACCTCGGGCTGGTGCTCGACGAAGGCCGCCGCAATGGCGCTCGTTTGCCCGTCACCGCTCTGGTCGACCAGTTTTATGCCGATGTGCAACAGTTGGGTGGCCAGCGCTGGGACACCTCCAGCCTGATCAGACGGCTGCGCTAAGCTTTATTTCGACACTTCAACCGGTGTCTTGACTTCAACTGGCGCCGGCCTGGGCAGCGTATTGCCAAGCTCTGCTTCGCTGATGATTTCCAGCACCCGCACGACTTTCTGCACGCCCGTCGTACTGCGGGCCACATCGGTGGCCAGGTTGGCTTCGCGCTGCGTGACACGGCCCATCAGGTAGGTCGTACTGCGCTCCGTCACCACTTTGAAGGCATTGGCGAACAGGTCTTTGGTGTCCACCATACCAGCCTTGACTTTGCCGGTGATGTAGGCATCGTTGGAACGTTGCGTCAGCGCGGTGTTGCCAAGTATCGCCAGCTCGTTGACGACGCTGTGCACATTGTCCACTTTGGCCACCACCCGCTCCACCAATTGCCGGTCTTGCTCATTGGGCACCTCGCCCGTCAACAAGACCTGGCGGTTGTAACTGGTGACATTGACGTGGCCCCGCTCGCCCAGATTGTCACGGATACGGCTGGCGGCGCGCAGTTCAATGCCCTCGTCTTCCAACTGCGCGCCCGAGGTGCGACGATCCGTGGCCACCAGCGAGCCCATCACGGCACCACCCACCACGAGGGGTGCGCAAGCGCTCAGTCCGGCAGCGACGCCAGTCGCCAAAACCATCACGATCAAGAATGTTTTGCTTGCAGATTTCATGTTTATGTTTCCAACTTGCCTAGTAATTGGGTATCCACGGCGTCACAAATGCAGTGCAAGGCCAGGATATGGACCTCCTGTATGCGCGCCGTGCGCTCGTGTGGCACACAGATATGCACGTCGGTATCGCAAAGAAGTTGCGTCATTTTGCCGCCGCCGCGCCCGCTCAGCCCAACCACCACCATTTCGCGCTCATGCGCCGCCTCGATCGCGGCCAGCACGTTGGCCGAGTCGCCGCTGGTGGAAATGGCCAGCAAGACGTCGCCGGGTTGCCCCAGCGCACGTACCTGGCGCGAAAAGATGCTGCTGAAGTCGTAATCGTTGGCAATGGCCGTGATGATGGAACTGTCGGTGGTGAGGGCAATGGCGGCCAGTTCGGGGCGCTCGCGCTCGTAACGGCCAACAAATTCGGCCGCAAAATGCTGCGCATCGGCCGCCGAGCCACCGTTGCCGCAGGCCAGTACCTTGCCGCCGCTCGTGACGCAGGCCAACATCGCCTGCACCGCCGCCGCAATCGGCTCGCTCAGCAGCGGTGCCGCCTGGTATTTGAGATCTGCGCTGTCAATGAAGTGTTTTTGAATACGTTGCTCAAGCATGTCGCAATGATACCCGCCCTGTGCTACTTGCATGGACTGATCAATCGGCGTTAAACGCGCCGGGCAACCAGCGCAGGCCGGCTGGCTCCAGCAGGACCACGTCAAAGCGGCAAGCTGGCAGCGCGCGCAAGTGCATCAGGTAATGACGGGCGGCAAAAATAATGCGCCGCTGCTTCAAGGCGCTAATACTGGCGGCAGCGCCGCCGTGGCGCCCACTGCCGCGCTGGCGCACCTCGACAAATACGGTGGTCCCATCGGGCGCACGCATGATCAGGTCAATTTCGCCGCCGCCTCGCCCGGGCGTCCGATAATTGCGCTCCAGCAGGCGCAGACCGGCCTGCTGCAGATGCTCGAGCGCGGCCTGTTCAGCCGCGTCACCGGCTTGCTTGGTGCTGCGCGGCTGCGCGCTGGTCTTGATTGGAAGGAACATGATTGTCTGCGACTAACCCCTCTTCTGGCTCGGCGCCTAGCAGTGCTTATGCCACGGCATTGAGCGCCGCTAGCGCCGCTGCGGCTGGTCAGAATTATCCGCCCGGCGCGCTCTACGTGGTGGCCACGCCGATTGGCAATCTGGCCGACATCAGCTTGCGCGCTTTGCACGTGCTGCAACTCGCCGACACAGTCGGCTGCGAAGACACGCGCCACACGCAAGCGTTGCTGCGCGCCTATGGCATCGACAAGGCAGCCTCGCAACTTCTTGCCTTGCATCAACACAACGAGGCGCAAGCGGCGCACCGGGTCATCGAACGCCTGCAACGCGGCGAGCGCGTGGCCTACGCCAGCGACGCCGGCACACCCGCCATCAGCGACCCCGGCGCGCGCCTGGTGGCTGCTGTGCGGCAGGCGGGCCTCGGCGTCGTGCCTGTGCCCGGCGCGAGTAGCGTCATCACCGCGCTGAGCGTGGCCGGACTGGCACACGAAGGGCCCCAGTCGGGTGGCTTTGTCTTTGTCGGCTTCCTCTCGCCGAAGTCAAGCGAACGCGCCAGTGCCATTGCCGCATTGAGTCGCGAGACGCGCCCGGTGGTGCTGCTGGAGGCACCGCACCGGATCGACGCACTGGCCCAGGCCTTGACCATGCTGGGGCAACGCCAGCTCACGGTCGGGCGCGAACTGACCAAGCAATTTGAAGAAATCACGAGCATGGCGGCAAGCGATCTGGCCGACTGGTTGCAGCGCGCACGGCACCGCAACCAGGGTGAATTTGTTCTGGTGCTGCATGCAACGGCGAGCGTCGAAAATCATGACAGCGAGCAGCGCATCCTGCAACTGCTGCTGGCTGAACTGCCATTGGCGCGGGCCGTGAAACTCACTTGCGAGATCACCGGCGCCGCACGCAAGGCCGTGTACCAGGCCGCGCTGGCCCTCAAGCAGGGCCTGGTGTAAGTGGCCATCTGCCCATGCCCGCTACAATCAAAAGGCAAAAAATAATGCAAGATTCATGCCTTTATGAAATTCTCACTTCTCGCACACCTCGTGATCGCCGCCGTGACGCTTTGCGCCGGGCTGGCACAGGCCGAAAGGGCTGACCGCAGCAAGCCCATGAACGTCGAGGCGGACAAGCTGCGTTACGACGACCAGAAGCAAATCAGCGTCTTTACCGGCCACGTGGTCCTGACCAAAGGCAGTATCCTGATCCGCGGTGCCCGCATCGAAGTGCGGCAGGACGCGCAGGGCAACCAGTTTGGCCTGGTCAGCGCGGAGCCCGGCAAGCTCGCACTGTTCAAACAAAAGCGCGAGGGGCTTGACGAGTTCATCGAAGGTGAAGGCGAAACCATTGAATACGACGGCCAGGCCGATACCGTGAAATTTGCCAGTCGGGCGCAGTTGCGCCGCTACCGTGGCGCCAGTTTGAGCGACGAACTCAGTGGCGCACTCATTGTTTACAACAATACCACCGACGTCTTCAGCATTGACGGGACGCCCAAGCCAGTCGGCACGGCGGCGGCACCCGGGCGCGTGCGGGCCATGCTGATGCCGCGCCAGGAAACACCAGTTTCGGTCACGCCCGCAGCGCCCCTCCCGCCGCTACGCCCCAGCACCACCTTGGGTGCGGAGAAAAAATGAGTGACGCGACGCGCGTCGGTGTCGGCCCCGCACGCAGCAACGGGAACCTGTGCGAGAGCCGTCTTGAAGCCTCTCACCTGAAAAAGTTTTATGGCAGCCGCGAGGCCGTCAAGGACGTATCACTGGCGGTCTGCAAGGGTGAGGTGGTCGGGCTGCTCGGACCCAATGGCGCTGGCAAGACCACCACCTTCTACATGATTGTTGGGCTGGTACACACCAGCAGCGGCGACATCGCGATTGACGGGCAGACCATCGAGCACATGCCGATCCACCGCCGGGCACGCCTGGGCTTGAGTTACCTGCCGCAGGAAGCCTCCATTTTTCGCAAGCTCAACGTCGAGGACAATGTGCGCGCGGTGCTGGAATTGCAGCACGACGAGGCCGGCAAACCCCTGAGCAAGGTCGCGATTGAAAGCCGCCTGACGGCGCTGCTGCAGGACCTGCGGGTCGACCACTTGCGACAAACCCCGGCGCTGGCCCTGTCTGGCGGTGAACGCCGACGCGTCGAGATTGCACGCGCATTGGCAACGCAACCGCGCTTTATTCTGCTCGATGAGCCCTTTGCCGGCATCGACCCGATTGCCGTCATCGAGATCCAGCGCATCATCAGCTTCCTGAAACAACGCGGCATTGGTGTGCTCATCACCGACCACAACGTGCGCGAGACGCTGGGCATTTGCGACCACGCCTACATCATCAGCGACGGCATCGTACTGGCCCAGGGTACACCGGCAGAGATCGTCAACGACGTTGAAGTGCGTCGGGTTTATCTCGGTGAACACTTCCGAATGTAGAGCAATGTACCCCCACGCTTGTCACTGTGTGTACTGCGCTGCCCTCCGAGGGGGCTTGCCCTCGGGCAAGTCTCGCAGAGACGGCGCGACACGCTTGGGGCGACCCGGCGCGGCGCCATGAAACAGGGCCTCTCACTGCGGGTTTCGCAGCATCTGGCACTGACGCCGCAGTTGCAGCAGTCGATCCGGCTGTTGCAGCTCTCCACGCTGGAACTCAGCGCCGAGGTCGATCAGATGCTCGACGACAACCCCTTCCTGGAACGCAGTCAGGATGAGCCAGTGGCCGAGGAGTTTGGCTTGGCGCAGGCCGACGCGCCGCTGCGCGAAGATCCGGTCGAGGCCGAATTTGCTCTACCTTCCGTAGCTAGTAGCGTAATCGATACGGTGGCTACAAGCCAAAATGATAGTGAACCCTCGAATCTTGAGGACGACGGGCAGAGCTGGGACGGCGACGGCAGTGCACCACTTGCGGCCGACGACAGCGAATGGGGTGGCGAGGCGCGTGCCCACGGCAACAACCTGAACGGCGACGAAGACGCCGACATCAATGAGACGGCGCGTGCAGCGGTGTCGCTGCAAAGCCATTTGCACCAGCAGGCGCTGGCCCTGCGCCTGGACGAGGAAGACCGCGCTGCACTCTATTTTTTGATCGAGTCGCTGAACGACGACGGCTATCTGGAAGAATCGCTGGACGCCCTGGCAGCGGGTCTGGCGGGCCAGGATGCGAGTCAGCTTGAGCCGCTCTTGCACCATTTCACGGTGGCGCTCGGCCTGTTGCAAAGTCTCGATCCGTGCGGCGTGGGTGCGCGCAATCTGGCGGAGTGCCTGCGCCTTCAATTGCAGGCGCTGCGGCAAGCCGAGCCGCAGGCGGAGCAGGCCCTGACCGTCAACGTGGCACTTTGTCTGTGCGAGCAACCGATGCAATTGCTGGCGCGACGTGACATCAAACGCCTGGTGCTGCTGTGCGATGCCAGCGACGCGGCGGTGCGCCAGGCCATTAGCCTGATTGGCCGACTCGAACCCAAGCCTGGGCGGCGCTTTGTCGATGTGGAACGCAACGTCGTGCTGCCCGACGTGCTGGTGGTGAAGGTCGGACGCGGTGCGACTGCCCGCTTTCAGGTGCGGCTCAATACCGAGGTGATGCCGCGGCTGCGGGTGCATGACATTTACGCGAATGCGCTCAAACAGCACAAGGGCGGGGCCAGCGACGCCGCCGGCGTGGCCGCACTACAACAGCGCTTGCAGGAAGCGCGCTGGTTCATCAAAAATATCCAGCAGCGTTTTGACACCATTCTGCGCGTCAGCACGGCCATCGTGGAGCGGCAAAAAAACTTCTTTATGCATGGCGATCTGGCCATGCGTCCGTTGGTACTGCGCGAGATTGCCGACGAGCTCGGCCTGCACGAGTCGACCATCAGCCGCGTCACCAGCGCCAAATACATGGCCACGCCGCTGGGCACTTTTGAACTCAAATATTTCTTTGGCTCGGGCCTCGGTACCGAATCCGGCGGTCATGCCTCCAGCACCGCGGTGCGCGCGCTGCTAAAGCAATTCATCAGCGCAGAAGATGCCAGCAAACCGCTCAGCGACAACCAGTTGTCCGATATGCTGAAGGAGCAAGGCATCGAGTGCGCCCGCCGCACTGTGGCCAAATACCGTGAAGGCCTGCGCATCGCACCCGCAAGCTTGAGGAAAGCGTTGTGAATCAACTCCAACTGTTCCTGCCCTGCGCCGCTGGCGTCGAGGACTACCTGGCGCCCGAAGTGCAGCGCATCACCGGTCTGCCCGGCAGCAGCGTACTCAAACAGCGCGGTGGTGTCGCACTGCGCAGTTCCTGGCGCGATGCCATGCTGCTCAACCTGCACAGTCGGTTGGCGCAGCGCGTGTTGGTGCTGCTGTCCTTCACCGACTACCGCAACGAGCAGGATCTGTACCGCGCCGCCTCGGAGGTGGCGTGGGAAGCGTGGTTCACGCCACGCGAGAGCATCAAAGTTGAAGTCACGGCGCAGCACAGTCCGCTGACTTCTCTGAACTTTGCCGCGCTCAGAATCAAGGACGCCGTCTGCGACCGCTTTCGGGTCAAGGCGGGTGGCGTGCGCCCGGACGTCAACACCCAGTGGCCCGATGTGCGCATCTACACGCATCTGACCACCGAGCGCTGCTCGCTCTACATCGACACCTCGGGCGCGCCGTTGTTCAAGCGCGGCTGGCGCGAAGACACGGGCGACGCGCCTCTGAAAGAAACGCTGGCCGCCGCCCTGCTTGCTGCCAGCGGCTGGTTGGCGGGTGAGGCCGATCTGAAACCGCTGTACGACCCCTGTTGCGGCAGCGGCACGATCGTGATTGAAGCCGCCCAGATGGCCTGCAATATGGCGGCTGGGAGGCACCGTCGTTTTGCTTTTGAGAAGTATTTGCCGTTTGCGCGCCATGTCTGGGACGCTATCAAGACTGAAGCTGCTGACGCAGAACTGGTAAGAGCCCCCGGTCAACAACCTATTATTTTTGGAAGCGATGTGGCGCATCGCATGGTGGACTTCGCGCAGCGCAATGCCGAGCGTGCCGGCGTCGCTGATGTGATCGAGTTTCGTGGCGGCGACGCATTGCAACGCATGCCCCCTTGCGAGCAACCCGGCGTCATGCTGCTCAACCCGCCTTACGGCGAGCGCATCGAGGTCGCAGGTGTCGCGGGCCGATCCAAAGGCGTCGAGCAACCGATCAGCCTGGCCAGCGACTTTGAAGTCGAAGCGCCACTTGCCCGCTTCGGTGCGCGTGAACTGCCGCAAACCGCAGACGGCGGTGACTTCTTCAGCCTGCTGGCCACGCACTGGAAAAAGAACTACCCCGGTTGGACTGCCTGGGTGCTCACGCCGGACCTGAAACTGCCCGGCAAGATGCACCTGAAAGAGTCGCGCCGCGTGCCCATGTGGAACGGCCCGATCGAGTGCCGCCTGTTTCGTTTTGATATGGTGGCAGGGTCGGCGCGAACCAAATGATTGTCCTCGACACCAATATCGTTCTGGACGCCTTTGTCTTCAACGATCCCGCCACCCAGCCCCTGAAACGCGCGCTGGCCTCGCAGCAGCGCCAATGGATTGCCACGCACGCCATGCGCGAAGAACTGGTGCGCGTGCTGGGCTACCCCAAAGTCGCCCAGCGCTTGCTGTCCTGCCAGGTCAACGCGGCGCACGTGCTGGCGCAGTTTGATGGCCAGGCCACGTTGGTGGACAGCGCACCCAGGGCCAGTGTCACCTGTAGCGACCCCGATGACCAGAAGTTCATTGACCTGGCGGTGGCTCACAAGGCTCTGTTGCTAAGCAAGGATCGCGCCCTACTTTGTATGTCAAAGCGACTGGAAGCGCTTGATGCACGGGCGCTTGCAGCTCTTGATTTAGTAGCGAAATAGGACTCAGTCAGGCCTTGCAGGCAGACTCGCCTGGCGGCTAAATTGTTGTGGTACATTGTGCGCATGAAGAAAATGCTGCTAGACCTGCTGCTACTGCCCGACGGGCGGAGACGGTAGCGCACGCGCTCACCGAAACCAAAAGCCCGTCTGCAGCCGCAACGGGCTTTTTGTTTTTCCGGTCCATTTTTCTCAAGTGCGGATTTCAATGAAACCAGGAGTGAACCCATGGCTGACAAATTGATTATTTTTGATACCACCTTGCGTGACGGCGAGCAGTCGCCCGGCGCGTCCATGAACAAGGATGAGAAGCTGCGCATCGCGCGGCAATTGGAGCGCCTGAAAGTTGACGTCATTGAGGCCGGTTTTGCGGCTAGTTCCAACGGCGACTTCGAAGCGGTGAGGTCTGTGGCCAACAGCATCAAAGACTCCAGCATCTGCTCACTCGCGCGCGCCAATGACCGTGATATTGCCCGCGCGGCCGAAGCGCTCAAGGGTGCCAAACACAGCCGCATCCACACCTTCATCGCGACCTCGCCCCTGCACATGGAGAAAAAGCTGCGCATGACGCCAGATCAGGTGTTTGAGCAGGCCCGGCTGTCGGTGCGCTTCGCGCGCAATTTGGTGGCCGATGTGGAGTTCAGTCCGGAGGACGCCTACCGCAGCGAAGTGGACTTCTTGTGCCGCGTCATCGAGGCGGTGATCAGGGATGGTGCCAGCACCATCAATGTGCCCGACACAGTGGGTTATGCGATTCCCGAACTCTATGGCCAATTCATCAAAACCTTGCGCGAGCGCATCCCGAACTCGGACCAGGCCATCTGGTCGGTGCATTGCCACAACGATTTGGGCATGGCCGTTGCCAACTCGCTGGCCGGTGTCAAGACTGGCGGGGCGCGGCAGGTTGAATGCACCATCAATGGCTTGGGTGAGCGCGCCGGCAATTGCAGTCTGGAGGAAGTGGTCATGGCGATCAAGACGCGCAGTGACTATTTCGGGTTGCAGGTCGGCATCGAAGCCCCACAAATTCTGGCCGCCAGCCGCATGGTCAGCCAGATCACCGGTTTTGTGGTGCAGCCCAACAAGGCCGTGGTCGGGGCCAACGCCTTTGCGCACGCGGCGGGCATCCACCAGGACGGCGTCCTGAAAGCGCGTGACACCTATGAAATCATGCGCGCCGAAGACGTGGGCTGGAGCGCCAACAAGATTGTGCTCAACAAGGGCAGTGGCCGCAACGCCTTCAAATTGCGCTTGCAGGAATTGGGCGCCCAGATGGAGAGCGAAACCGAAATCAATGCCGCCTTTGCCCGCTTCAAGGAGCTGGCGGACCGCAAGAGCGAGATATTTGACGAGGACATTCTGGCGCTGGTGGGCAGTGAAAGCCTGACGCGCGAGAAAGAGAAGTACGGTTTTGTCTCGCTCTCGCAGCACAGCGAGACTGGTGAACGCCCGCAGGCAACGATTGTTTTCACGATGGCCGATCAGGAGATAAAGAGTGCCTCCGACGGGGACGGTCCGGTGGACGCCTCGCTCAAAGCCATCGAGGCGCAAGTGCACAGCGGCGCCGAGATGGTGCTCTACTCGGTCAACGCCATCAGCGGGTCCACCGAAAGCCAGGGCGAGGTGACGGTGCGCCTGCAACACAGCGGTCGCGTCGTCAACGGCGTCGGCTCCGACCCCGACATCATTGTGGCTTCCGCCAAAGCCTACCTGAGTGCCCTCAACAAGCTGGAAAACAAAGCCGATCGGGTGTCCGCACAAGGCTGATTGCCACGCTATTCTTGTAACAGTTGAAGAAAACCGCGCAAGTATTTGATCTTGCGCGGTTTTTTTGTATAAACTCGGCGCCAGTGGAAAACCAGCAAGAATACTTTGGAGACAGGTGTGCGCAGACTATTTCTTTTCATTGGCCTGGCCGCTTTTCTGGTCGCCGTGTCCTTGCCGCCAGCCCAGGCCGCACAGGGCAAACGGCAGCACGCCAAAACATCGAAACACAGCGTGGTGGTCAAACACAAGGCCACCAAGGTTTTGTCTGCGCGCAAGCGCCACGCGGCAGCGCTCGCCCAGACAATCAGTTTGCAGCCCTCCTTCGGACAACTTGCCGGTTTGCATAGGGCCGCTGACAACCTGGACTTGAAATCGAGCGTGGCGTTGGTCATCGACCAGGATACGAGCGAGGTCTTGTTTAGCAAAAATGAGCAGGCCGTGCTGCCGATTGCCTCCCTGACCAAGCTGATGACGGGGCTCGTCCTGAGCGAGGCCCAGTTGCCCATGGAGCAGTTGATCACCATTACGCAAGACGATGTTGATACCGAAAAGCACAGTTCCTCGCGCCTTCGAGTGGGCACTGAGCTCAGTCGCGGCGAGCTCATGCACCTGGCCCTGATGTCCAGCGAAAACCGCGCTGCGCACGCACTGGCGCGCAGCTATCCGGGCGGTATCTCAGTCTTTGTCAGTCTAATGAACGCCCGCGCCCGGCTGCTGGGAATGAATGACACGGTTTACGTTGAGCCGACCGGACTTTCCAGCAAGAATCAGTCCAGTGCGCGCGACCTGGCCAAGCTGGTTAACGTGGCCTACGGCGACCCTGTGCTGCGTGAGTTGACCACTTCACCCGACTATCAGGTGGCCGTCGGCAGTCGCACGATTCAATACAAAAATACCAATCGCCTGGTCAAAAATCCAGCCTGGGAAATTGGCCTGCAGAAGACCGGCTATATTTCTGAAGCGGGGCGCTGTCTTGTCATGCAGACCAAGATTGCAGGGCGCAAGCTGATCATGGTTTTTCTCGACTCGGCCGGTAAGCTCAGCCGCTTGGGCGATGCCGAGCGGGTGCGACGCTGGGTCGAATCAACCCCCATCGTCCGCCCCGCCGCACGGCCCTTGGCAAGTGCCGTCGCCGTGGAAAACCTGGTCACGTTGCGCTGATACGCCTGATCGATTGACGATAAGGTTCATGCGCCCTTGGGCTCATAGCCCAGAATAGTTGAAATTTCCTGCGTTGTAGCTCGCAGTTTGGGCAGCCAAGCTTCGTCCAGGCGACCTGTCGGCGCAGAAATCGACAAACCGGCCACCAGCACACCCTGATCGTCGTAAATACCAGAGGCCATGCAGCGCACACCAAGCTCAAGCTCTTCGTTGTCATTGGCCGTGCCGTATTGGCGCACTTTTGAGAGTTCACGCTCCAGCGCCGGCAATTGCGTCAAGCTGTTCTTGGTGTGACCACTCAAGCCGGTGCGCGTCGCGTAGGCCCGCACGCGTTGCGGCTCGTCTGCCGCCAAAAACAATTTACCCACAGACGTCAAATGCAAGGGCGCGCGCCCACCGATGGCGCGCACCACCTGCATCCCGGAGCGTTCACTGTAGGTGCGCTCAATATAGACAATTTCGTCACCTTGGCGCACGCTCAGGTTGACCGGCTGCTGCGTCCACTTGTGCAACTCTTGCATCGGCACCAAGGCCGCGTCCCGCACATTCAGGCGGTTTTTCACCAGGTTGCCCAGTTCCAGCAAGCGCATACCCAATCGATAGTTGCCGGACTGCGGGCGGTCAACAAAACGACCCAGCGCCAGGTCATTTAACAGGCGGTGCGCGGTAGAGGGATGCAAGCCGGTGCTTTCGCTAATTTCCTTGAGTGAAATCGCGCCATCGCGCGAAGCCAACACATCCATCAAGGCGAACATGCGTTCAATAACTTGAACTGTTGGTGTGCTTGCAATACTGGCATCCTTGTTTCGCATGGGAACTCCTGACTAATGGAGCTGACATTTTACTTGGTGAAATCGCGGCTCTGCGTCGCGCTCAGGTCAGCAACCCATTGACCGGAAATCCGGAGCTCAAAAGGCAAAAACCTGACTTTGTAATTCATTTTTCGGCACGCCCCAATCCAGTAGCCCAGGTAAACATGTGGCAATCCGAGGGCATGGGCCTGGGCAATTTGCCACAGAATGCTGTAGGTGCCGTAACCCGCGCGGGAGTCGGGCTCATAGAACGTATAAACCGCCGACAGGCCATCATCGAGCACATCGAATAGGGCAATCATTCTGAGCTTGCCCGGCTGGCCGGCGACGTCCTCTTCCCGAAACTCAGCCAGACGCGAATTGACCCTACTTTGCAGCAAGAATTGGGTGTACTGCTCAACGCTGTCCCGGTCCATGCCGCCTTCTGGATGCCGCGCGCTTTGATAACGCAGATACAGTTCATAGTGTTCCTGCACAAAACCGGGTCGAAGCACGCGCACCTGCAAATTGGAACCCCGTAACCAGGCACGCCGCTGACTCCGGTCGGGTCGGAACTCCGCGGCAAGAACCCGCAGCGCGGTGCAGGCCGAGCAAGCATCACAATGCGGGCGATAGGTAAAGAGCCCGCTGCGCCTGAACCCGGCCCGGATCAAGGCTGAATAATTGGCACCATTGATCAAATGCGCCGGTATGGCCACTTGCGAGCAGGCCTGTTTTCCGGGCAAGTAGCTGCAAGGGTAGGTCGCTGTCCGGTAAAACTGCAGCGTCTGAACCGGCAGTTGATTCCGGTCCGTCATGTTGGCACGGCGTTGCGGGGCAACAGTTCGTCCCACAATGAAGATTCAAACTGCCACAGCGGTGCCGGTTTGGCCAGTCCGAGCGCGACTCGCTGCAAGAACACCGCGCGCGGGATTTCAGTGGCGCCTAGTGCTGCCAGGTGAGTTGTGTTTTGCTGGCAATCAATCTGTGCCACGCCGTGGTGACAACACCACGCCACCAAGGCCGCCAGCGCGATTTTAGAGGCGTCGGCGCTGCGGCTAAACATCGATTCACCAAACAACGCTTGACCCAAGGCCACGCAATAAAGCCCACCAACCAGGACGCCATCAACCCAAGTCTCGACACTGTGCGCCAGGCCGGCACGGTGCAGCTCAGCATAGGCCACCAGCATGTCCGCACCGATCCAGGTGCCCGTCTGGCCCTGGCGCACGCTGGCGGAACAGGCTTGCATGGCCTGTTCAAATTCTGTGTCGATTCGAATCTCACAGCCTGCTGCCTTGCGGAATTTCTGCAAGGTCTTTTTGAATGAGTGATGAAGCCGAAATTTCGAGACATCGAGCACCATGCGCGGATCAGGACTCCACCAGAGAATGGGTTGTCCCTTGCTGTACCACGGAAAAATGCCCAGTCCATAGGCCCGGCGCAAGGTCTCAACATCGAGCCTGCCACCCGCCGCCAGCAGACCTGGCGCGGGCGAATCCTGGCCCCAAGCGTCCTGCACCGACGGAAAGTCCTGGCCAGGTGCAAGCCATGGCAGCGGTGGCGGTTCTGGTAGCATGATTGGATTGGATGGTAAACCAAGATTCCAGAGCCAAATCAGCAGCCACACCCGTTACAATGCGGGTCCGTCGGGGCGTAGCGCAGCCTGGTAGCGCATCTGGTTTGGGACCAGAGGGTCGGAGGTTCGAATCCTCTCGCCCCGACCAAGAAACAATCCAAAGGCATCCAAGTAGCACTACTTTGATGCCTTTTTTGATTGTTTCATCCACAATAAACGCACAAGAAAAAAGGACTCATTCACTTTCGTGAATAAGTCCTTGCTTCATATGGTGCGGCTGGCAGGAATTGAACCCACGACCCTCTGGTTCGTAGCCAGATACTCTATCCAACTGAGCTACAGCCGCTGATGCACAAATTCTAGCATGAAGCGGTGTGCGTTCGCTCTGCTTCGTGCGCTCTGCTAGCCGGGCCGACTGGCATTGGCATACATTTTTTCGACCGCCTCGTGGTAGCGATCAATCACCACCTTGCGCTTGATCTTCATGGTGGCCGTCAGCGCACCGGTCTCGATCGACAGCGGCTCGGCCAGCACCGTGAACTTCTGGATCCAAGCCACATGCGCCTGGTCCTTGTTGATGGCGTCAATGCCTTTTTGCAACTCGGCCATTACCAGTGGATGCTGGCAGCCGGTAGCAGCCGTCATGCCAGCCAGACCGTGCGCGGCCAAAAAGGATGCCAGCACGTCGGGCTTGAGGGTCAACAGGGCGGTCAGGAAATGTCGTCCCTCGCCACACACCAGACCGTGCTCGACCAAGGGCAGGTTCATCAGCCCGGCTTCAATGTTGGCAGGCGAAATATTCTTGCCGCCCGAGGTAATCAGCAAGTCCTTTTTGCGCCCCGTCACATACAGGTAGCCCTCGCTGTCAAAACGACCCAAATCACCGCTATGCAGCCAGCCATTCACCAGCGTTTGCGCGCTGTCTTCGGCGCGCCCCAGATAGCCCTGAAAGACGTGCGGCCCGCGCACCAGAATTTCGCCGTCATCAGCGATGCGCACCTGGGTTCCCGGCATCGGCTTGCCGACCGACCCAATGCGTGTGCTGCCGAGCAGGCTGATGGAGCTGGGTCCACAATCTTCAGACTGACCATAGACCTCCCGAATGAGCAGATCAAGGCCAGTAAAGAACCTCAGGTTTTCTGGCGAAATGGGTGCCGCCGCAGAGATCAACAAACGCGCCTGATCCAGCCCAAGCGCTTGCTGCACCTTGTGGTGAATCAAACGCGACGCCAGCGCTTTCTGTAGCCGCAGCAGCCCGGCCACCGGGGACCCGGCGAGTTGCGTGGCATGCCAGCGTTGCCCTACGCCGAGCGCCCAGCGCGCCAGCAGCGCCTTGAAGCCGCTGGCAGCGGCCAGCTTGGCGGCAATACCGGCCTGCATTTTTTCCCAGACGCGCGGCACGCCAAAAAAGATGGTGGGACGCACTTCTTTGAGATGCTCGCCGAGCGACTCCATGTTGCGCGCAAAGTAGATCGAGTAGCCGATGGTGATGTGGTTGTGAATGGCACCGAGTTGCTCGGCCACGTGTGCCAACGGCAGGTACGAGATCAATCGATCCGACGCCACCGACTCAAACGCTGCCGCCAGTGTGCTTGCCGTCCAGGCCAGATTGCCGTGCGAGAGCATTACCGCCTTGGGCGCACCCGTAGTACCCGAGGTATAAATCAGGGTACCCAAATCGCCGGGCGTTAGTGTCGCGAGACGGCGTTCAACTTCTGCCTGATACTTTGACTCTCCCAAGGCCAGAAAGTCCGGCCAGCCAAGCTGCCAGGCATCATCAGCCATGGCACCGCGCATCATCACGACACGCTGCAGGCGTGGCAAGGCAGCGCGACGATCCGCCACCTTGGCCCACTGCACGTCATTTTCCGCCAGCAGCACGCTGCAACGCGAATGGTCAACGATGTACTCAACCTCGCTGGCGGCACTGGTCCAGTAGATGCCAGCCGCCACGGCACCAATCATCATCGCCGCCAGATCCATGATGACCCACTCGGGACGATTGAAGCCCAGGATGCAAACCGCATCGCCCGGTTTCACGCCCAGCGCGATCAAGGCCCGCGCCGCGCATTGAACTTGCTCGGCATAGGCCGTCCAACTGGTCGGCTGCCACTCGGTCGCGCCGCGTTCAAAATAGGCTGCTGCCGCGCCGCGTTGCCGCGCTGTGACCAGAAAGCGCGCCGGGGCCGCCATAAAGGCAGAACCCGTTATCTGTGGGTTCGCGCTGATTGCACTGGCGGCGCTGCTCATGATGCGCGCAATCCAAGCATTTCGCGCGCCTGCGCCGGGCTCGCCACGCTACGACCGGCACGGTGGGCACACACGGCCAGTGCCTCGATCAGTTTGCCGTTGCCGCCCGCTCGTTCTGCGTTGGGCAAATAGAAAGTGTCCTCCAGGCCGGTGCGCAACATGCCGCCCAGCTCCGCCGTTTTCTGATGCACCGGCCAGATCTCGGCACGACCAATCAGGGTGCTCTGCCACAGGCTGTTGCTGGCCATATAGCGTGGCAGCAGCGCCAACAAGTCCGCGTCACACGGCATACCAGATGCCACGCCCATCACCAGGTTGTACTCGGCGCGACCCATACCGGCCGTGAGCATGCCGGCCTTCAAAAACATGCCGACCGAGCGCACAATCCCGACATCAAAGCACTCAAACTCGGGGTGCACCTGGCATTCGCCCATGACGTCCAGAAATTGCTGCACTTTGGCCACAGGGTTGTCAAACACCATGGGCGACCAGGCCCACTCGCCATCGTCCTTGATTTTCAGGTAGTTCAGGCTGCCCGCATTGCAGGCGGCGATTTCCGGTTTGACACGGCGGATGCAGGCCAGCGGACCCGAGATGTCCTTGCCAACGACACCGGTGGTGAGATTGATGATGACACCGGGGCAGGCTGCGCGAATGGCACCGACCACCGCTTCGGCGACGTCTGGATCCCAGCTCGGCAGGTGCCCCATGCCGTCCTCCTGCCTGCGCAAGTGGACATGCATGACGGAGGCGCCCGCATTGAAGGCATCACGCGCCTCGCTGGCCATTTGCTGGGCCGTGACCGGCACCGGGTGTTGCTTCGGGTTGGTCAGCACGCCAGTCAGCGCGCAAGTCAGAATGGCTTGATTCACGACTTCTCCTGTTGTTCATCGAGTTCAATTTCAAGCAGCAGCGCACCGGCTTCAACCTGCTCGCCCAACTTGGTGTGCAGTGCCAGCACGCTGCCGCTGGCGCGTGCCGTCAGCCACATTTCCATCTTCATCGCCTCGATGCACAAAAGCGCCTGCCCGCTAAGCACCCGATCACCCACAGCGACTTGCAGTTGGATCACCTTGCCCGCCGTGCTGGCGCGGGTTTGGCGCGCATCCTGCAAGCGATCCTGATCGGGAAAAGCCGAGACTTCACGCAGCACAAAGCTGCCACCAGCCAAAGCCAGATGCAACTCGCGTTGATGGATCACGAGCACAGCGTGCTGGCGTACGCCGTCGCGCTCAAAGCACAACGCACCGTCCTTCAGGTCAATGATCTTGAGGGTCTGCGTTTCACCGCCACACGTCACCAGCACCTGACCCAGACGATCAGGCTGCGCGCGCAGGGTCTGCACGCGCTCGTCGCATTGCAGGCTGATGTCATAGGCAGCCACACTGTCGGCGCGCCAGTTGCAGCCGCTTTGCACAGCCAATACCGCCGCCGCAAGAGCCCAGACAGCGTCACTCGCCAGCGGACGCTGCAGCAGCGCGGCACCCGCCTGCTGCCACTGGTCAAGCGTACCGGTGTGGATACGGGCCTCCCGAAAATCGGGGTGATTGAGCAGATCCGCCAGGAAGCGGCCATTGTTGCGCAGCCCGAGCAGCGGTGCGCGCTGTAGCGCGCCCCGCAGACGACGAATGGCATCCACGCGATCCACCCCATGCACGATGATCTTGGCCACCATGGCGTCGTAAAAGGGAGAAATCTCGCAGCCCTCTTCTATTCCGGCGTCGATGCGCACCCCGCCCTGCAGCGCTTGCTGCGGTCGCCACCAGCGCACGCTTCCGGTTTGCGGTGCAAAGCCGGCGTAGGGGTCTTCCGCGTACAGCCGCGCCTCGATGGCGTGCCCACTAAACTGGAGCTCATCCTGGGTCAGCGGCAGCGGCAACCCGGCGGCCACGCGCAACTGCCATTCAACCAGATCCAGACCCGTCACCATCTCGGTCACCGGATGCTCCACTTGCAAGCGCGTGTTCATCTCCAGAAAATAGTGCTTCTGGTCGGCATCAACTACAAACTCCACCGTGCCGGCACCGCAATAGCCTGCGGCCAGCGCAGCGGCAACCGCGTCTTGCCCCATGGCCTGGCGCATGGCCGCACTGACGATGGGCGACGGCGACTCCTCAACCACTTTCTGCCGCCTGCGCTGCGTCGTGCAATCGCGCTCACCCAAATGAATGGCGTGGCCGTGCGCATCGGCAAAAATCTGGATTTCAATGTGCCGCGCATTGTCAATCAGGCGCTCCAGCATCAGGGTGGCATCAGCAAACGCGCTTTGCGCCTCGCGCCGGGCGCTCTCCAGCGCCTGCGCCAATTCACTGGTCGAGCGCACCAGCCGCATGCCACGACCGCCGCCCCCCGCCACGGCCTTCACCAGCAGCGGAAAGCCCAGTTTCAAAGCTTCTTCGGTCAGTCGCGCATCGTCCTGCTCCGCACCCAGATAGCCCGGCACGCAGGGCAAGCCGGCGGCGAGCATGCGTTGCTTGGCCAGCGCCTTGTTGCCCATGGCGAGCATGGCCGCTGGCGGCGGGCCGATGAAGACCAGACCTGCATCCAGGCAGGCCTGGGCAAAGCCCGCGTTCTCGCTCAGAAAGCCGTAGCCGGGGTGCACCGCGTCAGCGCCGCTTTTGCGCGCGGCCGCCAGCAGGGTATCGATTCGCAGATAAGAGTCGGCTGCAGGCGAAGCCCCGATGTAAACGGCTGCGTCGGCCTGACGCACATGCAGTGCCGCCCGGTCCGCGTCACTATAAACAGCCACCGTCTGGTAGCCCAGATGGCGCGCGCTACGGATGATGCGGCAAGCAATCTCGCCCCGGTTGGCGATCAGAATTTTGCTGAATGTCATGCCACCGCCCAGGCTGGTTTGCGCTTCTGCAAAAATGCCGTTGTTCCTTCCAGCCCCTCACTGCCCTGCGCCGCGCTGGAAAACACGCGCGCCGCCTCTTGCACCAGGACTTCAGGCGGTAGCAGGCGGGCTTTCCTCACCAACGCCTTGGTAGCCGCCAAGGCCCCTGGCGCGCACAGCAAAATCTCGGCCAGCAGCGCGCCGAGCGCCGCGTCTAGTTGCTCGGCCGCATGCACGGCATGTACCAGACCCATTGCCAGTGCGCCAGCCGCACTGAGTTTTCCGCCCGTCACCGCCAGCCGCTTGGCCTGGGAATAACCCAGACGCTCAACCAAAAACGGCGCAATTTGCGCTGGCACCACCCCGAGGGACGTCTCCGGCAGGCGAAACACCGCCGACTCGCTTGCCAGCGCCACATCTGCCACACAGGCCAGGCCCAGACCGCCGCCCATCACGCTGCCTTCGAGCACGGCAATCAGCGCCAGCGGAGTCTTGGCGTAGGCCACGCAAAGGTCGCCAAACTGGGCATTGATTTGCGCCATCTCGTCGGGCACCGTGTCATCGGCAGCGGCCTGCGGTGCCGCCTGCAAGGCGCGCATGCGCGCACCCACCAGGTCCTTCAGGTCAGCCCCGGCGCAGAAATGCCCGCCGGCACCGCGCAGCACCAGCACCCGCACGCCGGCGTCGGCCTCGGCTGCGCCCAACGCGGCGCGTAGCTCGGCGACCATTTGCCGCGACATGGCGTTGCGCACTTCTGGACGATTGAGGGTAATATGCAGTACAGAACCCGTCCGTTCTGCGTGAAGCGCTTTTAAATTCATAGTATTTGTCATGCCGCCTTGCCCGGCAGGGTATGCTCCAGTTTGCAGATGATGCCGAGCATCACTTCATCCGCGCCGCCGCCAATCGAGATCAGGCGGCTGTCACGGTAGGCTTGCGCAATCGGGTTATCCCAGGTATAGCCCATGCCGCCCCAGTACTGGAGACAGCTATCAGCCACTTCGCGGCTCAGGCGACCGCACTTGAGCTTGGCCATTGAAGCCAGTTTGGTCACGTCCTTGCCAGACACATAGGATTCGACCGCGCGGTAGGTCAGCGAGCGCAGTGCCTCGACCTCGGTACGCAACTCAGCCAGCCGGAAATGCACCACCTGGTTGTCCAGAATCGATTTGCCAAAGGCCTTGCGCTGGCGCGTGTAGTCAATGGTCTGATCAATCAGTCGATCCAGGCTGCGCAGCGAACCCGCCGCACCCCACAGCCGCTCCTCCTGGAACTGCAACATCTGGAACATGAAGCCCATGCCTTCCTGGCCGATCAGATTGCGCTGCGGCACACGCACATTGTCAAAGAACAATTGTGCGGTGTCGCTGGAGTCCATGCCGATCTTGTGAATCGCCTGGCGCGTGACGCCAGGGCTGTCCAGGCGCACAATGATGAGCGACTTGTTCTTGTGCACCGGTCCCTCCGAGGTATTGGCCAGCAGACAGCACCAGTCGGCCTGCATGCCGTTGGTAATCCACATCTTGGAGCCATTGATGAGGTAGTCTGCGCCGTCCTTTTTGGCGCTGGTTTTGAGCGCCGCTACGTCCGAGCCGCCGCCAACCTCGCTCACGCCAATGCAGCCCACCAGGTCACCGGCGATGCTGGGTGCCAGAAACTCTTGCTTCAGCTCTTCTGAGCCAAAGCGCGCCAACGCGGGTGTACACATGTCGGTATGCACGCCAATGGCCATCGGCACGCCCCCGGCATTGCACTCACCCAGCGCCTCGGCCATCACCATGGAGTAGCTAAAGTCCAGCCCCATGCCGCCGTATTCGACCGGATACTTGATGCCCAACAGCCCCAGGTCGCCCATCTTCTTGAACAAGGCGTGCGCCGGAAAGCCTTGCTCTCTTTCCCACTGGGCCAGGTGCGGGTTGATCTCTTTGGCAACAAACTTGCGCACCGTGTCGGCGATCTGTTCGTGTTCAGGAGTGAATTTCATATTGAGCTTTCGTTCGAGTAAAGATTTTGAAATGGCTCACACCGCATCACAGGCGTGCCACGCCGAAAGTGTTGGGATGCAACTGGCGGCGCTGCGCCTCTGCGGCCAGCGCCAAACCCAGCCCGAGATAGCGGCGCGTATCGCGCGGGTCGATGATGCCGTCGTCCCAGAGACGCGCCGTGCCAAATAGCGCGGCCGATTCCTTGTCCAGGCGCAGACGCAATCCGTCCGACATGGCTTTTAGCGCCTCCTCGTTGGCGGCCATGCCACTGCGTTCCAGTTTGGCGCGATTCACAATATCCATTACCTTGGCCGCTTGCGCACCACCCATCACGGCCGTGCGCGCGGTCGGCCAGGCAAAAATAAAGTTGGGATCAAAGCCGCGCCCGCACATGCCGTAGTTACCCGCCCCGTAGGAGCCACCCAGCACCACCGTGAACTTGGCGACACGGGCGTTGGCCACCGCCTGAATCATCTTCGAGCCGTGCTTGATGGCACCGCTGCGCTCGGCCACCGAACCGACCATGTAGCCGGTGGTATTTTGCAAAAAAATCAGCGGCGTGCCACTCTGGTCGCACAACTGGATGAACTGCGCCGCCTTGGTCGAACCATTGGGTTGAATCGGGCCGTTGTTGCCCAGCACACCCACCAGGTGCCCTTGCAGGCGCGCGTGGCCACAGATCGTCTCGCTGGCGTACGCGGCCTTGAATTCCAGAAAGTCCGAGCCATCCACCAGTCGCGCAATCACATCGCGCACATCGTAGGGCTCGCGCTCATCGGCTGGCACCACACCGAGCAACTCTTGTTCGTCAAACAAGGGTTCGGTGAACCCTGGCTCGGTTGCCGCCAGGTCCCATTGGAGCTTGTCCATCACTTCACGCGCCATGGCAATCGCGTGGGCATCGTTTTCACACAGATACTCACCCAGGCCGGTCACTTGCGCGTGTGTTTCGGCACCACCAAGTTCATCCTCTGTGCAATCCTCGCCAATGGCCGCCTTGACCAAAGGCGGGCCGGCCAGAAAAATGTTGGAGCGACCGCGCACCAGAATCACATAGTCCGACAGACCCGGCAAATAAGCACCCCCTGCCGTGGAGGAGCCATGCACCACCGCAATTTGCGGCAAGCCGGCCGCCGACATACGGGCCTGGTTGGCAAAGCTGCGCCCGCCTTCGATGAAGATTTCGCTCTGGTAGAGCAGGTTGGCACCGCCGCTCTCCACCAGGTAGATCAGCGGCAACTTGTTCTCGCGGGCAATCTCTTGCGCGCGCAGGGCCTTGCGCAGCCCCATTGGCGCCACGGTGCCGCCTTTGACGGCGCTGTCGCTGGCAGAGATCAGGCAACGCTTGCCCGCCACCCGGCCAATGCCGACGATGGAGCCGCCACCCATGACCGATTTCTTGCCGTCGTCGTCGTGCATGTTCAAACCCGCCAGGCGACTGAGCTCCAGAAACGACGCTCCCCGGTCCAGCAGGCGCGCCACCCGCTCGCGCGGCAGCAACTGGCCGCGCTTTTCAAACTTGTCACGCTTGGACTCAGATTCGGCAATCACCTTTTGCTCCAGGCGCTGCACCTCGGCCAGCAGACCCTGCATGTGCCGGGCGTTAAGGCCAAACGCATCCGATTTGGCATTGAGCTTGGAACGAATAACTGGCATCGCGTGGGGTCCTGTTGATTGGGCTACATTAGAAGTCAAGCTAACGTTAACGTCAATCAGGTTTCGTATAGGGATATTCCCTATGTCAAAGGTGATGCGGGCCTGCTACCATTCGGGCACTTTTTTGACAAGGACCCTCATGAACCTCGAAGCCTGCACCCAAGCCATTCGTACCAAAGTCGGTGCCGACAGCGGCCTGGCCGCCACCCTCAAATTTGATTGCGCCGACGAAGGTGTCATCTACATTGACGGCAAAGCCACACCCAATACGGTCAGCAATGACAATTTGGAGGCCGACTGCACGGTCGGCATCACGCTGGAAAATCTCAACGCCATGCTCAGCGGCGATCTGGAGCCCGCCACCGGTTTCATGATGGGCAAACTCAAGGTCACAGGCGACATGAGTGTGGCCATGCGCCTGCAGCGCGTCATCTAAGACAGGCACAGCCGAGTCGCGCGTGGCAGTAACCTCAAAGCGTAGCAGGGCACCGCACGCCGCTCCCAGGCCGACGGCGCTGCCCAGGATGCCCGCCACCAGCGACGCACTGGCTTTTGTTAACTCGCACCGCGATGAAGCCAGCGCTGAACTGTTTGGCATTGCCGAGTTGTGCGCCGAGTTTGGCATCACACTGCGGGCGCTGCGCTTTTATGAAGACAAGGAACTGCTGAAACCCCGGCGCATCAACGGCGCGCGTGTTTACAGTCGGCGTGACCGGGCCCGCCTGACGCTGATCCTGCGCGCCAAGGCGATTGGCTCGCCGCTGGCCGAAATCAAACGCTACCTGGACTTGTATGGCGACCACGGCGAAGGCCGTGCGCAGCAGCTCAGCTACGTGATCGAGCGCACCACCACAGCGATTGCCGAACTGGAACAAAAGCGCGCCCAGATTGACCAGACTCTGGCCGAGCTGCGCGTCATCAATGGCACTTGCAGCAAGCACCTGCAAGAGCGGCAACAGGGGCAAGTGGCGCAATTGAGGAATCCCTAAGTCGGCAATTGTTGATCTCAACGCGCCGACGTGGCGCAAATCACTTCATTCATTGATATTTTTCTCGCCTGCTGTATCATCCGCCGCGGATGCCGGGAACAGGACCGGGATGACTCCAACTGCTGTCGAAACCAATGCCAAGAACGACTCAATGAAACAACAATCCTCAGGAATGCGGAACATGGCGATATGGTTGGCGGGCAGCATTGCTTGCGGCTTGTGCAATGCCGTCGCAGCACAGACCCTGGCGGCGCCAGAACCCACGCCACCAGCAACCCCGGCCGCCGCAGCAGCCGAAGGCGTAGGCGGCATGACGGTATATATTGACCCGAAGACAGGGGCCTTTTTGAGGGAGCCGGCACCCGGTTTTGTGCCCCTGCAACTGAACCCCCAGCTACAGAACGCCTTGAGCACCTCGCATCAGGGATTGGTTGAAGTACCAGCCTCAGTACCAGGCGGGGGCATCAAACTCGACCTGCAGGGCCGCTTCCAGAGCCCGCTGGTGGTCATCATCGATGCCAATGGCAAGCCCAGCATGCAGCATCTGGGCGAGCCGCCTGCGGTTGACGACAAGCCATGACGTTCAGTCGCAACCCTCTGCGCGCCTGCTTGCTCGCATTCACTTTTTTTGCGTTGACACTGCTGGCGTCGCCGGTGCTGTTTGCCGCAACCGTCATCGTTGTCAACAATGACGGCGCCGGTGAAGGCTTTAATGACGCCACGGCCGCAGTCGCGGTCGGTGGCAACACTGGCACCACCATTGGCGCGCAGCGTCTCATAGCATTCCAGCATGCCGCAAACATCTGGGGCGGGCTGCTCGCCAGTGCGGTGCCAATCCGGGTTGGTGCGCAGTTCAATCCACTCACTTGCAGCGACTTTTCAGCGATTCTTGGTTCGGCCGGACCCAACAACGGTGCCTATCGCAACTTTACCGGCGCACCGGTCGCCGCCACGTGGTATCCGGTGGCTTTGGCCAACGCCCTGCACGGCAGTGATCTTGACCCCAGCGGCGATGACATTCTGGCGACATTCAACAGCAACATCGGCACGCCTGGTTGCCTGTCTTCTTCGGGTTGGTACTATGGCCTCGATTCCAATCCACCCGGCAGCAAGATTGACTTCGTCAGCACGCTGGTGCACGAATTGGGCCATGGCCTGGGCTTTCTGACTTTGGTCGATCTGGCGACCGGTGCCAAGGCATTGGGGTCCGACGACACCTTCATGCGCAACCTCGAAGACCATGCTGCCACGCCGCCAGGCTATCCGGCTATGTCCGATGCCCAGCGCATCACCGCCAGCAAGCATACCGGTAGTCTGCATTGGGTGGGTGCCAACGTCAGGGCAGCCAGCGGCGTATTGACGGCCGGCAAGGTGGGTGACCATGTGCGCATGTACGCTCCCAATCCGCAGCAACCTGGTTCATCGGTGTCGCACTGGGACACGGCGCTAACGCCCGACCAGGTCATGGAGCCCAGCTACACCACCGCGCTGCACAATCCGGTACTGGAGCTCCCGCTCTTTCAGGATATTGGCTGGACCCTGCTCGGAACCAGCTATACACTCAGCGTGAGCCAATTGGGCACCGGCACTGGCACCGTCACGAGCAGCCCAGCCGGCATCAATTGCGGTGCAACCTGTAGTGCCGCGTACAGCAGCGGCAGCTCGGTCACGCTCACTGCCGCCGCGAACCCGGGCAGCACCTTCACTGGCTGGAGCGGCGCTGGCTGCACGGGCACCGGCAGTTGCATTGTCAGCATGACCAGCGCCCAGAGCGTGACCGCGAGCTTCGCCCTGGGTGACTTCGCGCTCAGTGTCAACAAATCGGGCACCGGCACGGGCAGCGTCACCAGCAACCCGGCCGGCATCAATTGCGGCGCCACTTGCAACGCAGGCTACAACAACGGCAGCTCGGTCGCCCTCACTGCCGCAGCGGACGCCGGCAGCAGCTTCGCTGGCTGGAGTGGCGCTGGCTGCTCCGGCACCGGCAGTTGCATTGTCAGCATGACCAGCGCCCAGAGCGTGAACGCGGCCTTTGCCCGGATCGTTGTCACGTCAACGCTGACCAACATTTCAACCCGGGGCTACGTTGGCACCGGTGCCAACGTGCTGATCGGTGGCTTCATCATTTCGGGCGACACCCCGATGACAGTCCTGATTCGTGCCCGCGGCCCCTCGCTGGCGGCCTTTAGTGTGCCGGGTGTGCTGGCCAATCCGATGATGGGCTTGTACTCCGGCCCGACAGAGATTGCCAGCAACGATAACTGGGGCAGTGCCAGCAACGCAGCGGATATTTCAGCTACCGGACTGGCTCCCACCAATACGCTGGAGTCGGCCATTCTGACCACTCTGGACCCTGGTCCCTACACCGTCATTGTGCGCGGCGTCGGTAACACCAGTGGCGTGGGCATTGTGGAAGTGCTGGCACAATGAGCCAGTGGCTCGACTTGGAGCCGTGCACCAAGGGAGAATTTGCCATGCTAAGTTCAAGCTATCTGGGTCGGTGGCGGTTAGTCTTAAGCCTGACGGGTATCGGACTGTTCTTGGCACTGCACACCACAGTTGACGCCGAAGTCTGGAAGTATGTTGACGCAACGGGCGTAACGCAATTCACCAACGTGCCCCCGCCGCAGGGTGGCGAGCCGCTTTTTCAATCCTTGCCCGAGCCCGCCAAAGTGAGTGCGTCCGCCCCTGCCGCGACCGCCAGCGCAGCGCTACAGACCTCAGTCAAGGCGGGAAGCGTGCCAATTGTCCGAGCACATGGGCGTGCATTGCCGCCCGCATTGGCACGCGCATTGGCACACGCATCCGCATCCGCATCGGCATCGGCACCGAAATCGGCACCCAAATCGATGCCGGCAGTGTCCGCACCGCTGAATCCGGGCCAAGCGCTTGGAGATTGGCCACCGCGCCAGAATATTTTGAAGAAATAGGGGTATAGCCCTTATCCGGCGGGCGTAGTTAGCTATATAAATTATAGCATTTTTTGCCGGAAAGCGACATTCTGAAGGGACTCAGCCATGAAGCCTCGTGTCTATGCGCTCTTTTGCTTGTTCTACCTGCTGGGCAGCTTTCTGAGCAGTTCGGCACACGCCACCGGCTGGCTGGCAACATCGGGCAATCACATCCTCAATGCTGACGCGAGCATCTGGGTTGGGCGCGGCGCCAATCTGCACGACACGCGCTCCTGTGGCGGTGGCACGCTGGTCGACGGCACACCGATTAACGACAACGCAGCCGGCGTCACCGAGGTCAAGCGGCGCATCGACGTTTTGACGGATCAGTGGCACGCGAGCTTCATCCGGCTGGCGCTGGAAACCGACAAGGCGGGCTACAGTTATGTTGAAAACGCCGCCTACCGCAGCAGCGTGATTGAAATCGTCAATTACATCGGTACCAAGCCGGGCGTTTACGTGCTGGTCAGCATCTGGCAAGACCCATCGCTCGACATCAATGGCTGGCCGACCGCCGCCACGAATGCGATCCTGGCGCAATTGGCAACCGACTTCTATGCGTCTGCCCATGTACTCTACGGCGTAAGCAACGAGCCGCAGAACAATTTTGACGGGGCACAGGATGCAGCCGTGTGGACCGCGATGAACAACTCGGTCGCGGCCATCCGCGCGGCGGAAGCGCTGCTGGGTGCCAACCGGCATGTCATCAGCGTGCAAGGCACACGCGATTGGGCGCGTGACTTGAGCTACTACATCACCCATCCGATCACCGCTGGCGGTGGTGTCAACATTGCCTATGAGACGCACGTCTATAACTCGCCGGCGGATTTCAGTTCGATGCTGGCGACGCCGGCGGCGACGATTCCGGTGATTGCGGGCGAATTCGGTCCCATCAACGACGCCTGGCATACCGCCTCGGTAGCCGACATGCAGACCCTGATCGATATGGCCAATGCGAACCATATTCCTTACCTGGCATGGACCTTCCATCAGTACTGCCAGCCCAACCTCATGGCGGATGCGCCGGGCAAGACCTGGAACGCCAATTCCACGCCCGCCGACTGGCATGGCATGCCGATCTACCCGACCGATTTCGGGCAGCTCCTGGTCAACAATCTGGCACCGCCAGCCGGGACTTTGTTGAACACCAGCTTTGGCTATAACGTGACAAGTACCGACGATGGCGTGACGCGGGCCGCCACCGCGCAGGTGACGCATCTGGACAATTTTGGTGCCGAAAAGCGGCCGGTGGTGCTGCTGATGCCCGGCTGGGGTGGCAATGGCGACGTGCCCGCGACGCGCGACGCGCAGGCCCTCATGTTTGCCAACGCGGGCTATGTGGCGCTGAATATTGGATTTCACCAGACCAATTCGGGCGCCTGGTACAGCGACCTCTCTGAAAGCGCCAAGGCCGCGCTGGAGGCGCTGTGCGTGCAGGGTTACGCCGACTGCAGCGCCGTGCTACTGGTCGGCGAATCTTATGGCGGCACGCAGACGCACCCGGTCGTGCGCTACCTGCATGCCAACGCGGTGTTTGACGGCAGCGGCGGCGCCAATGCCGGGCACAAAGTGCTCGGCCTCTTGGGGCAAGACTCGGGCTACACCCTGAACTGGGCTGCGCCGGTGGATGCCGATGCCACGGCCTATTCGATTGCCATGATCCAGAACCTGGGTGATTCAGACTTTCCGGTTGACACCTGCGCTTGGGGCAATTGCGGCGCGCGCAACCGGGCCGACTACCATCAAACGGCGCCTGGTAGCCAATTTGTACTGAGCTACTGCCCCGCAGGCGGAAGCCATGGCTCACGGGGTTACGCGCAGTGGGATGCATGGGTGTTATCGGCCGCCAAAACCATGCTGCACAACCAGCGCGGTGTGGTCAAATTTAGCGGCTACAGCGAGCCGACTCTGATGCCGAGCAATGCTTGCGTGACGACGCCCAGTGCCGCTTCAAGTCTTTCCAACATCTCGACGCGGGGTCGCGTTAAAACTGGTCACAACGTCATGATTGGCGGCTTCATCATCTCTGGGGGCCGACACCCAAGACCGTACTGATCAGGGCCCGTGGCCCGTTCGCTTGCCGCCTTTGGCGTGCCCGGTGTGCTGGCCAATCCAAAGTTGACCTGTACTCCGGCCAGACAATGATCGCCAGCAACGACAACTGGGCCAGTGCCGCCAATGCAGCCGCAATCAGCGGCGACCGGCTACGCACCCCTCGATCCGTTCGGAGTCCGCGATTCTGATCAGTTTGAGCCCGGGCCCCTATACGGCCATCGTGCGTGGGGTGGGCAGCACCATCGGTGTCGGCATCGTCGAAGTGCTGGAGATCGACAACCTGGCATCTCCGCTGATGCAACATCTCCACCCGTGGACGGGTGCAAACCGGGACTAACGTTCTGATTGGCGGCTTTATCATCACGGGGGCCACACCCAAAACGGTATTGATCCGAGCCCGCGGCCCCTCGCTTGCTGCCCTTGGCGTGCCGGGTGTGCTGGCCAATCCGATGATGGGCCTGTACTCGGGCCCAACCAACATTGCCAGCAACGATAACTGGGGCAGTGCGGCCAACGCAGCGGCCATTGCGGCCACGGGGCAGGCACCCACCGATGCATTGGAATCGGCGATTTTGATCACCCTGAACCCAGGCCCCTACACCGCGATCGTGCAGGGCGTGGGTGGCAGCACCGGGGTGGGCATCGTGGAAATACTGGCGCAGTAAGGTTCCCGCCCATCTTCAGGCGTCAAGGACTAGCGTCATGTTGTGTTCAACGGCTCTGCGTGGTTTGCTATTGCTCAAGCGGCAAATGCACCGTTCAACCCGGGAAATGCATTGGGCGACTGGCCGCCGCGACCGCGTGGCCCGGTGACGCAGTAGCTGGTCTCACACATCTACAGGCCCGAGCGACTTTTCTCTTTGAGCAAACAGCGTCATGGCAGGGCCATTGGGATGATTGGCATGATCGTTCTCCACCACCACGGCGAAGCCCAGATCGGTTAGCAAGCCCACAATGCTGTCTTTGGTCAGCCAGCAACTGCTGGGTGCCGAACCTCCACAGAATCCACCCCACTGCAGTGCCTCCAGATAGCGCTGCTCATAGGACACAATGTTGCGTCCGTTCAAAGCGATGAGCTTGGGTTGGGTTTCAAACTTGCGTTTCAAATCTTCGCGCCCCATGATCACGTCGGCATCGTAATAATGGGTCCACAAGCCAATGGAATCAGACACCTTGCACATATCGCAGAGCAGCTTGACCGGGTCGAGCATGTGGTAGAGCACACCGCTGGCCACCAGCAGATCAAATTTCTCGGTGCATTGATCCAGATAGGGTCTGAAATCTCCCAGCACAAAATCGGCCTCGAATTTGAAGACGTTCTGAACCAGCAGGCACTTCAAAAACGCCGTTGTATTGGATTCAATCGAGGTAATGCTGGCCGCACCGGACTGAGAAAGCATATAGGTGTGCCCGGCTTCCAATGGCCCCAACTCCAGCACACGCTTGTTCGTTACGCCGCCACAGGATTTGATAAAGAAGTCGATTCGTCCGTCCTCAAACAAAGCCGATTTTCCGTAACCATAGCCAGGAATGTTGGAAGACCACAGATTGTCAAAAATCTTGAAAGCCGCACCTGGCGAAGGCGCCTCGGTCACATACTTGTCGAGAACTCCCGTGTCCCTGGAAGCAAGCTGCTGGCGCAACCGGGCAATCTCGTCCGACAACGCTTTCCTGCCAAATGGGCTGAGGTAGGACAAGGCTTTGAGAATCTTGCTCATCATGATTTATCTCACACTACAGTGGACACAATATTTGGCAAATCGGCCTCATTCAATACATTTGGCACCGGCTTGCATTTCCCGTACCATTTTTTTTTCAATTCAAGTCGGTCATAAACAATGGGGCTGCTGGCATCCTTGCTTAACGTAATCCAGAACTCGCATCCCTCGGTATCAAATCCGGCAACTTCCGCCAGTTGCGTGAGCCCAAGCTTTTGCAAATCGTGCAGGATGATGCGAAAACTCGATGGCGTGAAAATCCAGCCGTGGCAGTCAATGTATTCCTGATCAGCCAACGCCAGATTCCAGCCGCCCTTGGCCTGCTCAATGGTATGCATAGGCTTGATTTCACCTTTGTCGTCTGCACACCAAGTGTATTTGGGCCCCATGCTTGCGGCATTGGCGATATGGTCAAAGATGGCTCCCGAGAAATGGCGTGCACGCTTTTCAGTGAAAGCCTGCAAGGCATCCCCTGTGCTGCTGGGCCAACGGTAGTAGTCAAAACAGTAACGTTTGTCTGGCACCACCAGAGAGAGTACACCGCCAGGCGCGAGCAGCTTCTCGCATTGCTGCAGGAATCCTACAAAGTCGGTGACATGTTCGATCACGTGGCTCGCCAGAATCCAGTCATAGGCGTTCTCGGAGCCTATCAATTCATTCAAGGGCTCGCCCCGCCAGACAAAATCCACCTCTTCAATGTTTTCCAAATCAACCGGGTGGCCGGTGTACTTGACGCGCAATTCCTCCGCCGTGGCATGGTCCAATACATGGACCTTGTAGCCGTTCTTCTTGGGCGCAATCGGGTTATGGCTGGGCCCAATCTCCAGCCCCTGGCCTTGCCTGTCCACCATGCACAAAGCCTTTTCTATACGATTGGCCAGCGGTGCACTCATGGTCACAGAAACCGGTGCTGACTGCAGTGCCAGCAGTCGCGATTCTGGGCGGCCAGGCCAGACTGAAGTCGTGAAGTTCCAGGGTCAGGTTCGGACTGTAGGCCGGGTCCTGAAGCAATAAACCATTCCAACGGCGTTGCATGTATTGCACCTCGCTGGCAAACCGGGCTCGTTTCTCGGACGTGTCTTCTATGCCACGAGTCGCAGACTCATAGTGGTACAACTCAGCATAGGGTGTCCAGACATTGCGATAGCCCGCTTCACGCACTCGCAGGCAGAAATCAACGTCATTGAAAGCGATGGCCAGGTCATTCTCGTTGAGGCCACCCACCTGGTCATAGATAGCTTTGCGCACCAGCAGACAGGCGCCGGTCACAGCCGAGAAACTCTGCCTCAAACCGGCCCGGCCAAAATAGCCGAATTTGTCGCGCCGCAGCCCGAGGTGGGCATGATTGGCAACCCCCCCAACACCCAGTAAGACGCCACCATGCTGTAGTGTATTGTCCGGATACCAGAGTCTGGCGCCCACCGCCCCCACGTCGTCCAGCAAGGCGATGGCCACCATCTCGGACAACCAGTCCGGCGAAATGACTGCGATGTCGTTGTTGATCAGGCACAGCAACTCACCCTTGGCGACGCGGGCAGCCGCGTTGTTGAGCGCAGAATAATTGAAGGCGTGATCATCCCTGATGACTCTGACCCTTGAGTCCGCCCCCAACGATGCCAAATAGTGCAGGGTATCAATATCATCCGAGCCATTGTCGACAATCAGTAGCTCATAGTTTGCGTAGGTAGTCTTGGCAAAAATGCTCTCCACGCTGCGCTGCAGTAGTTGCAAGCCGTTGCGGGTAGGCATGATCAGGCTTACCAGCGGCAAGATGGCGGGCAACGCATAGTGAATCCTGTAACCCAGGCCCACAAACTCGGCCCGGGCGGCGATTCTTAGTCGCTCAAAATGAGCGTTCAATGCTTTCTCGCCCGCCACCATGGCATAGGGCTTGGTGGTGGGAGATTGCGCGGTGCTTTCGGGATGTATGCGCCAGTGGTACAGAATGCGCGGAATATGATGAATCTGGGTGGGCTTGATGCACTCTATGCAGCGCAAAGCAAGGTCATAGTCCTGCGAACCTTCCATCCCGACACTGAATCCGCCAAGTTCCTTCACCAGCTCAGCATGGTAAACACCCAGGTGGGAAATCATGTTGTAGGAGTAAAAAAGGTCCCGATTCCAGTCGCATTTGAAAAGTGGAAGCACCCGCCGACCCGCTTCATTGAGCTTGTCTTCATCCGAGTAAATCAGACGGGCGTCCGGACGTTTGTTGATGGCGTCCACTACCCAATACAGGGCATGCTCGCTTAACAGGTCATCATGGTCCAACAAGGCGACCCACTTTCCTGTGGCCATCTGCAAGGCGGAATTCGATGCCGCAGAAATGTGTCCGTTCTGTTCCCGACATACCACTTTGATCCGCGCATCGTCCTTGGCGTATTGTTCAAAAATGGGGCGAATAGTGATGTCAGTGGACGCGTCGTCGGCGACACACAACTCCCAATTTGGATAGATCTGATTTCGAACCGACTCTATGGCCTCCACCAACCACTTGGGGTTCGGGTTGTAGCTTGGCATGATTACCGAAATCAGCGGAGTGTCAGACCATGAGGCAAGAGTCTTGCGCATGGTGTGACGCACTTCATCCGTAAGGCTGTCGTAGCGACGCAGCCACTCGGTGTAGTCATTTCTATCGAAACTACCGGAGCCCCGCGCCGGAAAGATATTTCGCGGAAATACGGCCTCGCAAATGCCGCGCAAGAGGCTTCTGGCACCCTCGGTCCGGTACAGTTGCATCGTCGCGGAGACAGCATCTTTGACACCGCCCAGGCGTTGAACGGTATTGACGACTGCCGCAGCTGGACCCAAAACGCCCTGCAGAGATTGAAGGACAAACCTCAATGGCGTGGTCACGCGCCAACTCAGCGAAGCTTTGAACTGAGTTGCCACCGCCGTCAGTTGCGCGTTCAGGGTCGCAATTTGCCCATCACGTCTGCGCAGTGTCGTGTGCAATTCGGTCGCGGCCCTTGATGCCTCAAAGCGCTCGAACTGTCGCCCACCGAGGGCCGCAAAAAAGGTCGCTAGCTGTGCCTTGTCCGAATCATCACCGTCCAGCCAACTCAGTTTTTTGTCTTGCGGGGCATTGTTCAACTGCATCACACCCAGGCCAAATGAGTGTGAGAACTCACAATGCGCGGGATACTGCAGCTTCAGCTCGTCCCAGAACTTCCAGACCTCAAAATTGCGGTCACTAACACTGATGTCATGAAACAGCACCACAGCGCCTGGCGCCAGCTTGGGCAACCAGGTCTCGAAATCATGACGCACCGCCTCGTAGGTATGCAGCCCATCAATGTGCAATAGATCAATCGATGCGTCATCGAATGTTGCTTGCGCCTGGTCAAAGCTCATGCGCAAAAGATTGGAAAAACCAGCAAAATGTTTTTCATTGTGCGAAGCAACTTTTCCATAGACATCCTCGGCATATTGCCCGGCATGCTCGTCGCCCTGCCAAGTATCGACGGCATAGCACTTTGTGGGCAGCCCGCATTCAACGACCGATTGGCAAAACGAAAAATAGGAATGCCCGTAGTGGCTCCCAAGCTCTACGAAGAGTCTGGGCGCAGTCTCCTGCGTGAGCCAGCGGGCCAGGGGCATATGACCCAACCAAGCGCTGGGCGACTCAAGTAAATTGGGAACAAATGAAGCAGCGGCTATCAGTGATTTGGCAAGCATGGCAATGTGTCAAAAATACGGGTCTTCAATTTTTGGTTATTTTTTTAACATCGGCGCGCCGCTTGAGGGCAACGTAGGCCAGTATTGAAATACGATAGATACGTTTGAATTGATCCGCAACGAAACGCAAGGGGGAGGTCATGCGCCAGCTCAGTGTTCGACTCATGAACTGCACCTGCCGAGTCGCAGCCAGCAACTGCAACTCGGTTAGCTCAATCACCTGCTCCGGCGGCTCTGAGCGGGCGGCCCAGGGATTAAACGATTGATCTGCAATGTAGTCGGATGTGTAGGCTTGACCATTCAAGGGATGATGGCCGGTGACCACGTTTTCTAGGGTTCCAGCCACATAGTGATGCCCCAGAACATTTTCAGCCGCTGTTCTCTTGCGTATGACGCATATCGAATTGACAAACTCAACCGAGTGCACCTGAGACAGGACCTCGGAGCCAAGCTCAAAGCCATATTTTTTGAAAAACCCGTTGAGCAGATCTTCTCGCCTTTTGTTCACACCCCAATGCTCGTGATTGACGATATCAACCAAGCGCTTAAAAAACGCGATCGACGAGTACGGATCAAACAGCCCGCCCTCAAACCGCATCCAATAGCTGCAATGCAAATCCTCTGCAACAAAGACACCCCCTTGTGCAAGGTGCGGGAAGTACAGTGCGAATGACTTGACAATGTTGCTCGACAGATGGGAGCCATCATCAATGATGATGTCAAACTGTGGCGAGCGCCGCAACACCTCAGCGCTCACCGAGGTGTCGTTGCAATCGCCAATCACAACAGCAATGCGTGAGTCCTCAAACTTCAGGCTGGCGCAATCAGGATTGATATCGCAGCCAATCAGAACCGAGGCATTCGCGAAATACTTGGCCCAGATTTCCAACGAGCCGCCATTCTGAATACCGATTTCCAGCAGGCGAACCGCCTCGTCACGATAGCCATTGAGCAGTCGGTCATATTCCTTCAAATAGGAGAACCACTTGTGCGACACCTTGCCAGTATGCTCCGCGTAGAGGTCAATCAGCAGCTTCCTATTCATCAATCACTTTCAATTCCACCCGTTCAAAAGGTATGCCAACCAGGCCCCAGCGTATTTTTTCGGAGGAAACATTGATGATCAGCGCATCGTGCATATAGTGGTGCTGCACATGGTCGAAAAGATCGCCATCCGCAACCGAGGCCATCACTGCATATTGCCCGTTGGGAAGCATCGGCAGCCTGAATTCGAAGATGCCCTCGAATGTCGTGCCTTTGCCAATCAAAGTTGGTGTGTGGCTGGAAAACGGGAGCGTGTTTTCGCCGAACAAATCCTGCCCCAGGCGATCGCGCACCACGAAGCCGAGTATCGGGTGACACAGCTGCTCGTTGGCGTTGGCGCGCACCGTCATGCGGACGCGTTCCCCGCCAGCGAAGATGCCCTCAGTTCCGCTCGGCAGATGCGTAAGCGAAACGGAAACGATATCAGCATGGCCAGATTTCCATCCACTGGCGGCCTCGCTGTTGTCGCGCACCGTTGCCACTGAGCGATAGTCGATCAGCGATGGGGCTTGCGTTTGTGGCTCTGCTTGCCCGGCGTCGACATCTTTGACGGGGGCCTTGGGCACCAATCGATTCAGCTTCGACTCGTCACCGTAAATCTGCTGCAGCGTGTACTGTAAATACGCCTGTGAAACGCTCTTTGCGTTGCCAATTTGCGCAATCTCACCGCTCTTGAGCCAGATACCTGACTGACAAAGGTTTTGCACCGCCGCAGTGTCATGACTGACAAAAATCAGTGAGCCATTTTCCTGAAAGCGTCGGATAAAGCGCATGCATTTTTGAGTAAAAATAGCGTCACCCACGGAAAGCGCCTCATCAACGATCAGGATATCTGCGTCGACATGCGCAATCACGGCAAAGGCCAGTCGCACATACATGCCACTCGAGTAGGTCTTGACCGGCTGCTCAATGAATTGTCCGATATCTGCAAACGCAGCAATATTGTCAAAGCGTGCGTCGATTTCCTGGTTACTCAACCCCAGCACTGAGGCATTCATATAGACGTTCTCACGCCCGGTGAATTCTGGATTGAAACCGGATCCAAGCTCCAGCAACGCCGCTACGCGCCCTGTCGTTTGAATGTTGCCGCTGGTCGGCGTCAAGGTGCCGCAGATCATTTGCAACAGAGTTGATTTACCACTGCCATTGCGTCCAATGATACCGACCGCCTCACCCTTTTTGACTTCGAACGAAACATCTTGTAGCGCCCAAAACTCGCGAAAATATTGCTGGCTCGGCAGCCCGGCCAGACGTTGCAAAGGGGGCAGTACAAACTGCTTGAGCCGGTCGCGTGGCGCGGCATAGATCTCGTAGCATTTGCTGAGATGGCTGACGCGAATCGCGACCTCACTAGAGCACATCAGCAAATCCCTTGCGCGTCTTCTGAAACCAGGCATAGCCGGCCCACGCCAGCGCCAGCGCGACCAGGGTGTAAACGCCCAAACCAGGCCAATTGGGCACATGCCCCCAGATCAGTACTTCACGCGCTTGTTCAATGATGAAGGTCAATGGATTGGCCATGATGAACGGCCGGAACCGCTCAGGCACAGCGCTGATCGGATAAAAGACCGGGGACAGAAACATCAACACCGTGGTCACAATGACAACAAACTGCCCCACATCGCGCAGAAATACCCCGAGCGAGGCGAGCATCCAGGCCAGGCCGGTGGTGAGAATGACCAACGGCAACAGCACGAATGGCGTGAACACAAGAGTCCAATGCAGGTAGCCGTTAAAAAGAACAAAGGCGACCAACAGTACACTCAAACTGATGAGACTATGAAACAGCGCTGCACCGGCAGCAACAACGGGCAATATTTCAAGTGGGAAAACGACTTTTTTGACGTAATTCACATTCGACAGAATCAGGCTGGGGGCACGATTGAGTACATCGCTGAACAGGCTCATCACGATCATGCCGACAAACAGCAGCACGGCAAATTGCGTCCTGCTTTCGTCCGCGCCCGCACCACTCCAGCGTGATTTGAAGATGACTGAAAAAACGAAGGTGTACACGACCAACATGAACACCGGGTTGAAGAAGGACCAGGCCAGACCCATGGCCGAGCCCTTGTAGCGCCCGACCACATCGCGCCGGGTCATTTGCACGATAAGCTGGCGATTGCGCCACAGGCTCGCGCCCATCGCCAGCATTGACGTGGATCGGGCGGCGTGGGGATTGATCGTCGGGGGAGCGTGGGTCATGCGAACAAGTCGGGCGTGTGATAGCTGTCAGATTATCCGATATCGCGCAAGCGCTCACGCCATTGAGAGAGCACCACAGCAACGTAGCCCTGACGGTAAAACCGCTGGCTGATCGCCCTGTCAAGCGCAGTTGGGCTAATCCGCGCCGCAAGCCGGAACCGGGCGCGTTCCTCTAATAGAGCCGACAGCTTCTTCAAGGCGTCCCGGTAGACGGCAAACACAACGCCGGGTCTGCCAGAAAGCGTTTGCCGTGCGATGGTCAACAGATGCGCCAGCAGCAACCAGACCGAATTCCTGATCAAGAGCGACGTCGGAATCAGCTTCCAGTGCATCCAGATGGCGTTGCGCAGACCGTGGTAGGCAATAAAGTTGCTGGATTTGATGCGGCTGCTGGCCTGCCCCTCATGCAGCGCCACCAGTTGGTCAACATAAGCAGGCTTGTAGCCCAGCAGCCTGGCGCGCAGCACCAGATCGGTGTCTTCGCAATAACAAAAATAGCGCTCGTCAAAGCAGTAGCCGGTGGTGGTGATGACGTCTTGCACAAAGGTGCGCGTCATCAGGCAGCAGCCGCCGGTCGGGCCCAGGTAGGGGTCGGTGGTGTCTTTGCGGTCAGCAGGCATCAGGCTGGCGTAAAGCGTGATGCCCAGGGTGTCAACTTCTTGCGGCTTGCCCAGCTTGTGCATGCGCCCACCCGCCATGCCGATGGGTTCAGTACTGCCGCACAGGGCATCGCGCAGCAGGTGGATCATTGCTGGCTTGGCGACCGCGTCGTTGTTGAGCAAGCCAATGTAGTGGCAGTTGGGCGTGGCCAGCAACCGCTCTATCAAGAAGTTGCTACCCGCGGCAAAACCCAGATTCACCGAACTGCAAAAAAGTTGGATATGGCTGTACGCAGCGGGCGGCAGCCCTTTTGCCAGCGTGTCGAGGTCTGCTTGCTCCGAGGCATTGTCCAGCACCACAATCCAGGCCGGTGGCGGGGAGCATTGGGCCAACGACGCGATGCAGCGCAGGGTCTGGGCCGCCGTGTTGTAGTTGATAAGGGTGTAACCGACATCGTGGTCTTTGCCTATCGCAGCAGAAGCTGGCAAATCACGAAAGAGTTCAGGACAAGCGCTCACGTCTAGCCCCCAAGCGCTTCCCAGCGCGCCAGCGCGTCAAGCAATGCCTCCTCAATCGCCGCATCCCGCAGGTACAGCGCGCCGGCTTTGAGCGGATCGGTGGCGTAAAGACTGCCATCTGCCAGCGCCGCGCGCAGCGCTGCCTGCTCTTGCTCGAGCATTTCAATTTTTCCTGGCAAGGCATCAAGTTCACGCTGCGCCTTGTTGCCCAGCTTTTTTTGTGTCGCGGGCCTGCTCGGTTCTTCGATTTTTATATCATTTTGCCTCCTAGCCGCCGTCTGCTCTTCGCGAGCAGCTATTGAATTTGAAGCATTTTGGAGCGCCATGCTGCGTTTCGATTGGAGCAGCCAGTCCTGCACGCCGCCCTCGTATTCGCGCCACAGACCGTCGCCTTCAAAGGCGATGGTGCTGGTCACCACATTGTCCAGAAAAGTGCGGTCGTGGCTGACCAGAAACACCGTTCCCGCGTAGCTTTGCAGCAGTTCTTCGAGCAGCTCCAGCGTGTCAATGTCCAGATCGTTGGTCGGCTCGTCGAGCACCAGCACGTTGGCCGGGCGCGCAAACAGGCGCGCCAGCAGCAGCCGGTTGCGCTCGCCGCCGGAGAGCGAGCGCACGGGCGAGTTGGCGCGCGCCGGTGAAAACAGAAAGTCGCCCAGGTAGCTCTTGACGTGCTTTTTCTGGTTGCCAATCTCGATCCACTCGCTGCCCGGGCTGATGAAGTCCACCAGCGTGGCGTCCAGGTCCAGCGCATTGCGCATCTGGTCAAAGTAAGCGATCTGCAAGTTGGCACCCTGGCGCACCTTGCCGCTGTCGGCTTGCAGCTCGCCCAGAATCAGCTTGAGCAGGGTCGTTTTGCCCGCGCCATTGGGGCCGATCAGGCCGATCTTGTCGCCGCGCAGCATGATGGCCGAGAAGTCGCGGACGATCAGCTTGTCGCCAAACGATTTGCCGGCCTGCGTCAACTCCGCCACCAGCTTGCCGCTAAGCGCACCTGATGCCAGCTCCATGCGGACGCGTCCCAGCGCCTCGCGGTGCGCTTTGCGGCTGGCACGCAGGTTTTCCAGCCGCACGATGCGGCTCTGGCTGCGCGTGCGCCGCGCCTCCACGCCCTTGCGAATCCAGATTTCTTCCTGCGCCAGCAGCCGATCGGCCTTGGCGCCAATCACCGCTTCCTGCGCCAGTTGCTCCTCCTTGAGCAATTGGTAGCGCGAAAAATTGCCGTCGTAGGAGCGCAAAATGCCCCGGTCGAGCTCAACGATGCGGGTCGCCACCCGGTCCAGAAAGCTGCGGTCATGCGTGATGCTGACAACCGCACCCTTGAAGCCGATCAGCAGGTCCTCCAGCCATTCAATCGAATCCAGATCCAGGTGATTGGTGGGCTCGTCCAGCAGCAGCACGTCGGGCTCGGCCACCAGCGCCTGCGCCAGGGCCACGCGCTTCTTGGTGCCGCCCGACAGGGTGCCGACGACGTCGGCCTCGTTGAGGTGCAGGCGGTGCAGGGTTTCGGTGACGCGCTGTTCCCAGTTCCAGCCGCCTTGCGCTTCAATCGCGCTCTGCAACGCATCAAGCTCGCCAACGCCCGCGCAATATTCATCAATCAAAGCCCTAACAACCGCCAAACCTGCGCTGGCAGCTACAAATACAGTCGCTTCCTGGTCCAGCACCGGTTCCTGCGCCACATACGCCAGGCGCAGGTTTTGTTGCAACTGCAGGGTCCCGTCATCGGCATGTTCGAGCCCGGCCAGGATTTTCAGAAAGGAGGTTTTGCCAGTGCCGTTGCGTCCGATCAGGCCGACGCGTTCGCCGCTTTCCAGCGCAAAGTCGGTGTGATCGAGTAAGGCAACGTGACCAAAAGCCAGTTGCGCGTTGAGAAAGGTAATCAGGGCCATAGGGTGGCGATTATCGGGCCACCCCGCACGGCAGCACGGTGCCTAGCGCATCGACATCATGTAGTCCACAACAGCGGCAATGTCGGCGTCACTCATGCGCTGGATGGCCTTTGACATGGCCGTATCCATCCGCAGCCCGGTGCCGGCGCGGTAGCGCAGCATCGCCTTGCGCAGGTAAACCGGCTGTTGCCCGGCAACACGCGATAAAACTTCGCTACCGTGTCCATTCTGGTCGTGACAGTTGGCACAGGCCTTGTTGTACAAGTCCTTGCCGCGCGCGGCCAGCGCCACGTTGGAAGGGGCTTTTTCGCGTACTTTTTGCGTCGCATAGTGCAGTACCATGCCAACTTTTTCGTCGGCGGTCATCACTTTAACCATGCCTTCCATGAACTTGTCGCGCCGCTGACCCTTGGCGTACTGGTCCAACTGTTCAAGGTGATAGGCTGAATTTTGGGCGGCCAGGTTGGGTGTATCGGCGTTCGGACTGTTGCCATCCACACCGTGACAGTCATCGCAAACCGCAGCCACCTTGCGGCCAAGCTTGACGAGGGACTCGGACAGCTTGGGGTCGAGCTGAACCTCTCTGAGCCGGGCCTGAAGATCGACACCGGTGCTGGCTTTGGCGCGGGCAGACTGGGCCCCCGCCGGAGTGATCAGAGCACCGAAACACATGCCAACGAGTAACACCATCAACCATCTGCTCGAAATCATGGAATGCCTCATTTAGTTTTGCCTATTCTAGATGAAGCGCAAGGTCGAAAAATCGAAACTTATCGTCGGGCGGCCGGATCCTGCCCAAACCTCAATACCCGGGTCGCCAGCAGCGTCTCGGTCAAAAAACACAACAGTGCCAACAAAAAACAGACCACGCCCGACAGAAAAGAAATTGTCGCTAAGCGAAAGATCTGGAGTTCGGTCGTTTCCCCCAGAAACAGCGCCACGATGGTCAGACCGATCAGGATGGCACCGAAGGTCAGCAAGGCAATGCAGACGTTAACCAAGGCGCCACGCCGGCGCAAGCGCGCCAGTTCGAGATACGCAGTGGTCATGGGGTTGCCAACGGCAGCGGCTTCGATCCGGTCTTCCAGCAATCGGGCGCGATCAATGATGCGCGCCAGTCGGCCCGCCACGGCGCCGATCATGCCCGCCACCGCCGTGAGCAGGAAGACCGGGGCCACGGCGAGCTGAATGCCGTGCGTGACAGTGTTGAGATCAGTGGCAAAAAACATGCTGCCTCCGGATTCAGCCGTGCGCACAGAGGATGGCTTGCACGACTTCGGCAAACCCGGCACCGCGCACGGATTGCGTAATGTAGCGCGGCGGGTGCAACAGTTCGGCCGCAAAGCGGCGGATATTGGCCACCCCCACGCTGTTGGCAAAGTGCTGGAACATGATCTGGTCGTTGCTCGAGTCGCCCACATAAACCCAGCGCGCAAGCTCGCCGTCGAGCGCGCGCCCGAACAACTCGCGCACCATCCAGCGTGCCCCCTCAAGCTTGTTGTGCACGCCAAACCAGCCGTTGATGTGGATGCTGCTGACCGTGGCGGTCATGCCAGCGGCTTGCAGGATGCTGACCACCCGGGCAATCTCATCGGCTGGCAGATGCGCAAATTCGCTGTGGTCGAAGGCGATGTCGGTCTCGCGGCCAGATGAATCTTGCGACACCGTCGCACCAGGCACCTGGCACAGCACCCGGGATACCACCGCCTGCATTCTGGCGTCGTTGTCACGGCGTGTTGCGGCGCTTTGTTGATATATTTTTGATAGCGGTCTGCGCATACACCATAAGGGCTTAAGGTCGTTTTTGTATAAATGTTCTGGGGCAAAGGCGACGCCCCCGTTTTCTGCCACGATGGCATCGACCGGCCACGGCAGGATGCCCTGCGCCAGGTCGCCCTGGGCCAGCGGCGCGCACCAGCCAATCGGTCGCCCGGTGATCGGGATCACGTGCAGGCCAGCGCTTGCCAAGTCCCCTAACGCCTGCAGGGCGTCGGCTGTGATGGCATTGTCGGTGGTCAGCGTGTCGTCGATGTCGGTGAAGACGCCGATGATCTTGCGGCGGTCGGCGAGCGGCCAGTCTTTAAGTGGCTTCATTTGACGTCATTGCGGGCAACGACCCGCAATCCAGTGCCCGCCGACACTGGATGCCGGATCGGGTCCGGCATGACAAGCTTTGGCGTCTTCTTTCACCTTAAGCCGCACTCTGCAAGGCCAGCCCGGCGTGCTCGCGCAAGGGGTGGAAGTGGATCTTGGGGAAGCGTTCCTGCGCCAGCCGCACGTCATAAGGACTGGTGCACAGAAAGGCCAGCGCGTTGGCGGCATCGCGCGCCATGCGCTGCGGGTAGGCGTGGACAAATTCCTTCAGTTCAGCCGGACTGTCAGCCGTGATCCAGCGCGCGCCGGTGTACTGGCTGGCTTCCAGCCGGATATCGGCGTCGTATTCTCCCTTGAGCCGATGCTGCACTACTTCAAACTGCAGTTGCCCGATGGCACCCAGCAGCATATTGCCGCCCATCTCGGGCCGGAACACCTGGATCGCACCCTCCTCTCCCGAGTTGCGCCAGACCCTGCTGCAACTGCTTGGTGCGCAGCGGGTTTTTCAGCACCACGGTCATGAACATCTCGGGCGCAAAAAACGGCAAGCCCGTGAACAGCAGATTCACCGAGCCGTCGGTGATCGTGTCGCCGAGCTGCACGCCACCGTGCGTGGTAAAACCAACGATGTCGCCGGCATAAGCCTCACTCACGGCTTCACGGCGCTGGCTCATGAAGGTCACCACGCTGGTCGGACGCAGTTCCTTGGCCGTGCGCATGACCTTGAGCTTCATGCCGGGTGTGTACTGGCCCGAGGCGATGCGCACAAAGGCGATGCGGTCGCGGTGGTTGGCGTCCATATTGGCCTGCACTTTGAACACCACGCCCGAGAATGCGGCGTCTTCGGGCTGCACCTGTTTGATGACCGGCTGCTTGTTGACCACAAAGGAGCTGGTGCGCGGGCCCGGCGAGGGTGCCAGATCGACCAGGGCCTCGAGCACTTCCATCACGCCAAAGTTGTTCACGCCGGAGCCAAAGAATACTGGCGTTTGCTTGCCCGCCAAAAAGGCTTTGCGGTCAAAGCTGGGCGAGGCGCCGGTGGCCAGCTCCATGCTCTCCAGCGCCGTGTCCCACGCGTGGCCAAAGCGTTTGTGCAGCGCCGCCGGGTCTGCTAGCGGCATGGCCTCAAAGTCGTGCGGCAGGCGCTGGCTGCCGGACTCAAACACCGTCATGACCTGGGTGCGCAAATTGATGATGCCGCCAAAGGTCTTGCCCTGGCCCACCGGCCAGGTCATCGGCACGCACGGCATGCCCAGTTCACGCTCGACTTCGTCCAGAATGTCCAGTGGGTCGCGCACCTCGCGGTCCATCTTGTTGATGAAGGTGATGATGGGCGTGTTGCGCTGGCGGCAGACTTCGATCAGCCGGCGGGTTTGCGACTCAACGCCGTTGGCCGCGTCAATCACCATCAGCGCCGAGTCCACCGCTGTCAACACCCGGTAGGTGTCTTCGGAGAAGTCCTTGTGGCCGGGCGTGTCGAGCAGGTTGATGACATGCTCGCGATAGACCATCTGCATCACCGACGAGGCCACCGAAATGCCGCGCTGCTTTTCGATTTCCATCCAGTCGCTGGTGGCGTGGCGTGTGGCTTTGCGCGCTTTGACCGAGCCGGCGATCTGGATCGCGCCCGAAAACAGCAACAGCTTTTCGGTCAGCGTGGTTTTGCCCGCGTCGGGGTGGGAAATAATGGCAAAGGTGCGGCGGCGGCGGGTTTCGTTAGCGAGAGACAAAATGCAGGTCCAGACAATCAGGGCCTGAATTTTAGGCGGTCCTGCCAGACTGACCAAAACTCGACCGCCGAAGAATCGCGTCGGCTAAACTGGGCTCATCCAAACCAGCAGACAAGATGGCACTGTCCATTAAATCGTATGCTCTAACCCATGAACAGCTCAGAAATCTTCATTCGACCGCCCGTCGCAGAAGATTGCGAGGCACTCTACGCGGCAGTCCGTGCGTCCATGGCCACGCTGGGTCGCTGGATGCCCTGGTGTCACGCGGGCTACGCGAGGCAGGATGCGCAAGCCTGGATCGATCGTTGCCAAAGCAACTGGCAGTCTGGCAGCGAACGGGAGTTCGTCATCGTCGAGCGTGCTGCGGGGGACGTACTGGGCTGCGCTGGCATCAATCAAATCAATCAACTGCACCAATTTGGCAATTTGGGCTATTGGGTGCGTGCTGATCGCACCGGCCACGGCCTTGCCCTGGCGGCCGCGCGCTTGGTCGCCCAGTTCGCCTTTCGTGAGCTCAAGCTGCTTCGCCTGGAAATCGTGGTGCGTGTGGACAACCGGGCGAGTCGCCGCGTGGCCGAGAAACTGGGATGTCAATTCGAGTGCGTGGCAAGAAATCGCCTGCTCGCTGACGGGCAAGCCCATCACGCGGCGCTTTATAGCTTGCTGCCAAGTGACAGCCATTGAGGTCCCGTGTCGTCGCACAGGGTGAATTCATGACAGTCATCGATCATTTTGACATGGCCACGACCGCTATGCGGCTTGAGTCAGGTTTGCGTCGCTTTGCATCGCCCCCGCCCCGTTGTTATCCAGACTTCCGCTTGGCGTCGATCCACGCAATGACCTGATTCCAATCTGTCCCATCGCAACTGACTTATTCCGGCGTCAGGGCGTGCGCTGCGTTTCCGATCAGGTCTCAGGCGCATGGCGCAATCCCGGCGCTGGCTGTGACCTCGACCGGGAAACGCGATACCGACGCCCTGCTGCTATTTTGCCGAAGCGCGCTCGGAATCCGGGCACCGAGGAAAGTTATTTGGATTGACAGCATCCCCCGCAAGCCACAGGGCAAGATTTTGCGGCAGGAGCTTGCCAACATGCGCCAAACAAAGCACTGCATAAATTTCAGGCAGCAACCGAATCCGCATCCCGCGCTTTGCTGATCATTGCGCTTGCGCGCTATGTGACGCATCAAGCGTTCCGGTCAGGGTTTGATCCAGCAGATGCTTCAATTCATTTCTCTGCAGCAGTTCAGCAGCCAGCAAATGACTGTGGGTCGTCGCCACTTCAACATGGCGCAGCAACGGGAACGTTGGAGTCAGGGATTGTGCGCGATCCTTATCCCAGGCGTTTCCCTTGGCATAGATGTTTGACATTCTGATCTTCTGGCTTCGATTCATGTTTCCCAGCATGACATCGGCTTCGTAGCCGTCAAGGCCCGCCGCCCTGAATGACTCAAAACTCTGCGCGCGTGTTGGATGAGCGCCAGCAAATGAAACTGCACACTCCGCATTCAAGAGTTCTCCCGTCACGAGTGCCGCGTAGCCTCCCGCGCAAATTCCAGACGACCGGATCGACCGGTATTTTTTTATTGGGAATTGCTGCTCGATCTTGTGCACCAAGGCGACAATGCTGTCTGCGAAGTCGGGCACGCCCGTCAGAAAGAAATGCGCTGAAGGGTCCCGCAATACCAGCACATCAAATCGATTTGCCGGTACGTATTGCAGGAAGATCGCCGTCGGTAGGCCCAAGGGCCTGAATGGATATATTCCGCAAAAATGTAACAACAGTGTCTTGGCTGGAAACCCTTCTCCTGCGGACTCAAAGAAATCAATATTGGCGCCGACTGGCGTTCTGCGAAAGTTCTGAATCTTGTCGTTCCCGGACAACATTGCGATCTCAAACGTTTTGAACCGCTCCCGGACCGGCACCGGAAACTGGTCCGACATCCTGATCAATCCCACGAACTCCGCTGGCGTGAGCAGATTTTCTATCGTGATCCTGATACGATGAAACTCAGCGGGAGTCTTGCATTCCTGTAATGCTTGAATCACGTTCATCTTGCAGTCATCCTGCGGCAGGGGTCAAATGTGACCGGGTTCATTAAGCCCAGTGGCTGTAAGGGAGTCGTCATGCGGACGAACTTTACCAAAGATGCGGATAGAATTGCGGTCTTCCGAGGAGCGTTGCAGTTCACCCACAGTGAACGAGGCTCGGATTGAATCAACGGCGCTCACCCACTGGTCTGTGCGGTGAGCCTCTCCCAACAGTTTCGCGTCACAGACGGGTGGTCTTTCAAATTTACTTTTGGAGTGAGCCATGAGCACCGCATTGAAACCTGTATCGACCGAAAACTACAAAATTGCCGACCTAAGCCTGGCCGCCTGGGGCCGCAAGGAACTCAACATTGCCCAGACCGAGATGCCCGGTCTGATGGCGATCCGCGAAGAATTCGCCAAGTCGCAGCCACTGAAGGGCGCGCGCATTACCGGCTCCTTGCACATGACGATCCAGACCGGCGTGCTGGTCGAGACGCTACAGGCGCTGGGCGCACAGGTACGCTGGGCTTCGTGCAACATTTTCTCGACGCAAGACCATGCGGCGGCCGCTTTGGTGGCCAGCGGCACGCCGGTGTTTGCCTACAAGGGCGAATCCTTAAGCGACTATTGGGATTACACGCATCGCATCTTCGAGTTCGGCCCCAAAGGCAGCAAGACGGAAGGCCCGAACATGATTCTGGACGACGGCGGCGATGCCACGTTGCTGATGCACCTGGGCGCGCGCGCCGAGAAAGACATCAAAGTGCTGGCCAAACCGGGCAGCGAAGAAGAAGTTTGCCTGTATGCCGCGATCAAGGCCAAACTCAAGCTCGATCCGACCTGGTACAGCCGCCGCCTCAAAAACATCATCGGCGTGACCGAAGAAACCACCACCGGCGTACACCGCCTGAACGACATGTCGGCCAAAGGCACGCTCAAGCTGCGCGCCATCAACGTCAACGATTCCGTCACCAAGAGCAAGTTTGACAACCTGTATGGCTGCCGCGAATCGCTGGTGGACGGCATCAAGCGCGCTACTGACGTGATGATTGCCGGCAAAGTGGCATGCGTCGCCGGTTATGGCGACGTTGGCAAGGGCTGCGCACAGGCGCTGCGTGCCCTCTCGGCGCAAGTCTGGGTGACCGAGATTGACCCGATCAACGCGCTGCAAGCGGCGATGGAGGGCTTCAAGGTCGTCACGATGGAATACGCTGCCGACAAATGCGATATCTTTGTCACCTGCACCGGCAACCTCAACGTCATCAACTACAAGCACATGGCGGCCATGAAAGACCAGGCCATCGTTTGCAACATTGGCCACTTTGACAATGAGATCGACGTCGCATCCTTGTCCAAATGCAAGTGGGAAGAAATCAAGCCGCAGGTCGATCATGTGATCTTCCCGGCCAAGGGCAAGACACCTGCCAAGCGCATTATTTTGCTGGCCAAAGGCCGTCTGGTGAATCTGGGCTGCGGCACGGGACACCCGAGCTTTGTCATGAGCTCCAGCTTTGCCAACCAGACCATCGCGCAGATCGAGCTCTTCACCAAGCCCAAGGAATACAAGGTCGGCAAGGTTTATGTTTTGCCCAAGCATCTGGACGAGAAGGTGGCCCGTTTGCACCTTGGCAAGGTCGGCGCCATGCTGTCAGAACTCAGCGACGAGCAAGCCGCGTACATCGGTGTCAGCAAGGCCGGTCCCTACAAAGCCGACAGCTACCGCTATTGAACAAACCCGATGCGCATTGACCAATTACTCGTTCACCGCCAACTCGCCAGTACCCGCTCGCAAGCGCAACGCCTGATTGCGGGCGGGGTCGAGTGGCTGCAGGGCGAGAGATGGCGGCGCGTCGGCAAGAACGGTGACGAAGTCCCGGACGACGCGCCAGTGCGCTTGCTTGACGACGCCGAGGCGCGCTATGTCTCGCGCGGCGGCCTCAAGCTGGAAGCCGCCTTGAAGCAAGTGGGACTGGACCTGACCGGCTGGCAGTGCCTGGACGTCGGTCAGTCCACCGGCGGCTTTAGCGACTGCCTGCTGCAGCACGGTGCGGCGCGGGTCGTCGGCGTGGATGTGGGCAGCGCCCAATTGCACCCCAGCCTGCGCCAAAATCCGCGCGTGCTATGCCTGGAGGGGGTTAATGCGCGGACCTTGAATGCTTCTTATTTAGTAGCTGCTTGCGCAGACTTTACGGCGGCTAGCGGTCAAATTGGCATAAATAATGAAACAGCCTCCGGTGCCCCGGCGCAGACCGCGTTCAGGCCCGAATTCGACCTGATCGTGGCCGATCTGTCGTTCATCTCACAAACCCTGGTGCTGCCCGCCGTGGTGCCGCTGCTCAAAGCGGGTGGACACCTGCTGACGCTGGTCAAGCCGCAGTTCGAGCTGCAACCCGGTCAAGTCGGCAAAGGCGGCATCGTCAGGGATGCGACCATGTACCCGCTGGTGGAAAGACGCCTGCGCGAGGCTTGCGCCGCGCTGGGTTTGAGCGTGACCGCCTGGTTCGATTCGCCGATTGCCGGTGGTGACGGCAACCGCGAATTTTTTATATGTGCAAACTTGCGGGACAGACCGTAGCTACGCGAAGCGAGCAAGCTCTGTCCTCAACACTTCGAGCCTGATATGAGTTCAAGCCCCGGTTTCCCCATCAGCATCGAATTTTTCCCGCCCAAAACGCCCGAGGGGATGGAAAAACTGCGCCTCGTGCGCCAGCAGTTGTATGCCCTGAAGCCTGAATTCTGTTCGGTCACTTTCGGCGCTGGCGGCTCCACCCAGGAAGGCACTTTTGGCACCGTGCGCGACATCCTGGCCGAGGGCGTCAGTGCCGCCTCGCACATTTCCTGCATCGGTGCCACGCACAGCATCGTGCTCGAACAGCTCGCCATCCTCAAAGCCATGGGCGTCAAACGGCTGGTGGCATTGCGTGGCGACTTGCCCAGCGGCTTTGGCACCGGTGGCGAATTTCAGTACGCCAGTGACCTGGTGGCCTTTGTGCGCAGCCAGACCGGCGATGATTTTCATATCGAAGTAGCGGCCTACCCGGAGATGCACCCACAAGCGCGCTCGCCTGCGGCCGACTTGCAGGCCTTCGCGGCCAAGGTCAAAGCTGGTGCCAACTCGGCCATCACCCAGTATTTCTACAACGCCGATGCTTACTTCCGCTTTGTCGAAGAAACCGATGCGCTGGGTTTGAACGTGCCGGTGGTGCCGGGCATCATGCCGATTGCCAGCTCCACGCAACTGATGCGTTTCAGCGACGCCTGTGGCGCCGAGATTCCGCGCTGGATGCGCTTGCGGTTGCAGAGCTTTGGTGACGACAGCGCGTCGATCAAGGCCTTTGGCCTGGACGTGGTGACGGACTTGTGCGAACAACTGCGCGCCGGTGGCGCACCGGGTTTTCACTTTTACAGTATGAACCAAAGCGCCGCAACGCTGGAGATCTGCAAGCGGCTGGGGGTCTAATTCCCGCGTGCCCGCGCGGCGTCCTCGATGATCCAGCGCGCCGCCTTCTCGGCAATCATGAGGGTTGGCGAATTGGTATTGCCGCTCGTGATCACGGGCATGACGCCGGCATCGACCACGCGCAGACCGCCAATCAGGCCGCCGGGGCCGCGCACGCGCAGTCGGGCATCGACGACGGCAAGGGGGTCATCGGCACGGCCCATTTTGGTGCTGCCAACCGGGTGGAAAATGGTGGTGGCGATGTCACCTGCGAGCTTGGCCAGTTCGTCATCGGTCTGATACTCGATGCCCGGCTTCCACTCCTGCGGCTGGTATTTGGCCAGTGCCGGTTGTGCCACGATGCGGCGCGTCAGGCGCAGCGAATCAGCCGCCACTTTGCGGTCGGCATCGGTGCTCAGGTAGTTGGGCGCAATCGCCGGTGCCGCGTCAAACTTCCGGCTCTTGATGCGCACCGAGCCACGGCTGCTGGGCTGCAAATTGCAGACGCTGGCGGTAAAGGCGTTGAAGCGGTGCAGCGGCTCACCAAAAGCCCCCAGGCTGAGCGGCTGCACGTGGTACTCGATGTTCGGGTAGGGCTGCGCCGCATCGCTGCGGGTAAAGGCCCCAAGCTGCGACGGTGCCATGCTCATCGGGCCGCTGCGCTTGAAGGCGTATTCCAGTCCGATCATGGCCTTGCCCCAGAGTGAGTTGGCGATGGTGTTCAGTGTCTTGACGCCCTGCACTTTGAACACGGCCCGAATCTGCAAATGATCCTGCAAATTGGCGCCCACGCCGGGCGCGTCATGCAGCACCTCGATGCCGTGCTGCCGCAACAGCGCGGCCGGGCCGATGCCCGAGAGCTGCAGGATCTGCGGTGAGCCAATGCTGCCGGCACTCAGGATCACTTCGCCTGTGGCCGTGGCCGTCACCATTTCGCCGCTGACGCAAACCTGCACGCCGCTGCAGCGCTGGCTGCCATCGGGCTGGCTTTCAAACAGCAGCTTGACTACATGGGCCGCTGTCCACACTTCAAAATTTGATCGCTGCATGCAGGTCGGCCGCAAGAACGCCCGGGCCGTGCTCCAGCGCCAGCCCTTCTTCTGGTTGACTTCGAAGTAACCGACGCCCTCGTTGTTGCCTTGATTGAAGTCATCGGTGGCCGCGATGCCGGCCTGCTGCGCGGCCTGCGCAAAGGCGTCCAGCACATCCCAGCGCAGGCGCTGCTTGTCCACCCGCCATTCGCCGCCGGTGCCATGAAACTGTCTCAAATTCTCAAGCGATTTAGGGTTCTGGCCCCCGTCAACAGAGCGTGAGTAGCTATGTAACTTGTAGTGATCTTCATGCACCATGAAGTCCTTCAGGCAATTCTGCCAGTTCCACGCGTCATCGCCGCTGAGTTGCGCCCATTGGTCGTAGTTGTGCGCCTGGCCGCGCATGTAAATCATGCCGTTGATGCTGCTGCTGCCGCCCAGCGTCTTGCCACGCGGATAACGCAGGGCCCGGCCATTGAGTCCGGCATCGGGCTCGGTGTTAAACAGCCAGTCGGTGCGCGGGTTGCCGATGCAATACAGGTAACCGACCGGAATGTGAATCCAGTGGTAATTGTCCTTGCCACCGGCCTCGATCAGCAGCACGCGCTGGCTGGCGTCAGCCGAGAGCCGATTCGCCAGCAGGCAACCGGCTGTACCGGCGCCGATGATGATGTAGTCAAAATTGGTGTTCATGGGAAGACATTTTGCAGCAAGCCAACGGCGGCCTGCCTGTACCCGTCGGTCGCTTGGCGTTACGATGCGGCACCATGATCCTGGAGCCGCCCCGCATCACCCGTCAGACCGAGCCAGCGACTGCCAGCCTGCTGCTGGTCGGCTGCTGGAGCGCCGCGCGGCTGGCCGAGCCAGCCACCTGGACCAGCATTGGGGCCGAGCTGAGGTCCTGCGCCGCGCTCGGCAACTGTGCCTGGGATCTGCGCCCGATGCAGCGCTTCGACCATGTCGGTGCCCAGCTGCTGTGGAATGCCTGGGGCCGCCAATGGCCGGCGCAACTGCTGATTGACGAGAGGCAACGCAGCATGCTGACGCGCGTGGCGCAATATTCGACCGCGCCGCCCGTGGCCGTTCGCAGCACGCCCTGGCAACTCTTTCTGAGACTGGGTGCTGGCGTGTGGACGCTGATCGACCACGTGGACGGCATGTTGCGCCTGGTCGGGCAGTTGTTGCTCGACAGCGTCAAACTGCTGCGCGCGCCCGGCAAAGGCCCGTGGCGCGATGTCTCGGGCCATCTGTATCACATAGGCGCCACGGCCTTGCCGATCACCGCGCTGGTCGGCTTCTTGATCGGCGTGGTGCTGGCCTACCTGATGTCGCTGCAACTGCGCCAGTTTGGCGCCGATGCCTTCATCGTCAACATCCTGGGCCTGTCCTTGATCCGCGAGCTCGGGCCGGTGCTGGCGGCGATCCTGATCGCCGGGCGCTCCGGCTCGGCCATCACGGCGCAGATTGGCGTCATGCGCGTGACCGAAGAGCTCGATGCGATGCGCGTGCTGGGCATCGCCAAGGGCTACCGGCTGGTGCTGCCGCGCGCAATTGCGATGTCGATCGCCATGCCCTTGCTGGCGGTCTGGACCACGCTGGCCGCGCTGGCCGGGGGCATGCTGGCAGCCGACCTGGCCATGGGCGTGACACCGGCCTATTTCTTTGCCACCCTGCCGCGCGCGGTCGAAGTCTCCAACCTCAACCTGGCACTCGCAAAATCGGTGGTCTTTGGTTTGGCGATCGCCTTGATCGGATGCCATTTCGGCCTGCGCGTGAAGCCCAACACCGAAAGCCTTGGCCAGGGCACCACCGCCTCGGTGGTGACCTCCATCACCATGGTGATTCTGGTCGATGCCCTGTTTGCCGTGCTGTTCAAGGACATCGGCTTATGACCGCAACACTGCCCGCGCAGGCCCAACAAGCGTCGCAAGCCCCTGCTGACGGGCCAGCCAGTCCGTCAGCGGTGGTCGAGATTGATCACCTCTGGTCGGTCTTTCGCAGCGCCGGACGCCAGGCCGTGATCCACCAGGATCTAAATCTGAGGATTGCGGCCGGCGAACTGCTCTCCATCGTCGGCGGCTCGGGCTCCGGCAAAACCGTGCTGCTGCGCCAGATGCTTGGGCTGGAGCGGCCCGCGCGCGGGCGCGTCACGGTGCTGGGTGAACCGGCGGAGCAGCTGGGGCGCGAAGGCGCTGCCAGCCGGGTTGGCATGTTGTTCCAGCACGGCGCACTGTTTTCGGCCTTCACGGTGCTGGAGAACATTGCCTTCCCGCTACACGAACTGCAAACACTGCCCGCCGCGCTGGTGCGCGACGCGGCCATGGTCAAACTGCAGTTGGTCGGGCTCGATCCAAGCCAGGCGCACAAGATGCCCGCTGATCTGTCGGGCGGCATGGTCAAGCGCGTGGCGCTGGCGCGCTCGCTCATCATGGACCCGCCGCTGCTGCTGCTCGACGAGCCCACGGCCGGCCTGGACCCCGACAGCGCCGACGATTTTGTCGCGCTGTTGCGCTCACTGCACCGCGAGCTGGATTTGACGGTGGTGATGGTGACGCACGATCTGGACACCTTGTTCGCGCTGAGCACGCGCATCGCGGTGGTGGCCGACAAGCGCATCATCGTCAGCGGCACGCCAAAGGAAGTAATGGCCTATGCGCATCCCTTTATTCATGACTTCTTTCTCGGTGAGCGCGGGCAGCGCGCCACCGCCCAGTTGCGCGAAGGCACTGCCATCGTGTAGAAAGAGAACCTTATGGAAAACAAATCACACGCCCTCGCCGCCGGCAGCTTTGTGCTGGTGGTGCTGGCCTTGCTGGTGGCGCTGGCGGTCTGGCTGACGCGCGAGACCGGTATGCAGCGGATTTACGAAATCTCCAGTGCCGAGGCGGTCAGCGGCCTGCAGCCGCAGGCCTCGGTGCGCTTCAAAGGCGTCAACGTCGGCAAAGTCACCGACATTGGCTTTGACCCCAGCCAGAGCGGCCACGTGCTGATCCGCATCGCCATTGATGAACAGGCACCGGTCACGGCATCGACCTTCGCCACCCTGGGTTTCCAGGGTGTCACCGGTCTGGCCTTCATCGCGCTCGACGACAGCGGCGAGGCCAAAGTGGCGCTGCCCTACAGCGAAGAGCCAGCCACGCGCATCCCGCTGCGCCCAGGCCTTATGGCACGCTTGTCCGGCCAGGGCGAGCGCGCGCTCTCGCAACTGGAGGAAAGCAGCCGCCGCATCAACCAGTTGCTCGCGCCAGAGAACCAAAAGAGCCTGACCACGGCGATTGACAACATCGGCCAGGCCGCCGCCAACATCAACCAGTTTTCGGCCCAAGCGGGCAAGCTGCTGGTGCCGCTGGCGCAAGACAGCCGCGCCACGCTCAAGACCCTGCAAGGCACAGCGGAGCAGGTCGGCCACAGCGCCGACGAGGTCGGTACCTCGGCCCGCTCGTTTAGCACCGTGACCGAGCGCCTGGGCAGGCCCGGCGGCACGCTGGACCAACTGGCGCAGGGTATTGACACAATGACAGCCACTGGCAGCCAGCTCAAGCGCAGCACCCTGCCCCGGCTCGATCAGACGCTGGACGACGCCGCGCGCGCCGCCCGCAGCGTCAACCGCGGCGTCAACAGCGTCACCGACAACCCACAATCGCTGCTGCTGGGCAACACCCCGGTGCCGCCCGGCCCAGGCGAGCCCGGCTTTGCGCAAAGGCATCAAACACCATGAAACTTACTATTTATTCAGTAGCTACTCGCGCATACTGCACGGGAGCTAGAGGTCTATTTCTTATATTTTTATTGGGTTTGACCGGCTGTTCCCTGCCCAAAGCGGGCGTGGCACCGTTGGTGTTTGATTTTGGCCCCGGTACGCTGCAGTCACCGGCTGCCACGCAGGCTCTTGCGCTACCGGCACTGGCGCTGGCCGAGGTGCAGGCCAGCCCGGCACTCGAAGGCACCGCCCTGCTCTACCGACTGACCTACAGCGACGCGCAACAGCTCCAGCCCTACGCCCTGGCGCGCTGGAGCATGCCGCCCGCGCAACTCGTGCGTCAGCGCCTGCTTGAGCGCCTGGGGTGGCAGCGCGCCCTGCTGCTGCCGGGTGATGTCGGCCCGGGTACCGCCGCCGCAGCAGTCGGAGCGAGCACCCGGCAGGCGCCGCCAGCACTGCGCACGCTGCGCGTCGAGCTCGAAGAATTCAGTCAACTGTTCGACACACCCACGCACAGCAGCGGCTTGTTGCGTCTGCGCGCCACACTGGTGCAAGCGGTCGCGGCCGGCGAACAGTTGGTGGCGCAGCGCAGCTTTGTCGTGCTGCGGCCGGCGCCCACGCCCGACGCCAGCGGCGGTGTGCGCGCCCTGACGGCGGCCACCGACGCTGCAGCGCAAGAGATTGAGGCCTGGCTGCGCGACTTGTGAGCCTTGAACCCGCGGTTCAGCTGCCCATCGGGTTGAGTCCGTCAGCGCTCAATTGCAAGACCCGGTCGGCGCGCGTTGCGGCGGCCTGCGAATGGGTCACCAGCACCAGCGCGGCATGCTGTTGGCGGGTTTGCTCAATCAGCACGTCGATCACCAGCGCAGCGGTTTTCGCGTCGAGATTGCCGGTGGGCTCGTCGGCCAACAGCAGCGTTGGACGGTGAATCAGCGCGCGCGCAATCGCCACCCGCTGCAGTTGCCCGCCGCTGAGCTGCTGCGGCAGACGCGCACCCAGTCCGGCCAGGCCCACCGCGTCGAGCAGGGCTTGCACGCGCCGGTCATCGTTTTGTCCCAGCAGCAGCAGCGGCAAGGCCACGTTTTGTGCCACGTCCAGATGCGGCAGGACATGAAAGGCCTGAAACACAAAGCCAATTTTTTCGCGGCGCAGGCGCGCCAGAGCGTCATCATTCATCGCACCCAATTGGTGTCCATCGAGCTCAACCGTGCCAGTGTCCCAGCTGTCAAGCCCGGCCATGCAGTTCAGCAGCGTCGATTTACCGACGCCGGATTCGCCCACGATGGCGACAAATTCGCCCTCGGCCAGCGTCAATGAAATGTGGCGGAACACGCTCACTGCGCCGTAGTTTTTGCCCAAGTCCGTGATCGCCAGGCTCATGCGTGCACCTTGGCAAAATCGCGCGCCAGCGCCAACACCCGCTCCAGCGCAGCGGGCGCATCGCAGGCGACCACTTGACGCCGTGGCATGGCGCGCAGCCAGGTGAGCTGGCGCTTGGCGAGCTGGCGCGTGGCCGCGACGCCTTTGTCGCGCAACTCGGCCAGCGCTGTCGCACGCTCGGCCAGCGTCGCTAGTGTTTGCTTCTGCGCCTCGAGATACTGCCAGACTTGCCGGTAGCCCACGCAGCGCATGGCGGGCAAATCGGCGTGCAGATCGCCGCGTGCGCGCAGCGCCTGGACTTCATCGACCAGGCCGGCCACCAGCATGGCATCAAAGCGCGCCGCAATGCGCTCGTGCAGCCAGCGGCGCTGGAGTGGTTCAAGCGCTATCAATTGATGATCATTTAGGCCTCTAGCCCCCGTCGATTCTGCACCGGCAGCTTCTTTTTTTGTAGTATGAAAGTTTGACAGCGGCTGCCCGGAAAGACGGTACACCTCGAGCGCGCGGGCAATGCGCTGGGAATCGCCGGGGTGCAGGCGCGCCGCCGTGACCGGATCGATATGTGCCAGCGCCGCGTGCAGTGCCGGCCAGCCCTGGGCCTGCGCCTCAAGCTCGATGGCGGCGCGCACCAGCGGGTCAGCCGACGGCATGTCATCGAGGCCCTCAAACAGCGCCTTGAAATAGAGCATGGTGCCGCCCACCAGCAGCGGCAGTTTGCCGCGCGCACTAATTTCGGCGATCAGGCGGCGCGCGTCGCGCACAAACTCGGCGGCGCTATAGGCTTGCAGCGGGTCGCGGATATTGATCAGGTGGTGCGGCACGGTGGCCAATTCGATGGCGCTGGGCTTGGCCGTGCCGGTGTCCATGCCACGATAGACCAGCGCCGAATCGACACTGATGATTTCGACCGGAATTTCACGCGCAATGGCCAGCGCGGCGGCGGTTTTGCCCGACGCCGTTGGGCCGGCCAGAGCGAGACAGGCCCGCAAGGCTGCCTCAGCGCTCAAGCGGTGCTCCATGCCGTTGCACGGCAGTCCAGGCGGTCAGCGCGATCAGCGCGCTCCAGCACCAGACACCCAAAGTCAGTGGCGCGACGCTGCCGTCCATGTGAGCGCCCAGCCAGCTACCGACGGCAAAGGCCGCAGCCATCATCAGAAAACCATTCCAGGCCGAAGCGGCACCGGCAGCCTGCGGGAACGGCCCCACCGCGCCGCTCTGGCTGCACGGCTGGTGCACGCCGTGACCGAGCATGAACAGGTATTGCGGCAACATGATGGCCCAGCCGTTTTGCACCCCCACCAGGGTGAGCAGCCCCATCAGGCTGCCCCCGCTGAGCGACAGACCGGCGGCCAGCGCCACAGCACGGCGCACACCAAAGCGCGCGAGCCAGTAGCGGCACAAAAAAGTGCCGAGCAGGTAGGCCAGCGCGTTGGAAAACATCAGCAGTCCGTACCAGGTGGTGCTCCAGCCCAGCACGCGGATAAAGACGAAGGAAGAAGCCGCCAGAAAGGTAAACAAGCCGCCATAGGAGGCCGTTGACAGCGCCGAAAAGGAGACAAACGTCGGGTTGCGCAGAATCATGGCCCAGGTGCGCAGCAGGTGCGCCGGGCGCAAGGCGTCAAGGTTCTTCTGCGCCAGCGTTTCGCTAAAGCGCCAGGCCACCAGCGCCAGACTCAGCGCGCCAAACAAGGCCAAAACCAGCAGCGCCGTGCGCCAACCAAACCAGGCCGACAGCAAGCCACCCAACGGCGGGCTCAGGCAGGCAATGACGCCCAGACCGCTGAGCGCCTTGGACATGACACGCGCGCCCTGCAGCGGGTCGTAGAGGTCACGCACAATGGCGCGCGCGCCCATCACACCAGCGCCCATGGCAGCGCCTTGCAGCGTGCGCCAGACAATCAACATTTCCATGCTGGGGGCCAGCGTGCTGCCAATTGCCGCCAGCACATAGGCACTCATGCCGACCAGCAAAATCGGGCGCCGGCCAAAACGGTCGGACAGCGGCCCCCAGACCAGTTGCGACAGGCCAAAGGCCAGCAGCAGCGCCGACAGCGTCAACTGCGCCTGTGCCATGGGCGCGCCAAAACCCGTGGTCAGCGCGGGTAAAGCGGGCAGATACAGGTCGGTTGTGACGGGTTGCAGCCCCAGCAACAGGGACAGGACAAGCACCGTCAAAGCCGGCGGCATGGCGGCCCGCTCTGTCATGGCTGGCATGAAAATGGACGGCACGGCGCGCCACGCCATAGCTTATGCCTCACAGACTGCCAGCCACGCCGCGTCGCGCTGCCAGGTGGCAGCCCAGGCGGGCAAGTGGGCACCCGGCATCGGCCGTGCGATGCCAAAACCTTGCGCCAGATCACAGCCAAGCTGTAGCAGCAGCGTGCCGTGCGCAATGGTTTCGACGCCCTCGGCAATGACGTTGCGCTGAAAGGCGCTGGCCAGACCGATGATGCCTTCCAGAATGGCCCGGTCATCCGGGTCGTCGAGCATGTCACACACGAAGCTCTGGTCGATCTTGAGCAGCGTCACGCGCAGCCGCTTGAGGTAGGTGAGCGACGAATAGCCGGTGCCAAAATCGTCCATCGCAAACAGCACGCCAAGTTGGTGGCAGTCGTCAATGAGTTGCGCGACCCCAACCATATCTTCCAGGGCGCTGGTTTCGAGGACCTCAATCTCCAGGTGCCAGGGCTTGACTTGAGGATGCGCCGCCAACAGCGCGCGCAGGCGCTCGACAAAATCCGTTTGCTGCAACTGGCGCGCCCCGACATTCACGCTCACGGGCAGATCCAGCCCAAGATCCTGCCAGCGCTCGGTCTGGTCCAGCGCCGTGCCAATCACCCATTCGCCAATCTGCACGGCCAGCGGGTGGTCCTCGATCACCGGCAAGAACTCGGCCGGCGCGAGCAAACCCTTGTCGGGATGCTGCCAGCGGATCAGCGCCTCAGCGCCGACCACCTGGCCGGTTCGCATGTTGACCTTGGGCTGGTAATGCAGCACAAATTCATCTGCCGCGAGCGCCTGGCGAATGCGCTCGATGCTCTCATGCTGGTCGCGCACACTGCGGTCATGTTCGGCGTCAAAAAAGTGGTAGCGGTGCTTGCCCGCCTGCTTGGCCTGGTACATCGCCTGGTCGGCCTGGCGCAGCAACTGATCGGCCTCAATTTCCTCGGCTTGCGGGTAAAAGGTGACGCCCGCACTGGCCGAGACCTGCAGCACCAGTTCGCCCAACTGCACCGGCTCGGCGGCAGCGGCGAGCAGCCGGCGCAACATGGGCAGACTGTCCTGTTTGTCGCTCAGGTCGAGCAGCACGGCAACAAATTCGTCGCCCCCGATGCGCGCCAGCGTGTCGCCTTCGCGCAGCGCCTGTTTCATGCGCGTGGCCAGCGTCGTCAGGAGCAGATCGCCCGCTTCGTGACCATGGCGGTCGTTGATGAGCTTGAAACCGTCCAGGTCCAGGTAGGCCAGCGCCAGCATTTGGCCGCGCCGCTGCGCCTGCATCATGCCTTGCTGCAAGCGGTCGGCCAGCAGCACGCGGTTGGGCAGGTTGGTCAGCGCATCAAAGTGGGCAATGTGCTCAAGTTCATGCTGGTGTGCCTTGAGTGAGCTGATATCGGTGAATAGCGCAACGTAGTGCCGCACCTGGTCGGCGTCGTCACGCACCGTGCTGATGGTGATCATCTGGGGATAAACCTCGCCGCTCTTGCGCCGGTTCCAGATTTCTCCGTACCAGTGGTCCTCTTCGAGCAGATCGTGCCACATGTTGGCATAGAATTCGCTGCTCTGACGCCCCGAACTCAGCAGGCGCGGGTTCTGCCCCAGCACTTCGTCGCGGCTGAAACCGGTAATGCGGCTGAAGGCGTCGTTGACATCAATGATATTGGCGTTGGCGTCCGTGATGGTGATGCCTTCACGCGCGTGCGTGAAAACGCTGGCCGCAAGCTGCAATTTGTCAAACGCCACTTTGCGTTCGGAAATGTCATGAAAGGCGGTCCGGATGGCGCTCTGACCGTCGTACACAATCGAGCGGCTCTGAATCTCGGCGTCAAACACGGTACCGTCGAGTTTGACGAGCTTTTGCTCCCTCGGCGGCACCGGCTGACCGGTGTCACGCAGGATTTGCATTCGAGCCTGCGCCATCTCATGATAGTCAGGATGGATAAAGCTCAACATCTCCTTGCCAATCAACTCCTGCGCGCGCCGGGCACCCAGCAATTCAACCGCCGCCGGGTTGACGTAAAGCAATTTGCCCTCACGGTGCACGACGATGGCCGAGGGCGACTCCTCAATCAGAGTCCGAAAACGCTCCTCGCTCTCCAGAATCCTGACGTGCGCGAGCTTGCGCTCGCTGATGTCTTCAAGCACGGCCACAATGCCCAGGTTGTTGCCTTTGCCGTCAAAGAAGCGACGGCCCGTCAAATGACCCCAGAATTGGGTTCCATCGGGGCGTTGGTACAGGCGCTCAACGTCAGTTGAAGGAACGGCGCTGGCAAACAGTTTCAACATCAGTTCGCGCCCGATTTCGCGCTCGCTGGGGTGGATCAGGTTGACATACTCGCTGCCAATCAGTTGCACCAGCGCGGTACCAAACATCTCCGCCATGCGCTGGTTGGCGCGCGTGATGCGGCCGGTCATATCGACCAGAAAGATGGCAACGCTGGAGTTGTCCAACACTTGGCCGAGCAAAATGTCACGCTGGCGCAGAATGTCAAGCAGATGATTGAAGCTGCCAATGAGTTGGCCAACCTCATCCTGCCGCGTCACCGGCAGGGCGCTCGGGAACTGCTTGTCGTCGGTCAGCGCGGCCAGCGTGTTGGCGGTCGTCAGCAGCGGCGCCAATTGGCGGCGCAGCATCCAGCGCGTCAGCACGCCCACCAGCAGCGTCAGCACCAGGGTCACCAGCAGCAAGCGCTGCTGTAGGGCCTCGATCGGCGCAAAGGCTTCGGCGCTGGGCAACACCACGGACAGGATCCAGTCCGCCGCCGGGACCGCCTTATCCGAGGCCAACACGCGTTCGCCAGTCGGCTGGACGACCACATCCGAGCCCTCGTAGCCCTGAATCAACCGGTCAATCGCCGGGTCGCTGCCAACCGGTGGCAGCGTCTCCATGACACGGCGCTTGTCGGTCGCGGTAATGATGAGCCGCTGCTGGCGCGCAATAATCAGGTAACCCCCGGTTTTGCCATAGGGCACCCCTGCAATCTGGTCCAGGAAGTTGGCCTCCTTCAGGCTGATCTCGCCGCGCAAGGCACCGATGATTTGGCCTTGTGCATCCCGCACGGGCACGGTCATGCCAAATTCCGGAAACCCGTCGCGTCTGGACAAATGGGGTTTGCCGACACTGCTGCGGCCCTCCGTGAGTGCCAGGCGTATGTCTCCTCGGTCCAGGTAATTGCGACCGACGCGCCCCTTGTGAATCTCCCCTTCGGCCAGGACTGTCCCGTCAGCACGCAAAAAATAGACGCCACTGCTGAACATGCTTTGCAAAATCACATGTTCCTCGAGCAGGGCTTGCAGGGCCGCTTGCTCGAACCGGCTGGGGTTGACGCGCTTGACAACCAGTTGCATGGATTGAAAGCGATGCTCAAGTTCGCGGTTGATTTGCGCGGCCAGGATGGTCGCGGTCGAAAATTGCTGCGCACCGAGTTGGCCTTGCATGTCGGCGCGCAGCATGTGGCTGGTGTAGAACGCGAGCGACCACACGCTGATCAAGAAAATGAGCAGCGAAAACAGGGTCACCCGGGTTTTCAGCGAGCGCGATGAAAGCAGTGGGAAGGTCATCAACAGGAGTCAGCAGTTTCAGTCAACGGGCAAAGCAGGTTGCTCAGTTTTTTGCACCGAGCGAGAGCGCCGCCGCGCGCGAGGCGGCCAGGCGGGCGGCGTCAGGTGCGGCCTGCGTCGGCCAGCCCGCCAGGTGTTGCTGCGTCAACTCGCACAGCGCGGTGATCCAGGCCGGGTCATCGTTGAGGCAGGCAATGTAGTGAAATTCCTTGCCGCCAGCCTGCAGGAACGCGGCGCGCCCTTCCATGTTGATTTCTTCCAGCGTCTCCAGGCAATCACTGGTGAAGGCCGGGCACACCACATCGACCCGTTTGACACCCGCTTTGGCCAGGGCGATCAGGCTCGGTTCCGTGTAGGGCTGCAGCCACCTGGCGCGGCCCAGGCGCGACTGGAAGGTGACTTGGTAGGCCTCCTTGGGCAAACCCAATTGCTCGGCCAGCAGGCGCGCGGTCTTGAAGCACTCGCAGTGATAGGGGTCGCCCAAGTGCAGGCTGCGCTCAGGGATGCCATGAAAACTCATGACCAATCGATCGGGTCGGCCATGGGCCTGCCAATAGCGCTGGATGCCCGACGCCAGCGCGCCGATGTAGCGTGCATCGTCGTGATAGTGATTGACGAAACGCAGTTCCGGCAGGTTGCGCACGCCAGCGGCCCAGGCATAAACCGCGTCGAACAGGCTGGCCGTGGTGGTGGCGGAGTACTGCGGGTAAGCCGGCAGAATCAGCACACGGGTGGTGCCCTCGGCCTTGAGCGCGTCGAGTTGCTCGGCGATGGAGGTGCTGCCGTAGCGCATGGCATAGCGCACCCGGACGTCGTGACCGCGTTGCGCCAGCCAGCCTTGCAACAGTAGCGCCTGCTTTGCCGTCCAGACCTGCAGTGGCGAGCCTTCGGGTAACCAGACGCTGGCGTATTTGGCGGCCGATTGAGCCGGGCGCGTGCGCAAAATGATGCCGTGCAAAATCAGCAGCCAGAGCAGGCGCGGAATCTCGACGACGCGCCGGTCGCTCAGAAACTCGCCCAGGAAACGCCGTACCGCCGCCGTGCTGGGTGCGTCCGGGGTGCCCAGGTTGCAATACAGCACCGCAGTGCGCGGCAGCTGGCCGTGGCTGAAAGGCGGCTCTTTGGCGAACGGGGAAAGTTTGAAAAAGTTCATTGCTGTATTTTCGCCCAGTTATTGCGTGCGGCGACGGCTCGGTGTTGCATCATAAACGCCGCTTGTGACGGCCTTGATCACAGCCACGCCGCTGCGCACGGCGCCTTCCAGCGTCGCCGGGTACGGGCCTGCAACATAGTCGCCACAGGCAAACAGGCCGGGCGCAATGTGACAAGACGGACGTAACAGGCCGGGGGTGCAGGCAAATGTGGCGCGTTTTTCGACCACGGTTTGTAGTGCTTGCAGCGTCAGGCCAAGCTGCCGGCGGGCTTGCGCCAGCACCTGGAGCTGCAGCGTGGCGCGCTCGCTTGCGCTGGCGCTGACGACAAAGGCCAGCAGCCCGCCCGGGCCACCGAGTTGGCCGCGATCGAAGACAATCTGAGCCGGCTCTGCGGCAGCGCTGCGCAGACACAGCAGCGCTCGCGACAGACGGGCTCCCGCACCCCAGGCATAGACCGTGGCAATCGACTGGAAGCGCAAGGCACGCGTCACCGGGGTCCATTGGCGAATTTGGTTTGCTATTGTATCAGGAGCAGCTTGTGCAGTACATTCGAGCGCTCTGACCGATTCTGATGCATTGCAGGCAAGGATGACGGCATCAAACAAGTGCTCTGCTGCGGCGTTCCCCGCTGCTGCCCTGGCGTGAACCTGCCACTGCGCAGCCTGCGCTGTCAGTGACGCCACCCGATGCCCCAGGTGCAGCCTGCCACCCTGCGCGCTGAGCCAGCGCACGGCAGCCTGGGGAAACAACTCAGACAGATTGACGCGTGGCAGCAGCAGGCGCGAGCCGCCCGGCACGCCAAACAGCGCGTCCTGCAACACGCGCAAAAAGACCTGCGCACCGGCCTGGTCGCTGGGCGTGTTCAGCGCCGACAGGCACAGCGGCTCGATCATTTCGGCTCTGACGCGCGGGCTCAAGCCCTGGCACAAATCAGCCACGGTCATGCTCACCGGGCACTCGAAAGCATGGCGCTGCCAGGCCAGCGCGGTGCGCAGCAAGGTCCACTTGTCGGGCCAGCTCCAGCCGCGTGCGCCGACGATGCCAGCCAGCGCATCCAGCGGCGTCGGCCAGGTCGGAAATTGCAGACCCCGGCCGTCCGCAAAGCGCAGCGTGAGGGGCAGACTCAGCAGCACCTGCTCTGGCACCACGCCAACCTGGCGCAACAGGCGCAGGCTCTCGGTGTAGGCCCCAATCAGGATGTGCTGGCCGTTGTCAAGGGCCACCGGCCTTCCATCTGGCAGTGTGCTGTTCAGTCCTCTAGCCCTTCCACCTACAGCATGAGATGCTTCGAACACAATAGCAGTGTGGCCTTCTTGCGTGGCTTGCACCGCCGCTGCCAGACCGGCCCAGCCGGCACCGATGATGGCGATTTTCATAAGGGCATTCTCAGGTTCTTCATTCGTTTTTAATGCCTTGACTTTTGTAGTATTTTCCCCACTTTCTTAGCCCCACTCTCTCACCCCCGCCTCTCTCTCGCCCCGCCGGGCGAGAAAGAGGAGCCAACAGCCAATTTGGCCGCGTCTTTGAACGAAAGAAGTACACGCGCGATAAGCACGTTGGGAAGGTGCTGAGAAGTTTGTCATGCCGGACCCGATCCGGCATCCAGGTTCGCCAGCACTGGATTGCGGATCAGAGCCTGCCCCGGACCTGATCCGGGGTCCGCAATGACGCAAATTCATCTCATCAACGCGCTTGGGCACGTGTACTTCTCTTGTTCAAACACGAGGCCAAATTGGCGGTTGGCTCCCTCTCGGTTATTGGGGTCAGACACCAATTTGGCAAAACCCCGAGTCCACGCTGCGGCGTTTCGCGCCGCACCCCCTGGGCGAGCCGTAGGCTCGGCGAATTTGGGCTCTGACCCCAAAAACCGAGGGCGGGGGGAGTGAGTGGGGGAAAAATCAAAATAACTTAACCCCAACCAACTTTCCAGAAAAAGGTTTGAGGAATTGCAATCGTCGCCTGCTGCAAGCGGCAGGGAAAAGCGCTTCACAGCCGCCCCAGCGCCTGCACTTTCCAGGCCAGATAGAGCTTGCGCAGCGGCGTCAGACTGATGCGCTGGTGCAAGACCCGGAACTGGTCCTGCTCTATTTCCCGCAGCAGGGCGCGGTAAATGCTGGCCATCATCAGGCCTGGCTTTTGCGCGCGCCGGTCGGCTTCGGGCAGCAGCGCGAGCGCGTCGTCATAGAGCGCTTGCGCGCGCCTGGCCTGGAACTGCATTAGCGCGGTGAAACGATCAGAGTAGCTGCGCGTGAGGATTTCCTGCGCCGTGACCTCGAAGCGCTGCAAGTCGCTCAGGGGCAGGTAGATGCGCCCGCGCCGGGCGTCCTCGCCGACGTCACGGATGATGTTGGTGAGTTGCAGCGCCTGCCCGAGCGTGTGCGCATATGCAAGGGTTTGCGGCTGCGTCTGGCCAAAGATATTGGCCGCCACCTCGCCCACTACGCCTGCCACCAGATGGCAGTAGCGCTGCAAGCCGGCATAGTCAAGGTAGCGCGTTTGCGTCAGGTCCATCTGGCAGCCTTCAATGACGGCCTGCAAGTGATGCGGTTTGATCTGGTAGTCGGCGGCAAGCGGTAGCAGCGCCTGCAGCACCGGATGACTGGGCCTGCCGGCAAAGGCCTGGGCCACTTCGGCTTGCCACCAGGCCAGCTTGCTGGCCGCCACACCCGGATCCACCAGCTCATCGACCACATCATCGATTTCGCGGCAAAAGGCATAAAACGCCGTGATGGCGGCGCGCCGAGGGGGCGACAAAAAGAGGAAGGCGTAATAAAAGCTGCTGCCCGAGGCGGCGGCCTTTTGCTGGACGTATTGCTCGGGAGTCATCGCTGTATTGTCACATCCACAGCGCACGCCACAGCAGGATGGGCGCGTCCCACCAACGCAGCGTCGGTCGCCGCACCAGCGTGGCATATTGCAGCGTCTCAATTTTGTCCAGAATGCGCAGGCCGCCCTGCACCACCAGCCGCAGCTCCCAGCCCGGACGGCCCGCCAGCTGGTGCACCAGGCCTGCGCCATTTAGCATCCTGGCCCTTGCTGCATCTGCGCAAGCAGCTATCAGTTTTATAGTGGACTCGGACTGTCGTCGAGCTTGCAAGTCGGCCTGCGAGACGCCAAAGCGGCGGCAGTCGTCTTGCGCCAGGTAGTAGCGACCGCGCGCGATGTCCAGGCTCAGGTCCTGCCAGCAGTTGATGAGTTGCAGGGCGCTGCAGATGTCGTCGCTCAAGCGCAGCGCGGCCGCATCGGTCACGCCGTACAGGTGCAGCAGCAGGCGACCGACCGGGTTGGCCGAGCGGCGGCAGTAGTCCAGCAACTCGGCCTGGCTGGCGTAGCCGCTGCCCTCGCGCGTCTTGATCACATCCTGCTCAAAAGCGTCCAGCAGATCATGCAGCAGGGGTGTCGGCAGCCGGTAGCCTGCAAGCGCCTGCTGCAGCGGAGCAAACACTTGCGGCCAGCGCGCACTGGTGATGCCACTGGCTGCGCCCGCACAGGCGGCGATCAAGTCCTGCCGATAGGCGCGCAAGTCAGCCAGCCGCTGCGCGGGCGCGGCGTCGCCTTCATCGGCCAGGTCATCGGCCGTGCGCGCAAAGTGGTAGAGGGCGGCAATCGGTGCGCGCAGGTGCGCCGGACACAGCAGCGAGGCTACCGGGAAATTTTCGTAGTGACGGATGGGTGCCGGAGTTGCGAGCGCGGGTGAAGGCTGCCTGGCCGTCATAGTTTGACGCTGCCGTTGATGCAGGTGACCGAGTCGCCGCCGACCCAGACCTGGCCGCTGGTGTCTTGCTGTAGATGGATGCGCCCGGCGCGGCCCAAGCAACTGCCTTGCGCGGCGACGTAGCCGCGGGGTGCCAGGCCGTCGGCAATCAGCCACTGGGCCAGGCTGGCATTGAAGCTGCCGGTAACCGGGTCTTCGTTGACGCCAATCGGTGCGGCAAAGGCACGCACTTCGACGCAAGGGGCCTGGTCTGCAGCGTCCGGCGTGTTGGAGGGCGGGCGCGAGGCACGCGCTTCGCGATTCGATCTTGCTATTAACATAGGAGCTTCATGCGCATATTGGACGGCGGCTACACCGACTTTTTGTCCTAAACTTTTGAGCGCAGGATGATCCGGCGTGAGTTGCAACACAGTGGCCGCCGAGTCCAGCAACAGGCCCAGCCAGACCGGGCCGTTGTCGAGCAGTTGCGCGGCGATGATTTGCTGCTCTTGCAGTCCGAGGGCGGCTCTGACCCGGGTCAGCAGCGCCGGGCTCGGGTTGCCGCGCTTGAGCGTCGGCGCGGCAAAGGCCAGCCGCGTCGAGTCGCGGCGGATGCGGATCATGCCCTGTCTGCATTCCTGCACCATCTCCAGCGCTGACTTGGGCTTGCCACCGGCTTCCAGCCAGGCGTGGCAACTGCCCAGCGTCGGGTGGCCGGCAAAGGGCAGTTCGCCGCCGGGCGTGAAGATGCGCAGACGGTAGTCGGCACCGGCGGCGGCACCGGGCACGCTGGGCGGCAGCAAAAAAGTGGTTTCCGACAGGTTGGTCCAGCTTGCAAAGCGCTGCATGTCCTCGGTGGACAAGTTCGCGCCACCCAGGACGACGGCCAGCGGGTTGCCGAGGTACGGCGTGTCGGTGAAGACGTCAACCTGCTTGAAGGCACGGGCTTGCGCCGGTGCGGCGAGTTGGATGGTCATGCCATGGCTTCCTGGGGTCACACGCTGGCCATCCATAGCGCCGTGAGGACCAACACCGTCGCCATGCTGCGGTTAAACCAGAGCAGACGCCTGCCGCCGTGCTGCTCGTCGGCGAGCCATTGGCGCAGCAGCGTGCCGACCAGCGCGTAGCTCAGGTTGCTGGCCAGGGCAAAGCCCAGCAGCACGGGCAACACCAGTGCAAAGCGCGCCCACAGATCCGCGCGTCCGGCCAACCAGCCCGCAACCACCGTGAGCGCCAGCATCCAGGCCTTGATATTCAGAAACTGCAGCAGCACGCCTTGCCAAAAAGTCACATTGAGCTGGTCCTTGCGCGCTTGCGCCAGTTTGTGGGCGTGCCAAAGCTTCCAGGCCAGCCACAACAAATACCCGACGCCACTGGCTTTCACGCCCAGGCGCAAGGGCGGCAGACTCACCACCAGCGCGCCGATGCCACCCGCGCACAGGCTCAGCAGCAGACCCCAGCCGACCGGCACGGACAGTACAAAACGCAGTGCGCGCCTAAGGCCAAAGTTGGCCGCCAGCGCGGTCGATAGCGTGGTGTTGGGGCCGGGTGTGAAGCTGACTGCGGTGCACAGCAGCAACAGTGCGGTGATTTCGGTGCCGCTCATATTAGGCTTTGTTGCATGCACCGCACTTTAGCCTGAAATCGGGTCACCACCATGTCATTTTTGCCGCAGCGCGCGCACAGGCAGCGCGAACCGACCGCTAGGCGGATAAACTTGGACGACCCAACTAATGAATGGAATTCCCATGAGCGAACTGGTTCTTTACACCCATGATGACGGCGTTGCCACGCTGACCCTGTGCAACGGCAAGGTAAACGCCATCTCGCCTGAGTTAATTGCGGATTTCAATCGCGCTCTGGATCAGGCCGGGCAAGCCGGTGCCGTGGTGATCGTGACCGGGCAGCCCGGCATTCTCTCCGGCGGCTACGATTTGAAAGTCATGATGAAGGGGCCGCAGAGTGCGATTGATCTGGTCGCTGCCGGCTCCACCCTGGCGCGGCGCATGCTTGCGCACCCGCAACCCATCATCGTGGCCTGTCCCGGTCACGCCGTGGCCAAAGGTGCCTTCCTGCTCTTGTCCGCAGATTACCGGCTTGGCGTTGACGGTGCCTTTTCGATCGGTTTGAATGAGGTACAAATCGGCATGACGATGCACCACGTCGGCATTATTTTGGCGCGGGACCGGCTGACGCCGGCAGCTTTTCAGCGCAGCGTCTGTAGTGCCGAGATGTTCAGCCCGCAGGACGCCGTAGCAGCCGGTTTCCTGGATCGGCTGGTGGCACCCGAAGAATTGATGAACACAGCACGGGAGGTGGCACAGCGCCTGAAAAAACTCAACCTGGCCGCGCACAAGAATACCAAACTGAAAGTTCGCCAGGCACTGTTGGAGTCGCTGGACCGGGCCATCGAGCTGGACAAGAAGATCAGCTTGATGTGAGCTCTCTAATTTTGAGCATGGAGGGCGGCGCAGCGGGCGCTATAGTCGCACGCATCCCACTTCAAAGTACAAGGTGCTTGCCATGTTCCTGCTCAATCCTCATCATCTGACACAACATTTTCCGGATCAGCGCTCGCGCGAGATCATGGAAAAGACCGTCGCCTTTTTTGAAAAGCGCGGACTGGCCAAGCTCAAGAGCGATTACCACGGCGCCGTCTGGTATCAGGAGTTTCTCGACTTTATCAAGGACGAAGGCATTTTTGCCTCCATGATGACGCCTGCCGAGCATGGCAAACCAGACGAAAATGCCGTCTGGGACACCTGGCGCGTCTGTGGATTTGCCGAGATTTTGGGCTTTTATGGCCTTCCTTACTGGTATGCCTACCAGGTCTCGGTGCTGGGCATCGGCCCGATCTGGATGAGCAAGAACCAGGGCGCGCAGGCCAAGGCCAAGCGCCTGCTCGACCAAGGCAACATCTTTGCCTTTGGCCTGTCCGAGAAAGAGCATGGTGCCGACATTTATTCGTCCGACATGGTGGTCACGCGGCAAGCCGACGGCAGCTACCTCGCCTCGGGCGGCAAGTACTACATCGGCAACGCCAACCAGGCGCGCATGGTCAGCACCTTTGGCAAACTGGCCGACACGGGTGAATACATCTACTTCGTTGCCGACTCCCAGCACCCCAAATACGAACTGGTAAAAAACGTGGTCTATAGCCAGAACTATGTGGCGCAATACCGTTTGCATGAATACCCGCTGACCGAGGCCGACATCCTGCAGCGTGGCGACGAGGCCTGGAACGCAGCGCTCAACACCGTCAACGTCGGCAAATACAACCTGGGCTGGGCCTCCATCGGCATTTGCACGCACGCTTTCTACGAAGCCTTTGATCACGCGGCCAACCGTCATCTGTACCAGCTCACGGTGACCGATTTTGCGCATGTGCGCCAACTCTTCACCGACGCCTACGCGCGTCTGGTGGCGATGAAGCTGTTCGCGCTGCGCGCGGCGGACTACATGAAAAGCGCCAGCGCCGAGGATCGGCGCTATCTCCTGTTCAACCCGGTCGTGAAAATGAAGGTCACGACGCAGGGCGAAGAAGTGATCAACCTGCTGTGGGACGTGATCGCCGCCAAGGGTTTCGAGAAAGACACTTATTTTGCGATGGCCGCGGTGGACATCCGTGGCTTGCCCAAGCTCGAAGGCACGGTGCATGTCAATATTGCCTTGATCATCAAGTTCATGGCCAATTACTTCTTTGCCCCGGCAGCCTATCCAGCGGTGGCCCGGCGCGATGACGGCAGCAATGACAGCTTCCTGTTCGACCAGGGCGCCACGACGGGACTGGGCAAGGTCAGATTTCACGACTACCGCGTGGCCTACGACAGCTTTGACTTGCCCAACCTGGGCGTGTTCAAGGCTCAAATTGCGCTGTTCAAGGAAATGGCCATGCTGGCGCCACCGACACCGGAGCAGGCCAAGGACATCGACTTTTTGCTGACGGTTGGCGAAATGTTCACGCTCGTTGTGTATGGCCAGTTGATTCTGGAAAACGCCAAAATCTACCAGACAGAGAGTGCCTTGCTGGATCAGATATTCGACTTCATGGTGCGCGATTTCTCCAAGTTTGCGCTACAGCTCTATTCGAAGCCGAGCAGCACCGAGGCCCAGATGGCGCAGTGCCTGAAGATGATCAAAAAGCCCGTCACCGACGATGCACGCTACCGCCAGGTCTGGCAGGAGCACGTGAGCCGCATGCAGGGGCAGTACAAGATGGCCGACTGAAATTCGGCCAGGGGCCAATGATGCTATTTATTTAATAGCTTCTTGCGCAGCAACAACGGGGGCTAGAGGCCTATTTGGCTTAAACTTCCCGACGCAGGGCGGGGAACAGGATGACGTCGCGGATGCTGGCGCTGTCGGTCAGCAGCATCATCAGACGGTCAATGCCGACGCCGCAGCCGCCAGTGGGCGGCATGCCGTATTCCAGCGCACGAATAAAGTCATGGTCGTAGTACATGGCCTCATCGTCACCCTCATCCTTGGCCGTGACCTGGGCCTGGAAACGGCTGGCCTGCTCCTGGGCGTCGTTGAGTTCGCTAAAGCCGTTGCCAAACTCGCGACCGGTGACATACAGCTCAAAGCGTTCGGTCACGCCCGGCTTGTGGTCACTGGCGCGCGCCAGCGGCGAAATTTCCACCGGGTGCTCGCAGATAAAGGTCGGCTGCCACAGCTTTTCTTCCACCGTCTCTTCAAAGTACAGCACTTGCAGACTGGCCAGACTGCGCGTTGACAGGTGGTGCTTGGCTTCGCTCAGACCCAGCTTGCGCAGCGCGCTGATAAGCCAGCTGACGTTATCGACCTTCAGACCAGAGCCACCCTCAAGCGCTTCGCCGGCACTTGTGTGTTTGCAAATGGCTTCATGGATGGTGAGCCGCTCAAAAGCCTTAGTCAGATCGACGGCTTTGCCTCCGTAGCTCAGGTGCAAGGTGCCCAAGGTCTTCTGCGCGGCGTCGCGAATCAAGGCTTCGGTGAAGGTCATCAGGTCCTGGTAATCCCAATACGCCGCGTAGAACTCCATCATGGTGAACTCGGGGTTGTGGCGCACGCTGATGCCTTCATTGCGAAAATTGCGGTTGATCTCGAAGACGCGATCAAAGCCGCCCACGATCAGGCGCTTCAGATACAGCTCTGGCGCAATGCGCAAAAACATCTGCTGGTCCAGCGCGTTGTGGTGCGTGCTGAACGGTCTGGCATTGGCGCCGCCCGGAATCGGGTGCAGCATCGGGGTTTCGACTTCGAGAAAGTGGTGCGCCACCATGAACTCGCGAATGCCACTCACGGCCTTGCTGCGCGCCACAAAACGCTTGCGCGTTTCCTCGTCGGTCATCAGATCAACATAGCGCTGGCGGTACTTCAGCTCCTGGTCGTTCATGCCGTGAAACTTGTCGGGCATCGGGCGCAGGCTTTTGGTCAGCAGGCGCACTTGGCTGGCATGAATCGACAGCTCGCCGGTCTTGGTCTTGAAGACCGTGCCCACCGCTGCCACGATGTCGCCCAGGTCCCAATGCTTGAAGTCGGCATAGACCTCTTCGCCCACATCGTCGCGCTTGACATAGATCTGGATGCGCCCGCTGCTATCTTGCAGGGTCGCAAAGCTGGCTTTGCCCATGACCCGCTTGAGCATCATGCGTCCGGCAACACGGGCCACAGCGCCCTGCTCCATCAGTCCTTCAGGCGTCTGCCCGGCGTGCGCGGCAAACAGCGCGGCGGCGTGATCAGTGGGCTTGAAGTCGTTCGGAAAGGCTACGCCTTTGCCTTCAAGCTGCTGCTGTCGCAGCGTCTTGAGTTTTTCGCGGCGCTCGGCCATCAGCTGGTTTTCATCCTGGGGCGCGGGGGCGATGTGTTGGTCTGACATGAGGGTTGCAATCCTGAAGGCGACGAAGGCAGTGGTGAATGGCGTAACAGCCGTAGGGAGTGATTTTAAGTTGACTGCAGTAGCCCGCTATGATTGGCCCTGTTTATGTTCTTTCAAATCTTTTCCCTGCTGCTTGAAGTGGCCGCCGGGGTCCTCGCCGGGGCTTGTCTGCTGCGGCTTTACATGCTGTACCAGCGCATTCCCATGGCGGCGCGCTCAGGCAATCCGCTCGGGCGTTTTGTCTTCGCCCTGACCGACTGGCTGGTGCTGCCGTTGCGCCGCGTGCTGCCCGCTATCGGGCGCCTTGACAGCGCCAGTCTGGTGGCAGCTTACGTGATCGTGCTGCTGCAATTCAGCCTGCTGTGGTTGCTGGCCGGGGCGGACGGCGGCTTGTTCAGCGTGCCCATCTTGGCGGCATTTGGGCTCGTGCGCCTGCTCCTTTCCGGCTTTACCGGACTCATCATCGTCTATGCGGTCCTGTCCTGGATGCCCACGCAATCGGTCATTTCGGATCTCATTGGGCGCCTGTGTGCGCCGCTTGTGGACCCGATTCGCCGCTTTTTGCCGCTGGTCGGCGGCATCGATTTGTCGCCCCTGCTATTGCTGGTCTTGTTGCAAGTTGCATCTATTTTGCTGGGGCATTTGCAGGCTGCGGTGCTGCTTTGATTCGATGCTCAAAACCAATAAACCAGGATGTAGAGCCCCAGCCACACCACATCAACAAAGTGCCAGTACCAGGCCGCACCCTCAAAACCGAAGTGGCGCTCAGTCGAGAAATGGCCCTTTTGCAAGCGCAAGGTGATAAACAGCAGCATCAACATGCCGACCAGCACGTGGAAGCCGTGGAAGCCGGTCAGCATGAAAAAAGTCGATCCATAGGCACCAGAACTGAGCTTTAGATTGAGTTCGTGGTAAGCGTGGTAATACTCGTAGCCCTGTACGCTCAGGAACGTGATGCCCAGCAATACCGTGAGCCACATGAATGCCACTGCTTTGCTGCGCCGCGCGCTGATCAGGGCGTGATGCGCGATGGTTAGCGTTACGCCCGAAGTCAACAGCAGGGCAGTATTGATGGTCGGCAGCCAGAACGGCGTCATGGTCTGGAACGGCTCGATGGTGCCCGCTGGCGAACCGGTTGCGCCGACTGCCAGACTGGGCCAGACCGCTTTGAAGTCGGGCCAGAGCAGGGCATTTTCGGCATTGCCGAGAGCCTGTATCGAATGGCCGCGGGCCCACCACAGAGCGGTAAAGAAGGCGCCAAAGAACATGACTTCGGAGAAGATGAACCAGCTCATGCTCCAGCGATAAGACAAGTCAATTCGGTGTCCGTACTGACCGCCTTCACTCTCAGTCACCGAATCCCGGAACCACTGGTACAACACCGTCAGAAACCACAGCAAACCGAAATAGAACGCGTACTTGCCCCATTCGACACCGTTAATCCACTGGCTGGCACCGAGCAAGACAAAGAACAAGCCGAACGCCGCCAGAAAAGGATGGCGCGAGGGTTGGGGCACAAAATAATAAGGCGTTGCGGCGTGGCTGCTTGAACTCATGTCAGTTCCTTTATTCCGGTTTTGGATTTGCTTTAACGGTCGGGTCAGCGTCTATTTGGCAACCACCAGGTTCACCAGCACGATCAGGCCGATGACCAGAATCAGCACGGCCGAAATTCCGACCACGATGATGTGAAAGGGATTGACCTGCGCCGCATCCTTCTGCAACTCGCTGCTCTTCCTGATACCCAGCAAGGACCAGGCAACCATTCTGATGCTGCGCAGAAAAGACGCGGGTGACGAGGTCGGTCTGTGCGGTACCGGATCACTCATGAACGCGGCCCCGCGTTAGTCGGCGTGTTGGCGTCGGCGACGGGAGCCGCTGGCGTCTTGCCGCCCACCTCAAAAAATGTGTACGAGAGGGTGATGGTCTTGACATCCTTTGACAGTTTGTCATCGATCACAAAAACCACCGGCCAGGACTTCTTTTCGCCCGGCTCCAGCGTGTACTGCTTGAAGCAGAAGCATTCGAGCTTGTTAAAGTGCGCCATGGCCTGGGCTGGCGCGTAGCTGGGTATCGCCTGCGCCGCCATGCGCCGGTTTTGCACGTTCTGAAACTCATACATCACCGTGGCCAATTCGCCCGGGTGCACCTGCAGTGAGCGAATCGCAGGCTTGAACTCCCACGGGCCGCGTGCATTGGCATCGAACTCCACGGTGATGCTGCGGCTGGTATCGATCTGGGTGTTGGCGGGCAGGCTCGTCTTGACACCGGGCAGCTCGCGCTCGCCGAGCGCCAGAATGTTGATCCCCGTGGCCTCGCAGATGGCTTTGTACATCGGCACCAGCGCGTAGCCAAAGGCAAACATGCCAACCGCGATCAGCACCAATTTGCCGACCATCCGGAGATTTTCCAGGCGCAGCGTCATCGTCTATTTGCCCAGAAAAACAACTTTGGCCATGAAGCCGACAAACAGGACCAGCACCACGGAGGCCAGGATCAACGCGGTCTTGCGGTTGGCTTTTTTCTGTTCAGGCGTCATGAGGTTCAATCCGTTGCGGCTTCAGGCAATGATTTTGGTGGCTGTCTCGTCCAGCTTGGGCGGCGTCTCAAAAGTGTGAAACGGTGCCGGCGAAGGTACTTCCCACTCCAGCCCCTCGGCTCCCTCCCAGGGCTTTTGCGGGGCTTTCTGGCCCTTTCCGAGCATCGTGGGCAGCACAATAAAGAGCAGGAAGAAAACCTGCGCAAAACCAAAGAAGAAAGCGCCGACCGAGGCCACCGCATTGAAGTCGGCAAACTGCATCGGGTAGTCGGCATAACGCCGTGGCATTCCGGCCAGGCCCAGAAAGTGCATCGGGAAAAAAGTGACGTTGAACGCAATCAGCGACCACCAGAAATGAATCTTGCCGCGCGTCTCGTTGTACATGACGCCGGTCCACTTCGGGCTCCAGTAGTAGAAACCGGCAAACATGGCAAACAGCGAACCGGCCACCAGCACATAGTGAAAATGCGCCACCACGTAATAAGTGTCCTGCACCTGGATGTCAATCGGCGCCATGGCCAGAATCAGGCCGGTAAAGCCGCCCATGGTGAACACAAAGATGAAACCGACCGCAAACAGCATGGGGGTCTCGAAGGTCATGGAACCCTGCCACATGGTCGCCACCCAGTTGAAGATTTTCACGGCGGTTGGCACGGCCACCAGCATGGTCGCGTACATGAAGAACAACTGGCCCGTCACCGGCATGCCGGTGGCGAACATGTGATGCCCCCAGACGATAAAGGACAGGATCGCAATACTGGAAGTGGCATAGACCATCGAGGCATAGCCAAAAAGCTTCTTGCGCGCAAAGGCCGGCACGATCTGGCTGATGATGCCAAAGGCCGGCAAAATCATGATGTACACCTCGGGATGACCAAAGAACCAGAAAATATGCTGGAACATGACCGGGTCACCACCGCCGGCCGGGTTGAAAAAACTGGTGCCAAAGTGGCGATCCGTGAGTGTCATGGTGATGGCCCCGGCCAGCACCGGCATCACGGCGATCAGCAGGTAGGCGGTGATCAGCCAGGTCCAGGAGAACATCGGCATTTTCATCAGCGTCATGCCGGGCGCGCGCATATTGAGCACCGTCACAATGATGTTGATAGAGCCCATGATGGAACTGGCGCCGAGCAGGTGCATGGCGAAAATGCCGGCGTCCATGCTGGGGCCCATTTGCAAGGTCAGCGGGGCATACAGCGTCCAGCCAGCGGCCGGTGCGCCGCCAGGCATGAAGAAGGAACTCACCAGCATCACAGCCGCCGGAATCATGAGCCAGAAGCTGAAGTTGTTCAGCCGTGCAAAAGCCATGTCGGCGGCGCCAATCTGCAAGGGGATCATCCAGTTGGCAAAGCCCACAAAGCCCGGCATGATGGCGCCAAACACCATGATGATGCCGTGCATGGTGGTGAGTTGGTTAAATAGCTCGGGGTTGACGAATTGCAGTCCGGGTTGAAACAGTTCGGTGCGGATGATCAAGGCCAGCAAACCGCCGATCATCAGCATGGTCAGGCTGAACAACATGTACAGGGTGCCAATGTCTTTGTGGTTGGTGGCAAACACCCAACGCTGCCATCCGCTAGGGGTATGGGCGTGACTATGATGATCGTCGTGCGCAGCGACGGGATGGTCTAGAACAGCACTCATGTCGATTTCTTTCTCAATACTTGCTTGTACGGCAAAGCGGTTTACTTGCGTGCTGCCGTCACGTCAGCCGGCTGAACCAGTTGCCCGGTCTTGTTCGACCAATTGTTCTTGGTGTAGGTTATGACCGCCGCAATTTCAGTGTCGCTGAGCTGCTTCCAGGACGGCATGACGTTGGGTTGACCATCCGGCAACACCGCGTTGCGGCCGTTTAGCAGCACGGCGATCTGCTGAGACTTGTCAGCGTCAAGAACCAGCGCCGAACCGTCAAGTGGCTTGATGCTGCCAATGCCCTTGCCATTGGCCTGGTGACAGGCAGCGCAGTTGGTGGCATAGACCTTTTCGCCGCGCTTGATCATGTCTTCGGCGGTCCAGACCTTGCTCGGGTCGTCGCCTGCGGCGGCCATCTTCTTCTGCTCTTCAGCCACCCACTTCGAATAGTCCTGCGCCGAGACCACTTTCACGTGGATCGGCATGTAGGCGTGCTCCTTGCCGCACAACTCGACGCACTGACCGTGGTAGTCGCCAATCTTGTCGGTGCGAAACCAGGTGTCGCGTACAAACCCGGGAATGGCGTCCTGCTTGATGCCAAAAGATGGAATCATGAAAGAATGAATCACATCGTTGGCGGTGGTGATCAGACGAATCTTTTTATTTACCGGCACCACCATCGGGTGATCGACCTTGAGCAGGTAATCGTCCACCACCTGGCCTGCCTTGGGGCCACCATTGTTGGACATTTCGCGCTGCTTGCTGTCCAGTGCCGAGAGAAAACCGATGCCCTCGCCCTCCCCTTTCAGATAGTCGTAACCCCATTTCCACTGCATGCCGGTGACCTTGATGGTGAGGTCTGCATTGGTCGTGTCTTTCATCGCCACCACGACCTTGGTGGCCGGCAAGGCCATCAGAATCACGATCACAAAGGGCACGATGGTCCAGACAATTTCGACCGTCACGGACTCATGGAAATTGGCAGCTTTGTGGCCGACTGATTTGCGGTGCTTCCAGATGGAATAAAACATGACCGAAAAAACCGCAACAAAAATCGCCGTGCACAGAATCAACATGAACCAGTGCAGCCAGGCTTGTTCCTCGGCAATCTTGGTTGCGGCCGGGTGCAAATTAAGTTGCCGGACTGCGGGGCCACCGGGCAGATCGTTGACGGCATGGGCCGCCGTGAATACCACGGAGCCGGCCCAGGCGAGAGGCGCCAGCAGCAGACTGGCCAAACGATTCAATAGACTCTTGATCATGTTTACTTTTCTTATGGCTGCAAATCAGTCCCACCAGCTGACACCGGCGGCGACGTCCTCAGACACCGCGCAAGGCCATCCGGATTTCTCTGGCCAACACCGGCCGCATGTCTGGAGACACAAAACGTCCGACCTGGATCGAGCGACCCTGACCGGACAGTTCAATCAGCGAGCGGTCCAACAATTTGGGCTCGACACGGACTGATTCGCGCTGGAACTCGGCGCGTTGCACTTTGCCCGCGTTCTCCAGCTCAACGACCAGACGCCTGCCCTGCAGATAGATGCGCTCGCCGTCTTGCGCGTGTCGCGCATAAAGCACAAAGCCAGCGCCCACGACCAGCAGTTCAAGCGTCGCCAGCAGCACAATCTGCGCGGCGCCCTGCAACCAGAATACACTGCCGATGGCTGCCGACATGAGGCACAGCGACAGGTAAAACCAAGCCAATTGACTGGGCGTCACCGCGCAATTGCGGCGCAAGAACCATTGAATGTTCTTGCCCTGCACGGTGGCGAAGTTGAAAATTATTTTTGTCATCTGTTTTCCTGCTGCAAATGAAGCGAGAACACGCGTGGGAAGCAATTGAAAACAACACAACGCTCCGTGATAGTGGACGATTGTAGCCCACGCTTTCGAACCGCGCTTCTCTGACCTTGTCAAGTCTTTTCCTCAAGGATTATTTGGATATGTCTTGCGCTGCCTCAAGGTTTCCTGCATTTGTGCCAGCGAAAGCACGGTTTCGGCCTGGACCGGCAGGCGCGGTGGCGGTTTGAAAGCATGGCCATAAATGACCTCAAAACTCAGTTGCAGGGGTGCCTGTGCCAGCGCCTGCTGCAATTGCGCGTGCCACAGGCGCCCGCGCAGGCCGGCAAAACGCGGCGGATGCAGATTGCGGCCCAGTCCCCGCAGCTCCTGCAGCAGACGCTGCGGCGTCTCAAAAGTGAGGGTGATGCGCTCCATATCCATCACCGGCTCTGCAAAGCCAATGCCAGCGAGCCGGTCGCCCCAATCATGCATGTCCGTAAACTCGTGACAGGGCGCGGGCCAACCTTGGGCTTCATAGATGTGACGCAACTCCAGCAAGGTATCGGGCCCAACGCATGAGAACATCAGGAAACCGCCCGTGGCGAGTGCCCGATGCCACTGCTGCATCAACCCGATCGGGTCGGCCGCCATATGCAGCGACATGTTGGACCATAGCATTTGCAGCGCACCATCGGGCGGCATTTCAACACGCGTTGCGGCGCCGCGCCAGCGGGCCGGTTGCCACCATTTGGTGGCAATTGAGTCCGCTGCGGCCTGCGCGTTTTGGGCATTTTCTTCAACCACAAAACAGTTGGCATCCGGGTAACGCCGGGTGAGCAACGCATGCGCCTGCAAGCCGCCGCGCATGGCCTGCCAATGCGCCCAACCCGACGGCTGAAGTTTGATCCAGGTCAGGCGCTCTTGCATGCGCCGGGCCACTTCTTCGTGCAGCCAGGGCGACGTTCGCGTCGGCATTTGCTGCCAGCGCTGGGCTGCCTGTGGATCGATGAGGGTGGGACGTTGCGTGGACATGTCAGGCGGAGCAGTTACACGCGAGTATATTGAGCCAATGTTTGTCGGATTGATAAAAGGGATGTTGCAGTCCTTTCCGAGCCAGTGCCGGATCTGCCACGCCTGGCCCAGCCAGACGGTGTGCGAAGCCTGCGTCGCGCGTTTTGCGCAGCCGCAGCCGCGTTGCGACAGCTGTGCGTTGCCTGTGCCCGCCAACGTGCGGCGCTGCGGTGTTTGCGTCACGACGCCCTCCCCGCTGGACGTCTGCCTGACCGCCGTAAGCTACGCCTTTCCATGGTCGCAGCTGATTGTTGACTATAAATTTCATGCCAACCCGGGTTTGGCCAGCGCATTTGCCCTGCTGCTGCGCAGCGCGCCGTGGGTCGAGCCTGCGCTCGACGCTGCCGATCTGGTTCTGCCAATGCCGCTTTCCAAAGAGCGGCTGAAGTTACGTGGCTTCAATCAGGCGCTGATCCTGGCGCGCCAACTGGCATCCAGCAAGACCGATCCACGCTTGCTGCTGCGCATCAAGGACACGCCGGCGCAGAGCTCGCTCAAGCGCGCAGACCGGCTGCATAGCGTGAAAGGTGCGTTCGCCGTGGAGCCGCTGCTCGCGCCGCGCATCAAAGGGGCACGTCTGCTGCTGATCGACGATGTCATGACCAGCGGCGCCTCGCTCTATGAGGCGGCACGGACTCTGCGGGCGGCCGGAGCAGCGCACATCACCGGCCTGGTGATTGCAAGAACAGAATGATTGATGCCCCCACGCGGCGACAATTCAGCTATGTTTCATATTGTCCTGGTTGAACCCGAGATTCCGCCCAATACCGGCAATATTATTCGCCTGTCGGCCAATACCGGTTGCACCCTGCATCTGATTGATCCCCTTGGTTTTTCGCTGGAACACAAGCAATTGCGCCGTGCCGGGCTCGATTACCATGAATACGCGACGCTCAAGCGGCATGCCAACTGGCTGGACTTTCTGCAGTCTGAGCAACCTGTCCCTGCGCGTCTGTTTGCCCTGACCACACGCGCCAGTCGTTGGGCGCATGAGACCGAGTTTGCGCCCGGTGACTGGCTTGTTTTCGGTTCTGAAACGCGGGGTTTGCCGACGCTGCTACGGCAATCATTTGCACCCGCGCAGTGTCTGAAACTGCCGATGCGGGCCGGTCAGCGCAGCCTGAATTTGTCGAACGCGGTGGCCGTCACGGTCTTTGAGGCCTGGCGGCAAAACGGCTTTATCGGGGCCGCCCCAGCCACTGGTGCGGCGCTTCAGGAATAGTAGCGCGCCAGCGACTCGGCGACACACACCGGCTTGGCCGAACCCTCGCGTTCAATCGCCACTTGCCAGCTCATCTGCACGCCACCCTGATCAATTGGCTCGCTGCTCAAGAGCTTCATGCGCCCACGCAAGCGGCTGCCGACGGGCACCGGTGCCGTGAAACGCACCTTGTTGAGCCCGTAGTTGACGCCCATGCGCTTGTCCAGTACGTTGATCGCATTCAAAAAGAAGGACGGGATCAAGGACAGCGTCAAGAAGCCATGCGCTATGGTGCTGCCAAAAGGCCCTGCCTTGGCCCGCTCGACGTCCACGTGGATCCATTGGTCGTCTCCGGTGGCGTGGGCAAACTGATTGATGCGCTCCTGCGTCACGGTGACCCAGTCACTCACGGCGACTTCCTGCCCCACCAGGCTGGCGAGTTCCGCGAAGTTTTGAAATGTTTTCATGCTGCCACTCTAACGGCTACAGCATGCCCAGCATGCGCGGCAGCCAGATCGACAAGGTCGGCCAGTAAGTCACCAGCATCAGGAAACCCAGCATCGCCAGCAACCAGGGCCAGACCGCCACCGTCAGCTCGGTGATGCCCATCTTGGTGATGCCCGATGCCACATACAGGTTCAAGCCGACCGGCGGGTGGCACATGCCGACTTCCATATTGACCACCATGATGATGCCGAAATGCACCGGGTCGATGCCCAGCTTCATCGCCACCGGGAACAGGATCGGGGCAAAAATCAGCACGATACTGGAGGGCTCCATAAAGTTGCCCGCCAGCAGCAGCATCACGTTGACCGCCAGCAAGAAGGTGATCATTCCCAGGCCATTGCCCAACATCCAGTCGGCCAGCGCCTGCGGAATGTTCTCGTTGGCCATGATGAATGAGAACAGCATCGCGTTGGTGATGATGTAGAGCAGCATGGCCGACATATTGGCCGAATTGAGCAGCACGCGCGGCACGTCACTCAGCTTCATGTCCTTATAGACAAACACCGCCACCACAAACGCATAAACCGCGCTCATGGCCGCTGCTTCAGTCGGCGTGAACATGCCGCTGTAAATACCGCCCATCACGATCACGATCAGCAGCAAGCCCCAGGCCGAAGCCTTGAAGGTTTTGAGGCGCTCGGACCAACTGGCCTTGGGCAGGCGCGGGTAGTTGAACTTGCGGGCGCGGTAAAAAGTGACGCCACCCAGCGTGCAGGCCAAGGCGATGCCGGGTATCACACCGGCCATGAACAATGCGCCGACCGAGGTGTTGGTGGCGACCGAATACATCACCATCACGATCGAAGGCGGAATCAGGATGCCCAGCGCCCCCGAAGTGGTGATGACGCCGGCGCCAAAGCTTCTAGGGAAACCGGCCTTGACCATGGCTGGCAACAAAATGGAACCGATCGCCACCACCGTGGCCGGTGAGGAACCCGACACGGCCGCAAACAGGGCGCAGGCCACCACCCCGGCCAGACCCAGACCACCGTACCAGTGACCAACCATGGCGGAGGCAAAGTTGATCATGCGTTTGGCCACTCCGCCATGGGTCAGAAAGTTACCCGCCAGAATGAAGAACGGGATCGCCATGATCTCGAACTTTTCAATGCCGGTGAAGAGCTTGAGCGCGACCGACTCCAGCGGCACATGGGTAAAACCAAACAGAAAGGTCAGCACCGTCAGGCCGAGCGAAATCGAGATCGGCATGCCGGTGAGCATCAGCACCAGCAGCAGCACAAAGATGATGGTGGCATTCATTTCGAACCCCCTTCCTTGTTCCGCAAGTCAGAAGGATGCAGATTGTCATTCATGCCCAACGGGTTCAAATCCACCGGTGGAACCACAGCGTCCAGACCATCGACATGGCCATGATCGTGATGCGGCAGTTCACCGGTCTTCAAAAAGTTCAACCATTACCTGCAAAAAGCGGAAACACATCAGGCTGGTGCCCAGCGGCACGGCGCTATAAACCATCCAGGTCGGCATTTCGAGGTCCGGTGTGGTAGGGCCCTCCGGAATGCCTTCGACCGGCAGGCCCAGCAGCTTGAACCAGGCGTGGTGCGCGCCGTTGTCCCAGACAAAAGTGGCACCCAGCGTGGCCACCACCGCAGTAAAAAGGGCGCCGGCACACAGACCGAAGACGATGAACTTGCCCTTCGTCTTGTGGTCCATGCGGTTGATCAGCACATCCACGCCGACGTGAATGCCGGTACGCACGCCGTAGGCGGCACCAAACTTGGCCATCCAGACAAACATGATGATGGTGAGTTCCTGCGCCCAGCTCAAGCTGAGCGACAGGAGCCAGTCCTGCACTACCGGAATCGGCCAACCGGCCGCGTAGCGATGCACCACCGCCACAAAGATGATGAGCGTCGCCGCGCCCATCAGAAAAGTGACCAGCCACTCTTCAAGGTGATCAAGAACTTTCATCATGGTCTGAACTCCGACAAGGCGTGAGCGAAACGGAAAATTGCAAATCGTTCAGAGCCTCGACAAGGCCCCGCAATCCGTCATGGCGAGTGACGCTCGCAATGACGAGTGGACAATTACAGCTTGGTCGGATCGAAACCGGTAGCGGTGTAGATCTGCTTGAGAATATCCTTGCCTACGCGATCGGCCATTTTGGTGTGCACCGGGGCCATGGCTTTCTTCAGCGCCAGGCGTTCTTCTTTGGTTGGCACATAGACCGCAGTCTTGCCGCTGGCCTTGACACCGGCCAAGGCCTTGTCGTTTTCGGCCTGGGCGATCTGGTTGGCATACACCGTGGATTCTTTCATCGCCTGTTCGAGCTGGCCGCGCACATCAGCCGGCAGGCCATCCCAAAACTTCTTGTTGGTGATCACCGCATAGCCGAGGTAGCCATGGTTGGTGATTGTCAGGTGCTTCTGCACTTCATGCATTTTTTGCGTGTAGAAGTTCGAGATCGGGTTCTCGGTGCCATCGACCACGCCGGTTTGCAGCGCCTGATAGACCTCGGAGAAGGCCATCACTTGCGGAATGCCGCCAACCGAGCGGATTTCTTCTTCCAGCACTTTGGAAGACTGAATGCGGAACTTCTTGCCCTTGTAGTCAGCCGGCATCTTCAGTGGCGTGTTGGCCGAGAACGACTTGAAACCGTTGTCCCAGAATGCCAGGCCATGAATTCCCTTTGCATCGAGCTTGGCCATCAAAGCGGCACCGACTGGGCCTTGTGTAATCTTGTGCAGATCGGGGGTATCGTCAAAGATGAAGGGCAGATCGAAGGCTTCAAATTCTTTTACGCCCAGCGGGCCAAACTTGGCCAGTGACGGGGCCAGCATCTGCACCGAGCCAATTTGCAGCGCTTCCATTTCTTCCTTGTCTTTGTACAAGGCGCTGTTGGCATAAACCTCGACCTTGACCTTGCCCTTGGTCAGCTCATCGGCCTTCTTGGCAAAGAACAAGGCCGCCTGGCCCTTGGGCGTATCGACGGCCACCACATGGCTGAACTTGATAATGGTCTGGGCGCTAAGCGTGAAAGCCGCACAACTGACCAGCAAACCAACGACGAGGCTGGGAATCTTCATTTGATGTCTCCTGATAATAAATAATTGACACTTGAGCGGTGTCTTGAGCCGTTCAGGCCAGCACTATAAACAACTAAGCAGCAAATGGCTATTGTGGTAAACCACAATACCGACGGGCAGGCAGCACTTATTCTGTTACCGATCTTGCAAAACGGGTGCAGACTTTCAAAAGAATGGCCCGTACCATGTGTCTCTTTTAAAGGAAATCACATGGCCCTATCTCCGCACTTCTTCAACAAGCACGAAAGCCAAGCTTCACCAGCCCGCCCTGTCGTTCCCGCGCCGGGTGCCAATTCCTACGGGGCCACCGGCGCCCCAAGCAGCCCGTCGGCGACCGCGCTGCCGCTGGCGAATGCTACCAATGCCGCCCCGACAGCGATCGAAAGTGGCAGCAAGCTGACGGTGGGGCCCAACATCAAACTCAAAGGGGTGGAAATTACCGATTGCGACACGCTGCTGGTCGAAGGTCTGGTGGAGGCGACGATGGATTCGAGGGTGATCCAGATTTCGGAACAAGGTGCCTTCAAAGGTTCAGCCGACATCGATATTGCCGAGATTCATGGCCAGTTCGATGGCAACCTGACGGTGCGCCAGAAATTGACGATCTACGCTACCGGCAAAGTCAGCGGCAAGATTCGCTACGGCAAGGTCGTGATTGAAGAGGGCGGGCAGCTGACCGGCGAAATCGAGTTCGGTGCCCAGCAGCTTGCTAAAGCCACCGGGCTTGGGAGGCCGGGCTTGTTGGCGGCCGCCTAAGGTCGGCCGTTGCTCCCGCAGACGGAGAGGTAGCGCGACGCCGCGAATGCTGCCTGATTTCAGAACCGCCTGAGACAACTCATTGCGGTCGGACCATTTTGCATTCCGTGCCCTGCGCCAGTTCGTTGCCACTATAGACGGCATCGGTGCGGAAGCCGTAGTTTGTGCCCTCCCAGCCAGACTTCACCGTCTTGCCGTCCACCGCTGCAATGGTATTGACCACTTGCGGCAGCAACAGTTGATGGTCTTCGGCGCGCATGCGCACCGGGCCAACCACCGAGTCGAAAGTCAGGTCCTCCAGGGCACGCGCGATCTTGACGGTGTCCAGCGAATGCGCCTTGTTGATGGCCGCCGCCAGCAACAGCGGTGTGAACACCATGCGCGGCGCCAGAAAGTCTTTGCCGGTCTTGGCCTTGTAGGCCTTGGCCAGTGCTTCTGCCCTGGGTGCGTCGGCCTGCCCCGGGTGCCACTCGGCCACCCAGGTGAGGCGCCCGAGTTTCGACTGCGACACCGCCCGCACGGTGCCCGGGATGGAGCCGGCGCTGTGGTTGAAATAGCGGTAGTTGGCACCGGCGTCGCCGCCGGCCTTGAGCAGCAGCGTCATGTCCTGGCCCCAGTTGCCGGTGATCACACTATCAGCACCGGTTGTCTTGATCTTTGAAATGTAGGGCGAGAAATCCTTGACCCGGCCAATGGCATGAAAATCCTGACCCACAAACTTCACGTCCGGGCGTGCCAGCGTGACCATTTCCTGGCCATAGCGGGCCCACTGCCGGCCATGGGCATAGTCCTGATTGAGCAGATAGATGTTTTTGATGTCGGGCTGCTTCTTGATGTAGTTGGCCAGCGCCTTCATTTTCATCGCCGTATTGGCTTCCGTCTGAAAATGCCAGAAGCTGCAGCGCTTGCCGGTCAGATCCGGGTCAATTGACGAATGATTCAGCACCAGCACGGCCTGCTCCGGGTTGCGCTCATTGTGCTTGGCAGCGGCGTCCACCAGGGCAGCCACCACGGATGAGCCCGAGCCGCCGGTGACGATGACACGCGCCCCCTGATCGATTGCGGATTGCAGCGCAGTCTGGCTTTCCTGCGCCGAGAGCTTGCTGTCAAACTTTAACAACTCCAGCTTGGTGCCCTTGAGCACGCCGCCCCGGGCGTTGACTTCGCCCACGCCATACTGTACGTGGCTCAGCATCAGCTCGCCGACATTGGCGAACGGCCCGCTCAGTGGGTCGATGTAGGCCAGCTTGAAAGTCTGCTGGGCATGGGCGCCGCCCGCCAGCAGAACAATGCTCAGGGCGACCGGAGTGATCAGTTGTCTCTTCATGGTTTTTTCCTTTGGGTTGGGGGTTTCCTGGTGGAGGGGGAGGCTGGCCGCAAGCCGATGACACGCCGCGCCAGCCGGGACAGTTCACGCACCATCTCTTCGGAGCCCAGGCGTCCGTCGGGACGGTACCAGGCGTACAGAAAACCCGGCAGGCTGCAGGCCGCCAGGGCGGTGATGCGGGTCTCGGAAAAGTCGAAGCTGCCGTCGCGTCGGCCCTGCTCCAGCAGCGCGCACAAGCGGTCGTAAAAATGACGGGCCAGCTTTTTTTGCGCCGCCAGGTATTCGGGGCGGTAGACCTGCGGCTCGCGGTATGGGAAGAAGGCCGCCGGGTAATGGCTGATGGTGGCGCGGATCAGGCGCTCCAGACCCTCGCTAACTTTCACGCGGGCCGACCGCAAGTCATCTGCGGCAAAATCCATGACGGTGAAGCAGGCCACTGTGGGGCGCCACGACAGCGTCTCAAAAATTTCCTGCTTGTTATGGAAATAGTAATAAAGAAATGGCTTGGTGACGCCGAGCGCACGCACGATTTGGTCGATCGTGGTATTGGCGTATCCCTGCGCGGCAAACAGACGCTCGGCTACCTTCAGGATGCGCTCGCGCTTTTCGTCCGTGCCGGGCGTGACGGTCTTTTGCCGGTGGCTGCGTGCCTCGGAATGCGATGCGGTCATGGCCTGATTGTCACCTGTGTTATACCAATAAGTAGAATTATTCTACCAACTGGTATATATTAACAAGCGTCCTGACCCTTCCCTATCCCGTACTTACCCTGAAAGTGACACCATGGAGACAGCACACACCCCCCAGCTCGACACCCCTTTGCACGAGTACTTGCGCGCGCACGCCAAAACGCAGCCCGACAAAGCCGCCTACCTTTGGTACGGCCACGCCATCACGTATGCGGAACTGAACCGCGCCAGTGACGCCTTTGCCGCGCGACTGGCCGCGATTGGCGTCAAAAAGGGCGATCCGGTGGCGCTATTCCTGAACAATTGCCCGCAGTACGTGATGGCACACTACGCCATTCAGAAGCTCGGTGCCATCGTCTGCCCGTGTGGACCGCTCAACAAAGAGCATGAGCTGCTCTATCAGCTAAGTGACCTGCAGGCGCGCGTCATCATTGCCGCCGACAACCTGCTGCCCATCGTGGCGCAGGTGCGAAGCCAGACGGCGCTGACGCATGTGTTTGCCGTGCGCTATGCCGAGCTGCTGCCCGCGCAGCCGAGCCTCACGGTTCCAGCCGAACTGCTGGCGATGCAGTCGCATGCGCTGACGCTGCCAGCGGATGCGGAAGACTTTTTGGCCGCGACCCAGGGCACGGCAACACCACCCCCGGTGGCGCTGTCGATGGATGACGTTGCCCTGATGACCTACACCTCGGGCACCACCGGCTTGCCCAAAGGCGCGATGCTGACCTACCGCAATGCCTTGTACAAGTCAGCGGCGGCAGCCAACTGCAACGGCGTCACACAAGATGATGTGTTGCTGGCCATCGCGCCGCTGTACCACATTGCCGGTATGGTGATGGGCATCAACGTGACGCTGTTTACCGGTGCCACCAGCGTGCTGCTGTACCGCTTTGACCCGCTGGCCGTGTTGCAAGCGATTGACCGGCACCGCGTCACCTGGTGGTACAGCATCGCGCCGATGAACGTCTTTGCCATGCAGGTGCCGACTGCCAAGACGTTTGACTTATCAACCCTGCGCAGGAATCCGGTGACGAGTTTTGGCATCGTCTTCACTGAGGCGATGGCACAGCAATGGAAGGCCCTGGCACCCAACTGCGAATCCTTTGAAGCGGCCTATGGACTGAGCGAAACTCACACCGTCGACACCTATATGCCGCACGACGCAGTGCGCTGGGGCACGCAAGGCAAGGCCATCCCCGGCACTGAAATCCGCATTCTCGATGCTGAGTCGGGTCGGCCCTGTGCCAGCGGCGAGGTTGGCGAGATTGTGCTGCGCAGTGCCGGTGTCTTCAAAGGCTACTGGAACAAGCCGGAGGCCACGGCCAAGACTTTGCGTGACGGCTGGGTCTATACCGGCGACATGGGCAAGCTCGACGCCGATGGCTACCTCAGCTTCATCGGGCGCTTCAAGGAAATGATCAAGGTCTCGGGCTACAGCGTGTTCCCGGAAGAGGTGGAGACAATTCTGATCAAGCATCCGGCCATCGCCCAGGCAGCAGTGATTGGCGTGCCCGATCCCGACAAGGGCGAGGTTGTGAAAGCTTTTGTCGTGCTGAAGCCGGGTCAGAGCGCCAGCGCCGCCGAGATTGTGGAATGGGCACGCAGCAACATGGCGCTTTACAAGGCACCGCGCGAAGTCACGCTGATTGCCTCATTGCCCACAACCGGCGCGGGCAAGGTGTTGCGCCGCTTGCTGAAAGATCCGGCGTGAGCGCTTCGATGATTGAAATTCATTCCCCCCTGCAAGCGCAGATTGCCGAGTGGCAGGTAGCGACCGGTGATAGCGTCCAGGCTGGCGACCTGTTGCTGATTCTGGAAGCCATGAAGATGGAGCACGAGCTGCGTGCCCCCCAGGCGGGGCGCGTGGGGGAGCGGTTCTTTGCCAAGGGCGAGTTGGTCGCAGAGCGTGATTTGCTATTGAATCTAGAGCTGCTTGCGCAGGTAGAACCTGGGCTAGAGGCTAATTTGGCATATAAAACTCAAAGAACCGACGAAAGCTCGGGAAGCACCCTAGCACAATCCCCTGCCCTGCGCCCAGCACCTGGCCTCCAGCCTGTCGAGTCGCTGGCTGTGCCGCGGGCCGACCTGCAGCGCGTACTCGATCGCCACGCCCCGACGCTCGACGCCAACCGCGCCGACGCGCTGGCCAAGCGCCACGCGCTGGGTCTGCGCAGTGCGCGCGAGAATATTGCCGATTTGTGCGACGCCGACTCTTTCATCGAATTCGGCGCACTCGCCGTCGCTGCCCAGCGCAGCCGCCGCAGCGAACAGGACCTGATCAAGAACACACCTGCCGACGGCATGGTGACGGGCATCGGCAGCATCAACCAAGCGCTGTTTGGTGCCGCACACAGCCGCGCCGTGGTCATGGCCTACGACGCCACCGTGCTGGCCGGCACGCAGGGACTGCGCAACCACCAAAAGACTGACCGCATGCTGGGGCTGGCCCTGCAGCAAAAATTGCCGGTACTGCTGTTTGCCGAAGGCGGTGGTGGCCGTCCGGGCGATGTCGATATGCCGATCGTGGCCGGGCTGCATGTGGGCACTTTTGCCAGCTTTGCGCGCCTCAACGGCCAGGTGCCGGTGCTCGGCATCGTGGCGGGGCGCTGCTTTGCCGGTAACGCGGCGCTACTGGGCTGCTGCGACGTAATCATCGCCACGCAGGGCAGCAACATCGGCATGGGCGGCCCAGCCATGGTCGAGGGCGGCGGCCTGGGCGTCTTCAAGCCTGAACAAATTGGCCCGAGTGAAGTGCAGCACAGCAATGGGGTGATTGATATTCTGGTGGCGGACGAGCGCGAAGCCGTGGCCGCCGCGCGCCACTATTTGTCGTTCTTTCAGGGCCGTGTCAGCGACTGGCAAGCGCCCGACGCGCAGGCGCTGCGTGAGCTGGTGCCAGAAAACCGCTTGCGCGTTTATGACACGCGTGCCGCCATCACCGGCATCGCCGATGTGGGCAGCGTGCTGGAATTGCGCAGCGGCTTTGGCAAAGGCATTCACACCGCGCTGGCGCGCATCGAGGGCCGGGCGGTCGGCCTGCTGGCCAACAACCCGCTGCACCTGGGCGGTGCCATTGACGCCAATGCAGCCGACAAGGCAGCGCGCTTCATGCAGCTTTGCAACGCGCACGGCTTGCCGCTCATCAGTCTGGTCGATACGCCAGGCTTCATGGTCGGGCCGGAGATTGAAGCGCAGGCGCAAGTGCGCCATGTGAGCCGCCTCTTTCTGGCCGCCGCGCATCTGCGCGTGCCCTATCTGAGTGTGGTGCTGCGCAAGGGCTACGGCCTGGGTGCCATGGCCATGACGGCCGGTGGCTTTCACTCGCCGCTGATGACCGTGGCCTGGCCCAGCGGCGAATTCGGTGCCATGGGCCTGGAAGGCGCCGTGCGCCTGGGCTACCGCAAGGAGCTCGACGCGGTCGCCGAAGGGCCCGAGCGCGAGGCGCTCTACCAGCAACTGGTGGCGCAACACTACGAGCGCGGCAGCGCCATCAACATGGCCGCCACGCTGGAGATCGACGCCGTCATCGACCCGGCGCAAACCCGCCACTGGCTGCTGCGCGGTTTGCAGATGCAGCGCGAGTTGCCGCCTGGACAAGGTTTGGCGATTGATGCCTGGTGAGCTGGCTCGCCCAACTTGCGTTTATCGCTTAACGCGCATAGTCATCCAGCCCGACGACTCCGATTTTTTGCAGCCCCATCTGCTGCGCCACGCTTAGCACCGTGGCCACGCTGTCGTATTTGGCACGGCGTTGCGCTTTGATGTGAATCTCGGGCTGCTCGCTGAGTTGCGCAGCGGCTTGCAGGCGCTGCTCCAGCGCGGCGCGGTCGGCCAGCGCCTGGCCATCCCACAGCACTTGGTTCTGATCGCCAATTTCGATCTTCACCACCAGCGGCTCGGCTGTTGTTGCCGGTGGCAGGCCGGCCGGCATCTCCATATTGACCGAGTGCAACTGGATCGGGATGGTGATGATGAGCATCACCAGCAGCACCAGCAAAACGTCGATCAGCGGCGTGATGTTCATGCCCGAGGCAAGCTCGAGGTCGCCCGGGGCCAGCGCGGCGTCAAAATCAATGGCCATGGTCTGCCTTCTCAGGCTCTTCGGTCACAAAGCCAATGCGCGTGAGGCCCGCTTGCTGGCAGGCATAGAGTACCCGCGCTACGGCCTCGTAGTCGGCGCGCGCATCACCACGGATATGGACCGTTGGCTTGGGCGCTTGCGTGGCCGCTTGTCTGAGCTTGTCTTGCAGACTTTGCGCGTCCGGCAGGCGCGCATCCGACCAGTAGGTGCCGCCGCGCGCATCGACCGAAATCACAATCGTCTCAGGCTCACTTGGCTGCAATGGGTTGGCTTCGCGCGGCAGGCGCAGTGCCACCGAGGTATTGATGACCGGAATGGTGATCAAAAAAATGATCAGCAGCACCAGCATCACGTCCACCAGCGGTGTGGTGTTGATTTCGGAGAGCTCGGCGTCGTCCTCGCCCTGCTCCGCTTGGTAGTGAATGGCCATGGCTCAGATCGGCTGGTGGGCGGCAGCGGCGCGCTGACTCTTGTCGATCTCCACCAATAACAAGGTGTGCAGTTCCGAGCCGAAACCCTTGACCGCATGCAGCGTCACGCGGTTGCGCCGTACCAGCCAGTTGTAGCCCAGCACGGCGGGCACCGCCACCGCCAGACCGAGCGCGGTCATGATCAAGGCCTCGCCCACCGGTCCGGCTACTTTTTCGATCGATGCCTGACCCGAAACACCAATCGTCACGAGCGCGTTGTAAATGCCCCAGACGGTGCCAAAAAGTCCGACAAAGGGCGCCGTGGCGCCGACCGTGGCGAGCACCGACAAACCGGCCTGACTGCGCATCTGCAGCGTCGCCACGCTGCGCAAGATGTCCTGGCTGAGCCAACTGTTCATGTCGGTTTGCCCGGACAGGCTGTAGTAGCGCCGCGCCGCCGCCAGCGCTGACTCGACCATGAAGCGAAACGGACTGGCCGCCTCCAGCGCGGCAGCGCGCTTTTGCAAGCTGTCCGGGCTGTCAAATGCCTTGCGCGCGGCCGATGCCTGCACGCCCAGACGCCGTTGTTCCAGCAACTTGGCGATGATGAAATACCAGCTCAGCAATGACATTACGGCCAGCACCAGCAAGGTCGCCCTGGCCACCAGGTCGCCCTGCGCCCAGACGGCGCGCATGCCGTAGGGGTTGGCCGACACCTGGGTTGCGGGCGGTGTGATCGCCGCGGTGCCCAGGTTGGGTATGGATACTGGTGCCGAGGCACTGCGTGGCGCTGTTGGCGATGCAGCACTGGCAGCTAGCCGCGGCGCGCCGGATTGCGCCTGCGCCAGCGCGGTGCCAGCCCCGGTCAGCGCCAACCAGAGTAGCCCGAGCGCGAGGGGTCGGACAAGAAATGATGGTTTCAACATGATGCGTTCCTGGGTTTCATGAAAAGTGTGCGTGGCTATTTGCATTTGTCACGTGCCGCCGCGATTGGGATGGTGATCAAACCCAACAAGCTGCCCGAGGCGTTCGGGCCCAGGCAGTCGGGCTTGGCGGCACCGGCCACCCCTTCTGCATAGCGGTCACGACGCTGGCCGCCATTGAGCTGCTCGTTGGCCAGCTCGGCCAGGCTGCGCCCGCGCGCCGGGTTGTACATGCCGGGGTACATCGTCAGCGGCGGCTTCGCCGTAGCAGGTGCCGCCTGCCCGCCCGCACTGCCCGCCGAGTGCAGCAGCGCGTTCGCCGTCTCCACCGGCGTGATGGCGCTGGGGCGCACTGCGGCCGCAGCGGGTGCGGTGGTGGGCGCTGGCACTTGCACCGCAGCCGGGGTTGCCACCACCGCAGGCGCAAGTGCAGGTCCGGGTGCCGGCGCAGGCGCAGGCGCAGGCGCAGGCGCAGGTGCAGGCGCAGGCGCAGGTGCAGGTGCAGGTGCAGGTGCAGGTGCAGGCGCAGGTGCAGGCGCAGGTGCAGGTGCAGGTGCAGGTGCAGGTGCAGGTGCAGGTGCGGGTGCGGGTGCGGGTGCGGGCTCTGGCTCGGCGACCGGCGCGGGTTTCTGGCACAGGTTCCGGCAGCGGTTCGGGCGTGACAATGGGCTCGGGCTTGGGCGGCAGCGGGATGGGTAGTGGCGGTGGCGTCGGCACGGGCGGCGCCGGCAAAACCGGTGGCGTCAAGACCAGCGGCTTGTCCGGTTCCGGGTCGATCGCTTTGGGCACAGTCACCAGCGGTGTCGCTTGCACCGGTTCTTGCACGGCTTTGGGTGAGACCACGCGCGTCGGCTTGGGTAACGGCATCGGGACCGGCTTTATTTCGGGTGGCTTTTCCCGCAGCAAGGTGATCGGTGTGAGATAACGCACCACCGAACGCACCGTCGGCATCACCGGTGCCGACTGCAACACCAGCCACAGCAAGGCCAGATGCAGCATGCCAGCCGTCAACGCCGCCGGTCTCGACAGGCGAGGCGTGAGAGGCAGGCTGCTGGCCAGCGGATCGAGCAGGCTCACGTCGTTCACTGCGAGATTTGACAATCCATCATGGCAGCGATCTTACTGTGTGCTGTCGGGACTTCTATACTGCGCCGTGCTTGAACTGTTAAAAACCTTCTCCTGGCAAGAGTTGCGCCAGCATCCTTGGCGCAATGCGGCTGCCGTGGTGGCCGTGCTGCTGGGGGTGGCGCTGGCGTTTTCCGTGCACTTGATCAACGCCTCGGCACTCGATGAGTTCGCGCAGGCCGTGCGCTCGGTGGGCGGCCAGCCCGACCTGGAACTGCGCGCCGTGCAGGGCAGCTTTGACGAGTCGCTGTTTGCCCGTCTGGCGCAACACCCGCAAGTGCAACTCGCCTCGCCTGTGCTGGAGCTCAGTACTTATGCTGTGAGCTCAGACGGACGGCGTTCCAACTTGCGCGTACTGGGCATTGACGCGCTGCTGGTGGCTGCTGTGGCCCCTGACCTGATGCCACTGCCATTCAGCGGCGCCGAGCGTACCAGCGTGTTGGCGCCTGGCCAGGTTTATTTGAACGCAACGGCGCGGCGCAAGCTCTTCGATGGGCCCGGTTCGCTGCAACTGCAAAGCGGGCTGCAACTGCTGGCCGCCTCGGTGGCCGGACGCGTCCACGCAGCCGGTGGCGCGCTGGCAGTGATGGATATTGGTGCCGCGCAGGAGCTGTTTGGCCGACAGGGGCAGCTCAGCCGCATCGACCTTCGCCTGCAGGCTGGTGTTGATCGGCAGACGTTTGCGCGCAACCTCAAAGCCGCACCCGACTGGCCGACGGGCCTGACGCTGACCGAACCGGACGCGGCGCAAGCGCAGGTCAGTGACCTCTCGCGTGCTTACCGTGTCAACCTCAGCGTGCTGGCCCTGATTGCCTTGTTTACCGGCGCGTTTCTGGTGTTCTCGGTGCTGTCCTTGAGCGTGGCCAAACGCGCGCAGCAGTTTGCGTTGCTGGGCGTGCTGGGCTTGAGCGCACGTGATCGGCTGGCGCTGGTGCTGTGGGAATCGCTCGCGCTCGGGCTGCTCGGCAGTGCGCTCGGCGTCGCGCTGGGCACGGCGCTGGCCGCACTGGCCTTGCGCCTGCTCGGCGGCGACCTGGGCGGCGGCTTTTTTGCCGGCGCAGCACCCAGCCTGCAGTGGAGCGGCTGGGCGGCGCTGGGCTACGGCGTGCTCGGGGTGCTGGCCGCCCTTGTGGGCGGCTGGTGGCCGGCACGGCAGGCGCAGCGCCTGCCACCGGCGCAGACGCTCAAAGGCCTTGGCGCGGCGCTCGCAGGGCGTCACAAGCACGGAATAAGTCTTGTTTTGATAGCTGCTGGCGCAATGCTGACGCTTGCTCCCAGCCTGTTTGGCATCCCGCTGGCGGCCTACCTGTCAGTTGGCCTGATTCTCGTCGGTGGCATCACCGCGCTGCCCTGGCTGATCGCCGTGCTGCTCAATCAATTGGCACCCCGCGTGGCGCACCAGGCGCTGGCGCTGTTGGCGGTGGAGCGCTCGCGGCGTCAGCGCGAGACAGCGGCGGTGGCCATCAGCGGCGTAGTGGCCTCGCTCAGTCTGGCGGTGGCACTGACGGTGATGGTGGCGAGCTTTCGCGAGTCGGTCAGCGACTGGCTTGGCCACGTGCTGCCAGCCGACTTGTATGTGCGCGCTGCTCGCTCCACCAGTGCCAATGACACGGTTTTTTTCAGCCCCTCCTTTGTCTTGGCCGCCTCCCGGCTGAGCGGCGTGGCACGCGTGCAGACGCAGCGTCTGCTGCCACTGCTGCTGGACCCGGCGCTGCCCACGGTGGCGCTGATAGCGCGTGATCTGGCTGACCCGGCGCGCGACCTGCCACTGGTCGGCGCGCCCTTGCCGGTACCCAGCGCTCAGATCGGCATTTACGTCAGTGAGGCGATGGTCGATCTGCATGGCGCCCGGCTGGGCGCCACACTGCCCCAACTCTCTGAGGCTTTTAAGCCTCTAGCAACCACTGCACCTACGCAAGGTGCTACATTTTTTGTAGCTGGTGTGTGGCGTGACTACGCCCGCCAAAGTGGTGCCATTGCGATCGATCGGCGTGACTTTGAACGCCTCAGCGGCGACCATCGTGCCAATGATCTCGCATTGTGGCTGACGCAGCCCGGTGACCTCGCGCACGTCGAGCAGTCGCTGCGCGAGCTGGCTGGTCAAGCTCAGGCGCCGTCCAAGCCGGCTGGCGCAAGCGGCGACGCAGGCGCGAGCGCCGCTGCCGCCAAGGGCAGCGGCGACTTGCTGGAATTTGGCAGCGCCAGCCAGATTCGCGCGACCTCGCTGCGTGTCTTTGACCGCAGTTTTGCCGTCACCTACTGGTTGCAGGCGGTGGCGATTGCAATTGGTCTTTTTGGCATCGCGGCGAGCTTTAGCGCACAGGTGCTGGCAAGGCGCAAGGAGTTTGGCCTGCTGGCGCATCTGGGGCTCACGCGCCGCCAGATCCTGCAAGTGGTGGCACTCGAAGGCGCTGCCTGGACCGGCGTTGGTGCCATTGCCGGTTTGGGTCTGGGGTTGGCGGTGTCGGTGGTGCTCGTAAAAGTCGTCAACCCGCAAAGCTTTCACTGGAGCATGGACCTGATGCTGCCCTGGGCACGTCTGATCTCCCTATGCCTGGCGGTGGTCGCTGCGGGCACCGTCACGGCCTGGCTGGCCGGTCGCGCAGCAGCCGGGCGCGATGCGGTGTTGGCGGTGAAGGAGGATTGGTAGCAATACTACCCGGGCTCAATCAATGCTGCCTCGTTGACGGGAGGCCTGGAGTCGATGCTGATTGGCAGCGAAAGCCGCCGTCGCCAGGGCGTTGAGGTTCACCCGAGCCTTGAGCCTGATGGCCAGCAAATAAAGGCCGCCGAACTTGCGTTGCAGCAGCATGGCATCGGCGGGAGGAAGCTGGAAGAATTCCTTGTCCATTCCCAGTGCCATGCCATTGGCACGAACGCGTGCAGGCAAGTCGGAACTACCGAAATCGTAGCCACCCTGCTGGCAAAACGGCTCCAGCGCCTGTTCGGCGATGTCCAGCACAGCCTGTCGATGCCTCTCCTGCGTGCTTTCTCCCAAGTAACCAATCCCCATGAGAGCGGCGCGCATGGCCACCCGGTCTGACGCCATCGCAGCTTTCATAAGACGTCGAAAGTCGCGGGACATCCTTGCTTTGCAGGCTCTTGTCGCACCGAAGTCCAGCAGGACCAATCGGTGGCTGTGCGTGTCAAATCGGTAATTCGCAAAGTTGGGGTCGGTCTGCACCAGGCGAAATTCAAAGACCTCCCGTAGCAACAAGCTGAACAAAAGCGTCATGACGCGATCACGCTGCACTTGCGCCGCGTCGGCCAGCTTTTCAATCGGAACGCCGCGCACATAGTCCATGGCCAGGACACTGCGCGTCGTCAGATCGGTATGCACCCGGGGTAGCTGGTACTGCGGCGCGTCGGCCAACAAGTCGCCATAGCGCTGCAGGTAGTTGCCCTCCCTGATGTAGTCGGCCTCGTCATGCAACTGACGCTTGGCATCGCGCAGCAGCGGTGCAATGTCCATCGCCTTGGGCATCAGGCCGGACAGCCGCAGCAAGCCCGCGACATTGTCGACATCGCTGTCAATGCTTTCCCGCACGCCGGGGTACTGAATCTTGATGGCCAGATCGCGCCCATCCAGCGTTTGAGCGCGATGGACCTGGCCGATGGACGCCGCCGCCAGGGGCTTGAATGAGAAGTGTTTGAACTGCCTTTCCCAGCCATTACCCCAATTGGCGACCAGCATGTCCATGACCTGGGTTTTCGGCATCGAGCGCGCGTCCGAGCGCAAACGCCCCAGAATCTCTGCCAACGCAGGCGGTAACAGGTCACCGGACTCCATGGACAGCAGTTGCCCGACCTTCATCGCCGCACCGCGCAATTTGGCCAGTTCGTCGGCCACCCTTCGTGCGTTGGCAGGTGTCAGGAGCAGGTCGCTGACTTTGGGCAGCTTGCCCTTGGCAATCTGCCGCGCCGCTTCGGCCATCATGTTCCCGGCAATGCCCGCCGCCATCCAGCCCAGACTGACCAGCCGCGAACCGCGACCGCTCGGAACCGCCAATGTCGGGGCCCCGCTGTCTTCGTCAAGCCTGGCATCCAGGTCAGCGTTCATCTTTTCATCACTTCCATGCGCTTTTCTATCATCTATTAAGCTTGCTCAGGATAGGCCTTCAATCCTGAAGATTCCGTTCGGTAACGCACGCCTGGATCACTATTCTCCGTTCCCTCAAGCCAGGTCCCAGGAACCCGCTATGCTTCGCGCATGACCCCATCCAACCCCACCTGGCTGCACCAGGCCATCGCACTGATTGAAGCCGACTACCAGCGCAGCGCCGACACCCATCTCATTGCGCTGGCGCTGCCCGGCTTCGCCCAGTGTGGCATTGACCTATACCTCAAGGACGAGTCCACCCATCCCACGGGAAGCCTCAAGCACCGGCTCGCGCGCTCGCTGTTTTTGTACGCGCTGTGCAACGGCTGGCTGCATGAAGGCTCGACCGTGGTTGAGTCCTCCAGCGGCTCTACGGCAGTGAGCGAAGCCTACTTTGCGCGCCTGCTGGGACTGCCCTTTATTGCCGTGATGCCACACAGCACGTCGCCCGAGAAGATTGCACAAATCACGTTTTACGGCGGCCGCTGCCACCTGGTGGACAGTGCGGCTGCGGTCTATGACGAAGCGCGCAGCTTGGCGCAGCAGGCCGGTGGCCACTACATGGACCAGTTCACCTACGCCGAACGCGCCACCGACTGGCGCGGCAACAACAATATTGCGCAAAGCATGTTCACGCAGATGGCGCATGAGCGCCATCCGGTCCCGCGCTGGATCGTGGTCGGTGCCGGTACTGGCGGCACCAGCGCCACCATCGGTCGCTATGTGCGCTACCAGCGCCACGCCACGCAGGTCTGCGTGCCCGACCCGCAGGGCTCGGTGTTTGGCGAGTTTTACCGCATTGGCGACGCCAGCCTGACCGGGTCCGGTTCGCGCATCGAAGGCATTGGTCGGCCGCGCGTGGAGGCCAGCTTTATCCGCACGTTGATTGACCGCATGATTGAAGTCAGCGATGTCGATTCAGTGGCGGCCATGCGCGTCCTGTCGGATCTGTTGGGACGAAAAGTCGGGCCCTCCACCGGCACCAATTTTGTCGGCATGTTGACGCTGGCAGCCGAGATGCGCGCCAGGGGTGAGCAGGGTTCCATTCTGTCGCTGCTGTGCGATGCCGGTGAACGCTACCTGCCCAGCTACCACGACGCCGCCTGGGTGCAGCAGCATCTGGGCGACTGCACTGAGTCGCTGGCGCGCATCAACGCCCAGTTAGCCTGAGCTTTTGATGCCGCTGCGCTTGCCCCCACGCTGGCCCGGCCTGCTGCGCCGCCGCTTGCTGGGCCTGGGCTTGGCAAGCCCGCTGTGGCCGCTGTTGGCACCGGCGCAAGCGTCTGGCGCGCCAGGAGTTGAGGCGGTCACACCGGCTTTGATAAAGCGCCGCCTGCAATTCCCGCGTGACTTGGGCAGCCACCCGGAGTGTTCGATCGAATGGTGGTATCTGACCGGCCACCTGCTGGCAGTCGGCGATTCTGGCTCAGCATCGGGGACACGCGAGTTTGGTTTTCAACTGACCTTTTTTCGCTCGCGCGTGACAGCCACTCAGGGTATGAGTTCCAATTTTGCCGCCAAACAACTGATCTTTGCCCATGCTGGCGTGACCGACGTGGCGGGCAAAAAACTGCTGCACGACCAACGCCTGGCGCGCGCCGGTTTTGGCGTGGCACAGGCGAGCGAGCAGGACACCGCTGTCACGCTGCGTGACTGGGCCCTGCAGCGGGAGCCGACCCACTACCGTGCCGTGGCCAGATCCATCGATCATGGTTTTGCCTTTGACCTCGCGCTGCAAGAAACCCAGCCCCTGCTGTTGCAGGGCGAGCAGGGCTTGTCGCGCAAGGGCCCGGACGCGAGCCACGCGAGTTACTACTACAGCCTGCCACAACTCAGGGTCTCTGGCGCACTGACGATCGAAGGCCGAACGGCCAGCGTGCACGGCAGCGCCTGGCTTGATCACGAATGGAGTCAGGCGCTGATGCCGCCCCAAGCCGTCGGCTGGGACTGGATTGGCATGAACCTGCTCGATGGCAGCGCGCTCACGGCCTTTCGCTTGCGGGATCGGGCTGGCAACGCGCTATGGGCTGGTGGCTCCTATCGGCAGCCGTCGATAGGGGCACTGACACAGGTGTTTGGCCCGCACGAGCTCCGGTTTGAGGTGCTGCGCTACTGGAGCAGCCGGCTGACGCAGGCCAGGTACCCGGTTGAATGGCTGCTTCGCATCCAGGCTCAGCGCGCAGCGGGTGCCGGGCCTGACTTCTACCACGTCAAGCCGGTCATCGACAACCAGGAACTCGACAGTCGCCACTCGACCGGAACGGTCTATTGGGAAGGTTTGTGTGAGCTGTTTGACCAGCACGACAGGCTGGTCGGACGCGGTTACCTGGAACTGACCGGCTATGCCGGTGCGCTTAAGCTCTAATACTCTTCAACCCACGGCAAGCCGACTTCATCATTCAACAACAAGGTAATTCCTGATGGCCACCAGCCTGCTTGTCTTGCTCGACGATATTGCCACCGTGCTCGATGACGTGTCGGCATTGACGCAGGTGGCGGCCAGGAAAACCGCCGGGGTGCTGGGAGATGACCTGGCGCTCAACGCGCAGCAGGTGGCGGGCGTCAAGGCCGATCGCGAACTGCCGGTGGTCTGGGCGGTGTGCAAAGGCTCGTTTGTCAACAAGGCGATTTTGGTGCCGGGCGCTCTTTTGCTCAGCGCCATCGCGCCCTGGGCGATCACGCCGCTGTTGATGGCAGGGGGTGTATTCCTGTGTTTTGAAGGCTTCGAGAAAGTAGCCCATAAGCTGTTGCACGGCGCGGCCGAAGTGGCAGCTGAAAAGGCGCGGCTGCTACAGGCGCTCAAAGACGCTGCGGTCGATCTGGTGGCACTGGAAAAAGAGAAAATCAAGGGCGCTGTGCGCACCGACTTTATCTTGTCGATCGAGATCATCGTCATCACGCTGGGCACGGTGCAGGCCAGCGCCTTGCTGACCCAATTGAGCGTGCTCGCTGGTGTCGCCGTTCTAATGACCGTAGGCGTCTATGGCCTGGTCGCCTGCATCGTGAAACTCGACGACCTGGGGCTCTATCTGAGCCAACAAGCTGGCGGCGCGGGCACGGCGCCGCTGCGGGTTGTCGGTCGGGCGCTGCTGCACGCAGCCCCGGCGTTGATGAAAACCCTGGCGGTGCTGGGCACGCTGGCCATGTTTCTGGTGGGTGGCGGCATCCTGGCGCATGGCTTGCCTGCCATGGCGCATGGCATCGAGGCTTGGAGTCATCTGGCGGGCCGCACGGCGCAACCCGTGTTGGCCCTGGTGCTGAACACCCTGCTCGGTGTTGTGGCCGGCGCTGTGGCCCTGTTGGTGGTCACACTGGCGCAGCGCATCAAGGGCAAAATATTAAAGTGATTTATGCCTCTGGCGCTTATGAATAGGGCGCAAGCAGCTACTTTTTAAGGAGCATTATCACTCCGCCCGCAAGGCCACCACCGGGTCGAGCCGGGCGGCACTGCGGGCGGGCAGCACGCCGGCCAACAGTCCGATCGCCACCGCCACTGCTTCGGCCAGCATGACGTAGGCGATGGGGGTGTGCACCGGCAGCCCCGGCAGCGCCAGATGGATCAACTGCGCCAGGCCGAATCCGAGCAACAGCCCGATTGCACCACCCAGGGCGGACAGCGCCACCGCCTCGCCCAGAAACAGGCCCAGAATGGTTCGCTGCGGCGCGCCGAGTGCCACCAGCAAGCCGATCTCGCTGGTACGCTCGCTCACCGCAATGGTCATGATGGTAACGATGCCGACGGCACCCACCAGCAGCGAGATGCTTCCCAGCGCGCCCACCGCCATGGTCAGAATATCAAGAATTTTCGAGAGCGTGCGCAGCATGTCTTCCTGCGTCGTGATGGTGAAATCCTCGCGCCCGTGGCGCGCCATCAGGCTGGTCTTGATGCTGCTGACGATGCGCGCTGAGGCGACACCTTCCTGGTAGGCCAGGTCGATCGTCATCACGCCGTCGCGGTTGTAAAGCTCCAGCGCCCGGGCGGTGGGGATGTACGCTGCGTCGTCCAGATCGATGCCCAAAAACTGCCCTTTTGCCTCGAGCACACCAATAACGCGAAACTGCAGGTTGCCCACCCGCACGCGCGCGCCCAGCGGGTTCTCGCTACCAAACAGCTCGCTTTTGAGCCTGGCACCCAGCACCACAAAGGCGCGCGCCTGTTCCAGGCCTTCGTCGGGCAGAAACTGACCCGTTTTGACCTTGATGCTATAGACCTTGAGCATGCCCGCGCCCACGCCATTGACGGTGGTGCGGCGCAGGCGGCCGTTGGCGCTGACCTCGGTATTGCCCCACACAGTGGCCGTCATCGCCGTCACCTGCGACAGATGACCCAGCACACGGGCGTCATCGAGCGTCAAGGGCCGCACCGAAGTCGGGATACCGGTGGGCGCCGGACCGGAGGTCTTGACCTTGCCCGGCGAGATGCTCGCAATATTGGTGCCGAACTGGGTAAATTCGGCCAGCACAAAGCGGTGGATGCCCTCGCCAATGGAAGTCAGCAAAATTACCGCCGCAATGCCCACAGCGATGCCGAGCAGCGTCAACGCGCTGCGCAGCCGATGCGCCGTGATGGCGCGCAGCGCAAGCCAGGTGGCGTCTGTCAGCAGCATGGCTATCAGTGTTTGGCCAGCGCCTGCACCGGATCGAGCCGCGCGGCACGGCGCGCGGGCAAGACGCCAAACAGCACGCCGGTGAGCAGGGCGGTACCGAGCCCGGCGATCACCGCCCAGTCCGGCGGGAACGCTGGAAAAGTTGGGTACAACTGCCGAATGATGGCGGCACCGATTTGCCCCAGGCCGTAGCCGACAATGGCACCGGCCAGCGACAGCATCGTTGCCTCGGCCAGAAACAGCAGGCGAATGGTGCCACCGCTGGCGCCCAGCGCCTTGAGCAGGCCGATCTCTGAAGTGCGCTGCGTGACGGACACCAGCATCACATTCATCACCAGAATGCCGGCCACTGCCAGGCTGATGGCGGCAATACCGGCCACGCCCAGGGTCAAGGTGCCCAGCAGGCGGTCAAATGTGAGCAGCACCGCGTCCTGCGTAATCACCGTGACATCCTGTTCGCCCTCGTGGCGCAGCTTGATGATCTCCGTCACCTGGGTCTTGGCCAACTCGATAGCTTCGCGCCCGTTCGCCTCGACCAATATGCGAAACAAGGTGTCGCTGTTGAACAGGGCCTGTGCCAGCGCCACCGGCACGATAACCAGTTCGTCGCTGTTCATGCCCAGGCCCTGACCGCTGGCCGAGAGCACGCCGACGACGCGAAAGCGCCGGTCGCCCACGCGCACCAATTGGCCCAGCGCAGGCTCGGCTCCAAACAGCTCGTCGCGTACCTTGGCACCAAGCACTACCTCCGAGGCGCCGCGCCGCCAGTCGCCCTCCAGCAGAAAACGCCCCTGCGCCAGCGACATGTGGCGCACCGTCAGAAAACTGGCCGTGGTGCCTGCCACGATCACCTCACGCAGCTTGCCGCCCGCGCTGATTTCCGACGTGCCAACGGCCAGCGGCGCGACCCGGCTCACCGCGCCGGCGCGCATCAGCGCCTGCGCATCGTCGATGGTCAGGGCGCGCGGCGTGCTGGTGATGGCGTTGCCGGGATTGAAACCACCGGTCTGCGAGCGACCAGGCAGCACGATCACAAGGTTGCTGCCGAGCGAAGAAAATTCATTCATGACGTAGCGCCGCGCACCGTCGCCCAGCGCCGTCAACACCACTACGGCCGCCACGCCAATCGCCATCGCCAGCACCAGCAGCGAGGCGCGCAGCGGGTTACCGGTGGCGGCCGCGCGCGCAAAATCAATCAGGTCGCGGATACGCATGGTGCTGTTGCCGAGTCATGCTTGAGAGCGCCATCTTCCATCTGCAACTGGCGCCGCGCGCGCGCGCCGATGCTGGCGTCATGCGTCACCACAATCAGCGTCACGCCGCGACCATTGAGTTCTTCCAGTAGTCGCACCACTTCGTCACCAGTGCTGCGGTCCAGGTTGCCGGTGGGCTCGTCGGCCAGGATCACTGCAGGCTGCATGATGGTGGCACGCGCGATGGCCACGCGCTGGCGCTGCCCACCGGAGAGTTCGTCCGGCCGGTGGTTGGCTCGGTCGAGCAGGCCGTAATCCTTGAGCGCTTGTGCCACGCGCGTGGCGCGCTGCATGGGGGCGATGCCGGCCAGCATCATCGGCAGCGCGATGTTCTCTGCCGCCGTCAAGCGCGCCACCAGATGAAAACTCTGAAAAACGAAGCCGATGCGTTGGCTGCGCACGCGTGCCTGGCTATCGGCCGACAAGGTTGTGACATCGCTGCCCTCGAGTCGGTAGATGCCAGCGTTGGGGCGGTCGAGCAGGCCCAGCAGATTGAGCAGCGTCGATTTGCCCGAGCCCGAGGGTCCCATCACCGCCACATATTCACCCGCGACAATGCTGAGGTCAAGCTGGCGCAGCGCATGCACCTCGCTGTCGCCGAGGTGGAAAACCCGCTCAATGCCGCAAAGTTCGATTTGCGCTGCGCTCATTACTTTGGCTTTTCATCGGCGACAAAATGGGCACCGATCTTGACCCCTTCGCGCTCCAGCGAAGTCACAATCCGGTCCCCGGCGACCAGGCCTTCGAGTACTTCGGTGTATTCCCAATTGGCCAGACCGGTCTTGACACTTCGCATCTGTAGCATGCCATCAGCGCCGCCCAGCAGCACTTTGCTGCCTTCCTGCAAAGCCGATGTCGGCAGGCGTAGCACGTTCTCGCGCACGGCAAGAATCACCTCGATGTCAGCGCTGTAACCCACCAGCAGGTGGCCCGGCGCGTCGGGTTGATCCAGCGTGGCGTCAATGTCCACCGTGCGCGCCTGCTTTTCGATTGCCGAGACGTAGGGAGCGACGCGCTTGACTTTGCCGGGGAATGACTTTTTGGGCAGTGCGTCAAAGCTGATGCGCACCGCTTGCCCGGGTCTGATCTTTGGCGCATCGATTTCGTCCATCGGCGCCCGGATATAAAGGCAGGAATCGTCAATCAGGTCGATCGCCGGTGGCGTGGGCACGCCGGGCGGCGACGGCGTCGAGTATTCGCCCACCTCTCCCACAATCTTGGCCACGGTGCCGGCAAAGGGTGCGTAAAGCACGGTACGGCTTTGCTCGACACGGGTGGCACTGACGCGGGCCCGCGCCTGCACGACATCGGCCTTGGCCGCGTCACAGCCAGCGCGCCTGGCCTGCGCATCGGCGCGCGCCTGCTCTGCGCGCGAGCTTGCGACAAACCCTTGTGCCTGCAAAGACGTCTGGCGCAGCGCTTCGCTTTCGGCATTGGCGGCCAGCGTGCAGACCTCAGCCACATGCTTGCGCGCGGTTTCCACCTGCGTCTGCGCCAGCGCGCTCTGCGCCTGCTGATCGTCATTCCAGAGCTTGATCAGCAACTGGCCCTTCTTCACCCGGTCGCCCTCTTTCACCGCCAGCACCTCGATACGGCCGCCAATGGTAGCCGACAGCTTGGTGCGCAAACAGGCTTCGACCGTGCCGGCGCGCGTGTTGGCGATGCTAGCCTCGACCCGGCCACGGTCAATTTCCCTGAGCTGGACCGGGATTGGCTTGGGTTGCTTGAGCCACGACACACCAGCGGCAACAACCGCAAGCACAAAAAGCACCAGCAACAAACGACGAATCAAGGACGGTGACATGGAAGCTTCTTTGCCACGACGGGCAAGTGTTTAGAGGTTTTGCCTAGTATCGCACCGTGACCTGCGTTGGAAAAATGCATGGCAAAAAGAGAATTTGATCCGGCTTTAACCCCATTTCCCCGCTTCATTCGTTTCAGTCAGCACCACCACTATCATTCTGGAGATGCAATGAAATTGAAACCTGGCGTGCTTGGTCTTTCTGTCTTACTCGCCTGTGCTGCGGCGCCGGCGCAGGCTGTCGGGCGTCTGGCCGAAGTGAGCGTGCTTGACCGGGATTCGGGCACCACGCTGCCTACCTATTACCACCACGGAGAATACTGGGTGGCGGGACGACCGGGCGCCCGCTACGCCATCTCGGTGCGCAGCAAACTCGGCGAGCGTCTGCTGGCCGTGACTTCGGTGGATGGCGTGAATGTGCTCAGCGGAGAAACTGCCGCCTGGGGTCAAACCGGCTATGTGTTTTCGCCCTACCTGCAATATCAGATCACCGGCTGGCGCAAGAGCAGCAGCGAGGTCGCAGCGTTTGAGTTCGCCAATGCCGGCGACTCCTACGCCGGTCGCACCGGCCGACCGGCGCAAGTTGGCGTGATCGGCGTGGCGCTATTTCGGGAAATCCCGCCCGAGCCGGTCGCTTGGCAATCTGAATATTCCAGACGCAACGGGTTGGATGCCGAGGCCTCCGAAAGACAAGCCAAACGGGAGACAGGAGCGGCAGATGCTGCCAAGGCGCCCGCACCATCTGAACAAAGTGCTGGCGCTCTTTCGAGCAGGGACGATCCAGGCAATGGCGGGTCGGCAGTTGCCGAAGCCGGTGGCACTTTCGCCTCCCGTCAAGGCTTGGCCAAGGCCATGCCGGCGCCCTTCTCAACGCCCAAGTTGGGCACCGGCCACGGCCAGCGCGAAGAATCCGCCGTCTCGCACACCAGCTTCACACGCCTGCAATCCCAGCCCAACGAGATCATTCGGCTGCGCTATGACAGTCGCGAGAATCTGATTGCCAGCGGCGTGATCAGGGTGCCGCTGCGGCCAGCGCCAGTTCCAAATCCGTTTCCGGACTCCGACAGCACCGCCTACGTGCCCGACCCACCCGCTCGCCGCTATTGAAAGACAGCGCGCTGTGCCTTGATAATGCGGGCCATGCCCGGCGCCGACACAGCACCCCAGGAAACCGATGAGGCGCTCATGTTGCGCTATGGCGCCGGCGACATCACGGCTTTTGATACACTCTTCACACGCCATGAAATGGGCGTATGGCGCTATGTCTTTCGAAGCGTTCAGGCGGCGGATGTGGCCGATGACCTGCTGCAGGACGTCTGGTTTGCAGTGGCGCGCCAGGCGCTGGCCTACCAGCCCACGGCGCGCTTCAAGACTTGGCTCTTCACCCTGGCCCACAACCGCCTGGTGGACCATTTTCGTACCAGCAAGAACCATGTCAGCCTGGAGCGTGTGGACACAGACGACGAGGATCAAGGGCAGCTTCAGTTGGCTGACACCCTGGCGGCCGATTCCGCCTTTGGCCCCTTGCGCCAACTGCAATCGCGCGAGCAGGCAGCGGCACTGATCTGCGCTGTGGAAAGTCTGCCTGCCGTGCAGCGCGAGGCCTTTTTGTTGCAGGCTGAAGCGGGCATGGCGGTTGAAGAAATTGCCCGTACCACCGGCGTCAGTTTTGAGACGGTCAAGAGCCGTTTGCGCTATGCCCGCAACACTCTGCGCCAGCAATTGCAGGAGTTTGCATGACCGCCACCAAGCCGCCTGACGAACTGAGTTTGCGCTACCAGGAAGCTTGCGCCCAGGACAGCCGCCGCCCAGGTGAGCGGGTGCGCGCAGCGGTACACGCCCACGCTGCTATGGTCAGCAGCGCCAAGCAAACCAGCTTCACCCGATCTTCCATTCGACAGCCCATGGCAGCGAATCAGCCACATTGGAAACTGTCCTGGCTGGCAAGCGTTGCCCTGCTCGGCCTGACCGGCCTGCTGGTCCTGCAGTTTGATCGGGGCACTCCGGAGGAACAGGAACGCGTGCTCGGCAGATCGAGCACGCGCGCGCAACTCGCACCGACAGCCACATCGTCGCAGCCGCCAGCGCCAGCAGTCAGGCCCGCGGCGGGCACGGTCGGCGAAAGTGCTAAGGCCCTCACCCGCACGCCGCGTGCAGTTCCAGCCCCCAAGGTCAACCTGGCCCGCACTGAAAGGCCGCCTCAGATGCCAGACGAAAGCGACCCTGCGCGGACGGCCACGCGCGAGTCATCCGGCGCACCCAGCAGCCACTTGCCAAGCCCGACTGCCGAGGCGATGCCAGCGGTTGCCAGCTTGTCAGCGCAACTCGCCGACGCAGCGGCTGTTAACCCGGCCCACAGAGGCGCTGTGGAAAAAGGCGGCGCAGCTGCAGGCAGCGCAAGGTCCGCTCTACGTGCTGCCAAGCCAGTCCCGGCAGCGCTTGCCCCTGGAAAGGATTCGCCCGGTGTCGCGGACTTGACGCTGGCGCTACACGCAAGTGCTCGGGCTGGAGTGGTGGTGCAAGTGGAGCACCTGCTTAAACAGGGTGCCATGATCAACGCCCCCGACAATTCCGGTCGAACCGCCCTCATCCTCGCCGCCCTCAATGGCCACACCGACGCGGTCGCGCGTCTGCTGGCCCTGGGTGCCAACCCGGCACTGGCCGACCATGACGGCATGACCGCATTGCAACACGCCCAACGGTTGGGATACGGGCAAATTGCCAGCCTCCTTGGGGACTGAGAATCTGCCGGACTTGGACAAATCCTTTCGGCACCAACTCCGCCTTCTCACGTTGACGGACCTGGCCGTGTGCGGCCGCTCCGACGCATGAAACAAAGCTGTCATGGCGGACCCGAGCCGCAATCCAGTGCGCCAAATTGCACTGGATACCGGGTCAAGCCCGGTATGACAACGCGTTCTTTCAGGCTAATATTCGCTTATGAATCCAGGTGAAAGCCCCCCCATTTCCCTGCGTCAGCTCGCGCTCAGCCGCATCAGCCTGCTGGCCGTGGCAATCACGCTGCTGGTGGCGGCGGGATTTGTCTGGCTGGGTTTGTTGCCGATGGCAGAGCAGATCGCCAAGGCGCAGTTTGAGAGCACCACGACACGCGTTGATGCCAGGCTCAACGATGCCTTTGCGCCGCCCGTCGCCTTGCTGCAGATGAGCCAGGGATGGCTTGACGGCCGGGCGCCCGCGCTGGATGCGCCACAGGAATTTAATCGCTTGTTTCGGCCACTGCTGCAACATTCACCGCACATCACTTCGGTGGTGGCAGGCACGTCCAGCGGCCAGGGTTGGCTGTTGCTTAAACAAGCCGACGGCTCCTGGCGCAACCGCATGACCGACATCCCGCGCTGGGGCAGCGAGCACCATTTACTGATCGATCATTGGCCCGATGGCCGCAGCAACAGCCACTGGAGTTCACAAAAATACGATGCGCGCACACGCCCCTGGTTCATAGCTGCGGCGGCGGGTCAACCGGCACCCGCCGTGCATTGGACCGCACCCTATACATTTTTCACCACCGGCGACCCCGGCATTACGGCTTCGACCTTGGTGCGCTTGCTCGATGGACGCGACCTGGTGCTTGGCTTTGATCTCATGCTGCGCGATTTGTCACAAAGTACCCTGCGCGCCAGCGTCGGCCAGCATGGACTGGCGCTCGTTATGACCGAAGACGAACGGGTATTGGCGTTGCCGATGGCCCCCGCCGACGTCATTGAAGCCGATTGGCTCAAACAGGTTTTGAAGGCGGTGCCCGAGCTCGGGCTGGCACCCGTGACCGACGCGCTCACTGCCTGGCACAGCGCCGGACGCAAGAGCCAAGGGGTATTGAGCTACACCTCTGGCGCCAGTCCATGGCTGGCCAGTCTGCACCCCTACACACTGGGCGAGCAGCGGTTCTGGGTGCTCACGCTGGCTCCCACGGCGGATTTTTCTCCGGCTTGGCTGCCGATTTTCCTGACGCTGGTCATCACCATGCTATTGGCACTCGGCTTTGCCATTTGGGTTGTGCGCTGGGAAATTAAACGCGTGACGCAACCGCTGGAGCAACTGGCCCAGGTAAACCAGCAGATTGGTCGCCTTGACTTCCAGACGCGCACGCCCGTGAGCAGCAGAATCATCGAGATCAGGCAACTGGCCAGTGGACAGAACACCATGCTCGAGCTGCTGCAATACAACCAGCGGGCCCTGGCTGAGCAGGCCCAAGCCTTGCAAACCCAGATTGCCACACTCACCGAGGCTGAAGAAAAGCTCCAGTTTGCGGCCAGCGTTTTTACGTGTGCGCGTGAAGGCATCACAATTACCGCTGCAGACGGCAACATACTCGACGTCAACGAAAGCTTCACGCGCATCACCGGTTTCAGCCACGAGGAAGTATTGGGCCAGAACCCACGCATCTTGAGTTCCGGGCGTCAAAACGAAGCGTTTTACCGTGGCATGTGGCACGAACTGACCGAAAAGGGACACTGGGACGGTGAAATGTGGAACCGCCGCAAGAGCGGCGAAGAATACGCGCAGCAGATCACGATCAGCGCAGTGCGCAATCCACGCGGCGACGTTTCACATTACGTCGCCTTGTTCTCCGATATCACCCTGCTCAAGGAGCACGAGCGCGAGTTGGAACACGTGGCTCACTTTGATGCACTGACCGGGCTGCCCAACCGCGTGCTGCTGGCCGACCGGATGCATCAGTCCAAGGCGCAGGCGCTGCGGCAATCGCAGCGCCTGGCGGTCGCCTACCTCGATCTGGATGGGTTCAAGAAGATCAATGACCTCCATGGTCATGACGCCGGGGACCAACTGCTGATGACTATTGCCGAACGCATGAAACAGGCGATGCGTGAAGGCGACACGTTGGCGCGCCTGGGCGGCGATGAGTTTGTGGCGGTGCTGCTCAATTTGCCAGACTTGGCCGCCAGTGCGCCGCTGCTGGACCGCCTGCTGCTCGCTGCGGCCGAGCCGACCCAGATTGGGGACCACCTGCTGCAGGTGTCGGCCAGTCTGGGATTGACCTTTTTTCCGCAGGCTGAAACCATTGACGCGGATGGGCTGCTGCGCCAGGCCGACCAGGCCATGTACCAGGCCAAGCAGGCCGGCAAGAACCGTTATCACGTTTTTGATGCCGAACTCGACCGCAACGTGCGTGGCCACCACGAGAGTCTGGAGCGCATCCGTCGCGCGCTGGTCGAACGGGAATTTGTGCTGCACTACCAGCCCAAGGTCAATATGCGATCGGGCCTGGTAATCGGTGCCGAGGCGCTGATTCGCTGGCAACACCCCGAGAAAGGGTTGCTCGTGCCAGCCGCTTTTCAGCCGGTCGTCGAAGACCATTCGCTGGCCATCGAGATCGGTGAATGGGTCCTCGACACGGCGCTGCTACAGCTTGAGCAGCTGGCGTGCCAGCGGCCTGGACATTCCGGTGAGTGTCAATGTCGGTGCACGCCAGTTACAACAGCCCGATTTTGTTGATCGTCTGCGTCGGATTCTGGCAGCACACCCCCTTGTTCAGCCGGGAAACCTGGAACTCGAAGTGCTGGAAACCAGTGCACTGGAGGACCTGGCTCGCGTCTCACAGGTGATCGATGACTGTCGCCAATTGGGCGTCAGTTTTGCGCTGGACGACTTTGGCACCGGCTACTCGTCGCTGACCTACCTGAAACGCCTGCCGGTCGCGCTGCTGAAGATCGATCAAAGTTTTGTCCGCGACATGCTCGACGACCCCGACAACTTATCAATCCTGGAGGGCGTACTGGGCTTGTCGCGTGCCTTTCGCCGGGCCGTGATCGCCGAAGGCGTGGAGACCGTGGCACACGGCAGCATGCTGTTGCAACTGGGCTGTGAGCTGGCCCAGGGATACGGTATCGCCCGGCCGATGCCGGCTGCCGACATGCCCGCGTGGACGGCCAGCTGGCGCGTTGATCCGGTCTGGGAATCGATGCACGCGGTGAAACGCGCCGATCTGCCGCTGCTTTACGCCAGTGTTGAACATCGCGCCTGGATTGTCAGCATAGAAAGTTACCTCAAAGGCGAGCGCCAAATCCCGCCAGCGCTGAATATTCATGAATGCCACTTCGGCCAGTGGCTCGCCGCCGAGGGCCGCGCACGCTATGCCGTAAAGCCGGCCTTTCTGGCGAGCGAGCTCTTGCATCAGCAAGTACATACGCTGGCGCAGGAACTTTGTGATCTGCATGAGCAGGGAGCAAGCGTGCAATCGCTGGCGCGACTGCCCGAACTCAATGCACTGCGCGATGCCTTGCTGGCACAACTGCAACGACTGGCGCAAGAGAGTGTGCCTTAAGCCAACGGGTTGCGGCCGCGCTGCCAAATCGCGCCTTCATGGCAACAGGCTCAGCGCATGCATATAGGCAGGCTGGACCATCAACTCATCCCATCGCGCTGGCTGTGTTTTTGGCAGTAGTGCGCGGCGACGCGCTTCGCTTGCCTCCAGCGCTTGCCAGCGGTCTTTGAGCAGTGCCTCGGTCAAGCCTTCAATCAGGGAGTCAAGCGCCGCGCCATCGTTGATCGACTGGTTGCACAGCAGCACCAGATCGCAGCCGGCGTTCAGCGCGGCGACCGCTGCCTGGGTGTAGCTGACCGGCTGGCCGTCCAGCGAACGCGCACCGGCCATGGACAGATCGTCGCTGAAAATGGCACCGTTGAAGCCGAGCCGTCGGCGCAGGATGTCGTTGAGCCAGCGGCTGGAGAAACCCGCCGCACGGGCGTCGACCCGGGGGTAGATCACATGCGCGGGCATCACGCCCGTGAGCGTGCTGTTGAGCCAGCCATAGGGTGCCGCGTCATCCGTCAGCAGGGCTTTCAGGCTGCGCCGATCCACCGGAACAGCGCTGTGCGAGTCGGCGGCGACCCGGCCGTGCCCCGGAAAATGTTTGCCGCAATTGGCCATGCCACTTTGCAGCAGGCCATGCATCAGGCTCTTGGCGAGCAGGCTGACGACGCGCGGGTCACGATGAAAGGAGCGGTCGCCAATGACACGGCTGGCCCCAAAATCAAGATCCAGCACGGGCGTAAAACTCAGATCGACACCGCAGGCTCGCAACTCGGCCCCCAGCACGTAGCCGCAGGCGCTCGCTGCATTCGTGGCACGCAGCGCACCGCTGCCCGCAACACCGCCTTGATCGTCCATCCACAACGCACCCAGTGAGCGCATCGGCGGCGCGTGAGTGAAGCCATCGGTGCGGAAGCGCTGCACGCGACCGCCTTCGTGATCAACGCAAATCAGCAGGTCCTGGCGCAGTTTTTTGATGGCGCGGCATAGTGAGCTGAGTTGATCGCGGCTCTGCCAGTTGCGACTGAACAGGATCAGCCCGCCCACCAGCGGGTGCGCCAGCCGTCGCCGATCCAGCGGGCTCAGTGTCGAACCGGAAATGTCGATGATAAGCGGGGCGTGTTGGGTCATTGGAAGCTTTCACTGCGCTAAAAATGCTATCTATTTAGTAGCTTCATGCGATTATTGCACCTGCGCTACAGCCCTATTTTGTTCAACTTTCTCGACCACGCAAAAACTCGCGGCGTACTCGCTTTCGTCGCTCACGCTGAGGTGTGCCAGCAGGCCGCGGGTGTCGAACCAGTCTTTCAATTCGCCATGCAGCACGAGCGTCGGCTTGCCCGCCTGGGCCTGAGCCCTGGGCACATTGCGCACCTCACACAGTTGCCAGTTCATCGGTCGCACCAGCCCCAGACCAATGGCTTTGCTAAACGCTTCCTTGGCGCAAAAACGGGTGGCGAGGTAGCGCACGCCGCGCTCGGGCCAACGCGCGCTACGCTGCTGCCAGGTGGCAAACTCGGCGTCATTCAAGATCTTCTTGGCAAAGCGCTCGCCGTGGCGCGCCAGGCTCGCGCGGATGCGCCGCACGTCGCAGATATCGGTGCCAATGCCGTAGATCACTCAATGTCCTTCACGGATACATTGCAGATAGGCTTGCACGGTGGCGCTGTAGCCCTGTTCCAGCGCATCGGCAATCAAAGCGTGGCCAATCGAGACTTCGCTGACGCCGGGCACGCGTTGCAGAAAGGTGCCGAGGTTGTCGCGGTTCAAATCATGGCCGGCATTGACGCCCAGCCCCAATTCAAGTGCCGCCCGCGCCGTTGCCACAAAGCGGTGCAAATGACTGGCTTGCTGCGGCGTACCCCAGGCAGCGGCATAGGGTTCGGTGTAAAGCTCGACGCGGTCAGCACCCACCGCTTTGGCACCCGCCATGGCAGCCGGGTCGGCATCCATGAACAGGCTCACGCGCAGGCCCCAGGCGTGCGCCTGCGCAATCAGGCGCTGCAGGCGCTCGGCATCGTCGGGAAAACGCCAACCGTGGTCACTCGTGAACTGGCCCTCTGAATCCGGCACAAACGTCACCTGGTGCACCGGCAACTGCTGTGCCACCAGTTCGTGCGCCACATCCATCAGGTTGTGCAGCGGGTTGCCCTCGATGTTGAATTCACGCCCCGGCCAGGCTTGCATCAGAGCGGCGAGTTCGGGCACATCGGCACTGCGGATATGGCGCTGGTCCGGCCGGGGATGCACCGTGATGCCGTCCGCCCCGGCTTGCAGACACAGCGTGGCGGCGCGCGTGACGCTCGGGATGCCCAGGTGCCGCGTGTTGCGCACCAGCGCGACTTTGTTCAGGTTGACTGACAGCGCAGTAGTATTCATAAGGATTGCAGGTCGATCATCATTTGCCGGGTGCGCAGGGTTTGCACCCCGCAATGGTAATTCAGCAGCGTGCGCAACTGCGGCTTGAGTTCAGCCATCACCTGCGAGCAGGCGCGCAGGGTGGCGGTGAACGGCAGCCCGCCGGCCAGCGACTGTTGCAGCGCAATCCATTGCGTGCCGCTCAGGCTGGCCTGATCCGCCACCTCGGCCTGGCGCAGCCCGCCTTCGGGCACCAAGCTATAGCGTTGCCCGGCGTCGAGCGCAAGCAGCGTCAGGGTCTGGGCATCGAGCAGCGGCAGCAGCCCGATCTCGCGCAGCAGCAGCAGCTCGAAGGCGCGCAGCGCCGACTGCAAGGCCTCGCCGTGTTCGGAGGCAATCACTCGCACCACGTTGGCATAGATGTCGAACAGCCCAGGATGCGGATCATCGCGCGCCAGCAGCTTCAGCAGCAACTCATTGAGGTAATAGCCCGACAGCAGTGCCTCGCCAGTCGGCATCACATGACCACCCTGCCACTCTGCGCCCTTGAGTGTGCGGATTTCAGCGTCACCCCCAAAGGCCACATGCAGCGGTTGCAGCGGCAGCAGAATCGGCCGAAAGCTCGAACTCGGCCGCTTGACGCCCTTGGCCACCAGCGCAATGCGGCCGTAGTGGCGCGTGAACACTTCCAGAATCAGGCTCGACTCGCTCCAGTCGTAGCGGTGCAGCACGTAGGCGGGTTCGGCAGAGATGCGCTTGGCAACTGCAGTTTGCATCGGGGCCAATCTGAAAATCTTCGCCTCAAACCCAACGCGTGTAGGCCCATCCGCACAGCACCGCCCCAAGCAGCCAAAGAAGCCAGGTTTGCGATATGGCATAGGGATAGACCATCAGCGCCACCCCAGTCCAGGTGAGGGTTGCACTGGACGCTTTCCGGCCCCGCCTGAAGACGACATAGCCACAGATGCCGAACAACAGCGCGCCCAGCAGGTAAGCTGGGCTCGGTAACGCCAGCCCGACTGCACCGAGCCCTTCTAAACTGTTCAATTCACCCACCCATTGAACTGTGTTGCGCCGCAAGTCTTCGGCAAAGTGATTGATGCATAGGGAATGCTTCCTTTCAACATGCGTCGTGACGTGCCTACGTTGGGCCTCTCCTGTCGGAATCAAGCCGTTGCCACGGAGCCAGTTCTCAAGCCGCAGGCGCTGTCAATTCGCCCAGCCGCCGCAGCGCCGCAGAGCGACGCGCCTCATCCTGCGCCTTGTCCTCGATGCCCTGGCGCACAAATTCGATGTGATTGCCGGCGGCCCGGGCAGCATCTTCTGGCTTGTGCTCACGCACAGCTTTACTGTCGCAATCTGGTAAGACCACTTTACCATATTGAATCTCAAAGAGGACACAAACCGTGAGTCTGCTCATTGCTGCCTTGTCGCGCATGCTACCGGCCAAACAGGTCATTACTGACAGTTTGCGCCGTTTGGCCTACGGCACCGATGCCAGCTTTTACCGCTTGACACCCGAGGTCGTGGCGGTCAGGCCTATTGGTTGACGTGGATGATTCCTTGATCGGCTGAACTTTCTTCGGTACGGCCACGCTGCCCAAACAGCGTGGCCTTTTTTGCAGGAGAACAAACTGATAATTCATTGCATTCATACAAATTTTCAAAATTGAACCACCCAATTGGTGAACCCCCTTCCCATACCCCGGCGATGGCCCACTACCCTGGCGTGACTTTGTAACCCGCATGAATATTGGCTTTGACTCAGCAGTCTGACTTGGGCCTTGATGAGGGAATCAGCTTGCTCTCGACGCAGAGATGTTGAAACAGGAGCTTAGACTGGTCCCGTGTATTCGCCACGGGCAGGATAGTCCTTCGCGATGGCGAAGTCGATCGCGCCCAAAAGGTCCTGAAACTGCGGGCGTGCAAACGGCATGGTTTGCGTTGAACCATAGTAGAGCGTGCCATCCGGCTTGATCAGAAAAACGCCAGGCTCGCTGAACAGGGACGGCTCCTCGATGCCAATCGAAGTCGCCCCGCGCCCGGCGCTGATATACAGGCCCCAGGAGCGAGCGGTTTGAAGGCCAAGGCCATAGCCGAACTTCACTTCGCTCGCGCCAACCTTATCGGCCATCTTCTTTCCACGCTCTTGGTCGTCACTGCTGATGGCGATCAGACTGACGCCACGTTTCTTGAAGTCGGGAGCCAAACGTTCCAGTTCCAATAAATATTTTGCGCAGATCGGGCAATGCAGCCCACGGTAGAAGACCACAAGGTCAAACTTTTCGGCAGGCTCGGCGCCAAGGACAAATCGCCCACCGTCGGTGGTGCAAACGTCCAAGGTTGGCACGATCGCACGAGGCATAAGGGGTTGTGGCTTCACGGGGTTTCCTTCGGATTATTGGATGCAGTTGCTGGGCCGATCATATATTCGCGCACCAGCTCGCGGGCACGGTGCAGGCGGCTCTTGATGGCGCCCAGCTGTTCGCCAAGCCGCTCGGCGATTTCCGCGATGGTCAACTCCTCGAAGTCGCGCAGCAGCACGACTTCGAGGTAGTGGGCGGGCAACGATTCGAGCGCAGCGGCCAGATCGATACGCAGGTCATTGTCGCTTTTGCTGGCTATCTGGTGCTCCGCCAAATCTTCATCCAGCGGTTCGTGGCGGAACATGGCCCGTTCCAGCTTGCGGCATTCGCGCTTGATGACCGTGAAAAGCCAGGACGAGAAAGCAGCGGCGGCCTTGAGCCCGTGAACCTTGCGGGAGATCACCAGCAGCGACTCCTGGACGGCATCGTCCACGTCGCTGACCTGGCAATGCCTGCGGGCGTATCTGCGGGCGTCGGATTGGCACACAGTCAGCAAGCGCCCGATGGCGGCGGGATCGCCCGTTTGCGCGGCGCATATCAGGCTGTCCCGTTCAATCCCGCTGATCGCCATGGCTCAGGCTCCGTTGTCGAGCTTTCTGCCCACCATCGCGCACATCGGGCAAAAGCCAAACAAGCCGGTCATGGACAGAATGGCACCCATGGCACCCGCGCCGATAGCCAGCGGCGAGCCACCCCAATTCATGGCGGCGAAGGCTAAGGCCATGAGCCCCATGACGACGCGAAGAGCCCGTTCCCAGTTTGGGAGATTTTTGACGTAGAACATATTGATTTCCTTTGATACCTTGGTTTGTGAGGACAGCCCTCAGACACCAAGAGGGGGCAACCGTGCAAAACGGTTCGCAGGAAATGAAATAAACATGGTCCGGGCCGAGCGGGCACTAAATTTCCGCCAATTCGCGGATGGACTTTGAGAGCTCTTCAAAACTGTCGAAGACAAAATCACAGTCACTGTGCGGTGTGGGGTCAGGCGGCCCCTCATGACCCCACTCCAGCGGCCTGCGAACGAAGGCAGTTTTGTAGCCGCAAGCTCTGGCGGCATTGAGGTCGAAGTTGTGGCAGGCGACCATCAGGATGTCGGGTGGCTCCAGCCCCAGCCATTTCGATACTTGCTGGTAGGCGCGGGGATCGGGTTTGTAAAACCCAATGGCCTCGCAGGAAATCACGGCATCCCAGCTTATTGCGTTGAGCCGCGACACGTCCACCACCAGCGACAGCGGCAGCATGGTGAAGGAGACCACCGGACAACACTCCCTGATCGCAAGCAAAGAAGGGGCGAAGTCGCCCCAGGATGAGAGCTTGTGCCAGGTTCCAGCGATATTCTTGCGATCCTCTTGCGAAAACATGCTTAAGCCGTTGGACTTGAAGACCTCCTCCAACACACGAAAGTGGACATCGTCCATGTTGAAGGCGGGTTGTTCTTGCCCGACGATGCCCTTCATGGCCAGGCGCCGATATTGATTGGCGATAGTTGCCCAGTCCCTCTGCACGCCGTACATTGATCCGATGCTGGCGAAAGCGTCCCGGATACCCGAATGCCAATCCAGAATGGTGCCCCCGGTGTCAAACGCGATGGCTTTAAGTTTCATACAAAATCCTCAGTTTGCGCGAGTTCAAAAACGCGTGGTCAACTTCGTTAGCCAGGAAGGCGAGTGATCCACAAGCCACGATTCAACCGGCTTGTCTGCCCCGGACAGGATGATGGCCGACAGTGCGATCATGATAATACCCAGCAGCAGCTTGCCGGCCTTGCCTGCTTGCATGAGCTTGCCGCGCATCTTCATCATGGCGCCGCGGCTGACATAGGCGAGTGCAACGACAGGCAGCGCCGCGCCAATGCCAAAGACACCCATCAGCAGAGCCACTTGCGGCAGCTGCGAGCCTTGGCTGGCAAGCACCACGGCCGCTCCCAATGTTGGCCCCACGCAGGGGCTCCAGACCACGCCAAGAACGAGGCCAATGGCGAATTGACCCCAAAGTCCGTCGAGCTTCATGCGCGAAATCAGATTGTTGCCGGCGTCCCCGATACCGGAGGTGGCCGAAGCAAAGCGCTGCTGCAAGCCGCCCGATATCAGGACGAGTCCGAGCAAGCCGAGGATGCCCGCGCCGACATTGCGAAAGATCGACGTGTCAAGACCCAGCGATGAACCTGCCCACGCGAGAGCCGTGCCGATCAGGGCATAGGAAATGGCAAGGCCCGCGGCCAACGCCAAGGGTGCCCGCGGATGGGCATTGACCGCCGATCCCAGCAGAATCGGAATGATGGGAAGCACGCAGGGTGAGAGCGTCGAGAGCAGACCCGCCAGCAAGCCGAAACCGTAGGAGCCGAGTCCGAACTCCATCAGTTGATCGTCTTCTTGATCAGCCCTTCAATGCCGCCGGGGCTGGTGTCGCCGACCGAACGTCCAACTTCCTTTGCACCCTTGAAGGCCACCAGCGTGCTTTGCATGCCGACCTTGAATGTCTTCAGCACCGGCTTGTTGGCGTCGAAGTCGATCGTCATCAGGGTCACATCTTTGTAGGCGGGCTGCTTCATGAGGCCGTCGATGATGGGTTTTTGCGCCTTGCAGGTGGGGCACCAGGTGGCGCTGATGTCGAGGACGACGGCTTTGCCCGAGGCGGTCATGCTGTCAAAGTCTTTTTGGTTAAACGGCTTGATTTCCCCGGCCATCGCCAGTGACATCAGCGAGGAAAGGGCGAGAAGGCTGCTTGTTTTGGCGAAATTCATGTGGAGGCTCCAGAAAGTAGTTAGTGAAGTGGGAAGTGGTTAGCGGGACGGTTTGAAAGACTCTTGTTGAATTTGGAGGTAGGCCACGAGCCCGGCGAGCTCCTTTGAGCTCCAAGGCAATGGCTTGGCGGCCATGGGCATGACCATGCAGCCTTGGATCATCTCATCCAGATGGACCGATTGTTGGCCCAATTGTTCCTTGGCCATGGAAACGGTGTGGGGATAGGGTTTGGCGAAACTGTCTGAGTAGGCACCGTGGTTGGCGTGGCAGCTGGCGCAGGCCATGCCATTGGTGGACAGCTTGGTGTCAGTGAAAAGCTTCTCGCCGAATTTAGCGTCTCCGGCCATTGGCTTGTAGCCTGCCGGACGCGTGGTTTGGGCGCCGGCGTCCTCGGCGGCGAAGGCTGGTGGCGTCGAAAGGGCAAGAGCGGCGATCAACGCACTGAGCAAGGCAATGATGGGTTGGGGCATGGTGATCCTTTTATGTTGAGTCCGCACTAAGAGGCGACGATGCGTCAAAACGGTTCGCAAGGGTGCAAATATATTTTCTTGAAGTCGCGAACCCGATTGCCGATCAGGCCGCTCTTAGTCTCCGAGGAATCGCCTCACAAGGTCCTATCAACCCAACTATCCAGGAAAATCCAATGAACACATCTTTGAAAATGGCCTCGCTCGTCGCTCTGACGGCTGCAACCCTCGCTCTTCCCGCCGCCGCTCAGGACACGCAAGATCCCATGAAGTGTCAGCCCAGGCAGGGTATGGCCAAGTGCGGCTCAAAATGTAGAGCGAATTGCGCCAGCAAATGCGGCGCCAAGTCCAAGTGCGCAGCCAATACCTGTGCGCCGAAATGTGCGCCGAAATGCGGGCCAAAGTGTGCACCGAAATGTGCCCCCAAGTGCGCACCCAAGAACTAATGGGAGTGGACCGCAACCGGCGATCGCCGCCAACAAGGCGTGCGGCGCAAGGCGCGGGTGTGCGCCTGCTTGAAATTTACGCCGGTTTGGCTCGGCGTGGCGAGCATCTTTTGGGGCAGCTCCTTGGCGGCGAGCTACCGCGCCAATGGCGGCATTACCCCGACGATGATGCGATCGACCATGAGAGCGGGTTTCAATGGTTCTATCACTCGCATTCGCCGCAAGATCGACCGGGTGCCGCTGAGCACGGTCACATCCACCTCTTCGCACGACGAAAGCTGTGGTCGCGTCGGCTGCGCTCGGCCCATGAGATTGAATTTGCCAGCCTTGCGGATGATCCAAACCGGCAGTTAAGCACGCGGCACTTGATCACGATCGGACTGGATGCCAAGGGCATTCCAATCTCTCTTTTCACCGTTAACAGCTGGGTGACCGGCGACTTGATGCTTTCGGCCTCCAATACGGCGTTGCTGTTGGAGCAAATGACTCTCGATACTGGCAATGATGATGTCGATGCGGTGATCGAATGCGTCGTCAGGCTATACAAGGATGAGATTCTGGATTTGTTGGGTCGCCGTGATGCCATTCTGTATCAGAAACGAGCGCCCGGCATTCTGCGCAACGAAAGCCTCGAAGTGCTCTCTGAGATGGCCCTCAATGTGGATCAGAAATTGGCCTGCGGCGCGGATTGGCAGCAGCCGGATTTTCCATTTTCTTGAATGGGCGGACAGGGGACCGCTCCATACGAGCAGAACACGCAGCAGTCGCCAGTCTTTGGCTTGAGCACCTCACGACAACTCTCGCACTCGTAGAACCATTGGCATGAATCCGTCGGCATGGTTTCGCTCTTGGCATGCCCGCACTGCGGGCAGGTTATGGTTGATTCCATGATTGGCGACGTCATGCTGCACCTCTTCGCTTCGACCAAATTGTTCTTAAAAATGCCTTCATTTGCCTGCATGCTCTGCGGGGACCAAAGGGGGACCACTGACGGAACCTCGCCCTCCTTTTTGCCTCACGATCCCGCTATGGTCCCCCTAGCAGTGTGCACAATGCAGGTGAAGGACTGACTTTCAGAATGTCTGAAGCTGTTTCCTTCCTGTAAGTAGTTGATACTAAATGACAATTCAAAATTGAAAAACATCGTAAAGTCACCCACCAGATAGATTGATGCGCAGAGTCAAAAAGTAGATTTCAGATATGCTCACGCGAGCTAAGTCATTGATGCAAAACAAACAAATCCAGAGCAAAGATCCTTTTGTGGTGATAGCCGAGCACACGCCCGCCATGGCCCAGTACCTGGGCATCAAGGCCGACTACCCCGACACGCTGCTGTTTTATCGCATGGGGGACTTCTATGAGATGTTCTATGCCGATGCCGAAAAAGCCGCGCGTCTGCTCAACATCACGCTGACCCAGCGCGGTCTGTCGGCGGGCGAACCGGTGGCGATGGCGGGTGTCCCGTTTCATGCCGTCGAGACCTATCTGGCGCGGCTGATCAAGCTGGGCGAGTCGGCGGCGATTTGCGAGCAGGTCGGCGAGGTCACCGGCAAGGGCCCGGTGGAGCGCAAGGTGCTGCGCGTCGTCACGCCCGGCACGCTGACCGACCTGGAACTGCTCAGCGACAAGACCGAGGCCATTCTGCTGGCCGTGCATCAAGGGCCGCGCAACACCTGCGGTCTGGCCTGGCTCAGCGTGACGCAAGGCGAGCTGCATCTGGCGCAGTGCGCACCTGACGATCTGAATGAGTGGGTGCTGCGCATCAGCCCCGGCGAACTGCTCTTCAGCGCCGCTGCCACGCCGGCTTTTGAAGCGCGCCTGCGCAGCCTGCCCGGCCCCGGCGTGATCTCGATCTCGGCGCGGCCCGACTGGCAGTTTGACGCCGGTCTGGGTGAGCGCAAGCTGCTCGAACAACTCCAGGCTGCCAGCCTGGCCCCGTGGCAGGCGCAGGACTTGCCGCAGGCGCACGCCGCCGCCGCTGCGCTGCTGGCTTACGCCGAACACACCCAGGGCCGCGCCCTGACTCACATCCAGAGTGTGCAGGTGCAGCGCGCGGGTGAGCTGATTGACCTGCCGCAGACCACTCGGCGCAACCTGGAGCTGACCCAAACCTTGCGCGGCGAAGACAGCCCTACTCTTTTTTCATTGATTGACACATGCCTGACCGGCATGGGCAGCCGCCTGCTGAAAAGCTGGTTGCTGGCACCGCAGCGCGAGCGCAGCCAGGCGCAGCAACGCCTGAACGCCATCGCTGCCCTGCGCGGAGGCGTCGCGCCCGCATCCCAGGCCGGGCCGTGCGACAAGCTGCGCCAGCAGCTCAAAGGCAGCACCGATGTGGAACGCATCACGGCCCGCATTGCATTGCGCCAAGTGCGTCCGCGTGAGCTGATCGGCTTGCAACAGACGCTACACAAAACAGAGCTGCTTGCGCCTGTGCTGTCTGGGCTTGAGGCCTATTTGACTGATATTTCAGGGCACTTGCGGGCACCCGGGGCTTGCGTTGACTGCTTGACCCGCGCAATTGACCCCGAGCCCGCCGCGCTGGTGCGCGATGGCGGCGTCATGGCCAGCGGCTTCGACGCGGAACTCGACGAGCTGCGCGCGATTCAAACCAACTGCGACAGCTTCCTGCTCGACCTCGAAGGGCGCGAGCGCAGCCGCACCGGCATCGCCAATCTGCGCGTGCAGTTCAACAAGGTGCATGGCTTCTTCATCGAGGTGACGCAGGGCCAGGCCAGCAAAGTGCCCGACGATTACCGACGCCGCCAGACCCTCAAAAACGCCGAGCGCTTCATCACGCCCGAACTCAAGGCCTTCGAGGACAAGGCGCTGAGTGCGCAGGAGCGCGCGCTGGCGCGTGAAAAATGGCTCTACGAGCAGTTGCTGGACCAGTTGCAGCCCTTCGTGCCCGCCCTCACCCGGCTGGCGCGCGCGTTGGCGACGCTGGACGCGCTGTGCGCCCTGACCGAGCGCAGCCTGACGCTGGACTGGTGTGCGCCCGAGTTTGTCCGGGAACCGTGCCTGGAGATCACGCAGGGTCGCCATCCTGTCGTGCAGGCGCGCCTGGCGCAGGCCAGCTCAGGTGCCTTCATCGCCAATGACACACACATGGGACCCAAGCAGCGCATGCAGATCATCACCGGCCCCAACATGGGCGGCAAATCCACTTACATGCGTCAGGTCGCGCTGATCGTGCTGCTGGCCAGCATGGGCAGTTACGTACCAGCAGCGGCCTGCCGTCTCGGGCCGATTGATGCCATCCACACCCGCATCGGCGCCGCCGATGACCTGGCCAACGCCCAGTCCACCTTCATGCTGGAGATGCTCGAAGCGGCGCAAATCCTGCACGCCGCCACGCCGCAGTCGCTGGTGCTGATGGATGAAATCGGTCGCGGCACCAGCACTTTTGACGGGCTGGCGCTGGCCAGCGCCATCGCCAGCCAGTTGCACGACAAAACCCAGGCCTACACACTGTTTGCCACGCACTACTTTGAGCTGACCGAGTTTCCGGCGACGCACCACGCCGCCATCAATGTGCATGTCAGCGCAATCGAGGCCGGCCGCGACATTGTCTTTTTGCACGAGCTCCAGGGCGGCCCGGCCAGCAAAAGCTACGGCATTCAGGTCGCGCGTCTGGCCGGCATACCCGCCGCCGTGCTCAACCAGGCGCGTCAGACGCTGGCGGCGCTGGAGGCACAGGCCACGCTGCACCAGGCCCAGGTGGATTTGTTTGCGCCGCCAGCCGCTATTGAAGTAGTAGCTGCAAGCGCCCTAGAGACGGCGATGGCGGCCATAAATCCTGATAACCTGAGCCCGCGCGAGGCGCTCGAAGCGCTGTACCATCTGAAGAAATTAGGCACCACCCCCGCCACTTGACCCACCAGGATGCACCCCATGTTCAGCTACATCTGCCTCGGCGCCAGCGACAGCGAGCGCGCTGCCCGCTTCTATGACGCCACGTTGGGCGTGCTCGGCATTGCGCGCTGCTACACGCCCGATCCTTCCGACCCGGCCGGCCGCTTCGGCTGGGGCCGCTACACCGATGAGGCCGCGCCCGATGAGCTGTCGTTGTGGGTCGGCGCGCCCTTTGACGGGCAGCGCAGCACCGCAGGCAACGGCACGATGGTCGCCTTGCGCGCCACGAGCTGGCAGCAAGTTGAGCAGTTTCACGCAACGGCGCTGAACCACGGCGGCAGCTCGGAAGGCGCGCCGGGCCTGCGCCCGCAATATGGCGCCAACTTCTACGCCGCCTATGTGCGCGACCCTGATGGCAACAAGCTGGCGGTCGTGTGTCGCGACTTGACTGCACCGAAACAGCCGCCGACCGCATGACGCCCCAAGAATTCATCGCCAAATGGGGTCCCGGCGGCCCCGCGTTTGATCTCAATGAGCGTCAGGGTGCGCAGCCGCACTTCATGAATCTGTGTGAACTCCTGAGCGTCCCCACGCCAGGCAGTCAGGGCGACTACATTTTTGAACAGGACACGCTGGTGCTGGGCGAGGCACGCGGTTACGCCGACGTTTTCAAGCGCGATCACTTTGCCTGGGAGAACAAGGCCCCCGGCAAGAATCTCGACAGCGCCCTCAAGCAGCTCCTGAGCTACAGCCTGGCACTTGCCAACCCACCTTTGCTCGTGGTCTGCGACCGCCTGACCATTCGCATTCATACCCAGTTCAACGGCCATCCGTCCGAGACGCACACGGTGTTGCTGCAAGAGCTGGACAAGCCTGAGAAGCAGGCGCTGCTGCGCCGCATCTGGCTCGATCCCGAGAGCTTCCGACCCAAAAAGACCAGCCGTGACATCACCGAGGCCGCCGCCCGGAGTTTTTCTACTTTGGCCGAGGGCTTGCGCCGACGCAACCAGGAAATGGGGCCAGACAAAGTCGCGCACTTTCTCACGCAATGCCTGTTTTGCTTCTTCGCCGAAGACGTCGGGCTGCTGCCGGGTCGCATGTTTGAGAGCCTGGTGAACAACAAGAGCCTTACCAGCGAGAAGCTCGCGACCGGCCTGAACAATCTGTTTACCGTCATGCGCGATGGCGGCTTGTACGGCAATGACGACATCCCCTGGTTCAACGGCGGCCTGTTCAAGAAGATCGAGGTGCCGCAGCTGACCATTCTCGATATGACCGAGCTGCGCAATGCCGCCGCCCTGAACTGGAGCGCCATCGACGTTTCCATCTTCGGCACGCTTTTCGAGCGCGGCCTGGACCCGGACAAGCGCAGCCAGCTCGGTGCCCATTACACCGATCCGGCCACCATCCTGCGCATCGTCGAGCCGGTGGTGGAGCGACCATTGCTGCAAAAATGGGAGCTGGTTGCGCATACCATACGGGGGCTGCAGGCCAAAAGCACCAGGAAAAGTGATAAACATTACCGCGCCGCCAAAGCCCGTTTCGTCGAGTGGCTGGACTACCTGAAGAACTACCGTGTGCTGGACCCGGCCTGTGGCAGCGGCAACTTTTTGTTTCTCGGGCTCAAGGCTTTGAAAGACATCGAGCACCGCAGCCACCTGGAAGCCGCAACCCTGGGACTGGACCGCGAGGCCGATCTGGTGACCGGGCCGCATAACGTGCTGGGCATTGAGCTCAACGAATACGCCGCCGAGCTGGCGCGCGTCACGGTCTGGATTGGCGAGTTGCAATGGCGCATGGCGCACGGCTACGAGTTCAAACGCAACCCGGTGCTGGAGCCACTGGAGCACATTGAGTGCCGCGATGCGCTGCTTTCTTTTTTTGAACCCGGCGCGCGGGCGGCGCAGACGCCGGGCGCTCATGGCCCTTCGGTCCCGAAATCGCGCCCGTCCTCCGCACCACCCGCACACCTGAACGACTTGGGTGTGCGCGGCGCCAAAAGTGCCGCCGAAGAAAGCGGGGTCAGATCCGAATTCATGCGCAACACCTCCCAGAAGGCTGCCATTCTCATTCGAAATTCGGCTCTGACCCCGCTTTCCGGTGCCGCCTGTGAGACACAAGTCGTCGAAGCCACCTGGCCCAAAGCCAATGTGGTGATTGGCAATCCGCCGTTTTTGGGAGACAGGAAAATGGTGCCGAATTGGGCGACGACTACACCGCAGCTCTACGCAAAATCTACGAGGGTCGCGTGCCCGGCGGTGCCGACCTGGTGTGCTACTGGTTTGAGAAGGCGCGAAGAGCGATTGAAACCAATGGATTGAGTGCGGCCGGTTTGGTCGCCACTAACTCGATTCGCGGTGGCGACAACCGCAAGGTGCTCGATGCGATCTGCAAGACCACACGCATCTATGAAGCGTGGAGCGACGAGGGTTGGGTCAACGAAGGCGCTGCGGTGCGCGTGTCACTGGTGGCCTTTGGCCAAGCGACGCAGAAACGCCAGGCTCGACGGCAGTACCGTACTGGCCATCGCAGCCGATTTGAGTCCACAGGATGCCGACCAGGACGAGTGATCTGACCAGCGCTGCAGGTTGACGGATAACGCCAATGCGTGCTTCATTGGTACCCAAAAGAATGGGCCTTTCGACATTGCTGGTGAAGTCGCGCGAAGCTGGTTGAAGCAACCTAACCCACACGGCAAGTCGAACGCTCTGGTGTTGCGTCCGTGGGCTAATGGCGTCAGATGTGACGCGACGCCCTACCGATAGCTGGGTCATCGATTTTGACAAGATGACCGAGTCCGATGCAGCCCTATTCGAAACGCCCTTTGCGCATGTGAGCGATTAACGTCAAACCAACCCGCGCAGAACGAGGCGCGACTGGCATCGCTTGCACTGGTGGTCTCACGGTGACCCACGCCCCGCATTGAAAATCGAGTTGAAGGAAATCACCCGCCAGATCCTGACCCCGCGAGTTTCGAAACACCGGGTGTTTGCATGGTTTGACAAGTCGGTTCTGCCAGACAGTGCTGTTGTCGCCATCACCCGTGCCGACGACACCACCTTCGGCATCCTGCACAGCCGCTTCCACGAACTCTGGTCGCTGCGCATGGGCACCTCGCTGGAAGATCGGCCACGCTACACCCCCACTACCTGCTTCGAAACCTTCCCCTTCCCCGCCGGCCTGACCCCGGCCGACACTGCCCACCAGCGCACCGAAACTCTGCCAGACGGCGCGCTGATTCCTGCCGATATTTCGGGACAAAATAGGCCTCTAGCCCAGGTACAGCAAGTACAAGCTGCTATAAATAGGCGAGTGTCTGCAAAATTGGTATCGAAGCAAAAATTCCCTGGCGCAGTTGCACGCCAAGGCTTCGATTCAGCCCCGCCGTCCGCGCACCAGCAGGTGACACGCCAGCAAGCCATCCGGATCGCAACCGCCGCAAAGAAACTCAACGACCTCAGAGAAGCCTGGCTCAACCCACCCGAGTGGACGCACAAGGTGCCCGAAGTCACGCCGCTGGGGCTGGACACAATCGCCCTACCCCGACCGCATCGAACCCAAACCCGGCATCAGCGAGACGGACCTCAAGGCGCTGCAAAAACGCACGCTCACCAATCTGTACAACGCCCGGCCCGCGTGGCTCGCCATGGCGCACAGCCAACTCGACGCCGCAGTGGCCGCCGCCTATGGCTGGACCGACTACGCCCCGGACATGGCCAATGAGGAAATATTGAAGCGCCTGCTGGCGCTGAATCTGGCGCGATCAGAAAAAGTTAACAATTAACGACAGGATGTGCTATCTTTCAGCCATGACTAGTCTCAATTTGAATGATGTATTCAAGCTCCCGCCAGGTGAGCGATTGCGCATTGCCGCTGCCATTTGGGACAGCGTCGCTGACCATTCGGAGCAGATCACAATCACCCCAAGCCAGGCGTTGGAACTTGATGCCCGCTATGCCGATTACCTTGCCCATCCGCAAGACGGCACCCCTTGGAGCGTTGTCAAGTCGCAAATACTGCAGTCGTGATGACCGAGCGCATCGTTTTGCGGCAAGCGGCCGTAGCCGACTTGCGTGATACCTTCAATTGGTACCAACATCAGCAGCCTGGCCTGGGCACGGAATTCATGCAGGCCGTGGATTAAAAACTGGCCCAAATCGAGTCAAACCCGCTGCAATTCCCGGTGGTGCGCAACACCACACGCAGGGCGATATTGAAGCGCTTTCCTTACGGCATTTTCTATATTCCAAGCCGCAGCCTGATTGCAGTTTTGGCCGTTCTTCACCATGCCCGCGCGCCACTCCGCTGGCAAGGCAGGGCCTGAAGCGGCTTTCGCCCCGCCCAGGTCAAGTCGAACCAGGCTTATAGACACGCCAACAAGCCATCCAGATCGCAAGCGCTGCAAAGAAGCCCAACGACCCCTGCGAAGCCTGGCGAGCCGCTATGTGCGTTAGCGCGCAGACGCGGCGCTGCACGGTCCGCTACATTTGAAACGGGTACCTAGCCCCCGCGCTTCTCTTCCCTGGGCGTGGCCCGAAAGGGTTGAGACCCAGCCATCGTGCTGGGTCCTTTTTTTTGACCGCACCATGTCCAATAACCCGCTTGCAACCATTCCCGCCCCGCATGACCTGCGCCACAAGGTGGGCGATGCCATATTGGGGCTGGTATTGCGCATCCCGGCGTCGAACGAACAGCCGGTTGAATTACCCGAGGTGCGGGCGCGTGCGCTGGGCCGCTCTGCCGCCCGGCAGGCCAGCCTGATGGCCGGCTCGCTGGCGCTGCCGCCGGGTTTTCTGGGCTGGCTCACGGTGCTGCCGGAGCTGGTGGGGGTGTGGCGCTTGCAGGCCCAACTGGTGTCAGACATCGCCGCCGTTTATGGCAAGCAGGCCACGCTGGGCCGCGAGCAAATGATCTACTGCCTGTTCAAGCACGTCTCGGCGCAACTGTTTCGCGATGTGGTGGTGCAAGTCGGTGCGCGCTACCTGGTCCGGACCGCCTCGTTGGGATTTATGCAATCGGCCGCCCGCACGCTGGGCGTCAAGGTGACGCAGCGCGTCATCGGCAAAGGCGCATCCCGCCTGGTGCCGCTGCTGGGTGCGGTCGGCGTCAGCGCCTACGCCTACTTTGATACGACCCAGGTGGCGCGCACCGCGAGCGACTTGTTCGCGCATGAAATCACGCTGGAAGCAGAACCGACATGAGCCTGATTTTGTGTATCAAATAAGGGTGCAGCCCCCGTAGCAACTTGGCAGGCAGCTATATAAACAATAGCATTTTCAACTCAAACGGCGATCAGCTCACCCGCCACGCGACGCCACAGCGCATAAGGCGGCAAGCCTTGCAACATGCGCTGGCCATAAGCCATGCGCAGCAGGCGCCGGTCGTAACAGATGACGCTGGCATGATCGGCTTCGCTGCGAATGGCGCGCCCGCTCCATTGCAACAGCTTGATGCCGGTGGCGGGCACCACCAGTTCGGCAAACGGATCGCGCCCGACGCTTTGCAGCCACTCGGCGCGCGCCTCCTGCACCGGGTCGGACGGCGCGGCGAATGGCAGCTTGGCGATGAACACCGTCTCGCACAGTCGTCCCGGCAGGTCCAGCCCTTCACCATAGGACTGCAAGCCGAAGATCACCGAGGGCAGCCCAGCCTCGACGCGCGCCTGGTGGCTTCCAATCAGACGTCCACGCGCCATCTGGCCTTGCACCAGGACCACCTCGCGCAGGCCCGCGTCGCCACGGTCCAGCGCATCCAGCGCCGCTTTCATTTGCAGGCGCGAAGTAAACAGCACCAGCGCACCGTGCTCGACCTGACTGACGTCGCGCAGCAACTCGGTCACCATCTCGCGTGTGTAAGCCGCCACATCGCGTGGGTCGGCCTCGGTCTCCACCACCACCAGCCGGCCTTGTACGGCGTAGTTGAACGGACTGGCAACTTTCAGCGTGGATGCGTCCGCGTTGTCAGCCAGCCCGGCTTCCTGCAAAAAATAATCAAAGCTGCCACAACTCGTGAGCGTGGCCGAGGTGATGACGGCCGCGCGCGCCTGGCTCCAGAGCGCTTGGCGCAGCAAGTCCCCCGGCACGATCGGGCAGGCGTGCGCCGACAGCAACAGCAGCCCCGAGCTGGCGTCGAGCTTGAGCCATTTGGCCAGCGGCTGCGCCGCGTCCTGCAGCAGCAGCCGGGCGGTCGTTAGCACGCTGCCCAGGCGCGGCGCCATGGGACCGAGCCGGGCGTACAGCAGCGAGCTGCCCAGCCCTTGCGCCGGGTCCTCCCGGGCGCGTCGCTTGAGTTCGGCACCGAGCGCCTCCAGCGCGTCGGACAGAGCGTCCGCGTGGGCTTGAATCAGCGCCAGCGCTGCCATCAAGGCCTCAGGCAGGACGCCCTGACTGAAGCGATAGGTCGCCTCCGGCTCGCTGCTGGCGTGTTGCAGCAAATCCATTGCCATGCGCCCCAGATCGAGCAACATGCCTTTGAGCTGCTGCGCCAGCGTGCTCACATCCTGCGTCAACGCCAGGTTGATTTTTTCGCTCACCTCGAGCAGGACTTTGGGCAATTTGTCGAGCCAGCGCAGCGCCGATAAATCCATGCTGCTGGCAAACTGCTTGAGCGCCACGGCGGGCAGGTGATGCCCTTCGTCAAACACCAGCAGGCAGTTGTCGAGATCGGGCAGGGTCTTCCTGCCTACCGAAGCCAGCACCAGATCATGGTTGGCCACGATGACATCGGCCTGCGTCAATTGCAGGCGGGCCTGGTAGTAGCAGCAAGTGGAAAAGCGCGGGCAATGGCGCGCGGTACAGGTGTGGCGCTCGGCCGCCACGGCTGACCAGTCGCGCGCATCGGGCTGCTCGGCGAGCTGGTCGCGGTCGCCGTCCCATTTGCCGCTGGCCAGACCGGCGGCCAGCGCGACGTAGAGCTTGAAACGCCGCTGCTCGGGGTTGTCGCCTTGCAACTGGCGCGCAAAAGCCTCGCGCGCGGGCGGCGCGTCCTCATCGTCGTCAAACAGTTCGCCAGTCTCCCCCTCAGCGCCGCCAAGCGCCAGTCGCTCCAGCTTGAAGCGGCAGACATAGCGAGCGCGCCCCTTGGCCAGCGCGAAGACAAAAGACAGCTCCAATGCAGCGGCCAGCGCCGGCAGGTCCTTGCGCATCAATTGTTCCTGCAAGGCCACGGTGGCGGTGGAGATCAGCACGCGCGTCTTGCGCGCGAGTGCCTGCGACACTGTGGTGGAAAGATAGGCAGCGGACTTGCCCACGCCGGTGCCGCCCTGAATCACCGTGATGGCACGCCCGGGCTCGGGGTCAGCGCCCAGCGTGGCACCGGCCAGGGCACTGGCAATGCGCTGCGCCATGGCGCGTTGGCCAGGGCGCGCCTGAAAGCCCGGCGTGGCCACCATCAGCTGATCAAAAGCCGCCAGCGAATCGGCGGCCAGATCCTCGGGACTCAAGCGTGGCGCTCCATGACATCGGCTTTCAGTTTCGTCTGCACAGGCTCCATTACACTGCGAACTTGCAGCAAATGCGCTGATCGGAAAAATACCTTATGCAAGATGGAGACCGCCTGGCTGCCGTGGATCTGGGCTCGAACAGCTTTCGGCTTGAAATTGGCCGGATCGAACATGGTCAGTATTACCGCACCGAGTATCTCAAGGAAACCGTGCGTCAGGGTGCTGGCCTGGATGCGGATCGCAATTTGTCGCCCGATGCCTTGCAACGCGGCTGGGATTGCCTGGCCCGTTTTGGCGAGCGTCTGGCGGATTTTAAGGATTGCGAAGTGCGCGCGGTTGCCACGCAAACCTTGCGCGAAGCGCGTAACCGCGAGGAGTTTCTGACGCAGGGCACGGCCCTGCTGGGTTTCCCGATCGAGGTGATCTCGGGGCGTGAAGAGGCCCGCCTGATTTACCAGGGTGTGGCACAGGCGCTGCCGCAAAAAGGTGAACGCCGCCTGGTGGTTGACATTGGTGGGCGCTCGACCGAACTGATTCTGGGCCAGGACCTGGTGCCCGCCACGATGGAGTCTTACCGCTTGGGCAGCATCGCCTGGTCCACCCGCTATTTTCCAGACGGCCAGTTCAAACCGCGCGCATTTGAAATGGCCGGGATTGCTGCCAAGGCAGTGCTCGATGAAGCCCTGAACGCCTATCGACGCGAGGACTGGGACGCCGCCTATGGTTCGGCCGGCACCATCAGTGCGGTCTGCGACGTGCTGACGGCGGCCGGCTGGCCGGCGGGCCGGGTTGACCGCGTCGGGCTGGAATGGCTGCAGGACAAGCTGATCAGCGCGCAAAGTGCGGATCGACTGCACCTGATCGGCATGCGCGAAGACCGGCGCGCCATCATCGGCGGGGGCTTGAGCATCTTGGGCGCGGTTTTTGATTTGTTGAAGATCGACCAGATGCATCAGGCCGCCGGCGGCCTGCGCCATGGCCTGCTGTGTGGCCTGATGGGCAAAAGCCAGAGTCAGACCGACGTGCGCGCCACATCCGTGCAGCGACTGGCCACCAAATTTGGCTCGGACCCGCAACAGGGTCAGCGCGTGGCGCGCGTCGCCGACTTTCTGTTTGACCAGTTACAGACCCGGGCTGCGGCAGCGCAGAGTACAACAGCGCCAAGCCCGTCGCGCAAACTCGATTGGGCCGCCCGCCTGCATGACATTGGCAGCCATATTTCGCACAGCGACTATCACAAGCACGGTGCCTACATTCTCGACAACACCGATGCCATGGGCTTCTCGCTGCCCGAACTGCACAAGCTCAGCTTGCTGGTGCTGGGGCACCGCGGCAAACTGCGCAAACTTGACGCTGATTTTGAGGACCAGTTGTTTGTGCAGCAGCTGTTGTGTCTGCGTCTGGCTGTCATCCTGTGCCACGCCCGGCGCGACCCCTTGCTGACCGATTTGCGCCTGCATAGAGACACCGGCCTGAGCAGCTTCACCCTGACTTGCCCACCCGGTTGGACGCAAGCGTTCCCACAATCCGCCCACCTGCTGCGCGAGGAAGTGGTGGCCTGGCAGAAGACCCCCTGCTCACTGCGATTTATCGAGGACTAAACACTGCCGGCCACTGTGCGCTTGCGTCGCCCAGAGCCCTGCCACCAGACAGGGCAAAAATCATTGCCGCTTCTGCCGTAAACGCCTGCTGGTGCAGCATTGACCTCAGTTCCACCTGATCCACGAGGCTGAACTGGGCAACCTCGCCATCCTGGTTAAGCGGCATCAGGTTTTGCGCAACCAGTGCTTCAAACCAGTCGATGCGCTCGACCACATAGCCCAGATCCTGATCCTCAGCGGCGGGCATGCGCAGGGTAAACGCTTGGGCACGCTGCAAATTGCTCAACTGTGCCAGCGCCAACCCGGCCTCCTCCAGGGTTTCGCGAGCCAACGCAGTCTCAAGCGTATCAGCCGCAGCAACCATGCCCCCCATCAGCGTTTCCCACAGTCCCGGGTCGTTTGATTTATTCCAGGCGCGCTGCTGTATCCAGACCTTTTGATCGGGTGCGTAACCCAGCAGGTGCACACCCTGGCAGGCGATGCCGAGCGCGCGCACCGCGCCGCGCTCAACCTGCGCAATTTCCCTTCCGGCCTGGTCGTACACGGCCAGCGCTTCGTCGCGCCATTCTTGCGCAACACGACCGTAAGTGCCAGCACGCAAGGCCTCGGCCAGATCTTGCAAGACCGGGGTCGCAGGGCCTGCGATTTGCCATACTTTGCCGTTGCCGGTCTGACTCTGGCGCAGGGCATGACGCAGCGCCAAGTCGCGCGGCGCGATGACGGCAGCAAACGCATCGGATACGACCGAGCCAATGACACTGTCACCCACCAGCAGGGGGTCGCGCGGCAGCCGGGGCGGCTGATTGACGCTGCGGGCAAGCTGCGCCAGCCACTGCGGATCGAGTCCGTGCATGACGCCTTAAAGAAAGTCAGGTGACTGCAGCGTGACCAGCACGGTCTGGCCCTGCGCTTCACGCTGACGCTGGCGCAGCCACCAGATGGCCCCTTTTTTCACGGCACACTCGGTCGCGCTGAAGCCCATCAACTGCGCAATGGTCTGCCCCAAGCTGGGTTGATGCCCCACCACCAGCACGCAGCCTTTGGCCTGCGGCCATTGCGCCAACGCGAGCAAGGTGGCGACGCTCGCCCCCGGTGCAAGTCCGGACTTGAGCTTGTACTTGCGTCCCAGCGCCAGGGCAGTTTGCTCGGCGCGGCGCGCCGGACTGACCAGGATATGAGCGCCGTCGGGCAACTGGCGGTCAAGCCAATGCGCCATGCGCCGGGCCTGCTTCTCGCCGCGCTCGGTCAAAGGGCGCGCCAGATCGTCACAATTTTCGACCCAGTCCTGTGCCTCGGCATGGCGCCACAAGATCAAATCCATGTCAGCCCCCGTGGCGCTCACTCAGACCGCCATAACGTGCCATCAGGGCGCCTTGCGCCCCGTGGGCGGTACGCTGCGAGGTCGGCTTGACCCGGGCATAGCTGCCGTCCGGCATCAAATCCCAGGCATCAAGCCCATCATGCAAATAAGCCACCAGTTCCTCATCAATAATGCGCTGACGTTGCAGCGGATCAGTGACCGGCCAGGCCAGTTCGACGCGGCGCAGCATGTTGCGATTCATCCAGTCGGCACTCGACAAGTACAGTTCTTCGACTTCGCCATGACCAAAATAAAACACCCGCGAGTGTTCCAGAAAGCGCCCAATCACGCAACGCACGCGGATGTTGTCGGTGGCACCGGGCAACTGTGCTGGCAACATGCAGGCACCGCGCACGATCAGGTCAATTTGGACGCCCTGCTGCCCGGCTTGAATCAGCGCTTGAATCAGTGCTTCATCGGTTAAGGCGTTCATTTTGGCGACGATGCGCGCGCGCGCGCCAGACGCCGCCGCCAGACTCAGTTCAGCGATACGCTCAAGCAGGCGGCGCTGCAAATAAAAAGGCGCCAGCAAGACCCGGTTGAGCTTGGGCAGCCGGCTGTGGCTGGCCAAATGCACAAATACATTTTCTACGTCCGCCGTGAGTGCCGCGTCCGCCGTCAGGTGGCCCCAATCGGTGTACAAACGCGCCGTTCGGGGGTTGTAGTTGCCGGTTGACAAGTGCGCGTAACGCTTGAGTTGCCTGCCCTCGCGGCGCGTGATGAGCATCATCTTGGCGTGCGTCTTCAGCCCGACCACACCATACAAGACCTGTGCGCCAATGGATTCGAGCATCTCTGACCAGTTTATGTTGGCTTCCTCGTCAAAACGGGCTTTGAGCTCGACCACGACGGTGACTTCCTTGCCCCGGCGCACTGCTTCACGCAGCAGGTCCATCAGCTCGGAGTCGCTGCCGGTGCGGTAAATGGTCTGTTTGATGGCCAGCACCTGCGGGTCGTTCACCGCCTCGCGCAAAAACGCCAGCACAGCGGCGAAGCTCTCAAAAGGTTGATGAATCAGCACATCGCCGAGCTTGAGCTGTTCAAAAAACGAAACACCCGGCGTCAGTTGCCTTGGATAGCAGCCCTTATAGGGGGGAAAGCAAAGTTTTGGCAGCGCCACCAGATCGACCAATTGCGTCAGGCGCACCAGATTCACCGGCCCCGCAACGCGGTACAGCGCCTGAAGCGGCAGATCAAACTGCTCGCGCAGGAAATTGGACAAATATTCGGAGCAGCCAGAGGACACCTCAAGTCGCACCGCTTGGCCAAATTGACGATACTCAAGTCCCTGGCGCAAGGCGGTGCGCAAATTGCGGACATCGTCTTCATCGACTGCCAGATCGGAATGCCGGGTCACGCGGAACTGCGAAAACTGGCCGACCTCGCGCCCCGGAAACAATTCTGGCAGATGCGCCCGGATGACACTCGACAAAGAAACAAAGAAGTAAGGCCCACCCGAGACTTTTTCCGGCATCCGGATCATGCGTGGCAACACCCGTGGCACCTTGACAATCGCAATGTCGTTATGGCGCCCGAAGGCATCGCGGCCGCCCAGACGGGCAATGAAATTAAGGGACTTGTTGGCAACTTGCGGAAACGGGTGCGAGGGATCGAGTCCGACCGGAATCAGCAGCGGGCGCACTTCGCGCTCAAAGTATTGCCGGACCCAGCGCCGCTGTGCTGCGTTGCGCTCCCCGTGAGAAACGATCCGGATACCCTGCCCGGCTAGCGCGGGCGTCAACTCGTCGTTGTAGAGCGCGTACTGACGGGCCACCAACGCATGTGCCGCGTGCGCGAGCCGCTCGAACGATTCAACCGTGTACAGCCCTTGCTGATCCTGGTGCTGGTTTGCCACCAGATGCGGCTCGGCTCGAACCTCGAAAAACTCGTCCAGATTGGAGGACACGATGCACAGGTAACGCAGGCGCTCGAGCAATGGAACGTCCGGCCGGTTGGCCCAGCTCAGGACGCGCTCGTTGAAGGAAAGAATGCTGTGATCGCGATCCAGCAACGTCACGCTTGGTGGTAATTTCTTCAATTTTGATCTGACCCAACAATGAATTTCGTGACCCCGATCCGCTACTGGCCCGGCAGTGCCAACCGAGCGACGATTGTTGCCCGACTTGATGACCGTTTTGTGACAATATCATCTATTGTGCACCGACCGCCATATGATCAATGAGACCGCCCGCGCCGGATTGCATTAGGATTGCAGATTGATGCCAGCCGCATCGATGCCCTGCCAAGGAGCCAACCCATCATGTTTGAATCCGCCGAACTCGGTCACAAAATTGACAAAGCCACCTACGACGCAGAGGTGCCCAAACTGCGCGAAGATTTGCTGCAGGCGCAGATGGAGCTGGCCGCGCAGGCCAAATTCCCGGTGCTCATCCTGATCAGCGGTCTGGATGGTGCCGGACGCGGCGAGACCGTCAACCTGCTCAATGAATGGATGGATCCACGCCACTTGCAAACCCACGGCATGGGCGAGCCTTCCGACGAGGAACTTGACCGCCCCATGATGTGGCGCTTCTGGCGCGCGCTGCCGCCCAAGGGCAAGACCGGCATCTTTCTGGGTTCCTGGTACACCTGGCCGATCTTGAACAATGTGATGGGTCAGACCAAGAAGGCTGACCTGGACCAAAGCCTGGAACGCGCCAAGCGGCTGGAGCGCATGCTCGTCGATGAAGGCGCGCTGGTGCTCAAGTTCTGGCTGCATTTGTCCAAGGACAAACAGGAAAAGCGCCTCAAATCACTGGAAAAGGACCCCAAAACGCGCTGGCGCGTGAATGAGCGCGACTGGGAACACTTTGCGCTCTACGACAAGTTCCGCGGCGTGCATGAAAACGTCATTCGCCACACCAGCACGGCCGAGGCACCCTGGACGATTGTTGAGGGTTACGACCCGCGTTATCGCGGCCTGACGGTGGGTCGGGTGATTCTGGACTCGATTCGCAAGCGGCTCAGCCAGGTGGATGGCACAGCGCCGCCAGTCCATGCGCCGCCGCTGCTGGCCTCGATTGACAACCTGGACATTCTCAAGACGCTCGATCTGGAACAAAAGCTGGACAAAAAGTCGTTCCAGGTCGAACTCGAAAAATACCAGGGCAAGCTCGCGCTGTTGACACGCCACGAAAAGTTCAAGACCATCACGGTGATTGCCATGTTTGAGGGCAACGATGCGGCCGGCAAGGGCGGCGCCATCCGGCGCATCACCAGTGCCCTTGATGCGCGCTTTTACGATGTGATTCCGGTCGCAGCGCCGACCGAAGAAGAGCGTGCCCAGCCCTATCTGTGGCGTTTTTGGCGGCACATTCCTCGGCGCGCGCGCGTGGCCATTTTTGATCGATCCTGGTACGGACGTGTGCTGGTCGAGCGCGTTGAAGATTTTTGCACCGAGGCCGACTGGATGCGCGCCTACGGCGAGATCAACGACTTTGAAGCGCAACTGGTGCGCCACAACATCGTGCTCGTCAAATTCTGGCTCAGCATCAGCCAGGAGGAACAACTCAAACGCTTCAAGGAGCGCGAAGAGATCGGGTTCAAGCGCTTCAAGATCACCGAGGAGGACTGGCGCAACCGCAGCAAGTGGAGTGAATACGAACGCGCCGTGTGCGATATGGTGGACCGCACCAGTACCCAGAGCGCCCCCTGGACGCTGGTTGAAGCCAACGACAAGAACTTTGCCCGCATCAAGATCCTGCGCACGCTGTGTCACCAGGTTGAAGCCGCCATGAAGCAAAAACAGACATGAATTTCATGCCAGCGCTGGCGGCCCGATTCAAGGTGGCGGGCGACTTCTGGGGCGGACTGGCGTCCATGCTGGTGGCCTTGCCTGCGGCCGTGGCCTTTGGCGTCACGGTCTATTCCGCCATCAGTCCGCAGTACGCGGTATTTGGCGCTCTGGCCGGTATTCTCGGTGCCGCCGCGCTGGGCCTGATTGCCCCCACTTTTGGCGGCACGGATCGGCTCATCAGCGCCCCCTGCGCCCCGGCGGCGGCCGTCCTGTCGGCCTTTGCCATCGAACTGGTGCAGCAAGGTGTCGCACCGTCGAGCATCGTGTTGCTGCTCTGCGTCATGGGAATCCTGACCGGCATGATTCAGATTTTGATCGGCTTTCTCGGCGTCGGACGGCTCATCCGCTACATCCCCTATACGGTGGTCAGCGGCTATTTGAGCGGCGTCGGGCTGATCGTCATTGGCAGCCAGATTCCTGGCTTCCTGGGCCTGCCCCAAAATAGCGTCTGGTGGAGAGCGCTACTGGCCACGCAGGCATGGGATTGGCGCAGCATGGTGATCGGTTTGACAACTGCCGCAGTCGCCTTGCTGGCACCCAAGTTGACGAAAGCGGTGCCCGCCACCATTCTGGCCATCATGGCCGGCGGGGCGGCTTATCTGGCGCTGGCCAGCAGCGACGCCAGCATGCTGACTCTGAGCCAGAATAAACTGGTGCTGGGGGCACTGGGCGGCTCTGGCGAAGGCTATCTCGACATGATGATCGGGCGCTGGCAACAAATCGGCGAATTGAAAGTGGCGCAAATCGCAGGCCTGTTTGGCAGCGCGCTGACACTGGCGGCGCTGCTATCCATCGACACGCTGAAAACCTGCGTCGTGATGGACCAGATGACGCGTACACGTCACGAACCCAACCGTGAACTGTTGGCGCAGGGTCTGGCCAATGTCACGGCCTCGGCCATCGGGGGCATTCCGGGTGCTGGCACCATGGGCGCCAGCATGGTCAACCTCTCCAGCGGTGCCAAAACCCGCGTTTCGGGTATCGTGGAAGGGGTCTTGGTGGTGGTCGCCGCGCTGGCACTGAACAGCTTTATTGCCTGGATCCCGATTGCCACGCTGGCGGGTATTTTGATCGTGGTCGGCCTGCGCATGATCGACACCGAGCCGCTGCGTTTTCTGCAGTCACGCGCCACCGTGGTGGATTTTGCCGTGGTCGCGGTGGTCATCGGCGTGGCGCTGATGGTCGGGCTGATCGCCGCTTCTGCGGCCGGTGTCGCGCTCTCCATCCTGCTGTTTGTGCGCGAACAGGTGGGCGGCTCGGTGGTGCGCCACAAGACCTTTGTCAGCCAGCGCTCCTCCACCTGGGTACGCCCCGAGGCCGAGATGCGCCTGTTGGCGCAACAGGGTGAAAAGGCCGTCATTTTTGAGCTTCAGGGCAGTCTGTTCTTTGGCACCACGTACGAACTCTATTCGGCGCTGGAGCCGGAAATCAAGACGCGCGATTACATGATTCTGGATCTGCGCTGGGTTCAGGCCGTGGACATCACGGCCGCCCACATGCTCAACCTGGTGCGCGATATGGCGCGCGAGCGCGGCGTGGCGCTCTTGCTGAGCCATGTTCGCGAACAACTGCCCAATGGGCGAAATTTGGTGGAGTTTTTAAAGCAAACTGGACTGATTGACGGCAGCAACGCCGTGCAGGTTTTCCAGACTCTTGAAAACGCGATCGAGTGGGTCGAGGACCGGCTGGTGGGCGACACGGTGCAAACCGTCAGCAAAGAGATGCCGCTGCAATTGCAGGAAATGGAGCTGTTCCAAGGGCGCAAGGATGAAACGCTGGCCGACCTGGAAGGACGCATGAAGCTGCGCTCGGTCAAAGCCGGCCAGAGCATTTACAACGTGGGCGATCAGGCGCAGGAATTGTTCCTGATCCGACGCGGTGCCGCGCGCATCCTGGCACCCATCGGCGGCAGTCGGCAGTTGCACCATATCGCCACCTTTGGGCGCGGCGACTTTTTTGGTGGCATGGCTTTTCTTGATGATCGCGCGCGCAGCGAAAGCGCTGTCGCACACACGGATCTTGATTTGTACGTGCTGTCAATTGATCAGTTCAGGCAACTCGCCGAAGAGCACAAAAAACTGGCCCTGCTGTTGGTTACCGCCATCTCGCGTACGCTGGCGCTTCGGCTGCGGCACGCCGACGGCGAACGCACCCTGCTGCACGTGTAGCGCGTTGGACGCGCTCAGCCTAGCGACTTTTGCAAAAACCGGGCATCGCCCAGTGCCGGGTCGAGTTGGTAGCTTTCAAATCCGACGCGCTGGTAAAGCTTGAGGGCACCCGCGTTGCCGGCCAGCACCTCCAGTGTCAGCTTGCAGGCACCGCGCTCGCGCGCCAGCAGCTCGACCAGCGTGAGCATTTGCTCGGCCACCCGCTGACCCCGGTAAGCGGGCAACACCGCAAGGTCGTGCACATTGACCAGCGCACGGCAGGCAAAGGTGGAAAAACCCTCGATGCAATTGACCAGGCCGATGGGCAACTCGTCCGCCCCATCATCCCGGCGCATGAAAGCCAGCACGCTAAAGGCCTGCGCGCGCGCGGCCAGCTCACGCACCAAATGGGTACGGGCAAACTCACTCAAAGGCGTGCCGCCACCCATCGGGTCGCGCGCATAAGCGTCGAGCAGGCTCACCAGCGCTGCCGCGTGAACCGGGTTGCTGTAGTCGGCGCGGCAAACGCGCACTTGGGAGGGTGCAAGCATGTCAGGCGCTCAGGGCATGGGAAATGCGCTGGGCGCAAGACAGCGCCTGGGCCGCATCGCGTGCCTCGACCATGACGCGCAGCACGGGTTCGGTCCCGCTGGCACGAATCAGCAAGCGACCCGCGGCACCCAGCTCGGCCTCGACGGCCCGGCTCTCGCTCATCAGCCGGGTGTTTTCTTGCCAGTCTTGGCCTCTCTGCATGCGCACATTGATCAGGGTCTGCGGAAACAGGGTGACCGGTGCCATCAACTCGGCCAGGGTCTTGCCGCTACGCACGCAGGCCTGCAACACTTGCAAGGCCGAAATGAGTCCATCGCCGGTGGTGTGCTTGTCCAGTGCGAGCAAGTGTCCAGAGCCCTCGCCGCCGAGCAGCCACTGGTGGCGCTCAAGCTCTTCGAGCACGTAGCGGTCGCCCACCTTGGCACGCACAAACTTGACGCCACGCGCCTTGAGCGCCAGCTCCACGGCCATATTTGTCATCAAGGTGCCCACCACGCCGGGCACCGACTCGTCGCGCCCGAGCCGTTCGTCGGCGAGCAGGTAAAGCAGTTCGTCGCCGTTGTACAAGCGGCCACTCGCGTCAATCAATTGCAAGCGGTCGGCGTCCCCGTCCAACGCCACGCCGAAGTCGGCCTGGTGCCGCCGGACCGCCTCCATAAGGGCCTGCGGATGCGTGGCACCCACCTCGTGGTTGATATTGAGCCCATCGGGTGCGCAGCCAATCGCTACGACTTCCGCGCCCAGTTCGTGGAACACCTTGGGCGCCACCTGGTAGGCCGCACCGTGCGCGGCATCGACCACAATCTTGATGCCTTTGAGCGTCAGGTCGTTGGCAAAAGTGCTCTTGCAGAACTCGATGTAACGACCGGCGGCATCGTCCAGGCGCCGCGTCTTGCCCAAGCTGGCCGAGTCGGCCCAGACCGGCGCCTCATCGAGTGCGGCCTCAACGTCGAGCTCCCAGGCGTCGGACAGTTTGCTGCCTTGCGCGCTAAAGAATTTGATGCCGTTGTCGGCAAACGGATTGTGGCTGGCACTGATGACCACGCCCAGCGACGCACGCTGCGCCCGCGTCAGGTAGGCCACACCCGGCGTCGGCAAGGGGCCCAGCAGAACGACATCCACACCGACCGAATTAAAGCCGCTCTCCAGCGCACTCTCAAGCATGTAGCCCGAGATGCGCGTGTCCTTGCCAATGAGCACGGTCGGCCGGGTCTCTGATCGCTTGAGCACGCGGCCCACCGCATGTGCCAGACGCAACACAAAATCAGGCGTTATGGGGGCCTGCCCGACGGTGCCGCGAATGCCGTCTGTGCCAAAATATTTTCTTGTCATTTTGCGTTCCAGCCCTTCTATCGATTGCGCGAACAGTGATCTAGTTTATAGCATCAAGAATCTCTAACGCCTGCACCGTCTGGCGCACGTCATGCACGCGCACGATGCGGGCACCACGCTGCACCGCCAGCATGGCAGCGGCGATGCTGGGTGCCAGACGATCCGCGCCGCAGGCGCTGGCGACCGGTGTCACCGAGCAAGCCGCCACGGCGGCCAGTGACGATTTTCGTGACCAACCCACCAGCAGCGGAAAACCCGCCTCAAGCAATTCGCGCTGGCGCGCCAGCAGGGCAAAGTTCTGTGCCACGGTCTTGCCAAAACCGATGCCGGGGTCCACCACCATACGATCACTTTTAACCCCTAGCGCAAGCAGTTCCTGCGTAACGTGCTTCCAGAAAAATAGCACCTTGGGTACCACATCGCCTGCCATCGGCGCCACCTGCATGGTCAGCGGCTCGCCCTGCATGTGCATCAGGCAGACGCCACAACTCGGGTGACGGGCGATGACCTGCTGGCCATTTGGCACACCCTGTGCTGGCCGCCAGCGCAGCGCCCAGATGTCGTTGATGATGTCAGCGCCCAGATCGAGCACGGCCTGCATAACCTGCGGCTTGTAGCTATCGACCGAAATCGGCACACCCAATTTGACCGCCTCGCGCAGCACCGGAAGGATACGGGTCAACTCGACTTCCAGCGGCAAGGGCGTGGCACCGGGGCGCGATGATTCAGCCCCGATGTCGAGCAGATCGGCACCTTCTTGCAGCAGCCTTTCGCAGTGCCGCAAGGCCGCCTCAGGTGAGGCAAACCGGCCCCCATCCGAAAAGGAGTCCGGTGTGATATTGACAATGCCCATCACCTGCGGGCGGGTCAAATCAATCTGGAAGCGGGCCGTTTGCCACTGCATAGAGAAACTGGAAAGCGGGAATTGCCGATATGGCAGCTATTCGTACTTGTCATTGTGGACCCGCTCCGCAATCCAGTGCTTGCGGACACTGGATGCCGGATCGAGTCCGGCATGACAAAACTCAGGCCACCGAGGGGGCCGGATCGGGCTTCACGGCAGGCGCTCCGCCGCTGCCGCCGTCACCGCCCGCTGTGGGCACGCGCGGCGTCCAGTCTTTGGGGGGGCGCGGCTGCTTGCCGGCCATGATGTCGTCGATCTGTTCGCTGTCGATGGTTTCCCACTCGAGCAGGGCTTTGGCCATGGTGTGCATCTTGTCGCGGTTGTCCTCGATGAGCTTGCGCGCCTGGGCGTATTGCTGGTCGATGATGCGTCGCACCTCGGCGTCCACCTTCTGCATCGTCTCTTCACTCATGGTGGTGGTCTTGGTGACGGAACGACCCAGGAAGACCTCGCCCTCGTTCTCGGCATAAACCATCGGGCCCAGGGCGTCGGTCATGCCGTAGCGCGTGACCATGTCGCGCGCAATGTGGGTGGCACGCTCGAAATCGTTGCTGGCGCCGGTGGTCATCTGGTTCATGAAGACTTCTTCGGCGATGCGACCGCCAAACAACATGCTGATCTGGTGCAACATGTACTCGCTGTCGTAGCTGTAGCGGTCCTGCGCGGGCAGGCTCATGGTGACGCCCAGGGCGCGACCGCGCGGGATGATCGTGACCTTGTGCACCGGGTCGCATTTGGCCAGCAGTTTGCCGATCAGCGCGTGGCCCGACTCGTGATAGGCCGTGTTCTTGCGCTCGCTCTCGGGCATCACCATGCTCTTGCGCTCCGGCCCCATCAAAATCTTGTCTTTGGCTTTTTCAAAGTCCACCATCTCCACCGTGCGCGCATTGCGCCGCGCCGCCATCAGCGCGGCTTCGTTGCACAGGTTGGCCAGGTCAGCGCCCGACATGCCCGGCGTGCCGCGTGCGATCACCGCCGCGTTGACGTCCTGGCCCAGCGGCACCTTGCGCATATGCACATTGAGAATCTGTTCACGACCGCGAATATCGGGCAAGGACACATACACCTGGCGGTCAAAGCGTCCCGGGCGCAACAGCGCGGAGTCCAGAATGTCGGGGCGGTTAGTGGCCGCCACCACGATGACGCCGACGTTGGTCTCGAAGCCGTCCATCTCGACCAGCATCTGGTTCAGAGTCTGCTCGCGCTCGTCGTTGCCACCGCCCAGACCGGCACCGCGCTGGCGCCCGACCGCATCGATTTCGTCGATGAAGATGATGCATGGCGCGTTTTTCTTGGCATTGTCAAACATGTCGCGCACCCGCGAGGCACCGACGCCGACGAACATTTCAACAAAGTCGGAGCCCGAAATCGAAAAGAAAGGCACTTTGGCCTCGCCTGCAATGCCCTTGGCCAGCAGGGTTTTGCCGGTGCCCGGTGGGCCAATCAGCAGCAGGCCGCGCGGGATGCGACCGCCAAGCTTCTGGAAGCGTTGCGGGTCTTTCAGAAAATCCACCACCTCCTTGACTTCTTCCTTGGCCTCATCGCAACCGGCAACGTCGTTAAATGTCACCTGGTTGGTGTTTTCATCGAGCATGCGCGCCTTGCTCTTGCCAAAACTGAAGGCACCGCCCTTGCCGCCGCCCTGCATTTGGCGCATGAAATAAACCCAGACGCCAATCAACAGCAGCATGGGCCCCCAACTGACCAGCAGCGTCATCAGCAAAGAGCCTTCCTCGCGCGGCTTGACATCGAACTTGACGCCGTTGGCGATCAGGTCGCCGACCAGACCGCGGTCGAGGTAGGTGGCCGTGGTCTTGACTTTGCGATCATCGGTGGTGACGGCAATGATTTCCGTGCCGCCCTGGCCTTCCTGGATGACGGCGCTCTTGATGCGCTTGCCACGAACTTCTTCCAGAAAATCGGAATAACCCAGACTGCCCGCACCACTGGGACCGCGCGTATCGAACTGTTTGAAGACCGTGAAAAGCACCAGTGCAATGACCATCCAGACGGCAATTTTTGAGAACCACTGATTATTCAAGCGAACTCCAAAGGGTGAGCAGATAAGAAGACGAGGTGTACTTGGGCCCCATTTTAGGCGTTTCAAGACGGTGCTGGCCGGGTTTTCAAGTTTTCGGCCACAAGCCGGGCACGGGATTCAGATTGGCTTCAAACCCAGGCCGACCAAAAAGGTTTCCGCCGACTTGTCACGCGAGGCCTTGGGTTTGATCGGCTTGACCACGCGGAAGGCTTGCTTGAAGCGCCTGACCAGGGGATCGTAAGCAGCACCATGAAAGACTTTGGCGACCAGGGTACCCTGCGGCTGCATGTAGCGCTGACTGAATTCAACGGCCAGTTCGACCAGTTGCTCAATGTTGGCCGCATCCACCGACGCAATGCCCGACAGGTTGGGCGCCATGTCCGATACCACCAGATCGGCCTGACGGCCGTTCATCGCATTGACCAGCCGCTGCAACACCGTTGCCTCGCGAAAATCGCCTTGCAGGAAGACCACCCCTGGCACCGGCTCCATCGGCAACACATCGAGCGCAATGATGCTGCCGATGCGTTCGCCCGCCGCTGCCGCGCCGCCGCCTGCCTTTCTAAGCGAGAGCTTGCGGCCCACATACTGACTCCAGGCACCCGGCGCCGAACCCAGATCGACCACCAGTTGACCCGGCTGAATCAAATGCAGGGTCTCGTCAATTTCCTTGAGCTTGTAGGCGGCGCGGGCGCGGTAGTCTTCCAGCTGGGCCAGTTTGACATAGGTGTCATTGACATGGTCATTCAACCAGGCCTTGTTGACTTTGTTGCTCTTGCTTTTGACTTTCATTTTGATTCCAGTCGCCGATAATACGGCCATGCCTCAAATTCAATTGACCCCTGCCCAGCGCAAAGAGTACCGCGCCTTGGCGCACCATCTTGACCCGGTCGTGATGGTCGGCGGCGACGGGCTCAGCCCAGCTGTCAAGAAGGAAACCGATGCCGCGCTGAACGCCCACGGCCTGATCAAGGTGCGCATCTTCTCGGATGACCGCCCCACGCGCGAAACCATGTTTCAAACCCTGGCCGACGAACTGGGCGCCGCGCCGATTCAACATATCGGCAAGCTGCTGGTGCTCTGGCGCCCTTTGCCGGAGCGCGAAAAAACCGCCGACGCCGACCGCCTGCCCGGCCCGCGCGACTTCAAGGTCCTCAAATACAGCAAACGCGGCGGCCAGCGCCCCGAAGTCAAAACCCTGCGCGTGTTAGGCAACCAGCGCCTGACATCAGGCGGCCAGGTGAAACGCTCCAAACCCAAACAGATAAGCATCAAGAAGCGCAGTCAATCCTGAAACCTTGCGGGACAAACCGCCGTTACGCGAAGCGACAAGCTCTGTCCCCAACTTGAAACGGGATGTTGGCTGTCGCAAGCGCTGTCCCCAACATTTCAAGACGCCTATCAGGAGCGCTGCGGCGTCAGCTTCCACAGCGTCACCCCGGCGCACAACCACTGCAACGCAAACATGGCACTGCCCACGCTATGCCAGAGGCGCAGATTCTCGCGCGCCACAATGCGCGGTGCCACGGCGAACTGGGACAAGAGCGCCAACAAGAGCCCGGCCAATATAAAAATAGTAGCTGACTGCGCAACAGCGACGGGGACTAGGGGCCGATTTGATCTAAAACTCAAGAGCAGAAGCAGGCCGCACCCGACCGACACCCAGGTCTGCGCCGCAAACAGCCGTGCCGCCATGCCACCAGCCAGCGCTGGCGTTGGCAGGTGGGTGAAAAGTAGCGGCACTACCAAGAAACCGATGCTGCTCAGGCTACCCCACCACAGAGCCGCCGCCAAAAAGGGCAAACGCGACATCAAATCAGACGTAGCGCACCGCCACCACCTCGTACGCCTTGACGCCCCCAGGTGCCTGCACGTCGGCGCTGTCACCCACCTCTTTGCCAATCAGCGCGCGCGCAATCGGGCTGCCGATATTGATCAGCCCGAGCTTGATATCAGCCTCGTCCTCACCAACGATTTGATAGGTCACGGGGTTGCCCGTTTCTTCCTCTTCAAGTTGCACCGTGGCACCAAAAACGACGCGACCATCGGCGTGTAGATCAGCCGGGTCAATGATCTGGCTGACCGAGAGCTTGCTCTCGATCTCCTTGATGCGGCCTTCAATGAACCCCTGCTTGTCCTTGGCGACCTCATACTCGGCGTTTTCGCTCAAGTCACCCTGCGCACGCGCTTCGGCAATGGCCCCAATGACCGCCGGTCGATCCACCGTTTTGAGTCGATGCAGTTCGGCCTTGAGCTTTTCAGCACCGCGCTTGGTAATGGGAAGGGTGGCCACGACATGCTCCAGAGAAGGATAGACAAAACGAAACCGCCGAGCGTTCCCGTTCGGCGGTAGGGGGGGATTATGCCGCAGTGGCCGACGCTCTGCTGGTTTGCAGACCCTGGGTACCGGCCACGCTGTGTGAGTTGGCGAACAGACGCCGTTGATCGCGACGGCTATGGTCCGGCCCAGCTTCGCAATAGCGGTCTATGCAGGCTGCCGGTCCGGATTACGTTGGCCCGTGCAGCTGTTTTTTGGAGTAGTCCCCATGAGGCCGTCAAAACGGATCATTGTCTGGTTTGCTGCGGCAGCGGCGCTGCTGGCGCTGGTCGTGGTCGTCTCACTTATGACCTTCCACCAGATTGAGCGGGCCGCCGATGCACGCAAGCATTCCTTTATCGCCGTGGCAAATGCCAATGCATTGTTGGTCGCTGCGCTGGATGCCGAGACCGGCCAGCGCGGTTACCTGCTGACTGGCGAAGAAGGATTTTTGCAACCCTATCTGGCGGCGAATGCCGCCCTGCAAAAAGAACTCGAAGCACTGCGTCAGCTCGGCCCTGTCACGGCCGGTTACAAGCGCATTGAGACGCTCAAGGCTCTGGTAGAGGCGAGGTTGGCCGATCTGGCGCAGACCATTCAAATGGGCCGTGAGCAGAACCTGGACGCCGTCAGGGCGCGCGTGCGCACCGGCCGGGGCAAGCACCTGATGGACTTGATCCGGACCGAAATAGGCAGCTTCAGCCAGGTCGAGCAACAAGCGCTGGCCACGCACGATGCCGAGTTCCAGACGACCTTGCGCTATCTGCTGGCCATCATCATCCTGGCCAGCACGGTGATGTTGCTGCTGGCTTTCGGGATGGCGTTCCTGCTTTACCGCGAAGGACAGCAACGACTCAAGGACATGGTGCATCGCGAGACCGAGCATCTGTTGCAGACCTTGCGAGACAAAAACGCCGAACTAAAGGTCGCCAAGGCGCAAGCGGAAGCGGCCAACCTGGCCAAGTCCAGTTTTCTCGCCAACATGAGCCATGAGATCCGGACTCCGATGAACGCCATCATCGGCATATCGGACCTGGCGCTGAGCACCGAGTTGACGCAGCGCCAGCGCGATTACATCGAGAAGATCAAGGGCTCGAGCCGCCATCTGCTGGGTATCATCAACGACATTCTGGACGTCTCCAAAATCGAGGCCGGCAAGCTGGTGATTGAGCGCACCGAGTTTGAGCTCGACAAGGTGCGCGACAACGTGGCCAACCTGATCGCCGAAAAGGCATCGGCCAAGGGCTGGAACTGATCTTCGACATTGATCGCGGCGTGCCGCCGCGCCTGATTGGGGACCCCTTTCGGCTCGGCCAGGGCAGCCGCTTCTGGTTCACCGCGCGGCTGGGCAAGGGCGTTGGTCAGCGGCGCAAGGCGACGCTCTCAAGCGATATGCAGGGCACGCGCGTGCTGGTAACAGCGATTCAGGATGTCACGATTCTGGCCATGGCATCGCTGGCCGAGACGCGCGACTCCGACACCGGCAACCACATCCGGCGCACCCAGCTTTATGTCTAGGCGCTGGCCGAAAAGCTGCGCAAGCATCCCCGTTTCGCCTGGTTTCTGACCGACCAGAATATCAACATGCTGTTCAAGTCGGCGCCGCTGCACGACATCGGCAAGGTGGGCATTCCGGACCGGATCCTGCTCAAGCCGGGGCGTCTCGAACCCTTTGAGTTCGATATTATGAAGACTCACACCACGCTTGGGCACGCCGCCATCGCCTACCGGGTGCAAGCCGGTGCGGTACAAGCCGCCAGTGACATGGGTTGAGCCAGCCGAAAGAATTTTGCCACCCCTTGTGTCTGCTACCGAACAGAGGTCGTGGGCCAGTTCAATCTAGACTTCAATCAGCGCTGGCCTTGCCTGCTCTGGTCGGCCCAACGGTTGGTCAGTCTGCAAGCGAACGCAGCCCAAAGCCGCGCCCTGCGCGGCACATCACTTTCTTAACAATTGGAGTTCTTCAATGAGTCTTATTTCCTTCATCAAAGAAGCTGGCGAAAAACTGTTCAGTCTGGACAAGGCCGATGCAATCACGACAGCAGCGCCTGCAGAAGCCGCCGCGCTCAACCAGAAGGCCGCCGACGCGATCCTGGGCTACGTCAAGACCCAAAATCTCGACGTGCAAAATCTCGCTGTCGCCTTTGACGGTGCCTCGAAGACCGCAACGGTCTCGGGCACGGCCGCTGACCAGGCCACGCGCGAAAAAGTTGTGCTGTGCTGCGGCAACGTCAGCTCGGTTGAAAAAGTGAACGATCAATTGACTGTCAATGCGGCTGCAGAAGCGTCGCGCTATTACACCGTCAAGAATGGCGACACACTGTCCAAAGTATCCAAAGAGATGTATGGCGACGCCAACAAATATGATGCGATTTTTGAGGCCAACAAGCCCATGCTGAAAAGCCCGGATCGCATTTATCCAGGCCAGGTATTGCGCATTCCCGCGCTGGCTTGAGCTGCTGGCAGTCTCCCACTTTCCGATTCACAAATTTACCGTCAGGGCTTAACTCATGTCAATTATCTGGGCCATTCTCATTGGCTTTGTCGTCGGCCTCATCGCCAAAATGCTGACCCCTGGCAGAGATCCAAGCGGGTTTTTTATCACGGCTGCCATCGGCATCGTGGGCTCCTTGATAGCGACCTATCTGGGCCGCTCACTGGGTTGGTACGCCATCGGTGAAACCGCAGGTGTTTCTGGCGGCTTTGGTCGGTTCCATCATCTTGTTGTTGCTCTATCGCATGCTCAAACGCTGAGCGCCTGGGTCAGCAAACTTGCACGTTGACGCTGCGCAGGCAAAGACTTCAATCTCAAACCAATAGCAGCATGAAGATCGGTGTCTGGTCCACCGCTGTCTGCTAGCCCGTCAGCAACAGCGCGTACATCTCCTGCACCGAAATGACTGGCAGATCATTGAGGTGACACACGCCGCCCACTGCCCCCGCCTCGGAGCGAGGTTTCTGCCTCCCTACATAGCGTTTGTCGCCCTGTCCGCTACGGAACTCGCCGCTTGTTTCTTGACGGAAGCGACTTTCACTTCGGAAACTTTGGCGTCCCGACGCACGACAATCGTGACCGGCTCAAGCGTGAGTCGATAGGTTTGGGTCAGCGACGCTTGTGCAGGCACAGATCCTATCGCTGGAGTTGGCGCACGCGCCGCCAGCCTCACATTTTGTGCGTCAGAGTTGGCCACTTCGTTGAACTGCCATAACAAGCTGCCCTGTAGTCCGGCGACAATTGTCACTGCCGCAAGCAACGACTTGGTTTTCGTGGCATTCGATAGTAGGTTCAACTTGGTATTCATGATAAAGTGCTTTCGATCAACGGTTCCAACAGCTTCCCCGTTCTATGAGGCGTATGTTCCACTAGCGGGACCACTCAAGTCTTTAAGCGGACTGAAAACTTGCTGAAACGTTCTGAATCCTCAGCAGTCGGAGCAAATCCGGAGATCCCAATTTTGACGAGCACTCGGCGCCCTGCCTTGAACGACCTTTACCGCTTCGGACGTTTTGTTCTGCAGCCCGCCGCGCAACGCCTGCTCGTCGATGGCGCGGCAGTTACCGTGGGGCCACGTGCCTTCGATCTGCTGGTGGCGCTGGTCGAGCGCGCCGGGCAACTCGTATCGAAGGCTGAATTGCTTGATCTGGTCTGGCCGGGTCTAGTGGTTGAAGAAAACAATCTACAGGTTCAGATTTCAAGCTTGCGCAAAATCCTGGGTCCGAGCGCGATCACTACGCTGGCTGGAAGAGGCTACCGCTTCACGTTGCCGATCGATCGCTCGGGTCAACAGCAAATGCCTTTTTCCAGGGAGACATTGCGCTGCGCAGGCCACGAAGAAACTCCGTCCATCGCGGTGCTTCCATTCGTCAACTTGAGCGACGACGCGGCGAACGAATACTTTGCCGACGGCCTGTCGGAGGAGTTGATCAATGTCCTTTCGAAGATTCGTGGGCTGCGCGTTGTGTCCCGGACTTCCGCGTTCAGCTTCAAGGGAGCGAAGGTCGATATCCCGACCGTGGCGAACAGGTTAAATGTGGCGGCCATCCTTGAAGGCAGTGTCCGCAAGGTGGGCCTGCATGTACGGATCACCGTGCAGTTGGTCCATGCCGCTTCAGATTCATACCTTTGGTCGAAAAGCTATGACCGGCAACTTGAGGACATCTTTGCCGTGCAGGATGACATCGCACATTGCGTAGTCATGGAATTGCGTGCGACGCTGATGGGCGAATCTTCCGACGAGATCGGCAACACCAAATTGGCTGCTGAAGTACGGACAGCGGTGAAAGGTCGCAGCAAGAGCGTGGAGGCGTACCGACTCTATCTCCAGGGCGCTTTCTTCAGTAAGCGATACAACGCGCAGGACATGACGAAGGCCATCAGATACTTCAGGAGTGCACTGGAAATTGATCCCTCGTTTGCATTGGCGTGGGCATCACTCTCATTTTGCTACATGCACGAGAGCGCCAATGCCTGGGCACCCATCGCAGAGGGCGCTGAACGCGCGTCCGAAGCAGCCAAACGCGCGTTGGAAGTGGGACCTGAAGTGGCAGCAAGTCATTGGGCGAGAAGCACCGTTTTGATGTACTACGAATGGGACTGGCAGGCAGCGGAAGCGTCGATTCATCGAGCATTACACTTCGCACCCGATGACTCGATATTGATTGTTGGTGCAGTTACCCTGATGCAGAACCTGGGTCGGCTGGAGGAGGCTGAAGCCTTGCTGAGACGAGCCATGGTACTAGACCCGTTGAACGTCGAGGCGCACATCACTTCGGGGCTGCAACTGACAATAACGGGACGTCTGGAGGAAGCCAGTAACGCTTACCTTGCGGCGCTCGAGCTGAGCCCCCAACACGTGAGACTGCACTACTGGCTGGGTCGTCTGTACCTGCTCCAAGGTCGATTGGATGACGCCTTGGCCGAGGTAGCGAAAGAAGCGCATGAGACCTTTCGTTTGCTTGGATTCGTGCTGACTTACCATGCGCGCGGACAAGCCAGGCAGTCAAACGACGCGCTACAGCAGCTCATCCCGAAGTACGCAGAGGAAGCTGCTTATCAAATTGCTGAAGCGTACGCCTACCGGGGCGAAGCCGACTCGGCTTTTGAATGGCTGGAGCGAGCCTTTGGGCAGCGTGACGCAGGGGTAGCATCCATGAAAATCGACTTGCTGCTGCACAATCTCCATGGCGATCCACGCTGGCACTCTATGCTCGAGAGAGTGAGGCTTGGGAACTGACTGCTCTCAAATGAGCATGCAGTTCCTGCAACGAAATCACCTCCAGATCATCCAGGTGGCGCATGCCGCGCACGGCCGCCTCGGCGCCGGCAATGGTGGTGTAGGTGGTGACGCGCCCAAACAGCGCGGAGGTGCGAATATGGCGCGAGTCGGCAATCGCATTGCGCCGCTCTTCAACGGTGTTGATGACCAGCACGATCTCGTTGTTCTTGATCATGTCGACAATGTTGGGACGCCCTTCGGTCACCTTGTTGACGCCGATGCAGGCAACACCGGCGGCATTGATGGCGGCCGCCGTGCCTTTGCTGGCGGTGACGATGAAGCCCATGTCGGCCAGGTCGCGCGCCACCTCAATGGCGCGCGGCTTGTCATTGTTCTTGACCGAGATAAAGACCTTGCCGGTGGGCGCATCGGCAAGCCTGCGCGGCCGGGGCAATTTGGTACCGGCACCGATTTGCGACTTGACAAAGGCCTCGCCAAAAGTCTTGCCCACACCCATCACCTCGCCAGTGGATTTCATCTCGGGGCCCAGAATGGTGTCCACACCAGGGAACTTGACAAACGGAAAGACCGCTTCCTTGACGCTGAAGTAGGGCGGCGCAACCTCGGCGTCAATGCCTTGCGCGGCCAGCGACTGCCCGACCATGCAGCGCGCCGCCACCTTGGCCAGGGGCACGCCGGTGGCTTTGGAGACAAATGGCACGGTGCGTGAGGCCCTGGGATTGACTTCCAGCACAAAAATCACATCCGCCCCGTGCAGGTTCTGAATGGCAAACTGCACATTCATCAAGCCGACCACATGCAGGGCGGCGGCCATGGCGGCGGTTTGGCGCTTGATCTCGGTCACGGTTGCGGCACACAAGCTGTAGGGCGGCAGCGAGCAGGCCGAGTCGCCACTGTGCACACCGGCTTGCTCAATATGCTCCATCACGCCGCCGATATAGGTTTGACCCTGCTGGTCGCGCACGCAGTCCACATCGCACTCGATGGCGTCATTGAGGAAGCGGTCGAGCAGCACGGGCGAGTCGTGTGACACTTTCACCGCCTCGCGCATGTAGCGCTCCAGATCGCGCTGCTCATGCACGATTTCCATGGCGCGACCACCCAGCACATAACTCGGCCGCACCACCAGCGGGTAACCCAGCGCGGCGGCCTTCTCCAGCGCCTCGGGCTCGGTGCGGGCGGTCGCGTTGTCGGGCTGGCGCAAGCCCAGTTGCTGTAGCAATTTCTGGAAGCGCTCGCGGTCTTCGGCCGCGTCGATCATGTCGGGCGAGGTGCCAATGATGGGCACACCGTTGGCCTCCAACGCCAGCGCCAGTTTGAGCGGGGTTTGGCCGCCGTATTGCACGATCACACCCAGCGGCTTTTCCTTGTCAACGATTTCGAGCACGTCTTCCAGCGTCACCGGCTCAAAATAAAGGCGGTCCGAGGTGTCGTAGTCGGTCGACACCGTTTCCGGGTTGCAGTTGACCATGATGGTCTCGAAGCCATCCTCACGCAGCGCCAGTGCCGCATGCACGCAGCAGTAGTCAAACTCAATGCCCTGGCCAATGCGGTTCGGGCCGCCGCCGAGCACCATGATCTTTTTGCGCTCGGTGGGCTCGGCCTCGCACTCGCTGGCGCTATCAAACGGGCTGGCGGACTCATAGGTCGAGTACAAATACGCCGTGTGAGTGGCAAACTCGGCGGCACAGGTATCGACGCGCTTATAGACCGGGCGCACACCGAGTGCGTGGCGGCGGGCGCGTACGGCGGTGTCAGTGGACTTGAACTGTTTGGCCAGACGGCGGTCGGAGAAACCTTTTTGCTTCAAGGCGCGCAGCGTTGCCGCATCGATGGCGTCAAGCGCGGTGCCGATCACCGGCTGCGGCAAGCGTTCAATTTCAAGCTCAATCTTGACGATTTGCTCGATCTGCACCAAAAACCAGCGGTCGATCTTGGTCAGCGCAAACACCTCTTCGACGCTCCAGCCGGCCGCAAACGCGTCGCCCACGTACCAGATGCGCTCGGGGCCGGGCTCGCCCAATTCTTTTTCCAGGATTTCGCGGTCCTGCGTCTTCTCGTTCATGCCATCGACGCCGACTTCGAGGCCGCGCAGGGCTTTCTGGAACGACTCCTGAAACGTGCGGCCCATGGCCATCACTTCACCGACCGACTTCATCTGCGTCGTCAATCGGCTGTCGGCGGCCGGGAATTTCTCGAAAGCAAAGCGCGGCACCTTGGTCACCACGTAATCAATGCTGGGCTCGAAGCTGGCCGGTGTGGCACCGCCCGTGATGTCATTGCGCAATTCGTCCAGCGTATAGCCCACCGCCAGCTTGGCCGCCACCTTGGCAATCGGGAACCCGGTGGCCTTGGAAGCCAGCGCCGACGAGCGCGAAACGCGCGGATTCATCTCGATCACCACCATGCGGCCATCATCCGGGTTGATGGCAAACTGCACATTCGAGCCACCCGTATCAACGCCAATTTCGCGCAGCACGGCCAGACTGGCGTTGCGCAAAATCTGGTATTCCTTGTCCGACAGGGTTTGCGCCGGGGCCACCGTGATCGAGTCGCCGGTATGCACGCCCATCGGGTCCAGATTCTCGATTGAGCAAATGATGATGCAGTTATCCGCCTGGTCGCGCACCACTTCCATCTCGAATTCTTTCCAGCCCAACAGCGACTCTTCAATCAGCAGTTCACTGGTGGGCGAGGCCTCCAGGCCGCGCTTGCAGATAACTTCAAACTCTTCGGCGTTGTAGGCAATGCCGCCGCCGCTGCCGCCGAGCGTGAAGCTGGGGCGAATGACGCTTGGAAAGCCCAGCGTCTTTTGCACCTCCCAGGCCTGCGTCATGCTGTGCGCAATACCGGAGCGCGCCGAGCCCAGACCAATGCGGGTCATGGCGTCCTTGAACTTGAGCCGGTCCTCGGCCTTGTCGATGGCCTCGGGCTTGGCGCCGATGAGTTCGATCGGCTGTCCCGTAGCCGCACCCTGGTATTTTTCAAGCACGCCGTGATGCCACAGGTCCAACGCACAGTTCAACGCCGTCTGGCCACCCATGGTCGGCAGGATCGCGTCCGGGTGCTCGCGGGCGATGATTTTCTCGACCGTCTGCCAGGTAATGGGCTCGATGTAGGTCACATCCGCCGTGGCCGGGTCGGTCATGATGGTGGCCGGGTTGCTGTTGATCAAAATGACCCGGTAGCCCTCTTCACGCAGCGCCTTGCAGGCCTGCACGCCGGCGTAGTCAAACTCGCAGGCCTGACCGATGATGATCGGCCCCGCGCCAATGATCAGGACGCTCTTGATGTCGGTACGTTTGGGCATGTGCTGGTACGGATGACGATTGATGAATTCAATTCAGGTTGGCGGTGGCCAGCTTGGTGCCAAACCAGACAAACAAGCCTCCCACGAGACTGGACAAACCGGACGACAAACGTCGGCGTTGCCGAAAGGTTTCAGCCAGACGGGCACCCGTAAAGATCAACACCGTCAGGTAAAGCGCGCTGAAGCTCATCAAAATAGCGCTCAAAATCAGGAACGGCAGCTCGGGCTGCTCGTAGGCGGGGTCAATGAACTGCACAAAGAAGGACAGCAAAAACAAAATCGCCTTCGGGTTGAGCAAACTGATCACCAGGGCGCGACGAAACGGGCTTTGCACCGGTGCAGGCTCAGCCGGGTGCTCGGCTCGGGCCGCTTTGGCCGGCTCTGCGTTGACCCGCGTGCGCAGCCCCATGAGCGCCGCGCGCAGCAAATTCAAACCGACCCAAAACAGGTAAAGCCGCTCCGGCGTACTTGACCAGCATAAAGGCCGCCGGGTGTGTGCGCAGCAAGCCCGCCGCGCCCATCGCCGTGCACAGCAGCAAGACCGTGTCACCCACAAACACGCCGTAAGCGCCCTGAAAACCGGCACGCACACCGCGCGCAGTGGCCACCGACAGGACATACAGCGAATTCGGCCCGGGCAGCAAAATGATGCCAAACGCGCCAATCACATAAGTCCACAGGTCGGTGACACCGTAAAAGCTCATGCGCGCGCCTCCATCGAGCCAATAAACCGGTCAAACAGGTAGCCAATATCGTGCGGACCCGGCGAGGCCTCCGGGTGACCCTGGAAGCTGAAGGCCGGTTGATCGGTGCGCGCCAGCCCTTGCAGCGTACCATCAAACAGGCTGACGTGCGTGGCGCGCAAATTGGCAGGCAAGGTTTTTTCATCCACCGCAAAACCGTGGTTCTGGCTGGTAATGCTGACGCGACCGGTGGCGAGGTCCTTGACCGGGTGGTTGGCCCCGTGGTGACCAAACTTCATCTTGAAGGTTTTGGCTCCGCTGGCCAGAGCCATGATTTGATGCCCCAGGCAAATGCCAAAAGTTGGCAGGCCGGATTCGATCAATTCGGCCGCAGCGGCAATGGCGTAGTCGCACGGCTGCGGGTCACCCGGACCGTTGCTCAAAAATATGCCATCGGGCTGGTACGTGAGTGCCGCCCTGGCTGTGGTTTGCGCGGGCAGCACCGTCACGCGGCAGCCACGCGAAGACAACATGCGCAAGATGTTATTTTTGATGCCAAAGTCGTAGGCCACAACGTGGAATTTTGGCTGGCTGAGTTCGCCAAATCCCGGCTGGCCGCCCAGGCTCGGTTGCGCCAAGCGCCATTCGGTCTGGCTCCAGGCATAGGGTGCCTGGACCGTGACGACCTGGGCCAGATCGAGGCCGGTCATGGCGGGTGCCGCCTGCGCCAGGGCAATGGTCTGATCAATCAGTGTCTGCGTCACGGTCGCGCCCGGCGCAAGCGCCATGATGCAGCCGTTTTGCGCGCCCTGGTTGCGCAACTGACGCGTCAGTTGACGGGTATCGATATTGGCAATCGCCACCGTACCCGCGCGCACCAGGTAGTCACCCAGAGACAGGGTTTGTCGAAAATTGGAGGCCAGCAGCGGCAGGTCCTTGATGACCAGACCCGCCACATGAATTTTGTCCGCCTCCACATCCTGCGCATTGGCGCCGTAGTTGCCAATGTGCGGATAGGTCAGGGTGACGATTTGCTGGCAGTAGCTCGGGTCGGTCAGGATTTCCTGGTAGCCGGTCATGGCGGTGTTGAACACCAGCTCGCCGACCGTGGAGCCCGCAGCGCCAATGGAATGGCCAACGTAGACGGTGCCGTCTGCGAGCGCCAGAATGGCGGGGGGGACATTTCCCTTGAGAGACAAAAGCACTGAGGACTCCGAATGGGGTTTAGGGTACGCCCAATGACACGCCAGGGTGTTGATGGGAGGGGATGCCTCGGCGAGAGATCAGGCGTGGGTTGTTGCCCCGTGAGGCGATGCATTTTAGCGTGTGAAGCGCGCATAGTTTATTCTGTAGGAAAAAATACCTCCAGCCCTCTAGCTGTCTGCGCAGCAGCTACAAATACAGTAGTACCTATAACGACTTGCGCCAGGCGGATGATGTGGCTTGCGGACTCCGGCCCACGCTCGCGGGCGCGTTGAATGGGTCATGCAAAGTGGTGGCGTCAAAACGAACTTTGGTACGCCGATTCCATGGTGACCGCAAATGGGGCCTGCGCTCGCAAGCCACATCACCCGCCTTCGTTTGGAACTTGGTGCTACCTGCCGCAAAATTACCGGCTTGACGGCAGCGATGGTGAAGGTGCCAATTAGCGCTTTAGACACGTTGCAGTCATACATAACTTCGAACTGTTTGCTCTAAAGCTGACGCAAAAATCAACAATACAAGCTGCAATATTTTCGCCATGCCGATATGTGACAGCGGGTGAATAGCCATGAGACTGGTGGCTGTGCCATGATCTACTCCGCCCCAGGAACTGAACCATGAAACAGCTGCCACTTCCATCGATCGTCATGTTTCACGAGTGTTACCGAAAATCGGTAAGGCTTGGTTAATACCTTGCCCGTTGTCTTGCCTTTGTCACCTGTATGAATCATGTTCCCGTCGGAGAATATCCAAGCTGAATTGCCATCCTGTCGCAGTGTGACGTTATTGAGGTCGAAGGAAAAGACAAATGGGAGGCCAAATAGCATCTGCATGAAATCGGCTGTGGCCTTTCTGCCTTGATATACCTCACCCTTGTCTGAGCCAACGAACAAAATGTCGTCGGTGTCACTAAAAAGCTCCATAAAACCACGAATATCGCGATTGGCGCAGGCTGCATTGAGTGCATCCAATGTTGATCGAATCGCAACCTGATCGTTTTTCATTGTGGTAGGTTCCTTGGGGTTGGAAAGGGTACTGCAGCCTAACGAATGAAAGGGACTTCCCCGTCCCGAGCAAGCCGCGGCCCGTCAGGGTTGCGGTTAACGGCAACTGAGTGCCAAGATGGAGAGGTCAAACTTTTCATCAACTCACTTGAGAGGGGAAATCATGGCAATCGTAACCGTTGGAATCGATCTGGCAAAGAGCGTCTTTGCCGTTCATGGTGTCGACGCAACAGGCAAGGCGGTATTGCTGCGCCCCAGCGTGGCACGCGCCAGGCTTGCAGAGCTTATTGCGTCTTTGCCACCTTGCTTGATTGGCATGGAAGCCTGCTCTGGCGCCCACCACTGGGCAAGACTCTTCGGCACGTTTGGCCATACCGTGCGCCTGATAGCTCCCAAGTTCGTCACGCCCTATCGGCTCTCCGGCAAGCGTGGGAAGAACGACGCAGCCGACGCGGCCGCCATCTGCGAAGCAGTGACACGCGCCAATATGCGATTTGTACCGATCAAAACACAGGACCAACAGGGCCAGCTCATGGTGCACAGGGCGCGCCAAGGTTTCATCGAACAGCGTACCGCCACGATCAACCGCATAAGAGGTCTGCTATCGGAATTTGGGGTGGTACTGCCACTCAAGGCTGCGGTTGTGCGCCGACAGGCAATGCAGCACCTTGAAGACTTGCCGGGCTGGGCCAATACGGTGGTGGGCGACTTGCTCAGCGAGGTGAGTCGCCTTGATGAGCGCATTGCCCAGTACGACCAGCACATTGCGACACTGGCCAAGGTCGATCCCGCAGTGCGCCAACTCATGCAGTTGCCAGGAGTAGGGCCGACTACTGCTACAGCGTTGGTCAGCACAATTGGCCATGGACACGACTTCTCCAACGGTCGCCAACTCAGTGCCTGGCTGGGCTTGGTTCCAGGGCAGTACAGCTCGGGCGGTAAACAGCGATTGGGACATATCACCAAAGCGGGAGATCGTTACTTGCGCTCCTTGTTGGTGTTGGGCGCGAGGGCGGTACTGGTTGCTGCCAAAAACAAGACAGATCCGATCAGCCGATGGGCAACCGGTCTGGCAGAGCGGCGGGGTTACTGGCGTGCCATCGTGGCAATTGCAGCCAAGAACGCGCGCATGTGCTGGGCGGTGCTCCATCGGGGAGATGCGTTCAGGTTACCCGTGTGAATTTGATCTGAGTAGAAGAAGTTTCGTTTCCACCGCCGCGTGAAGCCAGCGTTGATGTGCAAAGGTTGGACCTGCGTGGGGAGTGACTGAATACATTACGGAGACACCATTTGGTGTGCTCGGCTAACGAATGAGTCCCCCACGCGCGTCTTTCATCAGGGTCCGCAAGCAGTGTGCTTGCATCAATGACCGTTTGTAGTTTCGCTGTCCGTACCTCTTGCCGTTTGAGCAGCGCAGCCAATCGCAGAAGTTGGAATCAGGTTGATAGTTCCGGTGTCAATCGCTTGCGCGATTCAACACCGGCGGAATATTGTTTGACTTTGGGTGGGAAGCCCTTGTAGTACTCAGTAACGCAAGTGCACCTGCCAATCGTGCGACCCAAACCAGAAATTTCATAATCCAGCACCCCGTTGTCATTGGCACATTGAAAGTCGAGCAAATCCTATCATCAGGCCATCGATCTGACAACTGATTCGAGTCTCGAAAGCGGGCGCACGCAATTGACTCCAAACGCTGCAAACGGGTCTTTCACCCCGCAAACCCGCGCCCGTGTTGGGCCCACAATTTGAATTCGGCTCACCCCTCATTTTGTTCGGCTGGTGGATTGGGTGTCCGGGCGTCGGCCCGATTCGCGGTTGCCACAACGCTGGATCGGCAACCGCCGTGTTGAGGCCAAAATGCTGGCACGCAAGCTGTGCTTGCCCGCGAGCGTGGGCCAGAGAACGGATACCCGGTCCGCCAGCCTGGCCACCGGCAGTCGTCAGGATAAAGATTCTCTCCAGGAAGTTGCGCCTGGCCCAGTCACCGCGCCGCACACTGCTGCCGCTTGTTAACGCACTGGACTTGCTCCCCATGGCACATCACTTTGAATCACACGCCCGATTCGCCGCCGCGCTGGCATGCAGACAAATGGCAGCGGCGGCGGCCACATTGAGCGACTCTTCGCCGCCTGGCTGCGCAATCCGGATATGCTGCGCGGCGAGCGCTTCCAGTTCGGCGCTGACGCCCTGCCCTTCGTGCCCGAGCGCCCAGGCGCAGGGCAGCGACAACGCCTGGTTTTTAATCGCCTGATGCAAGAGGTCACCTCGGTGCGAGCTGGTGACCAGGATCGGCAGCGCCAGTGCGGCCAGATCAGCCAGCGCCACGCCTTCAAGCAACTGCAGGCCCCAATGTGCCCCCATTCCCGCGCGCAGCACCTTGGGACTCCACAGCGCCGCCGTGCCCTTGAGGGCGATGATCTGCGTGAAACCAAAGGCCGAGGCACTGCGCAGGATCGAGCCCACGTTGCCAGCGTCTTGCACCCGGTCCAGAATGACCGAGGCCAGTTGCGGCTGCAAAGCAGCAGGCGCTGGCAGGTCGAACACAAAACCGATCCGGGCGGGCGACTCCAGGCCACCCAGGGTGGCGAACAAGGAATCTGGAACAACTATGTTTTTAGTAGCTGCTTGTGCATATTCAACGGGGGCTAGAGGCCAGAATGACTCTGAAAATACGGCAACAGCGGGAATTACATGCCGCGCCAGCGCGGCGGCCCCCAGGTGCTCGCCCTCGGCCCAGACGCGGCCTTGCTTGCGATACGCGGTGTTGTCTTGCGCCAGACGGCGCAAGTCTTTGAGCCAGGCGTTGTCGCGCGAGCGGATGTGCTGCGCCTCGGGCAAACTCATGGCCGCAACTCGCGCAGTACGCCAGCCACGGGTCCAAAGGTCTTGCGGTGCTGCGGGCAGACGCCGTGCTGCGTCAAGGCCGCCAAATGCTGCGCCGTGCCATAGCCTTTGTGCTGCGCAAAGCCGTACTGCGGATACTGCAAATCAAGCTCCATGCACCAGCGGTCGCGCTGCACCTTGGCCAGAATGGAGGCCGCCGAAATTGCCGCCACCAGCGCGTCGCCTTTGACAATCGCCTCGGCCCGAATGGGCAGAATCGGCAGCCGGTTGCCATCGACCAGCACCAGCGCAGGCTTGAGCCGCAGACCCTCGACCGCGCGGCGCATCGCCAGCAGCGTGGCTTGCAAAATGTTGAGTTGCTCAATTTCCTCCACGCTGGCCTGGGCAATGCAGCAGCACAGCGCCTTGGCGCGTATCTCGTCAAACAACTGCTCGCGCCGCCGTGCTGTGAGTATTTTTGAATCGGCCAGCCCCTTGATCGGCTGCCGGTCGTCCAGAATCACGGCGGCGGCCACCACCGGGCCTGCCAGCGGGCCACGTCCGGCCTCATCGACGCCAGCCACCAGGCCCGCAACATCCCACAGGAGCGCCGCTTGCTTGATGGCTCGGGCGTGCAGAGCGGCTTTCTCAGCCTTGCAGGACTTGCTGGATCGCATGGGCGGCCAATCGGGGGGTGTCGCGTTGCAACTGGGTGTGCAGCGCAGTAAATTTTTGCTGCATGGCCGCCATTTTCGCAGGATCGTCGCGGCGGTCATCCAGCCACTGCAAGACTTCCCGCGCGAGCGCGTGCGGCGTGGCAGCGTCTTGCAGCAATTCGGGCACGACAAATTCGCGGCACAAAATATTGGGCAAGCCAACCCAGGGTTGCAACTGCCGGCGCCGCATGATTTGCCAGGACAGCCAGCCCATGCGGTAGGCAATCACCATCGGCCGCTTGAACAGCGCCGCTTCGAGTGTGGCGGTGCCGCTGGCGATGAGCGCCACGTCGCACGCCGCCAGGGCGGTGTGTGACTGGCCCTCGATGACCTGCAACTTGGCTTGCAGGCCGCTCGCGCGCGCCGCCTGCTCGATAATTGCGCGCACCGATGAAATCGCGGGAACTATAAATTTAATAGCTTGCTGCGCTTGCTGCATAAGCGCTGCAGCCTGAAAAAACATTAAAGCCAGGTGCTTGACTTCAGACGCACGGCTGCCCGGCAAAATTGCGACGACCGGGTCGGCGTCACGCAGCCCCAGGGCGGCGCGCGCTGCCGAACGGTCCGCCGTCATTGGAATCATATTGGCCAGCGGATGGCCGACGTAAGTCGCATCGATGCCGTGGCGCGCCAGCAACGCGGGCTCGAACGGGAAGATGCACAGCACATGGTCAACACTGCGACGGATTTTTTCGACCCGCTCGGCGCGCCAGGCCCAGATCGATGGCGCGACAAAATGCACGGTCTTGATGCCCTGGGCTCTCAGGCCCTGCTCCAGGTCCAGATTGAAATCGGGTGCATCGACGCCAATGAAAACATCGGGGCGCTGCTGCAGCAGCCGGGTCTTGAGTTGCCGGCGAATGCCCACAATCTCGCGGTAACGCCGCAGCAGGTCCCAGCCAAAGCCGTGCACCGAAAGTTTGTCGTGTCCCCACCAGGCCTTAAAGCCACGCCGCGCCATCTGGGGCCCGCCAATACCGGCGGCGCTCAAACCGGGCCAGTGCTCGCGCAGGCCATCGAGCAACAATCCCGCCAGCAGATCGCCCGAGGCCTCACCGGCCACCAGCGCCACCTGGAGTTGTGGGCTCATTGGATCGGCCATATCCGCTGCAGCGCGCGCCGACCTCAGCGCACAATCCCGCGTTGGGGCGTTGTTTGATCCAAAAATGAGAGCATCATCTGCACATCCGGCAGCGAGCCGGGGTTGTCTTTGACCAAATCAGCGATGCGCTCGCGCGCCCCCTGCAGGGTCAGGTCCGCGCGGTACAGTGCCTTGTACATGGCTTTGACGGCCGCGACGCGCTCGCTTGAAAACCCGCGTCGGCGCAGCCCCTCAAAATTCATGGAACGGGCTTGTGCTGGTTGCCCCTGACACATGACAAAGGGCGGCAAATCGGCCAACAGCAGCGTACACATGGCAGTCATGCTGTGCGCACCGATTCTGACAAACTGGTGCACCACCGTGAAACCGCCAAAAATGGCCCAGTCGCCAACGTCAACGTGCCCCGCCAACTGGGAATTATTGGCAAATATGGTGTTGTTGCCAATGCGGCAATCGTGCGCCAAGTGCACATAAGCCATCAGCCAGTTGTCGTCGCCGACGCGCGTGACGCCACCACCACCCGGCGAGCCGATATTGAAAGTGCAAAATTCGCGAATTGTGTTGCGCTCTCCAATCACCAGTTCGCAGGGCTCGCCCGCGTATTTCTTGTCTTGCGGGATGGCACCGAGCGAATTGAACTGAAAGATGCGGTTGTCGCGCCCAATCGTGGTGTGGCCCTCAATCACACAATGCGGACCCACGCTTGTGCCCGCGCCGATCTTTACGTCAGGGCCAATCACCGTGTAAGGCCCGACGCACACCGAGCTGTCGAGTTCGGCAGCCGCATCAATGATCGCCGTAGCATGAATCTGAGTCACACTAGCTTCTCACTTGATAGCGCGCACCGCGCACGTCAATTCGGCTTCGACCGCCAATTCCTCACCCACCAGCGCGCGTGCCTTGAATTTGAAAATGCCAGCCTTCATGCGCAGCAGTTCCACCGCCAGAATCAATTGATCTCCCGGTTCAACCGGCCGCTTGAAACGCACCCCATCCATGCCGGCCAAGTAATAGACAGAATCTTCACTAGGCGTGCTGTCGATCGCGTCAAACGCCAGCAGCGCGGCGGCTTGCGCCAGTGCTTCAAGCATCAAGACGCCCGGCATCACGGGTCGGTAGGGGAAATGACCCTGAAAGTAGGGCTCGTTGATGGTCACATTCTTGACAGCCCTAATGCTCTTTCCTTTTTCAATCGACAGCACCCGATCCACCAGCAGGAATGGATAGCGGTGCGGCAGTTGTTTGAGTATTTTGTGAATGTCCATCATGGTGCTTCCTAGGCTGCGGTCTATGCAGCGGGTGCCCGACCAGGGTTGGTCGGCGGCAATTCCTGCGCTTGCCCTTGCTTTTCCAGCGCCCGAACGCGCTCACGCAAGCGGTGCAACTGTTTGAGAGACGCTGCATTTTTTTCCCAGGCGGCATTGTCATCAATCGGAAACAGGCCGCTGTAATGCCCGCGCTGCAGAATGGAGCGGGTCACCACGCTGGCCGCCGAGATATTGACTTCGTCGCCCAGCGTCAGATGCCCCAGCACGATCGCACCACCGCCGAGTGTGCAGTGTGCGCCAATGCTGGCGCTGCCCGCCACGCCAACACAGCCCGCCATGGCGGTGTGACGGCCAATGTGCACGTTGTGGCCGATCTGGATCAGGTTGTCGAGCTTGACGCCGTCCTCGATCACGGTGTCGCCTAGTGCACCCCGGTCGATGCAGGTGTTGGCGCCAATTTCGACATCATTGCCAATGCGCACCGTGCCGAGTTGTTCAATTTTTTCCCAGGCACCCTGGTTTAGCGCAAACCCGAACCCATCGGCACCAATGACAACGCCCGAGTGCACCAGGCAGCGCTCGCCCAGAACGCAGTTCTCGCCGACCGTGACACGCGCCCTGAGTACGCTGTCGGCCCCGATGCGCGCACCGCGTTCGATCACGCAAAGGGCCCCAATGCGGGCGCTTGGATGAATGAAAGCGTCGCCGTCAATCACGGCGCTTGGATGCACCGCCGCACTGGTCGGATGGGGAAGACTTTTTTTCCAAAGTTGCGTAACGCGCGCAAAGTACAGATAGGGATGCTCAGTGACGATGCAGGCACCGCGCGCGAGGGCCGGTGCGCGCATCACTTCACTCACAATCACACAACCGGCTTTTGATGTTGCCAGTTGCGGCTGATACCTGGGGTTGCTCAAAAAACTCAGGTGCTGTGGCGCTGCGGTCTCAAGCGGTGCCAGACCCGTGATCTGGAGATTGCCGTCACCCAGCAGTTCCCCGCCCAGCGCAGCAACGATTGAACCCAGCAGCAGCGTCACACCTCACGCGCCTAAACAGAGCGACTACTTGGCAGCATTCAGGACCTTGAGCACTTTGTCGGTGATGTCATGCTTTGGATTGACATAAACCGCGTCCTGCAAAATCAAATCGTATTTTTCGGACTCCGCCACCTGTTTCACGACCTTGTTGGCACGCTCGAGAACCTGCTGCAACTCCTCATTCTTTCTGGAATTGAGATCTTCCTGAAATTCACGGCGCTTGCGCTGAAAGTCCCGATCCTGCTCGACCACTTGCTTTTGGTGTTGCACGCGCTGCGCCTCAGCCAGAGTGGGCGCTTCGCGCTCAAACTTGTCGGCCATGGACTTCAGAGCAGCACCCTGCTCAACCAGACTCTTCTCCCGTTTGGAGAATTCCTGCTCAAGTTTGGTCTGCGCCGCTTTGGCAGTGCTGGCTTCCTTGAAAATTCGGTCGGTACTAATAAATCCGATACGAAATTCCTGAGCCCGCGCGCCGCCGGCAAGCAACAGACCGCCGAGCGCCAGACTGGCCACAGCGCGACGTAAAAAATAGTTCATTAGAAATTGGTCCCGATTTGAAATTGCAAGGTTTGTATTTTATCGCCATCAAACTTTCTGATCGGTTTAGCTAAAGCCAGCCGCAAGGGTCCGACCGGTGAAATCCAGCTCACACCGATGCCGACGGACGCGCGCAGGCTATTCGCATTTTCATTGTTGACCAACGCGCTCTGTGGTCCCGCCACGCTACCGACATCCAGAAATCCATACATCCGCAGCGTGCGGTCGTTGCCGGCACCAGGAAACGGCGACAGGATCTCGGCATTCACATTGAACTTTCTGGTGCCTCCCAGGGACGTGCCACTGGCGTCCTGCGGTCCGAGGCTGCCCTGCTCAAAGCCCCGCACCGAGCCCAGGCCACCGCCGTAAAAGTTCTTGAACGCCGGGTAGGAACGCCCACCCACAGCGGCACCCCAACCCAACTCGCCATTGAAGGCGGCGGTAAACTGCTTGTTGAGCGGAATGAATTGCTGGTATTGATAAGTCGCCCGCACATAGCGCGCATCGCCCGCCACTGACCATTCGGCGTTGGCCCTCTGATAGCGCCCGGAGTTTGGAACCAGCGCACTGTCGCGGCCATCGCGCGCCCAGCCCACTGTCACCGGCACACTGGTGCTGGCATAGCCGTACTGGTCGGCATAATCGATGTACGACATCGGCAGCAAAGTTCCTGGAACGATCGTGGTGCGTTCGACCCCGGCGCCGAAAAAGACCGTGTCTGTCTCTGTAAATGGCACGCCAAAGCGCAACGCGCCGCCGGTGGTCATCAATTGGTAATAGCTTTGGTCCTGGTACGGACTGCTGCTCTTGTGGTAGAGGTCGATGGTTCTGGAAACGCCGTCTTGCGTAAAGTAAGGATCAGTCGTGTTGAATACGATGACACGATTGATCTTGCTGGTGTTGACCTGCACGCCCAGAGAGTTACCGGAGCCGAATGCATTGTCCTGCTTCAGTCCAAATGACAATCCAAGTCCGTCGGCACTGGAAAAGCCAGCACCCAAACTCAGGCTGCCGGTTGGTTTTTCGGTCACCGTCAGGGTCAGGTCAACCTGGTCCAGCGAGCCCGGCACTTCCTGCGTCTCGATACCGACCTCCTTGAAGTAGCCCAGGCGATCAACCCGGTCGCGCGACAGTTTGATCTTGTCGGCGTCATACCAGGATGCCTCCAGTTGCCGAAATTCACGTCGCACAACAACGTCACGCGTGCGGCTGTTGCCTGCCACGTTGATCTTGCGAACATACGCGCGCCGCGACGGGTCCGCCTGCAGCACCAGCGCCACCCGACTATTGACTCGATCAATGTCAGGGCGCGCTTGCACGCGCGCAAAGGCATAACCAAAATTGCCGAAATAGTCGGTAAAAGCTTTTGAGGTCTTGGCCACCTCGTCCGCGTTGTAGGCCTGGCCTGGCCGAATGGTCACGAGCGACTTGAATTCATTTTCCTTGCCAAGGTAATTGCCCTCAAGCTTGACGCCGCTGACAACAAAACGCTCACCCTCGGTGATGTTGATGGTGATGGAAATGTTCGTCTTGTCGGGCAAAATTGCAACCTGCGTGGTATCGACCTTGAACTCCAGGTAGCCGCGCGTCAAATAATAAGAGCGCAAGGTTTCAATGTCGGCATTGAGCTTGGCGCGCGAGTAACGGTCCGACTTGGTGTACCAGCTCAACCACCCGCCGGTGTCGAGATCAAACAGGCCACGCAAACTTGACTCGCTGAACGCCTTATTGCCAACAATCTGAATCGAACTGATTTTGGCGGGCTCGCCCTCGACCACGGTAAAGGTCAGGTTCACCCGGTTGCGCTCAATCGGTGTCACGGTGGTCACCACTTCAGCCGCATACAGGCTGCGGTTGATGTATTGACGCTTGAGTTCTTGCTCAGCGCGATCCAGCTGCGCCTTGTCGAAGGGTCGGCCATCGGCCAGACCGACATCGTGCAAGGCCTTTTTCAACACCTCTTTGTCAAATTCCTTGGTTCCGACAAACTCGACATCGGCGATAGTCGGGCGTTCTTCGACGACGACCACCAGGATGTCGCCGTTGACCTCAATGCGAACGTCCTTGAACAGGCCCAGGGCAAACAGTGTGCGGATCGCAGCGGAGCCCTTTTCATCGTTATAGACATCGCCGACCCGCACCGGCAACGACACAAAGATCGTTCCCGGTTCGACGCGTTGCAAACCCTCGATGCGAATATCGCGCACCGTAAACGGGTTAACCGCCCAGGCGGTGCCGGCCGCCAGAAACAGGGATGCCAAGGCGGACCGAGTGCGCCATGAAGATCGATTGATTTGCATTTTTAACATTGAGTAGTCAAACCGGTGCTGCTTTTCAGCATCAAAAAACTAACCGAACAGGCGGGTGATGTCGTTAAACAGGGCAATCGACATCATGAGTATGAGCACAACGACGCCGCCCCGCTGCAAACTTTCCATCCAGGCGTCAGAGACCGCGCGGCCCGTTACGCCCTCCCAAAGATAATACATCAGGTGACCGCCATCCAGAACCGGCAACGGCAGCAAATTCAAAACGCCAAGACTGACACTGATCAAGGCCAGAAACAGCAGGTACTGGGTCAAGCCCATACCGGCTGACTTGCCGGCATAGTCAGCAATTGTCACCGGGCCGCTCAGATTCTTCAAGGATGCCTCACCGATCAGCATTTTCCCCATCATTCTTAGCGTCAGCGTGGACACCTCCCAGGTGCGCACAAAGCCGCGCCACAAACCATCCACTGCGCCATATCGGACCATGACCTGTTCTGGCACCGCGCCAACGTAGGCACCTATTCTGCCGACCAGCAAGTCACCGTCTTGTCGCGCGTCCGGTGCAACCGTAAGCTCGATTTCTTTACCGGCCCGACTAAGCTTCCAGATCGACGGCACGCCTTGACCGTTCAAGACAGAGGCCCGAATCAACTGGCGCAACTGCTGGCCATCCACGACCGAGATCTGGCCAAATTTTTGAACCACATCCCCCGCGCGCAAACCCGCCTTGTCGGCGGCACCGGCCGCCATGATTTCGCCAATGACCGGGCGGCTGAAGGGCGCAACGACTCCGATTCGTTGAAATAGCGCTGGATTGGCGTCAACGCCAACCAGATCAGCGAGCTTGAGCACGACGCTGTGCGCCGGAGCTCGCGTCCCATCGTGCAGTTCCAAATGCACATCCTGCCCCTCCAGGGCAGCGCGGGTCAGAATCCAGCGTAAATCTTCAAAGGACTTGATTTCCTGCAGGTCGGCCGCGTCAAAACCGGCGCGCCGAACCCGCTCGCCGCCGATCAAACCAGCCTGTTGCGCAATGGATCCGACCGGCGGGCTGGCCAAAATTGCTGCAGGGAGTTGCACACCGCTCCAGTTCACGATCGAATACAACAGCGCCGCCAGTAACAAATTGGCGGCGGGACCTGCGGCGACAATCGCTACGCGGCTTCGCAAGGGCTGCGTGTCAAAGGCCAGATGTTGCTGCGGACCAGCCACCGGTGACTCGCGCCGGTCGAGCATCTTGACGTAACCGCCAATCGGAAAGGCACCAATGACGAACTCGGTTGCGGAACCACTGGGTTGCCAGCGGTACAGCGTTTTGCCAAAGCCGATGGAAAAGCGCAAGACCTTGACGCCGCAGGCCAGCGCGACACGGTAATGCCCGTATTCATGTACCGTGATCAGGAGCGCCAGAGCGAAGACAAAGGCGAGCAGGGTTAGCATGAACGGCTCCGCATGGACCTCAGGCACGCACGCGCCCAAGCACTTGCTGCGCTGCGGCGCGCGCGCGCGCATCCAGTGCCAAGATGTCTTCCAGCGACTGCGGGTGCTGTGGTACGACGGATTCGAGTGTTTCCATATTGACCCCGTGAATCTGGTCAAAGCGGATTTGATGGTCCAGAAAAGCCGCCACCGCGACTTCGTTGGCGGCATTCAATATAGCGGCGGAACCAGGCGGCCCCGCCAATACCGACCAAGCCAGTCTTAGGCCCGGAAAGCGTCGTGCGTGTTCCTTCGAATCAATCGATTCAAAGCTCAAGTTGGCCATCGTATGGAAATCCAGTGCGGCGGCCCCACTGTGCATGCGATCTGGCCAGGAAAGGCCGTAGGCAATCGGTACTTTCATGTCCGCCGTGCCCAATTGCGCAATGACGGAATGGTCCTGGTACTGCACCATCGAGTGAATGACACTCTGCGGGTGAATGACAACCTCGATTTGGGCGGACTTGACGCCAAAAAGATAATGGGCCTCAATCACTTCCAGCGCCTTGTTCATCATCGTAGCCGAATCCACCGAAATTTTGCGCCCCATCACCCAATTGGGGTGGGCACAGGCTTGTTCTGGCGTCACATCGCGCAGCGTGCCGGGCTCGCGCTGCCGGAAAGGTCCGCCCGAAGCAGTCAAAATAATTTTGTCGATCTGACTGGGCCAAAGAGCTGCGTCCAGCGGCAGTGACTGGAACACAGCCGAGTGTTCACTGTCAATTGGCAGCAACCTGGCACCGCCCTGCGCTACCGCTTGCAGGAAGTACTCACCGCCCAAGACCAAGGCCTCTTTGTTGGCCAGCAACAAGCGTTTGCCAGCGCGCGCCGCAGCCAGACACGGAGCCAACCCGGCGGCTCCGACAATCGCCGCCATCACAGTATCAACTTGTTCATGTGAAGCGATCATGGCAATCGCAGCAGCCCCCCACAAAACCCGTGTCGGCAATCCGAGCTCGGCGCATTTGTGCTCTAGAGCGCGACCCTGCGGCTGATTGGCCATCACGGCAAACGCGGGCCTGCAATCAATGCACTGCTGCAGCATCAAGTCAAGCTGCGTGGCAGCGCTCAAGGCGAACACTTCGAAGCGCTCTGGATGGCGTGCGATCACCTCCAGCGTGCTAACGCCGATCGATCCGGTCGATCCCAGGATCGCCACCCGTTGCCTGGGTTGGTGTGCGATTTCACCCATCAGCGTCCTGACAGTGCGTAAAGCATCATGGCCAACGGCAGTGTCGGCAGGAGCGCGTCCACCCGATCCAGCACGCCGCCATGACCAGGCAGCAGGCCGCTGCTGTCCTTGACCCCGGCGCTGCGTTTGACCAGCGACTCAAACAAATCCCCAACAACGCTCATGGCTGCCAGGAAAATGCCGGCGAGCAGCAACCACCAGGCGCCAAGCAGACCGATGTGCGTGTACAAGCTGACAACCTCGGCATTCCAGGCAGCATCCGCCCAACGCCAACAAAAAGCCAGCACGACCACACCGACCATGCCGCCCCAGACACCTTCCCAACTCTTTCCCGGACTGATACTGGGCGCCAGTTTGCTCGCACTAAATCGTCCGCCCAAAGCCCGGCCAGAAAAATAAGCAACGCTATCCGCCACCCAAACCAGCAGCAGAATTGATAGCAGGAAATTGACACCCAGGACGCGTGCCTGCGCCATTGCCAGCCAGGCCAGCCAGAGTGCCAGCAAACCCGCAATCAGTCGAACGCTACGCGGGTAGGTGGTCCATGCTGACACACCCCTGCGCAGCAGCCAGCTACCCAGCAGCACCCATGCCGAGCCCGCCAGGATCCACAGCGTGGACAAGGATTGCCCCAGCAGACCGAGCCACCAGCTCGCCAGACAGGCCAGCACACAGAGAAAAGCGCAAGACCAGGAAGCCGTCAGACCATAACTGTTTAATCGCGCCCATTCCCAGGCCGCCGCGCCGATCAGCACCAATGCCAATGCACAAAAGGGTTCCGCGGAAGGGTAAAACAGTGCTGGCAGCAACACCATCAACAACACCAGGGCGGTGATCACGCGCTGCTTTAGCATTTGCGTTGCGGGTGCCAGGTTGACGAGTCAATCGGCAAACCCAAATGACTCTGCGGGCGGGCCATTCAAACCGCCATGATGTCTTGCTCTTTGGCAGCCACCAGTTGATCAATCGTGATGATGTGGCGGTCCGTGACTTTTTGAATTTCTGTTTCCGCGCGCTTTTGATCGTCTTCGGAGGCAAGCTTGTCCTTGACTGTCTTCTTGATCGCCTCATTGGCATCCCGGCGCAAATTACGCACCGCAATCTTGGCTGTTTCGCCTTCGTGCCGAACCACCTTGTTGAGTTCCTTGCGCCGCTCTTCCGACATGGCGGGCATCGGCACCCGGATCAAATCGCCCATCGAGGATGGATTGAGGCCCAGGTCGCTATCACGAATTGCTTTCTCAATCTTGGCACCCATGCCCTTTTCCCAGGGTTGCACGCTGATGGTGCGGGCATCCAGCAAGGAGACATTGGCGACCTGGCTGATAGGCAGCATGGCGCCGTAGTAATCAACCTGCACCGCGTCGAGCAGCGCCGGATTGGCGCGCCCGGTGCGAATCTTGGTCAGGTTGCTGGTAAAAGCAGCGATGGACTGGTCCATCTTGCTTTGAACTGTGCTTTTGATCTCGGCAATCGTCATGTTTCTTTCCTCACTTGACGCTTCAAGGGAAGCGCTATGCAAGGCGCGATTTTGCCATGTTCAGGCATACACCAGCGTGCCCTCATCGCCACCCATCACGACGCGCTTGAGCGCACCATGTTTGACAATCGAAAAAACCTTGATCGGCAACTTTTGATCACGACACAACGCAAACGCCGTGGCGTCCATGATGCCGAGGTTTTGCGCCATTGCGTCATCAAATGAAATCTTGCTATAGCGTGTGGCGCGCGGATCACTCTTGGGGTCGGCGCTATAGACACCGTCCACCTTGGTCGCCTTGAGTACGATTTCAGCGCCAATTTCGGCCCCGCGCAAAGCGGCAGCGGTATCGGTGGTAAAAAACGGATTGCCAGTACCCGCCGCGAAAATCACCACCTTGCCCTCTTCGAGGTACTGCAGTGCCTTGGGCCGGACGTAGGGCTCCACCACCTGCTCAATTGCGATGGCTGACATCACACGCGCGGTGAGGCCCGCCTTGTTCATGGTATCCCCCAAGGCCAGCGCATTCATCACGGTGGCGAGCATGCCCATGTAATCGGCGGTGGCGCGGTCCATACCGACCGAGCCGCCAGCCACGCCGCGAAAAATGTTACCGCCGCCAATTACAACTGCCACCTGCACCCCGAGCCGCGTGACCTCGGCCACCTCGCTCACCATGCGAACCATGGTGTCCCGGTTGATGCCAAATTGGTCCGCCCCCATCAAGGCCTCACCCGACAGCTTGAGCAAAATGCGCTTGTAAGCAGGCTTGGCGACGGGCATGGAGAACTCCTGAACGGTATTGAGGGACAGCGATCAGCTGCTTTGCTTCGCCGCAGCGACCTGCGCCGCCACTTCAGCGGCAAAATCACCCGCTTTCTTTTCCAGCCCCTCGCCTACCACGTAGAGCGTGAACCCGGCTACGGTGGTACCCGCAGCCTTGAGCATCTGCTCCACCGTCTGCTTGTCATTCTTGACAAACGATTGGTTCAGGAGGGACACCTCCTTGAGGTATTTCTGCACGCCACCTTCGATGCGCTTGGCCACAATCTCAGCCGATTGCACCGGCTTGCCTGCGGCGACGGCGGTCGAGGCGTCATCGGCTGCCTTGGCAGTCGCCACGGAACGCTCTCTGGCAACCAAATCACTCGGCACATCGGCACTGGACAAGGCCAAAGGCTTCATGGCGGCCACGTGCATGGCGACATCTTTCGCTACCACGGGGTCACCCGCATATTCGACCACCACCCCAATGCGCGTTCCGTGCAAATAGTGAGCCAACTTGCAGCCGGATGCAAAGCGCTTGAAACGTCGCAAACTCATGTTCTCGCCAATCTTGCCGATCAGTCCCTTGCGCACGTCTTCAAGCGTCGGGCCAAAGCCATCCTGGCTGTAGGCCAGGGCCAGCAAGGCTGATACGTCAGCCGGATCATGCTTCACAATCAACCGCGCTCCAGCCTGCGCCAGCGCCAGAAAACTTTCGTTCTTGGTCACAAAGTCGGTTTCGCAATTGACTTCCAGCAAGGCGCCCAAGTCGCCATCGATAAAACAACTCACCACCCCTTCGGCGGTAATGCGTGCGGCCGCCTTGCCCGCCTTGCTACCCAGCTTGACACGCAACAGCTCTTCGGCTTTTGCCATATCGCCCTCGGCCTCGGTCAGGGCGCGCTTGCATTCCATCATGGGCGCATCGGTCTTGCCACGCAATTCAGCCACCATACTTGCACTAATCACAGCCATCTCGTTTCTCCGGACTCAATTCAAATATCAACAAAGGAAACTAAAAAAAGGGGGCATAGCAGCCCCCAATCATGTTGGGGGTCGCCGACCGCTCAGGCCGACGCCTCATCAATCTCAACAAACTCGTCATCGCTCTCAGCCACAATCGCCTTGACAACGTCGTCCACCGCATTGGAGCGGCCTTCAATAATGGCATCGGCAATGCCTCGGGCATACAAAACTACGGCTTTCGATGAGTCGTCATTGCCGGGAATGACATAGTCAATGCCATCTGGCGAGTGATTGGTATCGACGACCGCAATCAGGGGAATGCCCAGCTTTTTCGCTTCGGCAATAGCAATCTTGTGATAACCCACGTCGATAACAAAAATTGCGTCCGGCAAAACAGCCATATCCTGAATACCACCAATGTCGCGCTCGAGCTTGGCCAACTCGCGGGCAAACATCAGCTGTTCCTTCTTGCTCATGCTCTCCAGACCCGCTTCTTGCTGGGTTTTCATTTCCTTAAGCCGCTTGAGCGAAATCTTGACGGTCTTGAAGTTGGTCAACATGCCACCAAGCCAGCGCTGGTCAACATAGGGCACACCGGCGCGAAGGGCTTCCTGCGCCACTGTTTCACGCGCCTGACGTTTGGTGCCAACCATCAACACGGTGCCGCGCTTGGCCGCTATCTGGCTCACAAACTTGGCCGCGTCCTGAAACATCGGCAGCGATTTCTCGAGGTTGATGATATGAATTTTGTTGCGATGGCCGAAGATGAACGGGGCCATTTTCGGGTTCCAGAAGCGGGTCTGGTGACCAAAGTGGACACCGGCTTCCAGCATTTCCCGCATGGTGATTGCCATTGTGATTACTCCAAAGGTTAGGTCTAAAATCCAGTTCGTTTTTGCAACAATTGAGGCATTCGGAAATCCGGCGATTTGCCTACAGGCGTTGCAGCACCTTGATGAACTGGTTTGCTGATTTGTCTGCCGAACTGCCATTGTGGCCATTCAGCAAAACCCGCCGAGTATAGCACCGCACCTGACCCAAACATGCAACCTGACCTCCATCACACACGAGAAAAACTGCGCGCCGGCCAGACGCATCCGGGCACAGAAATCGAACGCGCCATCGAGCTGGCGCAATCCCCGGCGTGTCAGCATGTTTTTCTTCAAACCGGATTTGACGAGGCCCGCAGCGTCGCGGGCAATCCGGATAGCCTGGCCAAGCCGCTGGCGGGTCTGGCGGTCTCCATCAAAGACTTGTTTGACGTTGCCGGGCAAACGACCCGCGCCGGCTCAGTGGTACTTGACGATAGCGCGCCGGCCGCTTGCGACAGTGCGGCGGTGGCGCGCCTGCGTCGCGCGGGTGCCGCTTTCATTGGCCGCAGCAACATGGTTGAGTTCGCCTTTTCCGGCGTCGGTGTCAATCCACACTTTGGCACGCCGGTCAACCCGGCAGCCGCCGATCTGGCCCGCATCCCTGGCGGCTCGACTTCGGGCGGCGCGGTCTCGGTGGCCACTGGCGCGGTCTACATCGGTCTTGGCTCTGACACCGGTGGCTCGATTCGCATCCCGGCTGCTCTAACCGGCATCGTCGGTTTCAAGAGTACGGCACGCTGGGTGCCAACGGATGGCGCGCTGCCACTTTCCAGCACGCTTGACACCGTTTGCGCCCTGACCCGAAGCGTGCGCGATGCCATGCTGGCGCACGAACTGCTGGCGGCGCGCCGGGTGACTCGCAGCGCCGCGCCGCTCAGCGCCTACCGGTTGGCGGTGCCGACCACGCTCATGCTCGATGGGCTCGACAGCGGCGTGTCGCGCGCCTGGCAACGCAGCCTGGCGAGGCTGCGCCAGGCGGGTGCTTTGATCGAGGAGATTGCGCTGCCCGAGCTTGCTGAGCTGCCACAAATTCAGGCCAGCGGTGGCTTTTCGGCAGCCGAGAGTTACGCCTGGCATCGCCAGCTACTTCAGCAAAAAGGCCAAGCCTACGACCCGCGCGTGGCCCGGCGCATCCGAGGCGGTGCCAGCATGACTGCCTGTGACTACCTCACGCTGCAAGGCCAACGCCAACACTGGATCAACAGCATGCAAGCCGCATTGCAAGGCTTTGATGCCTTGCTGTCGCCCACGGTTCCCATCGTGGCGCCACCACTTGCCGACGTCGCGCCGGGCGCGCAACGCGACGACGCCTTCTTTGCGATCAATGCGCAGCTCCTGCGCAACACCAGCGTCGTCAACATGCTCGACGGCTGCGCCCTGTCACTACCGTGCCATGCAGCGGGCGAGTTACCCGTCGGCCTGATGATCTGGGCCACCGCCTGGCACGACGACCCTGTGCTGAACATTGCGCTCCAGATTGAACGATTACTACAAGAATAATAGCTCGCTGTGCAGTTTGCACGTGCGCTACAGGGATATATCTTATGAAAATAGCGGTCATCGGCGCGGGCATCATCGGCATCACGACAGCCTACGAGTTGGCTTCCAGCGGACACCAGGTGACGGTGTTGGAGAGGCGCGGAGCGGCCGCTGAAGAAGCCAGCTTTGCCAATGGGGGCGTGGTTGCACCGGGCTTGCCTGCGAGGATCAGCGGACGCCTGTTGGGCCACCCATCGGCGCTCAGACTCGGGCTGCCCCTTTCTGCCAGTGAAATGAGTTGGCTCTGGAAAAGCTATCGCAGTGGCCGTGCAGAGGCTCATCTGGCCCGGCGCGCGCGCTTGCAGCGCCTGGCAATCTACAGCCGCGAGCGCCTGCACCAGATCACCAGTGACCTCAAGCTGGAATACGAGCGCAGCGACGGTCACCTGGTGTTGTTGCGCACCGAAAAGGACTCAAAGCGGCTGCAACCTCAACTTAAGCTGCTGCGTGAAGCTGGTGTTGCCTTCCAGGAATTGGACCCGCTGCAAACCTGCAAAATCGAAACCGCGCTCAATCCCGCTATGCCATTCTTCGCTGCCATTCATGTCCCCGACGACGAGCTTGGCAACTGTCGTCAATTTGCCCTGCTGCTCAAGAACGAAGCGCAGCACCTGGGTGTCACGTTTGAATTCAACACGCCGGTCTGCAAGCTGCGGTCGGCGAACGGCGTTGCGCTGGACGTGACTGGAGAAGATACCGCGCGCCGATTTGACGCCGTCGTGCTATGCGCGGGACTGGATTCGGCGAGGCTGCTGGTTCCGCTGGGCCTAAAGGTGGCGTTGGCAGGCGTCCAAGGCTACTCTGTCAGCGCCTCTGTCCGCGAGCCGCTCAACGCACCCCGCAGCGCGGTGACCGATGAGCACTTTCAGGTCTCCATCTCGCGCCTGGGCAAGCGCGTGCGGGTCTGCGGTGGCGCGGAACTGGGCGGTTCAAGAGTGAAAAAAAATGCCGCCACGCTGGCCATGCTGTATCAGGTGTTGAATGACTGGTTTCCGGGCGCGGTCAAACTCGACGGTGGCGTGCAGGAATGGAAAGGCACGCGGGTCATGTTGAGCGATGGATCGCCCCTGGTCGGTGCCAGTGGCGTTGCCGGGGTCTGGCTGAACCTGGGACACGGACCCAGCGGCTGGGCCCTGAGTTGCGGCGCGGCCCGCGTGCTGGCTGACCTGATCAGCGGTCGCTTCCCTGAAATCGATTGCAACGGGCTGGCCCTTTCGCAAGCAAGTACTTGAAGTTGGCAGACAATGCGTGCCATGAGTCAAGCACTCTCGCAAACAATTGCCGCTGCGCTGGACGAACAGATTGCCGCGCTGGGCGACCCGGTCGGGTCGCCGTCTGACAACAGGGAATTTTCAAGGATTTGAGGGAACGGCATGAAGATCAGATTTTGGGGTGTGCGGGGTTCCATTGCTTCGCCTGGACCGAGCACCGTGCGTTATGGCGGCAACACCACCTGCATCGAAATTCGAACCGATGACAATGAACTGATCATCCTCGATGCCGGCACCGGCATTTTCCCGCTATCGCAAACGCTGCTAGCGCAACTGCCAGTGCTTGCCAATGTATTCGTCAGCCACTCGCACTGGGATCATATTCAGGGGCTGCCATTCTTTATCCCCAACTTCATTCCCGGCAACACCTTGCGCCTGCATGGCGCATTCGACCCGGTGTCGGGCAAGGGGGTGGAGCAGGTCATGTCGGTGCAATTGCAGTACAGCTATTTCCCGGTGCGCGAGGCCGAGATGAAGGCGCGTCTGGAGTACATCACGCTAACACCCGAACAAAGCATCCAGATCGGCTCGGCCACCATCACCCCTTTTCTGATGAACCATCCGGTGATCGATTTCGGTTACCGCATCGAAGCCCACGGCAAGTCCGTGTTCTTCACTGGTGACCACGAGCCACCCTTCAATATATACGCGCCGGGTGATGAAAACTATGCGCAATACCAGGCCTTTGTCGACAAAAAGGAAGCCGACATTCGGCGCGCCATGCATGGGGTCGATGTCCTGATTGCCGACTGCTCCTACACTGAAGAGGAATATCCGGCCAAGCAGGGCTGGGGCCATGGCACCTATCAGTCAAGCATCCGTTATGCCAAGGCGGCTGGTGCCAGGACCCTGTTTTGTACGCACCACGAACCGACCCGCAGCGACGATGCACTCGAAGCAGTGTTTCGGCAAGTGTTGATCGACCATCCCAAAGAGCTTGGCGACCCCGACTATCGGCTCGCGCGCGAGGGCGAGACCTACGAGTTCTAGCAGCGATGCAAAAAATTGACTTGCAATCCCGTCAGTCTTTGTACAGCGTGGCGGCCACGCGCCAAATTGAGCAGGCAGCCCAAGCACAGTTGCCACCCCATACGCTGATGCAGCGTGCGGGTCTGGCCGTCGCGCAACTGGCGCTTGCCCTGGCACCGCATGCCCGGCGTGTCTGGGTCGCCTGCGGACCCGGCAACAATGGAGGCGACGGCCTGGAAGCGGCCATGCATTTACAGCATTGGGGCAAACAGCCGGTCGTAACCTGGCTGGGCACCCCGCCACACGCGCCGCCAGACGCGGCGGCGTCTTATCAGCGAGCGATTGACGCCGGTATCACTTTTGTTGAATCACCACCACCCGATTTCGATCTGGGCATTGACGCCTTGCTCGGCATCGGCAGCGCGCTGCGTTCGCCGCAAGCGCGCATGGCTGACTGGATCAGGCACCTCAATCAAAGCGCCGCGCCGGTGCTGGCGGTTGATCTGCCGAGCGGCCTGCACGCCGACACCGGTGCCGGGTTTGAGCCTGGCGTTAAAGCCGATTACACGCTGTGCCTGCTGACCCTGAAACCCGGCCTTTTCACGGCGCAAGGTCGTGACGCTGTCGGCACGGTGTGGTTGGCAGACCTCGAATGTCCCTCGCTTATCGGCGCGGCGTCGGGACCAGTGGCACCCGCCGCCCGGCTGGGCGCTGCGCCGTTACCCTTAAAACGCCTGCACGCAAGCCACAAAGGCAGCTATGGCGATGTGGCGGTGGTGGGCGGCGCTGCGGGGATGACCGGTGCGGCGCTTCTCGCGGCGTCGGGCGCCTTGCACGCGGGCGCTGGCCGGGTCTATGTCGGCTTGCTGGACGGCGGCAGCTTGCGCGTTGATACGCAGCAGCCCGAGTTGATGTTTCGAGCCATCGATCAGCTCGGCTTGGCGTCCATGACGGTGGTTTGCGGCTGTGGTGGTGCCAACGCGGTACGCGCCGTTCTACCAAAAATATTGTCATGCGCAGCGCGTCTCGTGCTGGATGCCGATGCGCTCAACGCCATCGCAGACGACGCCTCGCTGCAGACGCTGCTGCGCCAGCGTGGTGCGCGCACAAAGGCCACCGTGTTGACGCCGCATCCGCTCGAAGCCGCCCGCTTGCTGGGCACAAGCGTGGGCGAGGTGCAGAATGATCGCCTGACGGCGGCGCTGCAGTTGAGCGCGCGCTTCGACTGCTGCGTAGTGCTCAAAGGCTCGGGCAGCATCATCACCGGTCCTGGGCAGGTCCCGGTCATTAATCCTACGGGCAACGCCCGACTGGCCACAGCCGGCACCGGAGACGTGTTGGCCGGCGTGCTGGGTGCCCGCTTGGCGGCCGGCTTGAGCGCCTTCGACGCTGCCTGCCACGCGGTCTATCGGCACGGGCAGGCGGCCGATCAGTGGCCATGTGCCCAGACCCTGACAGCCGGGGCATTGCTAAGATCGCTATGAACCCTAACGGGGCGGCGCATTCTTGAGTTTGCCGCGCACTGGCACCACCGTGGTGATGGTCGGCCGCACGGCTTCAGGTGAGACCGGCTTTGGCGGCGACGTATCCTTTTTTGGTTTCTTGACCATCTTGTTACTTTGCTGACCTTTTGCCATCTTTTGCTCCTAAAGGACGTACCCAGCGATTCGAATTGAGACTGGTTGCGTCATTATCTGCCCGTCATCGCGGATTTCAAGACGGATTCAAGGCGGCCTGCCAATTTTGACCAGAAACCGGCTCGATTTGCCGTGACAATCAAGCCATAATTCTCAGCTTTTGACCGGATCGAGCCCGGCATTGTTTCATGTCCAGCAGCACCAACTTCACCATCCGACCTGCCACGGCGCGCGACGCCCAGGCCATTACCAAACTGCGCGCCAGTGCCAGCCAGACGGCTTGCCGGGCGGCACTCGCCGAGCAACCCGGCAGCAGCGGCGCGGCCGACTTGCATGCGGCCTATTGGCGCGACGCAATTGAATTCAGTGAGCCCCAGGTTTCTGTCGCGCTGGCTGGCGACAGCGTCATCGGCTTTGTCGGCTTTGATCGATCGCGCGACAAAGGCACGCCGCCCACCACCGGTGAAATCTGGGCCATCTATGTGGATCCGGCGCATTGGGGCGAAGGCATTGGACTGGCCTTATGGGATACCGCCCGCGAAGGCCTAATTGAAGAGGGCTGCACCAAGGTCACGCTGTGGGTGCCGCTGGCGAACGAGCGCGCCTTGCGTTTTCATGAACTGGCTGGCTTCAAGCGCGAGATGAACAGCATCAAGACCGTCCCGATGGGATCGGTCAAGGTCGAAGAAATCAGGTTAAAGCGCAACCTGAGCTAGCTCAGGTGCGACGCAGCACGGCACTGCCCAGCGAGTAGCCCGCGCCGAACGAGCAGATGACACCCACTTCACCCGTCTTGATGTCATCATGATGCCGGTGGAACGCGATGATCGATCCGGCTGAGGCTGTATTGGCAAATTCATCGAGAATCATGGGTGCCTCGTCTGCCGTCGCATCGCGGCACAGCAAGCGCCGGCTGATCAATTGATTCATCGCCAAATTGGCTTGGTGCAACCAAAAGCGCCGGACATCGGCTGGCTTGAAACCATGTGCGCCCAGATGGCTGGTCATATGCTCCACCGCCATCGGGCAGACTTCTTTGAAGACCTTGCGCCCCTCTTGATAAAAAAGCAAATCCCGATCATCCGGATTGCGATCTTCACTACTTGCCATATAGCCCGCGTTGTTGCGAATATTGTTGGAAAAAGTGGTCAGCAGCCGCGTGCTCAACACTTCAAATGCGCCTTTCGGCGCCGCCTCCAGCCGCTCAATCAAAATGGCGGTGCAGACATCGCCAAAGATAAAGTGACAGTCGCGGTCTTTCCAGGCCAGGTGCGAGGAGGTAATTTCCGGGTCCACCACCAGCACAGCCCGCGCGGAGCCGGTCTTGACGGCGTTGACGGCGATCTCAATGGCAAAAGTGGCCGACGAACACGCCACATTCATGTCAAACGCAAAACCCTGGATTCCCAGCGCGGTCTGAATCTCCACCGCCATGGCCGGATAGGCACGTTGCATATTGGCCGCCGCACAAATGACCGCATCCACATCAGCGCTGGTCTTGCCGGCGCGCTGCAATGCCTCGCGGGCGGCCGCCACACCAATCTCTGCCATCAGCGAGATTTCACTATCGGGTCGGCGCTTCAAGCGCGGGCGCATGCGCTGCGGATCGAGTACACCGGACTTTTCGACCACATAACGGCGCTTGATGCCCGAGGCCTTTTCAATGAACTCGATACTGGAGGGCAGGATTGCCTGGTGCGTTCCCGCAGCGATGGCAGTCGCGTGCGCCGCGTTTTCGAGTTCGGCGAATTGATTGAAGCTGCTCACCAACTCCTCGTTGCTGATGACGTAGGGCGGAATATAGAGTCCGGTACTGCTAATGGCGACGCGATGCATAGATAGTGTTCCGAAAAGTTTCAAGTTGGCGGGTCGCCAATACAGCGCCAATTATCAACCGAGTCAGAGTTGATCGGCCCCACCGACGTTCGCAAGCCAGGACGCCAGGCGTGCCATCAACGCGCTTGCTGCAGTCGCAAGCGCTCAGACTTCACCGCCAAAGCGCCTGGTGAGGTTGGCAATATATTGCTCCACGAGTTTCTCGAACTCGGCCTGCACCACGGGTGCCACCACCATCTTCATCAGGCCGGGCAGGGGAATCGTGAGATCGCCGTTGATCTGCAACACAATCTGCGTGGATTTCTTCTTGTCGGTGATTTTCCAGTGGCCCGAAACCAGCGCATTGCCTTCGCCCTTGACCGGTGTCCAGAGCACGCTGCCCTTGGCCCGGTTGGAGACATACTTTGACGCGTAGATGGTTTGCAGATTGATCTGCGCAATGCCAATCTTGGCCATCTCCCAGCGATAGGCACCATCACCCAGATCGACCAGTTTGTCCACTTTTGGAAAGAAACTGGCCGAGGTGGGTACGTCAGCCAGCACGTCAAAAACGTCTTTGGCGCTGGCTTTGACTTCAAATTCGTAACCAAGATCAATGTTCACGTTGATGCTCATAAAAGGCTCGCTGGTTGGTTGATTGGGTACAGACCCGGGAAGACAAAGTATAGAGCGCGCGGCATGCCGTTCCCGGCGCGGGTCTGGCGCGTGTACCATGAGCCGCTATGACCCTTCTTCTCGCGCCCATGGAGGGCCTGCTCGATTATTGCTTGCGCGACATCCTGACCCGCGTCGGCGGCGTTGATCGCTGTGTGTCCGAATTCATCCGCATCACCGACACGCTGTTGCCCGAGCGGGTTTTTTTGCGCCTGGTGCCCGAGTTGCTGCAGGGTGGCAAGACCGCCTCCGGCGTGCCGGTGCGACCGCAATTGCTGGGCTCCGACCCGGTCTGCCTGGCCGAGAACGCGGCCCGGCTCGCCGTCATCAGTCCGGCCGGCGTCGATCTCAACTTCGGCTGCCCGGCGCGCGTCGTGAACCGGCACCGGGGCGGCGCCGCCTTGCTCAATGAGCCCGAGCTGCTGTTCAGAATTGTCGCCGCCGTGCGGCGCGCCGTGCCAGCGCAGTTGCCGGTCTCGGCCAAGATGCGCCTGGGCGTCAACGACGACACGCGGGCACTGGAATGTGCGCTGGCGATTGAGGCCGGCGGTGCCAGCGAACTGGTGGTACATGCGCGCACCAAACAGGACGCTTACCGGCCGCCAGCCTATTGGGAGCGCATCGCCGACATCGGGCAGGTTGTGCGTTTGCCACTGATCGCCAACGGCGAGATTTGGAGCGCGACAGACGCCCTGCGCTGCCGCGAGCTATCGGGCTGCCAGCACCTTATGCTGGGCCGTGGCATGGTGGCCAATCCGGGGCTGGCGGCGGCGATTCGGGCGCTGGATGCACCGGGCGATGCCGCTGCAATAGCGATCCCCTTGAGTTGGAACGCGCTGCAAGCCCTGATCCGCGACTTTTGGCGGCTGGTTTGCAGTCGCCTAGAGCGTCGCCAGCAAACCGGCCGCCTCAAACAATGGCTCAAATTCTTGCAACGCGTTTACCCGCAAGCACAAACCGCCTACCAGGCGATTCGAACCTACCACGACCCGGCTGACGTTGACCGTTGGCTGCAGGAGATGGTGCCAACGTGAGACACTTGTCGCATTAAAAACTCAGGCCGTTCGGCGTGTTGCCAACCGGCCCGCAGCCAGCACAGCGATCACCGCCAAAACGTAAGTACACCACTGTGTGGCGCGCTGAAACGTGGTCGTCATTGAATCAGGGCCCCCATAAACCGGGTCCAGCAGAGGTTCGCCCACGATCATCTTGGCACCGGTAAAGGCCAAAACGGCGGCACCGACAGGGATGATGATCGGGAAACGTTGCACCAGCTTGAGCACGACCGTGCTGCCAAACACCACAATCGGAACGCTGACCAACAGGCCAACGATGACCAGACCAAATGAGCCGTGTGCGGCCCCAGCCACGCCCAACACGTTGTCAATCCCCATCAAGGCATCAGCCACCACAATGGTTTTCATGGCACCCAAAAAAGTTGTGGCTGGCGCTCCCTGATGTGTTTTCGTATCGTGGTCCGCCACCAACTTGTAAGCAACCCACAATAAACCAAGTCCCCCGACCAGCATCAAGCCGGGGATTTGGAGCAGCCAAACCACGCCAACTGTCATGGCGGAACGCACCGCAATGGCCCCGACGGCACCCCAGGCAATTGCCTTGCGCTGCAAGTTGGGCGGCAAATTGCGCGCTGCCAATGCGATGACGATGGCGTTGTCGCCAGCCAGCACCAGATCAATCAGAATGATCGCCAGCAGTGCCGACCACCAAGGGGTTGAGAATATTTCCATAGTCAGCTTCCGCAATCAAGTTTCAATGGAAGGTCTGGCTCGACAGGCTGCAAGGCAGCATGCCCAACAAACCGGAAGTGTGAACTTCGTGTTGACGGCTTGTTGAATTAGGGAGTTACTCCCCTTCGTGGGATGTATTAGACAACAACTGCAATGCCCTGGAATTGATCCGGGTATAGCGAGGACCATCGGCGCAGGCAGCACTGCCAGGTTTGCCCTGGCCAATCATCTGACACCGGCATGCATGTGTAAACCCACTCATAGCAAGGCCAGCACAAGCGCGTTTTCCGCCAGACAGGCGCTCACCCGGCTGCCCACGCGCAGCCGATTGGGTCGAGTCGCAAAACCCACCAATTGCAACGCGCCAGGCAGGCTCACCGTCACTTCATCGCGCAGGCTGCCACGCGACAAACGGGTGACCCGGCCCGACAACAGATTGACCTGTTCGCGCACGGGCACCTGACCCGCGCAGATGACGAGCGCCGTTGCCTTGCACAGCGCAAGCAATGACAGGCCTGGCTGCAAAGCCAGCAGTTCAGCGCTTTCGCGTGTGATCGATGAAACTATCTCACGCCCATCTGGCAAGGCCAGCATGACCCGCAGCATCGGGTCGCCTGACTCGGGAGATTGCAGTCTCGTCACCCGGCACGGTAAATGGTTGCGCATGCTGGTACGCAAGCCTGCCCCCGGCAAGGCTTGCGCAGCGCCGCCCGTAAAGCGCGCCAGCACCGCGCGGCGGGCCGCGTCCATCTGCTGGGCCGCATCGAGCAACTGCAGGCCCGCCTGCGTCAGTTTGGCCCCGCCGCCGCCGGCACCGCCCACAGCACTGTCCACGAGGGGCACACCGGCCAGATTGGTCAGCGTGTGAATCGCCTGCCAGGCCGCCTTGTAGCTCACCCCGGCCTGGCGCGCCGCCGCAGAAATCGAACCGGTGTGCCCGACCAGCCCAAGGATGTCCATGCGTTTATCGGTTGCCGCATGGCCCAAGGCATTTGGGGAAATGGCGTGCTTGCTCATGCCCCGGATTGTGCCCGCCACGCCGGCCACGCGACCTCGCTACACTATCGCTATTCCAAATCAGAATAGCGAGATCACAAGCCTGCGTGGCTTTGTGCACGACCCAACTGGAGTTTTCTGATGAAATTGTCTGCCAGCCATTTCCTGCTCAGCACGGTGGCGCTAACCTATTGCGCCATCGGCCTGGCCGGGCAGGCCCAGATTGCCGTGGCGGCCAACTTTGCCGAGCCGATCAAGGCCGTCGCGGCCGTGCTGGAAAAAACCACAGGCCATACCCTGAGCGTCACGCTGGGTTCCACCGGCAAGCTTTACGCCCAGATCAGGAATGGTGCCCCGTTCGATGTGCTTCTGGCCGCCAACACCACCGCGCCAGCGGCGCTGGAAAAAGACGGTCTGGCCAAAGCGGGCAGCAGCTTTAGCTACGCCAACGGCAAACTGGTCCTGTGGTCAGCCGACGCGGCCACGGTCGATAGCAAGGGAGAGGTGCTCAAAGGGGGTCGCTTTCGCAAATTGGCCTACGCCAACCCCAAAACCGCGCCCTATGGTGAAGCCGCGCTGCAGACCCTCGACAAACTGGGCCTGACCAGCACCTTGACCGCCAAACTGGTGCAAGGTGAAAGCATCGGCCAGGCATTCAGTTTCGTGCATACCGGCAACGCCGAGCTCGGCTTTGTGGCGCTGTCGCAAGTGTTGGAGGGTGGCAGGCTCAAAAGCGGCTCGATATGGGTGGTGCCACAAATTTTGTACCAGCCCATTGAGCAACATGGTGTGCTGCTTGATCGCGGTGCCAACAATCCGGCAGCGGTGGCGCTGGTCAAATTGCTGCAAAGCCCGAACATCAAAGACCTGATCCGCTCGTACGGTTACGCTATTTGAATGCTGACCAACTCTGACTTGCAGGCCATTGGCCTGACGCTGCAAGTGGCGGCGCTGACCACCGTCATTTTGCTGCTGGTGGGCACACCGCTGGCCTGGTGGCTCGCGCGCACCGGCTCATGGGTCAAGAGGCCGGTAGCGGCAGTGGTGTCGTTGCCGCTGGTGCTACCGCCCGCGGTGCTTGGCTTTTACCTGCTGGTGGTCATGGGACCGCATGGCCCGGTCGGGCAGTGGACGCATGCGCTAGGCCTGGGCGTGCTGCCATTCACATTTGCCGGGCTGGTGGTGGCCTCGAGCTTTTACTCTCTGCCCTTCATGGTGCAGCCGATTCAGAACGCGTTTGAAGCCATGGGCACACGCCCGCTGGAGGTCGCAGCCAGCCTGCGCGCCTCAAAGCTGGATGCTTTTTTTAGCGTGGCGGTGCCGCTGTGCAAGCCCGGCTTCTCTTACTGGCGCGGTGATGTGTTTTGCCCATACCGTGGGCGAATTTGGCGTGGTGCTGATGGTAGGCGGCAATATCCCCGGCGTCACGCGCGTGGTGTCGGTGCAGATCTACGACCATGTGGAAGCCATGGAATATTCAGACGCACATCGGCTGGCCGCAGTGATGCTGGGCTTCAGTTTTATCGTATTGCTGGCGCTGCATTTCTACAACGGCGGGCGACGCCAAGGGAGCGGCGCATGAGCGCAGCACCAGGTTTGCAACTCACAGCATTGCTTAAACGCCAAGGATTCACGCTGGACCTTGACCTGACACTGCCCGGCCACGGTATCACGGCGCTATTTGGTGCATCGGGCTCAGGGAAAACCACTGCGTTGCGCGTACTCGCGGGCCTGGAACCCTGCGCGCAGGGACGAATTTGCGTGCAGGGGGAGGTGTGGCAGGACAGCGCCAAACGCTTGTTCAAACCCGTGCACCATCGCGCCTTGGGCTATGTCGCTCAGGAAGCCGGTCTGTTTGCGCACCTTGACGTGGAAGGCAACCTGAAGTTCGGTTTCAAGCGCACGCCCAGACCGCAGCGCCAGCGCAGTTGGGATCACAGCCTGGAGCTACTGGGCATCGGCCACCTGCTACAGCGCTGGCCGCATGAGTTGTCCGGCGGTGAGCGCCAGCGCGTAGCGATTGCGCGGGCACTGGCTGCCAGCCCGCGCCTGCTGCTGCTGGACGAACCACTGGCCGCGCTGGATACCCCCCGCAAAGCCGAAATCCTGCCCTACCTGGAGCGCTTGCACACCGAGCTGGACTTGCCCGTCATCTACGTCACACACGCCATCGACGAAGTCGCCCGTCTGGCCGATCAATTGGTGCTGCTCAACGCAGGACGCGTCACGGCCTGCGCTCCGACGGCGGAACTCCTGACCCGACTCGATATGCCGCTGGCACACGGCGACACGGCCGGTGCGGTATTGACCTGTACCGTGCTTGACCATGACCACGACGACCGCCTCACCACCACCGGTTTTAGCGGTGGCCAGTTGTTGGTACCCGAGCAGCCAAGCGCCATCGGCCAGACTCTGCGCATTCGCATCCAGGCGCGTGATGTAAGCCTGACTTTGCAGCGACAAAGCGGCACCAGCATCCTCAACATACTCGGCGCCACCGTCACCGCATTGTCCCCCAACAGCCCGGGCCAAGTGATGGTGGCGCTGGATGTCGGCGGCGCCACCCTGCTGGCGCGCGTCACCACCCGCTCTGCCCACTGGCTGGGTTTGGCACCCGGGCTGAGGCTCTACGCGCAAATCAAAGGTGTCGCCATATTGGGATGAAAATTTGCTATAAATATAGAAGCTGCTTGCGCAATACACACGGCGGCTCGAGGCATAAATGGCAATCAATCCTGAGGCATCATCGGCAGCGCTGCTGGCAATGGCCATCCTGATTGTCAGCGCTCGAAAGCGATGCTAAGATGATTCGGGATTCACAAATTTCAGGAAACGCGCCATGATTTCGATTGCCGTCATTGCTGTTCTCGTCGTGATTCTGCTGGTCTGGGCGGTATCAATCTACAACGGCCTGGTGTCCTTGCGCAACCGTTTCAAGAACGCGTTTGCACAGATCGATGTGCAGTTGAAGCGCCGCTATGACCTGATCCCCAACCTGGTGGAAACCGCCAAGGGCTACCTGGCCCACGAGCGCCAGACGCTTGAAATGGTGATCAATGCGCGCAACACCGCTTTTGCCGCCGCTGGCAAGGCCGCCCAGGCACCTGGGGATGCGGTGGCCATGAAGCAGCTCTCCAGCGCTGAGGCTGGCCTCTCGGGCGCACTGACCAAGCTCTTCGCACTGTCCGAGGCCTACCCGGATCTCAAGGCCAACCAGACCATGATGCAACTCTCCGAAGAGCTTACCAGCACCGAAAACAAGGTCGCCTTCGCGCGTCAGGCCTACAACGACACGGTGATGGAGTACAACACCAAAGTCGAGTCTTTCCCTGACAACATCTTTGCCGGCGCTTTTGGCTTTGCGCATGCCGAGTTGCTGGCGCTGGAGAATCCGGTTGAAGAGCGCAAGGCACCGACGGTCAAGTTCAATTAGACGCAGCGCCTGAAGGCCGAGCGTGAATTTTTTTGCGCAACAAGACCGGGCCCGCAAGCAAACGTGGCGCTTGCTCTGGTTGCTGCTGTTCGCCGTGATCATCATCATCGCGGTCACCGATCTGGTCGTCACGCTCGGAGCCTATTTCCTTCTTGACACGCCGCTAGTATGGGGCTGGTTTTCGTACCAGGTGTTTGACGGCGTGCTGCTGCTTGCCATCGTCATCTTTGCGCTGCGGCGACTCTACCAATTGCGCGGCGGCGGCGAGTCGATTGCCAGGATGGTCAAAGCCCGGCAAGTCCTGCGCAATGCCAGCAGTCTTGAGGAAAAGCGCCTGCTCAACGTGGTCGATGAGATGGCCATTGCGGCGGGCGTGGCGGTACCCTCGGTCTGGGTCATGGACAAAGAAGACGGCATCAACGCCTTCGCCGCCGGCTACTCGCCCAATCAGGCGGTGATTGTGGTCACCAGCGGGGCGCTCGCGCAGCTCAAGCGTGAAGAACTGCAAGGCGTCATCGGTCACGAGTTTGGCCATATCCTGAACGGCGACATGCGGCTCAACGTGAAATTGATCGGCATTCTTGCGGGCATTGTGGTGGTCGGCGAAGCCGGACTGCTGGTCATTCGTTTGGGTGCTTCGGCCGATGACGGCGCTTTCGCCATCATTCCGTTCGGTGCCTTCATCGCGGCGGTCGGCTACATCGGTGTCTTTTGCGGGCGCATGATCAAGGCGGCAGTGTCGCGCCAGCGCGAGTTTCTGGCTGACGCCTCGTCGGTCCAATTCACCCGCAATCCCGATGGGCTGGTCAGCGCCCTGGAGAAGATTCGCCACGGCAACGGCACGCTGATCAAGAACGCCTATGCCGGCGAAATGAGCCACATGTTTTTTGGCCAGTCGTTCGTTGCCAAAGTGTTCGCCGACCAGCTGGCCACCCATCCTTCAATTGATGAACGCCTGGCCAGCCTTGGCGGACGTGCCTTGCAGGCGCCTGCGCAAGCCCAGCCGCAAGCCTCCATCACGGCGGCCTTTTTAGCGTGGGGCAAAGGGCTCCTGGCTCCGGTGCTAGAACCCGCATCCGATACTGCAACGACTCCGACCCCAGCGCCCGCTGCCGTCACGCCAGATTCCGACGGCGCCATGGCCAACTTCGCTGGCGACACCGCGCCGACCATACTGGCCCGGGTAGGCCAGGCCACACCGCAGCATGTGGAACTGGCGAGCGAACTGCTGGCCGCCATGCCTGGCGCGTTGCGGCAGTCGCTCAATACCCCGCCAGGCGCGCGTTGCGCCGTGTATGCCTACCTGATGTCGTCCGACGCAGCCGTTCTGGCCATTCAGATGCGCACCCTGGCTCAGGCCGATGAGACTGTCATGGCGACCCAACTCACCGAAGTCACCATGGCCTTGCAGGCATTGGGCCCGAAGGCCCGCTTGACGGTGCTGGCGCTGGCGCTGCCTGCGCTGCGTCAAATGACGCAGACGGCGCGGGATGTTTTCCTGCGCGCTGTGGATGAACTGGTGCTGGCAGACCAGCAAACCACGCTCAGCGAATTCGTGCTGCAAACGATTCTGCATTGGCAGCTTTCAGCCAAGGCGACGCGGGCTGAGCCGGTGCGTTCTCGAACCCTTGCTTCGGTCACGGCAGAAATTGTGCTGCTGCTGACGACTCTGGCGCGTGCCGGTAGTGCGGACCCCAAAGCACAGGCGTTTGCTTTCGCCCGTGGCATGGGCCGCCTCAACTTGTCCGGCGAAATGCCGGCCGCGGCGCGGCTGGATGCCAAGGTGCTGAGCGCCGCCCTGACCCGCCTGAGGCAACTGACGCCGATGAGAAAGCCGCCGCTGATATTGGCTTGCGTCGATACCGCGCTGGCAGATCGCGCCTTGCTGGTGGCCGAATTCGAGCTGCTGCGCACCATCGGCATGGCGATCGACTGTCCGATGCCGCCGCTGCTGGCGTCGCAAGCAGTGTCCTAGCATAGGCTTGCGCCAGCACTCAAATCACCTCGTTCGCGGCCAACATCGCCCACAGCCGATGTCGTTTGGGTGGCAGGCCGGGGCGCTTCTCAACCTGAAATCCGAGCTGCTGCAGGGCCAACCGCACGCTGCTGGCCACTGTGTAGCTTGCCAACTGCGTGCCAGGACGGCAATGGTCCGCCACCGCCTGCAGGGTAGCGGGCGACCACATGTCGGGATTGAGCGCCGGACTGAAGCCGTCCAGATAGACCGCATCGGCTTCGCAGTTCAGCGTTTGTAACATGGCTTGCACCTCGCCCACGGCTAATGTCAACGTCACATGGCCATCGGCAAAATCAAAACGATGTACGCCCGGGGACAGCTCACGCCAAGCCCCCGCCAGCGTGAGGGCCAGCAGCGGCACGCGCGCCAACAACTGGGCTTCGATCTCGCTGCCCGGGCTGCTTGCTTCTGCCATGTTTGGTGGCCCTGAGAACTCTTGCGGGCTCAGCGCCTGCGCGCTGCGCAGGATATCCGCCGGCGCCACTGGATAGGCTTCCACCGAAACAAAATGCAGCGCATCGCAACGCTGAGCGTCTGCCTCCCAGGCGGCCCAGGTTGTCAGAAAATTCAGGCCCAACCCAAAGCCGGTTTCCAGCACGGTGAATTGCTCGCGAGCGCGCCAGCGCTCAGGCAAACCACAAGCACCCAGAAACACCAAGCGCGCTTGCGCCAAAGCCCCGGCGCGGGAGCGATAGCGATCACTGAAGCGCGCGCTGTGCGGGCTGCCATCAGCTTGCCAGACCACGGGTTCATTCATTCCTTGCGTCCCATCGTGCTGGAAGGTTTTTGACGTCTGCCTGGAAAGCGTCGCCCTAAAATCCGGCACCAATCCCGGTTGGATGAATGTAGCCAAGTTTCCAGGCGGCCAGCAGGCTGATGAAGAGCACAATTGAAATGCCGACGCGAAGTGCCAGCGCCCAGAGCATCTTCTGATCGCGCGACGGCGCTGACGCATCACGCTTGAGCATGAACAGCAGCGCCCCACCCAGACTGCCGATGATGGCAATCCATGCAAGAATGACAAAATACTTCATGCATCGAATTATCCCGTGACGCCGCGCTCAAAGTTCATGCTGCTCAGCTTTGTTGCGCTGTTGGCAGTCTCCGTGACACTGGCGCTGGGGCGTTGGCAGTTGTCGCGCGCGGCGCAAAAGGAAGCCTTGCAGGCGCAGCTTGAACGTCAATCGGCGCTGTCAACGCTCGACCGCGCCGCCCTGCTCGGCAGCGCCGATTTGAGCCCCTACCATGATCGCCGCGTGATCCTGCGCGGGCACTGGATTGAGGCCCAGACAGTCTTTCTGGAAAACCGCCAGATGAACGGCAAAGTGGGCCTGTATGTCGTCACACCCCTCAGGCTCGATGCCAGCGCCGCAGTGGTACTGGTGCAACGCGGCTGGGTGGCGCGCAACTTTCTTGAGCGCACCAGCTTGCCGGTGCTGCAAACGCCTGCCGGCAGGGTGCAACTGCAAGGACGCATCGCCCCACCACCGGCCAAGCTATACCAGTTGGGTCAGGCATCAAACGGACGTATCCGGCAAAATATCGACCTGACGGCGTTCGCACGCGAGACCGGCCTTGCTGTGCTGCCCATTTCTGTTGTACAAACAGACCCGGCCAGCGAAGGGTTGTCGCGCGACTGGCCGAAGATCGGCAGCGGCATTGAAAAGCATTACGCTTATGCCTTTCAGTGGTTCGCCCTGAGCGCGCTCATCGCATTTCTATATGTCTGGTTTCAAATTGTTAGACGATTCACTAGCCGCTCAAGGAGCTGAACTCACGCGCTCGAGCGCCAACCGCCGCGACGATCACCCGCTGGGTTTGACCATCCACAGCTTGCCCACGCCGCAGGGCTTTGCTCAGGACCAGGCCGCACCCGGTCGGCGTGGGCGCTGGCAAATGCTGCTGGTCCTGCTGGTCTGCGCGGCACCGGTGCTGGCTTCGTATTTCAGTTACTACGTGTTGCGCCCCGACGGTCGGCGCAATTTTGGCGAGCTGATTGAACCGCAGCGCGACTTGCCTGACCTGCCCAGCCGCAGCCTGTCTGGCGCGCCCGGAAATTTGCAGGCGCTGCGTGGACAATGGCTGTTGATCAGCGTCGCCACTGCCGCCTGCAACGAGCCTTGCCCGGCGCATTTGTATTTGCAGCGCCAGTTGCGCGAGAGTTTGGGCAAAAACAAGGACCGGCTGGACTGGGTCTGGTTGATCCCGGATGAGGCCGCCGTGCCGCCGCAGTTGCTGCCCGCGCTCAAGGACGCCACCCTGCTGCGGGTCCCGGCAGCCGGCTTGGCAGCGTGGCTCGCGCCAGCGCAGGGCCATGCATTGACCGACCACCTGTACCTGGTTGATCCCTTGGGTCACTGGATGCTGCGTTTTCCGGCCAGCCTGACGCTCGCCAGCGCCGGCAAAGCCAAACACGACCTGGAGCGGCTGCTACAGGCCTCCGTTTCGTGGGATCTGGCCGGGCGCGATGCCCCCGCAACGCCAAGCCCCGCAGGCAAACCCTAGTTCGATGCCAACGCCCGCTCTTTACGACTACTCGCCGCTTGCCCTGCTGCTGCTGGGCGGTGCCGCGCTGGCCTTGCTGCCGCTGGCCTGGATCTGGTTTCGCCATCGTGGCGCGACGCCGCTGCGTCGGCTGCAGGCATTGGCACTACTCACCCTGTTCCTGACCTTCGATCTGCTTCTGTTTGGTGCCTTTACGCGTCTGACAGACTCGGGGCTGGGTTGCCCGGACTGGCCGGGTTGCTACGGCAGCGCCAGCCCGCTGGGCGCGCATGCGCCTATTGCTGCGGCTCAAAGTGCTCTGCCCGGCGGCCCCGTGACGCACGGCAAGGCCTGGGTTGAAATGCTGCATCGTTACCTCGCCACCGCCGTCGGTGGGCTGGTTTTGGTGCTGGTCGCGTGGACCTGGCTGAGCCGCCGCACCAGTCCGACCAACTCGGCCAACCCGTGGTGGGCCAGCTTGACGTTGCTGTGGGTCTGCCTGCAAGGTGCTTTTGGTGCCTGGACAGTGACGATGAAACTCTTTCCCGCGATCGTGAGCTTGCACTTGCTGGGCGCTCTGGTGCTGTTGGCGCTGCTGTGCCTTCAGGCCGTGCATTTTTCGCAACCGGCGGGCGGCCCGGCATTGGTCGGCATTTCGCCGCGCCTGCGCGCTTTGTTGCAACTGTCTTTGGCGCTGGTTTTGTTGCAAGCGGCCTTGGGTGCCTGGGTCAGCAGCAACTACGCAGTGCTGGCCTGTACCGATTTCCCCACCTGCCAGGGTCGCTGGTGGCCTTTGATGGACTTTCAGCACGGTTTTGAACTCTGGCGCCCACTCGGGCTGACCAGCTCGGGTGAACCGATCGACTTTGCCGCGCTGACCGCCATTCACTATGTGCATCGCGTTGTGGCCGCTCTGGTCTTGGCATTGCTGGCTGTATTGGCGCTACAACTCAACCGGGTCGTGGCGTTGCGCGTCGAGTCGCGCTGGGTGGCCGCACTCACCGGCCTGCAAGTGGCCACCGGCCTGGGCAACGTGCTGTTCGATTGGCCGCTGCTGGTCGCCGTACTGCACACCGGTGGCGCCGGCGCGCTGGTCGTCGTCCTGACCTGGGCGCTGGCCGCCAGCCGGGTTGAGCGCCGAGTGGGCGCGGCACCCTCGACGCACACAGCGGCTGCAAGCCGGGTCTCAGCGTGAGCGCCCCGGCGGCAACGCTTCGGGTTTCCGTGATCGCGCAGTTCTATGCGCTGACCAAACCGCGCGTGATTCAGTTGATCGTGTTCTGCGCCTTGATTGGCATGGTGCTGGCCGTGCCGGGCCTGCCGACCTGGGCCGAGCTTGAGTTGGCTTTGCTCGCCTGCCTGGGCATCTGGCTGGTGGCGGGCGCAGCGGCAGCCTTTAATTGCATCGTTGAAAAAGGCATTGATGCCAAGATGAAGCGCACCGCCTGGCGCGCCACGGCGCGCGGCGAACTGGCCGATTGGCAAACCCTGCTGTTTGCCGCCGTCTTGTGTGGCGCGGGCTCGGCCCTGCTGTATTTTTGGGTCAACCCACTGACCATGTGGCTGACGTTTGCCACCTTTGTTGGCTACGCCGTGGTCTATACCGTCATCCTGAAGCCGCTGACGCCGCAAAACATCGTCATTGGCGGGGCCTCCGGGGCCATGCCGCCGGTGCTGGGCTGGGCGGCGATGACGGGCGACGTCGGGCCGCAAGCGCTGATTCTGTTCCTGATCATTTTCCTGTGGACACCACCCCACTTCTGGGCACTGGCGCTGTACCGCGTCGAGGATTACCGCAAGTCGGGGCTGCCGATGCTGCCCGTTACCCACGGCAGTGAGTTCACCCGGTTGATGGTGCTGCTCTACACGCTGATCCTGTTTGCCGCCTGCCTGCTGCCTTTCGTTTACGGCATGAGTTCCTGGCTCTACCTGGTGGTCGCCTGCGTCTTGAGCCTGGGCTTTTGCCTGTACGGCTTCTACCTCTGGCGCGACTACTCCGATTTGCTGGCGCGCAAGACCTTCCGCTTCTCGCTGCTGCACTTGAGCGTACTATTTGCCGCCATGCTGGTGGACCACTATGTGCTGTAATCGGGTTCGGGAATGAGCATCATGAATAAACGAACGATTCTTAAATTAATAGCTGCTTGCGCTTGTTTGACGGGCGCTACAGCCATTTTGACTGCCTGCACTGAAAATGTGCCGGGGTTTGCCTCGATTGACCTCACCGGTGCCAACTATGCGCGCGACTTTGCCCTGACCGACCACAATGGCCAGCCCAAAAGCCTGAAAGATTTTGCCGGCAAAGTCGTGGTGATCTTCTTTGGTTACGTGCAATGCCCGGATGTTTGCCCCACTTCCATGACCGAAATGGCCGAGGCCAAGAAGTTGCTTGGTAAAGACGGAGAGCGCTTGCAAGGCCTGTTCATCACGGTCGATCCCGAGCGCGACACGCCGGCCGTGCTCAAGTCCTACATGGCGGCGTTTGATCCAACTTTTCTGGCGCTCTACACCACACCCGAGAAAACTGCGGCACTGGCCAAGGAGTACAAAATCTACTACCGAAAGGTCAATGGTCCGAGCGCCACCAGCTACAGCATCGACCACTCTGCGGGCAACTATGTCTATGACCCGCAGGGGCGATTGCGTCTGTACACGCGCTACGGCAGCGGTGCCGCCGTGCTGGCGGCTGACATCAAGTTATTGCTGCAAAAGGCTCAATAAGGTTTGATGTCCAGACGCGTGATGACAGCACCAAACAGGGCCGCGTCCAGCTTGATGCGCCGCGCCAGTCCTTCGGCCGAGGTACCAGCCACTTGCCAGCCTTGCTGAAACAGCTTTTGCCGCATCTCGGGCGTGCGGGCCAGATCACTCAACAGGGTCGAGAGTTTGGCCACAATCGGCTTGGGTAACGAGTTGGGTGCCGCCACGGCGTTCCAGATTTCCAGATTGAAGTCCAACACCCCCGCCTCCGACAGGCTGGGCAGTTCGGGCACCAGCGGGCTGCGTCCGCTCGAGGTCACACCGATCACGCGCAGTTTGCCGGCCTTGCTTTGCGCCAGCGCCAAAGCCGGTGGCAACATCGAGAGCTGCAACTGGCCTCCCAGCATGGCGTTGGCCACCTGCGGGTAGCCGGGATAGGGCACGTGCAGCGGCTTGAGCTGTGCCTTGCTCTTGAGCAGTTCCATGCCGATGTGGCCGACCGTGCCAACGCCCGGTGAGCCATAGCTCCATTTGTCGCCGGCCTGGCGCGCAGCAGCCAGAAAGTCCCTGGACGTGGCACCAGCAGACCCGAGCGGTGCCATCAGCACCAGCGGTGACACGCCGATCAGACTCACCGGCGTCAGGTCTTTCAGCGGGTCGTAGGGCAACTTGGGGTTGAGCAGCTTGGCGGTCGTCAAGTTACCGTTGATCATCAGTCCGATGGTGTGGTTGTCTGTGGCTTTGGCAACAAAGTCTGCGGCAATATTGCCACCGGCCCCCACCTTGTTTTCGACAATCACCGGCTGACCGAGTGCCTTGGCGAGCGGCTCGGCCAGCGTGCGCGCGGTCAGGTCAGGCGAGGAGCCAGCCGGAAAACCGACAATGATATGCACCGGCCGAGACGGCCAGGCGAGTCCAATCTTGGTATCATTTTGGCCAATAGCGCCCGTCGATACTGCACAAGCAGCTATTAAAACAGTAGTAATTTGAAATACCCGACGGCGCATGTGTCACTCCAAAAAAAGCCCCTGAAAGCCGGGGCGGTCAGGGGTATTGTGCCTTGCGCGCAAACGCGCAAAACGTTCAGGCGTACTCGGCCAGCGTTTTCTTCATCTTCTTCATGGCCGCCACCTCGATCTGGCGAATGCGCTCGGCGCTGACGCCATAGACCGCAGCCAGGTCGTGCAGCGTCATGCCGCCCGAGCTGTCGTCGTTAACCTTGAGCCAGCGCTCCTCGACAATGTGCCGACTACGCTCGTCGAGCGACTGCAAGGCGGTGGCGATGCCCTCGCTGGCCAGCACATCACGCTGGTGCGCCTCGATCATCTCGGTCGGCTCGTGCCGCGTGTCAGTCAGGTAGGCAATCGGGCCGAAAGCGTTTTCGCCATCGTCAGACGGGGCTCGGGTCGAGCAGCACATCGCCGCCGGCCATGCGGGCTTCCATCTCGATGACTTCCTCGCGCTTGACCTTGAGCTCGCTCGCCATGGCGTCAATCTGCCCTTCGTTCAGGGACTCGCGGTGCGTGCCCAGATCGGCTGCAGCATCGTCGGATTTGTAGCGCTGTTTCATCGAGCGCAGGTTGAAGAACAGCTTGCGCTGCGCCTTGGTGGTGGCCATTTTGACCATGCGCCAGTTCTTCAGGATGTACTCGTGAATCTCGGCCTTGATCCAGTGCATGGCATAGCTCACCAGGCGCACGCCCATGTCTGGGTCAAAGCGCTTGACCGCCTTCATGAGGCCGATGTTGCCCTCCTGAATCAGGTCGCCGTGCGGCAAACCGTAGCCCAGATACTGGCGCGAAATCGATACCACCAGGCGCAAATGCGAGAGCACCAGCTTGCCGGCTGCCGTCAGGTCATTGTCTTGCCGCAACTGGCGCGCAAAAGCCTGCTCTTCTTCGAGCGTCAGCATGGGCAAGCGGTTGGCCGCAGAAATATAGGCGTCCAGATTGCCCAATGGGGGCACCAGCGCCCACGGATTGGCCACTGCCAGGGCAGCGCCAGAGGCTCCAGTTTGATTCGATGTCATGGCAGAACTCCTTTTTGTCACAACAGCAATATTAGCACTCTCTGGCGGCGAGTGCTAATTGACTCCTTCAATCAGGGTGATAGGGCAATTCAGGACAGCAGGCGCGAGGATTTGGGCACGTGCGCCATCAAAAACTCCATCTGGTCGGCCAGAATGCGGCGGTTACGCAGAATGAAGTCTTCCCACAGGCTGGGCACATAAGGTGTGTACAACAGCGGCATACCGGCCTGCTCGGGCGTGCGGTGGCTCTTGCGATGGTTGCAGGCTCGGCACGCGGTGACCACATTCATCCAGACATCGACGCCGCGCTGGGCGAAGGGGATGATGTGTTCGCGGGTCAGGTCCTCTTCATGAAAAAGTTCCCCGCAATAGGCGCAGACATGGCGATCACGGGCGAACAGCTTGCCGTTGGTCAGCCCCGGTTTGAGTTTGAATGGATTGACGCTGGGCACGCCCTTGGTGCCGATGATGCTGTTGATGGTGATGATGGACTGTCGGCCGGTCAGGGCGTTGTGGCCACCGTGAAACACCGCCACCTTGGCGCCCATTTCCCAGCGGACCTCCTCGGCCGCGTAATGCGTCACCGCCTGCTCAAGCGAGATCCACGACTGCGGCAGCCCCTGGGCCGACAACTTCAAGACCTTCAAAACGAGCCTCCTGCAATATTGCACAACGACCGACACGCGCCAGACCCACCCGGGTCTAGGCCACAATATACGCTTGTTTCATGTCATTCTGGCCGTCGGCGCTTTATCGATCTGCGCGGTCTGCTATTTAATTGATACCAGTCAAATGAAAATATTTCGCGGCTTCAAGCATCCCGACATCGCCCCGGCGTGTGCCCTGACGATTGGCAACTTTGATGGCGTGCACCGGGGCCATCAGGCCATGCTGTCGCTGCTCAGGGGCGAGGCGCACCAGCGCGCCCTGCCGAGCTGCGTGCTGACTTTTGAGCCGCACCCGCGCGACTACTTTGCCGGTGTTACGCACAACCCCGATCTGGCACCGGCGCGCGTTGGCACGCTGCGCGACAAGCTCGGCGACCTGGCGCAAAGCGGCGTCGATCAAACCGTGGTGCTGCCTTTTGATGCCCGGTTGGCCAGCTTGTCGCCGCAACAATTCATCGACGCGGTGCTGCTGCAGGGCTTGCACGCACGCTATGTGCTGGTAGGCGACGATTTTCGCTTTGGTGCCAAGCGCGCGGGAGACTACGCCACACTCGATGCGTCGGGTCTGGCCCAGGGCTTTGACGTGGCGCGCATGAACAGCTACGAGGTACACGGCCTGCGCGTGTCGAGCTCGGCCGTGCGCAAGGCCTTGTCAGAGGGACGCCTGGCCGACGCCGCGCGCAAGCTTGGCCACCCTTACTGTATTTCGGGTCATGTGGTGCATGGCCGCAAGCTCGGGCGCAGCCTGGGTTTCAAGACCCTTAATTTGCGCTTTAGACACTGGAAACCCGCCGCCAGCGGCATATTTGCCGTGCTGGTTTACGGCTTGGGCGAGCAGCCTCTGATGGGGGTGGCGAACCTGGGCATTCGACCTTCCCTCGACCCCCGGGACGTCAATGGCGGGCGTGTGCTGCTGGAAACCCATTGCCTGAGCTGGCCGGAGCCGCTCGGCGCCGAGGGAGCCTACGGTAAAATCATTCGCGTGGAACTTCTCCACAAATTGCACGACGAACTGAAATACGCTTGCCTGGACGCCTTGACCGCCGGCATCCGTCAGGATTGTCAGGATGCCCGTGCCTACTTTGCCCACAGCGCCAACCATGAATAAGCCAGCCCCAGCCACCAAGGCCGATTACCGCAGCACGCTGAACCTGCCCGACACGCCGTTTCCAATGCGCGGCGACTTGCCCAAGCGCGAGCCGCTGTGGGTGAAAGACTGGGAAGACAAGGGCATTTACCAAAAGCTGCGCGCGGCGCGCTGCGGCGCACCCAAATTTGTGCTGCACGACGGCCCGCCCTACGCCAATGGCCAGATCCACATGGGCCACGCTGTCAACAAGATCCTCAAGGACATGATCGTCAAGGCGCGCCAGCTCAAGGGCCTGGACGCCGCTTACATCCCCGGCTGGGACTGCCACGGCCTGCCGATCGAGAACGCGATCGAAAAGAAATTTGGCCGCAAACTCGCGCGCGACGACATGCAGGCCAAAAGCCGCGCCTACGCCACCGAACAAATCGACCTGCAGCGTGAAGACTTCAAGCGCCTGGGCGTGCTGGGCGACTGGGATCATCCTTATCGCACCATGGATTTCAAGAACGAGGCCGATGAAATCCGCGCCTTCAAGCGCGTCATCGAGCGCGGTTTTGTCTATCGTGGCCTCAAACCCGTCTATTGGTGCTTTGATTGCGGCTCCAGCCTGGCAGAGTTCGAGATTGAATACGCCGACAAGCAGTCGCAAACGCTGGATGTTGGTTTTTTGTGCGCCGAGCCGGAAAAGCTGCGCGCGGCATTTGGACTGAGCCCGGTGCCAGCGTCGCGTGGCACCAGCGGCGTGGCCAAGCCGATCTTTGCCGTGATCTGGACCACCACCGCCTGGACCATCCCCGCCAACCAGGCGCTTAATGCGCACCCGGAGCTCAGCTATGCGCTGGTCGATACCGATCGCGGTCTGCTGCTGCTGGCCGAGACGCTGGTCGACTCTTGTCTGGCGCGCTTTGCCATGACTGGCAAGCTCATCGCCACCGCACCCGGCAAGGCGCTGGACGGCATCAACTTCAAACACCCGTTCGCCCATGTCGACGCCGGATACGACCGCCTGAGCCCAGTCTATCTGGCCGATTACGTCAGCGCCGAGGACGGCACCGGCCTGGTGCACTCCGCCCCGGCTTACGGCGTGGAAGACTTCAACAGTTGCGTGGCGCACGGCCTGGCGTATGACGCAGTCCTCAACCCGGTGCAGGGCAACGGCACTTATGCCGCTGACTTCCCGCTGTTTGGCGGCCAGCACATCTGGAAAGCCTGCCCGGTCATCATCGACAAGCTGCGCGACGCCGGTCGCCTGTTTGCCAGCGAAAGCATCAGGCACAGCTACCCGCATTGCTGGCGCCACAAGTCGCCGGTCATTTACCGCGCCGCGGCGCAGTGGTTCATCCGCATGGACGAAGGCACTGGCGTCTTCACCAAAGACAAGGCCCCCAAAACGCTGCGTCAGACGGCATTGGAGGCGATCGAGCAAACCGCTTTTTACCCCGACAACGGCAAGGCGCGACTGCGCGACATGATTGCCGGCCGGCCCGACTGGTGCATCAGCCGCCAGCGCAGTTGGGGCGTGCCGCTGCCCTTCTTTTTGCACAAAGACAGCGGCGAGTTGCATCCCAGGACGATGGAGATTCTCGACCTCGCCGCCAGCATGGTGCAAGCCGGCGGCATCGAGGCCTGGAGCAAGGCCAGCGCCGAAGACATCCTGAACCAGGTAGGTTGTGCAGCGGACGCAGCGCACTACAGCAAGAGCAGCGATATTCTGGAAGTCTGGTTCGACTCCGGCACCACGCACACCACCGTGCTCAAGGGCTCGCACCCCGGCAGCGGCCACGAAGAGATTGACCCGCGTACGGGCGCGCCAGGCCCCGAGGCCGACCTGTACCTGGAAGGCCACGACCAGCACCGTGGCTGGTTTCACTCCAGCCTGCTGACGGCCTGCGCCATGTATGGCCGCGCGCCCTACAAAGGCATCCTGACGCACGGCTTTACGGTCGATGCCAAGGGCCACAAGATGAGCAAGAGCGCGGGCAATGGCGTTGATCCGCAGGAGACCAGCAAAAAGCTCGGTGCCGAAATCATCCGCCTGTGGGTGGCGGCCAGCGACTACTCCGGCGACATTGCCGGCGACGACAAGATTCTGGCGCGCGTGGTGGACACTTACCGGCGCATTCGCAACACACTCAAATTTTTGCTCGCCAACGTGAGCGACTTTGATCCAGCCACGGATGCGGTAGCGCTGGACCAGATGCTGGAGATTGACCGCTACGCCGTGAGCCGCGCTGCGCAGTTGCAGGCAGACATCCTGGCGCACTACGAGGTCTATGAATTCCACCCGGTGGTGGCCAAACTGCAAATTTATTGCAGCGAAGATTTGGGCTCGTTCTACCTCGACATCCTGAAAGACCGCCTCTACACCACGGCACCCAAATCGCTGGCACGGCGCAGCGCGCAAACCGCGCTGTGGCAGATCACGCAGGCTTTTGTGCGCTGGATGGCGCCGTTTTTGAGCTTTACCGCAGAAGAGGCGTGGGCCGTGCTGGGCGCTGCGGGCAAGACACCCGGCGCCACGCGGCCGTCGATCTTTATGGACACTTACTGGCCGTTCCCGGCTGCCGCTGGCGCTGAACCGGTGCTGGCCAAATGGAACCGCATCCGCGAACTGCGCGACGCGGTCAACAAGGAGATTGAAGTGTTGCGCGCTGACGGCCAGGTCGGCTCCTCCCTGCAAGCCAGCGTGGCCCTCACTGTGGCACCTGCTGACCACGCCCTGCTGTCAAGTCTGGGCCCTGACCTGAAGTTTGTCTTCATCACGTCCACTATTGAATTGCTAGCTGGTGACGCAATAAATATAAGGGCCAACGCCTCAAATGGCATCAAGTGCGAGCGCTGCTGGCATTACTGTGACGACATCGGAGCGGATGCCACGCATCCCGGCATCTGCGGCCGCTGCGCCAGCAACCTGTTTGGCACGGGCGAGACCCGGCGCTTCGCCTGATGGCACGCCCAGCCAGCACCGGCACCAGCCGGTCAAACTTCAAGAGCGCGTCCTCAGGTGGCATGCTGCGCTGGCTTGGCCTGGCGCTGATCATCGTACTGACCGACCAGTTCAGCAAGCTGCTGATCGTCGGCTATTACCAGCTCGGCGACAGCACCGCAGTGAGCAGCTTCTTTAACCTGGTGCGCGTACACAACAGCGGCGCCGCGTTCTCGTTTCTGGCCGGTGCCTCGGGCTGGCAACGCTGGTTTTTTACCGTCACCGGGCTGCTCGCCGCCGCGTTCATTGTCTGGCTGCTCAAGTCCCACCCGGGGCAGAAATTGTTTGCCTTTGCCCTGGCCTGCATCCTGGGCGGCGCCATTGGCAACGTGATCGACCGCCTGCTCTACGGCTACGTGGTGGATTTTCTGCAATTTCACTGGCAATGGCTCAACCCGCTGTTCCCGCAGGGCTACTTCCCCGCCTTCAATCTGGCCGACAGCGCCATCACTCTGGGTGCCGCCTGCCTGATTCTCGACGAGCTGCTGCGCGTGCGGCGCGGGCGCTGATCGACCCGGGCTGCAACGGCTAGCACCCCTTGCAGACAGCATGAAGATATCGGTCATTATTCCCTCCCGCTGCGACATTGATCCGCGCAGCCACCAGGGCGAGCTGTTCCTGCTTCGGGCGCTGCAATCGATCCAGGCCCAGACCGTGAAGGTGCACGAGGTGTGCATCGGCGTGCAAGAGCGCACGCCGCAACTGCAGCAGCTTGCCGAACGCTACACCGACAGGCACTTGCATATCGTTCAAACCAATACCAAAGGTCAGGCCGCTGCACTCAACGCTGCAGCCGCATTTACCGGCGGCGACGTCATCGCGTTTCTGGAAGACGACGATGAGTGGCAGCCCCGGCGCTTGTTCTTTGGTCTCAAGGTCATGCAGAAGCTCGATTGCGAATTTGTTTCTTCGAACCAACTAATGGTCAACCTCGACGGTCAGGTCATGGGCATCAACGACTTTCCGACTCCCTCGGGCTGGCTCATGAGTGCCGCCCTTTGGCGTCGCCTCGGCGGCTTCGACGAAAGCTTTCGCTGGCATCTGGACACCGACTTCCTTGGCAAATTATTCAAGACTGGCGTCAAACGAGCGCACTTGGTCGAGCAGGACGCCCACTTGGAGGATCGCGACTGGTTACAGCAGGTGGCACGCTTTTCACGGATTTGCCGTACCTCCGAAACCGGCCCGCTAGTCAGCCGCCTGGATAACCCCAAAGGCGGGATGTCCACCATCGGCGTCAATCCAGTGGCAAAAAGCCAGAGTGCCAGCGAGCACCAGAGCCTGCTGCAGCGCTACGGCATGATCCCGTGGTGAACTTGCGTGCCCGCCCGCTGTTTGCCTACTGCGCCAACACCTCGACAATGCCCACGCCAGTGGTGTTGCCCACACCGCGCACGATGACGGTATAGGCCCCTGGTGCCAGGGTGGTCAGGATGGCCGACTCCAACGCGTTGGTGGGCTGCGAACCGGTCGCGGCAATGGCGGCTGCATTGCTTGCCGCACCCCAATCGTCATTGCTGGCAATGACGCTGGAGCCCGAATACAGGTCCATCACCGGGTTGGCCAGCACACCGGGTACGCCAAACGCTGCAAGCGACGGGCCGCGCGCGCGGATGAGCACGGTCTGCGCCGCCGTGCCGGTGATGATGAAGCCGCCAATCATCACGTTGTGGACCGTCTGCACCGGGCCCCTTGTCGAGATGTTGATCAGCGGCGAGGCCGGGTTGTCAATCTCCAGCACTTCAACAATGCCAATGCCGCTGCTACCGCCCACGCCGCTGACAATTGCGGTGTAGGGGCCGGGGCTCAGACTGGTCAAAATCGCCGATTCGAATGAATCGCTGGGCGCCAACCCGGTGGCGGTGATGGCCGCCGCATTGCTGGCGCTGCCCCAGTCGTCATTGCTGGCAATGACCGTCGGGCCCGAGTACAGGTCAACGCGTGGATTGGCCAGCACACCGGGCACGCCAAAGGCAGTGAGCGACGGACCGCGCGCGCGGATCAGCACCGTCTTGGCCGTGCTGCCACCGATGATGAAGCCGCCAATCATGACGTTGTGACCGGTTTGCACGCGGCCGCGGGTGGAGATGTTGGAGAGGCGCTGTAGCGCTGCGCTGATCGCAAGGTCTTTCGTCACTTGTGGCGCCGCCGAGTAGTTGGCATTGCCCGCCTGATTAGCTGCAAGCGTGCAGGTGCCAGCAGTTACGCCGGTGACCGTGCTGCCATTGGTGCCGCTGACGGTGCAGGTACTTGTCGTATTGCTGGTGAAGATCACGGCACTGCCAGATGCACCACCTGTAGCACTGGCAGTCGTCGTACCGCCAACGGCCAAGGTGGCAGGTGTGAAGCCGAAGGCACTGATGGTCTGGCTGGCTTTGTCAACCGTGAGGCCTTGCGTCACCGGTGTTGCGGGAAGGTAATTCGCATTACCCGCCTGACTGGCCGTCACGGCACAAGTGCCAACGCCCACGCCAGTGACAACGCCGCTGCTATTGACCGTACAGATGCTCGCCGAGCTGCTGCTGCTGAAGGTCACGGCATTGCCAGACGCACCGCCCGTGGCACTGGCAGTCGTGGTCCCGCCAACGGCCAGGGTGGCAGGTGCGAAGCTGATCGCACCGATGGACTGGCTCGCCTTCTGGACCGTAAAGCTTTGCTGCACTTGCAATGCCGCACTGTAGTTGGCGTCGCCTGGCTGATTCGCATTGATGACGCAGGTGCCGCTGCCGGTGAAGGAAACGGTGCCGCCGGAGATGGTGCAAATTGACGCCGCTGCCGCGTCGATCGTCAGCACCACACCCAGCCCGGAAGTTGCCGCTGCCGTTGCTGCGTAGGTGGCACCGCCAACAGTTGCCGTGGTGGGGGCGCTGGAGGTGAAGCTGACCGTCTGGTCGGCGGCACCACCCATTGGAGTGACGCTATTCGATGCTGCCGAGGCGGCACCGGTGCCCACCGCGTTGCTTGCCGTCACGGTAAAGGTATAAGCGGTGCCGTTGTTCAGGCCGGTGACGGTGATGGTGCAGGCGGGCGCGCCCGCACAGGTGCCAGTCAAACCGCCGGGGCTGCTGGTGGCGGTGTAGCCGGTAATGGCACTGCCGCCGTTGTTCGCCGGGGCGCTAAAGCTTACCGTGGCCTGGGCATTGCCTGCGCTGGCTGTGACGGTGGTGGGCGCGTCCAGCGGCGGGAACGTGGCATACACGGTCTGCTTTGCCTCACTTGGAATGCCGTTGACAAAGGCGCGCACGCTCACATGCCCAAACGGCAAGCCGCTGAGCGCTGCAGCACTCGACGTAAACGCCGTGTTGCTCAAGGGCGCCGCCGGATCAAACGCCAGCCAGACGGTTTGTTCATTGTCCAGGCGCATCACTTGAAACAGCGCCAGGTTGGTGGCTGAATTGTTGGTGCCGCCACCAGAGGCTTCAAGCTTGGGCCAAAAGCCCGAACCCGAGGCCAGCAGTGCCGTGCCGGGCAACACCACTGCATTCACACCGGCAAGCGTTGGCTGACGACTCGCATCTGGCACCAGACCGGGGTCAAACAGCTCGGCGCTGGCAAGGGCAGTACTTCCGCTGTATCCGCCTGCGACGAGTACCTGTCCGTCGGGCAGCAGCGTGGCCGTGTGCAGGTAGCGCGCCGTGCTGAGCGAGCCCGCCGCTGCCCAGTTAGTTCTTACCGGGTCGTACAGCTCGGCGCTGGCTACTATGCCGGCAATCGAGTCATCTCCCCCTGTGACCAGCACTTGGCCATTGGGCAGCAGCGTGGCAGTGTGCAGATATCGCCGCGCTATGAGCGAGCCCATTTGCGCCCAGGTTTGGTTTGCCGGGTTATAAATTTTTGTGATGTGAAAGGCGAAAGTTCCGGAATTTCCCCCGACAAACACCACTTTGCGGTCAGGCAGCAGCGTGGCTGTGTGTTGGTAGCGTCCCGTGGCGAGCGAGCCCCCCGCTGCTGCCCAACTATTGCTTGCCGGGTCATACAGTTCGGCGCTGGCCAGAGAGCTGGCGTCAAGCCCCCCCGCGACCAGCACCTTGCCACTCTGTAGCAGGGTGGCTGTGTGCTGGGCGCGTGCCGCGGCAAGTGAGCCCGTCGCTGACCAGCTATTGGTTGCCGGGTCGTACAGTTCGGCGCTGGGGAGCGCGCCACCGTTCCACCCCCCCGCGACCAGCACCTTGCCATTTGGCAGCAGGGTGGCGGTGTGCTGGTAGCGCGCCGTCGCAAGGAAGCCCGCCGTTGACCAGGCATTGGTGGTGGGGTCGTACAGCACGGCGCTGGTCAGCGTGCCACTTACCCCTTGCCCGCCCGTGACCAGCACTTTGCCGCTGGGCAACAACGTGGCTGTGTGGAGCCGCCGTGCAATGACAAGTGAGCTCGCAGGCGACCAGGTATTGGTCGCCGGGTCATACAACTCGGCACTGGGGAGAACGGGACCGTTAGCCCCGCCCGCCACCAGCACCTTGCCAGTCGGTAGCAGGGTGGCTGTGTGGGAGTAGCGCGCCGTGCCAAGCGAGTCCGCCGTGGACCACTTATGCTTTGTCGCAACATACAACTCGGCACTGGGCAAATAGCCGACCGTTGTCGTATCGTACCCCCCAGCGAACATCACCGTGCTGTTGGGCAGCAGGACGGCGGCATGGTCAGCACGTGCCGTGCCAAGCGAGCCCGCCGCCGACCAGATATGGGTTGCCGGTCGATACTGCTCGACGCTGGCCAAGCTGCCATCACCAGCGCCAGAAAACCCCCCCGCGATCAGCACGTCACCATTTGGCAGCAGCGTGGCCGTGTGCGCGTAGCGGGCTGTAGTAAGCGATCCTGCCGCTGCCCAGCTGTTGGCCGCCGGGTCGTACAGTTCGGCGCTGGGCAGTCGGCTACCTGCACCTTGCCCCGCCACGACCAACACCGTGCCATCTGGCAGCAATGTCGCCGTGTGGCCGGAGCGCGCCACGGAAAGTGAACGCCGGGCTCCCCATGTATTGGTTGTCGGGTCATACAACTCGACGCTGCTAACCTCGCCAGTTGCGCCAGTTCCACCCACAACCAGCACTTTGCCATTGGGCAGCAGCGTGGCCGTGTGGCCGGAGCGCGCCGTGGTCAGCGATCTCGCGGCCGACCAGGTATCGGTTATCGGGTTGTACAGCTCGGCGCCGGCAAGCTCGCCAGTTGCGCCAGTTCCACCCACAACCAGCACTTTGCCATTGGACAGCAGCGTGGCCGTGTGCTTAACGCGTGCGTTGCTAAGCGAGCCCGCCGCCGCCCAGCTATGGGTTTCCAGGTCATACCGTTCGGCGCTGGCCACAGGGCCAGCTCCGTCGAGCCCCCCAGCAACCAGCAGCTTGCCATTGGACAGTGGCGTGGCTGTGTGCAACCGCCGTGGCGTGGCAAGTTGCCCAGCCAACAACCAGACATTGGTTGCCGTGCCGTACAGTTCGGCGTTGTTTGGATAGCCACCGTTAAACCCCCCCACGACTAGCACGTTGCCATCGGGCAGAAGTGAGGCCGTGTGTTGTTGGCGCGCATATTGCAGGCTGCCAGCCGTGACCCACGTCGCAGCGGGCGCCAGCGTCGTGCTCAGCAGCAGACACAATCCCGTTAGCCAGGCAAACAGATGTCGCACAGAACGCACCGCATTGGCCGAACTGGTTTGGAGGAAGAGAGCCTTCATGATTGCCTTAAGCTAGGTTGGACTGACTGAAGTCGGAATAAAGCTGCCGATCAGCGCAGCGCCACATGCTTGCTGCCGCTCTGCTCGCCTGGGTTGCAGGCCGGGCACATCCTTCCGGTGCGCCTTGGCTCAGATGAAATGTAGTCAGAGTGGGGGCACCCGTCGATCCCGCATTTGCGGGATGCCTTGGGGGTGGGGTGGCCTTGAAGTTGTTGCGCCGGTCCGACCGGCTAGCTGGGTGCGCTGGTGCTGTCGCTCACTCGCAGCCGGATGGTGGTTTTCCCTGGCTGACTGAGACATTCCAGTTGACCGCCAAGGCGCCGGGCGCGGGCGCGCATGTTGAGCAAACCGTGCCCGCCGCTGATTTGCGCGCTGGGCAAGCCGCAGCCGTCGTCTTCAATTTCCAGGCAAATCTGACCGGCCTCGCGCATGAGCCGAATCTCAACGTGGCGCGCGTTGGCATGCTTGAGCACGTTGGTCAGCGCTTCCTGGAGGATGCGCAGCAGTTGCAGGGCGTTGTGGGGACCGAGTGGCCACGGACCCTCTTCAGCGCCGATGTGCCAGGTGGAAAGAATGCCGGCGCTCTTCAATTGCGCTTCCCAGCGAAATCGAAAGTTGCCAAAAGCCGAGATAAAGTCGTTATCAGCCGGTGCCAGCGCCTCCAGCGCGAGACGCATCTCACTGACGCAGGAACGAAGAATATCGTCAACTTCGTGGCGACGCAGCTCTTGATGTTCGTTGCGCGCCAACGCGACGAACAGACGCGAGCCCAGCCCATCATGCATGTCTTCCAGGATGCGCTGGCGCTCATCCATGGCCGCGTTATCCCGCTCCAGCAGCCGAAGGCGCTGAAAGTTGTCGGCAAGCTCGGTTTCGCGCATGGCCACGCGCTGTTCCAGTGTCAGGTTGATTTCTTCGAGTTGATCCAGGGTGCTCGCGAAACGATGCATCAAAGTCACCCCGATGGTCAGTAGCATGGCATTGACGGCGTAGCGAAACAGCAGGATGCCGTGCTTGGCCCAATCTGGAAACAGCTGACTCATCAAGGGCGTATGCCAGTACATCAAATAGTCATGCAAGCCGGCCAGGATGATCAGCGTGTAGGCAAGCAATAACGCCCAGGCCGGGGCGCTGCGCTGACGCAAAACGGCAAGGATCGCGCCAGCAAGCGCCAGGCAGCCGATGCCGAATCCAGCCACGCTCCAGCTCTGGCCGACTTGCGCATCCCACGCGCCAGCGGAGGCCAGCACCAGCAGGGGTGCCAACAATGCCCAGCCAATTAACGCGTGTTCAAGGCGCGGTTTGACCAGGCCGGCGAAGCGCAGGGAATACACGGCCATCGCCGCCACCGAGCCCCCTGCCGCCAAGTGGTGGAAAGCGCGCCAGGCAGGCCAGTAAGCGAGCGGCACGGTATCGACCAGAAAGCCGAGTGTGCGCAAGGCCCACATCAGCGTGAAAAGCCCGAACAGGCCATAAAGGAGCTCTTGCCGCCGCATGGACCACAGCAGCAACATCCAGATCGAGACCATCAGGCCCAGCGCGAAGGTGATCTGCGCCAACTCGTTCACCCAGAATTGTCTTGCGTCGGCGAGTGGTGCCAATTCGGCCAGCGGACCCAATAGCGGGCGGGGCAGGTGCACGGCGACACTGCGCCCGGGTACGGGTACATCCAGCACGAGTTGATTGTGACCTTTGCGCACCGCGCCTGGCGGCAACGAGACAAGCTGTGGCTGACGCCAGCGGACCCTTTGCTGTGCGTCGGATTCCGCAATGGCGGCGACAGCCGTGCCGTTAAGGCTGATACGTCCACCGTCAAAAAAATAGGGCAGGTAAAGCGCGCGCATGCGGTCGGCCTGCTGCTGCGTGGCTTCAAAATCGACTCGCAGCACGAGGCGTGCGACGTCCTGGTTGGTGGCGCTCCAGCGCATCGGCAGCGGCTGCGCGACCGGTGCCGCCGCACCGACCTGGAGCATGCCACGCTCAGGCTCGAGCACTTCAGCATGGACGCTCCCTGGTCCAACACCGCATGCCAGCCAACCGCACAGACAGGCCGTCCAGAGCCACGAGAACGTGTTGCGCTTCAAGGCTTAGAGCAGCCCCATCTGCTTGGCTTCGTACACGGCCTCGCCGCGTGAGTGCACTGCCAGTTTCCGGTAAATCTTCTTGACGTGGGCGACGATCGTGTGTGGTGAGATGCCCAGCAGGTCACCAGCCTCGACAAAACTCAAACCTTTGGCTACCAGGCGCAAGACATCAACCTCGCGCACCGAAAGCGTCGAAATTGCCTGTTTGACCTCGCCGACAGGTGTCTCTGCCTCGGTACGCATGCGGGCCAGGACGCGTCTGGCGATGCTGGGCGTAATGGGGGAGCCGCCGGCATGCAGTTGGTGAATCCCGGCGCAAACATCAACCGCCATTGCGTCTTTGAGCAAATACCCGGTGGCACCGGCTTCGATGCTGGCGAGAACATGCGCGTCGTCGCCAAACATGGTGACGACCAGGCAATCCGTGTTGGGGTGTTGTTTCGCGGCATGACGAATCAATTCGATGCCGTCGATATCGGGTAGGCCCAAGTCGATCAGCATCACCTGGGGCGAGCCAGCGTCAAGCAGGGCCAATCCGTCAGCGCCTGTATCTACCGCACCGAGCAGCGTCAAAGCGGGATCAGAGAGCACTGCGGCGGAAAAGCGCCTGAGAAACTCAGGTTGATCTTCAACAATCAAAACGCTGATAGTCATATTTGGTGCGCGGGTGTTGGTGCCGTATTGTGAACTTAGCTTTGCGGCAGACGTCTCAATTTTGGCTAATGATTCAAGTTTTTGAAGGTAAGGGAGACAGAAAATGCAAACGTACCGTTATTTGGATACCAACCGCACAGTCTTTATGGAACTGACGGACGGACGGCAGATCGGTTTTCCGGCGGGCAGATTTCAGGCACCGCTACCACGGGCCGCTTGAGCGCCAGTAGTGACAGATTCCCTTGCCACGCGAATCACTTTGGTGGCTCTATATTCTTCTACGGTCAGAAGCTACTGCGCCAACACCTCGACAATGCCCACGCCAGTGGTGTTGCCCACACCGCGCACGATGACGGTATAGGCCCCTGGTGCCAGGGTGGTCAGGATGGCCGACTCCAACGCGTTGGTGGGCTGCGAACCGGTCGCGGCAATGGCGGCTGCATTGCTTGCCGCACCCCAATCGTCATTGCTGGCAATGACGCTGGAGCCCGAATACAGGTCGATCATCGGATTGGCCAGCACACCGGGAACACCGAAGTTGCCAGCGTCGGACCGCGGCCCGGATCAGCACGGACCGCGCAACCGTGCCGGTGATGATGAAGCCACCAATCATCACGTCGTCGACCGGTTTGCACCGGACCACGGGTCGAGATGTTGATCAGCGGCGACGCCGGGTTATCGATCTCTAGCACTTCGACGATGCCACCCCCGCTGCTACCGCTGACGCCGCTGACGATGGCGGTGTAGGCGCCGGGGCTCAGAGTTGGTCAGGATCGCCGCTTCAAAGGCGTTGCCGGGAGCCAGCCCGGTGGCGGTGACGGCCGCCGCATTGCTGGCGGTTCGCCAGTCGTCGTTGCTGGCAATGACCGTTTGGCCGGAGTACAGGTCGAGCGTGGATTGGCCAGCACACCGGGCACGCCAAAGGCAGTGGGCGACGGACCCGCGGCGCGGATCAGCACCGTCTTGGCCGTGCTGCCATGGAGGATGAAGCCGCCAATCACTGACGTTGTGACCGGTTTGCACGCGGCCGCGGGTGGAGATGTTGGAGATATCTGAGGCAATAACCACAGTGATAGTCTTAATGAGCTGTGGCGCTGCGGCGTAGCTCGGGTTACCTGGCTGGTTCGCAGCAATGGCACAAAGGCCAGCGGCGACGCCGGTAACGGTGTTGCCACTGACAGTGCAGAACGTTGGCGTGCCGCTGCCAAAGACAACTGGCAGGGTTGACGTAGCGGTGGCACTGACAACCGCCGTACCGCCTAAGGTCAAGGTTGTTGGGCTGAATCAGCGGCGCGAAAGCCCGGGTTCCGGTCGTGTTCGCGCTCGATCATCTCGCGCAGGGCTTTCAGCACGGCCGGCAGGTCGGCTTCGGCACCCGCTCCACGGCGGCGCGGAAACCGGCGATCTCGGGGCGCTCGAAACTGAAGAACAGTTTGAGCAGCCTGGACAGCGCCTGCGTGTCGGCCATGTCGCAGCGCAGCACTTCGTTGCGGTTTTGCCAGAGCACGGCCACCGCGTCGTCACTGAAGATGATGTTGTCCTGCGGATAGCCTTTTTTGAATTTCTTGCTGACCTCGGTGTCGAGGTCGTCGTCTGCGTCCTTGGCTTCCCAGTAGCCCAGCGGCATGCGCAGTTCGTGCAAGAGTGCGCCATCGACGTTGATGTTGGTCCTGGTCGCGGTCTTGAGCGGGTATTCGGCCAGGAAGATCAGGTTGTGCTGCCGGCCCCAGTTCTTCAGCAAATCCTTGAACGCCTCGCGCACAATGGTTTCCCGCTGGCTGCCGCTGATCTTTTTGATAAGGTCGAGTTGCTTGAGGTAATCGTTGATCAGGAGCTGACTCATGGCGTCCCTGATGTTGTGGTCGACTCCAGGGGACTTGGAAGTCGGTGTTTTGCGCAAATCGCACACCAACCCTGCTTGCAAGATCAGGCTGGTGGGGCGCTCAGCGCAGCGGCATCAAGGAGGAGCCCGCAGGGCGGGGGACAGCCGCGGAGCTGAGTGCCCCGGCAGCCTGATCCTCCTCGGCAGGCTGAACCGGGTTTGGCATGTCATCATTCAGGGAAAGATAACTAATTGGCCTCTAGCCACCGTCGATACTGCGCAGGCAGCTAGCAAGACCGAACCGAACCAGTAGACAACAT
>CAVVRQ010000007.1:0-141875 GCA_963750665.1 uncultured beta proteobacterium
ACGCGAAAATCGCCAGACAAAGATTAACCAGGAAGCGCCATGAACTCAGCCACCATCGTCCAGAAACTCTGGAACTACTGCAACGTGCTGCGCGACGACGGCATGAGCTACGGCGACTACGTCGAGCAGCTCACCTATCTGCTGTTCCTCAAGATGGCCGACGAGCGCAGCCAGCCGCCATGGAAGCAGCCCAGCCCGATTGCCAAAGGTTTTGACTGGCCCTCACTGCTGGCCAAAGACGGCGACGAACTGTTCGACCACTACCGCCATACGCTGGAAAAGCTGGGGGCCGAAAAGGGCACCATCGGCCTGATCTTCGGCAAGGCGCAGAACAAGTTCCAGGACCCAGCCAAGCTGCGCCGCCTGGTGGTGGACCTGATCGATTGCGAAAACTGGTCGGCCATGGGCGCCGACGTCAAAGGCGACGCCTACGAGGGCCTACTGGAGAAGAACGCGCAGGATACCAAGAGTGGCGCGGGCCAGTACTTCACGCCGCGCCCGCTGATCGCGGCGATGGTGGACTGCATTGCGCCGAAGCCGGGCGAGACCATTTGCGACCCGGCCTGTGGCACCGGCGGCTTCTTGCTGGCGGCGCACAACCATGTGGCGCAGCACAACCCGAACCTGACGCGCGAGCAAAAGAAACACCTGAAAGAACACGCCTTGCGCGGCTGGGAGCTGGTCCAAAGCACGGCGCGCCTGGCGGCCATGAACATGATGCTGCACGGCATTGGCTCCGACAAATCCGTGCCGATTGTGGTCGCCGATGCACTGGCCGCCAACCCCAACGAGCGCTTTGACGTGGTGCTGGCCAATCCGCCCTTTGGCAAAAAGAGCAGCACGATGATCACGGGGGCGGAAGGCAAGGTGAGCACCGAAAAAGACGTGATCGAGCGCGACGACTTCTGGGCCACTACGTCCAACAAGCAACTCAATTTTGTGCAGCACATCAAGACCCTGCTTGAAATACATGGCCGTGCCGCCGTGGTGCTGCCCGACAACGTGCTGTTTGAAGGCGGCGCCGGTGAGACCATCCGCAAGAAGCTGCTGCACGAGTGTGATGTGCACACGCTGTTGCGCCTGCCCACCGGCCTGTTCTACGCGCAGGGCGTGAAAGCCAATGTGCTGTTCTTTGAGCGCAAACCGGCCAGCGAGACGCCGTGGACGAAGAAGCTGTGGATTTACGATCTGCGCACCAACCAGCATTTCACGCTCAAGACCAATCCGCTGCGCCGGGAACACCTGGAAGAGTTTGTCAGACTCTACAACCCGGCGAACCGGCATGATCGCAAGGTCACCTGGAGCGCCGAGCCTTCGGGCGAGGGCATTGGCCCGGATGGGCGCTGGCGCGTCTACGAGTACGCCGAGCTGATCGCCCGCGACAAGGCCAGTTTGGACATTTTCTGGCTCAAGGACGATTCACTGGCCGACAGCAACAACCTGCCACCACCTGACGTGATCGCCCAGGAGATCGTGGACGATCTGGAAGCGGCGCTGGAGCAGTTCCGGCTGATTGCCGGTGATTTGTCTGGCGAGCCAGTGCAATAGACTAGCTTCAATATTTGGAACCTGTAGCCTATGCCAAGCCCGACCCCCAACGCCACCCCGACCCGCTCCCTGAAACTCACCGGTGCCAGCAATTTCCGCGATCTGGGCGGCTATGTGGGGCAGGGCGGGCGTACGGTGCGCTGGCGGCGCTTGTTTCGCTCGGATCATCTGGCGGGGCTTACCGTCGATGACCTGGCCACGCTCTCGAAGCTGGGTCTGGCGCGCGCCTGCGACTTTCGGGGCGAGGCCGAACGGGCAGCGGTGCCGTATGCGTTGCCGGGGGTGGTCTCGTATTCCCTGCCAATCGAGCCCACGGTGGTGCAGCGCCTGAAGGAACTGCTGGAGGCTGGTCAGCGGCCTACGGGGCAGGAGACGGTGCGCCTGATGCAGGACACTTACCGCGCGTTTGTGCACGACAATTCGCCGCGTTTTGCCGAGCTGTTTGCGCACTTGCTCGACAGCGATGCGCCGCTGGTCTTTCACTGCACCGCAGGCAAGGACCGCACCGGCTTTGCGGCTGCGTTGATCCTGCTGGCACTCGGGGTGGCGCGTCCGGTGGTGATGCAGGACTATCTGCTGACCAATGAGTTGTTTCGCGTGCCAAGGGCCGGCGCCGGCCTGGCTTCGCAAGAGGTGCTGGACGTGCTCTGGCGCGTGCAGGAGGATTTTCTGGAGGCCGCGCTGCACGCGGTCGAGACCGACTATGGTGGCGTGCCGCAGTATCTGGCACAGGCTCTACGTCTGGGTCCCACAGCGCAGGCGCGCCTGGCAGGGTTGTATCTGCAGCCTTCAAGAAACAGGTCGGCATAGAGCAGCATCAAAGCGCGCAGGGGTATTGTGAAACGGGCGGCCATTGCAGGTGGGCCGGTTAGAATTCCCGCTACGCCACGCCGCATTGGCTGGCGATTTTCTGTCTTTCCTAGCGTCTCTTTGGCGATCGGCCAAGCGGGTCTCCGGGGCTGGAGGGGCACCCAAGGATTTTGATGAAACGTGTTGACGATTTCCGCCTGAAGTTCGGAAAAAAGGAGCTGGTACCGATCATTATTGGCGGTATGGGCGTCGATATTTCGACTGCGGAACTGGCGCTTGAGGCAGCCCGCCTGGGCGGCATTGGTCACCTTTCGGACGCCATGGTGCCCGACGTTTCTGATCGGCGCTTCGATACCAGTTTTGTCAAGGACAAGACCCGCTTCTTTAAACACAACGTTGACAATTCTGACAAGTCGATCATCAAGTTTGACCTGGGTGTGCTGGCCGAGGCGACCCGGCGGCACGTGGAATCGACCATGCAGGCCAAACGCGGTGACGGGCTGATCTTCGTCAACTGCATGGAAAAGCTGACCATGAACGCGCCGCGTGACACCCTCACGGTGCGCATGAGCGCGGCGCTTGACGCCGGTATCGACGGCATTACCTTGAGCGCGGGTCTGCATTTGGGCTCGTTTGCCTTGCTGGCAGAGCATCCCAGGTTTCGCGATGCCAAGTTGGGCATCATCGTCTCTTCGGTGCGGGCGCTGCAACTATTTCTGCGCAAGAATGCGAGGCTCAATCGCTTGCCCGATTACGTCATTGTCGAAGGCCCTCTGGCCGGCGGGCACCTGGGCTTTGGCATGGACTGGGCACAGTACGACCTGGCCACCATCATGGCCGAAATTCTGGGCTATCTGAAGACGGAGCAACTCGATATTCCAGTGATTGCAGCGGGTGGCATCTTTACCGGCAGCGATGCGGTGTCTTTCCTGGAGATGGGTTCGGCTGCCGTACAAGTGGCAACCCGCTTTACGGTTTCCAATGAATGCGGCCTGCCAAAGAAGGTCAAGCAGGAGTATTTCAAAGCCAGTGAAGAAGACATCATCGTCAACACCATCTCACCCACTGGCTACCCGATGCGCATGCTCAAGAGCACACCGGCCATTGGCGCGGGTGTGCGTCCCAATTGTGAATCCTACGGTTATCTGCTGGACGGCTCCGGGCATTGCGCCTATATCACCGCTTACAACCGCGAAGTCGCGTTGCACCCAGAGGCGAAGATCGTGTCAGTCATGGACAAGACTTGCCTGTGCACGCACATGCGCAATTTCAATTGCTGGACTTGCGGTCAAACAACCTATCGTCTCAAAGACACGACGCATCGACTGGCAGATGGTAGTTATCAGACCCTGACTGCAGAGCACATTTTCAAGGACTACCAATTCAGCGTGGATCAGCGGGTTGCGCTGCCGGACTGAGCAGCTGCGCGACTTGCTGGGCGCACGCGGGCGGGACCGGGATGACCCTGCGCGCAGCGTGCTGAGGACTTGATTTCACGTTGCATCTTGCATTTTCATTTTATGAAAATGAATGTTTGTGCAACGCAGCATTTTTTCTCGACATGAAAAACAATTTCCCGTATTGTGAACTATGCTTTTTAAGCTATTGATTTTGTTGATATAAATATATGTCTTCTATAAGACAGAAGATTAAATATTTGTTCGGTGGCGACTTAGAATTGTTCCCAACCGCTGCGTTTTTTGGCGGGAAATGTTAGATTTTTTGAATTATGGAGTGACCTCATGCCGCAAACCATTACTGAACAATTGAGCCGCGAACAACAAGCTACCGCGCTGGAAAAAGACTGGGCCACCAACCCGCGCTGGAAGGGAATCAAACGGACTTACAGCGCCGCCGATGTGGTGCGTCTGCGCGGTTCGTTTCCGATCGAACACACCCTGGCGCGTCGCGGCGCTGAGCAGCTATGGGATCTGTTGCATACCGAGTCTTACGTCAGTGCCCTGGGTGCGCTCACCGCAGGCCAGGCCATGCAGCAGGTCAAAGCTGGCGTGAAGGCGATTTATCTGTCGGGCTGGCAAGTCGCAGCGGACAACAACACCTCGGCCTCGATGTACCCGGATCAGTCCTTGTATGCCGTGGACTCGGTGCCCAAGATGGTGGAGCGCATCAACAACACGTTCCGTCGGGCTGACGAAATTCAGCATTCCAAGGGTATCGACGCGGGCGATGCGGGCTACATCGATAACTTTGCACCGATTGTGGCTGACGCCGAGGCCGGTTTCGGCGGCGTGCTCAATGCGTTTGAACTGATGAAGAACATGATCAAGTCCGGCGCGGCTGCGGTGCACTGGGAAGATCAACTGGCGTCAGTCAAAAAATGCGGCCATATGGGCGGCAAGGTGCTGGTGCCAACCGCCGAGGCGATTCAAAAGCTGGTGGCAGCGCGCATGGCGGCTGACGTTTGCGGTGTGCCAACTCTGGTGATTGCCCGTACCGATGCCGAGGCCGCTGACTTGTTGACGAGCGACTACGACGTCAACGACAGACCGTTCCTGACCGGGGAGCGCACCGCCGAAGGTTTTTACAAGACCAACAATGGGCTCGATCAGGCCATCAGCCGGGCCGTTGCCTATGCCGATTACGCCGATCTGGTGTGGTGCGAAACTGGCACGCCCGACCTGGCATTTGCGCGCAAATTTGCCGAGGCAGTGCGGGCCAAACATCCGGGCAAGATGATGGCTTACAACTGCTCGCCTTCGTTCAACTGGAAGAAAAATCTGGACGATGCCACGATTGCCAAGTTCCAGAAGGAACTCGGTGCCATGGGTTACAAGTACCAGTTCATTACCCTGGCTGGCATCCACTCGATGTGGTTCGGCATGTTCGATCTGGCGCAAGACTACGTCAAGCGCGGCATGACGGCCTACATCGAAAAGGTGCAGGAGCCCGAGTTCGCAGCACGTGATCGCGGTTACACCTTCGTGTCGCATCAGCAGGAAGTGGGCACCGGGTATTTCGACGAAGTCACGACGGTGATTCAAGGCGGCAAGTCGAACGTCACGGCATTGACTGGTTCCACCGAAGAAGCTCAGTTTCATTGAATCTTGACCGAGCCGGCACAGCGTAAAATCGCGCGTTTCCGGCTTACAACTTCTAGGCGCGGCTTGTCCGCGCTTTTTTATGATTCAAATCACATTACCCGACGGCTCCGTTCGTGACTTTCCCGCGCCCGTGACGGTGGCCGAGGTGGCTGCATCGATTGGCAGCGGGCTGGCCAAGGCCGCGCTGGCGGGCAAGCTTGGCACTAAGGTAGTGGATACCAGTTATTTGATCGAGTCGAATTGCGCCTTGTCGATCATCACCGCCAAAGATGCCGACGGGCTGGAAGTCATTCGCCACTCGACGGCGCACCTGTTGGCTTATGCTGTCAAGGAACTCTTTGCGGATGCCCAGGTCACCATCGGCCCGGTCATCGAAAACGGCTTTTTCTACGATTTTTCCTACAAGCGGGCGTTTCTCCCGGAAGACCTGATTAGCATCGAAAAGAAGATGCTTGAGTTGGCCGCCAAAGACGAGCCCCTAACCCGCCGCGTATTGCCGCGCGACGAGGCAGTGGCCTATTTCAAGGGCTTGGGCGAGCACTACAAGGCCGAGATCATTGGCAGTATTCCGGCCGGCGAAGATGTGTCGCTGTACCGGGAAGGCAAGTTTGAGGATCTGTGCCGGGGCCCACATGTGCCAAGCACCGGCAAGCTGAAATTCTTCAAACTCATGAAGTTGGCCGGTGCCTATTGGCGCGGTGACCATCGCAATGAAATGCTGCAACGCATTTACGGCACCGCTTGGGCCACCAAGGACGAATTGCAGCAGCACTTGACGATGCTGGAAGAAGCCGAAAAGCGTGATCACCGCAAACTCGGTCGCGAACTGGATCTTTTCCATCTTGACGACCATGCGCCCGGCCTGGTGTTCTGGCACCCCAAGGGCTGGACCTTGTGGCAAGGCGTGGAGCGGTACATGCGCCAGGTCTATCGCGACAACGGCTACCAGGAGGTCAAAGCACCGCAGATCCTGGACAAATCCTTGTGGGAAAAGACCGGCCATTGGGACAAGTACCGCGAGAACATGTTCACCACCGAGTCGGAAAAGCGCGAATACGCCCTCAAACCCATGAACTGCCCGGGTCACATCCTGATCTTCAAGCAGGGCATCAAGAGCTACCGCGACTTGCCGCTGCGCTATGGCGAATTCGGCCAGTGCCATCGCAATGAGCCCTCCGGCGGGCTGCACGGCATCATGCGGGTGCGTGGCTTCACGCAAGACGACGGCCACATCTTCTGCACCGAAGACCAGATCTTGCAGGAGTGTGTTGACTACACCACGCTGTTGCAAAAGGTCTATGCTGATTTCGGCTTCAAAAGCATCATCTACAAGATTGCCACGCGCCCCGAGCAGCGCATTGGTTCTGATGAAATCTGGGACAAGGCCGAGGCGGCGCTGGTGCAGAGTTTGAAAGCGTCGGGCTGTGAGTTTGAGATCACGCCGGGGGAGGGCGCTTTTTATGGCCCCAAGATCGAGTACACGCTGAAAGACGCGATTGGCCGTCAGTGGCAGTGCGGCACCATCCAGGTTGATTTCTCGATGCCGGAACGGCTCGATGCCGAGTACGTCGGCGAAGACGGCGCACGGCACCGGCCGGTCATGTTGCACCGCGCGATTGTCGGCAGCCTGGAGCGTTTTATTGGCATTTTGATCGAAGAAAGTGCCGGGGCCTTGCCGACCTGGCTGGCGCCGGTGCAGGTGGCCGTGCTCAATATTACCGACGCACAGGCCGACTACTGTCGCGAAATTGTCGCGAAATTGAAGAAATCACTGCCAAATCAAGAGCTTAGGGTGATCTCTGACCTTCGAAATGAGAAAATTACGTATAAAATACGCGAGCATTCAATGCAGAAGCTGCCCTTCATCCTGGTTGCAGGTGACAAGGAAAAGGCAGCTGGTACCGTTGCAGTGCGCGCCCGGGGTGGTCAAGACCTCGGTGTGATGTCCCTTGATGCATTCGTGCAAAAAGTCACAGGTGATATCACTCACAAGTCTGTTGCTTGAGCTAATGTAAGCGAAATGACAGTTTGCCCGCGTGTACCATACGGTTGTAGCTACGTTTTGCGTAGCAGAATTTGTGAAGGATTAAGCCATCGCTACTGAATTTCGTGACCGTCGTCACCGCGAAGAACGCAAACACCGCCTGAACCGGGAAATCATGGCCCCGGAAGTCCGCCTTTCTGGCATCGAAAATGAGCCGCTTGGCGTGGTCAGCCTGATGGAGGCCTTGCGCATGGCGGGTGAGCAGGATGTTGATCTGGTTGAAATTTCTGCCACGGCGGTGCCGCCAGTCTGTCGTTTGATGGATTACGGCAAGTTCAAGTACCAGGAGCAGAAGAAGGCGGCCGAAGCCAAGGCCAAACAGACGGTGATCGAGATCAAGGAAATCAAATTCCGCCCGGGTACCGATGAGGGTGACTACAACATCAAGATGCGCAACATCCGGCGCTTTTTGGCTGAAGGTGACAAGTGCAAGATCACGCTGCGGTTCCGGGGTCGCGAGATCACCCACCAGGATCTTGGCATGGCCTTGTTGAACCGGATTCGCAGTGAGTTGGGTGATTTGATTTTGATCGAGCAGTTTCCCAAGCTCGAAGGGCGCCAGATGATCATGATGATCGCGCCCGGCAAGAAGAAGATTGTGGCGAAGCCGGTGGCAGAAGTGGCGCCGGTTGTGGCAGCGTAGTTCTAAACAGTTGGGGTCAGAGCACATCGCGTTGCGAGTGGTCTGACCCCAAAGATTCACAAGAGTTGGGGTCAGAGCACATCGCGTTGCGAGTGGTCTGACCCCAAAGTTTCACAAGAGTTGGGGTCAAAGCACATCGCGTTGCGAGTGGTCTGACCCCAAAAGTTCACCAAGTGGCTCGGGGCCAACAAGTCTGCAAACGGTTTGCAGACGCCTCACGAGCACAATGAAGAAGGAGCATTTAAATGCCCAAAATGAAGACCAAGAGCGCGGCGAAGAAACGCTTCCGCGTCCGTCCCGGTGGTACCGTCAAGCGCGGTCAGGCTTTCAAACGTCACATTCTGACCAAGAAGACCACCAAAAATAAACGCCATCTGCGCGGTGCAACAGCAGTGCATGCAACCGATATGGGTCGCATGGCACAAATGCTGCCCGGTCGTGGTATTTAATTAACGACGAACAAGGAGTAACACAATGCCTCGCGTCAAACGTGGTGTAACGGCTCACGCCCGCCACAAAAAAGTATTAGCCCTTGCAAAAGGTTTTCGCGGTCGCCGCGGTAATGTCTATCGGGTCGCCAAAGAAGCGGTCATGAAGGCCGGGCAATATGCCTACCGTGACCGCCGTACCAAAAAACGGGTTTTCCGGCAGTTGTGGATTGCCCGTATCAATGCCGCGGCGCGTCAATGCGGCATCACTTACAGCCAGTTTGCCAATGGTCTCAAGAAGGCAAATATCGAAATCGACCGCAAGGTTCTGAGCGATATTGCGGTGCACGATATGACTGCATTTGCCGCCATTGTGGAGCAGGTCAAGGCCCGGCTCGCGGTGTGAATTGTAGCCACTAAGCTATTTATTTAGTAGCATACTATATAACAAATACGAGGGCTAGCGCTTTAATTAGCACTAGCCTTTTTTAATCAATGAGCGAGCAACCTATGAATGAGTTGAACACCGTCGTGGCCAGTGCCCAGGCGGATTTTGCACTGGCTTCGAGCGCCGCTGATCTGGAAAATGCCAAGGCTTTGTACCTGGGCAAGGCGGGCCGCATCACGCAACTCATGAAAGGCCTGGCGTCGCTCGCCGTCGAGGAGAAAAAGTCACGCGGCGCGGCCATCAATCTGGCCAAGCAGGCGATCGAGGCCGCCCTGAATGATCGGCGCCAGGAACTCGCCGATGCACAACTGCAAATTCAATTGAAAGGCGAGGCGCTCGATGTCAGTTTGCCGGGACGCCAGCGCGGCCAAGGCAGTTTGCATCCCGTCACGCTCACGCTGGAACGCATTGAAGCCATCTTTGCTTCCATGGGTTTTGAGGTCGCACAAGGCCCGGAAATCGAGTCCGATTGGTTCAACTTTACGGCCCTCAACACGCCCGAAGATCACCCCGCGCGCTCCATGCACGACACTTTTTACGTCGAAGGCGGCGCGCTCAATGCACCCAATTTGTTGCGCACCCATACCAGTCCGATGCAAATCCGTCATGCTGTGCAACACGTCAAAAAGTACAGCGCCAGCACCGGCGAGGCGCAGACGCCAGGTTTGTTTTCGGGTGCGATGCCTGAAATCCGTGTCATTGCGCCGGGGCGCACCTACCGGGTTGACAGTGACGCCACCCATTCACCGATGTTTCACCAGTGTGAAGGCTTGTGGGTGGGAGAAAACGTCAGTTTCAAGGATCTCAAGTTTGTCTTTACTGATTTTTGCAAGACATTCTTTGAGTCGGACGAGCTGGTACTGCGTTTCCGGCCGAGTTTTTTCCCCTTCACTGAGCCCAGTGCCGAAATCGACATCCAGTTTCAAAGTGGGCCGCTGTCAGGGCGTTGGCTGGAAGTGGCCGGCTCCGGGCAGGTTCATCCCAATGTGATTCGCAACATGGGACTGGAGCCGGAGCGATACATCGGATTTGCTTTTGGCATGGGGCCAGATCGGCTTGCCATGTTGCGTTATGGCGTGAATGACCTGCGCTTGTTTTTTGACGGCGATATCCGTTTCTTGTCGCAATTTGTTTAGACCTTGCGGGACAGACCGTCGTTACGCGAAGCGAACAAGCTCTGTCCTCAACTGATTGATAACCATGCAATTCCCCGAATCCTGGCTACGCGAGTTTTGTAATCCGCCCTTGAGCACAGCGCAATTGGCTGAGGCGCTCACGATGGCCGGTCTGGAGGTTGAACAACTGGCTGGCGTCGCACCGCCGTTCAGCAGCGTTGTGGTGGCCGAAATCAAGCAGGCCACGCAGCATCCGAATGCCGACCGGTTGCAGGTTTGCCAGGTTGACGTCGGGCAGGCCGCGTTGCTGACCATCGTTTGTGGCGCACCCAACGCGCGCGTCGGTATCAAGGTGCCTTGCGCCCTGGTCGGCGCTGAGTTGCCGCCAGGCGAAGACGGCAAGCCGTTTTTGATCAAGGTGGGCAAGCTGCGCGGCGTCGAGAGCCATGGCATGCTGTGCTCGGCACGTGAACTCAATTTGTCCAATGATCATGGCGGCCTGCTGGAGCTCGCCAGCGATGCGCCTGTGGGCCAAAGCATCAGGGAGCATTTGAATCTGGATGACAGCTTGTTCACACTTAAACTCACGCCCAACCTGGCCCATTGTCTGAGCGTTTATGGTGTGGCGCGTGAAGTGGCAGCCTTGACAGGCGCGGAGTTGAAGTCGCCAAGCTTTCCCACCGTGCGCGTCGGCGCAACGGACAAACAGGGGGTTAAAGTCAGTGCGCCGGATTTGTGTGGACGCTTTTCTGGCCGCGTGGTGCGCGGCGTCAACACCCGGGCCAAGACGCCACCGTGGATGGTAGAGCGCCTGGCGCGCTGCGGCCAGCGCAGCGTCACAGCACTGGTGGATATTTCAAACTATGTGATGTTTGAGTTCGGGCGGCCGTCGCATATTTTTGACCTGGACAAGATTCACGGCGGCCTGGACGTGCGCTGGGGTAGGCCGGGCGAGCAACTCAAACTGCTCAATGGCAACACCGTGACGATCGACGACAAGGTCGGCGTGATTGCCGACGACCAGGCCGTGGAATCCCTGGCCGGCATCATGGGCGGCGCTGCCACTGCAGTATCTGACGACACCCAAAACATTTACCTGGAAGCCGCCTTCTGGTGGCCTAAAACCATTGCGGGCCGCTCGCGCCGGTTCAATTTTTCAACCGACGCAGGGCACCGCTTTGAGCGCGGCGTGGATCCGGCTCAGACGGTTGAACATATCGAGCGCATCACCCAACTCATTCTTGATATTTGCGGCACGCCGGATACGGTTTGTGGTCCGATTGACGATTTGCCAGTCAACCTGCCGCTGGTCACGCCGGTTACGCTGCGTGTGGCACGTGCCAGCAAGGTGCTGGGTATGCCACTCACGCAGCAGCAGTGTGTGAACGCCCTGACGCGCTTGGGCTTGCCCCTGACGCAACAGGACGGGCTGATTACGGTGCTACCGCCGTTGTACCGTTTCGACCTGCAAATTGAAGAAGACCTGATCGAAGAAGTGGCCCGCATGGTGGGCTACAACCAGTTGCCCGCAACGCCTCCGCTGGGTCCCATAACAGCCCGGCTTCGCCCCGAGTCGCAGCGCAACCCATTTGCCCTGCGCCGCGCCATCGCGGCCCTGGGCTATCAGGAGACGATCAATTTCAGCTTTGTCGAACCGCGCTGGGAGCATGAGTTGGCGGGCAATCCCGATCCGATCCGGTTGCTCAACCCGATTGCCAGTCAAATGAGCGTCATGCGCTCGTCTTTACTAGGTTCTTTGCTACAAGTCTTGAAGTTTAATGTGGATCGCAAGGCGCGCCGAGTTCGTCTGTTCGAGGTCGGCCGCGTGTTTCTGCGGGACGCGTCAGTCAAGAGTAGCGATACCACCGTCGAAGGTTTTGCGCAGCCCATGCGACTGGCGGGTATGGTCTGCGGCAGTGCCCAGGCGTTGCAGTGGGGCAGCCAGGAACAAGCAGTTGACTTCTTTGACGTCAAGGGCGATATCGAAGCCCTGCTGGCACCCCGGACGGCGCGCTTTGAGTCGGCTAGCCATCCGGCCATGCACCCAGGGCGCTGTGCTCGTGTCTGGCTTGACGGCGTCGCCATTGGCTTTGTCGGCGAACTCCACCCGCAGTGGCGGCAAGCCTACGATCTGACTCAAACACCGGTCATGTTTGAATTGGAACTGGATGCACTTTTGCAGCGCAAGGTGGCAAGCTTTCAGCCTGTCACCAAACAGCAGGCTGTGGAACGCGATATTGCGGTGTTGGTCGAAGAGAAAGTAACCTATACTGCTTTGACGCAGGCAGCTTGGTCTGCCCCCACGAACGGCTTGTTGCGCGATGTCGCCGTGTTCGACATTTACCGCCCCAAGCCGGGTACCGATACGCAAGGTGCAGCATCTGCGAATCTTGCCAAAAGTGTGGCGCTACGTTTAACACTCAATAGCGAAGAGGTGACTTTGTCCGAAGATCAAATTGAAGGCTCGGTGCAAGCGGTGCTTGCGGCGCTTGCCAACAAGCTGGGTGCGCGCCAGCGCACGTGAGTCTTTTCAATATCCTTGACAGCGTGGTAACCTGAATGGAAATTTCGGTTGAAAGCCTCGAATCGTCGGCATTGACGAAAGCGCAGTTGGCCGAACTGCTGTTTGAGCAAATTGGCCTCAACAAGCGTGAATCGAAAGACATGATTGACGCTTTTTTTGAGCTGATTGCAAATAGTCTGGTGGAAGGCGACGACGTCAAAATTTCGGGCTTTGGAAATTTTCAGATTCGCACCAAGGCTCCGCGCCCCGGGCGAAATCCTCGCACCGGTGAAGCCATTCCGATCCAGGCGCGCCGGGTTGCCACCTTTCATGCCAGTTACAAACTGAAGCAACAAATTCAGGATGAAGTGCGTTCTGCGCCCCTCATTTAATGCGGTCTGTGGCTGATCTGTTGTGCGCGAGCCAATCGCGGCTTTACATATTGTGCCAACTTAGAGTAGTCTACAAGCTTCGCCTCGTACCGCATTGAATTACATGGAGAAAAATCTCCCGCCCATTCCCGCCAAACGTTATTTCACCATCGGTGAAGTGGGGGATTTGTGTGGTGTTAAACCGCATGTGCTTCGCTATTGGGAGCAGGAATTTACCCAGTTGCGGCCGATGAAGCGACGTGGCAACCGACGCTACTATCAGCACCATGAGGTGTTGATGGTCCGGCATATCCGCGATTTGCTCTACGACCAAGGCTTCACCATCAGCGGTGCCCGCAACAAGATGCAGGAAATCCTGCAAGCCGAGCGCGACAGCAAGCATCACGGTGAGGTGTTGCTCGATGGCGTTGAAGTGATTGAAATCAGTGATATGGATACCCATGATTTCGACAACAGTCAACTTGTTGAGTCACCTGACTTTGTTGCACAGCAGATGTTGTTTGTCCGACATGAACTGTCTGAAATTCGTAACCTTCTCTCTCTGGCCTACTGAAACCGTCGCCGTCTGCCCGGATATAATTCATCTAAATTCGGTGTGTGGCGCAGCCTGGTAGCGCACTTGCATGGGGTGCAAGGGGTCGAAGGTTCGAATCCTTTCACACCGACCATATGAATCAAGGACTTAGCGTCGAAAGGGGCTAGGTCCTTTCTTCTTTCTGACTCCGGAATCGTCCATTGTCCAAACTGCGAAAAAGGCTGGAGCTGGTGAAGTGGTATCCGCTTGCTATTTATTTGATAGCTGGTTGCGCAAGTTATACAAGGGCTTGCTACCTATTTTGCATATAGGCGGTGCTGAAGGGTGAAGGATTTTGGCGAAAATTCGCCTTCGACTTATTGAAAGAATGATGACACTACTTACAAAGGACTCCCGATGGGCAAAGGACGTTTGGAAGCATTTAGCGATGGCGTGATTGCCATCATCATCACCATCATGGTGCTGGAGTTAAAGGTGCCGCACGGCGCGGCCTGGACTGATCTCGCGGCCTTGGGGCCGGTGTTCCTCAGTTACGTTCTGAGCTTTGTCAATGTGGGCGTCTATTGGAACAACCACCACCACATGCTGCATTCGGTTGAGCGGGTCAATGGCCGTATTTTGTGGGCCAATATGCACTTGCTGTTCTGGCTATCGCTGCTGCCATTTACCACCGGCTGGATGGGCGAGAACCATTTTCTGTCCGCACCGGTAGCACTCTATGCAGGTAATTTGTTGATGTGTGCGATTGCGTATTTCACGCTGCAACGGCAGATTATTTCGCTGCATGGCAAAGAGTCCGTGCTGGCCAATGCCGTGGGGGGCGATACCAAAGGTAAGGTATCTTTGGCGGCCTACCTGGTTGCCATTCCGCTGGCGCTGCTGGGGTACTCCTGGGAGGCCGGCGCGCTGCTAATTGGGGTGACACTGATCTGGTTTGTCCCTGACCGGCGGATTGAGAAGGCGTTACGCCAGTAGCAGCGCGGTCATGCTCAGCTACTTAGCTTGCAACAGCTTACAAGGCCTTTCGTGTTTGAGGCCAAGAACACTCCATTTCGTCAGATGGCAGGCACTTCAGTTATGCCCGCAGAGCCTTCAAACTTGACCAGCGTTTTGATGGCTCCCGGCAGCAACGAATCGGGCACGCTGATCAGCAGGATGTCACTGTTGTTGCCAAATGCCAACTGGCCCTGGAACAATATGTTCTTTGTGCCAGCCGTGGTGATTGTGAGCTTGTAGGTTCCACCCGGTATGTCAATCGAATCACCACCGGAAGCCGGTCCGGCAGTCTTGTAGGCGGTGGAAATAATCGTCGGCAGTGCGGTGGTAGCGATGTTGGTAGCGAGCGGCGACATATATAGATCAATGTTGCTGGCGTTGAATGATGCGTTCATGATCCGCAGCCGCGCACTGTCGCTGGTCAGTGGCTTGTTGTACGGGTCTTTGATCAGGTAAATGCTGCTATCGGAATTAGAGCCCGGCAGTTCCACAATGGTGTATTTGTTGCCGCGTGACGCGTCGATGGGCACCGAACCAATGGTGACGCCGCCCACTGTCGTTTTGACGGACCAAGTATTCAGGCCCATGCCGACGTTGAAATAGTTCGAGGCGAATTTGTAGGGTTTGTCAACGACATCGGGCTGGACAACAGCACCGTGATACAGCGTCACATTGGGGGCCAGCGGTGATGCATGCACAAAGCGCACGACCGGATCAGCCAGGTCGAGCCGGTCTGCCGTGTCACCGCCACCGCAAGCGGCGAGGGCCGCGAGCGGAACCAATAAAAGTATAAATTTATTACGTAGTTTCATGATTGTGCTTTCTGCTTTGAACGAGCCTGTTCGGGGTCAAGTTGAAGTAACTTGCGGCGCAATTTAGCAAGTAGCGACATTGTCTTCTGTGCGCTGGGGCACTTTGGCTCAAAGACTGACCTGACGACCTGGTCCTCGGCCCCTCGCTCGCCCCATTGTTCGCTGGCGAACAGATTCCACGCCCGGACGTGCTGCGGAATGGCGCATGGACGCTTTTTATAAACCCACTGAAGCTGTCACCCAGCCGGGTGACCTCAACGCAATCCCCTGGACTAATGTCGAGGAAAAGCGCGAGTTCTCGCTATGGGTGGGTTTGGCCATCGGTGACGATGATTTGTCGTTTCAGGACGCCGGTTTCATGGACTCGGTCGATGATGAACTTCGCATGGCATGACCAAACGTTTTGGCTCGAATAGCCCATTCCGATGCGCCAGATTAAGGTCGTTTTGAATGGCTCAATCGGTGCCGCCGCCCTGCATCTCACCGGACAGCAGCGTCACCACACCCGGTCTGGCTGTCTGGACCGCCTGCATCAGGGCATGCGCTACATCCTTGGCCAGGACGGCGCGGTAGTTAGCAGGCAGTAGAGGGCGCAGGGCGCGTGCCAGCGACAGGCCCAGGCCCTCGCCGGCGCGGCCGGCTTGGCCCAGCGCTGCCCGGTCTCCGTCGATCAATGAGGGACGCGCAATGACCAGGCTTTTGAACGCCATGCGGGTGAGAGCCAGCTCCATCTCGCCTTTGATGCGGTTGTAGAAGACGGACGACCGGCTGTTGGCACCCATGGCACTGACAACTCCAATTTTCGTAGCGCCAGAGGACTTGGCAGCCAGGGCGACAGCCACAACTGCATCCAGGTCGATAGCCTGGAAGGCGGCTTGACTGCCCGCGAGCTTGATCGTGGTACCCAGTGCAATGAAGCATTCGTCCACTTTGGGCAAGGTGGGCAGCGCGCCAAAGTCCACCACCTGATTGGTGAGCTTGGCGTGCTTGCCGGCAACTGGCCTGCGACCCACACAGTGAACCGCCTGGACCGTTTCATCGACCAAAAGATTCGACAGAATTTCCCGACCCACGAGGCCCGTGGCTCCCGCCAACAAAACGACCCGACCGTGATGCACCGCCATATCAAGGCATGGGCGGTGATTCGATCTGCGCGAGGGCGCCGCGGATCGCGTCGGCGTCGCCGGGTCGAACCAGGCGCGCGATTTCCCGGCCATGGCTAAGAAACACCAAGGTAGGCCAAAGCTTCACTTTGAATGATCGCCCCAAAGGCCGGCCGCTGCCGTCAGCGATTTTGATATGGCGCAGGTTCGGGTGAGCTTCGAAAGCCGAGGCCAGCAACGCCTGCGCGGCGCGACAGTATGCGCACGACCGGCTGCCAAACTCAAGCATGGCAGGCCCTTCGAGCAAGTCGATTTCGGCGCGCGTCGGTTCGACCGCCGCATAAACTTCGTTCATTGTCATAGGAATGCAATCTGCCTGAGTATAGTTAAAGGATCAAGCCCAGTTCATTTTCGATGTGTGCTCAAATCCTGTCCACAAATAAGATCGGAACATAAGCATGGGATTGCACGACAGGGACTGGTATCAAAAGGCACTGAGTGGGCGAGAAAAGCAGCGCAAGATAGACGACACCCGCTCCAAATTTTCCGTCTTTTCGCGCAAACATCTGGCTGCAAAAACCGCGTCGCCGACCAAGACCGGATTCATCCCGATGATGATTTTCTGGTGTGCGGTCATGGGGCTTCTGTACATGCTGATGACGCACTACCTGAAACCCAAGCCGTTGGTCGTGTCAGCATCTGGTGATTTGATCATTCCCCGCGCCAGAGATGGGCATTTTTACGCCAGTGGCGAAGTCAACGGAAAGCCCGTCAGTTTTTTGGTCGATACGGGAGCATCCACGGTCACTGTCAGTGAACAATTTGCGCGCGAGGCTGGAATCTCCGGCGGGGTACCGACGGTTTTCAAGACGGCCAATGGCGACATGCCCGGGCGGATCGTATCGGGCGTTCCCGTGACTGTGGGGCCGGTCGGTGTGTCGGGAGTGCGCGTCGGCGTTGGGTTTGTTGGGCACGAGGTTGGCGACGCATTGCTTGGACAGAGCTTCCTGGCGAAATTCGAAGTCCTTCTCGAAAAAGACCAGATGACATTGCGGAAAAAGTAACCAAGACCTTATGAACAAGTTGCGCGCAAGATCACTGGCTTTCGAGGAGGCATTGAGCCTCAACTGAGATGAGTTGACAGCCATTCCAGTGTTCGGCCATGAGCAAGCGCAGAAGCCCACTGGTTGTACATTGGCCGACCCCAACAGTTAAAGCCGTGATCGGCATCCGCATACACGTGAAATTGTGCATTCGGATGAGCTTTAAACGCCGCCCTTACCGTGTCAACGGCAGCAGCCGGGATGTGTGTATCCAATGCACCATAGTGAAACAAGACCGGCACACTGATGGATGCGGCCAAATCAAGGTCATTTTGAATGCCGCCACCGTAATAGCATACCGCCGTCTCTACGGTTCCGCTCGCCGCCAAGTGGTAGGCCAGGCGCCCGCCCATGCAATAACCCACCGCGCCCACCTGGCCGGTCGTCTCGGGCCGACTGCGAAGCGCCTGGACCGTTGCGACCAGGTCAGCCACTGCATCAGGGCCATTCATACCCTGCATGTACTGAAATGCTTTCTTGGTGCCAGCTTCGTCATATGTCAAGTCGACATTTGCCTCTTGCCGCCAGAAAATGTCGGGGGCGACCACCACATAACCATCCATCGCGTATTGATCTGCGACGGCGCGGATGTGCGCATTGACTCCCCAGATTTCTTGAATGATCACTAAGCCCGGGCCTCGTCCTGTGGGCGGCAGTGAAAGATAGCCGTCAAACATTTTGCCATCATGGCTTTGAATCGTGACTGTTGAATTGCTCATCGTGAATCCTTTCGATTTGGCAAAATAAAGGGCTTCGTCTTTAAGTTGATAGCTTGCGACCCAGGATGGTTTCGACGGCCTCCATTTTGGATTTCATTCGGCTATTTGTACCGGCCCGATAGTCGATCTTGATTTGCTACGCAGGGTGACTGAAAAAGTTTAGACGACAAGCTATTGCGGGTCTCAGACCATCACCGGAGCCAGGCTCCCAGCCAGACAGCTGCAATCATGAAGGCCAGACCCGGCACGATGCGCGCGGCGTATTGGACGCCGCCGGACTTGAAGGCGACCACCGCTTTCATAAAAGTGTTGGTGGTGAGGCCAATCAAAATCGGCCCAACGGCTTGCGCGCTCGAAATCTTGTTGGCGGCCATCAGGGAAGCGGCTGACGCGGCCGTCGCATGCGCATCGGCCAATCCTGTCAGTGCCGCGCCCAGCAACATTCCGCGCGCCCCCAACCAGGCGTTCAATCCCGCTGACAGCAGAAGTATCAGACTGACCAGCGCGGAAAATACCGCCGCTGCTTTCAGACTGAAAGCGCGGCCGACGTCGTCAACTGGATTTTCGGTACTGCTGGCTGGGTCTTTGCGCAAGACAAACACTAGCCCATAGAGGCAGGCGGCCAGACCACCAAATGACAAAGGCAATACCAACGCGGTCAATAGTGATGTCTGTATCAGCCCAATGACCACCGTCATTTGAATGATGGTCGCGATGGATGAAAGCACTGCACCGGCCACTGCTGCGCCCATGAGAGTCGGCTGGCGTGACACGCGTTCACCCATTGAATAGATGGTGGCGGTGCTTGAAACAAAGCCTGCTGCAAACCCGGCCAGCGGCAGGCCATAACGCGGCCCCAGGGCGCGCATGGCCACGTAGCCAAGCGCACTGATCGCCATCACCACCACGATCAAGCGAGCAATGGCACGGGGATTGAGCGCATCGAACGGCCCCATGAACCGGTCGGGAACCAGCGGCAACACAATCAAGGCCATGGCAGTGAACAGGATGACGTCGTTCAACTCCTGCGCCCTGAGCACGCTGCGAACGAAGTGGTGCAGGCGGTCGCGCGCCGCCAAGAGCAGGGCCAGCACGGCGCCCACGCCTGCAGCCAACATCGAATCGCGGATCGCCAGGCCGCCCAACAGGCAGGTCAAGAGCAGCGCGAACTCTGTTGTCATGCCTGGATCCTGGTCCTGAATGCGTTGGTACGCCACTAGCGCGCCAGCGCCTACCATCAACGTAGTCACAGCCAGCACTAAACCGCCGCCCAAGATGACACTGACCGAGCCAAGTAAAGCGCACACCACAAAGGTTCGAATACCAGCTGCGCCTCTGGTCGGACCGGTTTCTTTGCGTCGTTCACGCTCAGCCCCGACCAGCAGGCCAATGCCGAGTGCGACGCACAGGCCGAACAGCGTGGATTGATCTGCCAAACTTAGAATTTTTACTCTCCTGAAAAGTTGACCATTTGCTGCGACCCCCGCTTTACCGGCATAAGGTCACATGGCTTCGGCGCTGCCCTTACATATTAAACCGCTACTTGCCGCCAACGGCGACTACTTTTCCAAAAGTGGCCATGCCGTGATTTAACGGGCTTGTTAGCCATTGATATCAAGGTCGCCGAGCAACTTCGGAACCAGAGGAAGAATGAAGGCCAGCGTCGCTACGAATAAGCCAAGGGCCACAAGCAGCGCCTAAGTACGCAAGCAGCCTGGTAGGGAAAATGGTAGACGGGGCCAATGCACTGCGAACAAGTTAAGAAAACTTACCAATCGCCTGAAAGAGATGCCTGCGGCTATGGTGCCAGCTCACCAGCTTGACACATTCCGCACGGCATTGCTTGCCCGTGTGCTCGATTGCCATGCCGGTTTCTCGAAACGCCATTTGCGCCAATTCGTGAGCGAAATTCGTTTCGATGGAAACCGGGTGGTGATGCGGGAAAAAAGGGCGGCTTGGTTGGTTGCGGCGGCACAAAAAGACTTTGCGGATGGTCAGTTCCTGGCTTTTGTCGACCGCATCAAGATCATTTGTCTCACGCCAGCAACGAGCAACCGGCGTGGTTCGAACCCCTCCAAGACCAAGAACTTCCTCCTCAAATGCCCGCGTGTCACCAGTCGGGCCTTGAGGGCGACTTATTGAAATTGAGTTGCGGCCACGCGCAAATCGTGGTTGGCTTATGATGCATCCGGTTTGTTGGCGGCTTATTCGCCAGGAGCTTCAAGATGCCATCGCCGAGCAACGAAAATCGTTTACCGAGGCAGGGCCAGCAAGCCTTTGTGGCAGACATGAAGGCGCGCCTGGCGCAAGCGCAACCCGATTGCAACGGTGTTGATTTCGGAAGACTCGCTTCCAAACCGCAAGTACAAAGTGCTGGGACCAATCGAAGTGAGTGTCAAAAAGTTGACAGTTTTCCATAAGGGCCCGACAAAGGAAATGGCGAATGAAGCACTCATCGAAAAGGCCAAGGCAATTGGTGCTGACGGCGTTATTGACGTGACCTACAAGAGTGGAATTGGCTTCACTACCTGGGGATATATTGATGCCAGTGGCAAGGCTGTCAAACTGGCTGACAAGCTCACGGCAACCTGAGCCCATAAGAACATGTTCCTCATTCGACTTCTCCTTCGCCTTGTACTGCTGCTCTTTTTATTTATTTCCGTGACGGTCGCTTGGAATGAGAAAGACTGGGCGACACGCTTGGTGATGATTGTGATCGGTGTGCTACTGGTGGTCGGAATCTATCTTCTGCGCTATTTGCGCAGTATGGAAAAATCAAAATACGCCACTGGCAGCGATCCCTCAATGGCTTGGCAACTGATGTGGTCAGAGAAGACGCCTTTCTTTCCGAAAGCATCTCAAGAACCACTGGTGTTCGAGAATTCTGGGCTTGCACCTTTCTTCCCCCTGATGTCACCGGGATTCCACATCGTTTGTGCCAAATTGGTTCCCCTGGCGATTTCTCTGGTATCTGTATGGATAATTACACAGGTGGTAGTGCCGATCTGGGACGTGCCCGCTTATTTGATCCAACAAATACCCATCCTGGAGCAGTCCAAACTGCCATTGCTGCCAGTGGTGGGCATTGTTTCCTTTTTGATTTTGTACTTGCTTTTACAGCGCCTGTTCATGAAGCGGGTTGCTGCCCGTTGCATGATGGTTGGCTGCAATGGCCGTGCGTTTCTCACCGCAGAGGCAGCAGGCAACAGCAACTGGCGAAGACGACAGTACCAATATGTCTATATCTGCCGTGAACACAATCACCGACATCCGACTGGCGTGCTTGCGTAAGGCACCCAAACCTGTTTAGCGATTCGGGGACCGCAAGAGGATGTTTCTACGGACCCGATTGGACGTTCAAGAACGCATCAACTTGGCGCGACCAGTTGAAGAACAACAGCGCATTGTGATTTTTTGCGGTTGAATGTAGGTCACTCTCACGGCAACTCAAGCAGTCTTGACCAGTTGGCGTGGGAGACTTCACTTTGTAGGATTCTGCATCCTCGCCGGCGTGCGGCGACGGAAATGCTGCCGGCCCGTCATGGAGCACACAACCTCATTCTTCTGGTTTAGCACGTCCCAGCGGAATTTCACTGTGCCGCGAGTCGGATCCTTCTGTGATGGAGCTTGCTCGATCACGGTCGAGTGCAGCCGCAGTGCGTCGCCTGGTCTTACCGGCTTATACCAGCGCAACTCATCGAGTCCTGGGGAACCGATGCACGAGCTTTGCAGCAGATAGCCGTCACACATGAGCCGCATCGCCACGCTGCAAGTTTGCCAGCCGCTGGCAATCAGACCGCCAAAGGGTGAGGATTTCGCCGCCTCTTCGTCAGCGTGGTAGGGCTGAGGATCGTATTCCCGCGCGAACGTCATGATCTCGTGCGATGTAAGAATTCTCGGGTCTGACTCAAATTGCCAGTCGGGAGTGAAATCTTCCCAGTAGTATTTAATCGGTGTCATCTGTATGGGCTCCGCTGTTTGTATGCTCCACCCGCAGTACGATGCTAATCACGCCTTGCCTGGCTTCGGGTTGCAAAGTGAATGCTGCCCCATTTGCAGCAACAGTTCGCGTGACTTCGTGACCTCAGCCGCAGTGGCGACTGCCGCAATGTTCGATACCACGCTGCCAACATATTTGGCTGTCGCCTCCGCCATTGACTTCAGCGAGCTGCAACGTGCTGTCAGGTGTTTCTTGACGATAGCCAGGTCGCCAGACTCGCGCACTTCAGCAGCCACTTCACCCAGATCGAGCACGCCCTCTACGGTGGCGTTCGCAATACCAAGCTGGTTAATGACCAACTTGAGCATATCTTTGTCGCTGGGCGACGCCGTGACAGAGCGTTTGGAAAGCTCGGACAAGCTGGTGGAGAAATCCACTGATAGCTTATTGAACTCCGTTACTGACTTGGAAATGGCAGCCTTGTTTTGAGCCATTGCAGGCTGTGCAACCAGCGCAACGGCAAAAAGCGCAGTGAACCAGATTCGAGTAGCTCGCATAGGACCCCCTTGGAGTAAATGTGTGCGGGACTTTACACCCGTCGACTACAAGCTGCCTACGAATATCGGGTGGCGTTGGCGCGAGGCTTGATTAGAACCGTACTCATCGCCGCCAGAATCAGCACCATGGCTGCATAGTCCTGCCAATGTGGTGTTTCGCCCAACATCCAGGCGCCCGAAAACACCCCGACTATCGGTATCATCATCACCGACAGGCTGGAGGCAACGGGCGGCAGTGTGCGGGCCAGTCGAACCCACACGATATTGGCAAAGGCGAATACGACAAGGGCGTTGAAGATGATGGCTCCCCACTCAATGGCATTGGGCCAGCGCCACGCAGACCTTTCAAACAAAATCGCCGCCACTCCCATCGCCAGCGTCGTCATTGCGATCATCCAGAAGGTTAGCGATATGGTTGGTATGTCGATTTTTGATTTCCTCAGCGCAACGGTGCCATAGCCCCAGCCGGCCGCGGCAATCAGCACCAGTGCGCTGCCCAGCGGCTGACCACTCAGAGCCGAAAATTCACTCGACAGCAGCAGCAATGCTCCGGCCAAGGCGCACGCAACCCCAAGCCAGGCCATAGGGCTCACCCGCTCACAAAAAAACAGCAGTCCGCTGAGCACAGCCCAAACCGGCATCGTGAAGCCGAGTATTGCAGCGCGCCCGGACGACAACATTTTGACGCCGAGAATAACGAAGAAATGCCAGACCATCATGTTGGGCAACGCCAGCTTGGCAATAAGAGCGATTTGGCCCTGTGAAACGCGAAGCGAGGTTCCGCTCAATCGAGCTGCCAGCCAGATGGGGGGAAGCGCCCCGATCATGCAAAGGGTCCGAAAAGTCAGTGGTGGAAACGCGGTGACGCCAATCTTCATGATCGGCCAATTGACACCCCAAGAAAGGGTGACCAGGATCAGGAGAATCCAATCTCTACCGGAAAGTGTGCGCATTCGATGACGATAACACGGCGACCGGGAGCCCATGAACCCCGGTCTGGAGTTAAACGACAGTGCGGCGAAGGGTAAGCAATGCGGCACCGAATGAAACGAATACTGCACCGACAACGCGGTTAATCCATCTCGCAAAGTGTGGCCTGAGCAATAGCGTCCTGGCGCGTGCGCCAATCAAGGCGTAGCCAATCAACGTGACGAAAGAAATGCCCATAAAGGTGCCAGTAAAAATGAAAAACTGTGGCAACAGTGACGCTTGCGCATTGATGAACTGCGGAAAAAGCGCAGTGAAGAATAGGATTGGCTTCGGGTTCGTTGTGGCCAAGAGGAACGCCTCCCGGTACAGACGTAGAGGACTAGGCCTCCCTTCAACTCCTGGTTTAGTGTCGTTCTGGGTCATCACAGACGCCCAGCCAAGTAAATGGCGAACACCTATGTAAAACAAATACAAAGCGCCAAGCAGTTTGACTGCGCCAAACAAAAGTGCGGACGACATAAGCAACACGCCCAACCCCAGCATGGCTGCTGCCGAAACGCAGAAAATTCCAGATACGTTGCCAAGCGATGACCAAATGACTGAATGAAGACCAAAAGCTATGCTATTTCGCAACGCCAACAGGATTGCGGGACCGGGACTCATGATTGTGAGACCGGCGAGAACGGCGAAAGTCAACAGGGTTTCAATGCTCATGAGCGTCCTTCATTACGACCTAATGTAGCTTGGTGCTCCAAAGTGACTATTCCACAGATTGACCAACGCCTAGAATGGCCATCTCTTCAACTCCGCTGGCAAGAACTGGGATGCTGAAAATCCTGTTGACATTTTCGCTGTTGGCCGCGCTTGGCGGGTGTGGTGGAGGCGGATCAGACGTGACCCCTTATCAACAGGCCATTGATCTGGCGAATATGAAGGAAGCCGAGGCCAGGCTTCTGGCGGTAGATACCCCTTGTGATCAGGCCTCGCCATGCGGTTTGGTTTCGTTTACTGACCCGGCAAAACAATGCGTGTTTCCGGTCTTCAAGGCCTATTCACTGGTGTCGCCAACGGCGTCGGCGGCCAAGTTAGCGTCGGATCAGCAGTTGCTGCTGGCTGAACATGCAAGGGAACTTTCACCAAATCCTATAGTGCCCTGTCCTGCCTACGCGATTGTGATTCCAAAACTTGCTTGTATGGCTTCGAAGTGTCAAACAGTGCTATAGCCGAATTACATCTCGCTCCAAAGCAGCCCCTCCATCTGCACACCGACCCCACCCTATTTCACCGTGAGCCCAAGCGTGGCGCTTATGAGGGATGACGATTTGACTATGCAGCTGTGGCGTCGTTCGGGTGCGGTTTGGTCTTCCTGGCAATAGCGGCTATACGACCAATGCGATTGAGAGTGTGAACGCCAGGCTGCGCAAGATACTCAAGACCCGAGGGCATTTCCCCAGTGATGATGCGGCCACCAAATTGATCTGGCTGGCACTGCGCAATATCACCAAGGACTGGGCGCGGGCATCGCCACACTGGAAAGCGGCGATGAATCAGTTTGCCATTCTGTACGAGGAGCGTTTTACCCAGGTCGCATAGCCGCTTACCCTCAGGATTCATCAATCACCACAGCAATCGAGCAACCTTGCAACCAGGACTTCCTACTCAAGCTTGGTATGGCAGCAGGGGGCAGGTCACCAATGCAGAACCCAACACGAGTTGCGCCCTAAGCCAGCGAACTTGGCCTCTGGGCTCAGCGGCCAATGCGTTTCGGCCCAGCCCCCGGCATTTGATTTTGTGGAACGATACCCCGAAACATTTCCGTGATTCGATCGAGTGTCTTGCGGGCAACCTGCTCTCCGTAACAATCGGCAAGTAGTCTGAGCATGTCGCTTCGCAAATACCAAAGTGTTTGTATATCAACGGCTCTCCCAATGTCAGACCACGTTTTGGAAGAATCCATCGCCTGATTGCCGCCGAGTGTCGACAGAGCATCAAGCATCTCAGCACGGATGTCTTCTATGCGACCATCAGCATCAATGATGGTGTTCTGGTCACCAAAAAGTGCGGAAAAACTGGATGTGAATCGGGAAAATGTTTTATGCATGGACTGGACAAACCCAGGATATTTACCAACTTAAACGAATCAAGTTCTTGTTTTCCCTGTTTGCCAATTGTGGCTCGGAAAGATTATGTTCATCTTAAGTGGACGCGGTGGTTCCACTGACACCTCCCGCCATACACCCACGCTCGACCAACCGAACCAATGCAGAACCCAAAGACTCCGCAATAGCTCAATCCAGACGTAAAAAAAGCCCACCACGATTTCTCGTAAGGGCTTCATTCACTGGCGTATTCTGGCTCCTCGACCTGGGCTCGAACCGTGTGCGCGTTCAGGCCACCGCGCACTGAATTTTCGAAGCGCAACTCATCCCCCTTTTGGGGGATAGCCCTGACGCCCTTTTTTGTAAGCAATCGCTGCAAACCTCTCAATCGGATGTCGATAAGCACACAATGCTAATTGTTTAACCTTTAGCGCAATTCACTTTGACAATTTCCATCCTCGGTGCATTTGCGATTGTTCTGGGCGCAACGGCTTTGATCTTGGCGTTCAGGCTGCGCAGCGCTGGCGCCCGAGAGATTCAGTTGCGAAGGCTGGTTGCAAAGCTCCAGAAGTCAAGGCAAATGCTCAAGGTCCAAGCGTATTACGATCCTCTGACAGGACTCGCCAATCGTGCCTTATTTGAAGATCGTTTCGGATTGGCATTAGAGCGCTCAAAGCGAAGCAAAAAGCAATTTTCTGTCCTCATGGTGGACTTGAATCATTTCAAGGGCATCAACGACAACTACGGTCACGCCGCTGGTGATTTGGTGCTGGTTACAACAGCCAGTCGATTGGTCAATGCCGTTCGAGCATCCGACACAGTAGCGCGTTTGGGGGGTGACGAGTTTGGCCTGATCATTGAGTCGATTGAGGTGCGAGAACAGGTAGTGGCTCTGGGCGAGAAACTAATTGAAGTGCTTTCCGAGAAAGTCACTCTCGAAACTGGAGCCATCGTCGGCGTTGGCGGCAGCGTTGGCTTCGCTTGGTATCCGGAAGATGGTGAAAGTATGAAGGAAATGCTTGAAGTCGCTGATCAGGCCATGTACTTTTGCAAAACTACGGGGATGATGCCTCTGTTCTAGACCGCGCCTTTTCCCTTCGACCCCCCGCATACCCCCGCGCCCCCCCACCGAACCAATGCAGAACCCAAAGCCTTCGCATACCCCAATCCAGACGTAAAAAAAGCCCACCACGATTTCTCGTAAGGGCTTCATTCACTGGCGTATTCTGGCTCCTCGACCTGGGCTCGAACCAGGGACCTACGGATTAACAGTCCGGCGCTCTACCAACTGAGCTATCGAGGAATAAGCCGTAAATTATAGCGTGATTATTCGTCTGGCCGACTCAATCGCTCAATCAAACACCGGTGTTTCAACCCCCAGAACCTTGTGCAGCTTCGGGACTGGTGGTGGTGTACTGCAAGAAGACTTTTTTGTCCGGAAAAATGATCGGCATGGCACCAAACGCGGCCAGTGCGCACTCGTGAAAGCCGCACAGGATCAGCTTCTTCTTGCCCGGGTAGGTGTTGATGTCGCCCACGGCAAAAATGCCGGGCTCGCTGGTCGAAAATTTTTCGGTATCAACCTTGAGCTGCTTGCGCTCGATGTCCAGTCCCCAGTCGGCAATCGGCCCGAGTTTGGGCGAGAGGCCAAAGAACACCAGCAACACGTCGAGCGGCACAACCCGGGTCACGCCATCGGTGCCGGTGACCTTGACGCCGGTGAGCAGGCTGTCTCTTTCCTCGAAACCGGTGACCTGGCCGACGATGAACTGCATCTCCAGCGCGTCGCACAGCGCATGCATTTTTGCAACATTGGCGGGTGCCGCCTTGAAGCCGTCGCGGCGGTGGATCAGGATCACGCTGGCGGCCTTGTGGGGGCCGTCCTTGACAAAGCTGAGCGCCCAGTCCAGCGCCGAATCGCCGCCACCCACAATGACCAGATTTTTGCCGGCAAAATCGGCCGGGTTGCGCACGCGGTAAAACAATTGTGCGTCTTCAAAAGCTTCCAGTCCCTCGACGCGCAGCGCCCGTGGCTGAAAGGCACCAACACCAGCGGCAATGAAGATGGTCTTGGTAATAAAACACGTGCCTTTGGAGGTTTCTACAAAAAAGCGTCCGTCTGTCTGCTTCTCGACGATGCTCACCTCTTGCCCATAATGAAAGGTGGCACCAAAGGGCTCAATTTGCTTGAGCAGGTTTTCGGTCAGCTCGCGACCGGTACACACCGGCACGGCCGGGATGTCGTAAATCGGCTTGTCGGGGTAGAGCTCGACGCATTGGCCGCCGGGGTAAGCCAGCGAGTCGATGACGTGAGCCTTGATTTCGAGCAGGCCGAGCTCGAATACCTGAAACAGTCCGACCGGACCGGCACCGACGATCACGGCGTCGGTTTCTATGGGGTTTTGATGGGTGCGCACAAACGTCTCTCAGCGAATCAGGTACTTGAGCTTGTCGGTCTTGTCTTTCCATTCCTCGGCCTCTGGCAACGCGGGCTTACGTTTGGTAATGGTTTTCCAACCGGGCAGCCTGGATAATTCGGCGTTGATTTTGGTCATGTGCTGTTGGTCCTTGGGCACATCTTCTTCGGCGTAAATCGCATTCACCGGACACTCGGGAATGCACACCGCGCAGTCAATGCATTCATCGGGATCAATAGTCAAGAAATTCGGGCCTTCGCGGAAACAGTCCACGGGGCAAACGTCCACGCAATCGGTGTACTTGCACTTGATACAGGCTTCGGTGACGGTATGGGTCATTTTGAGGTTTCAGGCGGAAGGGTGAAAACGCTCAATTTTAGTTGATCAGCACCGCGCCCGCTGTTTTGTGGGTGGCCGTGTCCACCAGCACCAGGGCACCCAACACGCGTGATTGCCGGAAGGGCTGGGCCGGCGATCGGCTCCTGCAGCGTCAGCTCGATGTGGCCAATGGCGTTGGCGTCGAGCTGGTTGGCGTCTTCTTCGGCCAGCGTGTTGATGTCGAGCTTGTGCACGATCCGCTTGACCTTGGCTTTGACCCAACGGTGGCCATGCAGCGCCCAGTAGACGCGTCCGGCCACCAGCGGGGTGTCGTCCATCCAGGCAATGGTGGCCCGCAGTTCCCGGCTCGGCTCGAAACCATCAGCGCCCAGCAGCCAGTCGCCGCGCGACACATCGACCTCGCGGTCGAGCACCACGCCGGCACTGTGCCCGGCGTTCACGCTGCCCGGCTGGCGGGTGTGACCGAGCACCTGGGCAATGCAGGCAGTTTGGCCACTGGGCAGCAGCTTGACCTGTTCGCCGACTTGCGCCTGCCCGGCGGCGACGCGGCCCCAGAAGATACGCCGACCCCGCGAGGTGTCGGCCGAAGCCGCGAATTTTTCAACCCATTGCACCGGCAAGGCAAACGCCAATGCCGTATCGGCCGGTGTAACGGGCAACTGTTCCAGAATCGCCAGCAGGCTCGGGCCGTTATAGCCGCACCAGAGCGGCGCGCTCTCCACCACGTTGTGGCCCTTCAGGGCCGAGATCGGCACGATAGCGGGCGATCTCGATCCCCGCAGCCAGGCAAAACTCTTGCAGCGCTGCGCGGATGTTGGTGAATGCCAGCGCCGCCTGATCGTCCAGCGCGTCGAGCTTGTTGACGGCAAACACGATGCTGGGCACGCGCAGCAGATGGCACAGCAGGCTGTGGCGCCGGGTTTGCGGTAGCAGGGCGAGCGCCGGGTTTTGCCAGTCCAGCTTGGTGGCATCGACCAATACCACGGCCGCATCGGCGTTGCTGGCGGCAGTGACCATGTTGCGCGTGTACTGCTCGTGGCCGGGTGCGTCGCCAATGATGAACTTGCGCCGCGCGGTGTTGAAGTAGCGGTAGGCCACGTCGATGGTGATGCCTTGTTCGCGCTCGGCCGACAGACCATCGGTGAACTGGGCCAGATCCGCTGCGCCGCTGCGGGAGACGTTGGCCAACTGGTCGAGCAGCACCGAGCGGCTGTCGATCAGCAGACGGCCGATCAGCGTGCTCTTGCCATCATCGACGCTGCCACAGGTGATGAATTTCAGTGCCGACTGGGTATCATTTTGGCCTCCAGCCCCCGTCGCATCTGCGTGAGCAGCTATTAAATGTGTAGTGTCCATCAGAAGTAGCCGTCTTTCTTGCGCTTCTCCATCGAAGCCTCTGAGGTTTTGTCGTCCATCCGGGTGGCACCGCGCTCGCTCACGTCGGCGGCCAGGGTTTCAAGCACGACCTCGTCAGCGCTGGCAGCCAGGCTTTGCGACCGGGCAGGTGCAGGTGATGTCGCCGACGGTGCGAAAGCGCACATCGCGCCACTCGGCCACTTCGCCTGGTTTCAACGGCGTCAGATCGCTAACCGGCACCAGCAGGCCCTTGCGTTCCACCACTTCGCGCTGGTGGCTGTAGTAGAGCGAGGGCAGGGCGACGCGCTCGCGCGCGATGTACTGCCAGACGTCAAGCTCGGTCCAGTTGGAAATCGGGAACACGCGAAAGTGTTCGCCCGGTTGCAGTTTGGTGTTGAACAGCGTCCACAGCTCGGGGCGCTGGTCTTTCGGCTGCCACTGGCCAAAACTGTCGCGGTGGCTGAAGATGCGCTCCTTGGCGCGCGCTTTTTCCTCGTCACGGCGGGCGCCGCCAATCAGCGCGTCAAAACGGAATTCTTCAATCGCTTCGAGCAGCGTCACCGACTGGTGCACGTTGCGCGACTCACCGGGGTGGGCCAGGCGTACCTTGCCGCGCGCCATCGAGTCTTCGACGCTGCGCACGATCAGCTCGGCACCGAGTTCTTTGGCGCGTTGGTCGCGAAAGTCGGTCACCTCATGGAAGTTGTGACCGGTGTCGATCATCAGCAGCGGGTAGGGAATCCTGCCGCCGGTGGCGGGCGTGCCAAAGGCCTTTTCAGCACATTTGAGCATCACCAGCGAGTCTTTGCCGCCCGAGAACAGCAGGGTGGGGCGCTCAAAGGCGGCGGCCACTTCACGCAGGATGAAGATGGTTTCTTCTTCAAGGGCGTCGAGGTGGGCATTGCTCAGGTGTTGATGGCGCTCTGATTGGCCGGAGTGAGCCGTTGGCGTGAACACCGGCTCGGGAAATTGAACTTCCAGTCTGGCATTCATGCGGGCACTTCCTCTTTTGTCTTCTTGCGGACGTGCAAGCCGCACTCCTTGGCGGCCTCGTCCTCCCACCACCAGCGACCGGCCCGAAAGTCCTCGCCCGCGGCAACCGCGCGGGTGCAAGGCGCGCAACCGATGCTGGGAAAGGACTGATCGTGCAGCGGGTTGTAGGCAAGGTGATGCAGGCCAATGTAATGCCAGACATCGCCCCAGCTCCAGTTGGCCAACGGGTTGAATTTGACGCGCTCAGGGTCGGACGAGTCGATCAGCGGCACGTCGGCGCGCGCGCCCGACTGCTCCCGGCGCAGCCCGGTGATCCAGGCTTTCTTGCCTGCCAGCGCGCGCGAGAGCGGCTCCATCTTGCGAATCTGGCAGCAGGCTTTGCGCAGCTCGATACTCTGGTACATGGCGTCCCGGCCCCGGTGCGCCACAAACTGAACCACGGCCTCATCGCGTGGCGTAAACACTGCCGACCGGTGCGCGCGAGGTGGCTTGAAGGCGACCAGCAGCGCCAGCGTCTCCGGGTGCAGCAGGCCCGTGTCCAGTACAAAGATGCCGATGTCGAGCTTCGGCGAATTGATCAGGTGGCCAGCACCACGTCTTCGGCACCGAGGCTCGAGGCCGGGCGATCAGCGGCTCTGCCGCCTGCCTTGGCGGCGTGCTCGCGCGCGGCCTGTTGCAGCAGCCCTGGTTTGCGCCAACTTGGCGGCAAGGTCGGCAGAAGCCGGTCGTTGAGTTCAATCGCGTTCATAGGTGTCTCCGGACGCGAAGCAGCGGCTCGGGTGCACGGCGTCGCCCTGGTAGAAGGCCGGGAAGCGGCTCAAACTGGGCCTGCACATAAGACAGGTTCTGGTCTGCACGCAACACCGCCGCATCAAAACCGCTGCGCTGCATTTGCACCAACTCGTCAATCAGCACGTCACCCGTGGCCCGAATGTCGCCGCTTGAAGCCGAGTCGCCGACGCAGCAGGTAGGCCTGACTGTAGGCGCGGCCGTCGGTGAATTTCGGAAACTGCAGCACGATGCGATGCACATTTTCAAGATTCAGCTGCGCGGGTCGAATCATTGTGAGGCAGTTTGGAATGACCCAGTTTTGGCCTCCAAGCCCTGGCCGCGTTGAATGTGCGTTAACAGCTATCAATTTCAGAGTATTTGCTCGCCGTTGGTTATTCAGGCGAATGGCGATCGAGAGCCGATGCAGCACTGGCCGCCTCAGGGGTTGTGGCGCCGTCGTTGGCGGCTTGCTTGAATGGTTCGATGCCGAGACGGCCAACGGTGGCGATGAAGCTCTCGTCCAGTCGGCGTTCGTGCAGGTAGGTGTCGAGCACGGCCTCAATCACGTCAGGCATTTCAGACGCGCCAAACGCGGGGCCGATGATCTTGCCCGGCACCGGCGAGCCGCTCAGGCGCGAGCCGTCCGAGCCGCCGAGCGAAATCTGATACCACTCCTGGCCGTCCTTGTCGATGCCGAGAATGCCGATGTGGCCGCTGTGATGGTGGCCGCAGGAGTTCATGCAGCCGCTGATGTGCAGATCGATTTCACCCAGGTCGTGCAACTCGTCCATGTCCTGGTAGCGCTCGCTGATGGCCGCTGCAATCGGCATCGAGCGGGCATTGGCCAGGGCGCAAAGATCACCACCGGGGCAGGCAATCATGTCGGTCAACAAACGGATATTGGAGCGCGCCAAACCCACTTTGCGCGCGGCGCGCCAAAGATCAGGCAACTGGTCGCAACGCACCCACGGCAACAACAGGTTTTGATCGTGCGTGACACGCGCCTCCCCGGCTGAGAAAAGATCGGCCAACTGCGCCGCAGCATCGAGCTGACTGGCGGTTGCGTCGCCCGGCGCGTGGCCCAGGCGCTTGAACGACAGGGTCACGGCGCGCAATGCGGGGTTCTTGTGGGGAGCGACGTTCTGCGTTGAGCCAGCGGCCAAATTCGGCATCGTCCTCGACCGTGGCGCGCAGGATGCTGGCCACCTTCAAGCTGGCAGCGAGCTTGTCAGCGCTCAAGGCGGGCGGCACAAATGAGGCCGATACGCGGTCCAGCTCCTGCTGGGTGATGGTGTGCCGGGCGCCATCGAGCTCAATGATTTGCCGGAATTCGGCTTCCACTTCGTCGCTAAAGCGCTGGCCCTCAGCCTTGACCAGAATCTTGATCCGCGCTTTATACAGGTTGTCGCGCCGCCCCCAACGGTTATAGACGCGCAGTATGGCTTCGAGATAATTCAGAATCTGGTCCCACGGCAAGAAGTCGCGGATGGTGCTGGCAATCATCGGTGTGCGGCCCATGCCGCCACCCACCAGCACGCGAAAGCCGACGGCGCCCTGGCTGCCATCGGGCGAATATTTGCCATCGATATCGCGCAGCAGCCGCAGGCCAACGTCATGCCAGGCCGAGGCGGTGCGGTCTTCCCGGGCACCGGAAACAGCGATCTTGAATTTGCGCGGCAAAAATGCAAACTCGGGGTGCAACAGGCTCCACTGGCGGATGATTTCGCAAAACGGGCGCGGATCGACCATTTCGTCGACTGCGATGCCGGCGCGCTCGTCACTGGTGATGCTGCGAACGCAGCTGCCGCTGGTCTGGATACCGTGCATATTTTCTGAGGCCAGCAGGTCCATCACGTCAGCGCTCTTGTCCAGCGGGATCCAGTTGAATTGCACGTTCTGGCGCGTGCTGAAGTGCGCATAGCCAGTCGGCAGCGTGAGCGTGCCCAGCTTGGCCTGGGTCGTTTGTGCCCGTTGATAAACCTGTGCGTCGGGTTGGTCGTATTCGCGCGCGATTCTGGCCAGCACCCGCAACTGGGCGCTGGAGAGTTCGCCATACGGCGCTGCCACGCGCAGCATCGGTGCGTAGCGCTCAACGTACCAGCCATTTTGCAGGCGCAGTGGTCGAAAATCGTCGTCGCTTAGTTCTCCACGCAAGTTGCGCTCAAGCTGATCGCGGTATTGTGCCGCCCGGTTAAGGACGAATTGGCGGTCGAAGTCGGTGTAGTGGTACATGGTCTGGTGGCTACGAAATCGGATCGGTCGGCGTGCTTGGTAAGGGCACTAAAAACCGATCCAAAGTGGTGTTCAGACGCAGACTCTAGCGGCGCAGCTTCACATTTCAAACTATATTTTTATGATGTCGATATGCGAAACAAATCTATAGACCGAAGCGACGCGATAAGGCCGCTTGGGTCCTGCGCGGCGTCCAACTCAGGCGTTGGGCGGCACGTAGCCCTGCGCGGCGTCGGCGCCGTTGCCAAAAAAGTGGTTTTCCATCTGGCGCGCCAGATATTGACGCGCCCGGGCATCGGCCAGATTGAGGCGGTTTTCATTGACCAGCATGGTCTGATGCTGCAGCCAGGCGGCCCAGGCTTCTTTGCTGACGCTCTCCCATATGCGCTTGCCCAGTTCGCCCGGGTAGGGCGGGAAATCAAGACCTTCGGCTTCTCGGCCAAGTTTGATGCAATTCACGGTGCGTGCCATTTTTGAGCCTATGTTGGTTTGCCTTCAGGGTAGCGACTTTAGCAAGCTTTCGGTGACCCTGGCCTACTGCGGTAAAATGCGGCTTATGGCAAAAGCTGACACCAAAACTAAAATGCAGGGCGATGGCCTGCGTTACAAATCCAAAGTCTCAGGTTCACCTTTTACGGCAGCATCGTCGTTCGGGGCGGCAACCATGTCGTGCTTCCTGTGCGGCAAGCATCGCGCGCGTTCGCAAATGGTCACGCGCAAGATTCTTGGCAAATCGCAAGCTGTGTGTTCACCCTCGTGCAAAGCCGCTGACGAGGCTGCTAGCTGATCCTGGTCCAAGCAGTTTGCTGGCGGGAAATTCATGTCATTTCAGGTTTTGACGCAACGGCTCGACAATTCGCCGCGCCAGGTCCTGGCGCTGCTCAGTCTGCTGTGTTTTGGCATGCTGGCGTTCAGCCAGTACTTGCAACACGTGGTCGGACTGGATCCCTGCCCGATGTGTATCGTGCAACGCTATGCTCTTGTTTCGATAGCTATTATTGCAGGTTTGACGGCGGCTGGCACCAGAAAAAGCATTCACATTGGGGGCGCCGTGCTGATCCTGGCGAGCGCCGGTTTTGGTGCCTACGTGGCAGCCCGGCAAAGCTGGCTGCAATGGTATCCACCCGAGGTGGTGAGTTGTGGCCGCGACTTTTACGGCATGATCGAAAGCTTCCCATTGCAGCGCGCCATTCCGATGATTTTCAAGGGCAGCGGCGACTGCAGCAAAATTGACTGGACCTTTCTGGGCGGCTCCATCGCCAACTGGAATTTCCTGATTTTTAGTGCCTTCGCCGTACTGGCGCTGGCCTTGATCTGGCGCCAGTCCAGACGCCGGTCAAGCTGAGCAGGCGCGAAGTCCGCAGGCGAAGCGGCCTCAACTATTGACCAGTTTCTTGACCAGAACCTGGCTTTTGCGGTCCCAGTTGTACTTGCGCTTGCGCGCCTCGGGCAGCCAATCGGGGTCCACCAGCTCAAAGCCGCGCTTGAGAAACCAATGCGCCGTGCGTGTCGTCAGAACAAAAATACTGGCCAGTCCGGCCGCCTTGGCACGTTGTTCGATCTGCTTTAAGACACGCTCGCCATCGCCCTCGTTTTGCACTTGAGGTGACACCGTCAGTGCTGCCATTTCAGCGGTATGCGCTTCCGGGTACGGGTAGAGCGCGGCACAGGCAAAGATTACGCCGTCGTGCTCAATCACGGTGTAGAGGCCGACGTCGCGCTCGATCTCGGTGCGGCTGCGCTTGACCAGCGTGCCGTCTTTCTCGAACGGCTCAATCAACTGCAAAATGCCGCCCACGTCCTCCACCGTGGCCTCGCGCAAGCTCTCCAGCTTTTCATCCACCACCATGGTGCCAATGCCATCGTGCACATAGACCTCCAGCAGGATCGAGCCGTCCACCGCATACGGGATGATGTGGCTGCGCTCGACACCGCCTTTGCAGGCTTTGACGCAGTGCTGCAGGTAGAACGCGGTGTCGGATGGATCGTTGGCCGCTGGCAAGCTGGCCAGCATTTTTTCGGCGGCCGCGAGTGGCAATTCGGTATCAATCGGGTTGTCATCCGCCTCAGGCTGCGTCGGGTGCACCCGAATGCCGGGTATCTCGGTGACGAAAATCAGCTTGTCAGCTTGCAGCGCGATGGCGACCGAGGTTGCGACTTCTTCCATGGTCAGGTTAAAAGCTTCGCCGGTGGGTGAAAAGCCAAACGGCGACAGCAGCACCATGGCACCAAAGTCGAGCGAACGGGTGATGCCTGCGGTATCGACCTTGCGCACCAGGCCCGAGGACTGAAAATCCACGCCATCGACAATCCCCACCGGGCGCGCGGTCAGAAAGTTGCCCGAAATGATGCGCACCGTCGAGCCAGCCATCGGCGTGTTGGGCAGGCCCTGGCTGAAGGCGGCTTCGATCTCGTAGCGCAACTGGCCAGCGGCCTCTTGCGCGCAGTCCAGCGACACTTCGTCGGTGATGCGCATGCCATGTGAATAGCGCGAGGCATGGCCCTTGGCCTTGAGCTGCTCGTTCACCTGGGGTCGAAAGCCGTGCACCAGCACAATCTTCACACCCATGCTCTGGATCATCGCCAGGTCCTGCGCCAGATGCTGCAACTTGCCCGCCGCAATCGCCTCACCGGCAATGGCGACGACAAAAGTCTGGTTGCGAAATTTGTGGATGTAGGGCGCCACCGAACGAAACCAGGGGACAAAGGTGAAGTTGAAAACGGAGGACATGAATGGCTGAGGTTTGTGCTGCGGGTTTTAGATCAGAAAAGTGTAGCAGTCCCCGGGGACACAGTTACCCGATAAACGGATTCACCACCGTCAGCGCAGCAAAGCGCTGGCCGTGTTGCAAGTCTTCGGTGTAAATAATGTCAGCTTTGGCGCGCAACGCAGCTTCGATCACCATGGCATCCCAGATCGACAGTTTGTGCTGGATGGATTTTTCAATCGCTGCGCTGACCAACGCCAGATCGCTGTTGACGACGGGCCATGCGCTGTAGGCATGAACCAAGGCCTGAGCGGCGCTGGCTGGCATTTTTTGCTTGCGAGTCAGTACCTGAAACAGTTCGATCAAAACCTGGGTGCTCACCAGCGCGTCACCCGCAAGCCCTGAGGAGGCGACCAGGCTCCTGGCGCGCGCCTGCTTGCCGGGTGCTGCGGTGTCGGTGCAGTACAGCAGCACATTGGTATCGAAAAACACACTCATCGCTTACGACGCGCTGTTGGCACCAAGCCGGTCTCCGGCCCGAAAGTCGCCTTCATACAACTCATCGCGCAGGGTCATTCTTGGTCCCGCGTCAGGGGCGGTCGCTGCCGTATCGACTTGCGTTTGGGTGGTGGCAGTTGCAATCGCCGCCATGAGCCGGGCAGTCGCATCATCACGCTGTTGTTTCAGCATTTCCTCGGACTCATTCACGTAGTGCTGGAGATAGTCCCGCACTTTGGCGCTCAGTGAGGTGCCTTGCTGAATGGCGCGTACCCGAGCCCGTTTGATGAGCTCGTCATCGACAGAAATGGTTAAATTTGACATGGGAAAACCTCTGGCTTCGAGAATGAAGTGTAGCACGTGAACATGTGAAGCTGTGTTGTCAGCGACAATGTGAGATCGGCTTCGGCAAGGCCACTCAGTGGTCCAAAATCGCGCTGGCTATGGGGCCCGACCAGCGCCGCGCCAGCGCGGCCGCGCTCCAGGCTGACAGCATCAGCACCCAAGGCAGTACCGGAAGCGGCAACGGGCCCAGGGAGATTGAGAGCATGAGAAAAGGTATGAGTTATGGGCGGATGATGCTATTAATAGACTAGCTTCAATCGCTTATTTTACGGTGGCTAGAGTCGATTTGTTCGAAAATTACTCGAACACTATGGGCTGCTGTATGCCCGCTACAGACACATAAGCGATATTCCACATTCTGAATTGCTTGCGCTAAACCGGACATCAGGACTACGGTTTGTCGCTCGGCAACGTGGCGAATAGTCGGCGACTATATTTGGCCGAAATTTGGCACGTCCTGTCACCCTGGCGAGTTTGATCCGGACCATAATTGGACAATTCACTTGCATTCTTGAACTTTCCCCCAGTGTGACGGCCCGCAATATGTCCTTCGGGCATGATCCACGCAAAAAACCCGCTCAAAAAATCCTTGGTCGTCACAGATAAGTAATTCCTTGCGCATTTCAATCAACCAACGACCCTCGTCATGAGGGCGAAGTGCTGTCTCAGCTTTAGGTGCCGGAACGGATGCTCGATGCTGCTTCGGCGCGCGTCTTGGGATAGCCCTATCCTCGCCAGGACTTGAGCCAGCGGCAGAGGCACCAGCCGGAACTGGCTTCTCGACCGAGTACGTTTTCTGCTCAACGGTTTGATTTGCGGGTCGCGCTAAATTCACTGGCGGCCCAGGTAGGCTGGCAGGTGTGGCGCTTTGCGCAGCTAGCATTGATGCGGGTTGTCTAGCAATCGCCGTTGATTTCGCGCCGAGCCAAAACAATAACGACCCGCCGCCTACGATAGTGCCTATCATCACGACAGCCACAGCCATCCACTTTGGCGAGCCTGCCTTTTGTGTGCCTTGATCCGATAAAGCCTGACGGGGCAAGGCAGGATGCGGCTTTAAGGTTTCGGAACTCTTTGGGGAAGGTTGGCTGCATACGGGGTTGGCAATCAGTTCCTTGGTAGGCCCTGGTGTCCAAATACCGACTGCATACACTTCGTGTTCGCGCACGTGCTTGTCGGTACGCACACCCTCATGTGCGAACAAGCGCGAATAATCATCGGAAAGCCTGGACACAACTTCAAAATAGGAGCGCGACACCAGGATCTGGCCAGACTCAGAAAAGTTCATCACACGTTGTGCATCATTAATGCCATCGCCAATGACGTTGACTCGACCGTTGATGTCCTTAAGCAGGCGAACAGGCCCGAGATTGATACCAATGCGAACGAGCATTGGTGTGGTCTGACCGGCGTTTGCAGATGCGATGGCAGCGCGCACGTTGATTGCAGCGAAAAGTGAATCTTCAGGATCGGAAAGAAAACAGACAGCAGCACCATCGCCGGTGTCAAGCACGATTCGGTCATCAGCCCCGACATGAGACAAAGCTGCCGATAGGATCGCGTTGAATTGCCGCTTAAGATTCAGTTCCTCGGTAACCGACTTCCTCGAATACCCCTCAATATCCAGAAAAAGCACACTACAAACCAAGGTGCGGTTAGGGTTTTCAGACATGGGGTGGATGGCCAATCAAAGGCCTCGCCATACCAGCATAGAACTTCTTTTCATGTCATTCCTGAAATGATCAGATCGGAGAATCCAGATTGCGCAGCCAAGTTGTTTCTGCGGACTCGCATGCAGTTGCCGAATGCTTTTGTGCCGCATTGGAGCAGTCCATGGCGCTCCGGGATCTCCCCTGGACGTCACTCACTTTGTTCTGGTCATAGCATTCCGCTGCCTTGTGCTGGTGCTTGGCTACTGTTTCATGCTCGGTGGCAGCCTTCTTGTGTAGAACGCTGGCGTCGATATTGTGTGACATAGTGAGGCTTCCAAATTTGGACAAGGTAATTTCATGAGCCAAATGCAATGCGCAAAATTGGTTTGAGCGCAATATCACGGTACGATATACCTTGAATCTTGGAGATTCAGTTCGGTAGCGCACACTCAGAATTGACGTAGTCGCTCACTGAATATTTGGCCGCTAAGCCAAGCCGCGCGCCAGACGCTCACCCGCACAGCCCCGATAATTGCGGCCCAATGTCTGTACCTTTGCAAATCGAGTTCCCCGAAGCCCTGCCGGTCTCAGCCAAACGCGAGGAAATCATGGCCGCGATGGCGGCGCATCAGGTCATCATCGTCTGCGGTGAAACCGGTTCCGGCAAGACCACCCAGTTGCCCAAGATTGCACTGGCCATGGGGCGCGGCAAGCTGAACTACGCGCCCGGCGAACATGCCAAGCTGATTGGCCACACCCAGCCGCGCCGCATTGCCGCCAGCAGTGTGGCCAAGCGCATTGCCGAGGAACTGAAAACCACCTTGGGCGATGTCGTCGGTTTCAAGGTGCGGTTTCAGGATCGATTGAGCCGTGACAGTTCCGTCAAACTCATGACCGACGGCATCTTGCTGGCTGAGACGCAGACCGATCCCCTGCTCAAAACCTACGACACGATCATCATTGATGAGGCGCACGAGCGCAGCCTGAATATTGACTTCTTGCTGGGCTATTTGAAGCAGATATTGCCGCGCCGGCCGGATCTGAAAGTGGTGGTGACCAGCGCCACGATTGATGCGGAACGCTTTGCCGAGCATTTTGCTGGCCGGCAGGGGCCAGCGCCCGTCATCATGGTCTCCGGGCGCATGTTCCCGGTGGAGCAGCGTTATCGACCCTTTGAAGAATCGCGCGATTATGACCTGAACTCGGCGATTGCCGACGGCGTGGATGAACTTTGGCGCGACGTGCACCACAGCGGCGACATTCTGGTTTTCTTGCCCGGCGAGCGCGAGATCCGCGATGCAGCCGACCACCTGCGCGGCCACCTGAGCCACCAGCCGCTGTTTCGAAACGCGGAGGTGCTGCCCCTGTATGCGCGCCTGTCGCAAGCCGAGCAGGACCGCATCTTTGACGGCCACAGCACGCGGCGCATCATTCTGGCCACCAACGTGGCCGAAACCTCGCTCACCGTGCCGGGCATCAAATACGTGATTGACGCAGGCACAGCGCGCATGAAGCGCTACAGTTTCAGAAGTAAAGTGGAGCAGTTGCTGGTCGAGCCGATCAGCCAGAGTTCGGCCAACCAGCGCGCCGGGCGCTGCGGCCGCGTCGCCGACGGCATTTGCATCCGCCTCTATGACGAGAAAGACTTTAACAGCCGGCCCAAATTTACCGACCCCGAAATTCTGCGCTCGTCCCTGGCCGGGGTGATTCTGCGCATGAAGTCGCTGCACCTCGGGGTGGTGGAAGACTTCCCGTTTCTGGAGCGCCCCTCGGGCCGCGCCATTGCCGATGGTTACCAGTTGCTGGGCGAATTAGGTGCCGTGGACGACGCCAACGAACTTACCGCCACGGGTCAGGAACTGGCCAAATTGCCGCTTGATCCGCGGGTCGGCCGCATGATTCTGGAAGCGCGCAGCCGCGCGGCGCTGGACGAAGTGTTGGTGATTGCCTCGGCGCTGTCAGTGCAGGACGTGCGCGACCGGCCGCTGCAGGCACAGCAACAGGCCGATCAGGCGCACGCCAAGTTTGACGATGAAAAGAGCGAGTTTGTCGGGTACTTGAAGCTCTGGCATTGGCTGGAGACCGCGCGCGGGAATAATTGGGGTCAGATTCCAACTAAATCGCCTGATGACAAAAATCAAAATAATTGGAATCTGACCCCAATTTCTCCAATTTCTCGCAAACTCTCGAACCGCCAGTACGAGCAGCTGCTGCGCCAGAACTTTGTCAGCATGCGCCGCGTGCGTGAGTGGCGCGACATCCATTCGCAACTGCACACTGTCGTGGCCGAGCACAAGTGGCGGCTCAACAGCCAGCCCGCGAGCTACGAGCAACTGCACCTCTCGATGTTGGCCGGCCTGTTGGGCAACATCGGCTGCAAGCTCGAAACGGATGGTGCCAGCGGAGAATACCTGGGCGCGCGCTCCATCAAGTTTTACCCGCACCCCGGCGCGCACCTGGTCAAAAAACCGGGCCGCTGGATTGTGGCCGCCGAATTGGTGGAAACCACGCGACTGTTTGGCCGCGGCCTTGCCGCCATTGAGCCGCAGTGGCTGGAGCAGGTGGGCGGGCATTTGCTGAAAAAGCAATTGCTCGACCCGCACTGGGAGAAGAAGACGGCCGAGGTCAACGCGCTGGAGCGCGCCACGCTCTATGGCGTTGTGGTTTATAGCGGACGGCGCGTGAATTACAGCCGGGTCGATTTGCCCGGTGCGCGCGAAATTTTCATGCGCGAGGCCTTGATCGGCGGCCAGTGGGACTGCAAGTGGCCGTTTCTGCAGGCCAACCAAAAGCTCATCGAACAGGTACAAGACCTGGAGCACAAGGCACGCCGCCAGGACGTGCTGGTGGACGACGAGCTGATCTACGCCTTTTACGACCAGCAACTGCCCTTTGACGTGTGCAGCGGTTACAGCTTTGACAACTGGTACCGCGAAGCCTCCAAAAAGCCCGACTACCTGATGCCCATGCCCGCGCGCGGCGCAACGCCAGTGGCCAAAAGCCGGCTGCTGCTGTTGACGCGCGAAGAGCTCATGCGCCACGAGGCGGCCGGCATCACGACGCAGGCGTTCCCCAAAACGATTCGCCTCGGCGGTGTCGATTGCGCCGCCACCTATCTGCACGAGCCGGGCGACGCCAAAGACGGCCTGACGGTGAGCGTGCCCCTGTTTGTGCTGAATCAGGTCAACGAGGAGCGCTGCGAGTGGCTGGTGCCCGGCATGCTCAAGGACAAAATTCAGGCGCTGCTGAAAACTTTGCACCAGCGGCCCCGCTCGCGGCTGGTGCCGCTGCCCGAGAGCGCCAGCAACATGGCCGAAGCGCTGAACCTACCCGAGGTCTTTGGCCACGGCGCGCTGATCGATGCGGTGCTCAAGCAGGTGCGCGCGGCAACGGCGCTGGAGGTGGTGCGTGCCGACCTCAAGGCGGACATGCTCAGTGCGCATCTCTTCATGAACTTCCGGGTCGTCGATGAACACGGGCGACAACTCGGCAGCGGGCGCAATCTGGCTGCACTCAAAGCCGAGCTGGGGGCGCAGGCGCGCGGTGCGTTTCAGGTGCTGGCGGGCCTGAAACTGGCCAGCGTCGCGGCGGTTCCGCCAGACTTTAAGCCAAATCAGCCGCTAGCCCCCGTCAAAACTACGCAAGCAGCTATTAAAAATGAAGTAAATGTGGCCGAACCTAGAGTCCAACGCTACACCGCCTGGACCTTTGGCGAACTGCCCGAGCTGCTTGAAATTCAAAAGGCCGGGCAACTGCTGATCGGCTACCCGGGCCTGGTCGATGTTGGCGATGCGGTGAGCATTGAGGTCTTTGACGAGCCGGCTGTGGCTGCGGCCCGGCACCGTGCCGGACTGCGCCGCCTGTTTGCCTTGCAGCTCAAGGACGCACTCAAATACCTTGAAAAAAACCTGCCCGAGCTGCAAAAAATGGCGGTCAGCTACATGCAGGTGGGCAAAAATGCGGACGGCTCCGGCAGCGGTGGCACGCTGGAAGAACTGCGCGAGCAGATCATCGGGGTGGCGCTGGATCGGGCCTTTCTGCTGGAGCCCTTGCCGACCGACGCAGGCGCCTTCAAAAAGCGCCTGGAAGAAGGGCGCGCTCGGCTCACGCTGATCTGCAGCGAAGTCGCGCGGCTGGCTGGCGCCATCCTGCAAGACTATGCCGTGGCTGCCCGCAAGATCAAGGACACGCGCAACGCGCCGGCTGTCAGTGTCGATGCGGCCGAGCAACTGGCCCGCCTGATGCCCAGGCAGTTCCTCGCCGTCACAGCTTGGACGGCGTTGCAGCACTTTTCGCGTTATCTCAAAGCCGTGACGGCCCGGCTGGAAAAATACCGCGCCGACCCGGCGCGCGATGCGGCGCGTCTGAAAGAATTGCAGCCGCTGGAGCAGCGTTACTGGCGCCTGCTGGCTGAGCGCAAGGGTGTGCTGGATGATCGCCTGCAGGAATTCCGCTGGCTGCTGGAAGAACTGCGCGTTAGCCTGTTTGCCCAGGAACTGCGCACGCCGCAGCCGGTCAGCGTCAAGCGGCTGGAAAAAGCCTGGCTGCAACTCCTGTCCTAGGGTTAGCGCTACGCTTGTTTGGCCCGCCACAGGTGCAAAATTGGGGCATGAACAAGAAGAACCGGTTTTTGCGTTCGCTGCGTCAATGCCTTAATCTGCTCGCCTGGCATGGCTTTGCCTGCGTCGCTGCGGCACAAGCGACGCCAAACCCTCCCGCCAGCGCCGTGCCTGTCACCGAGCAGGAATTTCTGGCCGAGATGCCGATCGTGTTGTCGGTCTCACGCCTGCCGCAGCGGCTTGATGAGACGCCAGGCGCTGTCACGATTCTGGATCGCGACACGATTCGCCTCTCGGGGGCGCGCGATGTCGCCGACCTGCTGCGCCTGGTGCCAGGATTTCAGAGCAGCACCTCATTTGAAACGGCGGCCCCGCTGGCCAGCTATCACGGCGGTTTTGACGCCTATTCCAATCGCATACAGGTGCTGGTAGACGGCCGCTCCGTCTATTCGCCCTATTTTATCGGCAGTGTCGGTCCGGGCCTGTTAACCGTGGCCCTGGGTGACATTGAGCGCATCGAGGTGCTGCGCGGCTCCAACTCGGCGGCCTACGGTGCCCGCGCGCTGCTTGGGGTGATCAATATCGTGACTCGCCCCACGCTCGATACGCTGGACACGCACGTCAGTCTGGCGGGTGGTGAAAACGGCATCCTGGATGCGCAGGCACGCATTGGCTGGGGCAAGCCAGAGGCGAGCTTTCGGCTCAGTTTTGATCGGCGTGCCGACGCCGGTCTGGCCGGTTCCAATGGCGGTAATCAGGTTCGCCGGGTCAATTTTTCAAGCAATTGGTGGCCCACCTGGCGCGACGAAATAGACATCCGTACCGGTCATCTGGGCATCGACACCGGCAAGGGTTTTGTGAACAATGTTGACGACAATCTGCGGCCCACTGCGTTCGCGTCTGACTACGCCCAACTGGATTGGCGCCGCACGCTGGACACCGATAGCGACCTGGCCCTGAGCCTTTCCCATTCGCAGGAGTCGTATCAGGATGTATTCCAATATTCGCTGGCCGGCTTCGGCATTGATGCCAGTCTGGGTATCTCTGGCAATGGGCACGCCGTCAACGACAACATCGCGCTGCAACACACATTTCGCCATGGCAAGGATCTGCGCGTGGTGTGGGGCGGCGAGCTGCGCCGCGAGCAAGTCAGTTCCAAGGCGCTTTACAACACCGACGCCCATTTTGTGAGCAGCTTTTCGCGTCTTTTTGCCAATGCCGAATGGCGCCTGACCCAGCAACTGGTTCTCAATGCCGGTGCCATGGCCGAACACAACAGTGTCAGCGGCTCCAACCTGGCACCCCGGCTGATGCTCAATTGGCACGCGGCAGAGGGGCAAACCTGGCGTGCCGGCATTTCCAAAGCGTTCCGGCCGCCGAGTACCTTTGAGAAGTTTGCCAATGTGCGTTACGAATGGAACTCACATCTGCTGGCTGTCACCACACTGGCCAGCGGCACGGTGCAGCCAGAGCATTTACTGGTGCGCGAAATGGGCTATTTAGGCAGCTTTCCCGCGCTTGGCCTTGAGCTCGATGCGCGCTTGTTCCACGAGCAATTCACCGGCTTTATTCGCCAGGCCAGCAAAAGAAGTCCACGCGACTATTTCAATGACGAAAGTTTTCCGATTCAGGGGCTGGAGTACCAAGTCAAATTGCGGCCCTGGGCCGGCGCCCGATTGACTCTCAATCAGGCTTACATGGACATCAATTCGCTCAACTTCGATCCGACCGTGGCCGGTCCACAGAGTGCCAGCGCGTTGGCAGCGCCCAAACGGGCCACTACCCTGAGTTATTTCCAGAAACTGCCGGGCGGTCTGGATCTGAGCCTGACGCACCAGGACAGCGGCACCGTTGTCCTGCAGGCGGGCGGACGCGATGAAGCGGTGGCCTTTACCCGCACCGATCTGCGCCTGGGCTGTCCGCTGCGTCTTGGTGCCAAACGCGGGGAGTTCGCGTTGGTGCTGCAAAACCTGGGTTCCCCCTACCCGGATCTGCGCCCGCAGTTTGCGTTTGAGCGCCGTGCCTTTATCACCCTGACAATCGAAAATTGATTCGCGTCCATGCTGCTGCATTGGCTTTTACGTTCATGCTGTCTGCGCCTGTGGCTGCTGTTGTTTGCCGCCACGGGTGCGATTGCGGCGCCAAAGGTGCTGATTGTCCACAGCGACAGCAACGCGGCTTACGTGACGGCCGCGCAAGCCATTGTCAGTGAGCTTGAGCGCAGCGGCGTCGCGCCGGCCGACGTGCTGCAAGTTAGCGCCAGCGATTGGAGCACGGCGAAACCGCCAACGGCCAGACTCTACATCGGACTCGGCAGCGTGGCGGCCGACGCGCTGGCCCGCACGACCCTCGCCGCGCCGGTGCTGTGTACCTTGTTGCCGCGCAGCAGTTTTGAGCGCGTGCTGCTGGAAAGTGAACGCAAGGCCTCGGCGCAGTTTTCGGCGATTTATCTTGACCAACCCTGGCAGCGGCAATTGGCGTTGATCCGTCTGGCCTTGCCCGCAGCCAGCCGCATTGGCGTGTTGTGGGGACCTCAATCGCAGACGCAGGCAGGCGCATTGCAGGCCGCGGCACGCGCACAGGGATTTACGCTGACGCAGGCCAGCGTGATGGGTGAGGACCTGTTGTTCCCCAGCCTCAAGGATGTCCTGCAGGACGCCGACCTGTTGCTGGCGGTGGTTGATGCACAGATCTACAACAGCCGCAGCATTCAAAACATCTTGCTTACCTCGTTTCGCGCCAAAGTGCCCTTGATTGCGTTCTCTCCCGCCTACGTGCAGGCCGGTGCCTTGCTGGCGGTGTATGCGACGCCGACGCAATTGGGGCGACAGGCGGGCAGCCTCGCCAGCGCGGCCTTGCATGGCAAAGCCTTGCCTGCGGTACCACTTGATTCGCAGGACTTCAGCGTTGCCGTCAACGAGCACGTGGCGCGCTCGCTTGGCTTGCGTCTGGACGGCGACGCGCTGCGCGCGCAACTGCGCCGGCGCGAGGCAACACCATGAAGTTCGGTGATATTCGCTCTCGCTTGTTGCTGGCCGCGCTGTTGCCGGTGGCGCTCGTCGTCGTGCTGTTGGCGGTGGTCCACCTGTTTGACCGCATTGGAGACATTGCGCAGGCGCACACGCAGCGTCAGCGCTCGCTGGCGCGCCAGCTCGCCACGGCCTGCGAATACGGTCTGTTTTCCGCCAACAGCATCCAATTGAGTGCCATTGCTGCCGGAGCCCTGCGTGAGGCCGATGTGCAGTCGGTCTCCATTCTTGATCGCAGCGGCCGCCTGCTGGCCCGCAGTGGCCACCCCATGTTCAAGACGCCGCCCACTCTCGAGGGCCAGGAGCATGCCTTGTTTGACCCGGTCAATCGCATTGAACTGGTGGTGCAGCCGGTGCAGACAAGCGAGCTCAGGATAGAAGACTGGCCGGCGCTGGCACCCGATCAGGCGCTTAAGGCAAGCCCGCCCCTGGGTCACCTGTTGATGGAGTTTTCGCGCCAGTCGCTGGATCGGCGTGAACGCGAAATGCAGGCAGTGGGTTTGGCCGTGGCCTTGGGCGGCCTGCTGTTTGGTGGTGCGCTGGCCTGGTACCTGGGGCGGGGCGTGCTGCGGCCCGTGTTGCGCGTGTCGGACCTGATTGATCGCATCGGCGATGGGGAGTTGTCGGCGCGGCTCGAAGTGTTGCCCGATGATCCGCTGCGCCGTCTGCAGCTGGGACTCAATCAGATGGCCGAACGCCTGGAGCAGGGGCGCGATGAACTTGAGCAGCGCGTCATCGCCGCGACCCAGGATTTGCGCGAGAAAAAGGAAGAAGCCGAAGCCGCGACCCTGTCCAAGTCACGTTTTCTGGCAGCGGCCAGCCATGACCTGCGCCAACCCACCCACGCCATGGGAATGTTTGTGGCACGTCTGGCGCAATTGCCACATGATGCGCAAAGCCAGCACTTGATCAGCAACCTGGAGGCTTCGGTACTGGCGTTGCAGGACCTGCTTGATGCGCTGCTAGATCTCTCAAGGCTGGAGGCGAAAGCGGTACCAGTGCATCTACGCCCCTTTGCGCTGGCCGACCTGTTTGCACATATTCAGGATGAATTGGCCCTGACAGCACGTGAGAAGGGCTTGCGACTGCGCGTGCGGGCGACCGGCGTCTGGCTGATGAGCGATCCCACGCTGTTGCACCGCATGCTGCTCAACCTGGTGGTCAATGCGTTACGTTACACCAATCAGGGCGGTGTGTTGCTCGCCTGCCGGGTTTGCGCCGGGGGCAGCCGCGGACGCATTGAAGTGTGGGACAGCGGCATTGGCATCGCCGCCGAACACCACGAATCGATCTTTAAGGAGTTCTTTCAAATTGGCAACGCCGAGCGTGACCGTGGCAAGGGTCTGGGTCTGGGACTTGCCATCGTGGCACGCAAAGCGGAACTGTTGGGCTACCGGGTACAGGTCTGTTCACGCCTGGGCCAGGGCACGCGCTTCAGTTTTGATGTGCCACTGATCCCGCCGGGCAGCGCCGTGGACCGACGCAGCAGCGTACGCACGCCGGCGCTGGACAGTCTGGCCGGTCTGCGGGTGCTGGTGGTGGAGGACGATCTGCTGGCGCGGGCAGGGCTGGTGAGTCTGCTCGAATCCTGGGGCGCGCGCGTGGCTGTGGCGCCAAGCGGCGCGGTGGCTTATCTGCAACTGCAGCCAGACGCCCTGCCTGACGTCATTGTCAGCGATTATCGTTTGCGCGACGGCGAAAACGGCATCGAGGTGATCGGGCAATTGCGCGCAGCCGCCGCTCGCCTGATTCCCGCCTGCCTGATGAGTGGCGACACTGACCTGAGACTGGTGCAGACGGCCAAAGAGGCTGGCTTGCCGCTATTGCACAAGCCGGTGCGTCCGGCCAAGCTGCGCAGCCTGATCCGGCACCTGGCGCTGCAGGCCGAGGTGGGCGATCAAGCGACCGTGTAGCCCTGCCGATTGGCCGCCAGCACAGCCTGAACACGGGTCTTGACACCAAAGCCACGCAGGATCGCCATCACATGATTCTTGGTCGTTTCATCCGAGATATGCAGCTTATCGCTGATTTCCTTGTTTGAGCAGCCTTCCAGCAGCAGCAGCAGGACCGCGTGCTGGCGCGGTGTGAATTGGGCTGCGTCGATGCTGGCATCGGCACCCATTTTGTCGAGCAGGTCGAGTGGCACGTAAAGTTCACCGGACAGGACCAGGCGAATGGCGGACAGCAACTCATGGCTCTTGGCGCTTTTCGAGACAAAGCCGACGGCACCCTGGGCCAGGGCGCTGCGTACCATCTGCGCATTGGCAACACCCGAGAGCATCAAAACGGGCAACTCGGGATGACGCTGGCCAAAAACCTGTAGTGCGTCCAGCCCGCTCATGTTGGGCAATTGGCAGTCCAGCAGTACCAGATCAAGATCGCTATGCAAGGCGGCCAGTTCAAAGGCCCGCTCGCACCGGCCGGCTTCAAATACTTCAACCGGCTCATCGAGTCCTTTAAGCAGCTGACGCAAGCCCGCACGCACCAGCGCATGGTCATCGACAAGCAAAATTTTCAAGACTTTCACTGCAAGGTTCTTATGCTTCATGGCCAACGGCCAGCTTTCTACAATATACGCCATGTTTGTTCATTTGCGTCTCCACACTGAATTTTCTATCGTTGACGGCACCAATCGGATCGACGACATCGTCAAATCCGCCGCCGCTGATGGACAGCCGGCCCTGGCTATCACCGATCTAAGCAACCTGTTTGGCGCCATCAAGTTCTACAAGCGCGCGCGCCAGCTGGGCGTCAAACCGCTGATTGGAGCCGAAGTCTGGCTTGACGGCATGGGCAAGGACCAAAGCAAGCTCTCGCGCCTGCTGTTGCTGGTACAGAACCCGCAGGGTTACCTCAATCTGTCTGAGTTGCTGGCGCGCGCCTGGACCCGGCAAGGCAGCAAAGCCCAGGCCAGCATCAAACTCGACTGGCTGGCCGAACTCAACGCCGGCCTGATTGCGCTGGCCGGCGCGCAGGCCGGTCCGGTCGGGCAGGCGCTGCTGCAGGGCGATGAGGCGCGCGCGCTGGCGCTTGCCCTGCAAATTGGCACGCTGTTTCCGCGCCGTTTTTATCTTGAATTGCAACGCGCCGGCCGCGTTGATGACGAAGCCCATGTTGTGGCGGCGGTGCAACTGGCGGCGCGCGCGGGCTTGCCGGTGGTGGCGACACATCCGGTGCAGTTTGCTGCGCCGGAAGATTTTGAGGCGCATGAAGCGCGGGTTTGTATTGCCGAAGGCGAAATTCTGGCCAATCCGCAACGCGTGCGACGTTTCACACGCGAACAGTATTTCAAATCGAGGGCGCAAATGGGCGCGCTGTTTGCCGATCTGCCATCGGCCCTGGCCAACACGCTGGAGATAGCCAAGCGCTGCAATCTGAGTTTTGTGCTCGACAAGCCGCAGTTACCTGACTTTCCAACGCCCGAGGTCAACGGCCAGCGCATGACGCCGGACGACTACTTTCGCTACGCCTCGCACGAAGGACTCAAAGCACGCATGGCTCATCTGTACCCGGATGCGGCGCAACGCGAACGCGAACTGCCGCGCTATCTGGAGCGCCTTGAGTTTGAGCTGAGTACCATTGTGACGATGGGTTTCCCCGGCTACTTTTTGATTGTGGGCGACTTCATCAACTGGGCCAGGAGCCACGGCTGCCCGGTCGGGCCGGGACGCGGCTCAGGCGCGGGCTCGCTGGTGGCCTATTCACTGCGGATTACGGACCTAGATCCGCTGCGCTACAACTTGCTGTTTGAGCGTTTCCTGAATCCGGAGCGGGTCTCCATGCCCGACTTTGACATCGATTTTTGCCAGACCAATCGCAACCTGGTGATCGACTACGTCAAGAGCAAATACGGCAAGGACGCCGTCAGCCAGATTGTCACCTTTGGCACCATGGCGGCACGCGCCGCGGTGCGCGACGTGGGCCGCGTGCTCGACATGAGCTACACCTTTTGCGACGGCATCAGCAAACTCATCCCGAACAAGCCGGGCGTCAGCGTCAGCCTGCAACTGCCGCCCGCGAATCGAAAGCCGGATGACAAAACGGTGTACGCGGTGGAGGCCGAGCCGCTGCTGGCCGAGCGCGAAAGCAGGGAAGAAGACGTCAAGACCCTGCTGGAGCTGGCGCGCAAGCTCGAAGGCCTGACGCGCAACGTTGGCATGCACGCCGGCGGCGTCTTGATTGCGCCGGGCAAGTTGACCGACTTTTGCCCGCTCTATCAGCAGCCCGGCAGCGATTCAGCGGTGAGCCAGTTTGACAAGTATGACGTGGAAGCGATTGGCTTGGTGAAGTTTGACTTTTTGGGCCTGGCCACTCTGACCATTCTGGAAAATGCCCGCGAGTTTATTGCCACGCGACACCGGGGTCAGGAAAATTTCGCCTATGAAAACCTGCCGCTCGACGACGCCAGCGTTTTCAAGTTGTTTCAGGAAGGCAAAACCGAGGCCGTGTTTCAGTTTGAAAGCCCCGGAATGCAACGCATGTTGCGTGACGCCAAGCCGGCGCGGCTGGAAGACCTGATCGCGCTCAACGCGCTCTACCGGCCCGGCCCGATGGACCTGATCCCGAGCTTTGTGGCGCGCAAGCTGGGCCGCGAAGAAGTGGTCTATCCGCACCCGCTGGTGGCGTCCATGCTGAGCGAGACCTACGGCATCATGGTTTATCAGGAACAGGTGATGCAGACGGCGCAGATTCTGGGCGGTTACACGCTCGGGCGCGCCGACATACTGCGCCGCGCCATGGGCAAGAAGGACACGGCCGAGATGGCGCGCCAGCGCCAGAGCTTCCGCGACGGTGCCGCCAAAAACAATCTCGACCAGGCCAAGGCCGATGAGGTGTTCGACCTGATGGAGAAGTTCGCCGGTTACGGTTTCAACAAGTCGCACGCCGCCGCCTATTCCTTGCTGGCCTACCATACCGCCTGGCTCAAGGTGCACTACACGGCCGAGTTCTATTGCGCCAACATGACGGTGGAAATGGGCGACACCGACAAGCTCAAGGTTCTGTTTGAAGACGCGCAAAAAATGGGTATGCGCTTTGAGCCACCCGATGTGAACCGCGGTGCGCATCGCTTTGAGCCGGTATCCGACCAATTGATTCGCTATGGGCTGAGCGCCATCAAAGGCACCGGCCAGCAAGCCATTGAGGCCATTGTGGCAGCGCGTGAGGGGCGTGGCGTCGGACCTTCGGCTGAGGTGGTGGGGCCATTCAAAAGCCTGTTCGATTTTTGTTTGCGGGTGGACCGCGGCCGCATCAACAAGCGTAGCGTCGAGGCGTTGATCAAGGCCGGCGCTTTCGATTCGATTGAACGCAACCGCGCCAGCCTGCTGGCCTCGGTCGAGCTGGCCTTTGATTTTGCTGCGGCGGCGCTGGCCAATGCCAACCAGGCCAGCCTGTTCGATATGGGCGATGAGAAGCAGATTGGCTCGAGCACGCAGGAGCCGGAGTTGGTGCAAAGCACGCCGTGGGGCGTCAAGGAGCGCCTGACGCTGGAGAAGTCGGCAGTCGGCTTTTATCTCACGGGCCACCTTTTCGATGAAGTGGCGCTCGAAGTCCGGCATTTTGCCAAGCGCCGGATTGAAGACGTGATCGACACCCGTGAGCCGCAATTGCTGGCGGGCATCGTCAGCGATTTGCGCATCGTGAACGGCCAGCGCGGCAAGCTTGCGCTGTTCAAGCTGGACGATAAATCGGGCGTCATGGAGGCCCGTGCCGAAGAGCCGCTGCTGCTTGCCAGCAAGGATGTGCTCAAGGATGACGAGTTGCTCATCGTCATGGGCCAGCTCAAGCCTGATCGATTCTCGGGTGGCATGCAATTGAGCGTGACCCAGATGTGGGACCTGCAACAGGCACGTTGCCGCTTTGGCAAGTTCCTGCGTCTGGCGCTGAGCCCGTCCGGCACCAATGCACCCGACGTGGCGCGCATGCTCAATGACTACCCGCCGCGACGCGAGATCAGCGAGCAGGGCGAGCTGCTGCGCGGCTTGGGCATTCGGTTCGCACTGACCGGCGGCGGTGAAAGTGGATCTGCCGCGGCCGAACTGCAACTGGGGGAGGGCGCCAAATTCTTCCCCAGCGACGCCGCGCTGGCCGCCTGGCGGGTCCAGGCCGGGGCTGGCAGCTCAGATATAGTATATGAGTGAAATATGGCTGTAGCACCCTTTTTGTATGCGTTAGTAGCTCATTAATTTATAGCTATTTCCCCCACTCACACCCCCCGCCCTCTCCCGCCCCGCCAGGCGGAAGAGGGAGCCAACAGCCAATTTGGCCGCGTCTTTGAAGCTGAGAAGTACCCGCTCGATTGGCCAGTTGGAAAGGCGTCGGACTGCTTGTCATGCCGAACCAGATCCGACATCTAAGTTCGCGAACACTGGATTACGGATCAGGTCCGCAATGACAGCTCACTTCGGGTTCGCATACCTCGTCACCTCAACGCGACTGCCGAGCGTGTACGGCTCTCGTTCAATGACGCGGCCAAATAAGGCTCCCCCTTTCCGCCCGGCGGGGCGGGAAGGGGGCGGGGGGGATAGAGTGGGGCCAAAATGAAAACGGATAAAAACGATTCAAGCCCTGCAACGCAGTTCGATGCCGAGCTGATACCGTGCCTCGGTTGTTGGGAGCTGATTGCGCTGGTCCTCAGTGGGCCAGCGCCGCCGCCTCGATTTGACCCGACAGGCTCAGCCATTCTTCTTCCAGAACTTGCAGCTCGTCATTGACGATCTTGAGCCGGTTGCCGAGCTCGGCGTAGTCGGCCGGCGGCGGTGATTTGGAGAGCAGGCCCTCCAGCGAAGCCCCTTCGCCGTTGAGCACGTTCATGCGGCCTTCGAGCTTTTCGAGCTGGCGCTTGAGTCCGGTCGCGGGCACTTTGAGCTTCGGTTTGGCCGCGGCTTCGGCCAGCGCCTTGCGCTCGGCCTTGGCGGCCACGCTGCTGGCCTCCTTGATGGCTTCGCGCTGGCGCTTGGCTTCATCCAACAAATAGCGCTGGTAGTCGTCCAGATCGCCGTCAAACGGGGCCACGCCGCCGCGCGAGACCATCCAGAACTCGTCGCAAACTGCGCGCAACAGCGCCCGGTCATGGCTGACCAGCATCACCGTGCCCTCAAATTCATTGAGCGCCATCGAGAGCGCTTCGCGCGTGGCCAAGTCCAAGTGGTTGGTCGGCTCATCGAGCAGCAACAGATTCGGGCGCTGCCAGACGATCATGCACAGCACCAGGCGCGCTTTTTCGCCGCCGCTCATGCTGCCCACGGCCTGCTTGACCATGTCGCCGCCAAAGTTGAAGGTGCCCAGAAAACTGCGCAGATCTTGTTCGCGCGTGGCCTGGCCGGCTATCTTGCCGGCGCCGTCAGGTCTTTCACCATGCGGATCATGTGCTCCAGCGGCGTATCCAGCGGGGCGCAACACGTCGAGCTCCTGCTGGGCGAAGTAGCCAATGTTCAGGCCCTTGCCTTCGGTGATTTCGCCCTCCGATGGCCGGCAGCTCGCGCGCGATGGTTTTGACCAGGGTCGACTTGCCCTGGCCGTTGGCACCCAGAATGCCGATGCGCTGGCCGGCCAGCACCGAGCGGCTGACGTTGCGCACGATCACGGTCGGCGGCGTGCCGACCGGTGCCGCCTCAGGGGGCGGGTAGCCAAAGCTGACGCCCGTCATCGACAGCATCGGGTTGGGCAGGTTGGCGGGCTCCTTGAATTCGAAGGTGAAGTCGGCCTCGGCCAGCAGCGGCGCAATTTTTTCCATGCGGTCCAGCGCCTTGACCCGGCTTTGCGCCTGCTTGGCCTTGCTGGCCTTGGCCTTGAAGCGCGCGATGAACTTTTGCAGGTGGGCAATCTTGTCCTGCTGCTTGGCAAAGGCGTTTTGCTGCAGCGTCCATCTGCTCGGCGCGCATGTCCTCGAACTTGCTGTAGTTGCCGCCGTAGCGCATCAGTTTGGCCGCGTCGATATGCAGCGTGACGTCGGTCACGGCGTCCAGAAACTCGCGGTCATGGCTGATCACGATCATGGTGCCTTCGTACTTCTTGAGCCAGGACTCCAGCCACACCAGCGCGTCGAGGTCCAGGTGGTTGGTAGGCTCGTCGAGCAGCAGCAGATCCGACGGGCACATCAGCGCACGCGCCAGTTGCAGCCGCATGCGCCAGCCGCCCGAAAAGCTGTTGACCGGGTTGCTGAGCTCCGTTGTCTTGAAGCCCAGTCCCAGAATCAGCGCCTGCGCGCGGGCCGGGGCGTCGTGGGCGCCGGCGTCCTGCAGCGCCATGTAGGCGTGCGCCATGCGGTCGTAGTCGTCGGTGGCCTCTGAGGCGGTGACTTCCTGCTGCGCTGCCAGCAGCGTGGTGTCGCCGTCGACCACATAGTCGGTGGCGCTTTGCGGGGTTTCGGGCATGTCTTGCGCGACCTGGCCCATGCGCCACTGCAACGGGATGAAATATTCGCCACCGTCTTCGTGCAGTGTGCCGTTGAGCAGCGCAAACAGGGAGGACTTGCCCGCGCCGTTGCGCCCGACCAGGCCCACTTTTTCGCCCGGGTTCAGGGTGACGGTGGCAGCGTCGAGCAGCACTTTGGCACCACGACGCAGGGTGATGTTCTTTAGGGTGATCATGGTTCGTGGTGGCTATTTTCTAGAGAATTCATTGTGGCAAGTTATGCCGGGCAGATCGTGCTGCGCCGGAGCACGGATTGCTGCGAAGCTCCGCGTTTCGAGTTGGGGACAGAGCTGACGATCTGTCCCACAAGTTTTCTGGTTTTGCGCTTCGCAGCAATCCGTACTCCTGCCGTGCGCCGGTTGTGCGCGTGGAGAAACCCAATGCAGGTTCAGAAGCCAGACGGGTTGGGTGAGTGGCGCAGTGAGGTAAAGGAGGAGCCCGGAACGGGCGGGGGACACGAACGGAGTCACTCGCCCAGCCCGTCTGGCTTCGGCACACCTAAGGCCTCAGGCTTCGGTGCAGGCCAATGCGCTAAAAGTGCTTCGCGGGTAAGCAACAAAACCTGGTCTTCACCGGCGCTGGTCTCCAGCCAGATCGCCTCCAATTGGGGAAAGGCTGCTTCAAAATGCTCGCGCTCGTTGCCGACCTCCAGCACCAGAACCGCATGCTTACTCATGTGCGCCGGGCAATCGCGCAGCAGGCGCCGGATAAAGTCCATGCCGTCGCTGCCGCCAGCGCGGTTGCCGTCCAGCGCCAGCGCTGGTTCGGCCTGAAACTCCAAGGGCAACTCGTCCATGCTCTGGGCATTGACGTAAGGCGGGTTGCACAGGATCAGGTCGTAACGGCCGGGCAGGGCGGCAAAGCCGTCCGATTCGACCAGGGTGATGCGCTCGGTCAAACCGTGCTTGTCCACGTTGATGCGGGCCACTGCCAGCGCATCCCTGGACAGATCAGCGGCATCGACCATCACGTCCGGGTAAGCCATCGCCGCCAGCACGGCCAGGCTGCCATTGCCGCTGCACAGGTCCAGCAGCGCGTACGTGGCGTCGCTGAGCCAGTAGTCCAGGGCGCCGCGCACCAGCAATTCGGCAATCAGGGAGCGCGGCACGATGGCGCGCTCATCGACGTAAAACGGCACCCCCATCAACCAGGCCTCGTGCGTCAAATAGGCAGCGGGTTGGCGCAACTCGATTCTAGCTTTCAAAAGCGTAGCAACTTGGGCTTGCTGTACCTGCGCTACGGGGCGATTTGCGGCAAATTCAGCAGCCTCTGATGGAACCTCCAGCGGCGTGTCCAGGGGCAGGCCGAGCTGCCACAAGACCAGCCAGGCGGCCTCGTCGAAGGCGTTTACGGTACCCTGACCAAAAGCCACGCCCCCTGCCTGCAACTCGGCGCAAACGCGCTCGACCAGTTCGCGCACGGTGACCGGCGTGCTGCCAGACGCGCTCGCTGGATCAACAAAGACAGCCATCATGGCAGCAAGTCGGCGCTCAGAATCTGCAACAGCCGACGATAGATGTTCTTGAGCGCCTCCAGGTCGGCCAACGCAATATGTTCGTCGATTTGGTGAATGCTCGCGTTCGGTGGCCCGAGTTCAATCACCTCGGCGCAGATGCGGGCCAGGAAGCGGCCATCGCTGGTGCCCCCGCTGGTGGAGAGCGCGGTCGTGAGGCCGGTTTCGTGTTTGATTGCCTGGGTCACGGCCTCTAACAAGAGGCCCGGTTGGGTCAAAAACGGCAGGCCGCCCAGGGTCCAACTGCAAGTCATAGTCCAGCGCATGGCGGTCCAGCACGGCAAGCAGCCGGGCTTGCAAGGACTCAGGCGTGGAGGCGGTGGAAAAACGAAAGTTGAAGTCGAGCACCAGCGTGCCGGGGATGACATTGCTGGCACCCGTGCCCGCGTGGATATTGCTCGCTTGCCATGAGGTCGGCGGGAAAAATGCGTTACCGCTATCCCAAGGCATGGCCACCAACTCGGCCAGTGCGGGTGCGATCAAGTGAATCGGGTTGCTGGCCAACAACGGGTAGGCAATGTGGCCTTGCAGGCCTTTCACCGTGAGTCGGCCGCTCAGGGTGCCACGGCGGCCATTCTTGATCATGTCGCCACTGCGCTCCAGCGCAGTGGGCTCGCCCACCAGGCAGTAGTCAATGCGTTCGCCGCGCGCCTGCAGCGCTTCGCAGACCTTGACGGTGCCGTCCAGCGCCGGGCCTTCCTCGTCACTGGTAAGCAGGAAACCAATCGACAAAGGGCTCTGCGGTTGCGCTGCCACAAACTCTTCGACGGCAACCACAAAGGCGGCGATGGATCCCTTCATGTCAGCCGCACCACGGCCGAAGAGTTTGCCCGCGCGCTGCGTAGGCCTGAAGGGCTGGCTCTGCCACTGCTCCACCGGCCCCGTCGGCACGACGTCGGTGTGACCCGCAAATACAATCAATTTACTAGCTGTTTGCGCAAGATCGACGGGGGCTGCCGGGCGTTTTGCCCATAAATTTGTGACACGCAACGGTGCTGGCCCGCGCGGCAGGGTTTCGCAAACAAAGCCCAGCGCAGCGAGTCGCGCCTCGACGATCGCCTGGCAACCGGCGTCGTCGGGTGTGACTGAGGCGCAGGCGATCAGTTGCTCCGCCAGGTGCAGCGTGCGTGACATCGGTGTCTGGCAATTAACGTCTGACGTCAAGTGAAATTTCAGTGAAAGAGGGGTGATCGTCTGGGTCTTCAACGGCCGCGGCCGGATTGGCGCGGGCATTGAAGTCATTTTGCAGGCGCCACATCAAATTGGTGGGTGAATCCGAATTGATCAGTCCCTCCTTGCGATCCACAGTGCCATCCATGATCAGGCGGGCAATGTCCTGCTCAAAGGTCTGCCCGCCGTCGGACATGGTCTTTTCCATTGCCTCTTTGACGCCGCCAAAATCACCGATGGCAATTTTTTCGGCCACCAGGTTGGTGTTGAGCATAATCTCAACGGCTGGAATGCGCCCGCCGGTGGTGGTGCGCATGAGTCGTTGCGAGACAATGGCTTTGAGCGACGCGCCCAGGTCACCGAGCAGGGTCTGTCGCACTTCGACCGGGTAAAAGCTCAGGATCCGGTTGAGCGCCTGGTAACTGTTGTTGGCGTGCAGGGTGGCCAGGCACAAATGCCCCGTCTGGGCGTAGGCAATCGCCGCCGACATGGTTTCGCGGTCGCGAATTTCGCCGATCTGGATCACGTCAGGTGCTTGCCGCAAGGCATTTTTGAGCGCCACCTGGGTCGATTGGGTATCGGTGCCGACCTCGCGCTGATTGACCACCGAACGCTTGTTCCGGAACAGGTATTCGATCGGGTCTTCAATCGTCAGAATGTGGCCCGATGCCATCTCGTTGCGGTGATCGAGCATCGCCGCCAAGGTGGTACTCTTGCCCGCCCCGGTGGCTCCTACCATGAGCAGCAAGCCGCGCCTTTCCATCACCAGTTCCCCCAGAATCAGGGGCACGGAAAGCGTGGCCAGCAGCGGAATGTCAATCGAAATATAGCGAATCACGACGGCGATGGAGCCGCGCTGACGCATCGCGCTGATACGGAAACGCCCGACCCCGGGCAAGGGCCAGCCCATATTGAGCTCGTTCAATTCTTCGAGCTCTTCGATGCGCTGAGGCGGCAGTATCTCGGCCAGCAAATTGCGCGGCGCCTCCGGCGGCAGAATCTGGCTATTGATCGGCACGCATTGGCCGTTAATACGAATCAAGGCCGGCGATTGGGCCGATAAATAGACGTCGGAGGCCTTCTTTTCCGCCATCAGGCGAAGAATGCGCTCCATCGTCCCCACGCTGCCGGTTGAGCCGGTGCTGCTCGCCGCGTTGATGCTTGCCATGTGTATGCCTCCGTGCTGAAACTTCTATACCGAAGCGCTCAATCGCGCAATAACTCGTTGAGGCTGGTCTTGGCACGCGTTTGCGCGTCAACCCTTTTGACGATGATGGCCGCATACAGGCTGTATTTGCCGTCGTTTTTGGGCAGGCTGCCGCTGATCACGACGGAACCTGCCGGAATGCGACCATAGCTCACCGAGTCTGAAGCACGGTCGTAAATCGGTGTGCTTTGACCGAGGTAGACACCCATTGAAATAACCGAGTTTTCTTCCACAATCACCCCTTCGACGATTTCGGAGCGGGCACCGATAAAGCAGTTGTCCTCAATGATCGTGGGCCCGGCCTGCATCGGCTCGAGCACGCCGCCGATGCCCACCCCGCCGCTCAAGTGCACGTGCTTGCCAATTTGTGCGCAGGAGCCCACGGTGGCCCAAGTATCGACCATGGTGCCCTCGTCAACGAAAGCGCCGATGTTGACATAGGACGGCATCAGCACCACGCCTTTGCCAATAAAGCTGCCGCGCCGCGCCACAGCGGGCGGCACCACGCGCACGCCCGTGGCTTTCATACCGGCTTCATCCATGTGGGCGAATTTGGTCGACACCTTGTCATAAAAAGCCAGATCGCCAGCGCGCATCATGGCGTTGTCGGTCAGGCGAAAGCTCAGCAACACCGCCTTCTTGATCCACTGATGCGTCGTCCATTGGCCCACCGCAGCGCGCGTGGCGACACGCAAATGACCCGAGTTGAGCTGGCTGATCACCTGTGCCACGGCGTCGCGCACCTCCTGGGCTGCGGATTGCACGGTAAAGCTGGCGCGATCTTCCCACGCCTGATTGATAATATTTTGCAGTTCTTGAGTCATGGATAGGTTTTGCTACAAGCGGTTCAGGGTCTGGATTTCACAAATTGCACAATGCGCTCGGCGGCCTCAACGCACTCGGCGCTGTCGGCCACCAGTGCCAGGCGAATGCGCCCGGCACCCGGGTTCTGGCTCTGGCTGGCGCGGGCCAGATAACTGCCTGGCAACACGGTGACATTGTAAAGAGCGTACAGATCACGCGCAAAGTCTGTGTCATCGCCCCGCACCTTGGCCCACAAATAAAAGCCCGCATCAGGCAGTTGCACGTCCAGCACGGCGGCCAGCAGGGGGGTCACTTGTGCAAATTTGCGTCGGTACAACGCGCGGTTTTCGATCACGTGTTGTTCGTCGCCCCAGGCCGCTGTGCTGGCCGCCTGCACCACCGGACTCATGGCGCAGCCGTGGTAGGTGCGGTACAGCAGGAACTGTTTGATGAGGGCGGCATCGCCCGCCACAAAGCCGCTGCGCATGCCGGGCACATTGCTGCGTTTGGACAGGCTGGTCAGCGAAATCAGGTTCCTGAAATCCGGGCGTCCCAATTGGACTGCCGCTTCCAGGCCGCCCAGCGGTGGGCCACCCGGCCCGTCATCGGCGAAATAGATTTCGCTATAACACTCGTCTGAGCCGATGACAAAGCCATGTTGATCGCTCAAATCAAACAATTGCTTCCACGCTGGCAGCCTCATCACGGCACCGGTCGGGTTACCCGGCGAACAGACAATCAGCAATTGCGTCTGCTGCCACACGGCGCTGGGCACGCTGCTCCAGTCGGGGGCAAAGTTGCGTGCCGCGTCGCAGGCCACGTAATACGGCTGCGCACCGGCCAGCAGCGCTGCCCCCTCGTAAATTTGATAAAACGGATTGGGGCAGACGACATAGGGCTTTGGCTGGCTGACTCCGTTCGCGCGGGCCGGGTTGACGACGGCCTGGGTAAGGGCAAACAGCGCTTCGCGCGAGCCATTCACCGGCAGCATCTGCGTAGCCGGATCGGCCTCGACGCCATAGCGACGCTTGAGCCAGCCGGCAAAGGCCAGGCGCAAGGCGCTCTCGCCAGCGGTTGCGGGGTAAGTTGAGAGGCCACCGGGACAGCGCTCAATCGCCTGCACCATGGCCTGCTGGATAAAGGCCGGGGTCGGGTGCCTGGGCTCGCCCAGGCCCAGACTGATGGGGTACAGGGCAGGATTTGGCGTGACGCTGGCAAAGAGCTGGCGCAGTCGCTCAAACGGGTAGGGTTGCAGCAGTGCGAGCAAGGGATTCATGGGGCGCGATTATCCCGCTTCGCGCGGCCAAGGGCGGCCAGGCCGTCCGTAGTGCCAATCTATTTTTTGGCCTTTTTGCGCGCAGGCGCGCGCTTGGCAACCGGCTCTGCTACAGACTTGGCTTCGGCAGCCTTGGGTAGATCACCGATCAGTGATTTAACGGGACAAATTTTAAAAACCGGGCATTTTTTGCAGCCAATTGCAAGGGCGATGGGGCATAGGGTCATGGATGATTCCAAATTGGGCGCTTGCGCGAAGGCCTGCAGTATGCCCCTGCTTTAAAGATTTCCGGACTTAGTAACAGGGGAAAGTCCCTAATTTGACGCGCTGGCGTTGGCCCTGGGTGCCGTTGCGATCTGCACATAAATCTCGTTCGGTTTGACCATACCGAGTTCGAATCGCGCCTTTTCCTCCACCATCTCCAAGCCTTCAGCGAGATCCCGCACTTCGGCCGCCAGCTGATCATTGGCGCGTTGCGCCTGCTGATTTTGTTGACTTTGACTGGCAAGTTGCGCCTTGAGACGACCCACCTCGAAGACGCTGCCGCGACCAAACCACAATTGCGCGCAAAGGATCACGAGCAGTGCAATCAAAGCGGCCGCAACAACACGATGGCTCATGTGCAGGTCTCCGGCGAAGCGCCGCGTCCTTAGTGCAGGTTGTAGAAGGCCGCGCGACCCGGGTAGCTGGCAACCTCGCCCAGATCCTCTTCAATGCGCAGCAGCTGGTTGTACTTGGCCATGCGGTCCGAGCGGCTTAGCGACCCGGTCTTGATCTGCCCGGCGTTGGTGCCAACGGCGATGTCGGCGATGGTCGAGTCTTCGGTCTCACCCGAGCGGTGGCTGATGACGGCAGTGTAGCCGGCGCGCTTGGCCATCTCGATGGCGGCAAAGGTCTCGGTCAGGGTGCCGATCTGGTTGACCTTGATCAGGATCGAGTTGGCGATTGCCCTGTCGATGCCTTCCTTGAAGATCTTGGTGTTGGTGACGAACAGGTCATCACCCACAATCTGCACCTTTTTGCCGAGTCGCTCGGTCAACACTTTCCAGCCGGTCCAGTCGTTCTCGGCCATGCCATCTTCGATGCTGATGATCGGGTACTTGTCAGCCCAGGCTTCCAGCATATCGGCCCATTCGTGGTAGTCCAGCACCAGGCCTTCGGCGCTCAGATGGTATTTGCCGTCCTTGTAAAACTCGCTGGCGGCACAATCCAGACCAATGGCGATTTGTTCTCCAGCCGTGTAACCCGCCGCGTCGATGGCTTGCAGAATCAGCTCAATGGCTGCACCATGACTCGCTACGCTGGGCGTAAAACCACCCTCGTCGCCGACTGCCGTGCTCCAGCCCTTGTCGTGGATGATCTTCTTGAGCGCATGAAACACTTCAGCACCATAGCGCAGTGCTTCACGAAAGTTGGGCGCACCCAGCGGGATGATCATGAATTCCTGGATGTTCAAGCCGTTGTTGGCGTGCGCGCCGCCATTGACTACATTCATCATCGGTACCGGCAATTGCACAGCTGCCATGCCACCAAAATAACGGTACAGCGGCAGACCGGATTCTTCGGCCGCTGCGCGCGCCACCGCCATGGAGACTGCCAGCATGGCGTTGGCACCCAAGCGCGACTTGTTTTCGGTCCCGTCCAGGTCAATCAGGGTCTTGTCGAGGAACGCCTGCTCGGAGGCATCAAGCCCGAGCACGGCTTCCGAGATTTCGGTGTTGATGTGTTCCACCGCCTTGAGCACGCCCTTGCCGAGATAACGATTGTTGTCGCCGTCGCGCAGTTCGATCGCCTCGCGGCTGCCGGTGGAGGCGCCCGAGGGCACCGCAGCACGGCCCATCGTGCCGGATTCCAGCAGCACGTCACACTCCACGGTCGGGTTGCCGCGTGAATCCAGAATTTCCCGTCCGACGATGTCAACAATTGCACTCATTGTTTTCTTTCAAAAGTAAAAAAAAGACAAAACTAAAAACAGTTTTCAAGAAATTCATTTTTTTTGGTTACGGCGTCCAGCGCCAACAAGGTCTCAAGCAGGGAACGCATGTGCTTGAGTGGCACCGCATTCGGTCCGTCACTCAACGCGCTGGACGGGTCCGGATGCGTTTCCATGAACAGCCCGGCCACACCGACCGCCACTGCCGCCCGTGCCAGCACCGGAACCATCTCACGCTGGCCACCACTGGATTGACCCAAGCCGCCGGGCAACTGCACCGAATGCGTGGCATCGAACACCACGGGCGCGCCGGTGTCGCGCATGATCGCGAGCGCGCGCATGTCGCTCACCAGATTGTTGTAGCCAAAGCTGACGCCGCGCTCGCAGGCCATGAAGTTGTCTTCATTCAAATTTTTTTCGCGTGCTGCGGCACGTGCCTTGTCGATCACGTTTTTCATGTCGCCGGGTGCCAAAAATTGGCCTTTCTTGATGTTCACCGGCAGGCCCGACTGCGCCACGGCGCGGACAAAATCGGTTTGACGACACAGGAACGCGGGCGTTTGCAAGACATCGACCACGGCGGCGACTTGCGCAATCTGCTCGATTGAATGAATGTCGGTGAGCACTGGAACACCGAGCTCGCGCTTGACCTTGGCCAGAATTTCCAGCCCGCGCTCAATGCCCGGACCGCGAAAGCTGGCGCCGCTGGAGCGGTTGGCCTTGTCAAAACTGCTTTTGAAGATAAAGGGAATGCCCAATGAAGCCGTGATTTCCTTGAGGGTGCCGGCGCTGTCCATTTGCAACTGTTCCGACTCGATCACGCAGGGGCCCGCGATCAGGAACAACGGTCGTTGCAGACCCACCTGAAACCCGCATAGATTCATGTCAGGCAACCGCTTTGAGTGACTTGCCTGCGGCCTGATGCTCCAGCGCCGCTTTGATGAAGGCGTTGAACAAAGGGTGCCCGGCCCACGGCGTCGATTTGAACTCAGGGTGAAATTGCACACCGACAAACCAGGGATGCAGGCTGCGCGGCAGTTCCACTATCTCGGTCAAATGCTCATGCTGGGTAAAGGCAGAAATTACCAGACCGGCGCTGCGCAGCGCGTCAAGGTAATGCACGTTGGCTTCATAGCGATGGCGATGGCGCTCGGTGACTACATCGCCGTAAATCTGATGCGCCAGGGTTCCCGTCACCACGTCTGAGCTTTGCGCGCCCAGGCGCATGGTGCCGCCCAGGTCGGAGTTTTCATTGCGGGTTTTGATGCTGCCGTCTTCGTCCCGCCATTCCGTGATCAGAGCAATCACAGGATTGGGCGTGGCTGGATCAAATTCGGTGCTGTTGGCGTCTTTCAGGTTGGCGACATGGCGGGCAAATTCAATGGTGGCGACTTGCATACCCAGGCAAATGCCCAGATAGGGAACTTTGTTTTCGCGCGCAAAACGGGCCGCGCAAATTTTGCCTTCAACGCCGCGCACGCCAAATCCACCGGGCACCAGGATGGCGTCAAATTTGGCCAGCTGGCTCACGTTCTCGGGTGTGATGGTCTCCGAATCAATATAGTCGATCTTGACACGCACATGATTTTTCATGCCAGCATGGCGAATGGCTTCATTGAGCGACTTGTAGCTGTCACCGAGATCCACATACTTGCCGACCATGACAATGTTGACGTCGCCTTGCGGATGCGCAGTCTCAAACACCAGGTCATCCCAACGCTTCAGATTCGCCGGTGGCGTGTTCAGACGCAGCTTGTCACAGATCAAACCATCGAGCCCCTGTTCGTGCAACATGCGCGGCACCTTGTAGATGGTATCGACATCCCACATGGAGATCACACCCCAGGCCGGGACGTTAGAAAACAGCGAAATTTTGTCACGCTCTTCCTGAGGAATGGGGCGATCCGCGCGACACACGAGGGCATCGGCCTGAATGCCGATCTCGCGCAATTGCTTGGCCGTGTGCTGCGTCGGCTTGGTCTTAAGCTCACCCGCAGCAGCGATCCAGGGCACGTAGCTCAAGTGCACAAAAGCGCTGTTGTTGGGGCCGAGCTTGAGACTTAACTGGCGCACCGCTTCGAGAAACGGCAGCGACTCGATGTCGCCCACCGTGCCACCAATTTCGACAATCGCCACATCCACCGCATCAGCCGTACCCACACGTGCGCCGCGCTTGATGAAATCCTGAATTTCATTGGTCACGTGCGGGATGACTTGTACCGTTTTGCCCAGGTAGTCGCCATGCCGCTCTTTTTCCAGCACGCTTTTGTAGATCTGTCCGGTCGTGAAATTGTTGGTCTTGCGCATGCGGGTTTCCACAAAGCGCTCATAGTGCCCCAGATCAAGATCGGTCTCTGCACCATCGTCCGTGACAAAAACCTCGCCATGCTGGAACGGCGACATGGTGCCGGGATCGACATTGAGGTAGGGATCAAGTTTGATGAGAGTGACTTTGAGGCCACGCGACTCCAGAATCGCGGCTAAGGAGGCTGAGGCGATTCCCTTGCCAAGGGAAGACACCACACCGCCGGTGACGAAGACAAATTTGGTCATGTCAGAGTGAGCCTGCAAAGCTCCCTGGGGTGGAAATTGTGATTATAGAGTTGCTTCTTGAAAAAATGATCTGCTGCTGATAAGCCACGTGAATTAACGGCTGCGGCATCGAACTGGGTTGTGGGGATTGATGCATTTCTATTCGTTTTCATTTTTGGCCCCACTCTATCCCCCCCGCCCCTGTCCCGCCCCGCCGGGCGGAACAGGGGAGCCAACAGCCAATTTGGCCGCGTGTTTGAACAAGAGTAGTACACGTGCCGAGGCGCGTTGAAGTGATGAATTTGCGTCATTGCGGACCTGATCCGCAGTCCAGTGCTGGCGAACCCTGGCTGCCGGATGTTGCAATCCCGGACCTGATCCGGGGTCGGCATGACAAACTTCGCAGCACCTTCCCAACGTGCTTATCGAGCGGGTACTTCTTCACTTCAAACACGTGGCCAAATTGGATGTTGGCTCCTCTCACTCGCCCGGCGGGGCGAGAGAGAGGCGGGGGTGAGAGAGTGGGGCCAAAAGTGGAAAGAATAGCAAGCCATCAATCACTGTTGTGCCGCAAAAGGCTGGGATAGAGCGACCTGAGCGGCTCTGCTACATTGCTGCCCATGAACGACCTTGCTGGAAAACATATTGTTTTGGGCCTGACCGGCGGCATTGCCTGCTACAAGGCGGCCGAGCTGTGCCGTGCGCTCATCAAGGAAGGGGCCACGGTGCAGGTGGTGATGACGGCTGCAGCCGAACAGTTCATCACGCCGGTGACGATGCAAAGCTTGAGCCAGCGCCCGGTCTTTGACTCGCAGTGGGACGCGCGTTCGGTCAATGGGATCAGCAACAACATGCCGCATATCAACCTCAGCCGCGAGGCTGACGCGATCCTGATCGCGCCGTGTAGCGCGGACTTCATGTCCAAGCTGCTGCATGGCCGGGCCGATGATCTGCTCAGCCTGATGTGTCTGGCGCGACCGCTTGACAAGGTGTCACTGCTGCTGGCACCGGCCATGAACCGCGAGATGTGGGCGCATCCTGCCACGCAACGCAATGTGGCAGAGTTGCAGGCGGATGGCGCCACGGTATTTGACGTCGGCAGCGGTGACCAGGCCTGCGGTGAATCCGGCGAGGGCCGCATGCTCGAGCCGCACGAGTTGCTGGAAGACATAATTTCTTTTTTCCAGCCCAAGCTGCTGCGCGGCCAACAGATGCTGGTGACGGCCGGGCCGACTTATGAAGCGATTGACCCGGTGCGCGGCATCACCAATTTGTCCAGCGGGAAGATGGGCTTTGCCATCGCGCGTGCCGCCAGGGAAGCCGGGGCAGAGGTCACGCTGATCGCCGGGCCGGTGCACCTGCCGACGCCACGCGGGGTGCGGCGCATCAACGTGACTTCAGCACAAAATATGCTTTCAGCCGCGGTGGAGCCTGCGCAAACAGCTACTATTTTTATAGCTACTGCGGCCGTCGCCGACTGGCGGCCTGCATCGGCTGCCGAACACAAGATAAAGAAGGACGGCTCCGGCGTGGTGCCAGCCTTAAGCTTTGTGGAAAACCCGGACATTCTGGCCGCGCTGGCGCAGTCACCCCGGGGGAAGTCGGGCGAGCTGTTTTGCGTCGGCTTTGCCGCCGAAAGCCAGGACTTGCTGGCCAACGCCCAGGCCAAACGGGCGCGCAAAGGCGTGCCGCTGCTGGTGGGCAACATTGGGCCCGCGACGTTTGGCCAGGATGACAACGCGCTGCTGTTGGTGGAGGCGTCAGGCGTGCAGGAGTTGGCGCGTGACTCGAAAATCAATCTTGCTCGCAAATTGATAGCTGCTATCGCAAGCAGGATAGGCGCTAAGGGCAAAAATGATAAAAATTGACGTGAGGGTCATCGACCCGCGCATGGCGCAACAATTGCCCGCCTACGCCACGCCGGGCAGCGCCGGGCTGGACTTGCGCGCCTGTCTGGACGCGCCGCTCACGCTGCAAGCCAACGCCTGGCAACTGGTGCCGACCGGCATCGCGATTTACTTGCAAGACCCCAAATTTGCCGCCTTGATCCTGCCGCGCTCGGGCCTGGGCCACAAGCACGGCATTGTGCTGGGCAATCTGGTCGGCCTGATCGACAGCGACTACCAGGGCCAGTTGATGGTCAGCGCATGGAACCGCAGCGATATAGCGTTCACGATCGAGCCAATGGAGCGCATCGCCCAATTGGTGATCGTGCCGGTGTTGCAGGCGCAATTCAACGTGGTGAGCGAATTCCCCGCCAGCGCGCGCGGCGAGGCCGGCTATGGCTCGACCGGAAAGAGTCTGATGGCTTGAACAGCGACGACTTTGATGCAAATCAAGAGATGCATGCCACCCATCTGCTTGATACTTCCGCCTGTCCGCTGGCCTGTCGCAGGCGATGCAGTTGCTCCTACATTCGTGCGGACGAGGTTGAATTTTCTGCCTTCATGACTCTTCGATGATGGGAATTGCGATGTCACCTGCTCTCAAAGCTCAATTTACCCGGCTGATGCTGCCGTGGCTGCTATGGATGCCGGTGCTGATGGCCAGCACCGCCTATGCAGAGTCCAAGTCCGAACACGACACAGGTCGCCGCATCGCCGAGCCGGTCCGTATCGCACTGATGCCCGGCGCTCGCCTGCTGGTGAGCGACTACCGAGCGGAGGCCGTTCACGTGATCAGAGAGCGCGATCTATCGGTGCGACGCAGTATTGAGGTCGAGGGCAAACCGGTCGCCGTCGCGTGGGGCTTGAATCGCATTTTCGTTGGCAACGAGACCAAGGGCAGGGTCGAAGCTTACAACCTTGGCGGACGCCTCATGACGACCTACGGCGCGCCCGGCAGTATCCTGTTGCCAAACGCCGTGGCTATCGATCCCGAGTCTTCGCGGGTGATGGTACTTGACTCGTTCGAGAAGGTAATCAAGGTCTTCGCGCTGGACGGGACCTTTCTCCATGCATTGACCCAACCCGCAGCGCTCGAGAATCCGAGCGCCATGTCATTCGACGCCGCGCGCCGTTTGCTGCTGGTCAGCGACTTCGGTGGTTTCTCTGACAACATGTTCAAGAAGCCAACTTCGTCGGTGCGCTATTTCGATCTGAGCGGCACCGAGCAGATCAGGCTCAACAGCATATCGGCGCGACCGCAAGGTCTGGGCGTCGACGGCTTTGGCCACCTCTATGTCGTGGACAGTTATGCCTCACAGGTGCAGGTTCTCGACGCTGCCAGCGGTGCCTTGCTCGGGATGATAGGAGTACCTGGAACTGGCCAGGGCGCCCTCAATCTCCCGCTCGACGTTGTCTTTTCTCCGGGCACCGGCAAGCTGTACGTCACCGATAACCAGAATGGCAGAATCGCAAGCTTTGATCGTTGGGTGGCACCATGAAATTACTTACTTTATTCGTGCGCATTGTCAGCACAGCGGCACTGCTGCTGGCGGCCAATGCAGCGCTGGCGCTCAACCCCAATCACCAGTGCACCTATTGCCACAACCTGCACGGCGGTCAGGTGGTGCCCAGCAACGTGGAGGCCTTGTGCCTGTCCTGCCACGGCCCGGCCGGGCTGTCGGTACTCAAGGCGGCGGTACACAACGTAACACCCCGCATCACCTGCATTGGCTGCCACGACTCGCACAAGGATCGCCAGAACTGGCTCGGTGGTACCAACCGCAAGATGATCGGCCGCAAGCTTGACGCCAGCGGGTTGGCAAAGATTGCCACGCCTAACAGCGGCGTGCGTGAGGTCGTTTTCGAGAGCCGAGGCACTGACGTGGGCGAACCCTTGCTGCACTCGTTCGCCGACAACGATGCAGACGCAAACGGTTACCGCGACGGCGTGTGCGAGACTTGCCACACCAAGACCGGCCTGCACCAAAACAACGGCCCGTCCGGACACAACAACGGCCGGACGTGCACAGTCTGCCACAGCCATAGCAACGGATTCATGCCATAGCGTCCTCGGGGGAGCGCACCTGATTGGGTTTGCGACCCGGCGCAGCTGGCAGCACCGCGCGGCGTGCGGTGCCTCAAAGTCACTTCAGCACAAATAGCATTGACATCAATGCAATGTACTGTTGCCCAGGACGGTGTCATGCACGGAGTGAATCCGAAAAAAACCGACACCGGCCGAGCCCCGGCCAACTTCTTGTTCGGTCGCGTCCCGCACCGCTTCAACCTTCAGACTCAGACGCAAGGCGATGCCTGCCAGCGGGTGATTGCCATCGAGCACCACATGCTCCGGATAAATTTCGGTGACGGTATAAAAAATGTCCCGTGGTGCCTGCGGGTTACAGCCGCTGGGCAAGGCCGTGCCTTCAATCGTCATACCCGCTTCCAGTTCCTGTGGAAAGAGCTGGCGCGATTCCAGAAATACGAGTTGATCGTTGAAGTCGCCAAAGCCCTGTTCCGGCTCGATCTGCAGATCCAGGCTGGCACCTGCTGCCTGACCCAGCAATGCTTCCTCAATGGTCTGAAACAGGTCGTCGCCCCCTACCAGAAACTCGACCGGCTCGGCTAGTACGTCCAGCGTTTCACCCAAAGTGTCCTTTAAGGTCCAGGTCAACGCGACCACGCAATGTTGTTTGATTTCCATTTCATGATTGTCGCAGAGCCTGACGCCAATAATTTGTGGGACAGATTACAGTTAACGTGAAAGAACACGCCAAAGTTTGTCATGCCGGACCCGATCCGGCATCCAGTATCCGCGTACACTGGATTGCGGATCGAGTCCGCAATGACAGCCTTGTTTCATGCTTCGGGTTGACTGCATGCAGCCTTGCCCGTTAGGATTTGCCTATGACCGACGCTCTACCCACTGGCCGATTCTCCGGCCGTCAAGCCTTCGAGCAACTCGTGCGCGATGCCCTGACGGGCGCGGCGCGCGAGGGTTGGAAGGAAATCATTTTGAGTGATGCGAGCTTTCTCGACTGGCCGTTGCGCGAACGCACCGTGATTGAGTCCTTGCAGGCCTGGTCGGCCTCGGGACGACACATGACCCTGTTGGCCACACGCTATGACGAAATCATCCGGCATCACGCCCGCTTTGTTGCCTGGCGTCAAACCTGGGGCCACATCATCGACTGCCGGGTCTGCCGTGCGGCGGACCCAATTGGCTTTCCGAGTGCCATCTGGAGCCCGGCCTGGTTTATGCAGCGCATTGATCTGGAGCGCAGCATGGGCGTTTGCGGCAGCGAGCGCGGGCGTGCCATCGAACTGCGCGAAGTGTTGGACGAGCGCCTGCGCAACAGTTCTCCAGGTTTTTCGGCTTCGACCCTGGGTTTGTGAAGGACTGTACTTGCATACAGTTTTTCATGGATTGCGGGCTACAATCTGCCACTTATGGCAGTCAAACCAACAACCGAATATTCCGAGAGTTCGATCCGTGTTCTCAAAGGCCTGGAGCCGGTCAAACAGCGCCCGGGCATGTACACCACCACCGACACCCCGTTGCACGTCATCGGCGAGGCGCTCGACAACGCGGCCGATGAGGCGCTGGCCGGCTACGGCAAAAAAATCAAGTTGATTTTGCACGTCGATGGCTCAATCAGCATCGAAGACGATGGCCGTGGTATCCCGTTTGGGCTGCACCCAACCGAGAACGCGCCGGTGATCGAGTTGGTTTTTACCCAACTCCATGCCGGTGGCAAGTTTGACAAGGGCACGGGCGGTGCCTACAACTTCTCAGGCGGCCTGCACGGCGTTGGCGTGAGTGTGACCAACGCGCTGGCCAGCCGGCTCCAAGCCAGCACTTATCGCGAAGGCCAGGTCGCCAGCCTGGCCTTTGCCGCTGGCGCTGTGATTGAACCGCTGCAAGTGCGCGCGCAGGTCCCCGGAGAGCGCAAAAGTGGCACCACGATCCGCGTCTGGCCGGACGCCAAATATTTTGAAACGCTGGCGCTGCCGCTGGCGCAACTGGCGCACTTGCTGCGCAGCAAGGCGGTACTGATGCCCGGCGTTACGGTGACGCTGCTCAATGAAAAGACTAAGGAAACGCAAAGCTGGAACTTCAAAGGGGGCTTGAGCGACTACCTGTCACAAACCCTCAGCGCAGAGCCAGTTATTCCACTGTTCGAGGGCGAGGGTTTCGCCGACCGTCAGAATGATAATTTTGCCGAAGGCGAGGGCGCTTGCTGGTGTGTGGCCTTCACCGAAGAGGGTCAGGCGGTGCGGGAAAGCTACGTCAACCTGATCCCCACCACGGCCGGCGGCACGCACGAGGCGGGTTTGCGCGAGGGACTGTTCGCGGCGGTAAAAGGTTTTATCGAATTGCACGGCCTGTTGCCCAAGGGCGTCAAGCTGCTGCCGGAAGACGTGTTTGCGCGCGCCAACTACGTACTCTCGGCCAAGGTACTCGACCCGCAATTCCAGGGTCAGATCAAGGAGCGCCTCAACTCGCGCGATGCGCTGCGGCTGGTTTCCGGCTTTGTGCGGCCGAGCCTGGAGCTGTGGCTCAACCAGCACGTTGAATACGGCAAGAAGCTCGCCGAGCTGGCCATCAAGGCCGCGCAATCACGCCAAAAGGCCGGTCAAAAGGTCGAGAAACGCAAGGGCTCCGGCGTGGCGGTGTTACCGGGCAAGCTCACCGATTGCGAAAGCCGCGACCTGGCGCACAACGAAGTCTTTCTGGTCGAGGGTGACTCGGCCGGCGGCAGCGCCAAGATGGGGCGCGACAAGGAGAGTCAGGCTATCCTGCCGCTGCGTGGCAAGGTGCTCAATACCTGGGAGGTCGAGCGCGACCGCTTGTTTGCCAATACCGAAATCCACGACATTGCGGTGGCCATCGGGGTTGATCCGCATGGGCCCGGGCCCTATAGTGAGGGCCAAGCACCCGACCTAAGCGGCCTGCGTTACGGCAAGATCTGCATTTTGTCGGATGCCGATGTCGATGGCTCGCACATCCAGGTGTTGTTGCTGACGCTGTTCTTCCGGCATTTTCCGATGCTGATTGAGACCGGTCATGTGTTTGTGGCGCGTCCGCCGCTGTTTCGCGTGGATGCGCCAGCGCGCGGCAAGAAGCCGGCTTCCAAGACTTATGCGCTGGATGATGGTGAGCTCAAAGCCATCCTGGACAAGCTGCGCAAGGAGGGCGTGCGCGAAGGCGCCTGGAGCATCAGCCGCTTCAAGGGCCTGGGTGAAATGAATGCCGAGCAGTTGTGGGACACCACCCTGAACCCTGACACGCGTCGCCTGTTGCCGGTCCATCTGGGCGCGCTGGATGTGCTACAGACTTCCGAGTTGATGAACAAGCTGATGGGCAAGGGCGAAGCCGCCGCCCGGCGCGAGCTGATGGAGCTGCATGGCGACGCCGTGGAGATTGATGTTTAGCCATTTTCGTGAGCGCCTGCTGCGCAGCAGCCGGGCTTGGCGGTCTCCTCATGCTGGAGTACCAGAAATCGTCAACCGCCAAACCCGGCCGCTGCGCAGAGTGTCTATCGGTATAACTGCTGGAAGCCCACAGTGGCTAGCGAGGCGGGCCCTTTGGGCGGCAGCCGATTTGTGGTACTCCAGTATGAGGATGCCGCCCAAAGGGCCCGCCTCGCGGGTTCAGCGCCAAGTCTTCGCGATAGCTGAATCCAACACACCTGAAATTTCAATCAAAACATACCTACAGCCCAGGTTCTAATTGATTCAGCAGCTTTAACTTTGACAGCAAATATCAAACCCTTCAGATGACCGACGATCTACTTTTTTACGCCACTGCACCCGCCCAGCCCGAGGGCGACGACGACCTCAACCTGGCCACTTACGCGCAGCGCGCTTACCTTGAATACGCCCTGAGCGTGGTCAAGGGGCGTGCCTTGCCGGATGTGTGCGATGGCCAAAAGCCGGTGCAACGGCGCATTTTGTACGCCATGAGCCGCATGGGTCTTGGCTTTGGCGGTGCCAATGGCAATGTGGCGGCGAAACCGGTCAAGTGTGCGCGCGTGGTGGGCGACGTGCTTGGGCGCTTTCACCCGCATGGCGACCAGGCGGCGTACGACGCGCTGGTGCGCATGGCACAAGACTTCAGCCAGCGCTATGCGCTCATCGACGGTCATGGCAACTTTGGCTCGCGCGACGGCGACGGCGCGGCCGCCATGCGCTACACCGAAGCGCGGCTGGCCAAAATCACCAGTTTGCTGCTCGACGAAATTGACGAAGGCACGGTCGATTTCGTGCCCAATTACGACGGTTCGACCGAAGAGCCAAGCCAGTTGCCCGCGCGCCTGCCGTTTAACCTGCTCAATGGCGCGAGCGGCATCGCGGTCGGGCTGGCGACCGAAATCCCGAGCCACAACCTGCGTGAAGTGGCCCAGGCGTGCGTGGCCTTGATCAAATCCCCGCAGCTCTCGGACGACGAACTGTTTGCCCTGATTCCCGGTCCCGATTATCCGGGCGGCGCGCAGATCATCAGCAGCGCCGGGGAGATTGCCGAGGCTTACCGCAGCGGTCGTGGCTCGATCAAATGCCGCGCACGCTGGAAGATTGAAGAGCTGGCGCGCGGCCAGTGGCAACTGGTGGTCACCGAACTGCCGCCCGGCGTGAGTACGCAGCGCGTGCTGGAGGAAATCGAAGAACTCAGCAACCCCAAAATCAAGGCTGGCAAGAAAACACTCTCACAGGAACAAAACCAGCTCAAGGCGAGTGTGCTGGCGGTGCTCGACGGCATGCGCGACGAGTCCAGCAAGGACGCCGCCGTGCGCCTCGTGTGCGAGCCCAAGACCAGCAGAATAGCCCAGCAGGAGTTCATCACCACGCTGCTGGCACACACCAGTCTGGAGAGTTCCACGCCGATCAACTTGACGCTGATCGGACTCGATGGCCGTCCGACGCAAAAATCCATGCGCCAGATGCTCACGGAGTGGCTTGAATTCCGCCAGAAAACCATCGAGCGGCGCTCGCGCCACCGTCTCGCCAAGGTGCTTGAGCGCATTCATATTCTGGAAGGCCGCGCGCTGGTGCTGCTCCACATTGACGAAGTGATCGCCCTGATTCGCCAGTCCGATGAGCCGAAGGCGGCTTTGATCGAGCGCTTCAATTTGTCGGAGCGGCAGGCGGAAGACATTCTGGAAATCCGGTTGCGCCAGTTGGCCAGGCTGGAGGCCATCAAGATCGAGCAGGAGCTGCTCAGTTTGCGCGAAGCGCAGCAGAAGCTGGAAGAAATTTTGGGCAACCCGGCGGCCTTGCGCCGCCTGATGGTCAAGGAAATTGAGGCGGACGCCAAGGCCTTTGCCGACCCGCGTCGCACCCTGATCCAGGCCGAGAAGAAAGTGGTGCTCGAAGTCAAGGTGGTCGATGAGCCCGTGACGGTCGTGGTCAGTCAAAAAGGCTGGGTGCGGGCACAAAAAGGCTGGGCCAGCGAGCGCGCGTCTGGCGCGCCAGCGGAATTCAACTTCAAGGCCGGTGATGATTTGTATGGCAGCTTTGAGTGCCGCACGGTCGATACGCTGCTCGCGTTTGGCAACCATGGGCGGGTTTATTCGGTGCCGGTGTCGCTGCTGCCCGGCGCGCGTGGCGACGGCCAGCCCATCACCAGCATGCTTGAACTCGAAGCGGGCACGCAACTGCTGTACTACTTTGCCGCACCGGCCGATGCCAGCCTGTTGCTCAGCAGCTCGGGTGGCTATGGCTTTTTGGCCACGGTGGGCGATATGACGTCGCGCCTGAAGGCGGGCAAGGCTTTTGTGACTTGCAACCCGGGCGAGCTGCTGTGTCGCCCGTCGCCCGTGGCGGGCGGCTCGGGTCCGGCACCATGGCAAGCGGCAACGCATGTTGCCTGTGCCTCCACTGGTGGGCGAATCTTGAGCTTCGAGATGACAGAACTCAATGCCATGAGCAATGGCGGGCGCGGCCTGAAGCTGATCGATCTGCAAGACAAGGACACGCTGGCCGGGGCGGCGGCCTATTGCCGCAGCGTCAAAATTGAAGGCATTGGCCGGGGTGGCAAAGCGCGTGACGAAACGCTCGAAATCCGCAGCCTCAACAATGCCCGGGGGGTGCGCGCGCGCAAAGGCAAAGCGGCTGATCTGGGCTTCAAACCGACCACCGTGACGCGCGTGGAGTAAAGCGGCTGCAGACGCAGCGGCAGGGATTGCACGGCCAATCAACCAGCTATGAATGCGGTTTGATTGACGCAGGTCAACCACAGCGGTGCGCAGCGGACGTTTAATCTTTGTGTTCGTGTTTGGGCCAATCGACAGGTCACGCGGACCTTGATGAGTAACTGGCTTACAAGTGAGGACACCAAACAAAAGCGCAGCAAGTTCTTGCTGTTGGCTCTGGTGCTGGCCGGTCTGGCCGGAAATTATTTCAGTTTCCCGGTTTTTTTCCACATTGATTTTCTGTTTGGCAGTGTCTTTGCGCTGCTGGCATTGCAGTTCTTCGGACTGGGCTGGGGCACGCTGGCGGCCGCGCTGATTGCGAGCTACACCTACGTCTTGTGGCAACACCCTTATGCCATCGTCATCATGACGGCGGAGCTGGCGCTGGTGGGCGTGCTGAGGACGCGTTACAAGTTGGGGCTGGTGCTGGCCGACACCCTCTACTGGCTCATCATCGGCATGCCAATGGTCCTGGTTTTTTATCACTTTGTGATGCAGATGCCACTTGGCAACAGCAACATGATGATGATCAAGCAGGGCGTCAACGGCATTGCCAACGCCTTGCTGGCAGATCTGCTGGTCATCGGTTTTGCACTGGCGTCGCGCGCCCGGCCGACCTCGTTTCGCGAGATTATTTACAGCCTGCTCGCCTCGTTCGTCCTGTTTCCGGCGCTGCTCTTGCTGGCGCTGAATAGCCGAGCCGATTTTGCGGCAACAGACCAGGCGATCCGCAGCACCTTGTTGCAGAACCGCCAGCGCCTGGATCTGTTCGTTGAAACCTGGGTCGCCAACCGAAAGTGGGTGATCAATAACTTGGCCCACATGGCGGTGCTGGAATCGCCCTTGCAGATGCAAAGCTACCTCGAGCAGGCGAAAAAATCGGATGCCAATTTGTTGCGCGTCGGGTTGCTGGACAAAGACGCGACCGTGATCGCTTATTACCCGATCATCGATGAACTGGGGCACAACAACATTGGCAGAAATTTCGCCGATGGTCCTTTTATTGCGGACCTCAAGCGAACCCTTCAACCCATGGTCTCGCAGGTCATCATGGACCGAATCGGTCCACCCAAGCCGATGGTGGCGGTGCGCGCGCCAGTGGTACTTGCGGGGCAATACGGCGGCTATGTGACGGGCATCCTGAGCCTGAGCCAGGTCCGTGAGCAGTTGGAAAAGAGCACAGTGGGCAATGCCCTGTTCTACACGCTGCTGGATAAGAATGCTCATGTCATCATGTCCAACCGGCCCGATCAAACGGCCATGATGCCAATCAACCGAGGAAAGGGAGAGCTTAATCGGCTGGACACCGGAATCAGCCAATGGGTACCCCTGACGCGGCCCGGACGGTCCATTTCGGAGCGCTGGCGCGACTCGTTCTATGTGGCGCAAAGCGAGATTGGCGAATTGTCGGAGTGGAAGCTTATTCTGGAGCAGCCGGTGGCGCCGTTCCAGCAGGCACTCTTCCAGCGCTACACGCGCCAGTTGATGGAGTTGTTTGGGGTCTTGCTCGGCGCCTTGGCGCTGGCCGAATGGCTCAGTCGCCGTGTCACCCGCACGGTGGATGTCCTGAACGTTTTGACCCAAGATCTGCCAAGGCGTCTGGGCACCGATGACGAGGAAATTGCCTGGCCCAAAACGGCCATCATAGAAACCAATCACTTGATCGACAATTTCAGGGAAATGTCGGAATTGCTGACGGTGCAGTTTGATGAGGTGCAGGCGGCCAACGAAATGCTGGAGCAGCGCGTGCAAGAGCAGACCCTGGCGCTGAAGGCCAGCGAGTTGCACTTGCAAACCATTTTTCAGACCGAGCCAGAATGCATCAAGATTGTCGATGCGCAGGGGCGCTTGCTGCAAATGAACCCGGCGGGCTTGCGCATGATCGAGGCCGACTCGCTGGACCAGGTGCGCGGGCAGTCGATTTTTGATCTCGTGGCACCCGAACACCGAGCGGCGTTTGCCGCTTTCCACCAGCGCGTGCTGGCAGGTGAGACGCGGCAACTGGAGTTCGAAGTGATTGGCCTCAAGGGCGGTCGGCGCTGGCTGGAGTCGCACGGCACGCCCATGCCGGCGCAAGGCGAGCGGGTTCATCTGGCGGTCACGCACGATATTACCGAGCGCCGGCGCATGGAAGAGGAAGTGCGCCAACTTGCCTTCTATGACCCGCTCACCCAACTGCCCAATCGGCGCCTGCTCGGTGACCGTTTGGGTCAGACCATGGCAGCCAGCAAACGCAGTGGCAATTTTTGTGCACTGATGATGCTCGACCTGGACAATTTCAAGCCGCTCAATGACCGGCATGGTCACCTCGCTGGTGACAAATTGCTGGTGGAGGTAGCGCGGCGCTTGAGCGCTGACGTGCGCGAGATTGACACCGTGGCGCGCTACGGCGGCGACGAGTTTGTGGTGATGCTGGGCGAGTTGAACACGGACCGGGCCGAGTCGGCGGCGCAGGCGTCCATCATTGCCGAGAAGATCCGCCGCAGTCTCGCCGAACCTTACCGACTCCGCCTGTCGCCAGATCCGGGCGTGCCGTTGGTCGAACATCGCTGCAGCGTGAGTATCGGCATCGTGCTTTTTTTGGGCGACGAGCTGCCCGGCGATGACATTTTCAAGTCCGCCGACGCAGCCATGTACCAAGCCAAGGAGCAGGGTCGCAACCGGGTTGGTTTCTACCTTGCCGGGCCTGCCTCGCCGGCCTCGCGACCCGCTTGAGAGTGAAACCAGGGCAGTCATGGTTTTCTCCAGCGCACGGCAATGATGGGGCGATGACCCTGTTCAAAGGCAAGATCCGGCTGCTGGCTCCGGCACTGTTGGGCTGGCTTGCGGGGAGCGCCCTGCAGTTGCAGCAGAGCAGCCTTTGGAGCCGCCCGGTCTATGGGTGTTTTGTGGTGCTGGCACCCATTCTGCTTGCGCTGACAGCTACTAAAATCATATCAATCCGAGGGCACAGGCTGAGCGCCTGGCTGGTGGCGCTGGCCTTTGCTATGTTGGCGTTTGCGTGGGTTGGGCTGCGTGCCAGTGCGTATCTGGGTGAAGCGCTCGAGCCCAGCCTGGAAGGGCGTGACATCGCCGTGACGGGTGTCGTCGCCGCCATGCCGCAGCGCAACGAGGCGGGGCTGCGTTTTAAACTGGAAGTGGAGTCGGCGCAGTTGGACTCGCAGCCGGTCAAGCTGCCACCCGGTCTCTCTTTGGGCTGGTACGCGGGCAGCAGTTTTGGCGCTGGCGACGCCGACCTGACGGGCGAGTCGCAGCGCCAGCCTGCGGCCATCGAGGCCGGCGAGCGCTGGCAGTTCACGCTGCGCCTGAAAGCGCCGCACGGCGCCAGCAACCCGTTTGGCTACGACTACGAGCTCTGGCTGTGGGAGCAGGGCTTGCAGGCCACCGGCTACGTGCGCGCCGGCCGCAACGACCCGGCACCACAGCGGCTGACGCAGACTTACCGGCATCCGCTGGAACTGGCACGCCAGCAGGTACGCCGGCGGATTTTTGAGCACCTGGCCGAGCGCCGCTACGCCGGGCTGATTGCCGCGCTGGTAGTGGGCGACCAGAACGCCATTGAGCGCGCCGATTGGGATATTTTCAGAGCCACGGGCGTCGCGCATCTAATGAGCATCTCGGGCTTGCACATTAGCATGTTTGCCTGGCTCGCGGCGGGGCTGGTGGGCTGGCTTTGGCGGCGCTCCGGTCGCCTTTGCTTGTGGCAGCCAGCGCCGAGCGCCGCCCTGGTAGGTGGCGTGTTGCTGGCTACCGCTTATGCCTTGTTCAGCGGCTGGGGCGTACCCGCGCAGCGCACCGTGCTGATGCTCGCCAGCGTCGGCTTGCTGCGACTGTCGGGCAAGCGCTGGCCCTGGCCACAGGTCTGGCTGCTGACTTGCGTGGTGGTGGTGGCGCTGGACCCCTGGGCATTGATGCAGGCTGGATTCTGGCTCAGCTTTGTTGCCGTGGGTGTCTTATTTGCTACTGATTCAGGAGCTAGTTACGCAGGTGAAACGGGGGCCAGAGCCAGATTGACTGCCATGTTGCAGGAGCAGTGGGTGATCACGCTGGCGCTGACGCCGCTGACGCTGCTGCTGTTCGGCCAGGTCTCGCTGGTGGCCTTGATCGCCAATGCGCTGGCCATTCCCTGGGTCACGCTGCTGGTGACACCGCTGGCCATGCTGGGCGTACTGGCGGTGCCGCTGTGGGACGCTGCCGCGCTGGCGATCGCCGTGATGGACAGCTATCTGCGCTGGCTGGCAAGTTGGCCGTTCGCTTCGGTCGCCGTCGCCCAGGCACCCTTGTGGGCCGGGGCGGCCGGCGTGCTGGGTGGCATTTTGCTGGCCATGCAACTGCCCTGGAGCCTGCGCTGCTGCGGCCTGCCGCTGCTGCTGCCGGTGCTGCTGTGGCAGGCCCCACTGCCGCCCGAAGGACAGTTTGAACTGCTCGCGGCTGACATCGGGCAGGGCGATGCGGTGCTGCTGCGCACCGCCCAGCATGCGCTGGTGTATGACGCCGGCCCGCGTTTTAGCCGCGAGAGCGACGCCGGTCATCGTATGCTGGTGCCCTTGTTGCGCGCCCTCGACGTGCGCCTGGACCGGCTGGTCCTGAGTCACCGCGACAGCGACCATACCGGCGGTGCGGCGGCGCTGCTGGGCATGCAGGCGCAGGCCGATCTGCTGAGTTCAATCGAAAATGACCATGAACTGCGGGCTTTGCGGCCGGTGACGCGCTGTGTGGCGGGGCAACACTGGCGCTGGGACGGCGTTGATTTTGATGTGCTGCACCCGCAGGCGGTGGATTACGCTGGGGTCAACAAAGCCAACGCCATGAGTTGCACCTTGCGCGTCTCCAATGGCGTGCAGAGCGCCTTGCTGACCGGCGACATCGAACAGGCGCAGGAGGCCGTGCTGGTGGCGACGAGTGCCAGCGCGCTGAGATCGGATGTCTTGCTGGTGCCGCATCATGGCAGCAAGACGTCCAGCAGCGCGGCCTTTCTCGACGCCGTGCAACCGAAGATCGCGCTCTTTCAGGCCGGATACCGCAACCGCTTTGCTCACCCGGCCGCGTCCGTGCTGGCACGTTACCAGGAACGCCACATTCGGGTGATCGATTCGCCCCATTGCGGTGCCGCCACCTGGCAATCGGCACAGCCGCAAGTCGTCAAATGCCAGCGTACCGAGGGCTTGCGCTATTGGCATCACCGGGTGCCGTAGTCTTAGATCGCGGAAATGTTCACTTCCTGTGGTACGCCGGGCTGGGAAGCGTCGTGGGTGAGCCAGCGATTGAAGACAGGAATCCCAATACCTGATTGCGCTGCGGGCCTGGATCCTATTTTGAACGTCGCCGATGCCAACGATGGCACGCGAGCAGTGGGGTGCAGTCCGCCGGTGACCGATTTCGGCTGTTTCATGAGGGCACCGGCGGACTGCGCCACGCTGCCACCTGCGGCGCAGGCGCTGCAGGCGCGAACTGACTTATATCTGGGACTTAAATATCCGCCAGCAAAGGGTAGGGCGGCGGTGCCACGCTGAGTGCTGCGCCGTCGGCGCTGCCCAGATGCAGGTCAGCGGCCTCGAAGGCGCTAATTTGCAGCGACACGATGGCATCAAAACCGCCGTCAGCCAGGTACTCTGGCACGGCGGCGCTCTGCACCACCAGGCCGCACGGCTGGGCCGCATCCAGCGCCTGAAACACCTCATCGCCCGCTTTCAGGGGTGCGACTGAATGCGCCAGGTAGGCGCGCCGCTTCAGGCTGCCCCGGAACTGGCTGCGCGCCACCACCTCCTGGCCGGGGTAGCAGCCCTTTTTGAAGTTGACGCCGCCGACCGACTCGTAATTGAGCATCTGTGGCACAAAGGCGTCCACGATGGGTGCCGTGATGCGGGCAACGCCGCTGCGCACCTCGCTCCATTGCCAGTCGTCCAGAGACAGCGCGGCACCGGCGGGCGGGGTCGTGCCGACGGGTGCCAGCCAGAGCGCGCGGCGAACCCCATCGGCGGCATACAGATTCACCAGTGATTGCGCATCAAAATCGAACTTGGCCCAGGCTGCATCTGTGTATTGAGCTATTGATTCAGTAGCGTTTGTGAGCGCATTACCGGCCAGTCCCGCGAGCACATAGTCCGCGCTGGCATCGCTCAATTTGACCTTGGCGCGCAGCACGAACATCGACAGGCGTTTGAGCGTTGCGGCCAGAATGTTGCGGCTACAGATCAGCAAAATCTCGCCTGGGCCGCGCTTGAAGCCGATAAAACTCGCCTGCATGCGCCCCTTGGCCGAGCAAAAGGCGGCCAAGCGCGCCTGCGACAAGCCCAAAGCGGAAAAATCCTGCGTCAGTTGGTCGTGAATAAATTTGGCAGCGTCGTCGCCCACAAGCCGGATGACGCCCAGGTCGGTCAGCGCCGCGACGCCATTGAGTTTGATTTGCATGGGGTGAATTATCATGCCCCCTGAACTTTTGGAAGGCAGTAGGGTTGTGCGACGTTTCTTGTTATTGATTGGGGTGCTGGCCGCCCTGCTGGGCGCAGTGGCTTTCTGGTGGCTGGAGCAGAGCCTGCAGTTGCGCGCCGAGCCGATCGACCTGGAGGTGGAGCCGGGTACGCCGCCGCGTACCGTGGCGCAGGCGGTAAGCGACGCCGGTGCCGACGTCAATCCGTTTTTGCTTTACTGGTGGTTTCGACTGTCTGGCCAGGCGCGCCAGATCAAGGCTGGCAATTATGAAATCGCTGCGGGTGCCACACCGCGCAGCCTGCTGCAAAAGCTGGTGCGGGGTGAAGAGGCGTTGCGCGCGGTTACGCTGGTGGAAGGCTGGAATTTCCGGCAAGTGCGTGGAGCACTCCTGAAAGAAGAGCATCTTGCTCATGATACACGAGCGCTTGAGCCCGATTTGATCATGAATTCATTGGGTCGGCCGGGGCTCAGCCCGGAAGGGCGATTCTTTCCGGACACCTACACCTACGCCAAGGGCAGCAGCGACCTGGCCCTGTTCAGACGCGCTTTGCGCGCCATGGACAAACGACTGGCCGCGGCCTGGGCGCAGCGTGCGCCCGATTGCGCCTTGAGCAGCCCGGAGCAGGCCCTGATACTGGCCAGCATGATCGAAAAGGAAACCGGGCGCACGCAGGATCAGGCGCAGATTGCCAGCGTTTTCAACAACCGGCTGCGCATCGGCATGGCACTGCAATCGGACCCGACCGTGATTTACGGCCTGGGCGAGCGCTTTGATGGCAATCTGCGCAAACGGGATTTGCAGACCGATACGCCGTGGAACACCTATACCCGCAGCGGCTTGCCTGCCAGCGCGATTGCCATGCCGGGCAAGTCCGCGCTGCTGGCCGCCGTGCGACCCGGGCCCGGCAAGTCCTTGTATTTTGTCGCGCGCGGCGACGGCAGCAGTGAGTTCAGCGCGAGCCTGGAAGCGCACAATCGGGCCGTCAACAAATACCAGCGCGGGCCATCCCGGTGATTCGCAGAACCACATGAACTCAGGCGGACTATTTATCAGCTTTGAAGGCATCGACGGGGCCGGCAAATCGACGCACATAGAAGCACTGGCGCAGGTTTTTCGCTCTCAGGGTCGCACGCTCACGCTGACGCGCGAGCCGGGCGGCACGCCACTGGCAGAAAAACTTCGCGCTCTGGTGCTGAACGACGCCATGGACGCCATGACCGAGGCGCTGCTGGTGTTTGCCGCGCGGCGCGATCATTTGCAGCAGGTCATCGAGCCCGCCTTGGCGCGCGGCGAGGTGGTGTTGTGCGACCGCTTTACCGACGCCACCTTTGCCTACCAGGGTGGCGGGCGTGCTTTTGATCTTAAACTGCTCTCGTTTTTGGAGCAGACTGTGCAGACGGTACAAGGGCGGGAGTCGTTTTTTGTGCGGCAACCTGATTTGACCGTGTGGTTTGACCTGGCACCTGAAATCGCCGCTGAGCGCCTCTCGGGCGCCCGTCTGCCAGACAAGTTCGAGGCGCAGCCGCTGAGCTTTTTCAGGCGTGTTGCGGCTGGCTACCAGCAGCGCTGCACTGACAACGCCAGCCGTTTTGCCCGCATCGAGGCCGATCAGTCGCGCGCGGCGGTTTGGCAGGACGTGTTGCGGGCTGTCAAGGCCAAAGGCTGGCTGGCATGAGTGAAGAAGGCGCCGGCGCCCAGTCTGTCGCGCCCTGGATTGCGGCGCAAGCGCAGCAACTGCTGGCGCAGCGCGGCCACGCCTGGCTGCTGGCGGGGCCGTCCGGCCTGGGGCAATATCCACTGGCGTTGGCGCTGGCACGCGCCTGGCTGTGCGAGCGTGCGGGCGGGCAGGGTGCCTGCGCTGATTGCGGCAGTTGCCACGCGATTGACGTGCGCACCCATGCCGATCTGTGTGTGCTGATACCCGAGACCCTGTCCCTGGAACTGGGCTGGCCCTTGAGTGAAGGCGCGCAGGCCGACATTGACGCCAAGAAGCGCAAACCGAGCAAGGAAATCCGGGTTGACGCCATACGCGAAGCGCTTGAATTCACGCAACGCACCAGTGCGCGCGGGCGTGGCAAAGTGGTGCTGGTGTTCCCGGCCGAGCGCATGAACAAGGTCAGTGCCAATGCACTACTCAAGTCACTCGAAGAGCCGCCCGGTGATGTCAAATTTGTGTTGGCATCGGCGGCGGCACACCTGTTGCTGCCGACCATTCGCAGCCGCTGCCTGTGGCACAGCATGCATTGGCCCAAGCAGAATGAGGCGTTGCGCTGGCTGCAAACCCAGGGCATTGAAGCGCAGCCGGCGCAGGTTTTGTTGCGCGCGGCGGGCGGGCGTCCGGCGGACGCCCTGGCATTTTCGGCGGCGGGTCGTGATGCGACCGGCTGGAGCCAGTTGCCCGGCGCGATGGCGCGCGGGGATCTGAGCGCTGTCAAGGACTGGTCGATGCCCGAGCTCGTTGATGCCCTGCACAAACTTTGTCATGATTTGCTGGCCCGACACGTGGGCGGCGCGCCGCGCTTTTTTGCGGCAGCCGATTTGCCAGCTGCGGCTTCGCTGGCGGCCCTGAGCGCTTGGTCAAAAGCCTTGACGCAGACCATGCGCACGGTGGAACACCCATTCCAACCCGGTTTAATGCTGGAGGCGCTTGTCAGCCAGACGCAAATCGCCATAAACTCGAGGCTCTAGCGACACACTATATGACCAACCCACAAGCTTCGGCACCGCGCCCCAGCGTCATTCAACTGGCGATCAGGGAAAAGTCGGCCCTGTATGCGGCTTACATTCCGCTTTTTACACACGGCGGCATCTTCATTCCGACCACGCGCGACTATGAGCTGGGAGACGACATTTATGTGCTGCTCTCGCTGCCAGAGGATCCCCAACGTTATCCGGTGGCGGGCAAAGTGGCCTGGGTAACGCCTGCCAAAGCAGCCAACAACCGGACCCAGGGCGTTGGCGTGTTGTTTCCGGGCGACGAGAAGTCGCGCTTGCTCAAACTCAAGATCGAACAAATTCTGGGCTCGCTGATGGCCGCGGATAGACCCACGCAGACAGTTTAAGTGCGCTTGCCTATTGGACTGTCCAACTGATCTTGGGCATTGCATGTTTACCGATTCACACTGCCATCTCGATTTTCCCGAGCTGCTGTCCGAAATCGCGCTGATTCGTCAGGCGATGAGCGTCGCGCAAGTGGATCGTGCGCTGTGCATTTGCACTACGTTGGAGGAATTTGCCACGGTGCATCGCCTGGCCACTGAGTACGACAATTTTTGGGCCACGGTGGGGGTCCATCCCGACAACGAAGGGGTGCAGGAGCCGAGCCTGCAGCAACTTGTCGCGCTGGGACGCTTGCCGCGCGTCGTCGGGATTGGTGAAACCGGGCTGGATTACTACCGCCTGGGCGAGCGCAGCGTGGCCGATATGGGCTGGCAACGCGAGCGCTTTCGCACCCATATTCGCGCTGCACGCCAGTTGACGCTGCCCCTGGTGATTCATACCCGGGCGGCCGCCAGCGACACGCTGGCGATCCTGCGGCAGGAGGGCGAAGATGGGACAGCCGGGTCAGCCGGAGGTGTTTTTCACTGCTTTTCTGAAACGGCCGAAGTGGCTCGGGCCGCACTCGATTTGGGGTTTTACATCTCGTTCTCCGGGATTTTGACTTTCAAGAACGCCCAAGGCCTGCGCGACGTGGCAGCCTTTGTGCCGCTGGATCGCCTGCTGATTGAAACCGACAGCCCCTATCTGGCACCAGTGCCGTACCGGGGAAGGACCAACAATCCCTCACTGGTTGCATTCGTCGCGGCGTCCCTGGCCGAACTCAGGCAGTGTCCGGTTGAACAGATTGGGGAACTGACAAGCCGCAACTTCAGTACCCTGTTCAAGGGGGTTTTAGCATGAAGGCCGGAGCCATCGAGAAGTTTATGTTTAACTTTAAGAGTATTATTTATCTTATTGTTTTATATACTAATTGTATTAGTTACGCTGGCTCCTATGATGATTTTTTCACAGCCATAAAGCAAGATGATGCGCCAGCCGTCAGCGCTTTGCTGGGTCGGGGTTTTGATGCCAACACGCGCGATTCAAGCGGCACGCCAGGGCTGATCCTGGCGCTGCGGGCAGCTTCGCCCAAGGTGGCGGCGGTGCTGATCCTGTGGCCTGAAACCAAAATTGAAGTGCGTACGGCACAGGATGAGAGCCCGCTCATGCTGGCCGCCCTGAAGGGCCTGACCGATCTTTGCCAGCAACTCATCAGTCGGGACGCAGACGTGAACAAGCCCGGCTGGACGCCATTGCATTACGCGGCGACCAACGGACACCTGGAGATCATGCGTCTGTTGCTGGAAAACCATGCCTATATTGACGCGGCATCGCCCAACCGCAGCACACCGTTGATGATGGCCGCTCACTACGGCACGCCTGCGGCCGTGAAATTGCTGCTCGAAGCCGGTGCCGACCCCTTGCTCAAAAACGAGCAGGGTCTAAGTGCCATCGACTTTGCCCAGCGCGCCAACCGCCAGGAGTCCGCTGAGATCATTGCCGCCTTTGTCCGCGCGCGCCAGCCCAAGGGCAGCTGGTGAAGGCGCCATCGTACTTCATACGATGTATAGCTCCATAACGTGTTGATTTGATTGAAGATTTTTCCGGTCAGGGTAAAAAAATGGCGGTTTTGAAGGCAGAACAGCCGGTTTTTCAGGGCGCGAGGCGGCATCATTGGCAAGCGGCATCCCGTGGCGCGAAGTTGTAACCGTGGTCGGCATAGGCCGGGCAGGGCGCCACTGTCCGCAGCCCCGGTGCGGCTCTCGTTGGTCGTTCGGGTACCCCTCACGCCGTTTGTCATGGGGCTGCGCCCCATACCCCCGGCACCAGGTCGTGTAGAGGCGGTCAGTAAAGGCGCTCATGCTGGCACCCCCCGCAACAGGCATTCCAGCGTCTCGGAGGCGGCCCGGATGGCCTCGACCTGCTGGCGGTACACGTAGACCCACGGCGGCGAGTTTTCCCCGCTGGCCGCTTCCAGCGCTTGGCCGATGGTGTCGGCTTGCACAATGCAATCGGTCAGTTTGTCCACGGCGGCAAACACATGATTCATGCGCCACCCCCTAGCAAAGTCGGGCTACTTGGGCCGGAAGAACTCCTGGCGCTTGCGCTTTTCGGCCTCGTAGAGCGCTTGCTTTTGGGCTCGGGAGAGCTTGCCGGGCTGCTCGCGGGCTGCGCTGGCAGGAGTTGTTTTAGATGGCTTTTGAGCCTCCTGGCCTGGTTCTGATCCGGGCGCAGCAGCGGTTCCCGGACTTCGCAGGTAGGCGTCCAGGGCAACGCAAAGCAAGGCGTTGAGGCTGATGCCGAGATAGTCGGCCTTGGCGCGTGCAGCGGCGTCAAGGGCGTCAGGGAGTCGTAGAGAATAGGCCATGACTGCATTATGACGTCATTTTGACTGCTCTGACGACTTGTTGAATCCCGATTTGTTTTATATGGGACAAGCCCCACGGCATCCGGCCCCGGCAGCGCTGCGGCTTCGCCGCTTGCGCTGGCCGTGTCCGATACCGTGCCTTTGACCTGAATCAACAATTTGCGCAGCGTGGCCGCTTCGTTGTAGGCCGCGTCGAACCCAGCGGCCCGGCGCACCAGCAAGGACCACCAGGTGCCATCCTGCGGCCTGATCTGGCGACCTTCGGGCGTGATCAAGGCTGAGCCCTCAAGCCGCCAGCCCGCCCACGCCTCGCCGGGCAGTTCCAGGCGCGCCAGAACGCGCGCCAGCTTGTACACTGCGAACGGTATGCGATGCAAGCCGTTTTCCCAGTTATGCCAAGTGCGATCCGTGACCTGAAAATATTTCCCGGCAGCCTCGATGCTCCAGCCCAGCTTGAGACGGGCATAGTGCAGGCGTTGGCCAAGCTGGGTGCGGCTGTCAGGGTCATGGGGACAGGTTTTCCTGTAATTTGATCTGTGACTGTACTTCATACGATGTATAGGTCCATAACGTGTTGATTTGATTGAAGATTTTTCCGGTCATGGTAAAAAAAGGGCGGTTTTGAAGGCAGAACAGCCGGTTTTTCAGGGCGCGAGGCGGCATCATTGGCACGCGGCATCCCGTTGCGCGAAGTTGTACCCGTGGTCGGCATAGGCCGGGCAGGGCGCTGCGGCCTCGGGGTTGCAGGCGACACACGTTGGCCGGTCGGGTATCCCTCCCGCCGTTTCGCTTCGCTTGCATGGGGCTGCGCCCCATACCCCCGACGGCTCTGATGACACCCGTTGGCCTTGAGCCAGGTCGTGTAAAGGCGATCCGTGAACGTGCTCATGTTGCCCCCGTAGCGATGAGCGTTTCGACCGCTTCGGCAGCTTCCCGAATGGCTTCGACCTGGCTGCGATAGACGTGCACCCATGCCGGCGGCGCTTCACCGCCCGCCAGGTCAAGCGCTTCCCCGATGGAATCAGCCGCGATCAATCGGTCGTTGAGGGCGTTCACGGCAGCATGCAGGGCGCTCATGGGGCTCCCCTTGGCGTGCTCGGCTGCTCGGCGGCCTGGGCCGCCGCAGCCCTTGCACTTTGGCTATCTGGACTTGAACAGTGCTTGTCGCTCAGCCTTCTCTTTTTCATAGCGGGCCTGCTTTTCGGCGCGGGAGAGCTTGGCGGGCTCTGCACTGGGAGAAGTTGTTTTAGATGGATTTTGGACAAGCGGTGCGGGCTGACCGGTGGGCGCTGGTGCGTCAACTGGATGCCGCAGGTAGGCGTCCAAGGCAACACAGACGAGGGCGTTAAGGCTGATGCCGAGGTAATCGGCCTTGGCGCGTGCAGCGGCGTCAAGGGTGTCGGGGAGTCGCAGAGAATAGGCCATGACTCGATTATGACATCATTTTGATGTTGATTTGATGTCTGAATAGTTGTTGAATCAAGGGTTGTTTTATATGGGACAAGCCCCACGGCATCCGGCCCCGGCAGCGCTGCGGCTTCGCCGCTTGCGCTGGCCGTGTCCGATACCGTGCCTTTGACCTGAATCAACAATTTGCGCAGCGTGGCCGCTTCGTTGTAGGCCGCGTCGAACCCAGCGGCCCGGCGCACCAGCAAGGACCACCAGGTGCCATCCTGCGGCCTGATCTGGCGACCTTCGGGCGTGATCAAGGCTGAGCCCTCAAGCCGCCAGCCCGCCCACGCCTCGCCGGGCAGTTCCAGGCGCGCCAGAACGCGCGCCAGCTTGTACACTGCGAACGGTATGCGATGCAAGCCGTTTTCCCAGTTATGCCAAGTGCGATCCGTGACCTGAAAATATTTCCCGGCAGCCTCGATGCTCCAGCCCAGCTTGAGACGGGCATAGTGCAGGCGTTGGCCAAGCTGGGTGCGGCTGTCAGGGTCATGGGGACAGGTTTTCCTGTAATTTGATCTGTGACTGTACTTCATACGATGTATATTATGTTAAGTCACACAATCACATTCAACCGCCAACACCGAAGGCCCTTGGACTATACCCCAGGACAAGGCCCCACTATGCTATTTTTTGCCGCTAACGTGTACGGATCGCAACAGTTAGGCGACGTTTTCGACAGCCTGCCCATTCCATCGGACCGAAAATTAAAGGTTGTTGCGCGCTTTTTGGACGTGACCGAAAACACGCTTTCCCGCTGGATCAAAGGCAAAGCCAACCCGCCGCGCGCCGTTGTTTATGCTTTATGGCATGAATCGCCCGCTGGACTCTCAAACACTTGCGCCCACAGCGAACAAGCGTCGGTTTACTTGCGCCGACTGGTCAACAGTTCAGAGCAGGAAGTCAGCAGGCTTTCACAGGTAATTTCAGCACTTCAAAGCGAGCTTGCAGACCTCAAAATAGCCAACTCGACACCGTTGGCAATGAACGAGCCAATTTTTCAAATTCACTGAAATTCTGAGCAATGAATTGACGCACCGCGCGCCACCAGCGCGCCCAATTTGAATGAATGCGCCAGGCGTGAATGCTTCGCTTCGGTTTTTCACAATGAACCGCGTCGGTCCATGAATCGTTCAATTTCAATCCACAGAAAACCATCCACCACCACGCCCAACAAGTAACCGGCCAGCAAAAGCCACCGGCCCCAACCCGTTATCAATTTTGCCTTGCTTGCAGCGGCCCACAAAAAGTAGAACAGAAACCCATCTGATCATATACAGTCCAAATCTTTATAAGTTAGAAAACCTCGATTGGCCGTTTAGCCATTCAATTTCAGGCTTTTAATGAATGCAGTTGCGAGCAAAACAACTACACACACAGCGCGCCAAGTGGCATATATAACGCTTCAAGTCGGTTTTTGGTACACCCACCCGGCCAACAACCAGCGCCCACCTGAAAACATCGGGGTTCAAAATTCAGCCCGCCAGGACACCCCCCGGCATTAGCAATAATGGCCCCGCCGGAATTCAACTCTAAAGCCGAAAATTAGCAATAATGACCCTTTGAAAATTGATTTTTTCCCCGGAAAATTAGCAATAATGACCGCGTTGTTTTGCGTGTTTTTTTAGGCAGTTTAGCAATAATGACCCGGCCCGGAATTTTGCCGAAAATTAGAGGCTTCGCCACACTCCAACATGCGACCTGCGATATTTTTTCTGATACCAGCGGTTTAGATAGTCTGCCCGGTCAACTTTTGGCACGTTGCCCACTTTCCACGCTTTGACCGCCTGCACTCTTTTTATGGCGGCCCTGGTCATCAATTTTGAAGCCCGGCCAGACTGCACTGATTCAACAGCGGACGAAATCAGCGCCTGTTTGACCAGATCGAAATTTTGCACCGTATCAACCTGGACGCCCAACAGCTCAGACACCTTAGCCGAAATTGCCGCATCAAAGCCCAACCGCAAGCCATCCGCCGTCAAGTGTTCAACGTTGACATTGGCCCGCTCATTGATCAAGCGCAGCAACACGTCCGAATTGATTTCCTCGCCATCCTGCAACGGGAAGCCGTAACGCCGAAACGCCGCCGCGATGTGTTTTTGATACTTGGCTATGGTCCGGTCCGCAATTTCACGCTGCACAGCTTCACTCACCGTGTCGCCCCGGTCCATTGCGTCACGGATGCTTGTATAAATGTCCCACAGCGCGCCGTCCTTGCCACGCTCGACCGCGATTTTTAGGTTTTTCATGCCCCACCCCTCAGAACCCAGGTTCGCTTATGCGAGTGTCGGTATTTTGACTGTGCCAGGCGATTCGCCGCGCCCTGTGGCGACAAGTCAACCGGCGTATTCCAATCTAATTTTTTTTGCGCCGTGGCAATCACTTTTTGAATGTGGGGCGACGGGTTAGCCGCATCAATTACCGCGCCCGCTTCACTTGTCAACTGTGCCACCACTTCACCGCCGACCCACCCCTGCAGCTTTTCGCGCAAATCAACTTCGCTGGACACGTCCGTAAAGCCGAAACTTTCAGCTACTTTTTTAATAGCTACGTTTTTCAGGCTTCGCTTTATCTTTTCACGATCAAACACACTTTCAAGCTGAAAACCCGCATCGGTCAAAAACGCCGCATTGATCGCCGCAGTAATCGCTTCGTCACCGATTGGATGCGTGGCGTCAATCTGGACGCCCATTTTTTCAAATGCATCCTGTATTGCGACCGGCCCGATGTCATTGAATTTTCGCTTTACTTCCTCGTAAGAAATCGCCGCCAAACCCACACCGGCACCAGTAAGGGCCAGCTTACCAAACACCCCGGCAAGCCACGGCACCAGCGGCACCAAAAGTAAAGGCAACGGCATTTTTAGCCCCCCTTCATGGCATCAATGCGGACGTGTGCGCGCTCTGCACTTTTGAGCGCAGTTTCCACCCGCTCATGCAAGCGCGCCAGGTCCGACCGGATCGCCGCATATGTCCCCGCGCACGCGGCCAGCGCCATCACAAAATCAAGAATGAATCCAGAATCAAGCGTCATTTTTTGCCCCTGATATAGAACAGCGTCCGGTCCCCGAACAGATAGAACCCGACCGCGCCCGCGAAATTGTCCACGGCATCGCTTGACGCGCCATTTAGCCGCGTGTAGGCCCACACCGACAGAGCTATCAAGGCCACCGCTGGACGCTGCAAACGGATGACAGCTTCAACCCACGGATAGGACGGATTCACGCCCCCCGCTTCATTCATGGCCCTGAATTTTTCGATGTCCGCTTTTTGCATCGCCAAATAATCCGCCAGGTTTGCCGGTTTGAAATCGGCACCGATGAATTTTGCGATTAGAGATTTTCCCAGGTCTAACACCAGCGGCCCTAGCGCCGAAAAGATTACAAACGGGTCCATTGTTAACCCCTCAATTTTGTTTTTGAAAATGTACGTTTTCGCGCAGCTTGCCACCCCACCGACCGGCCCATTCAAGCCCGACCCGCTCACCACAGTGACCCATGCTGTAAATAGTTGCCGCATCCGACCACGCAGGCTTGCCACAAATCAACGGCACCGCGTCAAAGGCCCGCGCCCTGCCCTGGTCATCCGGGTTATGCAGACTTTGCCCACCCCGCGCGCAAGTCACAATCCGGCCCGGCACCGTGCGGCCAATCGCGAATAGTTGATCCTGTTCGAAACAGCTTCGCAGCGTGCAATAGACCAGCGCATCAAGGCCACCGGCACGGCACTCCGCAAGGAATGCCAGCGCCAGCGCCCGAACGTCATCCGCCAGGTCATCTAGCGAACGCGAAGCCACGGTTAAACAACCGTCAGCGGATCAATGCCAGCAGCAGTCAACGACGCCGCCAGTTCGACCACCTTGGCATCAATGAATGCCTTCCATTCACCAATTGACGCGCCACGCTCGACCAAATCGAGATATTCCGCGTTTTCAGGCGTGCCCGTTGCGGTATCCCAACCCAAAGCCACCGCCGCCGACACCTTGGCCGTGACAATGTTCGACTGCTTGAGCGCCGTCGCCGCTTCGGTTTTGAAGGCTTTGTACTTTGACTTCAAAGCCAAAATCGGATCGCCCACCGTTGACACCTTGTCCATACGGACATAGGCCACCGTGACACCGGATGCCAGCTTGGCACGCTTGGACAAAGCGACCGCCTGATCAGCACTGGAATACACGCGCGCATTGCCCAGCGAATCAGCGACGACCCGCGTTTTTGCGCCGGTTCCATCGTCAACAGTGGCAATCACCATCACGCGGCCATACTTGTCAACTTCGGCAATCCCGAAGCCCGAGCAAGCCCAATCATTCAACAGACCCTCACAAACCGGCTTCGCGCCAGCAGTCAAAGTCACGCCCAAAGCCAAAGCCGCCGCAGTTACCAAAGCATTGTTTTTCGTACTCATTTTTTCACCCCAATCAAAAGAAAAGAACAAGACCGCTCCGCCTTATCTCTGATTTTCAAAACGCCGCCGATAGCCCCACCTCATAGCCCGCGTTGTCATAACCCACGCCGTCACCTTGCTGAACAACTAAAAAATAGTCCCCGAACAGATTAGGCGTGAACGTATAAAAACCCATGTAGCCCTGCCAATTTGTAACGAATTGGACCGAAGCGCCGGACGGGTCAATAAAGAAGAACGAATAATTGTCTGGAGGCGTGGCACCCACCCCCGAGAAGATCAAATTCAACGGATTTGGATCAGAAACCGAAATTTTGAAATAATCCACATCCGCTTTATTAGCAAATACCCCACCGACAACAGAGCCGACGGCCAGCAATGGCGCATTCTCAATTCCGGTTGAATCGACCGGGGGCGGGTCAACCGGGGGCGGGTCAACCGGGGGTGGGTCAACCGGGGGCAAAACGGACGGATCAGGCATCGGCACCACGTCCGCATCAACCCACGCGCCCCCGGCTTGGACCGCCTGAGCGACCCGCAGCGCCGCCGCCGCTTGCTGCATATTCCACGCGGCCAGGATAACCGAGCTTCGCCGTTCACTGACAGCCCACCCGGCCACGCTTGCCAGCTTCGCGCCCGCGTCCGCAAGCACCGCCGCGCCATCAATGGCGGCCACCCGCGCGACCGAAGCCGATACCCGGTCCGCGCTCCACTTAACCGGAATTGGCGCGCCGTTCTTTATCTGAATAGTGACCCCACAGACCGCACCCGACAGCGACCGAGAGAGCCACCGGCCAACATCGGACCATTGCCACTTGACGCCATAGCCGCGCGAGTCAACTAGCAGCACGTCACCAGTCCAAGGCAACACGCTCCACGGCATCGACACCGAAACATTGAAGCGCGCCGACGCCCGCGCCCGGTTCGCTGATTTAGCGACGTCCCACAAAGTAACGACCAGCGTTTTCTGAAAAGTGTCTGTCCCAGTGTTCAGCCGGACCGCTTCACTCGCGACATATGTAAACGACGCATTCAATTGATGTGGTGTTGGCATGATCGCACCTGGTTAAGAAACACGCTGGAATAAATACGCAGAGCTTGAGGCGTACACGCCGCCCATGTATCGCCACAGTTGGCCGCTTGGCACGCTTGTAGAACCCGTTGCGCCGGTTGTTGAATACGATAGGTTTTCGCCATTCGACACGACAGCAGAGCCAACGACCAGACCCAAGGCATTGTCCGAAGCCTTGAGAATTGCATACGCACCGACCGACAAAGCCACTGACGGCCCCACCACACCAGCAGGCCCCGGCACGCCCTGGACACCTTGCGGACCCTGCGCGCCCTGCGCGCCTTGCGCACCCTGCGGCCCAATCGGCCCCGGCGTATTGGATTGACCAGCAGGCCCAGGTTCACCGCGAACGACCGACACCGAGCCATCGGGCAATTTTGCGCACATGGTCCCCGCAGAATTGGCAAACAGAATCACCCGGCCAGGTAGAGGCGTGGGCACTTCCGCGCCCAAAGTTTCATGCGTCAATAAATCAAACATATCAATTCACCTTTACTGCGCCGTCAAGGCGCAAAACACCGTCAAGCAGCAACACCGCCCCAGAGACTCGCATCACAAAGCCGGTTTTTACCCACACCCACTCGCCCGCGCCCACCGCGTAACGCTCCAATTCAACAGCTATTGACCACTCCATACCGGACCCCCTTCAAATCAAGCGACAAAAGCGCCGCGCGAAGGGTTCCCCCAAGGCGCGCCGTACAGTTAATGAAACCAGTCCAAGGCGCGCCGCGCGCTTCGCGCTCACCGCTTGACTGCAACTCAACATCCGCCCCGACGTGCTGCCACGCTTGACGTCTAGACACCAGCACGCGCCCGGACGGCATCGCGCATCCGATGATTCGCTTTTGCGTGAACGCTTCGCCGTACCCGTTCACATGGTCCGGCGTGACCCGAAAAGCAGAGCGCACCGCAAAGCCCGCACGCCCCAGGCACACGCCGCCTTGATGCATCATGTATCGGCACCAGTCCGCACCCAAACCGCCGATCTTTTGCGTTGACTGCCATATTTTGTCCGCGACCTTATCCCCCCGCACGCGCGCCAGTTCTACTTGATCCTTAGTGACCCGCCGCAACTCGCGCCAGACCGTGACAGACGGTTGACCAATGGCTTGAAATTGCCGGATTCCCCACGTTGCCGCCCAGGCATCGACCCTTTCCCATCCCTTCACCTCTCGCGTGTCAACTTCCAACCCGTCAAGGTGTACGCCCACGTCAAAATGCCCGATATTTTTTGCGACGTACTTGGCAACATAGCCCGCCGCGCCGCCCTTGATCATTCGTTTGATATTCACTCTGTTTTTAAGCGCGCCCGGCTCATGCGTGGCACCGGCCCCACCCTTGAAAGTCAGCACGTCCGCGCGACTCTCAAACGCTTCGACCGCGCCACCATCCGCGAGCCAATGACGCCCGACCACCTGGAGCGCCGCTATCGCTTGCCCATCGCTTTGAAACCATAACAGACAGTGCCAGTGCGGACAGCCATCATGATGCGGTTCAGCCACCCGGAACCCATACGCAAGGACGCCCGCACGCGCCCACGCCGCACGCACGCGCGCCCAGGCACCCCGAAGCCACAACTGCGCATCGCGTGGCGTGCTGATCCCGTTATATTTTGGATTTTGACGCATGACAGCGCGCGGCCCTTTACCACCACTCTGCACTGCATGGAATTGACTCGGACAAGTCAGCGTTACAAAGTAGCCAACATGACCCGCCGCCGTGGCGTATTCCTCGCAACCCCGAATCCGCACCATCAATTCACCGCCCCGAATTTCAGGATTGGCCGTTGATCGCTTCGCCAATTCTGACAAGGTGAACACCTGCCCGGCCTCATTTTTCAGCAGGGTTTTTTCCATCATTGCCGCGTTTCGCTTGATCTGAGCGCCACGCCGCGCGACGGCATCCGCCGAAGCATAGCCACCCTCGCGCCGGTTCACCACGCCCAACTTGATCGCCCCGGCCTCTACCACGCGCGCCACCTTGCGCCGAAGCACGCGCCGCCACCACACATCTGACAAAACCCGATTCACCGCGCCAAGCGCCGAAATTGCCACCGGGTAATCAACCCCCACCAAGTCACAGACCGCGCACACTTTATCGAGCTTTTCAGCATCGCAGCAGTCCGGGTTTTTCAGTTCCATCAACTCCCCGAACCACCCGGCCAACTCGCGCGCCTTGTCGCAAATATCCGAATCTGACAAATTCCAATGCAAGGCTTCGCCGTGCTTCGCCTTGAATGCTTCGACCCGTTCAAGCCAGGACGCATCCCGAAGCCACACCGGCACACCCGCAGGATGGACCGCCAGAATCTCAACGTGTCGCCCCCACGAGCCGGGCAACAGCCCGCGCAACTTTGCCACCAGCGAGCGCGCCCGAAATCGGGTAATCGCATCCTGGTCAACAACATAACGCCGCGCCATTAGCAGAGCCTCATTCGTAGCGCATAGGTGTCATCTAGCGACCGATGCAGCGAGCGCAGTTCGACCGTGATAGCGGATTTTTCGACCGGCGTGAATTCCTGCCAGGAGCGCCGCGCAAGTACCGACAGCTCCCCATCCATGCCGCAGAGCAACAACACCGCCATTCGATGCGACAAATTCAAGCGCGCCCACTCGCAAGCCGAAGCCGAAACCGGCACCCGGCCCGCAATGTCAGCCCGTATGTGGTCAGCTATTTCACGCAAGCGCGCCCGCGTGGCAGTGATCGCCGCCGCCGCCGTCACAGCGCGCCCCCATTTGGCAACACCGCCGCCCGGCCAGGCACGCCCGGCCAAGGTGAATACGACCGATAGGGCAAAATTTCACCATCGCAAGCACGCACCCAAAACCCCGCCGGATGCGTTAACTGTGTGCAAAACGCAAACAGCCGCGACGGACGCAAGCCCAGGCCCCCCGCAATCACGCCGCCCCCTGGATTGATGCGCCAGGATGACGCACGAGCCACGCATTCAACCCGGCCCGGCGCGCAATGTGAAGCGCCGCAACAGCCACCGAACGCGAAGCGCGCAAAGCGTTATCAAACGGACCAGAATGGACGAAGTTAAAGCCAGAATCAAACGAAACCGACTGTACATAGACACCAGCGCCGCAATACACCGCGAAATGGTCCCCAGACTCGCGCTTAGCTAGACGACAAACACCAGCAGTCATTGTTTTTTCTCCAATGATGGAAAGAAAAAACACCGGACAGGCAGAGCGGCCTAAAATCGCCCGGTGACCTTGAGTGCTGGCAACTGTCTGTATATTATGTTAAGTTACATTCCGGCAACAGATGTCTTCGTATGCGCTCTACCGCACGGACCGCCGGGAAATTTCGCTCAAGAATTTGAAAACGCTTGAGACAACGTTTACTACGAAAGGCATTTATGTTCAGCAATCAAACGGATGCGGCTCAAAGCCAGACCGGGATGCCGCCCCAGCGCATTGGCAAACATCGAGTCAGAATGGCGGTCGCGACGCTCATGGCAGCCCTCCTGCTGAGCGCATGCGGTGGCGGCAGCGATGTCGGCACGACCGGAAATTTCAACATTGGCGTAACAGTCGGTGGCCAGTTTTTCAGTGATACGCTCGTCGCTTCAGGCGGTTCGCTTGACCTCGCCGTACCGGTTGGCAAGTCGATAATATTTGATGCGGGCGAACCTGTTGTTTGGACAATGTACGTCGGTGGTAGCGTAATAAGCGGCGGCGTGCAGTTGCACTATGCAGGCGCGGACATCACCGCAACCACGTTGAGCTCGTACGCCGTGGTTCTGGATACTTACGCTCCCTACCTGTTGCAGAGGCCGATTCCCATTACCTTGATCGCAACATCGACCTACGATTCGGTGCAAGTGGCAACCGTCAATCTTTTGATTACGAACTAGCCTGTGCGCTCGGTCAGGAAACTGAAAAGCTGACCGTTGGTGCACTCAGGTCGGCGAATGATGAGCCCAGCGCGATCTCGCCACGCCCGTGTAGAACGCATTCTTCACGCCGGAGTACCAGGTCGGAGCCAGCGCCCGAAAATCGGACCCAGCACCCGTAGGAGCTGACATCGATCAACATTACGCTGCCGTTACGCCAGTCAACCCGGGCATGCGTACGCGACACCCGTGGATCATTGACGACGAAATCAGCCTGGCGCATGCGCCCAATATGAATCGGTAGTTCAAACGACTTGTAGGTCTTGTGCTTGTCGAGCCAGCCCAGCTCGATCTGGCCTCCCAGAACATCGACCTCAAGACCATCTTGCGTGGGGTCGAGATCGGCCTGCATGGTCAGAAAATCGGAGGTCACATCCTCCTGCCAATCAACCTGATAGACCGTGCAAGGTTCCGCGCGTCCCCGGATGCTGATGGGGCCCAGAATGCGAAAGCGCACACCATTGGCCTCGCTGGCGCCATCCAAGGCGGCACTATTGGCCCAAATCTGGAACGGTCCTGACAAGTCGCTCAGCCTTGAGGCCACATTGACCGCATCGCCGTAGCAGTCGCCGGCCACGATTTCCACATCGCCGCTGGCCACGCCAATGCGGATCGGCATGAATTTGGCCGGTTCAAATTGGGATTTGCGCTTTTGATGCGTGCGCTGCATCTCCACAACCGCGTCGATGGCGCAAGAATTCTTGTCAAACAAGGCCAGCACGCCATCGCCCAGCATCTTGACAACGCGGCCCCCGTGGGACTTGACCACCTTGGCAATCCAGGTGGTGATACGGGTCACCGCCAGTGTTGCCTGCGCGTTGCCCAAGGCTTCAAAAGCACTTGTGCTGCCGTAAAGGTCGGTAAATACGACGGTCGTATGCACACTCATTCCGAGCTTTTTCCGTTTTTTGACTAGAGCTAGAGTTTAGGTCATCGGCCAAGCGAAAGATTGATGATTATCGTGCGTGGCCCCAAATGAGCCAAGCGTCGCGTCCTTCAACCAGCAGATCGGTTTTGGCTCCCACGGGCAGCAGCACTTTTGTCGCCACATGACCAAAAGGAAGGTTGGTCAGGACCGGGATCTTGACTTGCCGGCGCAGCCAGTCAAGCACGCTTTGCATTTTATAGCCGCGGTCGTGCGGCGTTAATTTGAACTGCGTGAATTGACCCAGCACGATCGCTTTTTGACGTCCCAGAATGCCGGCGTAAAGCAGTTGCGTGAGCATGCGTTCAATCCGGTAAGGGTGCTCCGCCACTTCTTCCAGAAACAGGATTCCGCCTTTAATGTTGGGAAAATACGGGGTGCCAAGGAGCGCGCTCAGGAGCGACAGATTGCCACCCCACAACACCGATTTCTTTATAACAAATTGGCTTCCAGTCCCCGTTGCATCTGCATGAGAAGCTATTGAATTAGTAGTATCCTTGGTTACCTCCCGAGCCTGACGCCAGCCTGCACCCTCGCCGCAGTCACAGATCAGGTCGTCAAAACAGGCCTCCATGATCTCGTTGCCGCCCTGCCCTGCGCCGTGACTCTGACCGGCTGCGCCGTCCCTTGTATCGGCCGCGCCAAAACCTTCGCACAGTGCCGGACCGGACCAGGTGGTGGCACCGCTGCGAGCCAGCACGGCGCATTGAAAGGCGGTGAAATCACTGATCCCAACGAAGTGCGTTCCCTTGTCAATGGCCCTGGCTACTGCCTTGTAATCGATACCGCCCAAAATGCGCGTCAGCCCATAACCGCCGCGCGAGATCAGGGCCACATCCGCGCCACTGGCAGCGGCTCGATGAATGGCGGCCAGCCGGGTCGCATCGTCACCGGCAAAACGCAGGTGGCTGGCCAGTGCGGCGGCGTCCACCTCAACCTCATGGCCGAGTGTCTTGAGCCGTGCCACACCCCGTCTGAACGCGGCCTTGTCGCGCACGGCACCCGAGGGAGAATAAATGTAGATGTGTTTCTTGTTCATATAAATTATTTCAAGCTTGGGTTCATGGCGAACGCGCTGAGCTGCGTCTGCGCTGGAAAAAATCCTGCAACAGGGCTGCACACTGCGCCGCCAGCACGCCGCCCTGCACCGTCGTCTGGTGGTTAAGTTGCCGGTTGGCAAACAGGTCCAGCACCGAACCGGCGGCACCGGTTTTGGGGTCGCTCGCGCCGAACACCACGCGCTTCAGGCGGGCCTGCAGCATGGCACCCGCGCACATGGCACAGGGTTCCAGCGTGACGAACAGCTCGCAATCGGGCAGCCGGTAGTTGCCCAGCGCCAACGCGGCGGCGCGCAGCGCGACAATTTCAGCGTGGGCACTGGGGTCGTGCTGGCCAATCGGCGCATTGCTGCCGACGGCAATCACCTGCGCCTCACACAGCACGATGGCACCCACCGGCACTTCACCTGCCGCTGCGGCAAAGCCGGCCTGGGTCAACGCCAACTGCATGGCTTGCGCATCGCTCAAATTTTCGATAGCAGACATCTGAGAGGCCTCAACGAGCCGTCATCCCAAGGCGCTCCATCCACTGCGCCAAAGCCCGCTCATCGTCGTTGCCCGCAGCATACATTTCGTGCATTTTCGTGTGCGACTCACTGCGGTGCTGGTTGAGTTTGAGCTTGCATTGCAGATCGGTCACGCGCAGTTCCATGCCGACGATGGCATTGAGCATTTTCTCGGTAAACGCGGCGTCCAGGGCCTGCCACTGCGCTGCGTACGGCGGCTCAAACTGATAGATAAGCTTTTGCAGCAACTCTTCCTTGGCCGGAGCATCGTCAAGCAACCTGGCCTGCACCGTGCAATGCACAGCCAGGTAGTTCCAGCTTGGTACGCGCTTCAGGTCCGGATAGACGCTGGGCGACAGGTAAGCGTGCGGTCCCATGAAGGTGACCAGCGCCTGCGGCCGTGCCTGCAGGTAGCGCCAATGCGGATTGGCCCTGGCAACGTGACCCATCAGCGCCCAGGCTTCACCCCCAGCGCCGGCCACGCGATGTTGTTCCAAGTGCAGTGGTAAATGCGTCACAAAGGGCAGACCGACCTCATCAACACTGATCAGGCTGGCAAACGAATACCTGCGCATCAAGTCAGCCGCCACCGACCGGTCTGTTGCATTGAACTGGGTGGGCATGTACATTAATTTTCACTCCCACTCAATGGTGGCCGGTGGCTTGCTTGAGACGTCGTAGGTGACGCGATTGATGCCGCGCACTTCGTTGATGATTCGACTCGATACTTTCTTGAGCAAGGCGTACGGCAGCTCGGCCCAGTCTGCGGTCATAAAGTCACTGGTCTGCACGGCACGCAGCGCCACCACGTAATCGTAGGTGCGACCGTCGCCCATGACGCCCACGCTTTTGACCGGCAAGAAGACGGTGAAGGCCTGACTGGTGAGCTCGTACCAGCTCTTGCCGCTGGCCTCATCGACAAAGTTGTGCAACTCCTGCATGAAGATGTCGTCGGCGCGGCGCAGCAGGTCGGCGTATTCTTTTTTGACTTCGCCCAGAATGCGCACGCCCAGACCCGGCCCTGGAAACGGATGGCGATACACCATGTGATACGGCAGTCCCAGCGCCACACCGAGTTCGCGCACCTCGTCCTTGAACAATTCGCGCAGCGGCTCCAGCAGTTTCAGACCCAACTGCTCGGGCAGCCCGCCCACGTTGTGGTGGCTCTTGATGACCACCGCCTTCTTGTTTTTGGCCCCACCGGACTCAATCACATCCGGGTAAATGGTACCTTGCGCCAGCCACGTGGCGCCGGGGCGACTCCCATTTGCATCTGATTTAGTAGCATTCTGAGAAGTAAGCGCAAGGGCTTGCGCCTTAAAAACCTCTACAAATTCACGCCCGATGATTTTGCGCTTGAGCTCCGGGTCGCGCACGCCAATCAACTGCCCAAGGAACTGCTCGGCCGCATCGACCCGGATCACCTTGGCGTGCAGCTTGCCGGCAAACATCTCCATCACCAGGTCACCCTCGTTCAGGCGCAACAAGCCGTGATCGACAAAGACGCAGGTCAGCTGTTCGCCAATGGCACGCTGAATCAGCGCTGCTGCCACCGACGAATCGACCCCGCCGGACAAGCCCAGAATGACTTCTTCCTTGCCAACCTGGGCGCGAATCTTCTCAATTGCTTCGCTGATGTAGTCACCCATGATCCAATCCGCCCGCGTGCCACAGATGTCGAGCACAAAGCGCTCCAGCAGCGCCGCACCGCGTGCGGTGTGCGTGACTTCCGGATGAAACTGCACGCCGTAAAAGCGCCGTTCTTCGTCGGCCATGCCCGCTACCGGGCAACTGTCGGTGCTGGCCATCAGCCTGAAGCCGGGCGGCAGTTCGGTCACCTTGTCGCCGTGGCTCATCCACACTTTAAGCATGCCGTGGCCCATCGGCGTGCTGTAGTCCTGAATACCTTCGAGCAGTTGGGTGTGGCCGTGGGCGCGCACATCAGCATGACCGAACTCGCGCTTGTTGCTGGGCGCGACCAGCCCGCCGAGTTGCACCGCCATGGTGAACATGCCGTAGCAAATGCCAAGCACCGGAATACCCAGCGCATAGACCAGCGGCGGCGCCCGCAAATCGTGTTCTTCATAGGTGCTGGCGTGGCTGCCAGAGAGAATAATTCCCTTCAGCTTGCCATCCCCGGCATAAGCACGAAGCCAATCGTCGGTCACATCACAGGGATGCACCTCGCAAAACACATGGGCTTCGCGGACTCGCCGGGCAATCAGTTGCGTTACCTGGGAGCCAAAGTCAAGGATGAGGATTTTTTGATGGGACATGGAAATCAAGCCAGATCAAGAAGGAGAGTTGGCATTCAACGCCAACATCGCTTGCAGGCACCGCGCCAACTCGGGAAGGTGACGATCTATCACGCTTTTTACGGCTAGGGCATCAAGGTCACCCAAATAGTTGTGAACCAGAATATTTCGGAAATCGCTGATTTCGCGCCAGGGAATGTCGGGAAATTGTGCTTTTAGAGGCTCTGGCAACATCTGCGTGGCTTCAGACAGGGTTTGCAAGTTACGCAATGACGCGTCGTACAACATCTCATCCTGCGTCATATCCCCGCGCTTTTGGATGCGCTCAATTTTCGCAATCGCATCCAGAATGTGATGCGCATAGGTCTGCCATGCCTTGCTCATAAAGCAATCGCCTCCCGTAGCACCTGTTGGCGGATGTGCGGACTAAGTTCATGTTCTGGCACCAGATCAATCCTGCGCCGGAGCAGATCAGCGAGCTGTTGCGTCAAAGGCAGACGTTGCAAAAACAGGTCATAACCACGCGGTAATTCAACTAAAAAATCCACATCACTCTCAGGTGTTTCTTCACCTCGCACAACCGAGCCAAACACCCGCAAATGACTCGCACCATATTGATGCGCCAAGTTGTTCAATGGATCTTTCAATTGGCGAAGTTGTTCAAGCAACATGGGGTGTCCTTTATCAGGCGAGGTGATTTACAGATACTTTTTCAAAATGACTTGTTTTTTGGCGGGGGCAGCGGTGCTGGTGGTTTGCGCCATACGGCCGACATGGCACTGTGGTCTTGAATAAAACCCAAGTGCTTCAGCAGCGCACGGAATGAATCTGGGTCAATCATGGCCAAACAATTGCAACGGTCTCAAAAACTAGTCAGCCCGGTAATTCGGTGCTTCCTTGGTGATCTGCACGTCATGCACATGGCTTTCGCGAATACCGGCGGTGGTAATCTCGACGAATTCGGCCCTGGCTTGCATCTCTTCGATCGTGGCGCAACCGCAATAGCCCATGCTGGCGCGCAGACCGCCGGCCATTTGGTAAATGAGAGAGACCATGGAGCCTTTATAGGGCACGCGGCCCTCAATGCCTTCAGGTACCAGCTTGTCGGCATTCGGGTTGCCACTGGTGCTTTCCTGAAAATAACGGTCGGCACTGCCCTGCTGCATGGCACCAATGCTGCCCATGCCACGGTAACTTTTGTAGCTGCGGCCCTGGAACAAAATCACTTCACCCGGTGCCTCTTCAGTCCCTGCAAACATGCCACCCATCATCACGGTACTGGCACCGGCGGCAATGGCTTTGGCAATATCGCCGCTAAAACGAATGCCGCCGTCGGCAATCAGCGGTATACCGGTTCCCTGCAGTGCGTTCGCCACGCTGTCGATCGCCATGATCTGGGGCACGCCCACACCCGCCACAATGCGCGTGGTGCAAATGGAGCCCGGGCCGATGCCCACCTTGACCGCATCGGCACCGGCTTCAACCAGTGCCAAGGCGGCCGCGCCGGTCGCAATGTTGCCAGCAATGACTTCAATCTGCGGGAAATTTTTCTTGACCCAGCGCACCCGCTCGATGACGCCCTGGCTGTGGCCGTGCGCGGTATCCACCACAATTGCATCAACCCCGGCACGCGCCAGGGCTTGCACCCGCTCCTCGGTCCCCTCGCCGACCCCAACGGCCGCGCCAACGCGCAGCTTGCCTTGCGCGTCGCGCGCGGCGTTGGGAAAAGTGGTTTGCTTGGTAATGTCTTTGACCGTAATCAGACCCTTGAGTTCAAAGGCATCATTGACGACCAACAGGCGTTCGATCTTGTATTGATTAAGCAGCACTTTAGCCTGTGTCAGGGTGGTGCCATCGGGCACCGTGATGAGCTTGCTGCGCGGCGTCATGATGTGGCTCACGGGCAGGTCATAGCGGGTCTCAAAGCGCAGGTCGCGCCCGGTCACCAGGCCCACCACCTTGCCGCCGTCGCAGACCGGAAAGCCCGAGACGCCGAGTTGCGCCGACAGATCCATCACCTGACGCACCGTGTGCTGCGGGGTGATGACCACCGGGTCGCGCAAAACACCGGACTCGTAGCGTTTCACCTTGGCTACCTTGGCTGCCTGTTGCTGCGGCGTCATGTTCTTGTGCACGATACCGATACCGCCCTCCTGCGCAATTGCAATGGCCAGTCGCGACTCTGTGACAGTGTCCATGGCGGCGGAGACCAGGGGCAAATTAAGCGCAATGTTGCGTGTGAAACGGGTGGCGAGGGATGTGTCCTTGGGCAGGACTTGGGAGTATGCTGGCACCAACAACACGTCGTCGAAGGTGAGCGCTTTACCGATCAGGCGCATGGTCTAAGCTCCAAATTCGCGATTGTACCCGCGCCTCCCCAAGGCCAAATAGCGTGCTGAAACTGTTAAAAAAAAGCCTGGCGGTGGCCTTTGCCAGACAAGCGGAGCGACGGCGCGCTAAACTCCACTCATGAAGATTTTCAATTTCTTGTTAAGTTGCGTGATTGGGGTCACTTCCGTGACCGCTGTTGCGCAATGGCAATGGACTGACAAAGACGGACGCCGCGTGTTCAGCGACCGTGCGCCATCGTCAGATGTGCCTGACAAAAATATTGTGAAGAGACCCGGCTCGCGCGGCACAAACGTTTCCGGCGAATCAACGGCCAGCGGCGCTCTGGCTGGCGCGTCAGCGGCGCAGGTCGGCGCGAGCGCCCCGAAACTCAGCGGCGTCGATCGAGACCTGGCAGAGAAAAAGAAGCGCGCCCAAGAAGCACTGCTGGCCAAGCGCAATGAGGATGAACAAAATGTGCTGAAGGCCAAAGTTGAAAACTGTGCGCGCGCCAAGCAAGCCAAAGCCGGCTTGGATTCGGGTGCGCCGATTGCCCGTTTCAATGAAAAAGGTGAGCGCGAATTGATGAATTCAGCGGCACGCGCGGGCGAACTACAGCGCATTCAGGCCATCATCAATTCTGACTGTCAGTAAGGCATTCAATAGCCGGCCTTGGCACCGGCTCGCCTTTTGACGAAAAGACCGGCTGTGCGCGCACCTTGTTTGGAAAATCGGGCCCGGCGCGCTAGCTTGGGATCCACACTGAGTTCGCGATAGACCTCGACACGATCATGGTCCCGAAGCACGTGATTTAAGCCAAACTTTCGACCCCAGACACCGACGGGCACCTTGGGCTGGTTTAGTAGCGCCAGCAAGGGCGGCAAGCCACTGGCTTGCAGCGCCTGCTTTAGCGTGCTGTTGGGAGGCAAACGCAGCTTGATTTCTTTCACCTGCCGCGCTGCCGGTGAGTAGATCACCGTCACCGAGAGTTCGCACTCATCAGCCATACACTTGCTGCGCTCGCTTGACAAACGCATCGACCATGCTGGCTGCAATCTTGTCAAACACGGGCCCGACGAGTTTGCTCAAAGCGGCACTGTCAAAGCCGTAATGGAGCGTCAGTTCGACGCGGCAGGCGCGCTCTGAAGCGTCGCCAATCGGGACAAAATTCCACTGCCCATCCAGTCTGGAAAACGGGCCGTTCACCAATTTGATCGACACCTGACGGTTGACAACATGTTCGTTACGCGTGGTAAAAGTCTGACGGATGCCACTGAAAGAAATGCCGATTTCGGCAAGCATCCCGCTGGCATCGGCGAGCACCACCCGTGCCCGATCACACCAGGGCAGAAACTTGGGGTATTGATCGACATCCGTCACCAGAACATACATTTCAGACGGGCTGTACCAGATCAGAACAGACTTGGTGACGGTTTTCATAGAATAGGGGCCTGCGCGGGATTGTAAGCAAGGCTTGTTCGCACCGCTTCGTCGCAGCCCTTACAAATCCACTTCAACTTTATGGCCAAAAAACCTGAAACAGCCAGCCGCATTGCCGACAACAAAAAGGCGGCCTACAACTATTTTTTTGAAGAGCGTTTTGAGGCCGGGCTGGTTCTTGAAGGCTGGGAGGTCAAGTCCTTGCGCGCGGGAAAGGTCCAATTGACGGACGGTTATGTTGTGATCCGCAACGGCGAGTTGTTTGTCATTGGCCTGCAGATCAACCCGCTCGGCACCGCCTCCAGCCACATCAGCCCGGACAAGGTGCGCACCAAGAAGCTCTTGATGCACCGCGAAGAGATCAAGCGCCTGATTGGCAAAGTGGAGCAAAAAGGCTACACGCTGGTGCCACTCAACCTGCACTGGAAAGCGGGCAAGATCAAGTGTGAAATTGCGCTGGCCAAGGGAAAGGCAGAGCACGACAAGCGCGACACCATCAAGGACCGTGAAGGCAAGCGCGAAGTCGAGCGGGCGATGAAAGGCCGCCAGCGATAGGCGTCAATACGCGTCAGATGGATCTGCTACGCCAGCCCAGCAATTCATTGGTCACCAACGCGCCAATGACCAGTGTGCCGCCCGCCAAGACGTTGGGTCCTGGCACCTCATTGGCACCGATCCAGGCCAGCAGGATGCCAAAAATAACTTCCAATAGGCCAAGGAGCGCCATTTCCGGGGCCTTTAGCGCCTTGGTGCACAGCACGGCCAGAGTTGAAGGAATGGCCAGTTGCACCAGACCCAATACGGCCAGCAGGATCAGGTCGTGCGTTGACGCCGCAAACGGCCAGGCCAGCGGCAAGGTCACCGCGCAAGACAGGACGGCACCGATCAGCACCGCCGGAATCAGGTCAATGTCCCGGCCCTGGGCGTGCGCTCTTTGCGTGACCGTCCAGTTGGCAGCGCCCGAGATCGGAATGAAGACGGCAACCAGTGTGCCCACCAGGCTCACACCCTGCGCCAATTGGCTGCCATACATATAGGCAATGCCACAGCCCGCCGCAACGATGGCGGCCCAGGTGCGCGGTGCGATGCGGTGATGATTGAACCAACGCGCTGCAATCGCCGTCAACAGGGGGCTCAGCGACATCGTGATCAGCACATTGGCCACACTGGTGAGCGTGAGCGCCAGCATGAAAAATGTGAACATGCCGCACCAGCACAGACCTGAGAGCCAGAGCGCCCGTCCGCCATGGCGCATGCGCTGAAAAACTTCGGGGCCGCGCAACAGCGGCAGAATCACCAGCAAGCACAACACAGTGAAAAAGCTGCGCCAGAAGGTCACCTCAAAACTGCGTGCCTGCTCCAGATGACGGGTCACGACACCCGCAATCGACCACATGAACGTGACTGCGACCATCACCAGGACGGCGCGGTTATGGGAGAGCTTCATTTGAAATAAATGTCATGGCGGGCTCGACCCGCAATCCAGTGCTAGCGTGACACGGGATGCCGGATCAAAGTCCGGCACGACAACTTGAGTTGGACTGCACCGTCTTAAATCGCTTCACGGCCGGCCCGCTTGCGCTCATGCTCCTTCAGGTAGCGCTTGCGCAGGCGAATCGACTTGGGCGTGATTTCAACCAATTCATCATCCTCGATGAACTCCACGCCGTATTCCAGTGTGCATTGAATCGGGGGCGTGATCTTGATGGCGTCCTCCTTGCCGCTGACGCGGAAATTGGTCAATTGCTTGGTGCGCGTGGCGTTGACCACCAGATCGTTGTCCCGGTTGTGGATGCCCACGATCATGCCTTCATAGACCGGGTCGTTGGGTTTGACAAACATGCGCCCGCGCTCGTCGAGCTTGCCCAGCGCGTAAGTGAAGATTTCACCAGCGTCCATGGAAATCAGCACGCCGTTCTTGCGGCCACCGATGTCGCCTTTGTGCGGCTCGTAGCTGTCAAAAATGTTGGAGATGAGGCCGGTGCCACGCGTCAGGTTCAGGAATTCATTGGTAAAACCGATCAGGCCGCGTGCCGGGATGCGGTACTCCAGGCGAACGCGGCCACGGCCGTCGGACTCCATGTTGAACAGGTCGCCCTTGCGCTCGCCCAAAGCCTGCATCACGCCACCCTGGTGCTGCTCTTCAATGTCAACCGACACCATTTCGATCGGTTCATACTTTTCGCCATTCACGTCTTTCATCACCACACGCGGTTTGCTGACGGCCAGCTCGAACCCCTCGCGGCGCATGTTTTCCAGCAGAATGGTCAGGTGCAGTTCGCCACGGCCCATGACCTCGAAGATGCCTTCTTCGCCAGTTTCCTTGACGCGCAAAGCCACGTTGTGTTGCAGTTCCTTTTGCAGGCGGTCCCAGATCTGGCGGCTCGTGACGTATTTGCCATCCCGTCCGGCCAGAGGACTGGTGTTGACGCAAAAATTCATGGTCAAGGTTGGCTCATCGACCTTGAGCATCGGTAGCGGTCGCGGATTGGCCGGATCGGTGATGGTCACGCCAATGCCGATGTCAGTCAAGCCGTTGATGAGCACGATCTCACCGGGGCCCGCCTCGCTGGTCTGCATCCGCTCCAGGCCCTCGAAGGTCAATACCTGATTGATACGCCCCTTCACGGCAGGGCCGTCCGGCCCTTCCATGACCAGCACGTCCGTCATGGGCCTGATGGTGCCCTGGCTGATGCGCCCGACACCGATGCGACCAACAAAGGTGGAGAAGTCAAGCGCCGAAATTTGCAATTGCAGCGGCGCGTTGGGATCGCCTTGCTGGTGCGGCACATGTTTGAGCACGGTGTTGAACAAGGCTGACATGTCCGGGCCCCACTGCTCACCTTGGGCACCCTCTTCCATCGATGACCAGCCGTTGATGCCGGAAGCATAGACCACGGGGAAATCCAGTTGCTCATCTGTCGCACCGAGCTTGTCGAACAAGTCAAACGCGGCGTTAACCACCCATTGCGGGCGCGCACCGGGCTTGTCCACCTTGTTCACCACCAGAATCGGCTTCAAGCCCAGCGCCAGCGCCTTCTTCGTCACAAAGCGGGTCTGGGGCATCGGGCCCTCCTGCGCATCAATGAGCAGTACCACGCCGTCAACCATGGACAGGGCGCGCTCGACTTCACCGCCGAAGTCGGCGTGACCAGGTGTGTCAACGATATTGATGTGCGTGCCTTGCCAGGTGACGGCGCAGTTCTTGGCCAGAATCGTGATGCCACGCTCTTTTTCAATGGCGTCGTTGTCCATCACGGTATCGACCACTTTTTCGTGCTGGGCAAAAGTACCGGACTGGCGCAGCAATTGATCGACCATGGTGGTCTTGCCATGGTCAACGTGGGCGATGATGGCGATGTTGCGAATTTGTTTATTGCTCATGATTTACTTTCTCTTAAATTTGTTCGGGACTGCGCCAAGCCAGGCGTCGGTCGCTGCGGTCATCATCGACTAACTGTTCAATCTCAACCGGGCTCAACAGCCGCCCCGGTACCAACTCTCCGGCCTGGACCTGGGCGGTTCCCAGCAAAGTTGGTCGTGCCGTGGCTGATCCCGGCCCATAGACGGCTACCTGTGCCATATCGGGCCACGCTCCGCGGCGGCTCAAGCCACTGAGGAATCGCCCAGCATTTTCGGCGTCGAGCGTGACAGCCGTGTGATCGCGCAACAGCGACTGCACTGGCAAGAGGCATTCCAAACGCGCATCATCCGCCATCGCCTCCAGCGCTTCCAGCGTGACACATTGCAGAAGCTGAAAGCCACCGGTTTCAATCCGTCGAAGTGCGCTCAAGTGCGCCCCGCAGCCCAGGGCCTCGCCGATGTCTTCTGCCAACGTTCTGATGTACGTTCCCTTGCTGCATTTAACTATCATTTTAATAGCTACAACATCAATATCAACGGGGGCTATGTCCATATTTAACTTATGAATTGTGACCTCACGGGCAACCCGCTCGACCTCAATCCCGGCGCGTGCATACTGATACAAAGCCCGACCATCCTTCTTCAGGGCGCTGTACATGGGCGGCATCTGCTGGATCTTGCCCATGAACTGCGGCGCAACCCGTCGCAAGTCTTCAGCCGTGACCTTGACGGCCCGCCGTTCAATCACTTCGCCCTCGGCGTCTCCCGTACGAGTCTTGATGCCCAGTGCAAGCATCGCCTCGTAGGTTTTGTCAGCGTCCAGCTGGAGCTGACTGAATTTGGTGGCAGCGCCAAAACACAGCGGCAACACCCCGCTGGCCAACGGATCAAGCGTGCCGGTGTGTCCGGCTTTCTCGGCCCGCAACAGCCATTTCACTTTTTGCAGCGCATCGTTACTCGACCAGCTCAAAGGCTTGTCCAGCAACAGCACCCCATGCACGGGGCGCCTGGAAACCCGGCACTCGGCGCATTCATCGGCTTCAGTCTTCCTTGGCCCGCGAAGCCACGGCCCGCGCAATCAAGGCGTTCATGTCCGCAGCCCGCTCCGTGGTCTGGTCAAACACGAAATGCAGTGTAGGCACGGTATGAATGTGCAAACGCTTGAACAGTCCGGCGCGCAAAAACCCGGCCGCCTGGTTCAGCCCTTGCGTGCATTCCTCGGGATCGCCCGCGAGCAGGCTGAAAAACACCTTGGCGTGCGCATAGTCCGGCGTCACTTCGACCGCCTGAATCGTCACCATGCCAACCCTTGGATCCTTCAGTTCGCGCGCAATCAGTTCGGTCAGATCGCGCTGGATCTGATCGGCCACCTTAAAGCTGCGATTGGGGGTTTTTGACTTGATTCGCACGGGCTATCTGTGATGCATCAAAGGGTTCTGGCGACTTCACGAATCTCGAAGAATTCGAGCACATCACCAACCTCGATGTCGTTGTAGTTCTTGATATTCAAACCGCAATCAAAGCCTTCCTTGACTTCCTTGGCGTCATCCTTGAAGCGCTTGAGTGACTCGAGTTCGCCAGTAAAGATGACCACGTTGTCGCGCAGTAAACGCAGCCGCGCGGTGCGCCTGACAACGCCTGCGGTGACCATACAGCCGGCAATGGAACCAATTTTCGAAACCTTGAAAATCTGCCGAATTTCTGCCGTGCCGATAACCTCTTCCTTCTTGTCCGGTGTCAGCATGCCCGACATCGCCAGCTTGAGCTCATCAACGGCGTCATAAATGATGTCGTAGTAACGAATGTCAATGCCATTGTTCTCGGCCAACTTGCGCGCACCGGCGTCGGCCCGCGTGTTGAAACCGATGATGACGGCCTTCGAAGCGATCGCCAGATTCACGTCCGACTCGCTGATCGCCCCGACTGCGGTATACACCAGTTGCACCTTGACCTCGTCGGTCGAGAGTTTTTGCAGCGACTGGGCCAGTGCCTCTTGCGAGCCCTGTACATCGGCCTTGATGATGATGGGAACCAACTTGACCGCACCGGCCGTCATATCGGTAAACATGTTCTCCAGCTTGGCAGCCTGCTGTTTGGCCAGTTTCGTGTGGCGGAACTTGCCGGCGCGGTAGGTGGCAATCTCGCGCGCACGGCGCTCATCTGCGAGCACCATGAACTCATCGCCGGCTTGCGGCACTTCGGTCAGACCCTGGATTTCGACCGGAATGGAAGGACCGGCCGTCTTGCTGGTCTTGCCGTTTTCATCCAGCATGGCACGCACCCGGCCATAGGTCGAACCCGCCAGCACCACATCGCCGGTCTTGAGCGTGCCGGACTGGACCAATACCGTTGCAACCGGACCGCGACCCTTGTCGAGCTGCGCCTCAATCACCAGACCCTTGGCCATCGCCTTGACCGGTGCCTTGAGCTCCAGCACTTCGGCCTGCAACAGCACTTGCTCAAGCAGCGCGTCAATGCCCTGTCCGGTTTTGGCAGAGACCGCAACGAAGGGTGAGTCACCGCCAAATTCTTCCGGCACCACCTCTTCCACCACCAGCTCATTCTTGACGCGCTCCGGATTGGCGTCTGGCTTGTCGATCTTGTTGATGGCCACCACAATCGGCACCCCGGCGGCGCGAGCATGCTTGATGGCTTCCCTGGTTTGCGGCATGACGCCATCGTCTGCCGCGACTACCAGAATGACAATATCCGTGGCTTTGGCACCGCGCGCGCGCATGGCGGTAAAGGCTTCATGGCCCGGGGTGTCGAGGAAAGAGATCATGCCGCGATCGGTTTGCACATGATAGGCGCCGATGTGCTGCGTAATGCCGCCGGCTTCCGCAGAGGCGACTTTGGTGCGTCGAATATAGTCCAGCAACGAGGTCTTGCCGTGGTCCACGTGGCCCATGACAGTCACCACGGGTGCCCGTGGCAAGGACTCGGATTCCTGTTGCGAGACTTCATCATCGGTGAAGGCTTCTGGATCGTCCAGCGCAGCCACGATGGCCTTGTGGCCCATTTCTTCCACCAGAATCATGGCAGTGTCCTGGTCCAGAGGCTGATTGATGGTGACCATTTGACCGAGCTTCATCAGGTGTTTGATCACCTCGGACGCCTTGACCGCCATTTTGTGTGCCAACTCTGCCACCGTAATGGTTTCAGGCACATGCACTTCGATGACGCGTGCCTCCACCGGAGTTGCCTGGGCCTGCTGATCCTGATGATCACGGTCATTGCTGCCGCGCTTGCCACGCGGCCCGGCACGCCAGTTGTTACTGCGTCCGGTCCCGGCTGGACCGGTCGCACCGCGAGTGGGTATCCCTTTTTTCTTGGCTGGGTCCCCCGCCCAACTGCTGGAGAGTTTGGCCGACTTGACTTCTTTGCCGGTGCCGGCTGTGGCCCCAGCTCCGGTTGTGCCTGACCCGGCTGACTTGGGTGCCTTGGCGGGCTTTGTGGACGCTGCGCCAGCCGCCGGCTTGTGCAAGGTTCCCTTGATATTGGCTTTAGCCCCTTCGGCGCCGGATTTGCCCGCCGCTTTAATTTCTTCAGGCTTTTTCGGCGCGGCGACCTTTTTGGTCGGCGAGGACATCATCAAGCGAATGGCAGCGGCTTCGGATTCGGCCTTGCGCCGGCGGTCGCCCAGATCGGCTGCCCGAACGACATCTTCGGCCGCCCGAGCGGCCGAAGCAGCGGCCGCGGCCTCATGCTCCATCAATTGCGCCTTGGCCAGCTCCAGTGCCTTCCTTTCTGCCTTGAGGGCCTTGGTGGCTGCAACAGCAGTTGCATCTTGTACTGACAGCTCAGTTGCCAGTGGCTTGCTCTTTTCTTTCAGCGCGTGCGCGGCAGCGCTTTGAGCCGCTTTCGCTGCCGTTTTCTCTGCCGCGACACGCAGGCGCTCGTCCTGGTCCTCGCGCTGACGCCGCCTTTCAGCCAGTTCTTCTTCCTGGCGACGAATCAATTCAGCTTGGCGACGCGCCTCTTCTTCCCGACGTTCCAGTTCCGCATGGTCGATCAAGGGCGCAGCCTCGACGGCGGCTTTGGCGACTGCAGCAGGCAGTTCTGTTGCTGCCTCGATACCCTCTTCACGTCGTACAAACGTGCGCTTCTTGCGCACCTCGACCTGAATCGTGCGCGCCTTGCCGCTGGCATCAGCCTGTTTGATTTCGCTGGTCGATTTCTTGACCAGGGTAATTTTTTTACGCTCGGGTCCGGCAGTGCCATGGGTGGACTGAAGGAAACCCAACAAACGCTGCTTGTCAGCATCGCTCAATTTATCCGAAGCAGCCGCCTTGGCCACTCCCGCCGACCTGAGTTGCTCCAGCAACGTAGCGGTTGATTTTTTGAGTTCGATGGCAAACTCGGCGACAGTCGTACTGAACATTTCTTGTATAACCTTTAGCGACGGCTTATGCAGCCCGATGGGCTGTTGCTAGCCTTTACTGAAATTTTGTTGTCATAACCATTACTCTTGGGCGGCTGCGTCATTGGTAAACCAATGTTCGCGTGCTTTCATAATCAGAACCTTGGCTTCATCTTCAGACTGACCCGTGATGTCGGTGAGTTCATCCACCGCCAGATCTGCCAAGTCGTCGAGATTGTTAACGCCACTGCTTGCCAGTTTGGCAATCAGTTCAGGGGTCAGACCCTGCAGGTCATGCAGATCCAGCGAGACCGCCTGGACACTTTCTTCGTGCGCAATCTCCAGCGTCAGCAGCGCGTCTTTGGCGCGCGTCCTGAGTTCGTTGGCGGTGTCCTCATCGAAGCTCTCGATTTCCAGCATTTCTTCCAGCGGGACGTAGGCCACCTGCTCCAGGCTGGTAAAGCCCTCTGCAATCAGAAGATCGGCGATTTCTTCGTCGACATCAAGCTTTTCCATGAACAACTTGCGACCGGTGTCGGTTTCGCTGGCTTGCTTCTGGGCCGATTCGGCTGCGTCCAGAATGTTGATTTTCCAGCCAGTCAGTTCCGAAGCCAGTCGAACATTTTGTCCGCCACGACCAATCGCAATCGCCAGGTTTTCCTCGTCCACCACCACGTCCATGGCGTGGCGCTCTTCATCCACCACGATGGAAGTCACATTGGCGGGCGCCAGCGCACCAATCACGAACTGAGCCGGGTCCTCACTCCACAGCACAATATCCACGCGCTCACCGGCCAATTCGTTGGTAACACCGTTGACGCGCGTGCCGCGTACCCCAACACAGGTGCCGATCGGATCAACCCGTTTGTCGTGTGACAAAACAGCGATCTTGGCACGCGAACCAACGTCACGGGCGCATGACTTAATCTCGAGCAAACCCTGCTCAATTTCCGGTACTTCCTGGCGAAATAATTCAATCATGAATTCAGGCGCCGAGCGCGACAAGATAATGGGCGCGCCGCGCAGGGTCAGGTCCACTTCCATGATCATGGCGCGAACCCGGTCGCCCATACGCAGGTTTTCTTTCGGAATCATCTCGCTGCGACGCAGGCGGCCTTCAACGCGGCCCGATTCAACAATGATGTCGCCCTTGTCCAGGCGCTTGACGGTACCGGAAAAAATTTTGTCTCCACGCGACATGAAATCATTGAGCAGCATCTCACGCTCGGCGTCACGAATCTTCTGCAAAATGACCTGTTTGGCCGCCATCGCGCCGATGCGGCCAATCGGCACCGATTCCACTGTTTCTTCAATGTACTCATCGACTTCGATATCGGGAATCTGCTCTTTTGCTTCAAACAACAGGATTTCCTGATCTGGCAACTGCAAGCCCGCCTCGTCCGGCACCACATGCCAGCGGCGAAAGGTTTCATAGTTGCCACTGTCGCGGTTCATGGCCACGCGGATATCGACGTCACCGGCATACAGTTTTCGTGTGGCTTGTGCCAGCGCCGCCTCGACCGCGCTAAAAACCACATCAAGTTCCACGTTTTTCTCGCGGGATATGGCTTCCACCAGCATTAACATTTCGCGATTCATGCCATCAGTCTCCTGTTTCAATTCAATCCAAAATCTTCCGTACCCGCCTTGGGGCCACGACCATTGAAGCTGACCAGCGGCGCCAGTCGCGCTTCGCGCAACTCACTCAAAGCAAAGCGCAGCGTGTGCAACGGTGCGGGTGGCCTCTTCTTGCTGATCCGCTGCCCCGGCTTGGCCACGGGTTCCTCACTCCAGACGATCTGCCAGTGTGCCGCGAGTGCCTGAGGCAGCGGCTGTGTCTTATCCTGACTCTGAATCGCTTCCAGTCTGCCACGAAACTTCTTGCGTCTGGCATCAATCAGCGGCGTTGCCGTCACCCCAAGCGGGGCTTTGAGGGTGATATCAATCACTTGTCCGGCAAAGCGTTCAAAATCGTTTTCATGTCGCAACAGCCGATCAATTCCCGGCGACGAAACTTCCAGCCGTTTGTATTCGATTCCTTCAACTTCCAGCGCAAACTGCAGCTGACGCGTTACTTTTTCGCAGTCTTCAACTGTCACGAATGGCCCATCAAGCGCCTGCGCCTCAGGCTTCGGCCAAGGCCGGTCAATTGTGATGCGCAGTAAACCCCCGGCGGAGCGCTCAATTTCCACCAGGTCAAGCCCAAGTCCGGCCACAGTCTGCTCAACGATCTCTTTCAGTGCCACGAATTTCTTGTATCCGGTCAAAAACAATCGACCAAAAAAAACGGGCGGTAATTACCCGCCCGTTTGGTCGTGAGCTTGGATTGTATCTGAAAAGTCCTTCAACTGCCTTGATTTTTATGGATTTTTTTAGCTTCAGGCCGAAGCTTCGTTCAAGCCTGGGTGCATGCGACAATGGACAATGGCAAGCTAGAAATTGCTTCTGTCATTCCTGGATTGACAGGATCGCAGCAGGTCCGGCATGGATACACTGCAATGATGTACTTGGAGTGAAAAAGCATGGGTTTCCTGAACGGCAAAAAACTGTTAATTACGGGTGTTTTGAGTAAACGCTCGATCGCCTACGGCATTGCGCAGGCCTGTCATGCCCAAGGTGCCGAGTTGGCTTTTAGTTATGTCGGCGAGCGTTTCAAGGATCGCATCGCCGAGTTTGCAGCCGATTTTGGCTCGACGCTGACCTTTGACTGCGATGTTGGTGAAGATGCGCAGATTGACCAGCTGTTTACAGACTTGTCGGTTCACTGGCCCAGCTTTGATGGCTTTGTACATAGTATTGGCTACGCCCCGCGCGAGGCCATTGCCGGTAATTTTCTGGACGGGTTAACACGCGACAATTTTCGCATTGCCCACGACATCAGTGCCTATAGCTTTCCGGCCATGGCCAAAGCCGCCCTGCCCTACCTGAACGAAAAGTCCTCCTTGCTGACGCTGACTTATTTGGGCGGCGTACGCGTCGTGCCAAGCTACAACACTATGGGTCTGGCCAAGGCGTCGCTCGAATCCTCTGTGCGCTACCTGGCCGATGCCATTGGCCCGCGCGGCATGCGAGTCAATGGCCTGAGTGCGGGCGCGGTCAAGACCCTGGCGGCCAGCGGCATCAAGGACTTTGGTCGCTTGCTGGCGATCTCGGCCAGCGCCTCGCCACTGAAACGCAACGTCACCATTGAAGAGGTGGGCAACGTCGCGGCATTTTTGCTCAGTGACCTGGCCTCCGGCATGACCGGCCAGATTACCTACGTGGATTGCGGTGTCAGCCAGACTGCGGTGGCCGTCGTCGAAACCTCATCACTCTAAGTTAAAAGACCTTCAAGCCACCGTGCTGCTTGCCTACCAAGCTACAAATACAATAGCGTAAAACTAGATTGCCACGCAATCCGCAAAATAGTGGAGTTTGCCATCGACACTTTCTTCCTCCACCAGGCCATGAATATCGGTTTCAAAGCCGGGGCACTGGGCATTGAAGTCGCGTGAAAACTTGAGGTAATCGACGATCTTCTTGTTAAACACCTCGCCTGGAATCAGCAGGGGAATGCCAGGCGGATAAGGTGTTACCAGCCCGACCGTGATGCGGCCCTCCAGATGATCGATTTCAACCCGTTCGGTCTTGCGCAAAGCAATGTGGGCGTAGGCATCGCTGGGTTTCATGGCAGGAGTCAAATCGCTCAGGTACATATCGGTCGTCAGTCTGGCAATGTCGTATTTGGCGTAGAGCTGGTGGATATGCTGGCACAGGTCGGCCAGACCAACGTTTTCGTATTTTGGATGCTTTTGGCAAAACTCGGGCAGGATGCGCCACATCGGCTGGTTCTTGGCGTAGTCGTCCTTGAACTGCTGCAGGGCGGTCAACATGCTGTTCCAGCGGCCTTTGGTAATGCCGATCGTGAACATAATGAAGAAGCTGTAAAGCCCGGTTTTCTCCACCACCACGCCGTGTTCGGCCAGAAATTTGGTCACGATGCTGGCCGGAATGCCGGTTTTGGCAAACTTTCCATTCAAGTCCATGCCGGGTGTGACCACCGTTGACTTGATCGGGTCGAGCATGTTAAAGCCGGTGGCCATCTTGCCAAAACCATGCCAGTTGACACCGGCTTTGGCCTTGGCGGATTCGCCCTTGATGATCCAGTCGTCGGCACGGCCGATGCCTTCCTCGGCAAGTTTATCCGGTCCCCACACCTTGAACCACCAGTCGGCACCGTACTCCTCATCAATCTTGCGCATGGCTCGCCGAAAGTCCAGCGCTTCGGCAATGCTTTCCTCCACCAAGGCGGTGCCTCCGGGTGGCTCCATCATGGCCGCCGCCACATCGCAACTGGCGATGATGCTGTATTGCGGACTGGTACTGGTATGCATCAGATACGCGTCGTTAAAGAGGTGTTTGTCGAGTTTGACAGTTTGCGAATCCTGTACCAGCACATGGCTGGCCTGACTGATGCCGGCCAGCAATTTGTGAATCGACTGCGTCACATACACCATGGCGTGCTTGGGTCGGACCCGGTTTTTGCCCATGGCGTGGTAGCTGCCATAAAACGGGTGAAAGGCTGCATGCGGCAGCCAGGCTTCATCAAAGTGGAGGTTCTCCACATAGCCGTCCAGCATGGCTTTGACGGTCTCGGTGTTGTACAGCACGCCATCGTAAGTGGACTGGGTTAGTGTCATCACCCGGGGCTTGATCTGGTTGCAATCCAGGGCGGGCAGATGGCGCTGGATCAAGGGGTTGGATCTTATTTTTGCCTTGATCGCAGCGGGTTCAAACTCCTGCTTTGGAATCGGCCCGATGATGCCAAAGTGATTGCGCGTCGGTTTCAAAAACACCGGAATTGCACCCGTCATGATGATCGCGTGCAGGATCGACACGTGGCAATTGCGATCCACCACCACCACGTCATTGGGTGCCACCGTGTGGTGCCAAACCATCTTGTTGCTGGTACTGGTGCCATTGGTGACAAAGAAACAGTGATCAGCATTGAAGATGCGGGCCGCATTGCGTTCGCTCTTGCCAATGGCACCGTCGTGGTCGAGCAACTGACCGAGCTCTTCCACCGCATTGCAGACGTCGGCGCGCAACATGTTCTCACCGTAGAACTGGTGGTACATCTGCCCGACCGGGCTCTTCAGGAAAGCCACGCCACCCGAATGCCCCGGGCAGTGCCAGGAGTAGGAGCCATCTTCGGCATAATCGAGCAGCGCCTTGAAGAAAGGCGGCTGCACGCCTTCAAGATAGCTTTTCGCCTCACGGATGATGTGCCGCGCCACGAACTCAGGCGTGTCCTCAAACATATGGATAAAGCCGTGCAACTCGCGCAGGATGTCGTTGGGCACGTGGCGCGAGGTCTTGGTCTCGCCATAAATATAGATCGGCACATCCAGATTCTTGCGCCGCACTTCTTCAATGAAATGACGCAAGTTGACAACCGCCGGGTCCAGATCAGGGCCCGGCGTAAATTCTTCATCGTCGATGGAGAGAATGAACGCGCTGGCGCGGCTTTGCTGTTGCGCAAACTGACTCAGATCGCCATAGCTGGTGACCCCTAGCACCTCCAGGCCTTCTGACTCAATGGCTTGGGCCAGTGCGCGAATACCCAGCCCTGAGGTGTTTTCTGAGCGGAAATCTTCGTCAATGATGACAATCGGAAAGCGAAATTTCATAAACAAGTCCTGGCACCCGTCGAAAAAGATGAAATAGGCGCGAAGTGTAAGGACTAATTGCCGCAGCAGGCGTGCGAGACACGCTTTTTGCCGCAAAATGTCACTGTAGCAACACAACAGAAGGTCAACATGGCTGAATCGACGATATGGTGGGTATTCACCGGTGCGCTCATCGCCGTTGAGTTGCTCACCGGGACCTTCTATTTGCTCATGTTGTCGATGGGTATGATTGCCGGCGCTATTGCCGCGCATCTGGGTGCACAGACCAGCACTCAATTGGCGGTCGCTGCTTTGGTTGGCGGTGGATTCGTGGTCGGCTGGCGGCGCTATAAGCAGTCGCAACCGCGCACCTTACCCGCCGGCGCCAATCGGGATGCCATCCTGGACATCGGCGAATGCGTGCAGGTTGATGTCTGGGCAGCAGACGCAACCAGTAGCGTGAAGTACCGCGGCGCCAAATGGAGTGTTTCAACTTCGGCGCACAGCGCACCGTCGCCCGGGCTGTATCGCATTGTTGAAGTGGTTGGCAGTCGCCTGGTTGTTGAGAAGACATGAATAGTCGCCAGGTGGCTTTACTTGAGGCATTAACTGGAGAATATGATGGAAGTTGCAATCGTCCTGTTTGTCATCGCAGCGATCTTTATCACCCAATCTATCAAAGTAGTGCCCCAACAGCACGCGTGGGTGGTCGAGCGCCTCGGCAAATACAACGGTACCCTGACGCCGGGGCTTAATTTCCTGGTGCCGTTCGTTGACAAAGTCGCCTACAAACATTTGCTCAAAGAAGTTCCTTTGGATATCGCCAGCCAGGTTTGCATCACCCGTGACAACACCCAGTTGCAGGTGGATGGCATCCTGTATTTTCAGGTGACCGATGCGATGCGCGCCAGCTACGGTTCGAGCAACTACATCACGGCGATTTCCCAATTGGCGCAAACCTCGCTGCGCTCCGTCATCGGCAAACTCGAGCTCGACAAGACTTTCGAAGAACGCGACATCATCAACGCGCAGGTGGTGCAGGCGATTGACGAGGCGGCGTTGAACTGGGGTGTGAAAGTGCTGCGCTATGAGATCAAGGATCTGACACCGCCGAAGGAGATTTTGCACGCCATGCAGCAGCAAATTACGGCCGAGCGTGAAAAGCGCGCCTTGATTGCAGCCTCCGAAGGTCGCCGCCAGGAACAGATCAACATTGCCACCGGTGAACGTGAAGCTTTCATTGCCCGCTCTGAAGGCGAAAAGCAGGCAGTCATCAACAAAGCACAGGGTGATGCACAGTCAATCCTGGCCGTGGCGGAAGCGACCGCCCAGGCCATTGAACGCATTGCCACGGCCATTCGGCAGCCAGGCGGCGGTGAAGCGGTGCAACTCAAGGTGGCGGAAAAGGCCGTCGAAGCCTATTCCAAAGTGGCGGCCGAAGCCACTACGACCCTGATTGTGCCCAGCAACATGACGGAAGTTTCAGCGCTGATTGCGTCGGCCATGAAAATGGTGCAAACGCAAAAGAACTAGGCTGAAGCGCTCAACAAAACTCGCGCAGAAACGACGATTTCAATATCATGCGACAATCAGCGCTGTTGTGACGCTTCAGTTGCCCACAGCGCCAGCACCTTGCTGGGAACCTTGCCATCGCGCAAAGGTTCCGTCTTTGTCCCCATCTGCCTTTGACTGACTCGCTGTTCAAAACCGCGAGACAGGCCGATGCCATAGCGCCCAGGATAGGCGCCAAACTATGAAATTTGAAGAACTAAATCTGGCTCCGGCCATTGTCAAAGCTGTGCTTGAGCAAGGCTATGTAACGCCAACGCCCATTCAGGCGCAAGCGATTCCAGCGGTGCTGGAGGGTCACGACCTGCTCGGTGGTGCCCAAACCGGTACCGGCAAGACGGCGGCATTCGTGCTGCCCATGTTGCACAAACTTGGTGCCAGTGCGGCGCCGCGCAATAAATTTGGAGGCATCGGCATTCGCGCGCTGGTGCTGACTCCGACACGTGAACTGGCGGCGCAGGTGGAACAAGCTGTGCAGGTCTATGGGAAATACGTGGAATTGACTTCAGCGGCCATTTTTGGCGGCGTCGGCATGAATCCACAAATTAGCCGTGTCAAGAAAGGCGTGGATATTCTGGTCGCGACGCCAGGACGGCTGCTCGATTTGTTGCAGCAGGGGGTGCTCGATCTGACGCAGGTACAAATACTGGTACTCGACGAGGCGGATCGGATGCTCGACATGGGTTTTATCCATGACGTGAAGAAGGTGTTGGCAGTGGTACCCAATGACAAGCAAAGTCTGCTGTTCTCGGCTACCTTCAGTGACGAAATTCGCGAGCTCGCCGATACCCTCCTGAAGAACCCGCTGAGCATCCAAGTGACGCCACGCAACAGCACGGTGCAAAGGATCACCCAGCTCATTCACCCCGTCGGTCGTGGCAAGAAGAAAGCCCTGTTGGCCCACATCATTAATGAACACAACTGGAGCCAGGTGCTGGTCTTTACCCGCACCAAGTTTGGTGCCAACAACGTCGCCGAGTTCTTGGTCAAGAATGGCATCAACGCCATGGCTTTGCACGGCAACAAGAGCCAGGCGGCGCGCACCCAGGCGCTGGCAGGCTTCAAGAGCGGCGACATTCGGGCGCTGGTGGCCACTGATATCGCAGCCCGTGGAATTGACATTGATGACTTGCCGCACGTGGTCAACTACGACATCCCCAACGTCTGCGAAGATTACATCCACCGCATCGGGCGCACTGGACGTGCTGGTGCTGACGGCCAAGCCGTGAACCTGGTTTGCCTGGACGAAGAAGGCTTTATGCAGGCCATTGAGCGCTTTACCAAGCAGGATATACCGGTGCAAATTATTGAAGGTTTCATGCCCGAACCAGGCGAACGGGCGGAACCCATCGCCATGGGTCGCCAAACCATCTGGGGCGGCGCGGGCAAGCCGCCCAGTCGCGACGTGATGCAGGCAGCAGCCAAGGCGGCACGCACCGAGATGATGCAACGCGTCCGGGAGGGCAAAAGCGCCAGCGGGCCACGCAGCAGCGGCCCCTCAGGCTCTGCCCGTCCCGGTCGCTCAGGCGAGGCTCGTTCCAGAGGGGCAAACCCAGGAGCCGGTAGGGACCGAGCTTACGGCGGCAATCAACGCGATAGCGAGCCGCGCAGCCACGAGACGGCGGTTGACCTGAGTCTGCGCAACCAGTCAGGCCGCTCTGGGCAGGGCCGCAGCAACAGCCCGGTTGCGCGCACCGGGCAGGCGCAGGGGCAGCCCGACCCGATGCGTACCAGCGTTGATATGATGGCCGAACGTGGTGCCCGCCGCGGGGGTGGTAACCGCAAGGGAAGTTCCCGCAGCTCGTTTGGTCGCTGACACGCAGGAGGCGCCGCTGGCAGTGCGCCGCGGTTCTGCACACGCCAGCGCTCAGCGAAAACGCCATGAGCGCAGCCTGAATTTTTTCTAGCTCAGCGTGGCTTCCTGGGATTCAGGCCGTGACCGACTTTCCTTTTTCGGTAACGGCTGAATGTCGAGCAGGACTTCGGTCTTGCTTTCGTCTCTATCGTCCAGATCGACGGTCAGGCGGCCACCGTCAATCAGACGACCAAACAGCAACTCATCGGCCAAGGCACGACGAATCGTGTCCTGAATCAGGCGCTGCATCGGTCGCGCACCCATCAGCGGATCAAAACCTTTCTTGGCCAGGTGCTGGCGCAGTTTGTCAGTGAAGGTGACTTCCACTTTTTTGTCCGCCAACTGCGCCTCAAGCTGGAGCAAAAACTTGTCCACCACCCGCAATATCACGATTTCATCAAGCGCCTTGAAGCTCACCACCGCGTCCAGTCGGTTGCGGAACTCTGGCGTAAAGACCCGCTTGATGTCGGCCATCTCATCACCCGCCGCCCGCGGATTGGTGAAGCCGATGGTGGCCTTATTGATGGTTTCAGCGCCGGCGTTGGTGGTCATGACAATGATCACGTTACGAAAATCCGCCTTGCGGCCATTGTTGTCCGTTAGCGTGCCATGATCCATGACCTGCAGCAAGACATTGAAAATGGCGGGATGCGCCTTCTCAACCTCGTCGAGCAGGAGCACGCAATGAGGCTTTTTGGTAATCGCTTCGGTTAGCAGCCCGCCCTGATCAAATCCAACATAACCGGGCGGTGCACCAATTAAACGGCTCACGGCATGCTGCTCCATGTATTCGCTCATGTCAAAACGAATCAGTTCAATCCCCATGATGTAGGCCAGTTGCTTGGCCGACTCCGTTTTGCCCACCCCGGTTGGACCGCTGAACAGGAAAGACCCAATCGGCTTGTCGCCCTTGCCCAGACCGGAACGCGCCATCTTCACAGCCGATGCCAGCATGTCCAGCGCTTTGTCCTGCCCAAACACAACATTCTTCAGATCCCGCTCAAGTGTCCTGAGCTTGCCCCGATCGTCGTGAGACACGTTGGCCGACGGAATACGGGCAATCTTGGCAACAATCTCTTCTACCTCGGTCTTGCTGATGATCTTCTTGCGCTTGGACACCGGCAGGATTCGCTGTGCAGCGCCGGCCTCGTCAATCACATCAATGGCTTTATCGGGCAGGTGACGGTCATTGATGTATTTCGCACTCAGTTCCGCCGCAGCTTGCAACGCAGCCACTGCATACTTGACGTTGTGATGCTCTTCAAACCGAGATTTCAAACCTTTGAGGATTTCCACGGTCTGCTCAATTGTCGGTTCAACGACATCGATCTTCTGAAAACGGCGCGACAGGGCGGCATCCTTTTCAAAAATTCCCCGGTATTCAGTGAAGGTCGTCGCGCCAATGCATTTCAGCGCGCCCGAACTCAGGCCCGGTTTGAGCAGATTGGACGCATCGAGCGTACCACCCGAAGCAGCCCCGGCACCAATCAAGGTGTGGATTTCATCGATGAACAGAATCGCGTTGGGCTTGTCTTTCAGGGATTTAAGGACACCTTTGAGTCGCTGCTCAAAATCGCCACGGTACTTGGTACCGGCCAGCAACGCGCCCATATCCAGCGAATAGACAATGGCCTCGCCCAATATTTCAGGCACATCCTTTTGCGTGATGCGCCAAGCCAGACCTTCTGCGATGGCAGTTTTGCCAACACCCGCTTCACCCACGAGCAAGGGATTGTTCTTGCGCCGACGACACAATATTTGAATCACCCGCTCGACTTCGTACTCTCGGCCAACCAAGGGATCAATCTTGCCGTCTTTGGCAAGCTGATTCAGGTTCTGCGTATATTGCTCAAGTGGTGACGATTTCTCGTTCTTCTCAGCGGCACCGTCGTCGCTCTCGGCCTGATTCTCGCCCGATTTCACCGGCTCAGGCGGATCGCTCTTTTTGATTCCGTGGGCGATGAAGTTGACGACGTCGAGCCGAGTCACTCCCTGCTGATGCAGGTAATAAACGGCATGTGAGTCTTTCTCGCCAAAAATGGCGACCAGTACGTTGGCACCGGTGACCTCCTTCTTGCCACTGCCAGTGGACTGCACATGCATGATGGCGCGTTGAATCACCCGCTGAAAGCCCAGTGTGGGTTGTGTATCGACATCGTCCGAGCCCGCCACCTGGGGCGTGTTGTCTTTGATGAAATTTGCCAGCGCCTTGCGCAAATCATCAATGTTCGCGGAACAGGCCTTCAATACCTCCGCCGCACTCGGGTTATCCAACAAGGCCAGCAAAAGGTGCTCGACCGTGATGAACTCATGACGCTGCTGGCGCGCCTCGACAAATGCCATATGAAGGCTGACTTCCAATTCTTGGGCAATCATGTGTTTCCTTTAATAGCCTTTGATGCTTGACTGTAATCCGATTTGGATATCAATATACTTTCACAAGGTCAACAGCAGGGCTGACTTGGTACCGTCCGTCCAGACGGACCATCGATCCGCACCACAATGACCTCACTAAACCACCGGTTCACTGACACACTTCAGGGGGTGGCCCGCCTTGATCGCGGCTTCCGTCACCTGTTCGACCTTGGTCACAGCCACGTCCTTCGAGTACACCCCACAAACCCCCCGCCCTTCCAGATGAATCTGGAGCATGATTTGTGTCGCTGATGCCAGATCCTTGGCAAAAAACTCCTGAATAACCACCACCACAAATTCCATGGGTGTGAAATCGTCGTTCAGCATCACAACCTGGTGCAAGTGCGGCGGCTTGGTCTTCTGGGTCCGCCGCTCAAGCACAACCGCACCGCCCCCGTCCTGCTCAGGATCAGAAATCTTTGGAATATCTGGAACGATGGGCGCTTTCTTTACCATGCTCCGATTCTATCGATCCCTCCTGCCAGCCATAGTGCCAAGCTAACTTGGCGCCAGTATTCCGGCAATCAAGCGACTGACACAAATTGAGACAAAGACTGCTATGGCGTGGATACAACGTCGATGCAAAAGCCGAAGATCGCACTTGACAAAACACTTGGACTGTTTAATTATTGTATTTGGACGGTACAAATTAGTCGATCATCAATATGCTTTCCAGTAAACACTTAATCGAAAAGACGGGCATCTCAAGGGCGACGCTCAACAACTATATCAAGCTCGGCATATTGTCCAAGCCGGTCATCAGCAATCCACGGCTGGACAGCAAGGGACCGCGCCAATTGGGCTTCTTTCCGGAAGACATGATCGAGCGTATCGGGACCATTAACAGACTCAAACAACAAGGCTACAGCATGTCCGAAATCGCCATCCAATTTGGCGGTGCGCCTGACATGGCGCCGGCCGCCACAACGCCCCCAGCGACTGGCAAAGCGGACCTGCGCCAGGCCCGCGCGCTGCCGGCCCCTGACCCACCAGGTAAGCCGTCGGAACGCACGGATGGAGCCGCGCCGCGCGTGACGCTGGAAGAGCTCACGCATCCCGCCTACATGATCAACGACAGTTTTGAGTTGATCTGGATCAACCAGGCCGCGCGCCAACAGTTGCTTGGCAACGCTGATTTACCGGCCAAAAGCGAGGAACGAAGTCTGCTCCAACTATTGCCTGTGGCTGGTACTGAATGGAGCAGTCTCTTACGCTTTCACATTGCGCTGGTCAAGGGCCGCTTAACGGCAGACAGCTTTGGCAGCCTTTGCCGCGGACTGGATGCTGTGGCATTTGCCAAGATGCAAGCCATTTATGCGCACGTCAGCGCTGAACCCTCGATGCCCATGCTGGCGGTGCCCGTTACACTACCTACTGAACCAAATCACCAGACGCCCTATATGGCATACGCGTCCCATTTTCGCGAAGGGACGCTGATTGTCCTATTGCCCGATACGAGCAGCAACGATGCAATGGTCGAGTTGTTATCCCGCCGCGACGAAGTAATCCGCAGCCTGCTGCGTCGTCGCCTGCCCGTTTTGACCGATCTGGCCGTCATGGTTGCGGACCTGCAAAGCTCGGTAACAATCTGCTCGGAATTACCGCCCGAGGAATACTTTGAACTGATCAACGAGATCTGGAGCACCATGGCCCCCATCTTTCGTCGCTACCGAGCCACTTGCGGCAAACACGTCGGGGACGGTCTGGTTTACTATTTTTTCCCACAACCCGACAGCGACTATCTGGCCAATGCCCTCGCCTGCGCCCACGAGGCTCGAATTGCCATGCAAAAACTGTCCAAAGCCTGGCAGATCCGCAAGAACTGGTTCAATGAGCTTTACCTGAATACCGGTATCACCGAAGGCCAGGAGTGGTTGGGCACCTACCATTCCTCCACCGGGGTCGAGTTTGTTGTGTTGGGCGACACCATCAATCAGGCGGCTCGCGTCTCGGACGTGGCGCGCCATGGCCGCATTTGGGCCAGCAAGAGCTTGATCGGAAAGATGGGGGCCAAGGAGCGTGAACGGGTCAAGTATGGTGTCCATCGGCGCGCACCGGATGGTCGGGAACTTTTCGTGCGCTCCAGCTTTTCTTTTGTTGCTTCTCTGCTGGAACAAGATGGTGTCCAACCCGAAAAACTGAGGGACATTGCGACGCTCGCCATCACAGAGATCGTGTCCATCGCACCGCTGCCAAAATGATCAAGGCGACGCAGCAATGAGCAAGATGGCGCATATCGATGCCGCGCGCTGCTCAGGTTGTGGCTGGTGCATTCCGTCCTGTCACCTGGGCCTGTTTGCCCTGGAACCTCAAGGATGGAGGAAAATCTCCACCATGCACGGCAAGGATCTCTGCAGCGGTTGCGCCAAGTGCGCTCTCAAGTGCCCCATCGGGGCGATCAGCATGGCAGAAAGCAGCGCCGAATGGCAACTGATGCCGGCGCCATTGTTTGGCGAGTCTGCAACGGCCCTTTATATTTCGAACTAAATGATTTCAATCATGTCCCGTTTTACGACAAGTCTGATGGGACTCCTGGGCGAGTCCGTCGCAGAATTTGACGTTGAAAACAGGATGGAATTGATTCGTCAGGCGATGCTGGCGAGCATGGACGAATGCCTGGCGGCGGGCGAGCCAGAAGGCCGCTTGTGGGATCAGGTGCGGTATGCGTCCAGCGTTCAAGCACTTTGGAATTTGCGCAGCGACTTGATGGTGCTCTTGTCTCAACACGGTGGCGAAAGACTGGCACGCAAACGCATTGCAATCATCACCGAAAGTTTTCGCGGCGTCGTGCCACCCCATCAAATGCCCCGGTCAGGCCGGTTAAGCTGACACTGCACGCCACGGCTACAGGGTTTTGAAGTTTCGATCCACCCGCTAAGGAGAACTGATGGCTGCCTATCTGGTCGTTGATACCAAGCTGACGAACCCGGCGATGTATGAGCGTTACAAGCTCGTAGCCAAACCATTGGTCGAGAAATATGGTGGCGAATACCTGGCCCGTGGCGGACTGCTTTCGATCAAGGAAGATACCCTTTGGCGTCCGGTGCGGATGGTGCTCGTCAGATTTCCGTCGATGCAGCAAGCCGAAACCTTTTATCAATCGGCTGAATACCAGGAAATATTGAAGATCGGCACCCAGTCCGCAGACAGGACGGTCGTGATTCTGGAAGGAATCTGAAGAAACAGTCCAAGGACCTGGGAATAAGTTGCGGCTAAGATGCCAATCGCCGTCAAGCCGGTCTGCAGGACGTTCAACTTTTTTACCTTTTCAATCCAGGAGAATCTCATGTCCCGTGAAGTCGTCGTCGTCAGCGGTGTGCGCACTGCCATTGGTACCTATGGTGGCAGCCTGAAAGACATTGCCCCAACTGAACTGGCCGCGCAGGTCGTACGTGAGGCACTCAAGCGCGCGGCATTGGACGGCAAGGATGTCGGCCACGTGGTGTTCGGCCACGTGGTCAACACCGAGCCCAAAGACATGTACCTCTCGCGCATGGCGGCCATCAACGGCGGCTGCCCCAAAGAAACACCGGCCTTTAACGTCAACCGGCTGTGCGGCTCCGGCCTGCAAGCGATCGTTTGCGCCAGCCAGAGCATTCTGTTGGGAGACTGTGATATTGCGCTTGGCGGCGGTGCCGAGTCTATGAGCCGAGCGCCCTACGCCAGCCTGAACATGCGCTGGGGCGCGCGCATGGGCGACAGCAAAATGGTCGATATGGTGGTCGGCGCCTTGAATGACCCGTTTGACACCGTTCACATGGGCGTCACGGCCGAGAACATTGCCGCAAAATGGGGCATTACGCGAGCCGACCAGGATGCACTGGCGGTCGAGAGCCACAACCGGGCACAGCGCGCGATTGAAGCCGGCTATTTCAAGAGCCAGATCTTGCCGATCACGCTCAAGAGTCGCAAAGGCGATGTGATCTTTGACACCGACGAGCACTATCGCCCCAACTGCACGCTGGCCGACCTGGCCAAGCTCAAGCCCGCGTTCCTCAAGGAGAACGGCACTGTCACGGCGGGCAATGCCTCCGGCATCAACGACGCCGCCGCCGCCGTGGTGTTGATGGAAGCGGGCATTGCCAAAGCGCGGGGCCTGAAGCCGCTGGCTCGGCTGGTGGCCTACGCCCACGCCGGTGTGGATCCCAAGTACATGGGCATCGGCCCAGTACCGGCCAGTCAAATGGCGCTGAAAAAAGCCGGACTGACGGTCAACGATCTGGACGTGATTGAAGCCAACGAAGCTTTCGCTGCACAAGCCTGCGCCGTTAGCCGCGACCTCGGCCTGAATCCGGCCAAGACCAACCCAAACGGTTCCGGCATTTCGCTTGGACACCCGATTGGTGCCACCGGCGCGTTGATCACCGTCAAGGCCTTGTACGAGCTCGAACGCATTGGCGGCCGCTACGCGCTGGTCACCATGTGCATTGGCGGCGGCCAGGGCATTGCCGCCATTTTTGAGCGTGCCGCCTGATTGAAACCACGGCAGTCGACCACAGCACATGACATGTACTGCCACCACGATCATGGTGGCACGCAGATTGGTGTTCGCAAGGACTAATCTGGATAGCGTTCGCGCATACAGCGCGAATTCAGCAACAAGCCCGCCAACAGCGTGAACAGTGCGACCACAGCGAGAATGATGGCGGCGGTGGTCCATGGTCGAGCGCTCTGCTGGCGCGACTGGGTCAGCTCATATGCCGTCCACAACCAGGTCGCGCTGGCCGCATAGGCCGTCAACTGCAGCAGGATCAGGCTCCAGCGCTTTTTGTACAAAAACAGTAGCGGCGCAGCCAAGCACACCGCCACCAGCAAAAAGTTTCCGGCGCGATAAAAATGCGCACCTAGCAGCAGGGCTGCGATTGTGAAAAGACTGATACGGATTGACATTTTATTTGGCCACTAATTAAACAGGGGATCCTTGGCGCGCGCCATTCTGACGGTACTGCGGTGCCTGGGCACAGTGGGCAGTCCCGCTGCGGCCGATGGCACCAAATCGGCCAGGGTGACCCCATCCAGCACTTTCAAGTAGCTTTGCACGGCATCTGCCAGCACCGTCATGAGGCGGCAATGGCCGCTCAGACGACAGCAGTTATCGGCCGGCGCAAAGCACTCCACCATGTTGAAGTCGGTTTCGGTCTGGCGCACCACTGCGCCCAGCACGATGTCTTTGGCCGGCTTGAGCAGGCGCAGGCCGCCACCTCGGCCGCGAGTGGTTTCGAGCAGGCCCTGATCGGAGAGCGCAACCACAATTTTGGTCAGGTGACTGCGCGAAATGTCATGCGCATTGGCGATTTCGGTGATCGTCACGGGTTGCTCGCGCCCCTGGCTGGCGGCGCAATACATCAGCACGCGCAGGCTGTAGTCAGTCCAACTGGTGAGTCTCATCGGAAATTCCTTGGTGCAGATTCATGCAGCGCGCGCTAACCCGGCAATGAATCCGGTTTTTGAAAGATGCATACATGTTGCATTTTATCGGATAAAATATTCACACCACATGAATCTATAAAGGAAGCCCATATGAACAGCCCATTTGAATCCGTCAACCTCAGCGCCGACCGCGCCGAGCAGTCGCTAGGCCAGATCGCGGTGCAGTTGCCCGGCTCGACGGCGGTGTTTCGGCGACTCAAGCTCGACTTTTGTTGCGGCGGCCAAATCAGCCTGCGCCAGGCCAGCCACGACAAGAACTTGAATTTAACAGCTCTGCTGGAAGAACTTGCTGGCCTCGAGCGCGGCAGCGAGTCGCCGCAGAATACCGCACCGACCGCCTTGATTGACCACATCCTGACGCGTTACCACGCGGTGCACCGCGCCCAACTGCCCGAGCTGATCCGCATGGCGCAGCGTGTCGAGTTGGTACACCGCGACAAGCCGGAGGTGCCCGCGGGGCTGGCGCAATTACTGGAATCGATCCAGGAGGACATGCTCGACCACATGGAAAAAGAAGAAGCCATTCTCTTTCCGATGCTTAAGGCGGGCGGCAACCCGTTTGTGGTGCACCCGATCAGCATCATGCGCAGCGAGCATGTCGAGCACGGCAAACAGTTGGAAAAGCTGGCCGCGCTGACGCACGACGCAACGCCACCCGACTGCGCCTGCAACACCTGGCGGGCGCTGTATGCGGGTATCGCGCAATTGAGCGATGACCTCATGAACCACATCCATCTTGAAAATAATGTGCTATTCCCGCAGTTCGAACCCATAAACATCACCTAGTAGGGCTGCGGCTCGCGCTGGCAAGCCATCGTGGGTAACTTGATATCCGCTTCGATGGCGTGCGGCACCCGCGCTACGACTCTTGCAGCCGCAACAAGTGCGCCGGCAACTCGCGGCCTTCTGCAAAGAGGGCTTCAATCGCCTGCGCGGGAATAGGCTTTGAGAAAAAATAACCCTGAAATTCGTCGCAAATGCTGGTGCGGATGATTTCACACTGGGCTTCGGTCTCCACCCCTTCGGCAATCACCTTCATGCCCAGGCCGTGTGCCATCGAGACGATCACCCGGACCAGCATGCTGTCGCTCGCATCATGGGCGACGTCACGCACAAAAGACTGGTCAATCTTGACTTGGTCAAAGGGGAAGCGCTTGAGGTAACTCAGCGATGAGTAACCAGTACCAAAGTCGTCCAGCGATAGCTTGACACCGAGTGTCTTGAGTGCATTGAGCATGGCCTCATTGCGCGGCACATCGTCCATCAAGGCGCTCTCGGTCACCTCGACATAGAGCATGCCAGGCGCAAGCCGCGATTCGGTCAGCGCAGCGCTGACCTGCGCCACCAGATCGTTGTCGCGAAACTGCAAAGGTGAAACATTCACCGCAACGTGCGGCACCACAATGCCTTTGTCGAGCCAGCTTCGGACGTCGTGGCAAGCCTGGCGCAGCACCCATTCGCCGATACCAATAATCAGCCCTGCTTCCTCGGCCAGCGGGATAAACTGTGCCGGCGACACCGCGCCCAGTTCCGGGTGCTGCCAGCGCAGGAGCGCTTCCAGACCGCAGATTTTCCCGCTCTGCAAATCAATTTGCGGCTGATAGGCCAAGGCCAGCTGCTCCAGCGCAATGGCCTGCCGCAAGGCGTTGAGCATGGTCTCACGCGCCATGACCTGATGAAACAGTTCGCTGCTGTAGAACTTGTAGTTATTGCTGCCACGGGCCTGGGCCCGGTGCATAGCGATTTCCACGGCTTTGAAAAGTGCATCAAAATTCGCGCCGTTCTCGGGAAAGCTGGCGATGCCGATCGAAGCCGTCAGGCGAAACGCGTGCCCTTCCGTCAGGCAGGGTTCGGCCAGTTTCGCCAGCAATTCGCTGGCCAGGTGCGCGGCACCCGTTGGCGTTGTGCCAGGCAACACCAGCATGAAATCCTTGCCACCCAGACGCGCCACGGTATCTTGCTCGCGCACCGAGTCGCTCAGGCGCCGTGCCATCTCGACCAGCACTGCATCGCCCACCTGATGCCCCATGGTTTCGTTGATGCTGCCGAAATGGTCGATCGCCACCATCATCAGCGTCAGCGGCTCGGTCGCGCGCTGCACCATGCTCAGGGCCAGTGTGGCGCGGTCCTGCAATAGGGCCAGGTTGGGCAGGCCCGTTAGTGCGTCGAAATGTGACAACCACTGGATGCGATGCTCTGCCGCTTTGCTGCTGCTCAAGTCGCTGAAACTGGCCATGTACTGCGTCGCCAGCCCCTGCTCGTCACGCAGGGTCGAGATGGTCAGCCACTCGGGGTAGATCGATCCGCTCTTGTTGCGGTTCCAGATCTCACCGGCCCAGTGCCCGGTGCTCAGGATTTGCTCCCACATGCCACGGTAAAAATCGGCATCCTGCCGACCCGACTTGAGAATGCGCGGGTTCTGTCCCACTGCTTCCTGGGCGCTGTAGCCGGTGATCTGTGTAAAGGCCGGGTTGACCATCAGGATGTTGCCTTGCAAATCGGTCAGCGTCATGCCTTCCAGGCTCTGGTTGAAGACCTGTGCCGACAAAGAGATTTTTGCCTGCTGCCTTTTTTTCTCTGTGATGTCGTTGTGGACCACCACGGCACCGCTGTTCTGCCCAGCCTCCAGTGGCGTCACGCTCATGCTGAACCAGCGCTGCTGGCTGGGAGAGTCGCACGGGTATTCGAGGCTAAAGCTCGGCTGCAGTCCGGCCAGCACTGCGCGGATGCCCTCGCACGCCTGCCGGGCCTTAGCCGAGTCAGCGCCAATCGCCGACTCGCAGACCGCCAGATAATTGGTGCCAACCTGGGTACCAGGCGCGGCGGTATGCGGTTCGAGTCCATTCTCCAGGGCAAAACGTCGCCAGGGTTCGTTCACCGCCTGAATGACGCCGTCGCGTGAAAGCACGGCAACTTCTGCCGCAACCGAATTCAGGATCGATTGCTTGAACCACTCACCCGCGCGCAACTTGTCCTCGACGCGGTGTTGGTGCACCAAGCGCCAAATCTGGTCGGCAATCAGCCGCACGGTCTCCACATCGGTATCGGTATAGGCTTCGCTCTTGTTGCCCACGCCAACCATCATGCGTATCAAGCCGCCGTCGATCACAGGCACGCTGATCAGCCGGTCCAGCCGGGCATGACCGTCTGGCAGGCCTTTCTTGTCCGCAAAACTGGCGTAATCGTTGACCAGCACGGGCGCACGCTGGCGAAACGCATCGGCCCAGACACCGGCCTGGCTGATCGGATAGTGTTTGTCCACGCTGGCGTGACAGTAATGCAGCAGCGTCGCCCTGGACCAGGTCACCAGTTCAATGCTTTCCTGGTCGTCGTTGACAAAATGAATAAAACCGATCTGGCTGCCCGTCAGTTGCTCGGCCTGGTCCAGTCCGTGCTGCATGAAGGCGGGTTCGTCCATGCTTTGTGCTGCGTCGGGCAGGCTCAACAACGCATCGGCGCGCCGCTGCTGCAAATCCTGACGTACCAAATACTCATTCAGACTGCCGATCAGTTGCCCGACTTCGTCGGGCCTGTCAATCGGCAGCGGTGCCAGCGCCGAGCCGCCGGCAGCCCGGCTGGCCAGCAATTTGGCGGCAAGCTGCATCGGTGCGAGTTGCCGTTTCAACATCCACCAGGTGAGTCCGCCCGCTAACAATGTCAGCAAGAGCGCGGCCAGCAACACGCGTTGTTGTATCGCGTGCGCCGGGGCAAACGCCGCTGCACTGGATTGGCCATAAAACAAGTACCACTGCGCCGCCGGAATCTGCTTGACAGAAGCCAGTTGCTGCTCGCCCAGAACATTGGTTAACAGGGTGTAGCCCTCAAAACCCGCGATATTCCGATCCAGATAGGGGTTAACGCCGGGCGCGGGCAAGGCGAACAAAACCAGCCGCTTGTCCGAAGACGTGACCGTCATGCGGTGCTGCGGCGCAATCAGTGAGAGGGTGCCGGCATTGCCAAGCGAAGCCCTGCTAACCTTGTCCAGAAAATTGGCTTGGCACAGGTCGGTGCCACCCATCACCGCGCCAATCACCCGGCCCTGCGCATCACGAATCGGAGCCGCCATGCAGACCACGGGCCGATGACGCATTTTGCCAAGCACGGGCTTGCTGACTGACGGTCTGCCCGCCTTCAGCGCCATGGCGACGTCATCTCTGTCCATGAAATTGACGCCGACCCGACCCACCGGCACTGGTACCGAGGCGATCGCCGTGCCATCCAGGCCGGTCACAAAGGTCCCGGCGTTGAACAGGCGCTGAAAAACTGGCAGGCTTTCGAGTGCTTTTTGAGTGACTGCCGCGCCGTCCGGCAGGCTTGAAGCAAGCGTTGCGGCAACAATCTCCAGCGCGTCCAGGCGGTCCTGTACATCATCATTGATGTCACCGGCGACCATGGAAACCGTTGCTAACTGCTGCTCACCCAAAGCTCGCTCTAAATCTTCATGCAACATACGGCTGGCATAGAGCGTAATCGCCCAGATGCTGAGCACAAAAATGGCCAGCGTGCCCAGCGTAATGCGGGTCTTCAGGGAACCCCACTGGAACCGGTTCCAGTCGATCAGGGGCTTGCTTGGCATTTGAGTCATAAGATTCAAAGTCAGAGCTCACTTATCGTCAAACTTGCTGCTCCCTGATACCGTTTTGCCGGTGGCGTTGCCAACAAAATCATCCCGACATCTATACATCAGAGGCGGCCCGACCAGACGCTTTTTTTGAACCAGTTGAAGGAAGTTTGACCTGCCTCAACGTTTCGCCATCTTAAAGGACAAATTGACCTGTTGCTCCCGTCACACCTGCATTTGCAGCTATCTATTTCGTAGTAGTTTGCAGTCTGTCAAGACGCGGGCGGCGGCACGGCTTGCCACGTCGTTGAATGCGCCTGCCGGGAGTATCATTGCGCTGGAGAGTTGGCGTTGTAGCATCCTTAACCCTTGCCGAATGGGAGGAATCGCACAGTGAATGATCGGGACTCGCGACCTGCGGGCGCTGACAGCGCGAGGGCCAGACTGAAACAGGCGCAAAGCGAGCTGCTGCAACTGCAACGCCTGCTCGCCGAATCCCAGCAGATCGGCAAAGTGGGCGGTTGGGAGTTTGATATCGGGACCGGCCAACAAATATGGACCGATGAAACCTACCGCATCCATGAGTTGGACAAAAGTTACCACCCGACGGTCGAGAGCGGCATCAATTTCTATACCCCAGAGTCGCGCCCAGTGATAGAACAGGCCGTGCGCCGCGCTATTGAACAGGGCGAACCGTTTGATGTGGAACTGGAAATCATTACCGCCAAAGGCCGGATTCGAAGCGTTCACGCCATCGGCAAACGCGACCCCGAGCGGCCCCGCGTGTTTGGTTTCTTCCAGGACATCACCGAGCGCAAACGGCATGAAAACCTACAGTCGGCACGGCTGCGCCTGATGGAATTTGCCAACAACCACAGTCTCAAGGAATTACTCGTCGCGACGCTCGACGAGGCCGGCCTGCTGACCGCCAGTCCGATTGGTTTTTATCACTTTCTGGAGGCCGACCAGAAGACCTTGTCGCTGCAGGCCTGGTCAAGCCGCACCACGCAGGAGTTTTGCACGGCCGTCGGTGCAGGCCGTCACTACAACATTGATGAGGCCGGCGTCTGGGTGCAATGTGTTCGGCTCAGGCAGCCGGTGATCCACAACGATTACGCGGCACTCTCCGACAAGCGCGGTCTACCGCCGGGGCATGCGACGGTGTTGCGTGAAATGGTGGTGCCGATCTTTCGCAACGGAGCGATCGTCGCTGTGCTCGGCGTGGGCAACAAGCTCAAGCCCTATGATGAAGAGGATCAAAAGGCGGTTGCCCTGCTGGCCGACCTGGCCTGGGATTTTGCCCAGAGCAAGCGCATCACCGAGGCCTTGCACGAGAGCGAAGAGCGCTGGAAATATGCGCTTGAGGGGGCTGGAGAGAACGTCTGGGATTGGGACATTGAGCACGACCAGGTCAGTTACGCGCCGCGCTGGCGGGCAATGCTGGGCTATGCGCCGGACGAAATCGGTCCTCATTTTGAAGACTGGCAGCAGTTGCTGCACCCGGATGATCGGGACCTGTCGCTGGCTGGCATCCAGGCCTATTTGAGCGGCGCCAGTCCCGACTATGTGCTGGAACATCGCTTGCGTTGCAAAAATGGCAGCTTCAAGTGGATCCTGTCGCGCGGCATGGTTGTGCGGCGCACAGCCGACGGTCGTCCCAGCCGCATGATCGGCACCAACGCCGATGTGACGGAACGCAAGGAAGCCGAGATGCAGATCAGCTTCATGGCCTACCATGATCGCCTGACCGGGCTGCCCAATCGTTCGCTCTTCTTTGATCGCTTCTCGCAGGCCATCTCGCAGGCCCGGCGCAACCACAAGCGCGTGGCCCTCCTGTTTCTGGATCTCGATGGCTTCAAACCGATCAACGACCAATATGGCCACGAAGCGGGGGACCTGGTCTTGACGATCGTCGCCGAGCGCATACTCTCGGCGGTGCGGGCCATGGACACGGTGGCGCGCGTCGGCGGTGATGAATTTGTGGTTATTCTGGGCGAACTTGATTCGGCGGCTGAAGTGGAACCGGTGGCCGACAAAATCCTGCAAGCCGTCGCGCAGTCGATCTCCCTGCCGCAGGCCCCCAGCTGTGAACTCGGCGCGAGCATCGGCGTTGGCCTCTACCCCGACAACGGCACCGAGATGGACACCCTGCTTGCCGCCGCCGACCAGGCCATGTACGAAAGTAAGCATGCAGGACGAAGCCACTACACCTTTGTCCAGGGTGCGCCCGCTGCAGTTCGCGCCGACCCGGACTGGGCCCACTTCGGCACCGAACATGAGGTGGGCGTCACCCAGATCGATGAGCAACATCGACAGCTCGCGGCGCTCGTCAACCAGTTGAACCGGGCCGTCCACGACCGGGCGGACAGCACGATTCTTGAGGGACTCTTTGCGGAACTGATCGAATCCACAACGTTTCACTTCCAGACCGAGCAGGATTTAATGGAGCGCTTCAACTACCCGCGCAAACAGGCGCACGACCTGGAGCACGCGCGCCTGCTGGCCGACGCCTCACACTTCAAGACGCGCCTGTACCGCGGCGGCGACTTGCTGGTCCTGCAATCCATCAAGGACTGGCTGCTGCACCACATTACAACCGAAGACAAACCTTTGGGCGAGTTTTTGAAGGGGAAGTTGGATACCTAAGGAGAACAAAGAGCCCCGAAGACCCCGGGCCAATTCAGACTTTCCCTAAATTTGATTCAATTTTGATTTAAATCAAAACACCAAATCTCCATCGAGACGAAACTTGCTCCACTCTGTCAATCGAGACCAAATTGGTGGCTTGGCGGGTACCAGGCAGACAATCAAAAATTCCCATCAGCCAGCGGCTAACAGCAAACGAAAGCGAATTCAATGTCCAATTTCGAGATCCTGACACGAGAGGATTTTTCCGACGTCACCTACCTGCTTGAAGTGCGTCATCCCCTGATGGCCAAGGCCGCCAAACCGGGTCAGTTTGTCATTGTCATGCTCAACGAGCACGGCGAACGCATTCCCCTCACCATTGCGGACTTTGACATCAAGAAGGGCACCATTACCCTGGTCATCCAGGCGGTTGGCAAGACGACCCGGCAAATGCAACAGGAATGCAAGGTCGGCACTTCGCTTTACGGCATGGTCGGCCCGATGGGCATACCAAGCCCCATGAGCCATGCCAAGAAAGTCGTCTGCGTGGGCGGCGGTTTGGGCGTGGCGCCGATCTTTCCGCAGGCTCGCGGTTTCAAGGAGGCAGGGGCCTACGTGGTCGCCATTTTGGGTTTCAGAAACAAGGACCTGGTGTTTTGGGAAAAGAAATTCCGGGACTGCTGCGATGAGCTTATTTTGTGCACCAATGACGGCTCCGCCGGCATGAAGGGCATGATTACCGACGGCATCAAAGTTGCGTTGGCAAAGCACAACGATATTGAAGAAGTCGTGGCTATCGGTCCACCGGTCATGATGAAAGCCTGCGCCGAGGCAACCCGTGCCGCCAAGATCAAAACCATGGTCAGTGTCAACCCGATCATGGTGGACGGCACTGGTATGTGCGGTGGTTGCCGCGTCAAGGTGGGTGATCAGGTCAAGTTCGCCTGCGTTGACGGTCCCGACTTCGACGGTCATCTGGTCGATTTTGACGACCTCATGCTGCGCCTGCAGCGTTACACGACAGTCGAGAAAGAAGCCCATGAGCGTTGGTCGGAAACCTGCCGCATGGCCAAGCCGGTCGATAACACAGTACAAAGTTAAGTTGATTTAGTAGGTCATGGTGCGGTTTTTTCAGCGCCAGCTGGATAACTCGTGCAGGTTTGAATAGTCGCTAGAGGATAAACAGATGGCAAAGAAAAAGACGATACGAACAATTCCTCAGGAGCGCACGCCGATGCGCGAGCTGGACGCCAAGGTTCGGGCGAAAAATTTTGAAGAAGTGGCCTGTGGCTACAGCCTCGAAGACGCGCTGCGCGAGTCAGACCGCTGCCTGATGTGCCCGGACGAGCCCTGCATCTCGGGCTGCCCGGTCGGCATCAACATTCCCGGTTTCATCCAGAAGATCGGCGAAAAGAATTTGCGCGGCGCCTACGACATACTGACCGACACCAATCTGTTGCCATCCATCTGCGGGCGGGTCTGCCCGCAAGAGAACCAGTGTGAAGGTGTTTGCACTGTCGGCGAGTCGCTCGAAGCCGTCGCCATCGGGCGTCTGGAGCGTTTCGTTGGTGACACTGCCATCAAGGAAGGCTGGGTCAACATCCCGTATATCGAAGCGAACCGCTTTCGCGTTGGCATTGTCGGCTCCGGGCCGGCGGGCATGGCCTGCGCGGCCGACATGGCCAAGGCAGGCTGCGATGTCACCGTCTATGAGGCTTTTCATCAGCCTGGCGGCGTTTTGAAATACGGTATTCCTGATTTCCGGCTACCCAATGAAGTCATCGACGCCGAGATCAACAACCTGAAGAAGTTTGGTGTCAAATTTGAGTGCAACACCCTGGTTGGTCGTTTGTTCACGATTGAGCAGATGATCGACGAGATGGGATTTCATGCAGTGTTCGTCGGCGTCGGCGCCGGTTACCCAACGATGCTTAACATCCCCGGCGATTCGCTCAACGGGGTGCTCTCGGCCAACGAGTTGCTGACACGCTGCAACCTCATGCGGGCCCGTGATTTCCCCAAATTCGACACGCCCTTGCCGATTGGCAAACGGGTGGCCGTGGTGGGAGCCGGCAACACGGCCATGGACGCAGTGCGCGTCTCGATCCGACTCGGTGCCGAGAAGGTGTATTGCGTTTATCGTCGGTCACGCACCGAGGCGCCGGCGCGGGCCGAAGAAGTCCATCACGCCGAGCAGGAAGGGGTCGAGTACCATTGGCTCACGAACCCGATCTCGGTGCTCGACGATGGCAAAGGAAGCGTGCGTGGCATGCGCTGCGTGCGTATGGAACTCGGCGAGCCCGATGATTCCGGGCGGCGCCGACCGGTTCCGGTGGCTGGCAGCGAATTTGACTTCGAGGCTGACCTGATTGTTTATGCCATCGGCACCAACGCCAACCCGATCATGGGACAGACTTCCAGACTGAAGCTGAACAAATGGGGCTACATCGGCACCGACGACTCGCTCGCCACCTCGATTGCCGGCGTTTTTGCGGGCGGTGACATCGTCACCGGTGCAGCGACTGTGATCGAGGCCATGGGAGCTGGTCGCAAGGCGGCACGCAGCATGAAGGCCTATCTTGGCATCAGAGACGCCGCGCTGCCCTACACCAGTGCAGACGCCGGTGGCGTTGGCACCCTGTTCGGGATCGACACCCGGGAACGAAATTTCGCGCGTGTGCGGGTCGTCTAAGAATCCCTCAACAGCGTCTATGGAAAAAATATGAACCAAATGACCAAGCAGAAACCGAGCAAGAAGTTGATCGACAAGATTGCAGCGCCCGTCATCGGCAAAGCGCCGATCAAACTGAAGGAACACATCGTTGAGATCATCAGCGACTCCGGCGAGGGTGCGCAAAAATGCGGCCAGTCCCTTGGTTCGATCGCTGCACAGATGGGCAACGGCATCTGGACCACTGAAATCATCCCGGCCGAAATACGACCCCCTGCACGCAGTGTCGCGGGCGCCAGCGGCAATCGGATTCGCATCGGCTCTGGCTACATCACCAACGGCGGGGATGAGACGGATCTGGTGGTGGCTTTCAATGAACAGGTGCTGCTCGGGCGGGTGCGGGCCAAGGAACTCAAACCCGGCTGCACCATTTTGCTGGAAAGCATGTGGCGCGAGCACAAGGATCCGAAGATTGTGGCGTCCTACGTCGAGACCCACGACCGGCTCGTAGAGGCGGGCTACAAGGTTTATGAAATTCCGATGGAACAGGTGTGCCGCACCATGGTGGCGGATGCCAAGCGCGGCAA
>CAVVRQ010000008.1:0-15696 GCA_963750665.1 uncultured beta proteobacterium
CGCTGGGATTATGCGGCGACCCTGTCGGCGCCTGGTGGCATCAAGCGGCGCGTGACGCATTCAACGCGCTGTCGGGCGTGCGCCAGTTTTGGTTTAGTTCAACCAAGTACCTCGCGGTAAAGGTGCGTTTGGTAACCGTCGCTCCCAGAATTCCGTCAACCCTGTACGAGCGGTTCCCCCCGGAGTCGATTCGACACCATGGAGCACATCGTTGCCATCACGCGTGCGCCGCAGCGATACGGCTCTATCACCGGCTGCACTCGCTCCCCATTCTCTTTGCGGTAGTGAAGCTGAATGCAACACGGTTCGCGGCGGCTAAGCGAATCACCTGCAACGGCGCGCCTCTTCCCAGCCTCGCCACGAGCTGGCCATGGCGGGCATGCGCCAACTGGTGTCGGTGTCGGCACCTCCCCGCAAACCCGGCCATCACCGGCTGATCAAGCCGCTGTGCAGCCAATCGAACACATCCGGCAATTCAGCCCAGAAGCCGTCAAACGGCGGCAGCTCGGGCAATTGGTGCGCCAGCATCTGCGCCCACGACACCTGCAGTTCGGCAACCAGTGGCGACGTCGGATATTGCGAATTCCGGCACGTCGATCTTTTTGAAATCACACTTTTCGCGCAACGCGTGCGTCAACTGCCGCAAATCAGGGTTCAGCTCTTTGCGCCGATACAGATACACCACGTCATGCAAATGCCTGGGCCGTAAACGCTCTGCCAGCGCGCGCACCTTATCGGCAAAGACTTCTTCGAACGGATAGGTGGAAACTTGAATGCCTTGCGGTGGCAGGTCGCTGTAAGGGTGGTGCACATTACGCCGGTCGATGGGCAACACCAGGCGTTCATGATCGGTGAGGTCAAGCTTGATGCGGGGTGCATCGCCGACCCGCGCCAGTGGCCCGCGATAACCCACTCGCCCCTCGGCCGATGTACCGCCGCGTGGATTGGTGTAGACCTCAAACTTGCGTGCCTCGGGTGGCAAGATCAAGCCAGTCTGCTCATACACCCATTCGCCAATTCCTTGAAACAGTTTGCGCAAAAATGCATCGTCCAAATGCGCTGGGTCGGTGAGCGTAAGTCCAGGTCTTCAGAGAACCGGTAGGTCTCAAAGAAACACTTCTTCAGGCAAGTGCCGCCCTTGAAAACCCAGGTATCCCGCGTGGCCGGATGCTCACCAATGCCCGCCAGCAGCCAGCCCAAGACGTAGTCCTTTTCCACCACATCGGGTCGCAGGCCAAAGTCCTTCGCCAAATCCAGCAGCTCTTGTTTTTGAATCATTTTTCTCCCTCTCTCGCTTACCAGCCGTCAGGCAACCAAAGCCCCCAGGCGGTAACCAGTCGCTTCGATGGCAAGGCTGGTTCCAACTTGGTGTAACCCGCTGTCAACTGGCCGGCACAAGCAGCAATGGCATCGACCGCATCGGGCGCATGCTGTTGCAGCAGGTAGCCCATGCGCTTGAAGACAGCCCCATTACCCAGACGCCCCGCGTAGTCCAGCAACAGCGGCAGGTTGCGATGTTCAGATTTCAAATACGCCTGCAGCACATCCACTACCGTGCGAATGCCCCCGCCCCATGCGGGCGTGGCCAGCAAGTCCAGCACCGTGCGCGACGGGTCAGACACCTGCACACGGGTGGCACCGCGCCAGACGGCCTTCAGGCCAAAGAAATGCGCCTCTGGCACGGAATGCAACGCAAACACTGTGCCGCCAATCGTTTGCTCACGGTGCCGGGGGCGGCGCGACGTGGCCACGCACACGCTGCGAAACACCTGCTCAGTCAGCGACCAGTGCTCCACGGCGCTCCAGCCCGCAATAAAGCACGGTGCAAACGCTGTGTTGGCGATCAACCAAGCGTCTTCTGGTGCCGAGTCTGCGCGTTCACTCTCCAGCGGCACAGGCACATAAATGCCGCGCCGCACCCGCTGCAGCCAACCCTGTTCCGCCCAGCGCGCCAACTGCTTGGAAGCAGCCAGCCGCGTATCGGCCAGCGCCGCTGCGGCCGACTCGGGCGTGACCGTGCCATGGGTGGCACGCAGCACTTTGGCCAAGCGTGTGCGGGAGGTAGCTTCCAGACCTGCAAAGGTGGGTTTACTATCTATTGAGCGCATAAATTCACTTATTGACTGAATTATTACGCTTTATATAAAGTTTTGCAAGAAATTCCATGACCACCTGTATTGGTGGGGTTTTTACCCGGCTTTTATAGGTCCAATCAGCCTTGAACCACCGTAGAATATGCGCAAGCAGCTATCAAAACGATAGCGCTTTGCAGGTTTATGAGTCACATCCGCCGTAAACCCGATGGGCCGATTGGCTGGTTTGGGCTGGGCCATCAGAGCGCGAATGGCGTCTATGACCTCGGCCAAGGAGTTGTCGTGGTGCAAAACCCGCCGCTCCAGCGCGTCCAGCTTGTCGGCCAGCGCTTTGTGGTCCAGCAGCACGGCGCGCAGTTGCACAAAAGCGCGCACCACGTACACGCTCACCTCCGCCCGATCAGAATTGAGCACGCTGGCGGCCATGATGGCCCCGTGCTCGGTGAAGGCCAAGGGCAACTTGCGCCGCCCACCCCAATTTGATGTCGCAAATTGCGACTTCAAGTTTTCAAACTGGTCTCTTCATCAAGCAGCTGGAACGTCACCAAAGGGTCTCAATGGCGCCTGCATCGGGTCAACAGGCTTTGGCACGACGGTGATAATGCCGCGCATGAAGCTCTCACGCCGCACCTGCCTTGGCGCCCTGCTCGCCGGTACCCTGCCTGGCCGGTTCGGGCAGGCGCGGGCATCGGTCTCGGCGCTGATCAACGAGACCTGGTTTGACGCCACGCGCCAGCGCGAGATGCCGGTCGCGGTGCGCTGGCCCGATGCCTCTGCAACACGGCGTGGACCGAGCCCGGTCGTGCTGTTCTCGCATGGGCTCGGTGGCACGCGCGAGGGCGGCGAAGTGTGGGGCCAGGCCTGGGCGGCGGCGGGCTTTGTGGTGCTGCATCTGCAGCATGCGGGCAGCGATCTGGCTACAGTCAGGGACGTGACCCACACCTTCACCGACAAGCAGGCGCTGCGCCGGGCTGCCACGCCAGCGCAGTTGCTTGCCCGCCTGAACGATGTGAGCTTTGCGCTCGATGAGATCGGGCGGCGCCACGCTGACGGGCAGGGGCGTTGGGCAACGGTGCGACCATCGCAGGTGGGCATGAGCGGCCATTCGTTTGGCGCACACACCACGCTGGGCATGGCCGGGCAGCGCTACCCTGGCTTTGAAGGCATTGCCGAACCGCGGCTGGCGTCATTCATTGCGTTTTCACCGTCCCTGCCTGCGCTGGGCGATGCCAGGCGCGCGTTTGAGCGGGTCACACGACCCACGCTGTGCATCACCGGCACGCGCGACTCGGACGTAGCTGGCGTCGGTGCCACGCCCGAGCGACGCATGGCCGTGTTCAACGCCCTGCCCGCGGGCAACAAGGCGCAACTGGTGCTGCAAGACGCCGACCATATGACCTTTGCCGGGCAAACCGGGCGCGCGGTAGAAATTGTGCCGCGCGAGGCGGTGACGCGCGATTTGCAGGCAGCGCAGCACGCGCTGGTGGCCGCTGTCACAACCGATTGGTGGCGCGCCACGCTGCAAGGCGAGAGCGCGGCACGCCAACGGCTGGCAGCGCCAGCGGGCCTCGGGCAGGGGGATAGCTGGCAGCAACAGCTGTTATAGCAACCCCTTTTCCACGCTACTGCGACCAGTCTTGTGACTAGAGCGGGAATATCTAGACCGAAGCGTCAGCGAATTCACGCTCAAGCCAACCTTCCATAGCGAGCCGCTGCCAGGCAGCGTTCACATGCGACGGCTGCATCAGCTTCTTCTTGCGGGAATTCCATGACCTGATGGCCGCTAGCGCGCCCTCTGGGGAATTCGCATCGGCTTCATGGTGCGCGACCCAATGCACCGTGGCCAACAGCTCCATGCCGTACGGCGACTGAAAGCCGTCAATCAAGACTTGAAGACGTGCCAATCGGGTATTCAACGCTACTTCACCGGCCGATTCAATAAATGCATCGGCCTCAGCCAGCGCATCCACGGTAGGCTCAATCTCCGAGTCCACCACGCCATCGCCCAAGCCCACAATGAAATGCCCCTCCATGCGATTCAACGCGTGTCGCAGTTCTTCAGAATAGGGGCCGTAAGTGTGTTTTTCAAAATGAAGTTTCAAGTCCTGACCGGCAACTTGAAGGAAGTAGCCGAGAGCCTGCAATTCGTTTTCACACAAAGGGTAATCAAGTGCTCTGTATGCATTGATCGCTTTCAAGACGCTGGCAATTCCTGCGTCCATGGTGAGCCCGACTTTTTCTGTTTCCATTGCGTAAATGCCACTTACAAGCGTGCAGTTGTTGGCGCCAATGCACGCAGCTTCTGCACCCACAAAGCGAAGTGCTTACACTCGCCTTCAATTTTCGGCAAGCCAATTCGAGCAGCTGCAATAGGCCCATGATCTACCTTGCTGAATCGCGGACCAGACAATTCCCGCTCAAGATGCGCCGCAGGTTTGGTTTCAGGTTGGTCGTTGATATGTTCAGGCGTTTCAAACTGTTGTAGGACGGCAATCAATCGGTTGGTGGCGTTGGCCCAATGTCTCTCCACGCTGGTCAAAGTTGCGACATCACTGAACAGCAGTGCTTCAAATTCGTAGGGCTGAATGTGCGGGATAAACCGGTCAGCGGAACAGCCCGCAAAAGCAACAATGTCAGACTCCAGTGCGGCATTCAAAATCGACACTTTTTCTTCCACAGAACCTTTGCTATTGGCCAATTCAAAGTCTGGGAACCGCCTGTCCAACCGATAAAGGTCAAAGAAAGTGGTGACGATAGGAGCCGAGCTCTGCCTAAGCGTGTTACGCAAATAGCGTCTGACGCGCTCGTAGTTCAAAGCACCGCCGCGATGCCCTGGAGAGGTCTCGATCATCTGGGCGATCACATTCAAACCAAACGCCATGAGATGCGGCGCCAATACGTCCCGCACAAAAGTTTCTTCAGTTTGCCCCTCACAGATGACGCAAACGCGCTTCATCGCGTCGGTCTTCCGCCAAGAATGTTGCGTTTCCAGAGATCCCCTAAGGAGTACTCTTCCAGCCAGTCCTTCAAATCCTCCGGCACAAGACGCTTGAATATGGTTGCACCGTCCTCGCGTTCCACCACCACCACATCTTCAGGCGACAGGGCGTTGAGCAACTCCACCGATTGCGTTGAAACAATCACCTGCTTGGATTCCGCTGCGCGCTTCAGCATCTGCGCCAGCAGGTTGATCGCAAATGGGTGCAAACCCAGCTCGGGCTCGTCAATCAGGATCGTGTCAGGGGCCAAATGCGAAGGTTGCAAAAGCAGTGTCGTCAAGCAGATAAAGCGCAACGTACCGTCGGACAAAACGTGTGCTTTCCATGGCGTATCGGGATGTCCACGCTCTGTCCACTCAAGCTCTACGGTTTCCGACTCGTCATCACGAATCACAAAATCACCAAAAAATGGTGCCGCCAGTCGAATCGTCTCCACAATGCGCTGATAGCTGGACTCCAGCGTGGGCGTCTTCTTGAGCTTGCGCAAATACGCGGCAAGATTGGCCGCATCGGGCTTCAAGCGAAGTGTGTCGTTGGCTTGATGCTTGCGCTTCACCGCAGCCGTGTCGCCGGTGTCATGAAAGTGATATTGGCGCCAGATTTTGAGTTTGTCGGCTACGTACCGGCTTACATTCTTGCTGCGCTCCAAATCATCCGTCGTGACTTTTGCCACGTCGTGACCAGACCCAAGCGCGTACCAATTGACGCCGTATCCGCCTTTAATCCAGGACTCCTCGCGCGCAAATACCAAGCGGTTATCTTGAGTAGGCGACAAGGCAACGCGGTAGCCATTGGCAACACCGTTGTTGTTTGGCGTGAAGTACACCTCCAACTCAAGTGCAGCGGTGATCTTGCGCCCGTAGTGCAGCAGCGCGTCGGGGCCGCCCCAGTTTTGCACAGCCACCGGGAAGTTGTCTCCGGTGAGCGCCGCCAAAAACCGGAACACGCCAATGAAATTGCTCTTGCCAGCACCATTGGCCCCAATCAAGACATTGAGCGAACGCAACTCAAAGTCCACGAGTGACCGAATGGACTTGAAGCCTTTGACGGTGATTTTTTGAAGCTGCGTCATGAATGTTGGTGTGCCAATTACTCGGGCGTTTGGCAATTATCACGCCAACTGTTCAGGCCGGAGCCAGCGCCGCATCCAGAACCGAATCAAGCAAGCGGCGGCCGTCGGTTTGGGTGGTGGTGAGCTGGGCTTCGAGCTGATCGCACAGGGCCATGAGTTCATCGACTTTGGCGACTATGCGGTGTTGTTCGGCGAGGGGTGGAAAAGGAATCAGAGTTGATTTGATCTTCCCGCCGTTCAAATTGGGCTGCGCGCCACCGGCAGCGAGTTCACGAATTTCCTCGTAAATTTTCTGAAAGAACAGCTTGACGTATCGGCGGTGCCCGACGTCTTCGAGCTTCAACACGATTGCGGCGCAAGCCTGATTGGTTGTCGCAGCGATGCCGAGTTCGGCCACCTGTCCACGCGTCTTGCCTTGGCCGTACATGGCAACGATCAAGGTTCCCGGTGAATAAAGCTTCAGACTTGTTTCTCGCAGTGCTCGGTCGGAAACGTGCTGTGCAGTTGCAGTTATGAAGGCATTACTGGTTTCGCCACTTGTGACCCACGGGGTGCCATCCGGCGAATAATATTCAGAGACATCCCTTGAAGGTGTGGTGCCAGAACTGACTTTGGCGATTTGGTCAATCGTCACCCATGCCCAAGCGGCAGGAATGATCGGTGAATTGGCATCGGCCTTAGGCTTGTCAGCTTGCACTCCCAACCGCTTCAATAACTTCCGTACTGGTTCGTCTTCAGCTTCTTGTGCGACGAGACGCCCGCAAACGGCCAGGTTGAAAAACATCTGCCGCATCGCCTTGATGTGCTCAAGCCGGGTGGTGAGGCGCGGGAGGTGATGCAGGTGGAAGTGGGCGTGTTCGCGTTGGACTTCGGGGGTGGTGTCGGCGGCGGGCTGGTTCAGGCGCTGCAGGGAGGCGGCGGCCAGGCCGTCGCGGCGGCGTTCGCGCTCTTGCTGGGCGGCTTCGAGCTGGTCGCACAGGGCCATGAGTTCATCAACCTTGGCCACGATGCGGTGTTGTTCGGCGAGGGGCGGAAGCGGGAAAGGAAGCTGCTCGCACTTGCCCTTGTTCAAAATTGCAATTGTTGTTTTTGCTGATGCTTGCCAAGCAGACTGTTGAAAAAATTCGGATAGACACGCTGCCAGCAAATATCTCTGATATTAACACCTTGATGAGGCGTGAAGTGAATTGATTCGCTGGTTGAAGGAGCACTCTCTATCGACAAGCTGGCACTTTCCGATAGTGCCAATACACACCATGAGCAATCGAACCGGCCGAGGCGAGCCGCCCTGAGTCTTTCAAACCGATTTCGCTGAGTCCTTCCCCGGACATAATCAACATGCCTCGGAAAAAGATCACCGGGTTTAACAAACGGCATGTGGCTTCCATAAACTTCGCCGACCGTTTTTTGATGGCGTCGTTCCTGTTTGCAGTCTGCCGCAATATCACCCAAGCCGAACCCATGCCCACGACGTGGGGATAGAAAACGGAAATTTGACAGCATCGGAAGGCGCCGATGTTTTGTCCCGCTTTGGTCTTTTAGACGTTGTTGCTTTAGCCTTCTCCACGTCGAACCCGCTTCAACAGCTCCGCCACCGGCTCATCCCCCGCATCCTGCTCCACCAGCTTCCCGCGCACCGCCAAGTCCAGAATGAAGCGGCGCAGGCGCGGCACTGCATCGGGCGCTTCGGCCAAGCGGTCGAAGTGCGCCAGTAGTTGCGTGGCGTTCATCGCAGCAGGGCCTCTTGCAAAATGGCCTTGAGCTGGTCGCGCAGGGCGGCGGCTTTGGCTTCTGCCTCATTCAGACTGGCCAGCAGTTCCTGCGGGCTCGCCGTGATCATCGCCACGGTGTGCGGGTTCTTGAAGTCGAGGTTGTAGCCACGGGCCTTGACCTCGTCGGCACTGACCTTCCAGGCCACTTCAGTCTCCACCCTGCCCTGCGCGCTCGGCACCGCCCCACCAGTCCACACAGCCTTGCAGATGCTCCAGCCGAATGGGCCGGGTCATGGAATAGGCTTTCTGGCTGGCGGGCACGCGGTGCTCGTAAAACCAGATGTCTTGCGTGGGCGTGCCTTTTTCAAAGAACAGCAGGTTGGTGCCGATGCTGGCGTAGGGCTTGAACACGCTGTTGGGCAGGCGCACGATGGTGTGCAGGTTGCACTCGGCCATCAGGTGTTCTTTCAGGCGCGTTTTCACGCCTTCGCCAAACAGCGATCCGTCGGGCAGCACCACGGCGGCGCGGCCTTCTGTCTTGAGCAGGCGGATGATCAGGGCCAGAAACAGGTCCGCCGTTTCCTTGGTGCGAAAGTGCTGGGGGAAATTGCTCTCGATGCCGTCTTGCACGCTGGCGCCAAAGGGCGGGTTGGTCAGGATGATGTCCACGCGGTCGGCGTTGGTGTAGCTCACATAGGGCCGGGCCAGCGTGTTGTCGTGGCGCACAAAGCTGGCGTCTTCCACGCCGTGCAGCAGCATGTTGGTGACGCACAGCATGTGGGGCAACTGCTTGAGTTCCACAGCGCGCAGGTTGGCTTGCAGCGCGGCTTCGTCGTCCACCGTTTTCACGTAGCGGTCACGCATGTGGCGGATGCTGCAGGTCAAAAAGCCGCCGGTGCCGCAGCTCGGGTCCATGATGATTTCGCCCGGCTTTGGGTCGATGCGGTCCACCATGAAGGCGGTGACGGCGCGCGGCGTGTAGAACTCGCCCGCGTTGCCGGCGGCCTGCAGGTCGTTGAGCATTTGCTCGTAGATGTCGCCAAAGTGTTTGCGCTCGGCCAGGTCGTTGAAATTGACCTCGGTGATTTTGTTGACGACCTGGCGGATGAGCTGGCCGTCTTTCATGTAGTTGTAGGCGTCTTCAAACACGCTTTTCACGACACGGGCGCGGTTGGCCCATTTGCCGGTGGTGGGCAGCTCTTTGAGCGACGGGAACAGGTCGCCGTTGATGAAGGCCATCAGCTCGGTGCCGGTGATGCCCTCGGGGTTGGCGGCCCAGGTGCGCCACTGCAGGCGCTTGGGGATGGGCGAGCGGTAGTCGTCCTGCATCACCTCCAATTGCTGGTCCTGGTCGTCAATGATTTTGAGGAAGAACATCCAGCAGAGTTGCGAGAGGCGCTGCGCGTCGCCGTCGACACCGGCGTCTTTGCGCATGATGTCCTGAATGGATTTAACGGTGTTTCTTGCGGACATGAATTCTTAGGCGACTCTTGGTAGAGCGCGGTTTGCAGGTCGTGCACGGCTTGCTCGAAACCGGCTTTGGTGCCAAAGGGTTGGATGAGTTGAAACGGGGTGCCCATCTGGTTGAAGGGCGGAATTTCGAGCAGCTTGACGTTGTCCAGCCCACCGACCACACCTTCGTCCTGGTACTTGGTGAGCAGCGCTTCCAGCACGGCTCGGGCCTGCGGGCCAAACTTGGTGAAGACGTCGCGCTTGCGCACCTGGTCGGCGCGCTCGCGGCGGGTGAGCGGCGGCTGGTCGAAGGCGATGTGGCAGATCAGGTCAAACGGGTCCAGGTCTAGCGCCGACTTCTTCCATCAGCGCGTCCAGAAACAGACCTTCTTCGGCCAGTTCTTCCATGACCACTTCCTTGCGCGCCTCTCCTTTCCAGCGGCGCAGGAAGGCGTCCAGGCTGGCGTAGTGGGCGCGGATGGCTTTGCGGCTGTAGTCGCGCAGGCTCTCGGTGACGAGTTTGCCGTTTTCATCCAGGTATTCCACGCGCTCTGTGCAGCACTTGCACCGGTTTGCCCTGAATGAAGTATTTGGGGCGGGGCTCGGCGATACCGGGCGGCAGCGAGATGTCGGGTGGCAGGTAGCCATCGACGATGATTTCGTCGTCGCAGGCACGGGCGGCAGGGCCTCATCGTCATCGGGCGGCGCACCGGCGGGCAGGTCGGGCGGCATGACCGGGTCGCCCTCGCCCGGCTCGTAAATCTGCACTGGTTCGCCGTCAAAGTCCGGGTCGGCAAAATGGTTAGTGGCCTTGCGAAAGTCGATCAGCGTGAAGTAGTACTTGCCCGTGTCTTCATGCACGCGGGTGCCGCGCCCGACGATCTGCTTGAACTCGGTCATGCTGCCCACTTCGCGCTCCAGCACGATCAGGCGGCAGGTCTGCGCATCGACGCCGGTGGAAAGCAGGCGCGAGGTGGTGACGATGACCGGCAGCTTGGCCTCGGGGTCGATGAAGTTGCCGAGCTGCTCCTTGCCTTCGGCGTCGTCACCAGTGATGCGCATCACGTAGCGCGGGTACTGCTGCACCAGGTCGGCGTTTTCGTTGATGAAGGCCTGGCGCATGCGGGCGGCGTGGGGCGTGTCCACGCAGAAGACGATGGTCTTCTGGAAACGGTCGCCGCTGGCCTTGAGGTAGTCGCTGACCCACTTGGCGACGCGGGCGGTGCGGGTGTCGATGATCAGGTTGCGGTCAAAGTCTTTCTGGTTGTACAGGCGGTCTTCAATCTCGTGGCCATATTGGTCCACCTCGCCGGGCATCGGGCGGTAGCCTTCGACGTCCACATCCAGATGCACCTTGATGACTTTGTACGGCGCCAGAAAGCCGTCGCGAATGCCTTGCTTCAGGCTGTAGGTATAGACCGGTAGCGCCAAAGTAGTCGCTGTTGGAAACGTATTCGGTTTCCTTGGGCGTGGCGGTCATGCCGATCTGGGTGGCGGCGCTGAAGTGCGTCCAGAATCTCGCGCCAGGCCGAGTCTTCAGCCGCGCTGCCCCGGTGGCATTCGTCGATGACGATCAGGTCGAAGAAGCCGGGGCTGAATTCCTTGAACAGTTTTTGCCGCTCTTCCGGGCCGGTGATGGCCTGGTACAGGCCGAGGTAAATTTCGTAGGCGGCATTGATGCGGCGCTTGTTGTCGGCGCCACGGTCCAGCGCCAGGGGCAGCTCGATGCTGCTGCCGTCGGCGCGCTCAATGGTTTTGGCATTGACGCTGAGCTTGGCCATCGCGCCGCCAAAGGGGCGAAAGTCGTTGACCATGGTCTGGTCGATCAGGATGTTGCGGTCGGCCAGGAACAGGATGCGCTTCTTTTGCCCCGCCTTCCACAGCCGCCAGATGATCTGGAACGCGGTGTAGGTTTTGCCGGTGCCGGTGGCCATGACCAGCAACACGCGGTTTTGGCCTTTGGCAATGGCCTCGACCGCTGCGTTGACGGCGTTGCGCTGGTAGTAGCGCGGCTCCTTGCCGCTGCCGTCGTCAAAGTAGGGCTGGGTGACCACCTGCTCTTGCGCCGGTGTGAGGCCCTTCCAGGCCAGGTAACGCGACCAGAGCTCGGCCGGGCTGGGGAAAGCGTCCAGCGCGCAGCGTGGTCTCCAATTGAACCGATGTGCCGGTGCGGTCATGCAGCACAAAGCCATGGCCGTTGCTGGAGAACACAAAGGGAATGTCGAGCGTGGTGGCGTAGTCCAGCGCCTGCTGCATGCCGTCGCCTGCGGCTTTGAAGTTGTGCTTGGCCTCGATCAATGCAATGGGGAAGTGCCCGATGTACAGAACGTAGTCAGCCCGCTTGGCTTTGCCCCGTGTGACCAGCTTGCCACGAACAATGATGCGTCCTGCCGTGAATGCCACTTGGCGACGTATGGCCACCTCAGTCCCACCCGGCCTGGTACAGCGCTGGCGTGATGAACTTGGCGCTGGTGTCGTCTTCGCTGAGATTCCGCTTCGCAAGCATGGCTCCCCCTTGCGTTCATTCTAGTTTAGGTGCCAAATTGGCCTCAAGCCCCCGTACAATATGCGTAGGCAGCTACTATTTTTGTAGCAAAACGCGGGCACATGGAATCCACGCTGAACGCTGAACGCTAGCGCGCCAGCACCGCCGCCAGCGCGACGCCAGTGTGCGTGCCAAGTTGCACCACGCCCTCGGGCGTCGCCGCAGCCACCACGCGGCCACCGGCGTCGCCACCTTCCGGGCCCAGGTCAATGACCCAGTCGGCTTCGGCGATCACATCAAGATCGTGCTCGATCACCACCACGCTGTGGCCGCCATCAACCAGGCGGTGCAAGACACGGATCAGCTTTTCGACATCAGCCATGTGCAGGCCGACCGTCGGCTCATCGAGCACATACAAGGTGTGCGGTGCCTTCTGGCCGCGGCGCGTAATGTCGTCACGCACCTTGCTCAGTTCGGTGACGAGCTTGATGCGCTGCGCTTCACCGCCGCTGAGCGTGGGCGAGGGTTGGCCCAGCGTCAGGTAACCGAGCCCCACGTCCTGCAGCAGTTGCAGCGGATGCGCGATGTTGGGCAGTGGCGCGAACAGCGTTACCGCCTCGTCGACCTCCATTTGCAGCACGTCGCCGATGTTCTTTCCGCGCCAGGTCACGGCCAGCGTTTCCGGGTTGAAACGCGCACCCTTGCACGCCTCGCACAGCACTTTCACGTCGGGCAGGAAACTCATGGCCACGGTGCGGATGCCCTGGCCTTCACAACTGGCGCAGCGCCCTTCGCCGGTGTTGAAGCTGAATCGATTCGCAGCGTAACCGCGCGCTTTGGCTTCGAGCGTATCGGCAAACAGTTTGCGGATGATGTCCCAAAAGCCGACGTAGGTGGCCGGGCAACTGCGCGGGGTCTTGCCAATCGGCGTCTGATCGACTTCAAGGACGCGATCAACCGTCTCGTACCCGGCCACCGATTCGCAACCGGTCCACGCGATCTGCTCACCCGCGGCGAGCGCGTCGCGACCGGCTTTGGTGCTGCGTTTCTGCACGGCTGTGTGCACGTTGGCGAGCATGACGTCGCGCGCCAGCGTTGATTTGCCCGAGCCGGAGACGCCGGTGATGGCGACCAGGCGGCTGAGCGGAAGATCCATGCTGATGTTTTGCAGGTTGTGCATGGTGGCGCCTATCACAGTGAGCCAGCGTGGCACTTCGCGAGCCATGCTATTGGTGCTATTGGGGTCAGAGTCCAATTTCGGCGCCGATTTCTGCTCGCAGTATGAGGCGCGCGGCCCGTCTGCCCGGGTCGCGGCGCGCACGCAAATCGGCCGACGCGTCTGAAGCGGATGCTTCATCGCATGCAACAGATAGCGCCCGGTTTGCGAATCCGCGGCGCCCTGAACGTCGGCGATGCTGCCTTCCGCGACGAGCTGGCCGCCGCGCTTGCCCGCGCCCGGGCCGATATCGATGATGTGATCCGCATGGCGAATCGTGTCTTCATCGTGCTCCACCACCACCAGCGTGTTGCCTTTGTCGCTGAGCGTCTTCAGCGCGCCGAGCAAAATCTGGTTGTCGCGCGCGTGCAAGCCGATGGTCGGCTCGTCGAGCACATAACACACCCCTTGCAAATTACTGCCGAGCTGCGCGGCCAATCGGATGCGCTGCGCCTCACCGCCGCTGAGCGTTGGCGCACCACGGTCCAGCGTGAGGTAGCCCAGGCCCACCTGTTCCAGAAACTCCAGCCGACCCAGAATCTCGGGGATCAGGTCGCGCGCAATCCCGGCCTCGCGCACGCTCAGGCGACCGGCCACTTGCAGGGCTTGCACCCACAGCCGGATGTCGGTGATCGACAGGCGAGCGATGTCCGTGATGCCAACGTCGCAGAATTTGACGGCACGCGCCATCGCGTTGAGCCGAGTCCCATGGCAGCTGGTGCAGGCGGTGTCTGCCAGGTCTTCCACGTCGGGTTCGGCAAAGGTCTGCTCACGTCCCTTGTGATCGTCGTCGCGCACCGAATCGTCCAGGGCCTTGCGCTGCTCCTTGGTCAAGCGCACGCCGGTGCCAACGCAATCCGCACACCAGCCGTGCTTGCTGTTGTAGGAGAACAAACGCGGATCGAGCTCGGCGTAGCTGGTGCTGCACACGGGGCAGGCACGGCGCGACGAAAACACATGCAACTGCCCGACACCCGCGGTGCCGGTGCCTGCCGACATGGCCGCGCGCAGACCGGTCAGATCGCTGAGCACATGCACGACGCCCTTGCCGTGCGTCAGTGCCGCTGCCAGCGCAGCGCGCAGCGCGTCTTCCTGCTCGGCGCGCACGTCCAGACTGGCCACCGGCAATTCGATCGTATGCTCCTTGAAGCGGTCCAGCCGCGGGAACCCGGTGGTAGGCAAAAAGTTGCCATCGACGCGCAAATGCGTGAAACCGCGCGGCCTGGCCCAATCCGCCAGCTCGGTGTAGACGCCCTTGCGATGCATCACCAGCGGCGCGAGCAAACCGATGTGCTGGCGCTGAAAACTCTTCAACAGTTGAGCCGCGATGCTGTCTGGCGTTTGCGGCGCCACCGCCGCGCCGTCGTGCACGCAGTGCTGGGTGCCGAGCTTGACGTAAAGCAAGCGCAGGAAATGCCAGACTTCGGTCGTGGTACCGACCGTCGATTTGCGCCCGCCGCGCGAGAGCCGCTGCTCGATCGCCACCGTTGGCGGGATGCCGTACACAGCGTCCACTTCCGGCCGCCCGGCCGGTTGCACGATGGAGCGCGCATAGGCGTTGAGCGACTCCAGATAGCGGCGCTGCCCTTCGCTGAACAGGATGTCAAAGGCAAGCGTCGACTTGCCCGAGCCCGAGACACCGGTTACGACGCTGAACTGGCCGCGTGGAATGTTGACGCTCAAGCTTTTGAGGTTGTGTTCGCGCGCGTTGATGATTTGGATCGAGCCGCCCACCACGCCATCCAGCCCATCCTTGGTTGTCATTGCGGGCTCGACCCGCAATCCATGCCGAGATGTCCTGGATGCCGGGTCACGCCCGGCATGACCGTCGACGGACTCGAAATCGCGCACGATGTGCAGCACCCCCATCTGCGCGGCATACTCGCGCAGTGCTTTGCCGGTGTGCGAGGTCGGGTGCAGCAGCACGTCTTCGGGCGTGCCAAAGGCCACCACCTCGCCGCCAGCCTCGCCGCCTTCGGGGCCGAGGTCGATCAACCAGTCGCTGGCGCGAATCACGTCCAAGTTGTGCTCGATTACCAGCAGCGAATGTCCGGCGTCCTGCAGCTTGCGCAGGGCACGCATCAGCTTGGCCACGTCGTCGAAGTGCAGGCCCGTCGTCGGCTCGTCAAACATGAACATGCAGCCGCGGGTTGCGCTGGGCTGGCGGCTGCTCGAACCGGCTTTGGCAGCGGCGGCCAGAAAGCCCGCAAGTTTCAGGCGCTGTGCCTCGCCACCGGAGAGCGTGGGTACCGGCTGGCCCAACTTCACGTACTCCAGTCCAACATCCACAATCGGCTGCAACGCCACGCAGGACCTCACGATCCGCTGCAAAAACGATAGCAGCCTGGCTGACTGTCAGGTTCAGGACATCGGCCACGTTGAGGGCGCGGAAATTGGAATCTGACCCCAATTTTCTTTCGATGACCACTTCCAGAATCTCGCTGCGGTAGCGTTTGCCGTCGCAGTCGGGGCAGCGCAGGTAGACGTCGCTGAGAAACTGCATTTCGACGTGCTCAAAGCCCCGAGCCGCCGCAGGTGGCGCAACGTCCGTCGCCGCTGTTGAAGCTGAATTTGGAAGCGGTGTAGCCGCGTTGCCGCGCCAGCGCGGCATTGGCAAAAATCTCGCGAATCGTGTCCCAGGCGCCAACGTCTTAGCTCACCGGATTC
>CAVVRQ010000009.1:0-14319 GCA_963750665.1 uncultured beta proteobacterium
CAACATGGCCCGGATCCACGCTGCGCGAATGGCAGGGCGTGCCCATCAGGATCACGTCGCCCGGCATCAGCGTGATATGGCGCGCCAGATCGGCGATAACGTAGTGCGGCCCCCAGATCGTCTCTTCGCCGATCTGCGCCTCTTGCACGAGATGGCCGTCGACATAGGTGCGCAGCGTCTGCTCGAACAGGTTGACGCCGCGCACGATGCCCGGACCGATGGGCAGCAGTGTGTCTGCCCCTTTGACGCGCAGCATTGAGCCCTGGTCGGTGTCGCGGAAATCCTGCAGGCCCATGTCCAGCGCCGGGCAGAAGCCTTCTATATGGTCCCAGGCCTCGTCGGGCGTGACGTTGCGGCACAGGCGGCCGATGACCACGGCGTACTCACCTTCGTAGTTCAGGTACTTGCAGTCAGCGGGCTTGAGGATCTGGCCGCGGTGGCCATTCAGCGCGGTGGGCGGTTTGGTGAAGTAGGTCGGCGTCTCGGTAGGCTTGGGCTTGTTGCGCGTTTCCATGCTGCGCGAGCTGTACGAGATGTGCACCGCAATGATCTTGCTGGGCGAGACCGGTGGCAGGTAGCTTGCGCTGTCCGCGTCGAGCAGCCGGCCGTCGTCCAGGCGCAATTTGCCGGCATGGGGGCCGGCATCGGCGCCGTCTTCAACCATCGTGCCCCAGAACGCGGAGCCGCCCAACAGCACGCGGCGGCGCTCGATTCTGGGCCCACACATCACCGCAGGCAGTTCATTGAATGGAAACTCAAAGTTCATGCTTGCCCCTCAGGATCAAACCAGATGTGGATGTTGCCGGTGCCGCGCGCGTTTTCGTAGTCGGACAAGGGCTCACCCTTGGCGCGACAGGCGGCGCCACCGAGCGCACCCACCATCTGCAGGTAATGCGCGCCGAAGGCCTCCCAGGGCAAGCGCCGGTATTCGTCGTTCCACCGCGCCAGCACGGTGTCATGCCGGCCCTCTTGCATCAAGGCAATGGCGGCCTTGTCGCTGGCCATGTTCTCGGGACGCGACACATTGCTCTCATGGAAGATGCGCGGGTTGTTCGGCTTCCAGTCGATGTTGTTGAACTTGTGGCTCAGCGCGCCCGAGGCCAGCAGCACCACGCGCAGCCCACTGCGGCGGATGGCCTCGGCAATGGCTTCGCCAGATTTCACAAAGTGCGGCCAGTCGCAGTTCTGGCAAGAGCTGACACTGACCACAGGCGTGTCGCTGAGCTCCAGCCGCAGTTGTTTGACCAGGTTGATGGTGGCGTAGTGGCGGCCCAGGTCGGGGTGGCGAATGGCACGGTTGAAGCCACCTTGCTCACGCGACACGGCCTCGATGGCCAGCGCCAGTTCCGGGTGGCCGCGGTAGTTGTAGGGTACGCCGTGCAGGTACCAGGGCATCTCGTCGGAGATGTAGGTGCCCTGGTAGCGGTCGCCACCATCGACCAGGTGGTACCCGGTGGTGAACCAGTGTGAGTCGAACACCATCACCACATCGGGCTGGGCCTTGTTGATGCGTTCACGCAGCCGGGCGTAGCCGGGAATGAGGTCCGAGTCTGTGCCCGCGCCTTGCAACACCCGAAATTCCTCGCATTGCATCAGGCCGGGGTGGTGCGACACCAGGGCCGCGCCTACGATTTGTCCCATCTGTTCTTCTCCTTCGGTCAATGTGTGGCTTGCGGCAGTTCAGCGGGGCCGAATGCCAGATGCACCGCTGCGTCGCCAGGGATTGCGGGCATGTCTTGATTCCATCGTTGCCAGGCCGCGCGAAGTTCAGCCAGACGTTCAGGTTCGCGCAACGCCAGATTGGCACGTTCGCGCGCGTCGGCGGCCAGGTTGAACAGGTACTCATGTCCGTCCATGGACAGGTACTTCCAGTCGCCCCGGCGCAGCGCGCGCTGCTGACGGTGGGTCATGCGCCAGGCCAGGTCACGCGTCGGGTTCCAGGCCGGTTGATCAAACAATGGCAACAGGCTGATGCCGTCCAGCGGGTGGTCGGGCGCGGCAGCCACACCTGCGGCGGCCAGCATCGTGGCTGTCCAGTCCATGGTCAGGTTGGGCGTCGCGCTGAGCCCGCCGGGCGCGATGCGGCGCGGCCAGCGCGCCAGCAGCGGCACCCGGATGCCACCTTCCATCAGGTCCATCTTCTCGCCGACGAAGGGCCAGTTGTTGGAGAAGCGTTCACCGCCGTTGTCGCTGGTAAAAACGACCAAGGTGTCGTCGGCCAGGCCTTGTTCCGCCAAGGCATCGAGCACGCGGCCTATGCCTTCATCCATGTGGTGGACCATGCGCTGGTAGGTGGCGAGTGAGCCGCCATCGGTGTGCCGTAGATCGGAAGCAAGCGGCGACAGCGCAGCGTCATCGCGTGTCATCCAGGGCCAGTGTGGTGCGCTGAAGTGCAGGCTGAGCAAAAAGCCCTGCTGCGCCGACTGGCGGCAGATGAACTCAACCGCCGCGTCGCTGAGCAGGTCGGTGAGGTAGCCTTCGCGCTGCACCAGGTCGTCGCCTTGCCACAGGTCGGGTTTGCCCCTCCCGTTGTGGTGCGAAAAATAGTCGATCCCGCCCGCGTGGTAGCCGAAAAACTCGTCGTAGCCGCTCTTGCGCGGCCCGAAGGCTGGCGCCGGGCCGAGGTGCCATTTTCCGATCAGGGCCGTCGCGTAGCCCGCATCACGCAGCAGCGACGGCAGGGTCGGGTGCTCGGGTGGCAGGCCATGAACCTTGTCGCCGCCCCTGGGCCCGGACAAGGGCTCCTCGGCCCCACCGCGCAGCCGGTATTGCCAGCGCCCGGTGATCAGCGCAAAGCGCGTTGGCGAGCAGACCGAAGAATTGGCATAGCCATCGGTGAAGCGCAAGCCCTCGGCCGCCATGCGGTCCAGCCTTGGCGAGGTGTCAGCCGCCCTGCCCTGCGCATCGCGCGCGCCCGTGCAGCCCAGGTCGGCATAGCCCAGGTCGTCGGCCAGGATGAAGATGAAGTTGGTGGGCATGAGGCCGGGCCTCAACGCTGGCTGAAGCTTGCGCTGGAAGGGCTTCTTCGGCACGATCACGTCCTTGACGTCGCTGAAGAACTCGAAGCTCCAGTTGCCCCCTTCACGGCCGATGCCACTGCGCTTGATGCCGCCAAACGGTGCGGCGAGGTCGCGAATGCCGAAGCTGTTGACCCAGATGAAGCCGGTGCGCACGCGCTCGGCCACAGCGGTGGCATGGTCGGTTTCGCCGTAACACACGCCACCGAGACCGTAGTCGGTACCGTTGGCCAGCGCGATGGCCTCGTCGTCGCTGGTGAAGGTCTGCAAGGTCAGCACCGGGCCAAAAACCTCGTTCTGCACGATCTCGTCGCTTTGCTTGAGATTGCTCAGCATCGTCGGCTGGATGTACTGCGCGCCAAACGGGTGCTTGTGGCCGCCCCAGAGCAATTGGGCACCGCCGGCCACCGCGCGCTCGATGAAGCCCATCACGCGCTCGACCTGGCGCGGATGGATCACCGGACCGACCTCGGTGCTTTCTTCGCGCGGGTCGCCGACATTGAGCTTCTCAACATAAGCACGCATCGCAGCAACAAACTCGTCGGCCACCTTTTCGTGCACCAGAAAACGCGTGCCGGCCAGACAAACCTGCCCCGCGTTGCGGTACATCAGCGCGCCGGTGGCAGCGGCGTTTTGAATATCAGCGTCTTCCAGCACGATGAATGGGCTTTTGCCACCCAGTTCCAGGCTGCAGGGCACGAGGTTGGCGCCCGCTGCCTGAGCTATCAACTTGGCGGTGGGAACACTGCCGGTGAAGGACACCCGCGCCAGCCTCGGGTCACCGACCAGTTTGGCGCCGGTGTTCGCACCGCTGCCCTGAACCAGATTGAATACACCCGCCGGCAAGCCTGCGGCATCGGCCGCGTCGGCGAGCAACGAGCAGGTCAAGGGCGCCCACTCCGGCGGCTTCAGGATGCAGGTGTTGCCAGCAGCCAGTGCCGGCCCCAGCTTCCAGGTCGACAGCATCAGCGGCGCGTTCCAGGGCGTGATGATGACCACCACACCGGCCGGATCGTGGCGCACGATGTGGTGGGCCTGCTCGGTATCGATGGGCCGGTTCTGCAGGTTCAGCGCATGTTCGGCAAACCAGCGGATGTTGAGCATGGCGCGTGGCACCACGCCATGGCGCATGCGCGACAACAGCACACCGGCGTCCACGCTCTCGAGCGCGCACAAGGCGTCGGCGCGCTTCCCGATTTCATCGGCAAAGCGGTCGAGATAGGGCTTGCGTTCGGCTGCGCTCAACGCGCTCCAGGCTGGAAAGGCCTGCTGCGCAGCCAGGATGGCGGCCTCCACATGCTCGGCATTGCCTTCACTGATGTGCCCCAGTGGCCGCTGGTCGATGGGACTGAACAGCTCGAAGGTTTCCGAAGAGGCCACCCGAGCGCCGTTGATGTAGTGATCAGGCGACACCGCAACGCCTGCGACGTCGAGCAACTTGCTGCTGGCCAAAGTCATGGCAACACCTTTCCGGGATTCATCAATTGATGGGGGTCGAGCGCGACCTTGATCGTGCGCATCAGCGACAGTTCGATCTCGGATTTGTAGCGTGCAGACTCGTCGCGCCGCAGTACGCCCAGGCCATGCTCGGCCGAGATCGAACCGCCGAACGATGCCACGCTGTCGTGCACCAGTCGGTTGATCGGGCCTTCCAGCGCGACGAAGCCCGGCATGTCCTTGTCACCCTCGGCGGGCGACAGGTTGTAGTGCAGATTGCCGTCGCCGGCATGGCCGAACACGACCAGACGCAGGCCGGGGAAAGCGTGGCGCAACGTGGCGTCGGTCTGTGTGATGAAGTCGGCGATGGCCGAAATCGGCAACGCGATGTCGTGTTTGATCGTCTTGCCCTCGGCGCCCTGCGACTCGGAGATGTCTTCGCGCAAGGCCCAGAGGGCCTGGAACTGCGCCAGGTTCTGCGACAGCGCGGCATCGGTGGCCAGGCCCCGTTCGAATGCGTTGCTCAACAGCGCTTCGATGGCCTGGTTGGCATGTGCTTCGTCCCGCGCTTCGCTGATTTCGATCAGCACATACCAAGGCGAGCGCTCGGCCAACGGAAAGCGCGTCGCGGCGACATGCTTTTCAACCAGCCGAATGCAGGCATCGCTGATCAGTTCGAACGCCGTCAATGACGGGCCCACTTGTGCCTGCGCCCGCTGCAGCAGCTCGATCGCGGCGGCCGGCGATGGCACTGCGACCAGGGCCACCACCTGCGCCGCCGGCTGCGGAAACAGCTTCAACGCCGCCGCAGTGATGATGCCCAGCGTGCCCTCGCTGCCGATGTACAGGTCACGCAGGCTGTAGCCGGTGTTGTCCTTGCGCAGCGCGCGCAGGCCGTTCCACAACTCGCCACTTGGCGTCACCACTTCGAGCCCCAGGCAGAGGTCACGCGCATTGCCGTAGCGCAACACCTGCACGCCACCCGCATTGCTGGCCAGATTGCCACCGATGGTGCAACTGCCTTCGGCGGCCAAACTCAGCGGGAAAAGACGGTCGACCTGACGCGCCGCCTCCTGCACCTGCTGCAGCGTGGCGCCTGCCTCGGCCTCGATCGAATTGTTGGCGGCGTCTGTGCGCCGAATGCGGTTCAGACGTGTCAGCGACAGCAACAGTGCATGTCCGGTCTCATCCGGCGTGGCACCGCCAGACATGCCGGTGTTGCCACCTTGCGGCACGACCGGCACGCGATGCTGGTGACACCAGCGCATCACCGCCGCGACGTCGGCAGCCGAGTCGGGTTGGGACACCGCGATGGCGCGCCCTGTCCACTTGCGGCGCCAGTCGGTCAGATAGGGCGCCATCTCTTCGGCCTGGACGATCAAGCGGCCGCCAAATGCCGCACGCAAGGAGCTCAATTCCATTTCGACCTCAACTGGATTTGGTGGCTCGCGTCTTGAAGCGCGCCGACAGCGCACGTGCGGCCTGCGCCAGCAGCGTCGTCTCGACGCCAACGGCCACAAAGCGCACCCCTTGCTCAATGCACTCACGCGCCCGCGCTTCGTTGACGGCCAGGATTCCTGGCGCCTTGCCTGCCGCCAGAATGCGGCGGATGCCGTCGTCGATGACATCTCTCACGGCGGGAACATCGGCCGCACCGAGATGGCCCATCGACGCCGCCAGATCGGCAGGGCCGATGAAGACGCCATCAACCCCGTCGACCGCTGAGATGGCGTCGAGTTGCACCATGGCCGCGACCGTCTCCACCTGCACCAGCAGGCAGATACCTTCATTTGCCTTCTGCAGATAGTCCGGCAGCGCGTTCCAGCGCGACGAGCGCGCCAGCCCAGAGCCGACGCCACGCAACCCCATCGGCGGGTAACGCGTGGCCTGCACCAAGGCCCGGGCCTGTTCCGCCGACTCAACCATGGGCACCAACAGCGTGGTCGCACCGATCTCGAGCACCTGCTTGATCAGTGTGGCGTCGCCGTTTGGAATGCGCACCACCGGATGCACCGGATACGGCGCCACGGCCTGCAGCGCGGCAAGCATCGATCGCAGATCGTTGGGGCCATGTTCACCGTCGATCAATAACCAGTCAAATCCGGTGGTGGCGCAGAGCTCCGCTGCATACGGGTCGGCCAAACCGAGCCACAGCCCGATCTGCGCTTCCGCTTGGCTCAGGGCCTGCTTGAAAGAGGTGGTCGGTGTTGTCATCAACGGCTGCTCAGACAAAGCGCACGCTGATCGAGCCCAGCGGGCCATAGTCGGCATGGAACACATCGCCTGCAGCGCAAGCTACAGGACGGGTGAACGAGCCACCGAGCACGATCTCACCGGCCTGCAGCGACTCACCATGGGGCGCCAGCTTGTTGGCCAGCCAGGCCACCCCGTTGCCGGGGTGGTTCAACACCGCAGCGCCCAGGCCCGATTCTTCGATCACGCCGTTCTTGTACAACAGTGCACCAGCCCAGCGCCAGTCCACCGCGTCGGGCTTCATCGGTCGGCCGCCTAGCACGATGGCGGCGTTGGCAGCGTTGTCTGCAATGGTGTCCAGCACCTTGCGAGGCGCCTTGGTCACGCGGTCAAATTGCTCGATGCGCGCATCGATCAGTTCCAGCGCAGGCACCACATAGTCGGTGGCGTTGAGCACGTCGAACAGCGTGACATCGGGGCCCTTCAGCGCACGCGCCAGGACGAAAGCGAATTCGACCTCGAACCTGGGCACGATGAAGCGTGCGGCTTCCACCTCGCTGCCGTCGCGCAGCAGCATGTCGTCGAGCAGCGAGCCGTAGTCGGGCTCGGTGATCTGCGAGGCGATCTGCATGGCGCGCGAGGTCAGGCCGATCTTGTGGCCAATGACCCGCCGGCCTTCGGCCAGCTTGATCTTCATCCATTCGCGTTGGATGGCATAGCTGTCGGCCATCTCCATGGCCGGGTGGCGCTTGGAGAACTGCTCGACTTGCTGGCGGCTGCGCTCGCTGGCGTGCAGTTCCTGTGCCAGTTGCTTGTGGGTTTGAGCGTTCAACATTGCGGTCTCCTTGGGATCAAGCCTGCTCAGGCAAAGGCGGGACGCGGCAAGACCGTGTCGCGATTGATGGAACGAACGTCGGTGTGGCCGCACAAGGCCATGCTGACGTCGAGTTCCTTGTGGATGAGTTCGAGGCAGCGGGTCACGCCGGCCTCACCCATTGCGCCAAGCCCATAAAGAAACGCTCGACCGATAAGCGTACCGCGCGCGCCCAGTGCCAAGGCCTTCAACACATCCTGGCCGGAGCGCACACCGCCGTCCATCCAGACCTCGGTGCGCGATCCGATCGCCTCGGCGATGGCAGGCAGTGCCGTGATCGTCGACGGCGCGCCATCGAGTTGGCGTCCGCCATGGTTGGACACGACCACGACATCTGCACCGCAGTCTGCGGCATGCCGCGCATCCTCGGCGTCAAGAATGCCCTTGAGAATCAGCTTGCCGCCCCATTCCTTCTTCACCCACTCCACATCGCGCCAGTTCAGCGACGGGTCGAACTGAGCCACCGTCCAGGCCGACAAGGTCGACATGTCTTCGACGCCCTTGACATGGCCGACGATGTTGCCGAAGCCACGGCGCCGGGTGCCCAACATCCCCAAGCACCAGCGTGGCTTGGTGGCCAGGTTGAGCAGATTGGCCAGTGTCGGTTTTGGCGGCGCGCTCAGGCCATTGCGGATGTCCTTGTGGCGCTGTCCGCTGACCGGCAGGTCCAGCGTCAGCATCAGCGCACTGCAGTTGGCCGCCTTGGCGCGGTCCATGAGACGGCGGACAAAGTCACGGTCTCTCATCATGTAGAGCTGGAACCAGAATGGCGCTTTGGTGTGGGCCGCGATGTCCTCGATCGAGCAAATGCTCATTGTCGACAGCGTAAACGGCACGCCGAACTTCTCTGCGGCTCGGGCGGCCAGGATTTCGCCATCGGCATGCTGCATGCCGGTCAGGCCGGTCGGGGCCAGCGCCACCGGCATCCTCACCGGCAGGCCCAACATGGTCGAGCCCGTGCTGCGCTGGCCGATGTCGACGGCCACACGCTGTCGGAACTGAAGCTTGTCCAGGTCGCTGGCATTGGCGCGGTAGGTGCGCTCGGTCCACGAGCCTGAATCGACATAGTCGTAGAACATGCGCGGCACTCGGCGTTTGGCCAGTGCCTGCAGGTCTGCGGTATGGGTGATGGAAGTCATGCCGACGATTGTTCGAGGCCGACCTGGCAATGACAGTCCCCGCAGGCACATAGGCAGCGAGTACAGGGTTAGCACTCATTCGACCGGCCCCACCGGTTGGCTCGGTGCTTACCCTGATTGTTCCCGCTGCGACTGAACCCGCCCGATGTCGGCCAAGAGAATGCGCCCTGATTTGACCCGCCCACCCGCTTGCCAAAGAGACCAGCCCATGCATTCATCCCGTCGCCGAATCACTGCCACCTTTGCTGCTGTGGCATTGACTGCGCTGCTGCCAGCCCTGGCGCAGGCTCAGGGCAAGAGCCTGAAGATCCTGGTCGGCTTCCCGCCTGGAGGCGCTGTTGACGTGGTGGCGCGGCAGGTGGGCGAGGAACTGCGCCAGCTCGGCTACAACGCCATCATCGAGAACAAGACGGGCGCGTCGGGCCGGCTGGCCACAGAGCAGTTGCTGCAGTCACCGGCTGACGGTGGCACGGTGCTGCTGATGCCCAACGGCAATGTGTCGATTTTTCAACATGTCTACCCGAAGCTGAAGTACAAGCTGAGCGACATGGTGCCGCTGGCCACCGTGTGCTCATTCGATTTCGGGCTGGCGGTGGGCTCGGGCTCAACGGCCAAGACACTGAAGGAGTTCATCGACGGGGCCAAGGCCAAACCGGGCCAAGCCGCCTACGGCACCCCTGGGCCCGGCACCGCCATGCACTTCATGGGTGCGATGCTGGCCAAGACGGCAGGTTTCGAATTCACCCACATTCCCTACCGCGGCGGCGCGGCAGCGATGACCGATGTGATCGGCGGCACGGTGCCGGCCCTGGCCACCACCGTGCCCAACCTGATCACGCCGCACAAGGACGGCAAGCTGCGCACCCTGGCGGTGAGTTCCGAGCACCGCCTGAAGTCAATGCCAGATGTGCCCACCTTCAAGGAATCGGGCTTTGCGGACCTGGTGATCTCCGAGCATTTCGGATTCTTCGCTTCAGCCAAGATGCCTGAAGCGGTTCAGGCTGAACTTGAGAAGGCCTTGATGGCCGCGGCATCAAAGCCCCGGGTGGTGGCCGCGCTGGAGAAGCTTGAATTCGACTCGGTGGTGAAAGGGCGCGCAGACTACTTGGCATTGATGAAGAGCGACCTGGCGCGATGGGGCCCGGTGGTCAAGGCTTCGGGCTACAGGGCTGAAGACTGAGAAGGTCTGAGCGAAAGCCGCGCGGCGAAACGCGGCGCATCAGCGCGCCGCGGCCTTGATTGACAGTTCGGTACCCGGCGTGGGTTTGTCAGGAAGCGTTTGCGGTCGGCGCCGGCGTGGCACCGGCAGCGCCCAACATCGAGGCCCGCTCAACGCCGCCGTGACGATTGATCATTGCCTGCTGGTCTTGCTTGGCCAGTGCGTCCATCGCCTCAGGGTCGCAGATGCGGCGCAGTTCTTCATCCATCTCGCGCAGGACATCATCATGGGCGGCGTCGCCTGCCAGGTCGTTCAATTCCTCAGGGTCGTTCTGCAGGTCGAACAATTCGGGCTGAAACCGCACGTAGTAGTGGTACTTCCAGCGGCCCTTGCGCAGCATGAAGGCCGCCGTGTTGCTGCCGGCTGCGTGGTATTCGCTGAAGATGGTCCGTTCTGGCTCGGCCGGCGCGCCGGCCAGGTCAAACAGCGATCGGCCAGGCCGGTCGCCCATGAACGGCGCCGGGTCCAGGCCAGCGCCGTGCAGGATGGTCGGGTACAGGTCAAGCAGGTCAACAGGCGTCTCGCACACCCCTTGCGGCACTCCCGGTCCGGCCATCAGCATGGGCACCGCCACCGACTCCTGGTACAGCGTGGACTTGCCCCACAGCCCGCGCGCGCCAAGGTTGTCGCCGTGGTCTGAGGTGTAGACCACCGTCGTATCGGCCTCAAGGCCAGCCTCGCGCAGCGCCGCCAGGATGCGACCCACGTTGTGGTCAGTCCAGCTGCACAGGCCGAAGTAGGCGGCAAAGGCGCTCAGTCGCTCTTGTGGGCTGCGGAAGGCAGCTTCGTTCTTCGCAAAATCGGCATAAGCCTCGACCCAGGGGTGGCGAACATAGCCGGTGCTGGGATGCAGCTTGGGCTCGGGCAGCTGGTCCAGCGGGTAGAGGTCAAAGAACGCCTGCGGTGCCACCAGTGGAAAATGCGGCGCGACCAGCCCTACATAGAGCACAAAGGGTTGGTCGGCGCGCCGCCCAGCCTCGGTCAGCCAGGCCATGGTGCGGCGCGTCACTGCGCCGTCGTACTGGGCGTAGGCTGACTCACCCGCGCCGATCTGCTCGCCCAGCATGCGCTTTCCGCCAGGTGGCGTGATATAGGGATCGCGGATCGACGCCCACACCATGCCGTGGCCGCCCACCACCTGCATCGGCAGGTGCTCGGCATCAAAGCCGGCAGGGTCCTCATCGGCGCGGTAATGCAACTTGCCCACGCTCTCCACCCGGATGCCCTGCCGCTGTAGCACATGACCCCAGCCCTGCGGCTGGCCGAAATAGGGCATGGCGTTGTCCCAATGCCGCGTGCGGTGAACGCGGTGGCCGGTGGCAAAGGCAGCGCGCGCAGGCACGCAGATCGGGCTGGGCGTGTAGGCCATCGCAAACCGGGTGCCACGCGCGGCCAATGCGTCCAGGTTCGGCGTCTTGACGAGTGCGCTGCCCGAGCAACCCATGTGGCGCGGGTCGTGCTCGTCGGACATCAGGATGAGTACGTTCTTTCGGGTCATAGGCGGGCGCTGAAGTGGCCATTGCGAGCTCGACAGCGCTTGTCTCTGTGCAAACACAGCTGGGTCGAACCGAGCGCCCTGAGCGGCGCATTGTCATGTTGGCAGGATTCTTGGCCGGCCGTCGTTCACGCACAGTCCCTGCGGGGCATAAAGATGTTTGCCCATTTAAAAAATGTAAGATTGCTTTGTACACCGGATCAATTACCTAAATTCGATTCGCTGTTTGTGAAAATGCTGAACAGGAGAAATGGCGAGGGAAGAAAAAGATCCGGCGATTCGACCAGGCGTGACAAAGATTAATAATAATAAGAACGAAGGATTTAATAATAAAAAAGCGTAAAATAAAACAAGTCACAAACCTTTAAAAAAATAACAATGAAAAAACAATTTGTACTGATGGCCATTGCTGCCATGTTCAGCTTTTCAGCTGTAAATGCCCAGGGTGGTGGCGGTCAGCGTATGACTGTTGAAGAAAGAACTGCTGCAGCAATTGAAAAAATGGCACCATTAAATTTAAGTGCCGATGTAAAAAGCAAAGCTGATGCGATAATTACAGCATTTTACAAAGAGCAACAGGCTGCTACAGAAGAAATGCGCAGCAGCGGTAGTTTCGACCGTGAAGCATTTGGTGTAAAACGAAAAGAAATGGCAGAAGCAAGAGATAAAAGACTGAAAGAAGTATTTACCGAAGCACAAATGAAACAATGGACAAGAAGAAATTGAGCCCTCTATTAACCCACCAAGAGGCGGTGGACAAAGAGGCGGCGGAAAATAGCTTTCATTAAAGGTGAATGCGAACAAAAAGGTCCTGCAATTTATTGCAGGGCTTTTTTTATGTACAAAAAATGCTCCGCAATATTGCGGAGCATAAACCTACCGATCAGAATATAGAACCATTTTCAACAATCAGATCAATCCTTTCCAACGCATCAATCCTGCACCCCCTAACATAACTGCGCCAAATAATAGCATACCTGCAGGCATAGCAGTTTTATTTTCCATTTCATCTTTAACCTGTGGCAGCAAGGTTGCATATTGTGCGGTGGTATTTGTTTCCTGTTCATTTTTTGCCGTTGCTTCATCCTGCCAGTTGTTAAGATTTGTACCTGTTAAAGCAGTAAGCTCCATTAATTCCTTTTTTCTTCTTTGTCTCAGGTCTTTCAAATATTTTTGACCGGCAGAACAATTGAAATCTCCGGTAGCAGGATGCGTAATAATGTACCTGGCCTGGTAATTTTCGGTATTGGGCGTTACCTGAAACTGGAGGTCTTGGGCAAAAGAATTTCTGTTATAGCGGAAATGCAACCTGGTAAAATGTACATTCCTGCTGCCATTATCCAGCTCTTCATTGTCAAGGTCGCTGTAATCGGTCCAGTCTTTTTTGCCAAGCCACCAAACACCACTCTGCACCAGGTCCTGTGCGGTTGGTGGATTTCCAACACAGGGATCGCATTTCATCGGGTTAATGGGTGTAACATTCCAGGCGTACTCCAGAAAAGCAACGCTCTTATCTTCTTTTTGCCACTGGTTGGTAAACAGGTTACCATAAAATGCGCCAAAATTCTTTTGTACAAACAGCGGAATATTTTTGTTGCTTACAATATTCACATTGCGGTAGTTGGTGCTTTCAATTCTTCCCTTTCTTGTAAATGCATAAACGATCAGGTCCTGGTCGCCATCGGCATTGGCCATACCCAAACGGATGGGCAGCATAAATTTTGGCGAATTAAAACTGATCTGTATAGGACGAAGAAAATTATTATTCAGTTTCTGCTTTTCTTTTTCGTTAACCTTTACCACAAAAAACTTGAGATTGCTTTTAATATATGGATCAAGTACTTCCTCAGCATCGGCAGGAATTTTATAGCCATTCTGATTTAACCAGTTTTTTAAACCGTTGCTTTCTTTGGCACTCAGTATCAGAATATCATATTCGCCAACGATGTACTGGGCTTCTATTTTGACTGATGATCTTTTAGCTCCAAAAGCTGATGTCTGAGCCACTTCGTTTAATTGAACACCAGCCACTTTGCCAGCTAGAGCATCTTCCATGTTTTTAATTATGACATGGATTCTGATCCCAATACTCCACCAACCTCGGCGCACTGTAGTCATTCAGCTTTTGAAAAATGGATTGGTCAACAACTTTAATGTCGTCTTTCCGCAGCACAACAGGTACAGGCACCACCATCGCAAAATCTTTGGTATCGCCTTTAAAATCGTTGTACATAGTGATCACCGATTTGTTGCCATCCCTTACCAGAATCACCTGGCTGGTTTTGTTTTTTAATGTTCCGTCTGCCTTGCTCACATAAAAGCCGCAGAAGGAAAAAAGCATGGGAGATACAGCGATAAGCCCCCCGATAATTAAAAGTTTCTTTTTCATAATTTAATTTTAATTGTTAATAATTACATTGTTGATCTGGAATAAACGATATGCAGAAAATCTTCTTCTTTAATTGAATTTATTTTTGGCTTCACCCACTCAAACTTTTTGGCTTTAAAAAATTTGTCAAGTATTGGTACTAAGGGCTGAGCAAGTACAAGAACAAAAATGGGAGCGCCGTTCATAAATGTAAAAGCAGTTAAATAGAATGCCACTGCTGCGATGGCTGCACTCCATACAATTCTCACTCCGGTGTGGTTAGGAATTGTCTTCGGATCTGTGATCATAAAAAATGAAAAGATCAACAGGCTGCCGGTACTCACCGATTGAATAAAATGATCCATTGGCCAACCCAGGTAAATAATCTGCCTGATAAAGATCAGGCCGGCAAATACGCCTAAAAATGCAAGACTTACATCGAGTTTTTGAACCCGGGTTGTTATCAGAAAACCCAGACTTAAAACCCCAAACAGTATAACAGCATTGCTTCCCCATTGCCCCGGGCTTATCCAGGCATCGCCTGTAAGCCATATGGCAAGCGCAATACCTAATGCCG
>CAVVRQ010000010.1:0-163537 GCA_963750665.1 uncultured beta proteobacterium
GAAAACAGCGGCTCGCCGTACAGGCGAGCCACCGCAACCTGGTCCACCGTCTCGGGCATGCTAGCCGCCAGTTCCGCTGTGATTGGTGCCACCCACTCTGCGGTGCGGAGCATGCCCAGACTCGACAGTGCTATAAATAAGAGAGCTTGTAACAATTCGCTGACGAGCGTCAGCGAATTGATTAAGCCGTCGTGGTCTGATAAACGTAGGGCCTTTGCCGGATCTCCGCAGCGCGGTAATCACGCCAGGCACTGCGGTCCACCGATTTATTCCACAACAAGGCGCGACCAGTGTTTTGTTTGGCTTCCAGGTCGGGCGCTTTGACCTTGAGTTGATCCAGAAATCGGTTGCTTCGGAGCGGTAAGTTGGGCGGTAAACGTACATGAGCGATACCTTTCGGCAGCATTTTAGCTTGCTACGGCGCCTCGCCAGCGCGCGCTGACAACGTACAATTCGGCACCTTATGTATTTGATTTTTTTGGTCGGCCATGGGTAGCGTGATCCATCCGGCGGCATGGGTTCACCGGGACTGGGTATTGCTGGTGGTCGTGGCCTGGTTCCTGATTGGTTTTGTGGGCCTGCTGGCGCTGCGGCGTTTCAGCTTTGTCGCCACCGTCCTGTTTCCGCTCAGCATGGTGTTTTCGCTATTCCTGATGGGACTGGCTTTGATCGCTATCGGCAGCGCACCAGAGGTGGCCGTGTTGCCCATTGGCTTGCCCCAATTGCCGTTTCACTTGCGACTCGACAGCCTGTCGAGCTTTTTCCTGTTGGTGATCGGTGGCGTCTCGGCCGGTGTGTCGGCGTTTGCAGCGGGTTATTTTCGCAAGGGCGAGGGAACACCGCCGGGATTGATCTGTCTGGAATACCATATTTTTCTCGCCAGTATGACGCTGGTGCTGCTGGCCGATGACGCCTACGCCTTCATGGTGGTTTGGGAAACCATGGCTTTGTCGTCGTTCTTTCTGGTTATCTCGAACCACCGCATTCCCGAGATTCGTAGCGCCGGCTTCATTTATATGCTGGTAGCGCACGTGGGTGCCCTGGGCATCTTGTTGTGTTTTGGCGTGCTGCAGGCCAATACCGGTGACTACACTTTTGCCAACATGCGGGCGCAGCATTTGTCGCCCCTGTGGGCATCGATTGCCTTTGTTCTTGCATTGTTTGGCTTTGGCGCCAAGGCCGGCATTTTGCCGGTGCATGTCTGGCTGCCCGAAGCCCATCCGGCCGCCTCGTCGCCGGTGTCGGCGCTGATGAGTGGCGTGATGCTGAAAGTCGCCTTGTATGGCCTGTTGCGCGTCGCGTTTGACCTGTTGCAGACGCGCATTTGGCGGCGGGCGCTTTGCTGCTGGCGATTGGCTTGGCGACGGCCTTGTTCGGCGTCATTTTCTCGACTGTACAGGTCGAAATGCAGCGGCCGCTCGCATACTCCTCGATCGAAAACATCGGACTGATGTGTTCGGGCATCGGCTTGGCCTTGTTGTTCTGGTCTATGGCATGAAGACCCTGTCGGCGTTGGCGCTGACTGCAGCCTTTTATCACATCATCAGTCATGCCTTCTTCAAGAGCTTGCTGTTTTGCAGTACCGGTGCCGTGATGCACGCCACCGGGGAGCGCAACCTGGGTAAGCTCGGTGGTTTGATCCGCTATGTGCCGTGGGTTGCCTGGCCAACGCTGGTTGGTGTATTAACCTGCGCCGGTCTGCCACCGTTGAGCGGCTTTGTCGGTGAGTGGCTGTTATTGCAAAGTTTCTTGTTTACAGTCGGGTTACCTAGCTCGTTTCTGAACATGTTGGTGCCCGTGCTGGCCGCGCTGTTTGCCTTGATTGCAGCACTTTCGGGTTACACCATGGTCAAGTATTTCGGGGTTATCTTCCTCGGCCAACCGCGCGAAGAGAAGTTGTCACAGGCCCATGATGCGGGCACCTGGGAGCGTGTGGGCATGCTCTGGCTGGCGGCGGCGAGTGTGGCGCTCGGCTTGATCCCCAACCAGGTCATTGCCTTGATCGACCCGGTCACGCAACTATTGGTCTCAGCCGGCCTGGCGCAATCGGTCTCGGCCAATGGCTGGCTGCTGGTGCCGGTGAGCATTGAGCGTGCCAGCTACGCGCCGACCATATTTTTGCTCGGTGTGCTGGTGTGTTTTGCGGTGGCTTTTTTCCTGGTGCGCAGGCTCTACCATGGCCGCACGCGTCGCGCGCCGGCTTGGGACTGTGGCTACCCCTGGCAAACTGCCCGCATGCAGGACAGCGCCGAAGGTTTTGGGCAGCCGATACGGCAAATCTTTGAGCCCATGTTTCGCATGCGGCGTGAACTGCCCAGCGCGTTTGATGTGCAGCCGCGCTATTGGGTCACCGTGGAAGACCCACTCTGGCACGCGCTGTATTTGCCATTGGCGAAGCTGGTGGCGCGCATTTCGAAACTGGTTGGCCTGTTGCAGCAGGGCCGCATTGCGGTCTATCTGATGTACTGCTTTGTCACGCTGATCGTGGTGCTGCTGGTGGTGAAACGATGAGCTGGCTGGGCGTTCTTTCGCAACTCATGGCGATTGTCATGGCGCTGCTGCTGGCGCCTTTGATGAGTGGCTGGGTCAATCAATGGCGCGCCCGCCTGCAAAACAAATCTGCCCCGGGTTTGTTGCAACCCTATCTGGTATTGCACAAGTTGTTCAACAAGGAGTCGGTGCTGGCCGAGCACGCCTCGCCCTTGTTTCGCGCTGCGCCTTATGTCATCTTTGGCTGCATGTTGCTCGCGACGGCAATCATTCCAACGATCTCCACCGACTTGCCACTGTCGCCCGCCGCCGATGCCATTGCGCTGGTAGGATTGTTCGCCTTGGCGCGCGTTTTCATTTCGCTGGCAGCGATGGATGTCGGCACTGCGTTTGGCACGATGGGCGCGCGCCGCGAAATGCTGGTCGGATTTTTGGCCGAGCCGGCTTTGCTCATGGTGCTGTTCTGCGCTTCCATGGTCTCGCGTTCCACTTCGCTGACAACCATCGTCGAGACACTCGCCCATCGGCCTTTTGCGATTTACCCGAGCTTTTTGGTCACCGGTGTTGCGTTCACCATGGTCTCGCTGGCCGAAAACGCGCGCGTGCCGGTGGACAACCCGGACACGCATCTGGAACTCACCATGATCCATGAGTCCATGATTCTCGAATATTCGGGGCGCCATCTGGCCTTGCTGGAATGGGCCGCCAGCCTCAAGCTGCTGGCTTATTCGTGTATCGGGCTGGCGCTTTTTCGTCCCTGGGGAATCGCCGAAGCGAACGCCCCGCTGGCGCTGCTACTGGCGCTGCCGGTGCTGCTGGCGAAGTTGGCGGTGGGCGGCTTTTTGCTGGCGTTGATCGAGACGCTGAGCGCCAAAATGCGGGTCTTTCGGGTGCCTGAATTTCTGGGCAGCGCCTTCCTGCTGGCGGTGATCGGCCTGCTGGTCAACATCTTGCTGGGGGTGTCATGATCGTCAAGTTTGCGCCCCAATTGGTGAATCTGGCGGCAACGCTGATTTTGATGCTGTCGTTTGCCATGATCTCGCAGCGTCGCATCACATCGCTGATCAACTTGTTCACTATCCAGGGTGCGGCGCTGGTGGCCGCGTCGGTCTTGATTGCCTATGCCACGCATCAGCACGAGCTCTACATTTCAGCCGCCTTGACGCTGGCACTCAAAGTTCTTTTCATTCCGTGGATGCTGCACCGGGTCATCCGCCGTCTCAATGTGCGCTGGGATGTCGAGACGCTGATCAACATTCCAACCACCATGCTGGTGGGCATCGCACTGGTGATATTTTCTTTCAGTCTGGCCTGGCCGATTTCACGTCTTTCGCACAATCTGGCGGGTGGCTCGCTGGGCATTGCCCTGGCCTGCGTGTTGCTGTCTTTCATGATGATGATCACCCGCTCCAAGGCCGTGCCGCAGGTGATCGGCTTCCTGTCGATCGAAAACGGACTGATGTTTGCCGCCATTTCGGTCACCAATGGCATGCCGATGATTGTTGAGCTTGGCGTGGCGCTGGACTTGCTGGTGGGGGTGTTGATCCTGGCGCGTTCATGTTCCAGATTCGTGAAAAGTTCGACAGTCTCGACATTCATCGTCTCGAAGAGATCAAAGAAGACTGACGGTGCAAGCCTTGTTTTTAGTTTTGGTCACCCCGCTGCTGGGCGCTGCGGTATTGGCGTTCACCGGTCACCGGGCCTACGCCCGCGACGTCAATGTGGCTTTCAGCCTGAGCACCTTCCTGGCTGCCTGCTGGCTCACCTATGAAGTCATCAGTGGCGGGCCGATGCTGGTCTGGAACAAGCAGTTTTTTATTGATCCGCTCAATGTTTTTCTGGTCACGCTGACCTGTTTTGTCGGCTTCACCACCGCTATTTTCTCGCGCCCCTACATGCGCGTTGAGCAGGATCTGGGCAAGATGACGCCGCCACGCATGCGCCTGTATCACAGCATGTACCAGTTGTTCAACTTCACCATGCTGCTGGGTTTTACCACCAACAACATGGGCATGGTCTGGGTCTCGCTGGAGGCGGCCACCCTCACCACCTTGCTGCTGGTGAGCGTGTATCGCACGGCGGCCAGTCTGGAAGCGGCCTGGAAATATTTCATTTTGTGCGGTGTCGGCATCGCACTGGCTTTGTTCGGCACCGTGCTGCTCTACATGGCGGCAGAAAAAGTTCTCGGCCCCGAGAGCGCCACCCTGCTCTGGACCAGTCTGGACGCCATCAAGGGCGATCTTGACCCATCCATCATCACCATCGCCTTTGCTTTCCTGCTGGTGGGCTACGGCACCAAAGTCGGCATGGTGCCTTTGCACAGTTGGTTGCCGGACGCGCACGCCGAAGGGCCGACGCCGGTGTCGGCGGTGCTCTCGGGCCTGTTGCTCAACATGGGCATGTATGCCGTGCTGCGCTGCAAGGTGCTCACCGATGGTTCATTGCACAGCCCGATGGCGGGTCAGCTCATGATGGGTTTTGGCTTGCTCTCGCTGGTCGTTGCTTCATTCTTGCTGTCGCGCCAGAAAGACGTGAAGCGCATGTTTTCGTATTCGTCCATCGAGCACATGGGCCTGATTACTTTTGCATTTGGCATGGGTGGGCCGGTCGCCAATTTTGCCGGTTTGCTGCACATGACGGTGCATTCGCTGATCAAGTCTGCCGTTTTCTTCACCGTCGGCCAGGCGACGCAAAAAGCCGGCACCCAGATCATGAGCGAGATCCGCGGTCTGATCAAGGTCAACCCGACTGCGGGCTGGGGCTTGATGCTGAGTTCGATGGCAATTCTGGGCATGCCGCCGTTTGGTGTTTTTGCCAGCGAGTTCCTGATTCTGACGACCGCCATGCGCGAGCAGGCGTGGGCGACACCGTTTTTGCTGGTTTCGCTTGGCGTTGCTTTTGCCTCGATTCTGATCCGGGTGCTGCCCATGGTCTATGGCGAGTCTTCACTCAAGCCATTGGCGCATCCGCCGGCCCTGGTGCCGGTGTTCTTACACATCGGGCTCGGCCTGGTGCTGGGTTTGTATATTCCGCCTTACCTCAATGGCTGGTATGTGCAGGCCGCCATGATGCTGGGGGGCTAGACCAATGAGAATTTTGGGTCTCGAGTCTGAATTGACAGCGCTGATGGCACCGGTGCCAATCTGCTATGCCAGCGTCGAGCCCGACGCTTGGCTCAGCGCCGCCCGCGTGGTGCAGGCAGCAGGTGGGCGACTGTTGGCTTTGTGGGGCGTGACGCAGCAGCAACAGGCCTCGGTGTGCGCGGCTTATGTCACGCTTGAGGGCGTGCTCTGGCTCGAATTGCCGCTGCCGCCCGGCCAGACGCAGTACCCTGATCTGACGAGCGTTTTTCCGGCTGCCAACCGGATGCAGCGCGCTGCGGCTGACTTGTCGGGTTTGGTCGCCCAAGGGGCACAGGACCAACGTCCCTGGCTCAATCACGGTGCCTGGCCACCCGATTTTTTCCCTTTGGCCCTGGCCGCCAAAGCCGCGCCACCCGCATTTCCACAGGCGCGTTTGCTCGATTACCCGTTTGTCCGTGTTGAGGGCGACGGCGTGCATGAAATTGCGGTCGGCCCGGTGCACGCGGGCATCATCGAGCCAGGGCATTTTCGTTTTTCTTTGGTCGGTGAAAAAGTGCTGCGCCTGGAGCAGCGCCTGGGCTACACGCACAAGGGCATTGAGCAGCGCATGACGCAGATGGAACCCCTGCAGGCACACCGGCTGGCAGGGCGCGTCTCGGGCGACTCGACCGTGGCTTATGCCTGGGCTTATTGCATGGCGCTGGAGGCGGCTGCCGGCGCTGAAATCCCGCCGCGCGCTGCGAGCTTGCGCGCCTTGCTGCTTGAGCGCGAACGCATTGCCAACCACCTGGGTGATCTGGGTGCCCTGGCCAACGACGCAGCTTTTGCTTTTGGCCTGGCGCAGTTCTCGCGCTTGCGTGAAGACTGGCTGCGGCTGTCCAAAGAAATTTTCGGCCACCGCTTGCTGATGGACTGTGTCATTCCCGGTGGCGTGGCGAGCGATCTCAATGGTGAACAGGTCGGTCTGCTGAGTCAGCAATGCGATGCCATCGCGGGCGAGGTCAATCGCCTGCGCAAGGTCTATGACGAGCACGCCGGGCTGCAGGATCGTTTCATGACGGCCGGGCGCGTAACACCCGCGTTGGCCGCGCAACTCGGCCTCTCCGGGCTGGCCGGACGCGCCAGCGCGCAGGCGCTTGATTTGCGCTGTGACCATCCGTTTGCACCCTACGAAGCGCTCGCCGTAAAAATGGCAACGCACAGCAACGGCGATATTGCGGCGCGCGTGGCGGTGCGTTTTGATGAAGTGACCGAGTCCCTGCGGCTGATCCGGGGCATTCTGGCGGATCTGCCAGCTGGCACTATCCGGCACCGGTTTTTGCTGCCTGAGCAAGCCACGCGCGGAGCCGGTTGGATCGAAGGCTGGCGTGGCCAGATTTTTGTGGCACTTGAGCTCAACGCGGCAGGCGCGGCGCAACGCATCCGGCGCTGCCACTTGCACGACCCGTCCTGGCAAAACTGGCCGGTGCTGGAGCATGCCGTGATGGGCAACATCGTGCCCGACTTTCCGCTCATCAACAAGTCGTTTAACCTGAGCTATTCGGGCTCTGATTTATGAGCTGGAAAGTCATCAGGCAGATTGCCCGGACCGGCATTCGCACCGAGCCGGCACCGTATTTCAGTGGCGCTGAGGGCGACGAGCCGGGCCGGATTCAAAAAAAACTGCTTGACATCCTGGGGCGCGCGCTGACTATCCGCCTGGTCGATGCCGGTTCCTGCAACGGCTGCGAGCTGGAGCTCAACGCGCTGGGCAACCCGTACTACAACATGGAAGGCCTGGGCATCAAGTTTGTCGCCAGCCCGCGCCACGCCGACATGCTCTTGGTGACAGGCCCGGTGTCGCGCAATATGGTCACGGCGCTGGAGCGCACCTACGCTGCCATACCCGAACCCAGGCTGGTGGTGGCGCTGGGCGATTGCGCTTGCGACGGTGGCATTTTTGGCGAGAGCTATGCCAGCGCCGGGCAGGTTTCGAATGTGATTGCGGTTGACGTGGTGGTGCCGGGTTGCCCGCCAGCGCCGCTGGAGATTTTGCGCGGCATCCTGAAGGCGGTACGGCGGCGCGCTTGACCCGCTGCTTCAATTTCAATCGGAGACCGACCGGTGGCTAGTGCACCCGCATGCCGGGCCTGGCGCCGTCGAGCGGTTCAAGCAAGTAGAGACCCGGCGTTGTCTTCAGATCGGCCGCGCTGGCCGATAGCACCATGCCCTCGGACACGCCAAACTTCATCTTGCGCGGTGCCAGGTTGGCCACCATGACGGTGAGCTTGCCGACCAATTGGTCCGGCCGGTAGGCGCTGGCGATGCCACTGAACACGTTGCGCAGGATCGGGCTGCCCTGCGCGTCGCATCCGTCGCCCACGTCGAGCGTCAGGCGCAGCAGCTTGGTGGAACCCGGCACTGCTTCGCAATTGACGATTCTGGCGATGCGCAAGTCGATCTTGCTGAAGTCGTCGATACCAATCGTGGCTGCCACCGGCTCCATGTGTGCTACTGATTCAGTAGCTGCTTGCGCAGATGCGACGGGGGCTGGAGCCTCAAACAGTGCTTCAAGTTGTTTGACATCGACGCGCTGCATCAGATGTTGGTAGTTGCCGATGCGGTGCCCGACCGGCAAGGCTTGCGTGACCTTGGAAAAGTTCAAGGCTTCGATCATCAGGAACGCTTCCACCTGCGCCGCCAGCGCGGGCAGCACCGGTTTGAGGTAGGCGGTGAGTAGCCGGAAGGCTTGCATGCATACCGTGCAGACGTCGTGCAAACGCGCCTCCATGCCAGCCTGCTTGGACAACTCCCACGGTTTGTTGGCGTCCACGTATTCATTGACACGATCCGCCAGCAACATGATGTCGCGCAAGGCCTTGGCAAACTCGCGGCCTTCATAGAGCTGTTCAATGCTGGTGTGCCCGACTCGAAGCTGATTGAGCAGGGCATTGCCGTCAGCGGAGATCTCACCCAGCTTGCCCTCGAAGCGCTTGGCAATAAAGCCAGCCGCACGCGAGGCAATGTTGATGTACTTGCCAACCAGATCGCTATTGACGCGCGCCATGAAATCTTCCGGGCTGAACTCCACGTCTTCATTGCGGGCGCTAAGCTTGGTTGCCAGGTAGTAGCGCAGCCACTCCGGGTTCATGCCCAGGCTCAGGTATTTCAGCGGGTCCAGCCCGGTGCCCCGGCTCTTGCTCATCTTCTCGGCGTTGACCGTCAAAAATCCATGCACGAAGATCGCATCGGGCGTCTTGCGGCCGCTGAAATGCAGCGTCGCGGGCCAGAACAGCGTGTGGAAGGTCACGATGTCCTTGCCGATGAAATGGTACTGCTCGGTGGCCGGGTCGGCCATAAATGCGTCGTAATGCTGCGCGCCCAGGGCGGCGTCGCCTGCCAGCTTGATGAAGTGGTTTTTGAGCGCGGCAAGGTAGCCGATGGGCGCATCGAGCCAGACATAAAAATATTTGCCCGGCGCGTCCGGAATCTCTATGCCAAAGTAGGGCGCGTCGCGCGAGATGTCCCAGTCGGCCAGGCCTTCGCTGCTGCTGCCGTCCGGGTTCTTGCGCGTGGAGAACCACTCCTTGACCTTGTTCAGCACCTCGCTCTGCAGCCTTGGTACGCCGCGCGTATTGCTGCTCTGCACCCAGTCCCGCAGGAAGGCTACGCAGCGCGGGTCGGACAGCTTGAAGAAAAAATGTTCGGCGCTCTTGAGCACCGGCGTGGCGCCGGACAACGCCGAGTAGGGCTTCACCAGGTCAGTTGGCGCATAGACCGCACCGCACTCCTCGCAGTTGTCTCCATACTGGTCTTTGGCACCGCATTTGGGGCATTGGCCCTTGATGAAGCGGTCCGGCAGGAACATGTTTTTCTCGGGGTCAAAAAACTGCTCGACCTGCTTGCGCTCAATCAGTGAGCCGTCGGCGCGGTCGCGCAAATCGCGGTAAATCTGGCGTGCCAGCTCGTGGTTCTCGACGCCGTCGGTCGAATGCCAGTTGTCAAAACTGATGTGAAAACCGTCCAGGTAAGCTTTGCGACCGGCAGCAATATCAGACACAAACTGCTGCGGCGTTTTGCCCGCCTTTTCCGCCGCAATCATGATCGGCGCGCCGTGGCAGTCGTCGGCACAGACAAAATGCACCGCGTTGCCGCTCATGCGCTGATAGCGCACCCAGATGTCGGCCTGGATGTATTCCATGATGTGGCCGATGTGAAAATTGCCATTGGCGTAGGGCAGGGCGGTGGTGACGAAGAGTTGGCGTGGCATGGGTTGGATGACTTTCAGGATGTAGCCCGATTTTAGTCAAGGCACTTTCATTGAAATGAACGGCATCGACACCGATCAATCCGCAAACTACTCGGCCATCATGGACTTCTGCAGGATCGCCAGCGCCGTCTTGAGGTCTTCAATGGGAACCTGTCCGGGAGCCGAGCTGTTGGCGCCCACGGCGAATGTCAGGGCCGAACCAAACGCCCCGCCAAACAGACGCGTGAGCGCGCCATGGGGCCCCATCGACAGGCTGATCAGTGGGATCTTGAGTGTCCGGCTGGCGGCCAGCGTGGCGCTCAATAACGTCAGCACATCGTCCAGATTGCGCGACATGACGGCTACCTTGGCGATGTCAGCGCCAAGCTGATCGGCTTGCAGGAAGCGCTGGTTGAGCTCCTCCACAGCAGGCGTGCAAGAGAAGTTGTGAAATGACAGGATCAGTTTGATGTCGCGGGCCTTGCAGGCTTGGCGCACCAGCGCGATGTGCGCGGGGTCGTTGTCCATCTCGAAATCGACCAGATCCACCTGACGGCTATCGCAAACGGCCTGGTAGAGTGAAACGACTTCTGCTTCGGTCAGCGCAATCTTCTCGCCACCTTCGTGCATGGCGCGGCGCGTGAACAGCAGCGGCAGCTTGCCGGCGGCCTGCTTGATGGCGGTTGCCACGCTGATCACTTCTGATGCACTGGCTATGCCGTCAAAAAAATCAACCCGCCACTCCAGCAGGTCGGGCTGTTTGGCCAGTACCACTTTCACTTCGGCCAGAATTTGATCGCGCGTGCGTCCGACCAGCGGTGTGCATATCAAGGGAAATTTACCACCGGCTGCTGGTTGGCCGTTCAGCTCAATCGGTTTGGCAGTTTGCATGATGGTGTCCTCCTTGCATCAAAAAAAGCGCTTTACAACGCCTGAGCATAATCTGGCGCATGCCATTGTCCCAAATCACAAGCAAGTCAGCCCGGGTTCGCTGGCCCGCGCTTGGCGCGCTGATGGTGCTGGTTTCTGGCCAGTTGCTGGCGCAGGGGCAAAGTGGCGTGTCAGCGTCGACCGCAGGTGGCGACCCGGCGATCAGCTTGAAGCCGGTCGAGGTGATCGGGCTTGCCGCCGATGGCAGCGAACAGAGAAGGCTCTCCACTGCCGCCAAGATCGTCATCGGTCGTGAGGACATTGAACGCTTTGGCGACAGCACCGTGGGCGAGCTGCTCAAACGCCTGCCCGGCATCACCATGCAGGGCCGCCCTGGGCGCGGAGGTGCGCCACGCATGCGCGGGCTGGGCGGCGGCTACACGCAGATTCTGGTCGATGGTGAGCGCGTGGCGCGCGGCTTTTCGCTCGATGACTTGTCGCCGGAGCAAATTGAACGCATTGAAATCATGCGTGCCCCAACGGCCGAGACCGGCGCCCGGGCAATTGCCGGCACGATCAACATCATCACCCGCGGCGGCTATAGCAAGCGCGTCAACACGGTGCATGTCGGGCTGGGCCGCGAGAACGGTCACACGCAACCGGGTGCCTCCTGGTCGCGCAACGACAAGATCGGTGGCTTGATCTACAACTTTTCCATCACCGCGATGCATGGCGAGCGCTCGGACGACTCGCAGACCTCGACACTGACGCAAAATCTTGGCACCGGCACGGAGCTTGATCGCTCCGAACTCAGTGCGGTGAGCAGCTTGCGCGATGCGATGCATGCCAACGGTCGCTTGCAGTGGCAAAGCGAGGCCGGCGACGCGTTCACGCTGACGCCCATGTTGGTCGCGACGCAGCGCAGCGGCAAATCCGAGCGCCAGATGACCCAGAGCGACGGCCAGGCACCCTACGCCAGCAGCAGCGGCAGCACGGACAACCGGTTTTCGATGCTGCGCCTGGCGGGTCAGTGGGTACATCAACTCGACACTGGGGCCAGCCTGCGCGTCAATGCCAGCCTGGGCAAAAGCGCATGGAATAACAGCGCCTTGCGGCAAAACCTGGGCGGCACGCTGGGCGCTGTGGCTTCCAGCAATGAGTCAGTTCAGCACGACACGACGTTTAGCGCCAATACCAAGTACGCCCGGCTGCTGGCCGACAAACACAATCTGGTGGCCGGTACCGAGCTCGAATCGAATCGCCGCAACGAGCTGGCCAGTACGCTGCAAAATGGCGAGTCGCCGCTGACCGAATTTGACGGCAACCTGAGTGCCTCCAGCCTGCGCGCGGCCCTCTATGCGCAGGATGAATGGAGCGTGACGCCGCACTGGGCAGCCCACACCGGTCTGCGTTGGGAAGGCATTGCTACCAGCGGCAGTGTGGCGGCCGAAGCGGGGGAAGTGACCAATCGCAGCAGCGTCCTGACGCCTTTATTGCATGCGGTCTGGCGGCCTGATTTGGCACAAAAAGATCAGATCCGTTTCAGCCTGACGCGCAGTTACCGTTCGCCGGCCTTGCAAAACCTGATTGCCCGACCGACCCTCAACAGCCTGTTTCCGGGGCGCGGTGGCAATGAAGAAATGCATCCCGACCGGGCCGGAAACCCGGCGCTCAAACCCGAACTGGCCACCGGCCTGGACGTGGCTTACGAGCACTATGTTCCCGGCGGCGGCCTGCTCAGCGCCAACCTGTTTTATCGCCAGATCCAGAACCTGATGCGCAGCCAGACGACGCTGGAGGCGGTGTCGTGGGCCGATGTGCCGCGCTGGGTATCGCGCCAGCAGAATGTGGGCGACGCAGTGACGCAAGGCCTTGAACTGGAGGCCAAATTTCGTTTGAGCGAGGTCTGGCCGCAGGCACCCAAGCTGGACCTGCGAGCCAATGCCAGCTTGTTCCGCTCACGCGTGCAAGGGGTTCCCGGGCCGAACAACCGGCTCGATCAGCAGCCTGACGGTACGCTCAACCTGGGCGGCGAATACCGGCTGACCGCAGCGCCGCTGACCCTGGGTGGCAATTTCAACTGGACGCCTGGCTTCACCACCCGCTTGAGCGATGACCAAAGCGTCACACAGGGTGACAAGCGGGTGGCGGACGCCTACCTGGTGTGGGCCATCAGCCCGGCCTGCCAGGTGCGCCTTTCGGCCAGCAACTTTGCGCCGCGCCAGTACCTCAGCGGGGGCACACTTGTGTCGGTCAATTCCCTCGGACAGCCGATTCGCGAGACGCTGCAGACGACGGCCCCCTCCTATGTCAATGTGCAAATCAGGCTCGAAATGAAGCTTTGACGCTTGCGCCGTTCGGTCGCAATAAAGCAAACCATTGCTTTCAAAAATCGCATAAAGTGTCTATAATGATTTCTGTTATGCCCGCTAAAGCCAAACCACTTTATACAACAGGTGCCGCCTTGCTGGCTGCGCTGGGCGAGCGCTTGCGCGTCGCGCGGCTGCGGCGCGCTTTTTCGGCACAGACTGTCTGCGCACGGGCTAACCTGTCGCGCCCGACACTGACAAAAATCGAAAAAGGAGACGCCTCGGTTACCTTGGGCAACTACCTTCAGGTGCTGCGTGTGCTGGGCATGGAACAGGACTTGTCCAGCATTGCCGCCAATGATGTCGTTGGCCGACGCCTCCAGGACGCCGGGCTGTCAAGAATCGAGCGCGCCCCGCGCCGTAAAAAATTGCCGACGCCTCCTAACTGATCGAGGCTTGCGTGAATCCGAGTTTAAAACTTAGCCCGGCAAAACTCGCTTCGAGTGAGCGCTTGGCCGGGCTCGATCAATTGGCCGTCTGGTTGGATGACCCCAGCGTCGGGCCGCTCACGCGCATCGGCAAATTGACGCGCAGTGGCAGCAACGCAGTTCGTTTCACTTATGAAGCGGCTTGGCTCAAGCACCCGGCGGCCTTCCAGTTGGACCCCAGTTTGTCGCTGTCGGAGGGTGAGTTCTTTCCACAAGGTGCCAACTTTGGTGTGTTCATGGATAGCTGCCCGGATCGCTGGGGCCAGGTGTTAATGAAGCGCCGTGAGTTGGTTCAGGCGAAGGAACAGGGGCGCACCAAACGGGAGTTGCGCACCTGGGACTTCTTGCTGGGTGTGCAAGACATTACACGCATGGGGGCCTTGCGCTTCAGTGATGCGGGTGATGGAGAACGCCCCATTTTTCTGGCCAATGAAGCACTGGCCGCGCCGCCCGTCACGCGACTCGCCGAACTACAGCAAGTGGCGCTGGAGTTGAGTCGCAAAAAGCTTGAAGACCTGCCCTTGCTCCAACAATGGCTGAAGGTACTGGTCGCTCCCGGTGCATCGCTGGGAGGCGCACGCCCCAAAGCAAATCTGGCTGGTGACGGCGGCAGCCTGTGGATTGCGAAATTTCCGGCGGCTGACGACGACACCGATGTGGCGCTGCGGGAGAAACTGGTGCATGACCTGGCCCGGCAATGCGCGATCAGTGTGCCGCCGTCGCGCATTGAGCGCATCGGCGGCGGCTATCACACCTTTCTGGTTCAGCGATTTGACCGCGTGCAGGGGCAGAGAAGATTTTTTACCTCGGCCATGAGCTTGTTGAACAAAACCGACCAGCAAGAGGCAAGTTATCTGGACCTGGCCGAGTTCATCGCCACCCATGGTGCGCCTGACTCTATCGAGCAAGACTTGCGTGAGTTGTTCCGGCGCGTTGCATTCAATGTCGTGGTAGCCAATCGGGACGATCATTTGCGCAACCATGGTTTCATGCGCGGCATCGACGGCTGGCGGCTGGCACCGGCCTTTGATATCAATCCCTCTGGCAAGCGGGACGGACACGAGCTGGCGCTCGACGATGCTGACACAACGCCAAACCTTGGCACGGTGCTGCAAAGCGCAGCCTTCTACCGCCTGACGCAGCAAGCGGCGCGACGCATCGTCGCCAGCGTGATCGATCGGGTAAAGGATTGGCAAGCGCCAGCCAGGCGGCTGGGCATGTCCAGCGAAGAACTGGCTGAGCTTGAAGGCACCTTCTTGCTCGACATGCCATAGGGGAATGGGCCGGTTTGTCAGATGCCAATCGGCTAAAGTGGAACTCGAAATTAGGAAAAACCGCTAAAACCGGTCGCGCCCCGCCACCCGGGCCACGATGCGCAGGTCGGGCCCCAGCCTGTCACTTGAGCGGAATTCGAGCGGCACGGCCTGTGCCAGGTCATCGAGCGGCCCAAAGTGCGCCATGGCGCGACCCTGACCGATAAATTTTGGGGCCAAATACAGCAGCAACTCGTCCACCAGACCCTCGCGCAGCAGCGAGCCGTTGAGCTTTTCACCGGCCTCCACATGCAGCTCGTTGATCTCGCGCGCGGCCAGGTCCTGCAGCATCGCTGCCAGATCAACTTTGGCACCGGCACCGGGCCTATGGATCACCGTGGCACCGCGCCCCTCCAGCGCCCTTTGTTTAGCATCATTTTTGGCTGCAGTGTAGATGTAGCAAGCGCGACCAGCTATAAAAAGACGAGCGTCCAGCGGTGTCTCCAGGCGACTGTCCAGCAGCACCAGATGCGGCTGGCGCGCAGTGTCGACCAGGCGCACGTCGAGCGTCGGGTTGTCAGCCAGCACCGTGCCGATACCCGTCAGCACGGCGCAGGCACGCGCGCGCCAGGCGTGGCCGTCGCTGCGGGCGGCGTCCGACGTGATCCACTGGCTGGCACCGTTCTCCAGCGCCGTCTTGCCGTCCAGCGAGGCGGCAATCTTCAGGCGCACCCAGGGTGTCTGGCGGATCATGCGGCTGAAAAAGCCGAGGTTGAGTTCGCGCGATTGAATGGCCAGCGTGTCGTCAGCACGCAGCACCTCGACTTCCACCCCGGCAGCGCGCAGGCGCGCGAAGCCCTGGCCCGAGACCAGCGGATTCGGGTCGGCGCTGCAAGCCACTACTTTTTTGATGCCTGCCGCAATCAGCGCATCGCAGCACGGCCCGGTGCGGCCGTGGTGCGAGCAGGGCTCCAGCGTGACGTAAGCGGTGGCTCCCAGTACGCTTTGGCCTTGCGCCTGCGCATCGCGCAAAGCCATGATTTCAGCGTGCGGGCCGCCGGCGCGCTGGGTGTGGCCCTGGCCCAGCAATTGACCATCCGGCGTGCTGATGACGCAGCCGACGCGCGGGTTGGGCGCGGTCAGCGTCAGGCCTTTGGCGGCCAGCGCCAGGGCGTGCTTCATCAGGGTCTGTGTGGGAGTTTCTTTCATTTTCCGGCCCACAAAGTCTGCACCGGCAGGGCAAACAGGCGTGGCCCAAAAGGCACGCTGACCTCGCCGTCGTAGAGCACCACGCCACAGGCAAAACGCTCCCCAGCAATCTCCTGGAGCTTTCGCAGGCCCCGAAAATCCTCACTGCGCACGGTGCCGGAGGCTTTGACCTCAACACCTGCCAGAGAAACCCCCCGCTCCAGGACAATATCAACCTCAAAGTCATCGCGATTGCGAAAGTGGTAGAAAGCCACGCTCTCTGCGCTGGCACTGGCCTGGCGGCGCAGTTCCTGCAAGACAAAACTCTCAAGCAACTGTCCCAGCAACGCCCGATTGGTGTGCAAGGCAGGGGCATCGAGCCGCAGCAGCGCGGCGGCCAGTCCCGTATCGCCGACATGAAGTTTGGGTGTCTTGACCAAACGATTGATATGACGCAAGTGCCAGGGCGGCAAGAGATCAACCAGGAAAACCCGTTCCAGCAAGGTCAGGTAATCGCGCACCGTGGGCCGACTCACGCCAAAGGGACTGGCCAGCTCACTCACGTTGAATAGACGTGCCGTCTGAGCGGCAGCCAACTCCAGCAAGCGCGGCAGAACATCGAGCGCTGCAATGCGTGCCAGGTCGCGCACATCGCGCTGAATCAAGGTTTGCACATAGGCCAGGTACCAGGCGCGGCGGCGCGCGTTTGGTCGCGTCAAGGCCGCCGGAAAGCCACCTGCCACGATGAGCGCGGCCAAGTCCGCTCCCATGCGTTGGAACGAGGCAAGTTTGAAATCTGCGTTGAAAAGTTGCCCCAGGAAACAGGCCTCTTGCTGGCGTAGTTCAACCTGCGCCATGGGGTGCAGGCGCAGCACCTCAATGCGCCCCGCCAGTGAGTCCGCCAGCTTGGGTAGCAACAAGACATCAGCTGAACCCGTCAATAGAAAGCGGCCCACTTGCCGGTCCCGATCCACAACCAGCTTGAGAGCGGTAAATATTTCGGGCACCCGTTGAACCTCGTCCAACACCATTCTGGGTGGTAGGTCCAGCACAAAACCCAGCGGGTCTGACCTGGCAGCACGCACCAGGTTGTCATCGTCAAAACTGACATAGCCATAGCCAAGAGGCTCTGCCACAGTGCGGGCCAAAGTGGTCTTGCCGCATTGTCTGGGGCCCTGTATCAATACCACCGGGGTATCGGTCAAACTGATTTGCAAGCCGACCTGAACCAGGCGCGGTACAGGCGAGTCGCCGGACAAGATTGCGGATGAGGACATCGGCTAATTGTAATGTTATTGCCCGGCTATATGAAAACAAGTATTCCACTGATTGAAGAATATAAAAAATGGCCAGTGAATACAGTTGGCTGTAAATCAGATCATTTTGGCGTCATTGCCAAGCGCCAGTTCCTGACACAAGGCGGCCAGCGGTATCGCCTGAATGTCGCGGCCGAGCGGGAAGCCTTCGGCACCCGGGTAAACCACCAGTTTGCGCTTGGGCAACAAGTCTTCGCAGGCGGCATGAAATCCACGCTCAAGCTTGGGGGTCAGGCTGCGCTTGATCTCAATCGCCCAGATCTCGCCACCCGGCCAAACCAGTAACAGATCAACCTCTGCGCCGCCGCTGGTCCGGTAAAAGTAGGCTTGTGCGCTGGAAGGTGCGCAGCTCAGCAGGTTCTCAATCACAAACCCTTCCCAACTGGCCCCCAACACCATGTGAGACAACAAGGCTTCTTTGCTTTCGATCTCCAGCAGGGCGTGTACCAGCCCGCTGTCACGCACGTACACCTTGGATGATTTGACCAGGCGCTTGCCCAAATTGGCGTGCCACGGCGGCAAGCGGCGCACCAGCAGCAGGGCGCACAGCAGGTCGATGTAGCTTTGGGCCGTTTTGGCATCGACACCAATGTTGCGCGCCAGTTGCGCCACATTGAGCAAGCCACTCTGATGGTGCGCCAACATGGTCCAGAAGCGGCGCAGTGTATCGGCGGCAATGCGTGGCCCAAACTGGGGAATATCGCGCTCCAGGTAAGCGCGAATGAAGTTCTGCCGCCAGCGCAGGCTGCGCGCATCGCTGGGTGCGCTCAGACTCTCGGGAAAACCGCCGCGTAGCCATAAGGTGTTAAGTTGCGCAGCGCCCGTTTCCAGCAGGTTGAGGGAGCCGAGTTCAAGGTAAGCAATGCGCCCAGCCAATGTTTCGCCGGATTGCTGCAGTAAATCCAGCCCAGCCGAGCCCAGCAGCAGGTACTGACCCGCTCGTTGCCCAGCGCGGCGGGCCTGGTCGATCATGCCGCGCAATACCGGAAACAAATGCGGTGTGCGGTGAACTTCGTCAAGAATGACCAGTTTGTCCAGATGATCTGCCAAATAGAGTTCTGGTTGAGCCAGTTTGGCGCGGTCGCGCTCCGACTCCAGATCGAGGTAGATGCTGGGGATGGACTTGGCCGCTTGGAGTGCCAGCGTGGTTTTGCCAGATTGACGCGGCCCGAGCAGGGCAACGGCGGGGGAGTGCTGTAGTTCATCCAGCAGCAACGGAAGCAATTGGCGTGTAAACATGATTGCAATTATGGAGCTTCATTCCATGATTTGCAAGGATGACAGCCTTCTTCCATGCTTTGGGGTGACCGGTCTGCCATGATCGTTAGAAGCGATGTGCATGTCCGCCATCAGCATGATGTGGCTGACCACATGGGTATCAAGCAGGTCCTGCGGCGGCGGCTGTTCAACAAGCTATCAAATCTATAGACAAAATTGCACCCTAGCCCTTATGCAGCAAGCGCAAGAAGCTATATAAATTATAGCGTTTTTACCTCAAAACTAGCGATGTTCCGGCAGGCTTCTGAACTTGATAACCACCATACCCGGGCGAGGCAAAGCGTAACGTAGAAAAGTCTGCACCGGCAGGGCAAACAGGCGTGGCCCATTCCTGGCCGCACAGTGGCGCGCGTATCGCGGGGCGCGCGGTGCAGAGCTTACTGTCAAGCACCCTGGCGGTCGACCGTGAGGTCAACTATCAGTGGCTTGGGTCTGGGGTCATTCATAATATGGCTCATGACCACGAGACTCCAAACCGCCATCGATCAATTGCCTGCACTGCTGGTGCGCAATGCAGGTGCCATGATGGGGCGCATGGTGGCTTCAATGCAAAGCGCCATTGCGCAGGATCCGCAGTTTGCCAACGCATCCTACTGCGCGCTGGTACTCAAACTGAGTGAACCTGATTTGAGGCAGGAGTTCGAATTGGCCCTCGAAGAAGCACTCAAAGTCACAGAGGCAGATCACGGCAAGCAGGATGTTTTTCAGCCGAGCACGATTTTGTCCCTGGAACCCGTTGACGAGACAGTGACCAAACTGGAGGCCGAATTTTCGCCGTCAGCAACTATCTTTGCGCGAGTGCGTGCCAAGGCACGTGCGCAGCGGGTTAACGGCGTTGGTGTCTTCAGGAAGGAAGTTTTTCTAAATGCGTTGAACGACGCATTTGCAAAGTCCAGAATCGACGAGCCTGTCATTGCCAAATTGATGCCTTATGCCGGGCGGGCTCTCAACACGACGCTTCTGGACCTATACAGGAAACTTGATGCTTTGTAATCAGGGTGTGAGCCTGAATGGAATGATCGAGTGGCCGGTCCGCAAATCCGTTACCGCTTGACAGACGGATTTATCCGTTTGTCCGATTCGTGTGACACGACAGCATAGTCGCGGTAATCTCCACTCCAACCCCGCTGAAATGGCGGCAAGACGAAACACGATTGAACATGAAACGACGCGGTCATTATGGTTTTTCCTTAATCGAGGTGATGGTCACGCTCTCGGTTGTCATCATTTTGGCGGCCATTGCAGCACCCAGTTTTCAGCAATTGATCAGCGGTTCAAGTATGACATCGCAGGCAAATGAATTTTTTGCAGCCCTTAACTTTGCACGCTCTGAAGCTGTTAAGCGCAATATGCGTGTCACGATGTGCAAGAGCAGCGCAGGTGCTGCCTGCGCGACCAGCGGCGGATGGCAACAGGGCTGGATTATTTTTGTTGACCCGGCCACCAGCGGCACCGTTGGTACGGTTGATTCCGGGGAAACTATTTTGCGGGTTCATGGAGCGTTGGGCGGGGGTAGCACGTTAATTGGTGGCACCAGTGTGGTCCGCTTTGTTTCTTATTTGCCCAGCGGGCAATCGGCGCAGTCGGGACACTGGGATCTGTGCGGCGCGGTGACAACGCTGGCGGGTAGGGATGTCGATGTCAGTGCCGGCTCGGGCAGACCCGTTGTTGTCAAAGATGAACCGCCGGTAAGTTGCAGTTAAGCATAAATGATAGGGGCTTTGGGTCATGCGCAAACAAAAAGGTACCTCGTTAATAGAAGTTCTGGTGACCATTCTGATTGTCAGTTTTGGTCTGCTGGGCGTTGCCGGGGTGGTTGGCATGGGTCTCAAGGACAACCACAGTTCGTACGGGCGAACCCAGGCCAGTTTGCTTGCTGTTGACATCGTTGACCGAATGCGCGCGAATCGTATTGCCGCGCAGGCAATCGGCAAACCATATGACCTAGTTATCACCGATACGCCGACAGGCACCACTATTCCTGATCTCGATCTTATTGCCTGGCGTGCAGCCTTGGCTGCCGCGTTGCCGTCTGGCACGGGCTCGGTCATCATGGATCCAACCACCCTGAAAGTGCGTGTGCTGGTGCAGTGGGACGACTCCCGGGCATCGGGCGGAAGCAGCACCCAGAGTTTCGCAGTGGAGACGCGGCTATGAGCGCAAACCGTTGTCGCGTCACGACGTCCGCGCAGGCGGGCTTTACCTTGGTTGAACTAATGGTCAGCGTGGTCATCGCCTTGGTGCTGATGATCGCGCTGATGCAATTGCTGCTCGGCACCATGCAAACTGACCGTAGCACCTCTGACATTTCGAGAATGCAGGAAAGCGGTCGCAATTCCCTTGAAATGATGGGCAGGGTGATTCGACAAGCAGGTTCGCGCAACAATGTCGATGTGCAATTTGCCGGGGTTGCATTAACCGGGACAGAAGGCGCAAGCAGTGCGCCCGATGCCCTAACGGTTCGGTACGAAGCCCAGACGGGTGGTGAAACAGATTGCACTGGTGCAACGGTGGCTGCTGGTGCCCTGATGACTTTTGCTTTCGCCATTGATAGCACAGTCAACCCACCAGTGCTTACCTGCAATGGCGTCGCGCTGGTCGACAACATTGAAGACATGCAAATCAGCTACGGGCTGGATGCAGCCAAAGACGGCATCATCGACAGCTACAGCACGGCCACTGGGGCGCAGTTTGGACAAGTGGCTGCCGTGCGTGTGACCTTGCTGGTCAAGGGCCCGTCTGCTGGCGTTGCCGCCAACAAGACGCAATCCTATTCCTTTAATGGCGCAGGGGTCACCAAGACGGATGGCGTCTTGCGCCAGGTCTTCAATGCGACCTTTGCCGTCAGAAACCAGGCAGGGTAGATGCCATGAAAATTCACACAATTTCTCTGCCAGGCGGCAAGCAAAAAGGTGCCGTGTTGATCGTCGGCCTGATTTTCATGACGCTGATCATGTTGATTGCCCTGTCCGTGATGCGCAGCGCCACACTTGAAGAGCGCATGGCGTCCAATGCACGCAATCGGCAGTTGGCACTGGAAGCGGCAGAAGCGGTGGTGCGTGATGCGGAAACAAATTTGTTCGTTGCAGCACCCTTTAACCCATTTGATCAGACCAAGTTTATTGCCAGTTGTACCGACGCCGGAACCACCGATTTGCGCTATTGCTCGGGACCGGCAGCTGCCAGCACACCGCGTTGGCAAACCATCGCCTGGACAAATACTGCGATTAGCAAAGCGTTTGCCAATGCCAGTTCGAATTTGGCAGGGGTGAGCAGCCAGCCGCGCTACATCGTTGAGCTGATTGGGCAAGAGGGGGGTCAGACGCAGCACATCTGCCCCAAGTTGTTGTTTCGCATCACAGCACGGGGCGTCGGTTCGGATGGGTCTGAGGTATTTGTCGAAGATGTCTATCGGCACCGACCCGCAACTTTTTCCGACGGTAGCTGCGGCTGATGAAATTGAATGCAAATGAATCGAAATGAATGCAAGGAGCATGATCATGACTAGACTGAAGATGCACAAGCTCAATCGAGTTTGGCTGTTGCCGCTGCTGGCGGGTGGCGTCGTGCTTGCCGCCACCTTGTTTAATCCGGATTGGGTCAGTTCCACGACCAACGCGACACAACCGGTTGGTTATGTGGGGGCGCCCAGTGCTTCAGGCTATCTGCTAACGAGTGCCAAGGAGTTGTACACCATTGATTACAGCTCGGTGGACTGGTCGGGTGATTTGCATTCGCGTACGATGGATACGACAGGCACCCTGGCACTCTCCGACAACTGGGGCAATGGCTCGGCGTTCCAGATTGACCAGCAAAACTACGACACCGGCAGGTTGATTGTGACCTACAACGCCGGCGGCGTGCCGTTTCGCTGGGCCAGTCTGTCGGCCGCGCAAAAAGCGGCTCTCGACCCTGGCACCCTCGCCACGGCAAGCACCTCTCCGATGCTGGATTACATGCGGGGACAGCGCAGCAATGAGTTGCCCAATGGGGCCAATTACCGTGCCAGAGGGAGTGTGCTTGGCGACATCATCCACTCAACGCCCTTGCATTGGAATGACGGCACCAACCGGACCGTTTTTGTTGGTGCCAATGACGGCATGTTGCATGCCATCAATGCGGGTTTACAGGCCGCTGGTGGCGGTCGTGAGCGTTTTGCTTTTGTTCCTTCGCAACTCATTTCAAAATTACCCTTGCTCAAGGCCACGCCCTACACCCATCGTTATTTTGTGGACGGTCAAATGGCGGCGCGTCGCTTTGCGGCCTATACCGAGTCAGGCGGCGCCACTCAGGCGGCGCGCAGTATTCTGGTTGGGGGTCTGGGCGGTGGTGGCAAAGGGCTTTTTGCACTGGATATTGGCGCGGTCCCAACTTCCGAGAGCGACGCAGCAAGCAAAGTTCTTTGGGAAATCAGCAGTGCCACGACTGGTTTTACCAATCTTGGCCATAGCTACGGCACCCCGATTTTGACCACCCTGCCCAATGGCGACGCGGCCTTGGTTGTGGGCAATGGCTATAACAACAGCGGCAATGGACATTCCGCCTTGTTCATTGTCAACCCGCATACCGGCGCAAAGATTGATGAGATTGACGCCGGCACCGGCAGTGTTACCTCACCCAATGGCTTGTCGTCACCCACTGTGGTTGATGCCGATCTGGATGGTCGGGCCGATTACGCCTATGCTGGTGATATTGATGGTAATTTGTGGAAGTTCGATCTGGTTGCCTCGCCGCGCACGGCCACGAAGCTCTTCCCAACCACCAGCGCGCCACAAACCAGCCCGGCACAGGCCATCACCATGGCGCCGGGCTACAAGACCCACCCGCTCGGCGGACGCATGATCACGTTCGTTACCGGCAAGATTTTTGACACAACCGATGTCGCAAACGCCGCAACGCACTACGCTTACGGCGTCTGGGACCGTCCGGGCAGCACCTATGCAGCCAACGACACGATGTTGACCCAAACCCTGACCGAAGTTGATTACACCGGGGTCAGCCCTGCGATACGGGTGCGAACCGCAAGCAACAACGTGCCAGACTGGACCGCCGGTGCCGGGCACCACATGGGCTGGAAGACCGCCTTGCCAGTCGGTGGCGAGAGGGTGGTGGGCGATGGTGCGTTCGTCACGGGTTCGGTGTTTCTCTTTCTGGCGACCAATCCCGCAGTGGACACCACGGTAATACCACCTGGGGCCAATTGGTGGATGCAACTCAATGCCTTGACGGGCGGGGACAATGGCGCAGTGCGTTTTGACTTGAATGCCGACACCCATTTCACCAGCGCAGATCAGGTGACGGTCTCGGGTGCCAGCGTCAGTCCGGTCGGGCGCTATATGGGGGGCGGCGTGCGCTCACAACTCACAGCCTTTACGACAACCGGCTTTGATATTTACCAGGCCAACTATGACCGCAATGGGGATCCGCCCAGTACAAGTTCTACTGCCACTCAAGGTGTCGCGGGAGGTCACTTTGACGAGGACACGTACTACGGCTCCGGTGGTGCCACGGCTGCCACCAAGGCGTCTGGCAGCGTGAAATTTACCTACGCAAGCAGCAGCACTGCCAAAGCTGTCTCCCGGCTGACCATTACGGCTAACGGTGAAACGCTATACAACGGTGCCCCTGGCAGCAAGAAGCCGAGGGACCTGGACGATTTTTTGAATGGCATGTCCTCAGCCAACTACACCATGGTCAAAAATTACAACGGTGACAATGCCACGGTGCAAATTGTGGCCAAATCCACTGGCGCTGCTTTCAATGGCCCTATCACAGTAACCATCACTACCAACGGTAGTACGCCTGGTTATTCCAAGGTGGATCTGACCGGTGGCACGGACGCCGCAGCCGGTGGTGGTGGCGGCGACACCTGTGTGGGTGCGGCATGTAAGTCCAAGCAGCATTTTCACCAATATGATGATAAGTACGATGTGACCGGCGTGAACATGCTCAACCCCAGCAGCACCACGTTGGATATCAAACTGGGTATACCGTCTCTGACACAGAATTTCAAGGTGATTGCTTCCAACCAGTATCTCAACCCGGCAGTCAAATTGCACATTGGTAACCCGGCTTATGTATTCAACGTGGACAGTGGTTACATTGCCTTGAAAAATTATGTGACTGCGGCCACCCTGGATCTTGCGACCCTGCAAACGTACAGACGAGATCCGGCAACCGTCTGGCCAGGATCCGCCGCGACCGATGCGGCGAAGCTGACCCAGCCGAAATACATTGGTAGTTTGGCTATCAACATGCCGGTGGATGCATTGACTGCCAAAGATTGGTGGGGCAACGGTGACGTACGCGTGGGCTTGCATCCCACGAAAACGGGTTGTGTCAAACAGGCTGCGGGTGACACCGATGGCAATATGTACCAGCCGGTGATTCCGCCGCCAAAGGGGACGAATGGTCCGGGCACCAATGGTTATAGCGGTTCAACCACCCCGGCCACGGCGACCGGCGTGCGTCACAATGGGGCCCTGGTGCTCCAGATGATTCGGGACGACACACCCAATTCTGCCCTGGAGTTAAGCGTGCCGGGTGAGCCGGAATACGGTTGGCGAGTCAAGTCAACTCTTTATGGCGCTTATGTGTTGGCAGAATACACCACGTTTTGGCATCACCCCAATGGCCTATGCTATAGCAGCTCAGGTTGGACCAAGACACCGGGTCCTGACGACGGCAGTAGCAACCTTGACATCAAGGCGGTTGGGTCAACCGATCCGAAGATTGGTAGCTTTGGCTCTGCAACGCCCGGCACGACGACGACGACGGCGACCAATGCGGATGGCACCACGACCACCACGACGGTTGTGGTCGTGCTCAACGCCGACGGCACTTACACCACCACCACCACCGTCACCAATTCGGCTGGCGGCAGTACCACCACCAGTTCAACCAGCAATTCGATTGAGATTGGCGGTGCCGTGGATTCAAGCGGTGCCATCGGTGGCGGCGTCACGACGCCGCTGGAGGCTTTAGGACGGGTCAACTGGCGGGAGCTGCGCAGATGAAGATTTTTATCAAGGGGATGTTTTGTGGGGGGCGCGGCAGGCGCAGATTGGGCGTCGGCACGGCACAACGTGGCTTCACGTTAATCGAATTGATGATCACGGTGGCCATCATCGGCATACTTGTCTCGATTGCCTTGCCGTCCTATACCCGCTATGTGCTGCGCGCCAGCCGCACCGACGTGAAATCGATTTTGGTGGAAAACGCGCAGTTTATGGAGCGCAATTTCACCACCAATAATTGTTACCACCGTACCGATGCCGCCTGTGCCACGGCTTGGACTGACGGTGCGGCTGGTTCTGTTGCACTGCCGTCCACGCAAAGTCCAAAGTCAGGCGCGGCACGCTATAACCTGAGTTTTTCGGTCGGTCCGAGCGCCACGGCTTATACGATTCAAGCTGTGCCACAAGGCGCCCAGGCCAGTGACTCATGTGGCACCTTGACCTTTTCAAATACTGGCGCTCAGACACCCACCACGGCAGGTTGTTGGTGAATGTTGTCATGGTGCCGTTGCTACCTGGCTGCGGTCCAGACAGCCAGGACTGGGCGAGCTTAAGACGGCAGGGTCCTTGAGGAGCTTGCAGCGACTGTGGCTGGTGGCCCTTGCATTGCTTGTGACGCGACCTGCCAGCAGTTCTCTATGGGCGCGCACCGTGACATTGCACGGTGTGATGGGTTCCAGGGCACTTCTGATTATCGATAGGGCTGCGCCCAAGGCGCTTGCAGCCGGTCAAACACATCAGGGTGTCAAGGTGATTGACACGCAGACTGATCTTGCCGTCATCGAAATTGATGGTGCACGGCGAACCCTGCGTATCGGTGAAGTGCCGGTGAGCGTTGTCGGCATGGGACCAAACGCGTCGGGTAAACGCATTGTGATCCCGGCTGGCAGCGGGGGGCACTATTTGACTCAGGGGCAGATCAACGGCAAGGCCGCTCAGATGCTGGTCGATACGGGTGCAACCGTGATATCGATAGGGGTAGCTGAGGCAGTGCGTCTGGGGCTCAACTACAAGAATGGCCAGCCAGTCCGAATGGCGACTGCCAACGGCGTCACCGAGGGCTGGCGCTTGCGACTTGCCAGCGTTAAAGTAGGCGATGTAACGCTGCATGACGTCGATGCGGTCGTGACACAAGGTGTTCTGCCCGTTGTCTTGCTTGGCAACAGTTTTTTGTCGAGTTTTCAGATGACACAACAAAACAGCCAACTGATTCTGGACAGACGTTATTGAAAGTGTCAAAGGGAGGTCACTATGTCGATCCAAACCTTTCCTGGCAAGCCCATGTTGGCTGCCCGGTGCACGGGTTTTTCAATGATCGAATTGTTGGTCGCACTGGGGATTGTCGCAATATTGCTTGGTTTGGCGGTGCCCTCGATGATCAATTTTGTGGTTTCAAGAAGAGTGTTATCGCTGAGTCAGGCTTTCCTTGCGAGCGTCAATTTTGCGCGGAGCGAGGCGGTTAAACGCAATGATCGTGTCGTGCTGTGTAAATCCGTCACTGGCTTGTCCTGTGTCACGAGTGGTGGTTGGGATGGCGGCTGGATCCTGTTTCATGACCCCAATAACAACGCCCAGCTTGATACCGGTGAAGTCGTGTTGCGGCGACAAAATCCGGCCGCCAGCGGGCTGAGTTTGACCGGCAACGCACCGGTCGCCAACTACATCTCGGTGAGTGCTTCCGGCGTGTCCAAGTTGATTTCGGGCGCGTTTCAGGCCGGCACGCTCACGCTTTGCACGACGCCCGCATCTGACGCGAATGTGCGCCAGATTATTTTGAGCGCGACGGGACGGGCAAGAGTCCAGGCGGGCACGACAACTGATTGCCAGTAGGCCGTGACTACCCGTGCCAGGCGCAATGACAGACGCCAAACCTTACACTCGACACCTGTTATCTCACGGTGTGTGTGCATGAATATTCCGGTTGACGTGTCCTTCTTTGCGCGTGTCGCCAAGCCCCTGACCAGTTATCGCAAGTTCTGGGCGGCGCGCCTGGGCACGGCACCCTTTTTACCCATGAGTCGCGCCGAAATGGAGCAACTGGGCTGGGACAGTTGCGACATTGTGCTGGTTACCGGGGACGCCTACGTCGATCACCCGAGCTTTGGCATGGCGGTGATTGGCCGCATGCTGGAGGCGCAAGGCTTTCGCGTCGGCATCATTGCCCAGCCGGATTGGCAAAGTGCCGAGCCGTTCAAGGTGCTGGGCAAACCCAATCTGTTTTGGGGCGTGACGGCGGGCAACATGGACAGCATGATCAATCGCTACACGGCAGACCGCAAGATCCGCTCGGATGATGCCTACACGCCCGGCGATGTGGCGGGCAAGCGGCCCGACCGCGCGGCCATTGTCTACAGCCAGCGCTGCCGCGAGGCGTTCAAGGACGTGCCGATTATTCTGGGTGGCATCGAGGGCAGCTTGCGGCGCATTGCCCACTACGATTATTGGAGCGACAAGGTGCGCCGCAGTATCGTGGTGGACGCCAAGTGCGACCTGCTGCTGTATGGCAATGCCGAGCGTGCCATTGTCGAGATCGCGCACCGCCTGAGTCGGCGCGAGCCGGTGGCGGGCATCACCGATGTGCGTGGCACCGCCTTTGTGCGCCGGGCCGATGATGCGACACGGCTGGGCTGGTTTGAGATTGATTCGAGTGACGTCGATTTGCCCGGTCGGGTGGAGTCGCACGTCAATCCCTACTTGACCACCGCAGAGCAGGCGGCAGGCCAGGGCAGCAATTGTGGCAGTGCTGAATCGGGATCTGACCCCAATTTTGGTATTACGCAGGCCACCGACAAAAATGTTTGTCATCCCGGGCTCGACCCGGGATCCAGTGCCTCCAACAACCGCATCATGCAGAGATCAGCCTGGATTGCGGGTCAAGCCCGCAATGACAATGTTCAACCGCTGACCTTCATGCCAAACCCGGCCGTGTCTTTGCGCGCTGGCAAACTGTTGCTGCCGCCGCGCGAGCGCACGGTGATTCGGCTGCCGAGTTACGAGCAGGTCAAAAGCGACGCCGTGCTGTACGCACATGCCAGCCGCGTGCTGCATCTGGAGACCAACCCCGGCAATGCGCGCGCACTGGTGCAGGCGCACGGCACCGGTGTGACAGCGCGCGATGTCTGGATCAACCCGCCGCCGATTCCGCTCAGCACCGCCGAGATGGACTTTGTGTTTGGCCTGCCGTACGCACGCAGCCCGCACCCGAGCTATGCCGATGCAAATGGCAGCTTTGATGGCGCCACCAAAATCCCGGCCTGGGAGATGATTCGCTTTAGCGTCAATATCATGCGCGGCTGTTTTGGTGGCTGCACTTTTTGCAGCATTACCGAGCATGAAGGGCGCATCATCCAGAGCCGCTCGGAAGACTCGGTGATCCGGGAAATTGAAGAAATTCGCGACCGCGTGAAGGGTTTCACCGGCACCATCTCCGACCTGGGCGGCCCCACCGCCAACATGTACCGGCTGGGCTGCAAAAGCCCCGAGATTGAGGCCGCTTGCCGCAAGCCAAGCTGCGTCTTTCCCGGCATTTGCCAGAATCTGGGCACCGATCACCAGCCGCTCATCAATATCTACCGGCGCGGCCGCGCGCTCAAGGGCATCAAGAAAATCCTGATTGGCTCGGGCGTGCGTTACGACCTGGCGGTGCAGAGCCCCGAGTACGTCAAGGAACTGGTGCAGCACCACGTGGGTGGCTACCTGAAGATCGCGCCCGAGCACACTGAAGCCGGACCTCTGAACAAGATGATGAAGCCCGGCATCGGCAGCTATGACCAGTTCAAGACACTGTTTGACAGGTTTTCCCTGGAAGTCGGCAAGAAGCAGTTCCTGATTCCGTATTTCATCGCGGCGCACCCCGGCACCAGCGATGAAGACATGATGAAGCTGGCGATCTGGTTGAAGAAAAACGGTTTTCGTGCGGACCAGGTGCAAACCTTCTACCCGAGCCCGATGGCCACCGCCACCGCGATGTACCACAGCGGCCGCAACCCGCTGCGCAAGCTGCATCGCCTGGTCGAGAACGAGGACGAAAGCGTGGCGCTGGTGCGCGGCGACAAGCGCCGCCGCCTGCACAAGGCCTTTTTGCGTTACCACGATCCCAACAACTGGCCGCTGTTGCGTGCGGCGCTCAAAGCCATGGGCCGGACCGATTTGATTGGCAACGGCAAACAGCATTTGATTCCAGGCTATCAGCCTATCACCGACGGCAGCTACAGCAGCGCCCGGCGCAAGAACTCGACGGCGGCAGCTGCCAAGCCCGGCGCCGTCGGCAAGCCCCGAGCGGGCCGTCTGCTGACCCAGCACACGGGCTTGCCACCGCGCGCGAGTGGCTCAGGTCGGTGAGGCCGCTTGCAACTTGAGGCTGGCCACCAGGCCGCCAGTGGATGAATTGCTGAGCGCGAACGTGCCGCCCATGCGTTCCATGGTTCGCTCGACAATGGCCAGCCCGAGCCCGGCGCCGTTGGCAGCAGTGCGTGCCGCTTCGCCGCGGTAAAACGGTTTGGTCAGGTTGCCAAGTTGCTCCTTTGATACGCCCAGACCGTGGTCACGCACGCGCAGCAGCACCCAGCGACCGCGCGCTATGGCGGCCATATCAATGACCGCGATGCCGGTATCGACCGATTTGCCATAACGCCCGGCGTTCTCCAGCAAGTTGGTGATGACGCGACTGAGTTCGACCCGGTCAGCCAGCACCGCCAGCTCACCGCTCAGGTCCAGGTTGATGCGCATGTCGGTACGGTTGCGCAGACTATAGACGCAGCTATCGACAATCTCGCGCAGCGCGACGCTACCCAGGCGCACGTCGTCGGGTCTTGCGTAATCGAGAAATTTGCCGATGATGGCGTCGAGCTGGGCAATGTCGGCAACCATGTCGGCACGTGCCTCCAGGTCGTTCACGCTGAGTTCGGTTTCCAGCCGCAGACGCGCCAGCGGCGTGCGCAGGTCGTGCGAAATGCCTGCCAGCATGATGGCGCGGTCCTGTTCGATTTTGGCAAGTTTTTGCGTCATGCGGTTAAAGCCGATGTTGACAGCCCGGATTTCGCTGGTAGTCACGGTTTCATCGAGCGCGCTGGCTTCGAAATCGCCGTCGCGCACGCGGCTGGCGGCAAACGAGAGTTGCTTGAGGGGGCGGTTGATGAGCCGCGCAATCTGGGCCGCACCGGCCAACGAGAGGGCGGCCGCAGTGATCAGCCAGATGAGCCAGGTGCTGCCGGCCGTGCGGCTAAAACGCGCCCGGTCGGTTTGCAGCCAGTAACGGTCGCCGTCAATGGTGAAGCCAACCCAGAGTCCTTCCTTTCGGTTGACGCTGTTGGCGACCACGGTGTCGGGTCCGAGTCGATTTTTGAGCTCGAGTGTGATGTGCTGGCCGAGCGCGTCGCTGTCGAAGGGCTCAAAGGTGTCGCCCGGCTCGCGCGCCGCAATGCGCACGCCTTCCTGATCGGTCATGGTTTTGATCAGGGATATCCGGTTGATGGCGTCGGTGTGAATCAGGGCGGCGCGACTCAGGTTGACCAGGGAGGCGATTTGCTGCGCTGTCTGCAGCGCGCGCGGCTCGAACTCAAGCGCGCGCAGGGTTTGCAGCCAGGCCAGAATGCTGCCGATCAGGAGCAGCGCGAGCAGAAAAAAAGTGCGCCAGAACAGACTCAAGCCGAGCTGCAGGTGCAAGCGCGTCTGGCGCTGGCGCGGACCCGCCTCAAGCGGCATGGCCCCGCTCTCGTCTGCCGGTAGGGCGGGAAAGGGACGCAAGGGCTTAGCTGGAGCCATCCGGCACAAACACGTAGCCCACGCCCCAGACAGTTTGAATGTAGCGCGGTGCGGTGGCATCGAGTTCGATCAATTTGCGCAAGCGCGAGACCTGCACATCCAGGCTGCGGTCGAACGGCTCAAACTCGCGCCCGCGCGCCAATTGAGCCAGTTTTTCGCGCGACAGGGGTTGCCGCGGATGGCGCACCAGTGCCTTGAGCATGGCGAATTCACCCGTGGTGAGGGGCTGATCCTCGTCGTTCCTGCGCAGCGTGCGCGCGCCCAGATCAAACACAAAAGGGCCAAAACTCACGACCTCGTTGTCGCTCGAGGGAGAACCCGGAGCTTCATGCGTGGGGCGTCGGCGCAGCACGGCATGAATGCGCGCCAGTAGCTCGCGTGGGTTGAAGGGCTTGGCCAGGTAGTCGTCGGCGCCGACCTCCAGGCCAACGATGCGGTCCACGTCTTCGCCCTTGGCCGTGAGCATGATCAAGGGCGTGCGATTATTGCCGGCGCGCAGCCGTCGACAGATGGATAAACCGTCTTCGCCGGGCATCATCAGGTCGAGCACGATCAGGTCAACCGGTTCGCGCAGCAACAGGCGCGTCAGCGACTTGCCGTCTTCCGCCTGCAACACCTCAAAACCCTCCTGCGTCAGAAATCGACTCAACAGCTCGCGGATGCGCGCGTCGTCATCGCAAATCAAAATCTTGTCGTCGCGGCTGGGAATTGGATTCATGGAGCACCACCAAATTTGTAACAGCGCTCATTTTGCAGGCATTCGCCGCCTCTTTGCAGGATTTTGTACGGACCCTGACAAGCTGTTACAAATTTTGCGGTCGGCTGAATGGCCGGCTGCGTTACTGGGCCGCCCAGCCGCCGTCCATGTTCCACGCCACGCCGCGCACATTGTTGCCGGCCGGCGAGCAGAAGAACAGCGCCAGGGCACCCAACTCTTCGGGCGTGGTGAACTGCAGCGAGGGTTCCTTTTCGCCCAGCAACTGTTTGGTGGCAGCTTCATTGCTGATGCCAGCGGCGGCGGCTTTGGCATCCACCTGCTTTTGCACCAGCGGTGTGAGCACCCAGCCCGGGCAAATGGCATTGCAGGTGATGCCACTGGTGGCGTTTTCCAGCGCCGTGACCTTGGTCAATCCGACCAGGCCGTGCTTGGCCGTCACGTAAGCGGCTTTTTCTGCCGAGGCCACCAGGCCGTGCACCGAGGCAACATTGATGATGCGGCCCCAGTTGGCGCTCTGCATGGCGGGCAGCGCGAGGCGCGTGGCGTGAAAGGCGCTGCTCAGGTTGATGGCGATGATGGCGTCCCAGCGCTCAAGCGGAAAATTTTCAATGCGCGCCACGTGCTGGATGCCCGCGTTGTTGACCAGAATATCGACGCGGCCAAACTGGGCAGCGGCATAACGCATCATGTCCTCAATCTCGGCCGGCTTGCTCATGTCCGCGCCGTGATAAGCCACTGTGACGCCGAGTGCCGCCACTTCGGCCTTGGCCGCCTCGACTTCGCCAAAGCCGTTCATGACGATGTTGGCGCCCTGTTGCGCCAGAGCTTTGGCCAGCCCCAGGCCAATGCCGCTGGTGGAACCGGTTACAAGGGCGGTCTTGCCTTTTAGCATGCTGTTTCTCCGAAAGTGAATAAGTGACACTGTGATTGAATTAGGATCAGGGTGATTATGACGGGCAGGCGCTGCGCCAGGGCGACCCGGCTGGTGCCTTGAATCTTGACCGACTGAACCATCAACTTTATTGAATCATTTCAAGCATGTCCGAACCGACACTCGATTTTGTAGCTTGCCCCGATGCCTCCGGCGGCCACCGCATGGCCTATTGGCAATGGGGCAAGCCGGATGCCGGGCACCTTGTCATCTGCCTGCATGGCCTGACGCGCCAGGGGCGAGACTTCGATGTGCTGGCGCAGGCGCTGTGTGCGCGTTCGCGCGAACCGATTCGGGTGGTTTGCCCGGATCTGGCCGGGCGCGGCCAGAGCGACTGGCTAAAAGACCCGATGGGTTATCAGATTCCCAACTATGCGGCCGACCTGCTGGCGTTGCTGGCCCAGTTGGCCCCGACCAAACTGGACTGGCTGGGCACCAGCCTGGGGGGACTGGTCGGCATGTTGCTCGCGGGGCAGGGGGGTAAGGGCGGGGTCGCCGCCGCGCCGGGCCGCCCCAAGCAAGGCACGGACCCCTCGGGGGGCAGCGCAGCACGCGAAGCGGCAAGCGTGGGGGCTAGGTCTGCCAAAATCCGGCGTCTGGTGCTCAACGATGTCGGGCCGGTGATTGAGTGGCAGGCGCTGCAACGCATTGGCTTGTACCTGGGCAATACGGGTCAGTTTGCTGCGGAGCAGGAAGCCGCCGACGCCCTGTGGGCGATTGCCAGCAGCTTTGGGCCGCACACACCCGAGCAGTGGCTGGCCCTGACGCGCCCGATGCTCAAGCCGCTGGCGGGCGCGCCCGGTGCGTTGACGTTGCACTACGACCCGGCGCTGGCGCTGCCGTTTCGTGCCCTCACGCCCGAGTCGGCGGCGCAGGGCGAGGCCTTGCTGTGGCAGGCCTACGACCAGATCACAGCGCGCACGCTGCTGCTGCGCGGTGCCCAGTCTGATTTGCTATCGGCGGCGACCGCGCAGGCCATGACACAGCGCGGCCCCAGGGCCCGGTTGATCGAGTTTGCGGGCGTGGGCCATGCGCCGACTTTCATTGCCGATGATCAGGTGCAAGCCGTGCTTGCGTTTTTGTTGGACTAAGCGTGGAAAGTCGCGTATGAAAAGCCAGGTTGCCACTGCGTCAGCCGCACACGAGGCCAAGCCGGCGCTGCCGGTTATGGCGGCTGCCGAGCAAAGCCTGTCGGGGCAGGTCAACGCGCTGGCCCGCGCGCGCGCCTTTGCCGAGCCCTTGTTGGCCACCGCGCTGCTTGATACCGGGGAAAACATCCTCACGCATGCCGATGCGGTGGCGGACATTTTGAAAAGCATTGGCGGCTCCGAGGCGATGCAGGCGGCGAGCTATCTGGTCTATGCCTGCGACCACCTGAACAAGCCGCAGGAACTCATCGCCAAAGCCTTTGGCGACAACTTTGCTGCGCTGGCCATGGAGACCACCAAGCTGGTGCGCGTGCAGCGTCAGGCGCGTCTGGCGCTGCTGGCCAACGCGCAGGCCAATCCGTCGGCCTCCCAGGTGCAAAGTGAGGCGGTGCAGACCGAAAACGTGCGCAAGATGCTGTTGGCTTTTTCACGCGACCTGCGCGTGGTGATGCTGCGGCTGGCTTCGCGCCTGCAAACCTTGCGTTTTTTTGCCGCCACCAAACTGGCGGTCAGCAGTGACATCGCACTCGAAGCGCTGCAGGTTTTTGCGCCGCTGGCCAACCGCCTGGGCATCTGGGAGATCAAGTGGGAAATGGAAGACCTGGCGTTTCGCTTTCTGGAGCCCGAGACCTATCGTCAAGTGGCCAGTCTGCTCGATGAAACCCGGGCCGCGCGCGAAGCCGATATCGAGCGTTTACGCGGCCAACTGGAACACGATCTGAAAGCCCATGGCATTGCCGCGCAGGTTTTTGGCCGACCCAAGCACATTTACAGCATTGTCAAAAAAATGCGCGGCAAGTCGCTGGGTTTTGACCAGGTGTATGACGTGCGGGCTCTGCGCATCGTGGTGGTGACGGTGGCCGATTGTTATGCCGCCTTGAGCTGGGTGCATAGCCAATTCAGCGCGGTTGCGCAAGAGTTTGACGACTACATTGCCAAGCCCAAGGTCAATGGCTATCAGTCCCTGCACACGGTGGTGCGCGATGCGGCAGGTCTGCCGACCGAAATCCAGATCCGCACGCAGACCATGCACGAGCACGCCGAGAACGGCGTGGCGGCGCATTGGGCCTACAAAGAAGCCGGTGTCAAGGGCTACGCGGGCGTCTCAGCCAGCGGCGAATACGACGCGAAGATAGCGGTCTTGCGCCAGTTGCTGGCCTGGCAGCGCGACCTCTCGGGCAGCGCAGCGCAGGGCATGCTTGATGACCGCATCTACGTGTTGACGCCGGACGCTGCCATTGTGGAACTGCCGCAAGGGGCCACCGCCGTGGACTTTGCCTACAGCCTGCATACCAACCTCGGCCACCGCTGTCGTGGCGCGCGCGTCGATGGTGTCATGGTGCCGCTCAATACCGCGCTCAAGAACGGTCAGACGGTGGCAGTGACCAGCGCCAAAGAGGGCGGCCCGTCACGCGACTGGCTCAACCCCGAATTGGGCTACCTGGTGAGTCACCGGGCGCGCGCCAAAGTGCGCGCCTGGTTCAATGCCCAGGCTACCAGCCTGACCGTGGCACGCGGGCGTGAAGCGGTTGAAAAGCTGCTGCAGCGCGAGGGCAAGACGGCCCTCAAGCTCGACGATCTGGCAACCCAACTGGGTTTTGCCTCGGCTGAGGCCTTGTTTGAAGGGGTCGGCAAAGACGAGTTTTCCTTGCGCAACATCGAGTCCTTGGTGCGTCCGCAGGAGGCGGCGCAGGCCGATGCGCAGGTGCCGCTGATCCGCAAGGCGCGCAGCGGCGACAACACCAGCAAAGGGGGGCTGTTGGTGGTGGGGGTGGATTCGCTGCTGACGCAAATGGCCAAGTGCTGCAAGCCAGCGCCGCCGGATGCCATCTGCGGCTTTGTCACGCGCGGCAAGGGCGTCAGCGTGCACCGCAAGGACTGCAGCAATCTGGCGGAGATGATCGCCAGGAACGGCGAACGCCTGATTGAAGTCGAATGGGGCCTGACACAGGCGGCAGCAAACGCAGTCTATCCGGTCGATATTGCGGTGCAGGCGCAAGATCGGCAGGGTTTGTTGCGCGATATTTCCGAGGTGTTTACCAAGGAAAAAATGAACGTGATTGGCGTGCAGACGCAGAGCATCAAGGGCACCGCCTGGATGACCTTTACCATCGAAGTGTCCGATGCCGTGCGGCTGCACAAGGTGCTGGGCCTTGTGGCGGAATTGCCAGGCGTGCGCTGGGCGCGCAGAAAGTGACGAAGCATGCAGCAACCAGTTGACCCGCCCCACACGTTTTTGTGGCATGACTACGAGACCTTTGGCGCCAATACCCGACGCGACCGGCCGGCGCAGTTTGCAGCGATTCGCACCGACGCCGACTTGAATCAAATTGGCGCACCGATGATGCTCTACTGTCAGCCGGCCAATGATTTCTTGCCGGATCCGGCAGCTTGCCTGATCACTGGCATCACGCCGCAAGTGTGTCTGCAAAAAGGCATTCCGGAATACCAGTTTGCGGCGCAGATTGAGCAGGCGTTCAGCCAACCCGGCACGGTCGGCGTGGGCTACAACACGATCCGCTTTGACGACGAGATCACGCGCTTCCTGTTTCTGGCGCAATTTGATCGACCCCTATGCGCGTGAGTGGCAAAACCATTGCGGCCGCTGGGACTTGTTGGACGTGGCGCGCAGCGCTTATGCCTTGCGGCCCGAGGGCATACAGTGGCCAGTGAATGCCCAGGGCAAACCCAGCTTCAAGCTGACCGACTTGAGCGCCGCCAACGGCTTGCTGCATGAATCGGCCCACGATGCCTTGAGTGATGTGCATGCCACCATCGCGCTGGCGCGGTTGATCAAGACGGCGCAGCCCAAGCTGTTTGATTTTTGTTTTGGCCTGCACAAGAAAAACCAGGTCATGGTCGAGCTGGGTCTACCCACCACGCAGGCGCAGGCGCGGCCTTTTCTGCATATTTCCGGTATGTTTGCGCCCGAGCGCGGCTGCCTGGCGCTGATGTGGCCACTGGCCATGCACCCCGGCAACAAGAATGAATTGCTGGCCTGGGATCTGGCCGCTGACCCGCGCGAGCTGGCCAGCCTGAACGCCGAACAGATTCGCCTGCGCTTATTCACCAGGACGGATGATCTGCCTGCCGGTGTGACGCGCTTGCCGGTCAAATCGGTGCACCTGAATAAGTCCCCAATGGTGATGCGAAAGCTCAAGGTACTCAGCAGCGACCTGGCGCAGCGCTGGGGGCTGGATGTGACGGCACAACTGGCGCGCGCGGCGGTGGCCCGCGAGCTGCCTGATATGAGTGCCATTTGGGCGCAGGTATTTGCCCGACCGCAGGCGGCACCGACGGATGTGGATGAAGACCTGTACGGCGGCTTTGTTGGCAATGCAGATCGCCGCCGCCTGAACGACTTGCGCCCGTTGCAAGCCGAACAACTGGCCAGCGCGCGCCCTGCCTTTGACGATGCCCGCCTGGGCGAGTTGCTGTGGCGCTACCGGGCGCGCAATTTCCCGCACAGCCTGAGCACCGAAGAGCTGGCGCGCTGGGAGGCGCATCGCGCCGCGCGGTTATTTGAAGGCGCGGCGGGTGCGCTCACGGTTGATCGTCTGGCTGAAGAACTGGACAAACTGGCAGAAGCGCACCGACGAACGCGGTGAAGCCATTCTGGGTGCCCTGTACGACTACGCCGAGCAGATTGCGCCGCAGCGGGGTTGATGATTTGGATTTTGCTGCGTTTGCTATTTGCTATCAACTAAATAGCTGCTTGCGCAAGCGGGACGGGTGCTAGCGACCTATTTTGCATATAAAACTCACTGCGTGCCAAAAATCCGGTCGCCGGCGTCGCCCAGGCCGGGCAGGATGTAGCTGTGGCTGTTGAGCTGACGGTCGATGGCTGCGGTGAAGATCGGCACATCCGGGTGCGCCTGGCGCAGTGCCTGGATACCTTCGGGGCAGGTCAGCAGGCACAGGAATTTGATCGATTTAGGGTGCGTGGCCTTGATGCGCTCGATGGCTGCAATGGCCGAGTTGCCGGTGGCCAGCATCGGATCGACCACGATCACGTCGCGTTCCTGCATGTCTTGCGGCATTTTGAAGTAATACTCGATCGCCTGCTTGGTTTGCGGGTCGCGGTACAGGCCGATGTGGCCGACACGCGCACCGGGCACGACGGTCAGCATGCCGTCCAGAATACCGGTGCCGGCGCGCAGGATGGAGGCCAGCACCAGCTTCTTGCCGTCGATCATCCTGGCGGTCATTTTCTCCAGCGGCGTTTCGATTTCAACGTCGTGCATGGGCATGTCGCGCGTGACCTCGTAGGCCATGAGCATGCTGAGCTCATTGAGCAGGGTGCGAAAACTGCTGGTGCTGGCGTCCTTGCGGCGCATCAGCGTGAGCTTGTGCTGCACCAGCGGGTGGTTGATGACGTGGACCATGGGGTCAGTGGGGGTGGTCATGATGTTTCTTTCTCAAAAAATGCTTGTCTGAAGATAGGCTGTGATGCTAGCGCCGATGCGAAGGGCTGACCGGCATGGGCGCGTCACCCACCCCAAAACATGAAGCTGACTTGGTTGGAGCGGCACCCTCGCCGCGAACTGGCTGACTTTGGCAGCAGGCATTCGCGGCGAGGGCGCCGCTCCAACAGATCGCCAGGCCTTGCTTCACGTCAACGCCTGCCGCCAAAGATGCCGCCCAGCACGCCGCGGATGATCTGGCGACCGACTTCGCGGCCGACCGAACTGGCGGCGCTGCGGATCAGTTGCTCGCCGGCCGAGGTGCGGGTGCGGCGCGCGCCTCCGCCAAAAATGGCACCGATGCTGTCGAACAGGCCGCCACCGGCGGCGGGTGGCGGCGTTGCCGTGGGTGAGGCGGTATCGGTCTGGCCACGCGTCGGGCCCGGTTCCGGCTTGCTGCTGGGCGCTGGCTGACGTTGCTCGGTGCGGCCCTTGATTTTCTCGAAGGCTGACTCGCGGTCCAGGGTTTTTTCATAAACCCCGGCGACGATCGAGGTGCTGATCAGCGCTTGTCGCTGGGCCGGCGTGATCGGGCCGATCTGACCAGCCGGCGGCAGCACAAAGACGCGCTCGGTGATGCCAGGGCGGCCCTTTTCATCCAGAAAACTGATCAGCGCTTCGCCGACCGCCAGTTCGGTGATGGCCGCGCCAATGTCAAGCGCCGGGTTCGGGCGCATGGTGTCGGCGGCCGACTTGACGGCCTTTTGATCGCGCGGCGTGAAGGCGCGCAGCGCGTGCTGCACCCGGTTGCCGAGTTGCGCCAGCACCGAGTCGGGAATGTCGAGCGGGTTTTGCGTCACAAAATAAACGCCAACGCCTTTAGAGCGCACCAGTCGCACCACCAGTTCGATGCGCTCCAGCAGCACCTTGGGCGCATCGGTGAACAGCAGGTGCGCTTCGTCAAAGAAAAACACCATCTTGGGTTTGTCCAGGTCCCCCACCTCGGGCAGGTTCTCGAACAGCTCGCTCAGCAGCCAGAGCAAAAAAGTCGCGTACAGGCGCGGCGCGTTCATGAGTTTGTCGGCCGCCAGCACGTTGACGACGCCCCGACCGTTGGCGTCGGTCTGCATGAAGTCGTCGATATTGAGCATCGGCTCGCCAAAGAACTGGTCGCCGCCCTGTGCTTCAATTTGCATCAGGCCGCGCTGAATGGCACCAATGCTGGCGGCGCTGATGTTGCCGTATTCGGTGGTGAATTCGCCGGCGTTGTCGCCCACCAGTTGGCACATGGCGCGCAGGTCTTTCATGTCGAGCAGCAACAAACCCTGCGTGTCGGCAATCTTGAAAACCAGTTGCAGCACACCGGCCTGGGTTTCATTGAGGTTGAGCATGCGCGAGAGCAGTAGCGGCCCGAGGTCGCTCACGGTGGCCCGCACCGGATGCCCCTGCTCGCCAAAGACGTCCCACAGCGTGCACGGTGACGCTGCAAATTCAGGAGCTGGCAGCGCCCGATCCTTAAGGACTTTGGCTAATTTTTCAGTCAACACGCCGGACTGTGACAGGCCGCTCAGGTCGCCTTTGACGTCGGCCATGAAGACTGGCACGCCAATCTTCGAGAAGCCCTCGGCCATGCGTTGCAGGGTGATGGTTTTGCCGGTGCCGGTGGCGCCGGTGATGAGGCCGTGCCGGTTGGCCTGGTCGGGACGCAGGCAACAGGACGTGTTGCCGTTTTGAGCAATCAGGATCGGATCGGGCATGAGACTTCCTAAAAGTACAATTGAACGCAGCTTGAGGCGATAGCGTAACGAACTTTTGAAGGATTTTCCGTGTCAGGACACAGCAAATGGGCCAATATTCAACACCGCAAAGGCCGTCAGGACGAGAAGCGGGGCAAGATCTGGACCCGTATCATCCGTGAAATCACGGTGGCGGCGCGCGCCGGTGGCGGCGACCTGTCGGCCAATCCACGTCTGCGTCTGGCGGTGGACAGGGCCAAAGCCGCCAACATGCCGGCTGACCGCATCAAATACAACATCGACAAGGCCACCGGCAACGCCGAGGGCATTACGTACGAGGAAATTCGCTACGAAGGCTACGGCATCGGCGGCGCGGCAATTCTGGTCGATACCATGACTGACAACAAGGTGCGCACGGTGGCCGAAGTGCGTCACGCCTTCGCCAAGTTCGGCGGCAACATGGGCACCGCCGGTTCGGTGGCGTTTCAGTTCAGGCATTGCGGCCAGTTGATCTTTGCGCCCGGCACCAGCGAAGACAAGGTGATGGAAGTGGCGCTTGAAGCCGGTGCCGAGGATGTGATCAGCGATGATGATGGCGCCATTGAGGTGTTGACCGCTTACCCGGATTTTGAGACCGTCAAAAACGCGCTGGAAGCGGCCGGCCTGAAACCCGAAGTGGCGGATGTGACGATGCGCGCCGAGAACCCGATCGAGATGGCCGGCGACGATGCGGCCCGGATGCAGAAACTGCTTGATGCGCTGGAAGAACTCGACGACGTGCAAGCCGTTTACCATAATGCCGAGATGGACAGCGAAGCACTATGAACGTTCTGGTGATTGGCGGCGGAGGCCGTGAGCATGCCCTGGCCTGGAAGCTCGCGCAGTCGCCCAAAGTGCATAAGGTATTTGTGGCACCGGGCAATGCGGGAACGGCGCTGGACAAGCGGCTTGATAACCTGAATATCACGGATGCCAAGGAACTGCGTGCTTGGGCTGCTGCGAACAAGATAGTGGTCACGGTGGTGGGGCCGGAGGGCCCGCTGGCGGCCGGCATCGTCGATGAGTTTCGCCAACACGGTCTGCGCGTGTTCGGCCCGACCCGGGCGGCGGCACAACTGGAGAGTTCCAAGGCGTTTTCCAAGGCGTTCATGAAGCGCCATGGCATTCCAACTGCCGACTATGAGACTTTTTCAGACACCGCCGCGGCCCATGCCTACATTGATCAAAAGGGCGCACCGATTGTGGTCAAGGCTGACGGACTGGCCGCTGGCAAGGGCGTGGTGGTGGCGTTGACGCTCGCCGAAGCCCATGCTGCGGTTGACTTCATGCTGGGCCAGAACGCACCGGCTGCAAGCCACCCGGACGGTGCGCGGGTGGTGATTGAGGAGTTTTTGGTCGGCGAGGAGGCCAGCTTTATTGTGTTGGTGGATGGCAAGAATGTTCTGCCACTGGCGACCAGCCAGGACCACAAGCGCTTACTCGATGGCGATTCAGGCCCAAACACTGGCGGCATGGGTGCCTATTCGCCCGCGCCGGTCGTCACGCCGGACGTCCATGCGCGCACCATGCGCGAGATCATTTTGCCGACCATTCGCGGCATGGAAAAAGACGGCATTCCTTACACCGGTTTCTTGTATGCCGGGTTGATGATTGACGCCACCGGGCACCCCAAAACGCTCGAATTCAACTGCCGCCTGGGTGACCCCGAGACGCAGCCGATCATGCTGCGGCTCAAGTCGGATCTGGTCGATGTGCTGCTGGCCGCGACCGAGCCCGGCCCACACGGCAAACTCGACCAGGTTGAGTTGGAGTGGGACCGCCGCACCGCGCTGGGCGTGGTGCTGGCGGCACACGGTTACCCGTCGCAGCCGCGGCAGGGCGACGCAATCAGCGGCTTGCCAAAGGACGAGGAGGATGCCGTGGTGTTTCACGCCGGCACGGCGCTGCAGGAGGGCGCAGTTGTCACCACGGGCGGACGCGTTTTGTGCGTCACTGCGTTGGCGGATAACGTGCGTCAGGCGCAGGCGCGCGCCTACGAGGTGGCGCTCGGGATTCAGTTTGAGGGCATGCAATACCGCAAGGACATTGGCCACCGGGCCATCAAGGGGGTTCCAGCATGACGCCGCCGAGTGCCCCTACCTCCCGCAGCGAAGCCGTTGGCGGCTATTTGCAGGGCCTGCAGAGGCGCATCACCACGGCCATTGCGGCATTGGACGGCAGCCCATTCCTGACCGATGCCTGGCAAAAGGCAGCGGGCGAGCCGCTGCAAGGTCACGGCAGCACGCAAATTCTCGAAGGCGGAGCGTTATTCGAGCGCGCCGGTTGCGGCTTTTCCAAAGTCAGTGGTCCCAAATTGCCGCCTTCGGCAACGCAGCATCGCCCCGAGTTGGCCGGTGCGCCATTTGACGCGATGGGTGTGTCGCTGGTGTTTCACCCGCGCAACCCCTATGTGCCCACCGTCCACATGAACGTGCGCATGCTCGCGGCCAAGGGCAGCGATGGGCAGGAAGTCTGCTGGTTTGGTGGCGGCATGGACCTGACGCCCTACTATGGTTTCGAGGAAGATGCCGTACATTTTCACAGCACCTGCAAAGCCACGCTGGCACCCTTTGGCGCGGACAAGTACCCGCGCTTCAAAACTTGGTGCGATGAGTATTTCTATCTAAAGCACCGCGCCGAGCCGCGCGGTATCGGCGGCATCTTCTTCGATGATTTTTCCGAGCTCGGCTTTGAGGACAGCCTGACCATGTTGCAGGCGGTGGGCGATTCGTTTTTGAGCGCGTATTTGCCGATTGTGGAGCGCCGTAGGAATACGCCTTATGGCGAGCGCGAACGTGCCTTTCAGCTCTACCGGCGCGGTCGCTATGTGGAATTTAACCTGGTGTGGGACCGGGGCACGCATTTTGGCTTGCAGTCGGGCGGCCGGGCTGAATCCATTTTGCTGTCGATGCCACCGCTGGCGAGTTGGTCTTACCAGAATATGCCGGAGGCGGGCTCGCCGGAGGCCGACTTGTACACCCGGTTTCTGCTGCGCAAGGATTGGGTTTGAGCGCTGAGCCGAGTGCGCCCAGGCGTATCGGTGTCTTTGGCGGTGCCTTTGATCCGCCGCACGTGGCGCATCGCGCGCTGGTGAAAGCCGCGCTGGCCGAGTTGCAGCTCGACCAGCTGCGCGTGGTGCCGACCGGGCAGGCATGGCACAAGTCACGCGCTTTGAGCCCGGCGCCGCAGCGCCTGGCGATGGCGCGATTGGCGTTTGCCGAGTTGCCCGGTGTTGTCGTTGATCCGTGTGAAATCGAGCGCAGCGGTCCCAGCTACACGGTCGATACTTTGCGCGACTGCAAGACCGATTGGCCAAGCGCCGAGCTTTATCTGATCCTGGGCGAGGATCAGGCGCGGGCCTTGCCAGCCTGGCACGCATGGCGCGAGGTGCTGCAACTTGCTACAATATGCGTAGCTGCCCGCGCAGATTTGACGGGGGCTACACCCCAATTTCTTATAAATCTTGGGCTCCAGTCGCGCTTTCGCTGGCTCGCACTGCCAGCGCTGGCGCTGAGTGCCACCGAGATCAGACGCCGAATTGCCGCGCATCAAAGCGTTGCCGATCTGGTGTTTGAGCCGGTTGCGCGGTATATTGCCCTCCATCACCTTTACCAGACTGCCTGATGACTACCAAACTCTCCCCGACCGTTGCCAAAAAAGACATCCAGAAGCTCCAGCGCGCCATTGTTGATGGCCTTGAGGACGTCAAAGCCCAGGACATCAAGGTGTTTGACACTGAGCATTTGTCCGCGCTGTTTGAACGGGTCATGATTGCCTCGGGCACGTCGAACCGGCAGACCAAGGCGCTGGCCGCCAGCGTGCGTGACGCCGTGCGCGATGCCGGTTTTGGCAAGCCGCGGGTCGAAGGCGAAACCAATGGCGAGTGGATCATTGTTGACTGCGGCCAGGCCGTGGTGCACATCATGCAGCCCAATTTCAGGCAGTACTACAACCTCGAAGAGCTGTGGGGCGAAAAGCCGGTGCGGCTCAAATTTGGTGCCGCCAAGCCGGTTGTCAAAGTAGCGGTGAAAGCAGCCAAGCCAGCCCGGGCGTCCACCAAGCCGACGCCAGATATCAAGCGCTCGAGCGCCGCCAAAAAGGGTGTGGCAGAGACTTTTCCGAGCAAAGCGCAGTTGCAAAAGACGCTGGCGGCCAAAGCGTCTGCGGCCAAGCGTGCCACCAAGCCTGCTGTCAAAAAGTCGCCTGCCAGGAAAGTACCAAGCAAGACCTTGGTGGCCCGCAAAGTGCCTGCGCGCAAAGCCTGAGCCGAGTCGCTGTGCGCTTGGTGATTGTTGCAGTCGGTCAGCGCGTGCCGGACTGGGCGCAGACCGCCTGGGACGACTACGCCAAGCGCTTTCCGTTTGAACTCAAGCTTGAACTCAAGGCCGTCAAGACCGAGACGCGTGGCTCCAAGACGGTCGAAGCCCTGTGCGCCGCCGAGCGCTCGCGCATCGAAGCCGCGCTACCCAGGGGCTGCCGCATCGTGGCGCTGGACGAGCGCGGCAGCGCTTTGACCACGCTGGCACTGGCTGCCAAGCTGCAAGACTGGCAGTTGGCCAGCAGCGACGTGGCGCTCGTGATTGGCGGCCCTGACGGATTGGACCCGGCTTTCAAAAGTGCTGCGCATGAACGCATCCGCCTGTCGGATTTGACGTTGCCGCACGCTTTGGTGCGGGTACTTTTGATTGAGCAGTTGTACCGCGCCTGGTCGATCAATGCGAACCATCCTTACCATCGTGAATGAGTTCATTTACCTGGCTTCGCAGAGTCCACGGCGGCGCGAGTTGCTTGATCAACTTGGCGTGCGGTATGAATTGCTGCTGCCCGGTGACGATGAAGATGCCGAATCGCTGGAACGGGTGCTGCCCCGCGAGGCACCTGCGGCTTACGTCAAACGCGTGACGCAACTCAAGCTGGAGGCGGCTTTGACGCGACGCAAACGCCGGGCTTTGCCGAGCGCGCCGGTGCTTTGCTCGGATACCACCGTGGCGCTGGGGCAACGAATTTTTGGCAAGCCGGTCGATGCGGATGACGCCAGGCGGATGTTGCAGGCGCTTTCCGGTACCACGCACCGGGTCTTGACGGCCGTGGCCTTGGGCACAGCGCGCAAACGCAGCCAGTTGGTGAGTGCATCGCGGGTGACTTTTGCGCGCTTAAGCCCGCGCCAGCTTCATGCCTACGTTGACTCAGGTGAGCCGATGGGCAAGGCCGGCGCTTACGCCGTGCAGGGCAGGGCGGCAGCGTTCATTTCACACATCAGCGGAAGCTACTCGGGCATCATGGGGCTGCCGATGTTTGAGACGGCACAATTGCTACGCTTGTTTCGCAACTAGGGTGATATGCAAGAAGATATTTTGATCAACTGGTCGCCACAGGAAACCCGTGTGGCGATTGTCGAGAGCGGCGCGCTGCAAGAGTTGCATGTGGAGCGCGCGCTCTCGCGCGGCCTGGTGGGCAACGTTTATCTGGGCAAGGTGGCGCGTGTGCTGCCTGGCATGCAGTCAGCCTTTGTTGACATTGGGTTGGAGCGCGCGGCATTCCTGCACGTGGCTGATGTCTGGCATCGCCAGCCTGATGGCGAGCCGCCGGTCATGGCGCGCACGACGCAGCCGTTGGTGCCAATCGAAAGGCAGGTGTTTGAAGGTCAAGCGCTGATGGTGCAAGTCATCAAGGATCCCATTGGCACGAAGGGCGCCAGACTGTCCACCCAGATCAGCATTGCCGGACGCATGCTGGTATTTTTGCCACAGGATGACCACGTTGGCGTGTCGCAAAAGATAGAGCAAAGTCAGCGTGACGATCTGCGCCTGCGGCTACAGAACCTGACCCGCGCAGAGGGTGGTGGTTTTATTCTGCGCACCAATGGCGAGGATGCCTCTGATCTGGAATTGTCCGAAGACATTGCTTATCTGCGCAAGGCCTGGGCACGCATCGAGGACGCGGCTGTGCGCTTGTCACCGCTGTCGCTGTTGCACCAGGACTTGAGTCTGTTGCAACGTGTGCTGCGCGACCTGGTTTGTGAAAACACGGTGTCGATCAAAGTCGATTCACGCGAGCAGTTTGATGCCTTGCGCGCCTTTGGCCTTGAATTCATGCCCGCCGCGTCCGCGAAACTGCAGCACTACAAGGGCGAGCGACCGATCTTTGACCTTTACGCCATTGAAGAGGAAATTGCCAGGGCGCTGGGGCGCCGCGTCGATTTGAAGTCGGGTGGCTATTTGATTGTTGATCAGACCGAAGCCCTTACCACGGTGGATGTAAATACCGGCGGCTTTGTCGGGGCACGCAATTTTGACGACACCATTTTCAAGACCAACCTGGAGGCCGCCCAGGCGATTGCGAGGCAACTGCGGTTGCGTAATCTGGGTGGCATCATCATCGTTGATTTCATTGACATGGTGCGTGAAGACCATCGCGAGGCGGTGCTGGCTGAAATCCGCAAGCAATTGTTGCGCGACCGTGTCAAGACCATGGCGGCCGGATTTTCCCAGCTCGGTCTGGTTGAGATGACGCGCAAGCGCACGCGTGAATCGTTGGCCCATATGCTGTGTGAGCCGTGCCTGACCTGCGTGGGCAAAGGCATCGTCAAGACCGCTCGCACCGTGGCCTACAGCATTTTTCGGGAAATTTTGCGTGAGGCGCGGCAATTCAATCCAGGCGAGTTTCGGGTTATCGCCTCGCCCAGGGTGATCGAGCTGTTTCTGGATGAAGAAAGCCAGCACCTGGCGGGCCTGAGTGAGTTTATTGGCAAGCCGGTGTCCTTGCAGAGTGAGAGTGCCATGGGGCAGGAGCAGTACGACATCGTGCTGTTGTAGTTGTTACCGTTTTTTTTTCCATGTCAAGCCAGCGCAGTGCCAATCCGTCGCCGATTCCGATTCTGATGTACCACCAGATCGAGCTGGCGCCGGGCAAAGGGGCGGCTTATCGGAGCTTGTACGTGTCACCCGCCGCCTTTGCTCGCCAGATGGCTTGTTTGAGTCTGCTGGGTTACCAGGGGCTTTCAATGTCGTCCCTGCTGCCCTACCTGAAGGGTCAACGCAGCGGCAAAGTCGTTGGCATTACGTTTGACGATGGTTACCTGAATAATTTGACACATGCCTTGCCGGTATTGCTGAAGCATGATTTTTCTTCGACCTGTTATGCGGTGAGTCAACAGTTGGGCAAGACCAACGAGTGGGACCGTGCGGCGGGAATCGCGCCCACCGCCCTCATGAATGCGCAGCAACTGCGGCAGTGGCTGGACGGCGGGCAGGAGGTGGGGGCGCATACCCGCCATCATGCGCGGCTGACCCAGCTGGACAATTCGGTCTGCGTGGATGAAATCACTGCCTGCAAAGCGGAATTGGAAAACCTGCTGAATGCGCCGGTGCGGCATTTTTGTTATCCCTACGGCGAGTACGCCCTAAGCCATGTGGCGCAGGCACTGGCAGCCGGGTTTGAGTCCGCTACCACCACGCAACGCGGCCGTTGCCAGCCCGGTGAAGATCTGCTGCAGCTGCCGCGCGTGCCGGTAGTTCGCTCGACCACAGTGCCGCTGTTTTGGCTCAAGCTGGCCAGCGCTTACGAAGACCGGCGGCGCGCTTGATGGTAACGACAGGGCGTTTGCGCATTGCCGTGCTGAATCGGGTGTTTGCGCCGACGGGCGGCGGTGCGGAGCGCTATTCGATGGCCTTGGTGGAACAGTTGGCGGCGCGCCATGAAATTCACGTCTTTGCGCAGCAGATCGAGCACCAGTGGCCGGGTGTGAGTTACCACCGCGTGTCCAGGCCGCTGGCCCGGCCGCGCTGGTTCAATCAGCTCTGGTACGCCGCTGCCACCTGGTGGGCGACACGGCGCGGATTTGACCTCGTGCACTCGCATGAAAATACCTGGCACGGCAACGTTCAGACGGTGCATGTCGTGCCCGTGCGGTACTCGTTGTTTCAGGGGCGTGGCCGCTGGCGTGGCGCGCTGCGTTGGCTAAAAGTAGCGACCAGCCCGCGGCTGATGGTCTATCTCTGGCTGGAGCGCGCTCGCTTTTCAAATCCAGAGCAGCGGCGCATCGTGGTCACTTCAAGCAGCCTGATGAACCAAATAGCCAGCGCTTACCCCGCAACCAGCCCTGCGCTGCGGCTGTTGACGCCGGGCGTCATGCGGGTGGACGGCGCTGCCACGCCTGGTCAGCGGTCGGCAGCGCGCCAAAGATTGCATTTGCCAAGCGCCGGACGCGGGATACTGTTCGTCGGCAACGACTATCGCAAGAAGGGGTTGGCGAGCCTGACCCGGGCCTTGGCCCGTTTGCCGCAGGACACCTGGTTGGCGGTGGTCGGTGACAGGGGGCAAGTTGCTGAATTTCAGACACAGGCAAAAGCCGCTGGCGTGGCTGATCGAGTGTTTTTTCTGGGACCGCTGAGCGACATCCATGCAGCTTACCGCGCTGCGGATTGTCTGGCGCATCCGACGTTGGCAGATACTTTTGCGATGGTGGTGCTGGAAGCCATGGCGCATGGGCTGCCCGTGCTGGTTAGCAGCGCGCGCTATTGCGGGATTTCGAGCTCTCTGACGCATGAAGTGAACGCCTTGCTACTTGACGACCCGCAGGATTCAAAGGCGCTGGCCGATGCTTTGCTCAGCGTGCTGGAAGACCCATCGCTGCGCGCCCGGCTGGGTCAGGCCGCCGCAGCATTTGCCAGTCTGCACCAATGGCCGGCCATTGCCTTGCAACAGGAGGAAATTTATTTCTCGGCGGTGCCAAAGAGCCAGTAGAAAAACTTCAAGTCCCGGCTGAAGGGGCTGCGCCCGCCGCTTCTTGCTTATTCTCATGCAAACCGAGTTTGTACAGGCGGGCGTATTGACCTTCACGCTGCATCAGTTCGGGGTGGGTACCGGTTTCAACGATTTTTCCGGCCTCCAGCACCACAATCCGGTCGGCATGGTGCACGGTCGAGAGTCGGTGCGCGATGACCAACGTGGTTCGACTTTGCATCAGGTGCTCCAGGGCATCCTGGATGGCGCGTTCGGACTCGCTATCGAGCGCCGAAGTGGCCTCGTCGAGAATCAAAATCGGTGCGTCTTTGTAAAGGGCCCGGGCTATGGCCAGGCGCTGCCTCTGGCCTCCGGAGAGTTGCATGGCATTGTGGCCAACTTGCGTATCGATGCCCTTGGGCAAGGCATGAATGAGCTGCGCCAGATTGGCAGCCCGCAGGCAATCGAGCACGCGGGCGCGGTCGATTTTCATGCCAAGCGCCACGTTGGCCGCCATGCTGTCATTGATCATCACCACCTGCTGACTGACAAAAGCGAACTGGGCACGCAAGGACGCAAGCGTCCATTCCCGAACATCGTGCCCGTCCAGCAAAACCTGGCCACTATTGGTGTCCACAAAACGAGTTAGCAGATTGACCAGAGTCGTCTTGCCAGAACCGGAGGCACCCACCAGCGCCACGGTTTCACCTGGCTTGACCAACAGATCGATGGCGTCGATGGCGAGCGCTGCGGCGCCCGGATAAGTGACGCAAACCTGGCGCAGTTCAATGGCCCCGGTTGCCCTGGCCCTGGCAAAGCTGCCCTCGACCTCGCTGGGCGTTGCTTCAATCAGAGCCAGTCCGCGCTCCAGTGCGACCAGGCCGCGTGTAATCGGACTTGACACCTCGGACAATTGGCGGATCGGGGCGATGATCATCAGCATGGCGGTGACAAAGGCGACAAAGCCCCCAACTGACGTGCCGCTGCTCTGGCTTTGCACCAGCGCCACGGAAATCACCGCCGACAAGGCGACCGCTGCCAGCATTTGGGTCATTGGCGTCATGGCGGCGCCCGCCACGGTGGATTTCATGGCCAGGTGTCGCAATGACTCGCTCAACTGGCCAAAGCGTTGCGCCTGTGACGTTTGGGCGGCGTACAGACGAATGTCCCGATGCGCCAGCACGTTTTCTTCGACGACGTAGGCCAGATTGTCCGTGGCGTCCTGGCTGGCCCTGGTGAGACGGTGCAGACGGTTGGTCAGCACCCGCATCACCAACACGACGGCTGGGAAAACCGCTGCCACAATGAGCGTGAGCTTCCAGTTCAGATAGAAGAGATAGCTCGTCAAGGCCAGCAGCGTCAAGCCGTTGCGCGTCAGGCTTAGCAGGGAGTTCACCAGCATCACGGAGCCGGTCTGCACCTCATAGACGACCGTGTTGGCCAGCGTACTGGAGCTCTGCTCGGAGAACAATTTCAGGTCGGCCACCAAAATCTTGTTGAACATGGCGCGGCGCATGGCCAGCAGGCCATGGTTGGTGATTCTGGTCAGACCAATTTGGGCGACATAGCCAGCCAGGCTGCGCACGCCAAAAAGCAGCAAGAGCGCCACGGGAACCGTCCAGATTTCCAGTCTACCCTGCTGAAAGCCACGGTCCAGTAGTGGCTTGAGCAAAGCCGGGATCAGGGGTTCGGTGGCTGCCCCGACCAGGGCACCGGCGGCAATCAGAGCCCAAGTGCCAGGAAGTTTGCCAAAATACGGTCGCAGTTGCTGCAGCCGCTTGAGCACGCCGTTTGGAGCGGATTTCATGGTGCGATCCTCTGGCGCAATCCGAGGGCCATCAACACGCCTAGCGCGACACAAAAGAAGTCGCCAATCAGGCCATCGTACAGGGCCGAATTGAACAGGCAGGCAATGGCCATGGCGGCCACAACGGATTGAGTCGCCCTGGCGACGGATGGGCTGAAGCTGCGGCTATCCCGAACGATGGCAATCATCAATAGCAGCAACAGCAGTACCCCGCCAGCACCCAGCTCGACACCCCACAACAGATACTCCTGGTGCGGATTGCTGACCTTCGTGTTACCAAACGTGAAGCTTGCCGTCTTGCCCTCGAGTCGCTTGACGCTGTCGGTCCAACTGCCGATGCCATGGCCCAACCATGGATTTTCCTCAATCGCCTGCAGCGAGCGATGCCAGGCGTTAAGCCGCCAGCCGGAAGAATTGCCATCCCAGCCTGTGGCACTTCTGCTGTCGTTCTTGAGAACAAAACTTTGACTTTCATCGATTAATTTTGACAGACCATTCTGAACCTGGGTCGAGGCGACATACAGGATCGACAGCGTGAGCAGCGGCGCAGCAACCAGCGTCATCAGGCGAAATCGCCGGGGCACCTTCCACATCGCTGCCAGCGCAAGCACGGCAACTGCAATCGCGTACCCCGTGCGGCTTTCGAGCACCAGCAAGGTGTTGGCGAGAGCGGCCACGGCCAATATGCTGCCCAGCCAGACAGGCCACAGCTTATCGGCTCGAAGTTGCCAGAACACGGCGCCGGCCGTGGCAAACATCACGGATTGATCGAGGTAGCTGGAAAACACAACATACTCGCTACCCCGCCCCCATGCCGTGCGCCACGGCACAGGAAGACCGGCTACCAGCAGCCAGGAACTTAGCAGAAGAAAGCCTTGGCCAACGGCAAATGCCGCGACGCCAATACGCGCTTCGCGTGGCGTACGAATCAGCAGCATCAACAAAACAATTTGCATCAACTTGCCGTGTTTGATGAGTGATCGTGTGGCACCGGCCAGGTCGCTGTCGGTCCATAGCAGACTCAATGAAAAGGCAAAAAAGATAACGCAAATGACCGGCGGCGTCCAAAGCGCGCGACTGGGTTCTTCGTCACGGCGCCTGGCCGCTTGTACCAGCAGGTAAGCCAGCGCAAAAAAAGTCACGGCCAATTTGCTCAGGCTGATCCAGGCAATGGGAAGGCCAACCGACACGGCAGCCATGGCAACAAGAATCAGTCGAAAACTCCAAACCGGTGATGCTTGGCGGGAAGATGGTGGCATGGCTACAGCGCGAGGACAAAGCAAAAAAGGATCATTTGGAGACGAATTATCGGCTGTCAATTACACTCAACTGCATCTTATGCGTCTTTCAGCGATCGTCATCACTCGTAACGAGCAAGCCAATATTGCTGACTGTCTGTCGAGTCTGGACTTTGCCGACGAGGTCGTTGTCCTTGACAGTGGCAGTACCGATGACACCGTGGCGATTGCACGCAGTCTGGGGGCGCAGGTATCGCTGGCCACCGACTGGCCCGGTTTTGGTGCGCAAAAGAACCGAGCGCTTGATCTCGCGGGCGGCGACTGGGTTTTGTCAATTGATGCCGATGAACGTGTCACCGCCGCCTTGCGCCAGGAAATCTTGCGGGCGATCGAACAGGCGGGTGACGTCAACTGTTTTTCAATTCCGCGCTCGTCGCGCTTTTGCGGCCGATTCATTCGGCATGGCGGTTGGTCGCCGGATTATGTTGACCGACTTTTCAGAAAGGGATCGGCCCGCTTCTCGGACGACCTGGTCCATGAGCGACTGGTTCACAAGGACCTTGCCAAGCGGCTGCGTCAGCCCTTGTTGCACTATAGCTACAAGGATTTCTCGGTTGTTCTGCAAAAAGTTGATCGCTACTCGTCTGATTCGGCGACTCAGGCATTGGCTCGCGGTCAGCGGGCTTCCGTCCCTGGTGCCATGGGGCATGGCTTGTGGGCCTTTGTTCGGACCTATATTTTGAAGCTCGGTTTTCTGGATGGGGCCCATGGCTTAGCCCTTGCCATTGCCAGCGCGGAGGGAAGTTACTACCGCCACTTGAAGTTGTGGTTCCTACGGCAGGAGACCAAGCGGGCCGTCGGGAATCGATGATTTTTCATATTGTTGAGCCCACTTTGCGCAGTTACGTTGGGCATTGCCACAGCCTGGTGAAGACCATCGCACAGGCGGCACCGGTCGAACAAGTGCAAATTTGGGCTGGCCAGGGCAGCGAAAAGATCTGGCAGGGCCAGGGTCGGCTTCGCCCTTATTTCTATCAGCCCTTGCGTCGATTGCAGGCGCTTTTTCTTTATCGGCGGCTGTTGCGTCAGCCAGGAAAAATATTGCTGTCAACGGCTGGCACGAGTGATCTGATCAGCCTGAACTGGGTGGCAAAAGAGACGATTCCGGCGGCCAAGGTGTATCTGTACATTCATTGGGTCGGGGCCAAGGCATCGAAGGCTGCGCAACTGGCCGAAATTGCCAAACGGCAGCCCAACTTGGAAATTCTTTGTCCCACGCACGAGGGTGCAACTTTTTTCCAGGAACTGGGGTTTCGATCGAGAGTCGTGCCCTATCCCGTGAATTCAATGCAGGGCAAAGTATTTGAAGCGCGCCCTTTTAGCCACTTGGTGGTGGCGGGCGCAGCCCGGGCGGACAAGGGCTTTGAGCGCGTTGTTGCTCTGGCCGAATCCCTGGCCCGGCAGAAAGCGGCTTGGCCCTTGTGGGTCCAGGTCTCGGCCCCGCATCGGGATAAGCACCCAGCGCCAATGCTGGCCCTGTTTGATCGCCTGGCGGCGGCCAACTATTCAAACCTGACAGTGCTGCGGGAAACTCTGACGCCGACTGACTATCAGGAACTTTTTCCTGGCGGCATCAGCCTGCAGCCGTATGCCAAGGACGATTTTCAGGACCGCGTCAGCGGTGTCGCACTCGATGCGCTTTGCGCTTCATGCCCCATCGTTACCACCGCCAATACATGGCTGGGGCGTCTGCTGTTGCGGTTTGACGCTGGCGTGGTGACGCGCGATCTCTCGCCTGCCGGGCTGACCCAGGCGATCGAACTGGTGCTCGCGGATTACAACGGCTACGCGCATCGCGCTGCCATCGCTGGTCGCGCCATAAAATCGGAGCATTCGGTGAAGACGATGATGAGCGCCATTTTTGGCAATGCTGTCTTGTCTGATTCGTCAATTGAATCGCAAAAAGGCACCGCTGTTCATTTTTAGTTACAAGTTAAAGTCAACACACGGCAAATTTGCTGTTAATGTGCCACCTGACCTGACCTGACCTGACCTGCCCGTCCAAACCTTTTCTTCATGCGAATGCTTATTAACCTACGATCTGATTTTTTTGCGCTCTTGCTGGCATCCTTGGCAACTGTTTTTTCCTTACCGTCCTGGGCCCAGTTCCGTGTTGAGGTCTCAGGCGTGGGTCTGACCCAGTTGCCGATTGGCATTGCATCCTTTCGCGGGCAGGACGCGGCACCGCAAAAGATTGCTTCGATTGTGCAGGCTGACCTGGAGCGTAGCGGACAATTTCGCCCCGTTGAGCCGGTTGCGGTGGCGCTGGATGAACTAACCCGCCCCGATGTCGCCTTATGGCGCCAAAAAGGCGCTGATTCTCTGTTGACGGGCAGCATTTCGCGCATGAGCGATGGCCGCTACGACGTGCGATTTCGCTTGTGGGATGTTGTGCGGGGGCAGGATCTGGGTGGCCAGAGCTATGCCGTCGTGCCGGCTGACTTGCGCCTCTCGGCCCATCGGATTGCCGATTTCGTTTATGAAAAATTAACCGGGGACAAGGGCGCGTTTTCGACGCGTATCGCTTACGTGACCAAAACAGGGACGCGTTATCAATTGTGGGTGGCTGATGCCGATGGCGAAAACGCGCAGTCGGCGCTGGCCAGTCCCGCGCCCATCATTTCCCCGGCCTGGTCGCCGGACGGTGCTCGCCTGGCCTATGTCTCCTTCGAGTCGCGCAAGCCGGTGGTGTATGTTCACGACGTGGCGACTGGCAAACGCCGCCTGATCGCGAATTTCAGGGGCTCAAACAGCGCCCCGGCCTGGTCGCCGGACGCGCGTACCCTGGCCGTGACGCTCAGCCGCGACGGTGGCTCGCAGTTGTACGTGATCGATGCCAACGGCGGCGAGCCGCGGCGGCTGAGTCAGTCGAGCAGCATAGATACTGAGCCGGTCTATACCCCGGACGGAAGGCTCATTTATTTTGTCAGTGATCGCGGGGGAGCGCCGCAGATTTACAAAATGCCTGTAGGCGGTGGCAGTGCCGAACGTGTCACGTTTTCCGGTAATTACAATATTTCGCCGGCCATCAGTCCGGACGGGCGCTGGATGGCCTATATTGCAAGGGTGAACGGTGCTTTCAAGTTGCATTTGATGGAGCTTGTAAGCGGCGCGGTGACGGCTATCACCGAGAGCACGGCAGACGAGAGTCCGAGTTTTTCGCCAAATGGCCGCTTGCTCGTGTTCGCGACGCAACATCAGGGTCGCGAGGCGCTCATGACCACCACGTTGGACGGCAAGGTCAAAGCGCGGTTAAACGGGCAAAATGGCGACATTCGTGAGCCCGACTGGGGTCCGTTCCAGAAGTATTTGAATTTTTAAGGAGTGGTTTTGATGAAACATTTTTTGTTGGCACTGGGCGTGTCTTTATTGATTGCCGGCTGCGGCTCGGCCGTTAAACTCGACGAGGTTCCGGTGGTGGATCGGGCGGGAACTTCTGTGGCGCAGCCAGGTGCCGAAGGAACTGGGGCGGCAGTGGGCAGCTCGGGCGTGACGCCGGTTGCTATCGGACAAGCGGCGCAGCCTGGGGCGATGCCGTCTGGACCGCATATCGTGTATTTTGATTACGACAGTTTTGTTATCAAGCCGGAATTCCAGGCGATCATTGAAACCCATGCCCGTTTTATCGAGGCCAACCAGGCGCGCAAGGTGGCGATTGAAGGCCACACCGATGAACGGGGCGGGCGCGAGTACAACCTGTCACTCGGCCAGCGGCGTGCAGAGGCGGTGCGAAGCGCCTTGCGGCTGTTGGGTGTCAGCGACGGCCAAGTGGAGGCAGTGAGCTTTGGTAAAGAAAAGCCCGCCGTATTCGGCTCGGACGAGGCCGCAATGGCCAAAAACCGGCGGGCTGAAATCAGCTATCGCTGATTAATTTCAAAATGATGCGTCTGACTATTTTTCGCCGGATCGTGCTTGCAAGCTGCTTGGGTCTGGCCGCAGCAGGTGTCAGTGCCGGGCTCTTCGATGATGAAGAAGCACGCAAAGCCATCCTGGACCTGCGCCAGCGGGTCGATGCCGTGCGACAGGAGTCAGAGCAGGGCGTGAGTCGCAGCAATGAAGACAATGCGACCTTGCGGCGTAGTTTGCTCGATCTTCAGAATCAGATTGAAACTTTGCGTTCAGACGTGGCAAACCTCAGAGGTTTGAACGAGCAACTCCTGCGTGATGTGGCTGAGATGCAGAAGCGGCAAAAGGATTTATCACAGGGTGTCGATGATCGTCTGCGCCAGTTTGAACCCGCAAAAGTTTCTGTTGACGGACGTGAGTTTATCGCCGAACCAAATGAGAAAAGAGACTTTGACGCGGCCCTGGCCATCTTTAGAAAAGGCGACTTTGCGGCGTCGCAAGCCGTATTTGTAGATTTTCTCAAGCGTTACCCCAAGACCGGCTATGCATCGTCAGCCTTGTTTTGGCTGGGCAACGCGCAGTATGCAACCCGGGATTACAAAGAAGCCATGATCAATTTCCGCTCTTTGATTGGGCGCGATCCTGACCATTTGCGCGCACCGGAGGCGGTGTTGTCAATCGCCAATTGTCAGATCGAGCTCAAGGATGTCAAGGGCGCGCGCCGCAGCCTGGATGATTTGATCAAGGCCTATCCACAGTCGGAGGCGGCGAGTGCCGCCAAGGACCGGCTGACGCGCCTCAAATAGCGCCAACGCGACCGAGGCTCCGGTTTTGTCGCCCTCTGCCGGCAACCCAGCTAATTTTGCTTACGGGCTGGAGCGGCGCTTTTCGGGGACGGCGCGACTTTATGGCGTGCCTGGGGCGCAGCGCATCGCGGCGGCGCATGTGGTCGTGGTCGGAATTGGCGGTGTTGGTTCCTGGGCGGCAGAGGCTTTGGCCCGCAGCGGCGTCGCGCACTTGACGCTGATTGATCTCGACCATATCGCTGAATCCAATATCAATCGCCAAATTCACGCAGTCGATGCCAGCCTGGGGCAGGCCAAGGTGCTGGCCATGCGCGAACGCATACTTACATTCAATGCGGTCTGCAGCGTCAACGCTATTGAAGAATTCGTTGACGCTGACAACTGGACTGCGTTGGTGCCGACCGGTGTGACTGCCGTGCTTGACGCGTGTGATCAGGTGCGAGCCAAGCTGACCATGGCCACTTGGGCGCTGGACAGCAGGACTGATTTCATTTCGGTCGGTGCAGCGGGAGGCAAACGCCATGCCCACCTGGTTGACATCGACGATCTGGCCCGCGTGACCCACGATCCGTTGCTGGCGCAGCTGCGCTATCGCCTGCGCAAGCAGGGCCAGGCACCGCGTGAAGGTAAAACCATCGGACTCACTTGCGTTTTTAGCCGGGAAGCGGTGCAGCCGCCCGATTCATCTTGTGACGTTGAAGGAGACGGGACACTGAACTGTCACGGCTACGGTTCCTCTGTCAGCGTGACCGCCACGTTCGGTCAATGTGCAGCCGGGTGGATTCTTGGCAGAATCGCGACGGGACAATGAATCAATCACGATTGCCGATATAATTAAAAGCTTTGCAGCGAAGTGAATATCGCCTGCATTGCCAGTCAACGGGATGTTAGCTCAGTTGGTAGAGCAGCGGACTTTTAATCCGTTTGTCGTGGGTTCGACCCCCGCACATCCCACCATCTCAGCCACGTCAGATATAGAAAGCCTGCTACTTAATTGCTAGCTGGCCTTTTTGTTTTTGAACTTCCTGCGTTTTCTTTGCCGTATGGTTGTCGTTTGTCGTTTGCTCGCATACTCCTGCGTTGTGGTTGAGACCATCAATGTCATCGACCTGAGGCACAGCCGGCTGTCAACCCAAAGACACTCGTCGCATCACGGCACAGCGAGAATGCCGCAGTCCTTCCCCACAATCTGACCATCCATATCCCCCGCCAATATGTCCATCAGTCCCGCAACAACGCTTGGCTTCTCGTTGCCCAAAGTTCTCTGGCCATTGCTCTTCGGCAACTTTGTCATTGGCACCGGCGTGATGGTTGTCCCCGGCACACTCAATGACATCAGCAACTCGCTGGCCATCCCGGTGCCCGTTGCCGGGCAGCTGATTACTGCCGCCGCGGTGCTGATGTGTGTCGGCGCTCCGCTGTTTGCCAGCGTGGTGGCGGGATGGGATCGGCGGCGTTTGCTGACCATATCCATGTTGTGGTACGCCGTGTTTCTGGGCTTGAGCGCGCTGATGCCTGGTTTTGGCTCGCTGCTGGTGGTGCGCGTGCTGACGGTCGTGTCTCCGGCCATATTTACGCCACAGGCGGCCGCCTGCGTGGGTCTGCTGGTGCCGATGCATCAGCGTGGACGCGCCATTACCTTTATTTTCTTGGGCTGGTCGCTCGCCTCGGTACTGGGCATGCCGCTGGGTGCCTGGATCGGCGGTACGCTGGGCTGGCGCAGCGCATTTGGTTTTGTGGCGCTGCTCAGCTTGATCAGTGCGCTGTGGGTCTGGCGGGCTCTGCCCGATGGCATCAAGCCGCCGGCGCTGTCACGGGCAGCGTGGCGTGAAACATTGCACTCCAAAGCGCTGATGCTGTGTGTGGCGGTCACCATTCTGTATTCGGCTGGCCAGTTTGTGCTGTTCTCCTACTTTGCGCCTTACTTCAAGGCCCAGTTGCAGACCACGCCAGTGCAACTGAGTCTGTTATTCGCGTGGTTTGGCGCGTTCGGCTTGATTGGCAACATCCTGATGTCGCGTCAGATCGACCGCATCGGTGCCGACCGGGCCGTGCTGTATGGCGTGGGCTGCATGGCGCTCAGTTTGCTGCTGTGGCCATTGGGCACCAGCCTGATGCTGGCGGCGCTGATTACCGTCCCCTGGGGTTTGGGCTGTTTTGCTTCCAACTCGGCTCAGCAGGCGCGGCTGGTGGGCATAGCCCCAGCGCTGGCCTCCGGGTCGATTGCGCTCAATACATCCGCCATGTACGCTGGCCAAGCACTTGGCGCCGGCAGCGGGGGCTGGCTGATTGCACATGACGGCATGGGTTCACTGCACTGGTTCGGGTTGGCCGCTCTGCTGGCGGCGATGGCGATGAGCGGGTGGGCGGCACGTCAACGCCCACATGGGGCGGTCTGACAAACACAGTGTTTGGGGCAGCGACGAAGGCCTTGAGCAGCAAGCATGGATGGGCGCTGGTTGCCATTCAGCTCCCGGTTTTGCGATACTTGGCATATGCAACTGCATGACATTCTTTACTCCCAGGGCTTTGGCACGCGGCGTGTCTGCGCCGGGATGATCCAGCAAGGGCTGGTTCATGTTTATGAATCAAATCAGGCTCTATCACCCGTCGTATATACGCAAGCAGCTACTGAGTTTGTAGCGAACGGTTTGCGGTTCAGGGTCCAGGCAGTGGACTGGACCTACCATGAAAAAGCCTACCTGATGCTGCACAAGCCGACCGGCACCGAGTGCTCGCAGAAACCCTCCACCTATCCCAGCATCTATACCTTGCTGCCCGCGCCGCTGCGTCAGCGCCCGCAAAAGACCGCCGTGCAAGGCGTACAGGCGGTCGGGCGGCTGGACCAGGACACCAGCGGGCTGCTGTTGCTGACCGATGACGGCCAGTTTATCCATCGCATGAGTTCGCCGCGCCAGCATGTGCCCAAGGTCTATGAAGTGACGCTCAAGCACCCGCTCGACGCGGCTCAAGTGACAAGACTGCTGGCAGGTGTCGTGCTGGACGACGACCCCAAGCCTGTGCGTGCCGCCGCCGCTGAAGCCTTGGCCAGCCACCGCCTGCGCCTGACCCTGACCGAGGGCAAGTACCACCAGGTCAAGCGCATGCTAGCGGCCGTTGGCAACCGCGTCGAGGCGCTGCACCGCTCCCGGATTGGCGGCTTGTCGCTGCCTCCCGATCTGGCAGTGGGCCAGTGGCGTTGGCTCAGTGCGGCGGATTTGGCACGCCTGGCAGACGCGTCGCCGTCGGGGGTATGCTAGGGCGTATGAACCTGTTGCTCGATTCTTTCTGGCGGGCAGTGGCCTACTGCCTGCGACCGCGCGTCATTGCCTTGTCAATTCTGCCGCTGGCGCTGATGGTGGCGCTGGCGCTGGGCCTGGGCTACTATTTTTGGGACAGTACGCTGGAGTGGGTGCGTGGCGCGCTGGAGGCCTCGCCCGCAGTCAACACAGTCTGGGACTGGCTGCAGGGCATGGGTGCGGGTCAGCTCAAGCTGGTGCTGGTGCCGTTGATTGTGATTTTTGCCGTGACGCCGCTGATCGTGGTTCTCTCCTTGCTGACCGTTGCGCTGCTGATGGCACCGGCGCTGACCAGTCTGGTGGCTGAACGGCGCTTTCCCAAGCTCGAGCGCAAACAGGGCGGCTCGCTATTGTTGAGCGCGCTGTGGTCACTGGGCTCGACCTTGCTGGCCTTGATTGCGTTGCTGGTCTCGGTGCCACTGTGGTTGGTGCCGCCTTTGATTCTGGTGTTGCCGCCGCTGATCTGGGGCTGGCTTACCTACCGGGTGATGGCTTTTGACGCACTGGCGGCGCACGCCAGCGCCCAGGAGCGGCGCGAAATCTTTCGCCGTCATCGGGGCTGGTTGCTGGGCATGGGCGTATTTTGCGGCTATCTGGGCGCGGCGCCGAGTTTGCTTTGGGCTTCGGCCGCCGTGTTTGCTGCAGCCTTTGTCATTTTGGCGCCGTTGGCGATCTGGATTTACACGCTGATTTTCGCCCTGTCGTCGCTTTGGTTTGCGCATTACTGCCTGTCCGCGTTGCAGGCCTTGCGCGCCGAAACGGCCGCTATCACCGCCACTGCGCCGACACCCACCGCCTCTGCCCCCACCACACCCATCCTGACCCATGACACCTCTGCCGCCCCCCCAGACAGCCACCCCTAACGCCGCCCCCCGCTTTGGCCTGATCATCATCGGTGACGAAATCCTGTCGGGCAAGCGCGGCGACAAGCACTTGCCAAAAGTCATCGAACTGCTCAAGGCGCGCGGGCTGCAACTGGCCTGGGCCGAGTACGTGGGGGATGAACCGGCGCGCATCACCGCCAGCCTGCAGCGTGCCTTTGCCTGCGGCGATGTGGTGTTTTCCACTGGCGGCATCGGCGCCACGCCAGACGACCACACGCGCCAGTGCGCGGCCAAGGCGCTCGGGCTCGACTTGGCGCTGCAGCCGCAGGCGGCAGCCATGATTACCGAGCGCATGCAGGAAATGGCTCAAAAACAAGGCACGGTTTTTGTCCCCGACGAACCCGACAACCGGCACCGACTCAATATGGGTGTGTTCCCGGTTGGGGCGCAGATCATTCCCAATCCGTACAACAAAATCCCCGGCTTCTTTTGCCTGGGTGAGCGTGGGGTTGTTTATTTCGTACCGGGTTTCCCTGTGATGGCGTGGCCGATGATCGAATGGGTGCTAGATACCCATTTCCGGCATTTGTTTCAAAGCGCCGCCTGGGTCGAAAAATCAATCATTATTTATGGTGCCATGGAAGCGAGCTTGACGCCGCTGATGGAAGCGATCGAGCGCGACCATGCCGGTGTCAAGGTGTTTAGCCTGCCCAGCGTTGATCATCCGCAATATGGACGTCACATCGAACTGGGGGTCAAGGGCGTGCCGACCCAGGTGGCCCCTGCCTACGTGGCGCTCACGGCCGGGTTGAAGCAATTGGAAGTCAAACTTGGCCCCGAATTGGTGCAGTAGTGATTCAATCTGGTGCATCTCACCTTGCACGGCCATGGTGCACATTGCTTCGCCGCCGCCGGCACCCGGTAATCCGTGCCGGGGCGGTCCAAAGTCAGGGCAGAATACGGGCCTGGAAGAATCGGTTTGAAGGCTGGAATTGGCACAAAAACTGCATTCTCTGCAAGATATGATTTTTAACCACAATGTAACCAGGAGTATTTGATGGCCAAAACCGTCGCAGACGTCATGAAGATGGTGAAAGACAACGAAGTCAAGTTTGTTGATTTCCGATTCACTGACACCCGGGGCAAGGAGCAGCACGTTACAGTGCCAGTGTCCCATTTTGATGAAGACAAGTTTTCATCTGGCCACGCCTTTGACGGCTCGTCCGTTGCGGGCTGGAAGGGCATTGAGGCCTCCGACATGCAGTTGATGCCTGACCCCAACACGGCCAACATTGATCCCTTTTACGAGGAAACCACACTCTTCTTGAGCTGCGACGTGGTCGAGCCCAGCGATGGCAAGGCTTATGACCGCGACCCGCGCTCGATCGCCAAGCGCGCTGAGGCCTATCTGAAGGCCAGCGGCATGGGCGATACCGCTTTCTTTGGTCCTGAGCCGGAATTCTTCATTTTTGACGATGTGCGCTGGAACACCGACATGTCAGGCACTTTTTTCAAGATTGAAGAATACGAGGCACCCTGGAACTCGGGCAAGAAGCTCGAAGGCGGCAACCGTGGCCATCGCCCAACCGTCAAAGGTGGTTATTTTCCGGTGCCGCCGGTCGATAGCACGCAAGACATGCGCGCTGAAATGTCGCTGATCATGGAATCTCTGGGTGTGCCGGTCGAAGTGTTTCACCACGAAGTGGCGGGCGCCGGTCAAAACGAACTCGGCACCAAGTTCAGCACGCTGGTGCAGCGCGCCGACTGGACGCAAATTCTGAAATACGTGGTGCAAAACGTCGCCAATTCCTATGGCAAAACCGCCACCTTCATGCCCAAGCCGATTGTTGGCGACAATGGTTCCGGTATGCATGTGCACCAGTCGATCTGGAAAGACGGCAAGAACCTGTTTGCCGGCGACGGCTATGCCGGTTTGAGCGACTTTGCGCTGTATTACATTGGCGGCATCATCAAGCATGCGCGGGCCTTGAATGCCATCACCAACCCCGGCACCAACAGCTACAAGCGCCTGGTGCCGGGCTACGAAGCGCCGGTCAAGCTGGCGTATTCGGCCAAGAATCGCTCGGCCTCGATCCGCATTCCGTATGTAGCCAACCCCAAGGGGCGCCGGGTTGAGGCGCGATTCCCCGATCCGCTGATGAACCCGTACCTCGGTTTTGCCGCGCTTATGATGGCCGGTCTGGATGGCGTCGAAAACAAGATTCACCCGGGTGAAGCCGCCTCCAAGGACTTGTACCATCTGCCGCCCGAAGAAAACGCCAAGATTCCGACCGTTTGCCATAGCCTCGATCAGGCGCTGGAATGTCTGGATGCGGATCGCGGCTTTCTGACTAAAGGCGGCGTTTTTACCGACAGCATGCTTGACGCCTATGTGGAGCTCAAATTGGGCGAAGTGACCCGGCTGCGCATGGCCACGCATCCGATTGAGTTTGAGATGTACTACTCGCTGTAAACAAAGAACCTTGCGGGACAGACCGTAGTACGCGAAGCGACAAGCTCTGTCCCCAACTGATTGGAAATGTGGCAAAAAGGGACGACCTCGGTCGTCCTTTTTTTGTTTTTCTGCAGAACTGACGCATACTGCCATCCCTTCCATGCTTTTTTGGTGCATGAAACACGTATGAAATATGCTCTATTTATTCTTCTGGTGACGAGTGCTTTTGTCAGCCATGGACTAGCGCAGGAGCGCATTTACCGCTGCGGCAATGAGTACACCAACACGCTGCCCAATGGACAAAGCAAGGGCTGCAAACTGATCGAAGGCGCCAACGTCACGGTCGTCAAAGGCACGCGCCCAGCCGGGGCGGCACCGGCACACGCCGGTTCCGCAGCACAGCGGGTGGATGCCGGCGAGCAAAAATCACGCGACTCGGATGCACGCCTGATTCTTGAGTCAGAACTCAAGAAGAGTGAGGCTCGCCAGCTTGAATTGCAAAAGGAATTCAACCAGGGCGCGCCCGAAAAGCGTGGGGATGAAGCGCGCAATCAGCAAAAATACCTGGATCGCGTGGCCGACCTCAAAGCCAATCTGGCACGCAACGAGAGCGACATTGCTGGCATTCGCCGCGAAATTGGTCGGCTCGGAGTCAGCGCTGCAGCAAAATAGTCCGCTTGAACACCACTCCAGCACCGGCTTTACTCAACGCGGCACTTTTGGCGGCGTCGCCTTTTCAGTCGTTTGACCTGCTCGCCACCCTGGTGGCCGTGGTTCAAAGCAGCGGCACCGTCCTGTTTGCCAACGCTGCGCTGGAAGATGCGCGCGGCATCTCACGCCGCGGCCTGGTCGGTTCTGGCTTTCCCGACAGTTTCACCGAGCCCACTCAATTGTTTCGGGCACTGCGCAGCGCCGGTGAGAACGAATTTGCGGTGTTGCGTTATGACGCCTGGCTCAAGCGTCTGAGTCATGACCCGCTACCGGTTCACGTGATTTTGGCGCAGACCGATCAGGCCGATGAATTCATCGTGGAGTTGCTGCCACGCGAGCAGCAGGCGCGCCAGGACCGCGAGGAGCGATTGGCCGAACAGGCGCAAGCCAACAAGGAGTTGATTCGCAATCTGGCGCACGAGATCAAGAACCCGCTGGGGGGCATTCGGGGTGCGGCCCAGTTGCTTGAAATGGAGATCGACTCCAGCGAGCTGACGGAATACACCCAGGTCATTGTGCGTGAGGCGGACCGGCTGCAATCGCTGGTGGACCGGCTGCTGGCACCCAACCGGCTGCCGCATCGGGTCAGTGACGTCAATATTCATGAGATCTGCGAGCACGTGCGTTTGCTGTTGTCAGCCGAGTTTCCCAAGGGCTTGACTGTGGTGCGCGACTTTGACACGTCTATTCCCGAATTTCGGGGTGACCACGAACAACTGATCCAGACCGTGCTCAACATCGCGCACAACGCGTGCCAGGCGCTCGCGGAAAAAATCCAGGCAGGCGACGCGCTCCTGACCTTTTGCACCCGCATTGCGCGCCAAATTACCTTTGGCAAGCAGCGCTATCGCCTGGCACTGGAATTGCATGTGATTGACAATGGGCCGGGCGTGCCGGACTCGATCAAAGACCGCATTTTTTATCCGCTGGTGTCGGGCCGCGAAGGGGGCTCGGGACTCGGGCTGACCTTGGCGCAAACCTTTGTGCAGCAACACCACGGCTTGATCGAGTGCGACAGCGTGCCGGGCCGAACGGATTTCAAGATATTGATTCCGTTGCTTTGAAGCTGAATTCTTGAACCACATCATTCGTCAGGGGCAGACACATGAAACCGATTTGGATCGTAGATGATGACCAGTCGATCCGCTTCGTACTGGAGAAGGCGCTGTTGCGGGAGGCTTTGCCAACGCGCAGCTTCAGCGACAGCGCCGCAGTCCTGAGTGCGTTGGCCAGTGCCGATGCCAGCAATGGACCCAAGGTGTTGGTGAGCGACATCCGCATGCCCGGCGGCTCGGGGCTGGCACTGCTGGAGAAAGTCAAACAAAAGTATCCCGCGCTGCCGGTCATCATCATGACCGCCTATTCCGACCTGGATAGCGCCGTGTCGGCCTTTCAGGGTGGCGCCTTCGAGTACCTGCCCAAGCCCTTTGACGTGCCCAAAGCGGTCGAACTGATTCGCCGCGCAGTGGAAGAAAGCCAGCGCGAAGAAGTCGCACAGGAGAATTTGACCGATACGCCCGAGATGCTGGGGCAGGCGCCGGCCATGCAGGATGTGTTTCGCGCCATTGGCCGCCTGAGCCAGAGCAACGTCACGGTCATGATCACCGGTGAATCTGGGACGGGCAAAGAACTGGTGGCGCACGCCTTGCACAAACATTCGACGCGCGCCAGTGGCCCGTTTGTGGCGATCAACACGGCGGCGATCCCGAAGGATTTGCTTGAATCAGAGCTGTTTGGGCATGAGCGTGGTGCCTTCACCGGTGCGCAGACCATGCGCCGCGGCCGCTTCGAGCAGGCTGATGGGGGCACGCTGTTTCTGGATGAAATTGGCGACATGCCGTTTGACCTGCAAACCCGTTTGCTGCGGGTGCTCAGTGACGGCCATTTTTACCGCGTCGGTGGTCACAGTGCGGTCCAGACCCGTGTGCGCGTGATTGCCGCCACCCATCAGGACCTGGAACAGCGTGTCAAGGAGGGTGCCTTTCGCGAAGACTTGTTTCATCGTCTCAATGTAATTCGGCTGCGCCTGCCTGCACTGCGTGAACGTCGCGAAGATGTTCCGATGCTGACGCGTCACTTTCTGCAGCAAAGCGCGGCGCAACTCGGCGTCGAGCCCAAGCGCATTTCAGAAGCCGCGCTGGTGTGGCTGAGCAACTTTTCTTTTCCCGGCAATGTGCGCCAGCTGCAGAACATTTGCCACTGGGTGACCGTGATGGCCGCCGCGCAGGTGATTGAGTCCAAGGATTTGCCACCCGAAGTGGGCGTGACGGCGAGCACACCGGGCGCCACGCTGGTCGCGCTGCCAACCGTCGGGCCGGACGCAACGACGACCACGGAGCTAGCGGCTGGGCTCGCTGCGTCGCCGCTGGCGCATGGGGCTTTGCCTGGCGGCGCTGACCCTCGCGTTGGTGCTACCCTTGCCCAGTCGCTGGCACCGGAGCGCAGTTGGGAACAGGCGCTGCAGGCCGATGCCAGCGCTCTATTGGCAGGCGAGCGCTGCGATGTGTGGGATGAACTGTCCCGCCGTTTTGAATCACGTCTGATTTTGGCGGCATTGGCCGCAACCCGGGGGCGACGCATTGAAGCCGCGCAAAAGCTGGGGATTGGTCGCAACACCATCACGCGCAAGATCCAGGAATTGGGTCTGGAATAGTTCCAGCCCAGTGATAATCCAGGTTTTCTCGCAGGATTACACATGGATAGCACGTTGCTGCTGAAAGCAGTTGTCATGGGCATCGTCGAGGGGTTGACAGAGTTTTTGCCAATTTCTTCCACCGGGCACTTGATTCTGGCGGGCTCCTTGCTCGGATTTGATGACGAGAAAGCCAAAGTCTTTGACATCGCAATCCAGAGCGGCGCCATCTTCGCCGTGATTCTGGTCTATTGGAAAAAGATTCACGACACGGTGCTGACCTTGCCTTCGAGCAAGGAGGCGCAACGCTTTGCCTTGAACGTTTTTATCGCATTTGTGCCGGCCGTCATTCTGGGTCTGCTGTTTGGCAAAGCCATCAAGACGCACTTGTTTACCCCGGTGGTGGTCGCCAGTACCTTTATTCTGGGTGGTTTCATCATTTTGTGGGCTGAGTGGCGGCAGCAGAAAGACCCCAGGCTCGCGCGCATTCAGGCGGTGGAGGCAATGACGCCGATGGATGCACTCAAGGTCGGGCTGGCGCAATGCTTGGCCATGATTCCGGGCACCAGCCGCAGCGGTGCCACCATCATTGGCGGCATGTTGTTGGGGCTATCACGCAAGGCGGCCACTGATTTTTCTTTCTATCTGGCGATCCCGACGCTGCTGGGTGCCGGTGTCTATAGCCTGTACAAGGAACGCGCGCTGCTTTCGTTGGCTGATTTGCCCTTGTTTGGCGTGGGTCTGCTCGTGTCGTTCGTCAGTGCCTGGTTGTGCATCCGCTGGCTATTGAGTTTTATTTCGACCCACAGCTTCGCCGGTTTCGCCTATTACCGCATTGGGTTTGGCCTGGTGGTGCTGGCCACTGCCTGGAGCGGCGCAGTGACGTGGGCGCCTTAAACCCCTGGCAGGCTTAGCAGCGAGGCCTCGATCGCCGCCGCAGTGGCGATCGGCTTTTCCATGGGAAAGAGGTGGCTGCCCTCGATCATCATGATGCGGCCTTTTGTGATGCACTCGGTCGTGGTCATGCCCGCTTGCTTCATCTCGGCTGAGTGCGTGCCGCCCAGGAACGCCACCGGGCATTTCAGGGGGTGGCGTTTGATCAGTTCCTCCAGGTTGTGTGGCAGGGTGTTGTAGATGCTTGTTTCAACGGCGCGATCAAAGCTCAATACCCGCCTGCTGCCCCGGCCCTCATCGTGGGTGCCATGTGTCAGGTAGTCCCGCAGCACTTGGGGGTCCCATTTGGCGAACGCTTTCTTCGATTGAAAGTAAGCCAGTGCCGCTTCCTGGTCGGGCCAGTTGTCGCGCCGCCGACGGCTCACGGCGCCGGGTGAGAAGGAGCCCACCAGTTGGGCGCTTTTGATCACACCAAGTGTGGTCGCGCGCCAGCCGCCGAGAATGGGCGAGTCCACCAGCAGCACGCCACGCACCAACTGCGGCGCACGCGCAGCGGTCATCAGGCTGACATAGCCGCCGAACGAATGACCGACCAGAAAGGCTGGCTTGTGCGCTGACGCTACCAGTGGAGTGGTGAAGTCGATTAGTTGCTGAACAAGATGAGGCCAATTGTTGCTGACGGGATAGGCCGCATCGTGGCCAAATTTCTCGATCGCCTTGGTCACAAAACCACGTGCGCGCAGGCTCTTGAACAGGACGCCATAGGTGCTGGCAGGAAAACTGTTGGCGTGAGAGAAAATTATTTGCATAGTAGGTCTGCAACCGACGCTTCGCCATGCCCCTGATCTGGCCTTCTATGCGCAGTGACACGGGTTGGCACGCGCTAACGGGGTCCAGCCCGGCATTGGGACTGATGACGACACAAAGTCAATCATACGGAGTCGAGTTGATAAATAGCGAGTGTAGAACGGGGCCAGGCGAGACGGATCATTGATTCAAATCAAAACGCAAGCGGAGAGCGAAAACTATACTCAGACTGCAGGTCTTTGAGGCCATGTTGAAGGAAGAACAGATATGCAAGCCTTTTTACGAAACTTGAGTTTGGGTTTTGCTTTCTTGCTGCCTGTCTTGACTGGTTTCACCGCGGCCGCTACTGAGTACCACTTCGGTGTCAACGCCGAGGTCAGCTACAAGGAGAGCGAAGCCGAGGTGGCGCGACACTATGCCGCCTTTCTGGATGAACTGGCCAAGGCCACCGGCGACAAGTATCTTTTTGGTGCCGTTTATAGCGACCGGGTTGGGCAAGCCGTCAAAAGCAAGAAATACGATTTTTTGCTGATTCACACGCATTTGGCACTGCAGGCAGAACAAACCGACCAATATCAACTGGTCGGCTTTACCGATGACCGAAAGAATGACGTCGTTTATTTTTTTGTGCGTCCTGACTGCCCGATCAAGGAGCTGCGGGATATCTCCGCTCAAACCATTGGTGTGCCCGGTTTGCATAGTTGGGCATCGGCGACAGCGCGGGCCACGCTGCGCGCGGCATCACCCGGTGCAGAGCCGAATTTTGTCAGTACCCGTTATCAGGACGCGGTTCCGTTGATGGTCGAGTACAAAAAATCAGTGGTCGGGATCACTCGCTCCAAAAAGCTGGCGGATGATTACTTGAAGCAAGCCAAAGTGCGCGTGGTTCATAGTACGCCAGCCATGCCCTTGAACGCGGTCATTGCGTCGCCCAAGGTGACGGCGGCGCAAGTCAGCGAGATACGCGCTGCGACTGCCGTCCTGTCCCGATCCAAGGCGTTTGAAGGACTTGGCTTCAAAGGGCTGCGCTACTCAGCCGAAGAGCATCAGCGTTTGCGGACTTTCTATCTGAATAAATAGATTTTGCAGCGGCGTGCTTGAAACGCCCGACCTCAGCCTTACCTTGATGTCAGACGCCAGTTGTGGTGTCAACATTGACTGAAAGGAAGGCCAAATATGAGGTATCGCGCACTGTTTCCTCGCGACGTATTCGCGGAACTGGATCGGCTGCAAAGAGAGATGCAGCAGGCCGCTGATTTGTCCCCCAATATTCGCGGCATCGCCAGGGGGGCGTTTCCGGCAATCAACGTGGGGGGCACGCCCAAATCGGTTGAAATCTATGCTTTTGCGCCAGGTGTTGATGCGGCCAGTCTCGATATTCAAATTGAGAAAGGTGTATTGACGATTGCCGGCGAGCGCAAATTGGACGGCGTCCCGGAAACCGCTTCAATTCACATCGATGAACGATTTGCCGGACGCTTCCGGCGTATCGTGAGTTTGCCCGATGACATCAACAGCGCCGAGGTGCAGGCCAAGTACCGTGACGGTGTCTTGCACATCAGCGTGGCACGCAATGAAGCGGCGCAACCGCGCCGTGTCGAAATTCAGTAGGAGCACATGATGAACCAAATCAAGACCAACAGCCCGACTGGCACCAATCAAGTTTCGAACGCACGCGATGAGGCGGTGATGTTGCCGCCGGTCGATGTGATCGAAGACGCGGCGGGCATCACGCTGTACGCCGATATGCCAGGCGCATCCAAGGAAAACCTGAACCTGCACGTGGAAGACGATGCGCTGACCATTGACGCCGCGCTCGCGCTCGAAGTGCCGCAGGGCATGGAGGCGACGCACGCCGAAGTCAGTCTGGCGCGTTATCACCGCGTTTTTACCCTGTCCAAGGAGCTTGACGCCGACAAGATCGCCGCCGAGTTTGACCGTGGCGTGCTCAAGTTGCGCATTCCGAAGGCCGAGCACGCGCAGCCGCGCAAAATCACGGTGAGCGTGGCTTAAGGACTTATTGACGGTCAGGCTGCCGATGGCGGGTTGTGCAGGGGCAGGCGCACGCTGGCGTCCAGCCCTTGCAGCTGGCCAGCGGCTTGGCGGTTGGTCAGGCTGATTTCGCCGTCCAAGGCGAGCACAATCTCGCGGCAAATCGACAAACCCAGCCCCGAGCCGGATTGTGGCTGTCCGGAGGCAAAAGGCTGGAACAGACCGGGGCGCAATTCAGCTGTGATACCCGGTCCGCTGTCGCTGACAAGCAGTGTGGCGCAGTCCTGATCGCAGCTCAGGCGCACGCTGAGGCTACCCCTGTTGGGTGTGTGCTCAATGGCGTTGTGCAGCAGGTTGCGCGAGAGTTCGCGCAACATCCAGGCGTGCGCGCGCAGCGGTACCGCCGTGGTCACGATTTCAAAGTCAATATCCTTCGCTGCCAGCAGGGGTGACAGGTCAAGGGCCACTTCGCGCAGCACGGCAGACCAGTCACTTTGACTGGCCACGGGTTGCTGGCTCAATTGCGCCACTTTGGCCAGCGAGAGCATCTGGTTGGCCAGTCGCGTGGCCCGATCAACCGTCGCGCTGATCTCATGGAGTGCCTGCTCTGGCGCAACATCACCGCGCAACGCTGACTGCACCTGCACCTTCAGGACTGCCAGCGGCGTGCGCAACTGGTGCGAGGCATCGCGGATGAAACGCTGTTGCTGCGTCAGTAGATGCTGCACGCGCGCCATGTGCGAATTGGTCGCCTCGATCAGGGGAATTAGTTCCCGCGGCGCCCCAGCTTCTGGCAGCGCCGCCAGGTCACTCTCGGGGCGCCCCTGCAATTGCGCGCTGAGGCGGCGAATCGGGCGCGTCGCGCGCTGCACCACGACGATCACGATCAAGGCAATGATCAGCACCAGCGCGGCTTGGCGCAGCAGGGTATCTAGCAAAATTTGACGCGCCAGCGTTTGACGCAGCTCCAGTGTCTCGGCCACTTGCACCACGGCCATGACGCGCGCCCGCTGCACCGCCACCGGTTGCAGCAGCACCGCCACGCGCACCGCGTCACCACGGTAGCTGTCGTCATAAAAGTCCACCAGCGCTGCATAGGGGCCGTGGTCGGGCAGGCGACCGCGCCAAAGTGGTAAATCCGCAAAACCGTCAATCAGCTCACCCTGGGTGTTGGAAATGCGGTAAACCATGCGACTGCGATTGTCGGCTTCAAAAGCCTCTATTGCCGAATGCGGCACGCGGGCGAGCAATTGCGCTGCTTCATCGATGCCCTCGGCGCGGATATGTTCACCAATTGATTTGGCCGAAGCGAGCAGGGTGCGGTCGTAGGCGACGTTGACGGCGGACAGGGCCTGACGGTAAACGCTAAGCGTGTCTATCAGCAAGAACAGGGCCACTGGCAACAAAATGCCAAGCAGCAAGTAGCGACGCAACGAGAGCGCTCTGGTGTGGCTCATGCCGGTGCTTTCAGCAGGTAACCAAGACCGCGTAGCGTGACAAGTTGTGAGCCCGTGACGAGCAGTTTTTTGCGCAGTCGATAGACCACGACTTCTATCGCCTCGGATTGCACGTCAAGCTCACCGGGAAAGACCAGCTCGAACAGCTTTTCTTTGGACACGGCGTGACCCGGGCGCGCCAGCAAGGCCTTCAGGAGCGCCAGTTCACGCGGTGCCAGCTCCAGTGGCTGGTTTTGAAAGTAGATCGCACCGCTATCCTTGTCATAGTGCATAACGCTTGATTGACGGGGGCTAGAGCCAGATTCGGCACTATTATCGGAATGCCTGCGGTGCAATGCCCGAATACGCGCTTCGAGCTCGTCGAGGTCAAACGGCTTGGCCAGGTAGTCGTCGGCACCGGCGTTGAGCCCCTCGACCCGGTCGCCCACGGCGCCGCGGGCGGTGAGGATCAGCACTGGCGTGATCAAGCCTTCATCGCGCGCTTGTTGCAGGATTTGCAGCCCATCGCGACCGGGCAGGCTTAGATCCAGTAGCACCACGTCCGGCAGAATGGCGCGCCATCTCATCAGCGCAGCGCGGCCGTCGCCACAGATTTCTACGGTCCAGCCCAAACGGGTCAGGGCGCGCCGCAAGCTGGTGTGCAGTGCCGCGTCGTCTTCAACCAGCAGTAGTTTCATGGCGACACGATAGCATTTTGAAAACTGCAGGGTGCTGCCGGGCATTGGTAGTTTCCCTAGGGCTGGCGGACAGGCGATTGACAGCCTGAGCGTGCAAGATAGTGCCGTCATCAACACCAACAGGAGAAACTGATGCGTCGTGATACTTTCCTCAAATCCATGGCTGCGCTGGCAGCAGCCGGCGGCTTGCCATTGTCGGCATTGGCCGCCAACAACATCAAAATGATGATTCCGGCCAACCCGGGTGGTGGCTGGGACTCTACCGGTCGCGCGCTGGGCAAAGCGCTGATCGATTCGAAAGCGGCTGACACGGTGACCTTTGACAACAAGGGTGGTGCCGCCGGTGCACTTGGCCTGGCCCAGTTTGTCAGTGGCAGCAAGGGTGACCCGAACGCCATGATGGTGATGGGTGCCGTGATGCTCGGCGGTCTTATCACCGGCAAGCCGCCCGTGAACCTGAGCACCGCCACGCCGCTGGCACGACTGACGAGCGAATACAACGTGTTCGTGTTGCCGGCCAATTCACCTTTCAAAACCATGGCCGACGTGATTGCCCAACTCAAAAGAGATCCGGGCAGTGTCAAATGGGGCGGCGGTTCACGCGGTTCCACCGAACACATTGCAGCGGCCATGATTGCGCGTGAAGTGGGCGTCGATGCGGCCAAGATCAACTACGTGGCGTTTCGCGGCGGCGGAGAAGCAACCGCAGCCATCCTGGGTGGCAACGTGACGATCGGTGGCGGTGGCTACAGTGAGATGTCGGAATACATCAACGTGGGCAAGATGAAGGCGCTGGCGGTGACCTCCGGCACGCGGCTCAAGGGCATCAACGTGCCAACCCTCAAGGAACAGGGTATCAACGTGGAAATCGGCAATTGGCGTGGCGTTTATGGCGCGCCGGGCATTACGCCGACGCAGCGCAAGACGCTGACCGACATGCTGCTCAAGGCGGTGGCCTCCAAGTCATGGGCGCAGTCGCTGGAAAAGAACAGCTGGACCCCGGCTGTCCTGTCAGGCCCGGCGTTCGACAAATTCGTTGATGACGACTTTGCCGCCTTGCGCGCCACCATGGTGAAGGCCGGCATGGTGTGATGCGGTGACGATACCAGATACCCCCAATCCGCCCTCCACCACGCTGCAGACCCTCGTGGGGGTTGGGGTGGTCTTGTTGGCTCTGGGTCTGGCCGCAGGCGCTGTCAGCATTCCATCCAACGCCGGTTACGCCGGGGTTGGCCCCAATTTTTTGCCTTGGCTGGTGGCTGCTGGGTTGCTGTTATGCGGTGGCTTCATGATTTATGAGGCACGCAGCGGCGGTTTTCGCGACATGGAGGCGCCCACCGGCCACGCCAAACCGTATTGGCTCGGTTTTGTCTGGATGTCGGCGGGCTTGCTGGCCAACGCCGCGTTGATCACGACGATCGGCTTTATCTTCAGTTGCGCACTTTGTTTTGTGCTGGCGGCGCACGGGCTGCGTCGGGCCGAAGGTCAAGCCGCCAGCGGTGCCGCACCTTGGCTCACGGATAGCCTCACTGGCATTTTGATTGCAGCCCCGGTGTACTGGATGTTTACGCAATTCCTGGGCATCAATCTGCCCAGTTTGACGCAAGGCGGGTGGTTGTAATGCTCGACATTTGGCAGCAGCTCATGCAGGGCTTTGTGACGGCGGGCACGCCGGTGAACCTGATGTGGGCCTTTGTCGGTTGCGCCCTGGGCACCGCTGTGGGTGTGTTGCCCGGGATCGGTCCGGCCACTGCGGTCGCCATGTTGTTGCCGATTACAGCCAAGGTGGACGCGACGGCCTCGATGATCTTCTTTGCCGGCATCTATTACGGTGCCATGTATGGCGGCTCCACGACATCAATCTTGCTCAACACGCCCGGTGAGACCGCCAGCATGGTCACGGCCATGGAGGGCAACAAGATGGCCAAGAGCGGGCGCGCCGGGGCGGCGCTGGCGACGTCGGCCATCGGCTCGTTCGTGGCCGGCACCATCGCGACGGTGCTGGTGACGCTGTTTGCGCCAGTGGTGGCCGAGTTCGCGGTCAAGCTCGGGCCGCCGGAGTATTTTTGTCTGATGCTGCTGGCCTTTACCACCGTCAGTGCGGTGCTCGGTCAAAGCCTGGTGCGCGGGCTGTGCGCCCTGTTTGTCGGTCTCGCCATGGGGCTGGTCGGCATGGACCAGATCACCGGTCAAGCCCGTTACACCGCCGGTGTGCCCGAACTGCTTGACGGCATTGAGATCGTGTTGGTGGCGGTCGGGCTGTTTGCGGTGGCCGAAGCCCTGCACGCCGTGCTGTTTGAAGGAAAGACGGTGGAGACGGAGAACCAGATGAGCCGCGTCACCATGACCAGTCGCGACTGGCGCCGCTCGATTCCTGCCTGGCTGCGTGGCGCTGCCATCGGCGCGCCGTTTGGTTGCATTCCGGCAGGCGGCACCGAGATTCCGACTTTTCTCAGTTACGCGACCGAAAAGAAACTCGCCAAGGGCGCTGACCTGGCCGAGTTTGGCAATCAGGGGGCGATAGAAGGCGTGGCTGGGCCCGAGGCGGCCAACAACGCCACTGTGACGGCGGCGCTAATCCCGCTGCTCACATTGGGCATCCCGGTTTCCAACACGACGGCCATCATGCTCGGCGCCTTTCAAAATTATGGTATCCAGCCCGGGCCGCAGCTCTTTACCAACTCAAGTGCGTTGGTCTGGGCCTTGATCGCTTCACTCTATATCGGCAACGTGATGCTACTGGTGCTCAACCTGCCTCTGGTCGGCATGTGGGTCAAGCTGCTTAAAGTGCCCAAGCCGCAGCTTTACGCCGGTATTTTGATTTTTGCCACGGTCGGTGCCTATGGCATGCGCCAGAGCGCGTTTGACTTGTTCCTGTTGTATGCCATTGGCTTGCTCGGTCTGGTGATGCGGCGATTCAGTTTTCCAACAGCACCCGTGGTGGTCGGCATGATTCTGGGGCCGCTGGCCGAGGCGCAGTTGCGCAATGCCATCTCTATTGGCGAGGGTAGCGCCATGATCTTTTTACAGCGACCCATGTCGTTGGCGCTGCTGATGCTGGTGTTGCTTATTCTGGTATTGCCGCGCCTAATCAAGATGCGCGCACGTTCGTTGGCGTAAGCCCTTCATTCTTGGCGCTGCGCTGCAAGATACGGAAAAAACTCCCGATCTGCACCAAGCATGTGGCGAGCAACCAAGTCGTGGGCCAGGAACTCGAACAGCTCGCCCAGGGCCAGGTTTCCGGCATGAAAGCGGTTGGCCAGTTCGGCGGCAGTGTTGACGAGGGTGCGATGGATGACGGCGTGCTCGGTCGCACCTGGATAGTTGGCCGCCGCGATGATCACTTCCTCGTCGTGGAAATGCTTGACCACATCGTCAATCAACACATCGATCAGCGCGCTGACCTCTTGCGCCGGACGCCCATCGAGTATGGCGGTGAGAAGCTGGTTGGCATCGCGAAACAAGCCCCGGTGCTGCTCGTCAATATGGGCGTTGCCGCACTCGTAGGCCGAATGCCATGAGAGTTGCACAAAATTGGCTGCCACGTTCTCCCCAAGCCGCTTCCGTTTAGTTATTTCTGATGCGACCTGCACCTGGTTTCGCCCGCAGGTTTTGGCGCGGTAAAGCGCCGCGTCGGCTCGTCCGAGCCAGGCGTCCCAGCTTTCATGGGCCAGACATTCAGCCACGCCGACGCTGACATGGACATCCTTCACCACCGGAAAATCCGTCTGCGCAATCTTTTCACGCAAGCGCTCGGCCAACAGGGCTGCGGTTCCAAGCGGGGTGTTGGGGCACAGCACGACAAACTCTTCACCGCCCCAGCGCGCCAAAGCGTCGGTGGTGCGAATGGTCGTCTGCACCACTTCGGCCAATTTACTCAAAACCAGGTCGCCCACCGGGTGTCCGTGCTGGTCGTTGACCTTTTTGAAGAAATCGATGTCCATCATCAGTAGACTCAAAGGATGGTCGTAGCGCTTGAGGCGATCCATCTCGTTGCGCACCGCTTCTTCGAGTCGGCGGCGGTTCCATGCGCCAGTCAGTTTGTCGGTGCTCGCCAGCTGATCGAGCTCGGTCACGGTGACTTGCAGTTCCTGGTTCGCTTGCTGCAACTGGGACAGGGTTTGACGCAACTGTGTCGCTTGCTCCTGAAGTGCCAGATCGATCATCAGCGTACCGATCAGGCGAGTCTTGCCGTCTTCACCCATGATCGGAAATTTGAGCCAGAGATAGCGCGCGCTGACGCCGTCGAGGCTTAGGTCGAACTCTTCGCACGCCGTTGCAGCGCCCATGGCAATCTGCTCGTCGCCGCGTTGCAGCTTGGCTGCGAGTTCGGGCTCAAACAGTTCCGCGTCGCTCAGGCCACTGAACTCCTGCGCGCTCTTGCCAAACAGGCTTTGCAGGGCCTCGTTGCTCATTTGGTAGCGACGGTCTGGCCCCTTGACTCCAATGGCAATTCCCGGCTTTGGGGACGCCAGCAGCGAAAGCAGACCAACCGGGTCTGTCGCGCGGTCGCGCGGGTTGGTGTTTATTGACGTTTTTTGTTCCATTTGCAGCCGATTTTTTGGCACTGTAACAGGTAACAAGTTGCGGCGGGCTTGATCTATGGCAACAACCCTGAATGTGCTTGTTTCTAGAATGTTCGGCTTGGTGGGGTGCTTGATGTAGCACAATGCCAAGCCATCATGCAAACATCAAAATTGAAACATTCGGTGGTTGATGCGGCGGACCCGATGGGCACTGCGGAAGCTCCACGCACGTCTGACTTCAAGTTGCTGCGCTATTTCAGCACGGCCAGCCTGCTGGCATTCGTGGTGATGTCCCTGTTGCTGAGCTATACCTTTCGCCAACTTACTATTGGCAGCATGCTGCAAGGCTACGAGCGCGAGCACGTCAACTACGCGCAGGTGATTTCCAACCTGATATGGGAGGAGCGTTTTGAGCCTCTCATGTCGAAGATGGCTGGCAAGACAAGCGCACAGATGCAGGCCGAGCCAGAGATTGTTGAGCTGCATCAAAAAGTGCAAGCCTTGCTGAAAGATACCCGGATATTCAAGATCAAGGTTTATGACTTGAATGGCATGACGATCTACTCCAGCGAAGTCAAACAAATTGGCGAGGACAAGAGCAAGAATGCGGGCGTCATGGGCGCTTTGCGTAGTGTGAGCAAGTCCAAATTGGTTCATCAGAATCAGTTCAGCACTTTTGAGGGCGAAGTACAGGACCGCGACGTGGTGGAGAGTTATGTTCCACGATTGGACCCCACGACTGGCAAAGTCCGCGGCGTGCTGGAGATTTATGGTGATGCCACCGACGGGCTTTCGGAGATCGCTCGTCGGCAGTGGGTCATTACGGGCGCGGTCGTTTCATTGTTGGCCTTGCTCTATCTGGCCTTGTTCGTGATCGTCAAGCGGGCACAGGATCAAATCATTGTGCAAAGCCGCGAACGGCAGAAGGCATTGCAATCCCTGGCTCTTAGTGAGGAGCGTTGGAAGTTTGCTCTTGAAGGCTCTGGTGAAGGCGTCTGGGACCGTAACCTGGCAACCGGTGAAGTAGTGTTTTCAAAGCGCTACAAGGAGATTCATGGCTTTGCCCAGGACGAGTTGGAGGACCGCTCGGAGGCCTGGGAGGCGCGCGTGCACCCTGATGACTTGGCGCAGGTCATGGCGGACCGTGAGGCCTATTTCAGCGGCGAGAAACCAGATTACACCAGCGAACGTCGCATGCAGTGCAAGGATGGCAGCTGGAAATGGATTTTCTCGCGCGGCATGGTGGTCGCGCGTGACGCGCAAGGCAAGCCTTTGCGCATGATCGGCACGCATAGCGACATCAGCGAGCGCCATGCGAGGGAAGAAGAATTGCGCCTGGCCTCCACCGTGTTCCTGACCATGGACGAGGCAGTCACGGTGACCAACGCGGACAACGAGATTGTTTCGGTCAATCCGGCTTTCAGCGTCATCACCGGCTACTTTGCCCATGAAGTGATCGGCAAAAACCCGCGCCTGTTGGCCTCCGGCACACAAGGCGCGGATTATTACCAAGCGATGTGGAAGCAACTCACCAGCTCGGGTAGCTGGCACGGTGAGATTCGCAACCGGCGCAAGAGCGGCGAGATCTACGTGGAATGGCTTTCGATCAAGAAAGTCTGCAATCCGCAGGGCGTCTTGACGCACTACGTCGCGGTGTTTTCGGACATTTCCGAGCGCAAAGCCACTGAAGAACGCATGCATCATCTGGCGCATTTTGATGTGCTCACCGAGTTACCCAATCGCGCGCTTGTGGCCGACCGCTTGCAGCAGGCACTAGCGCGTGCCAAGCGCGACAAGAAGAGCATGGCGCTGATGTTTATTGACCTCGACAAATTCAAGCCGGTCAATGACGAACTTGGGCACCAGGTGGGGGACCTTTTGCTCAAGCAAGTTGCGCGGCGACTGAGCGCTTGCGCGCGACGCGAGTCCGATACCGTTGGGCGCATTGGCGGTGATGAGTTTGTGGTGCTGCTGACCGATGTTTCGCTACCGTCGAACGCGATTCGCGTGGCGGAGAGAATCCGGCAAGCGCTGGAGCAGGCCTTCGAAATTGGCCCGCACTTGATTCATATCTCGTCGAGCATTGGAATTGCCTTGTTTCCCCAGCAGGGCTCGGATCAGGCTTCCTTGTTAAAGAGCGCAGACGCTGCCATGTACCAGGCCAAGGAAAATGGCGGCAACCGGGTGCAGTTGTTTGGCTGATGATGTCAACCCGCCATTAGTTTGTGAACCAGGTCGCCGGTGTTGGAGGCCTTGTATTTACGCATCAGCCGGGCGCGGTAGATTTCAACGGTGCGGTGGCTGATGGCAAGGGTCTTGCCAATTTCTTTGCTGGTCAGGCCATCCATCAGGTGCGCAGCGATTTCGCGTTCACGCGCCGTCAGTTCGGCTTTGACCGGGCGACGGGAGCTCAGGTCCTCAAAGCTCCAGATGCCTGCTTCATGCGGCGCACTTTGGTTCAGCGCACGACCGGTGACGTGGCACCAGAAGGTCTCGCCGCTGGCACGCTTCATAATGCGATCATCCGAGTAGGTGCCATTGCGGTTCAGAATAGGAGCCATGCGCTCGCCAGTGCGCTCAAACTCGATGGCGCTGGGGTAGAGCACCTGAAACGACTGACCGGCCAGCAGTTCGCGTGCTGCGCCAAATATTTCGCACAGGCGGCGGTTGCAGTCCACCATGGTGCGGTTGCGTGAGAGCGCCAGGCCGACCGGTGCGAACTCGAAGGCAAGGCGGTAATTGACATCCATGTCGATGCGGTCGATGGCGGGCTTAGGGTTTGTACTTTAAGAAGAACTACGTATGGCGTTAAGTAGTATGGTACGCCATTGCTTTGAAGGAGAACTTGCATGAACAAAATCTACCCCAGTGCGGCCAAGGCACTCGAAGGCATCGTCCGGGACGGCCAGTTGCTGGCGGTTGGCGGCTTTGGCCTGTGCGGCATTCCGGAGGCGCTGATTGACGCCTTGTGCGCCAGTGGTGCCAAAAATTTGACGGTGATTTCCAACAATGCCGGTGTTGACGGCTTCGGTCTGGGAAAATTGCTTGCCACGCGCCAGATCAGCAAGATGATTTCCAGCTACGTCGGTGAAAACAAGGAATTTGAGCGCCAATTTCTGGCCGGAGAGTTGCAATTGGAATTCACGCCGCAAGGCACGCTGGCGGAAAAATTGCGTGCCGGTGGCGCTGGCATCCCGGCATTCTATGTCCGCACTGGCGTCGGCACCCTGATTGCCGAGGGCAAGGAAACGCGCGAGTTCGATGGCCACGTCTACGTCATGGAGCGCTCGCTGTTGCCCGAGGTCTCGCTGGTTAAGGCCTGGAAAGCCGACAAGAGCGGCAACCTGCTGTTTCGGCGCACTGCGCGCAATTTCAACCCGGCAGTCGCGATGGCGGGCAAGATCACCGTGGTCGAGGTCGAGGAGATTGTCGAAACCGGTGCCTTTGATCCGGATGCCGTGCATTTGCCCGGCATCTACGTGCATCGAATTGTGCTCAATGCCCATCCTGAAAAGCGCATCGAACAAAGAACCCTGACCCCCACCGTTGCCAAGAAAGAAGGAGCTTGATATGGCCTGGACACGCGAACAAATGGCGGCCAAGGCGGCCGAGGAATTGAAGGACGGGTTTTACGTCAACCTCGGCATTGGCCTGCCTACCCTGGTGGCCAACTTTGTCGCGCCCGACATTGAGGTTTGGCTGCAAAGTGAGAACGGCATGTTGGGCATTGGGCCGTTTCCAACTGAGGCGCAGGTGGATGCCGACCTGATCAATGCGGGCAAGCAGACCGTGACGACGTTGCCAGGGTCGAGCATATTTGGCAGCCACGACAGCTTTGCCATGATTCGCGGCGGCAAGGTCAATCTGAGCATTCTCGGTGCCATGCAGGTCAGTGAAAAAGGCGATCTGGCGAACTGGATGATTCCGGGCAAGATGGTCAAGGGCATGGGCGGCGCAATGGACCTGGTAGGCGGCGTCAAGAGCGTGGTGGTGCTGATGGAGCACGTTGCCAAAAAGAAGGATGGCACGATCGATTTGAAGATTTTGCCGAACTGCACGCTGCCTCTGACTGGCGTCGGCGTGGTGGACCGCATCATTACCGACCTGGCCGTGCTGGACGTTACCCCGCATGGTCTAAAAGTCGTGGAGATGGCACCCGGCGTGACGCTTGAAGACTTGCAAAGCAAGACCGGCGTGCCTTTGCACTAGGGCATTGGTGGCGTCGGTTCAGTCATCGCCCAGGTGATGCGTGCAAACTCGCGAGCGAGTTGAGAGCGTACTTCCGGACTGAAATGTTTCAATGGATCAGCCTGACGCAATTGGTCAATTGAAATGGGCTGCCCTTTGCGCGCAAAGACAACGCTATTGCTTTTTTCCTGCGAGGCGATTTCAAAAAGGTTTCCATCAAACGCCAGCCGGATGCGCCCCATATAGACCGCATGATTGGAGTCATCATGGTGCAGGTTGGCGAGCATCAGGCCTTGGGGAAGCAGGGTCTTGAAGCAGTCGTCGTAAAAGTGCTGCGAGCACAGGCTGGGTGCCTGACCGCCAATGTCAAAACCATCCACCAGCACCAGGTCATAGCGCGTTGCCGGGTCCAGGGACGCTGCATGCATGAAGTCTGCACCGTCCGCACACACGATGCGCAGACGCTGATCGTCCGCGGGGATTTCAAACTGCTGGCGCAAGGCAATCACTGCGGGATTGATCTCAATCGCAGTCAGTTCGGCGTCGGGCAGGTGCCGATGACAAAACTTGAGCAAAGAGCCGCCGCCCAGCCCGATCATGGCGATGCGCCGTGGCTGGCCGTCAAACAGCAGGAAGCCCATCATGGTGCGCGTGTAATCCACATCCAACTGCGTCGGGTGCGCACAGCACATGCGGCTTTGCAACTGGTCGAATGTGAAATAGAGCGATTTGTGGCCTTCAGACGAAAAGACAAAAGGCGCGTCGTCACCCGGACTCGCAACTGGGTTGAAAGCTGTCACGGGGCTGGCGCGCGCTGGCGCAAGATGGCGGCCTTCAGCAAGCACAAGCGATCATTGCCAAAATACATGTCATCACCCAGGTAAAGGGTCGGTGAGCCAAAGCCGCCCCGCGCAATCACTTCGTCCGTATTGGCTTTGAGCTGCGTCTTGATGGCGCCTTGCGCAATGCCCGCCATGAACGCGTCGCCATCGACACCGAGCCGGGTGCAAATCTGGCACAGCACGGCGTCCTGTGAGATGTCTTCCTCACGCCCCCAATAGGCTTCAAATACGGCGGTCGCAAAGGGCAGCAGTTTGCCCTGCGGCTCCAACCAGAGGCAACCACGCATGGCCTTCACGCTGTTGACCGGGAACACTTTGGGCGGGAACGCAATCTTCAGTCCCGCCTGGCGTGCCCAGTCCTGCATGTCCTTGAGCATATACGCCCATTTGGCCGGCACCGGGTTCTCGCGCATGGCATAGACGCTCGGGTTGACGGCATTGAAAATGCCGCCCACCAGAACCGGTCGCCAGCGCACCGGCTCATGCAACTCAGCCGCCAGTGGCTGCAGGTTGTGGAAGGCCAGATAGGTCCAGGGACTCGAGCAGTCAAAGAAAAATTCAATCATGCCTGGCTTTCAGCGTGGGTTGTTCAAAGTTCTGGGCGCGCACCGGTCATTCAACGGCACCGGACTGAACCGACCAGACCGCATTCGGGCTTTCACCAAAAATGTCGGGTGCGTACATCGCCTCGACATGCGTGGCGGGTAGCTCGAACTGGCCGGCGTTGTTCAGCCGCAGGGTGTACTCGACGCTCCAGTTACCGCGTGGCACCCAGCGGTAGTAGGCGCGAAAGCTGTCAAAGGCACGTTCGATGGAGGTGGGCCAGGCCCAGCCACTGCTGCTTTGGCCTTGTTGGGCGAGCTGGCTTTCGCGCCCCAGGCCCCGGCCCAAAATAGTGGCACCCGAGGGGACCGGGTCATTGACCACGACCCAGGTTAATTCGGCTTGCGACTGCAGCTTGAGCGTGACGCGCGCCACATCGCCGACCGACCATTGACCGGGCTGCTTTTGCTCGATCGGCGTGATGGTCTTCTCAACCTGCAGACCTGCCTGGCGCGGCTGCTGCAAGCGCACTGCCGCCGTGATGCTGACGTTCGCCCAAGGGGCACCGCTGCCCTGGTGGCTCAAACTCAGCGTGCCTTGCGGCGCGCTGCCTTGTGGGCGCAGCAGCGTACGGGCGGGCTGTGGCCAGTTCAGCGTCACCCGCTCTGGCGTGGCGCCGCTCAGGGCCAGCGTCGTCTGCCCGGTCACCGGTCCGGCTTCGACTGTTGCCGCAAAGCGCTGCAAGGCCAGTGAGCCCCAGGCATTGCCCACAGTGGTGCTCCAGCGCCCCTGTTGCTGGCGGGCGATCAGTCCCTGCACCAGCAGCGGCAGATCAGCCTGCCAGGCGGCATCGCGCGCCTGCCACTGCTGGACCAGCAGGGTGCTGCGGGCGATCGCCACATCATCGCTCCACATCCACCACCACCAATGGTTGCGCTCATCGTTGCGCCAATTCAGGCGCGTGCCCTGCACGTCATAGCGGCTGCGCAGTTGCCCGGCGGCTTGTTGCAAAGCGGCGTTGCTGGCGGGCGTGGCGGGGAGCGCCAGCAAGGTGCGCGCCCAGTCGGTGAGCGACAGCGTTGGCAGCGTGCTGAGCTCGTCCGGGCGCACCGGCAGGGCGCTGGCCTGGTCAAATTGGCCATAAGCAGCCAGCGTGGCCTGCAAGGCCAGCAGACGGGCCTGGGTGCTGGCGTTGGAGGGCAGTGGCTGCCAGTCCTGCGCGCTGGTCTTGGGTTGCAGAGCGCGCTGCAGGCCAGCCAGCATCTGTTGGCGCGAGTCAGCTGGAATGGACCAGTTTTGTGCCGCTGACAAATCCAGCAGGTAGGCCGTGAGCGTTTCACTGCCAGTCAAATTGCTCTCACTAAAATAGCGCGCCAGGCCCTGTGCATCTAGGTATTTAGGCAATTCGGCCATTAATTTAGCCCAGCCGGTGGCGTCCCCTGCCACCACCAATTTGCTCGCCTTTTGCTCCAGGCAGGCATACGGGTAGTCGGCCATCCATTGGCGCACCTGTTGCAAGGCGCTGCGCACCAGGCTGTCGCTCAAGGCGATTTGCACGTCGCCCAAGCCGGGCTGGGCGTCGCTTGGGCGGTTCACGGGCAGGCGCGTCTCGCCCTTGATCTGTAGCAGCGTGGCCTGGCGCACGGTGACCGGCAAGGCCGGAATAACGCGCTGGCTGACTTGCAAGCGGTCGTGCGTCTGACCGTCCTGACTGCGGGCCTCAAGCGTCCAGTCCAGCCGATCAACCCCGGCCGGCACTGCCACCGGCCAGGCCAGGTCCTGCGCTTGGCCGGGTTCGAGCTTCAGGCTGCGTTGCAGGCTCAAGCCTCTGGCCAGGGCGTCCTGCGTTGGGTTGGCTGGCGCGCAATGATTCTGCCGACTGGCGCTGTTGCAATCTGGCGCAGCTGCTGCATCAGCCGCCAGCAGGAGCTTGGCCTGTGCCGAAAATTGCAAACTCAAGGGCACGCTGCCGGTATTGCGCAGCGTCACCTTTTGCGTCAGACGGTCGCCACTGCGCAAGAGTGGCGGCAAACCCGAGTACAACTGCAAGGGCTGGCTGACCTGCACGCTGGTTTGACTGTGACCAAAACGCTCGGCACCGCCCAGCGCAATGGCGACGACACGCCAGCGCGTCAGGCTGTCGTTAAAACTGACCGGCACGCTGGCCTGGCCTTGCGCGTCAAGTTCCACATCCGTGCGCCACAACGCCAGCGAGCTGAAATCCTGACGCACACGACCGCTGTCGTCGCCGGGTTGGCTGGCACTGTCTTGCGCTGGCCCGGCTGCCAACTCAGCGCGCATGGCGCTGGCCGGTGCTGGCGCGGGCATCGCCATTTTTGCCATGGCCCCCGGTGGCGCGACGGCGCGGCGCGCCTGGTCGTCGGGTGGCCAGTAGCCAGGTTGCGGGCCAAAACGCAAATGACGGCGGATCAGGTCATCCAGCGCGCCGCCGCGAACACCGGGCGCGCGCTCGCGCAAAATGGCTGTCAGAACGTCCCAACTCGGGTTGTCCTTGAGCGCGAGCAGCGCCTCATCCACCGCGACCAGCGTGACGCGAGCATACGCGGCGGGTGCGCCGTCGCTGCGCTGGCGCACTTTGATCTGCACCCGCGTGCTGCCACCGGGGCGCAGTTGCGCTGGCTCGGCTTGCAAGGACACATCCAGCGCGAAGCGGTCCGGCGCGATCTTGAGCGCCAGCACGTGCTCTGCTGCTAATGCAGGTTCGGGTGCGCCGGGTGTGCTGGCGGGCAGGTCGGCCAGACCGCGCACCAGACGTGCCCTGACCTGCACATTGGGCGCAAAACGGGCTTGCAGCGGCAGCTCAATCAGGCTGCGCGCCTGCGTCAAACGATGCGTGCTGGCCTGTAGCACGCCCTCGCGCTCGACGCTAAGCAGCAGGCTGGCGGGCCAGAAGGGTGCTTGCACGACAAGCCGCGCCGCCGCACCGGCGGCCAATGGCTGGGTCTGCTCGGCAGCAAGCGAGAGCACTTCGCTGCTGGGTGCCCAGCGCAACTGGTATTCATGCAGTGCCACACTGCTGCTGATGCGCTGGCCCAGGCTGTCCGCGCCGGTCACGGCAAAGAGCCAGGCGGACTCTATCTTTTCTGGCAAATCGTTCCATTCGCAATCAATTTGACCGCGCTCGTCGCTGCTGCGGCTGCAAACCGGCTTTGCACTGCCCAGCAGATCAAGCGCGCTGCTTTTGCCGGGTTGGCCCCAACGCACCGCCTGCGCCGTGATGTCCAGCCGGCGCCGGGTCAGCGGCTGGTTGTTGGCGTCCAGCAGCAGCGCCTTGACGCGCACGCTGCGCTTCATCTGACCCGCCCGCAGCTCCGCTGTGGCGCGCACCCCCAGCCGCGTGTCAGCCGACCACAAGGCAAAACGCTGCGCCACAGTTTGCACTTCGCCGTTCGGATCAGAGAATTTCATCTCGGCGTGCAGGGTGACCGGGCGATCCAGTGCCGGTACTGCCAGATCAAGACGACGCTGACCTTGCGCGTCAAGCTGCGTTGGCTGCGGCGCAAAATTGGGTGCTTTCCAGTTTGGCAGGGTGGCGTCGCTGAAGCTGTAGCCCGCCACCGGTGCCTCGGCACCGAGGCGGTACTGGCCTTGCAGCGTGACCGGCTCACCCGCTGCCGCACCACCGGCGAGGTAACTCAGGCGCAGGTTGACGGGCAGGCGTTGCTGGCCGCCCTGCCACTGCGCCTGGCCCGACAGGCCGGCTTCGAAGACTGGGGAGCGAAATTCTTCGACCTGAAAACTCGCCTGGTGCGTGCCACCATCGGGACCGGTGACGCTGGCGGTGTAGCGGCCGAGTTTGCTGGAAGCCGGAATCGTCCATTGACTGTTGGCGCTGCCCTGGGCGTTCCATTGCAGGTCCAGCGTAGCGGCGACGCTGCTATCCTGGAAACGAATCTCGACCCGGCCGGTGCCGGGTGCCGGCGCAGCAAAACCATCAAGCGTCAGAACACGCTGCAAGTGCTGCAGGTGAACGCTTTCACCGATTTTGAAAAGTGTACGGTCTAATACCGTGTGGCCAAGGTTGGACCTGCGTGAGTAGCTATCATATTCGTAGCTATAACGGGCTCCAATGTCGCTCAGCAAGGCCATGTCATCGCCTTTGCGCGCCACCACGGCCACGCCGCCGTGACGCGGCCCGCTCGGGCTGGGGCAGGATTCTGCCTCGGCCGGCTGCAGGCGGCTGGCGCTGACCTTCAACAAGCCCTGGCTGTCGGTGCTGCCTTGCGCCAGCAGTTTGCCGTGGCAAGTCAGCCAGTCCACCGCAACGCCGGGCACCGGCAGACCGCTGTCGATGGCGGTTACCCACAGCAGCGAGTCGCCCAAAGTGGAAAGCCGCACGCTCAAGTTGAGGTTGGTGACTTGCAGCAGACTGGCGCGTGGCTCGATGCTGGCCGTCGGTGGCGCATCGCGCGCCGCCAGCGCGGCAGTCAAATAGGTGCCAAAGCGCGGGCTGTGCGCCTCCAGCAGGTACAGACCCGGCTGCTTGAGATCGAGCGGCACGAAATTCAGGCTATCTAAGGCCGTGCCGGTAACGATCTGGGTTTGTAAATCGGCCCAGGGGCGCTGTTGCTGTGCCAGCACCGGGTAGATCGGGGCTGCCGCTGCGCTGCGCTGCGGCCAGCTCGGGGCGCTATGCCAAAGGGCCAGCGCGCTGGCCGAGGCCTCAGCGCGCTGTTGCAGCGCATCGCCGCTTTGCGCGCTGTCGCGCATTTCGCCACCGATGCGCAGCACTTGCACCGGCACGCTGGCCTCCAGTCGTCGCACCGCCAGCGGCCAGCGTGCCACTTGGCCGCTGGCCCAGGGCAGCACGGCAGCAGTGTCGGTGAACCCCAGGTAGGGTGGCAGTTTTGCCATCGGGATGGTTTTTGGAAACTCGCTCTGGTTACTTAAACGCCGGTGATCGGCGTCTTGCAAGGCAACAGGCAGGTGCAGCTTTAAACTGCTGCCTTCAGGCAGCAGCGCGTCGGGGCGGTTGGCTTCAGTACTCAGGGCCTGTGCGGTGGCGGTCTGGTTATCTGGCTCAATTTGGAGCTTGATCGCCTGGCCCTGCGCATCGTGCAGGCGGACCTGTCGCAGGTCTTCGACGTTGACGCGTTCACTGAATTCGATGCGCAAGCTTTGTCGCGGATCGCAACCCGGCGTGCCAGCGATTTGCTGGCAGACCACTTTGGCGCTGAAGGGTGGACGCACCCGGTATGGCCCGATCAACTGGTCACTGCCGCTGACCACGCCCGAGGGGGTGGCAACAGCGCGGCCCCAGACCAGTTGCATCGTGGTGTCGGGTGGCAGTGGCTGCGTGCAACGCAGTGCGACCGTGCGCTCAGGTACAAACGTGTCTTCGCCACGGGCCTGCTTCCACTGCTCGCGGGTTGCGGCCAAGTCAAGCAGGCTCACGGCCTGTGGACTTTGCGCACCGACTTGACAGCGCAGGGCGGCGTGCAAGGTATCGCGCGCCAGCGGCGCGTCGGCAACCAGCAAAAAGACTTGCTGTTCGGTCAAGCGACTGCCGCTGTAGGGTTGTTGCCAGCTCACCTTGGGGCCGCCAGTGTTGAAAGACCATGGGCCCGCTGCTGCGACCAGGAACCCCGCCAGCGACTTCAGACTGGTTTGCAGTCGCAGGGCACAGCGCGTGCCAATGGGCAGCGTTGTCTTGAACTCAGCCACCCAGCGCCGCGTATCAACCCAGCGTTGCGAAGGCACCGGCGCGTTGCCGCAATCGAGTTGTAGTGGCGCAGCGGCGTCGACGCTGCCCAGCGGCACCATATCCTGACTGAAGCGAATGGCGATTTGCTGCACGCTGCGTACCTCGCCTTGCGGGCTCAGGCTAGCGACGAAGGCACCGGTTCCTTGCGCCTGCGCCGCAACGGCCAGCAGCGTGGCCAGCGGCCAGGCGAGGTGCAGCCAGCGCTGCGCCGGACGATGACAGGCCACCGTGTCGCTCACGAGGCGAGTTTGTGAACCCCGTCGCGCACGCTCTGTGCGGTCTGCCCGAAGAGTGCCTTGCGCGCTTCTTCAGACATCGTGTTGGCACGCAGGTCTTTTAACAATTCAAGGCCGCGCTGGACGGCGGGGCGTTGAAAAATCGCGTTGTACCAGCGCTCGATGTGGGGGAAATCGACAAGAGACACTTTCTGCGCCTGATGTGTGCGAATCCACGGGAAGATCGCCATGTCCGCAATTGAATAGTCTGCCCCAGCGACATAGGCACCGGTGTTGCCGAGCTGGGTGTTGAGCACGCCGTAAAGGCGGTTGACCTCTTTGCCATAACGATCGATGGCGTAGGGAACTGGCTCGGGCGCGTACAGCAAAAAGTGCCCGTTCTGCCCGGCCATCGGGCCCAGACCGCCCATTTGCCACATTAGCCACTGCAGCACCTGATAGCGTTCGCGCAAATCGACGGGCATGAATAGCCCGGTTTTTTCGGCCAGGTAGAGCAGGATGGCACCGCTCTCGAACACGGCAATCGGCGCACCGCCGCCCGCCGGTGCATCATCGACGATGGCGGGCATGCGGTTGTTTGGACTGATGGTCAGAAATTGGGGCGCGAATTGCTCACCCTTGCCGATGTTCACGGGGCGCACCCGGTAGGGTAGGGCGCATTCTTCAAGCATGATGGAAATTTTCCAGCCATTGGGCGTGGGCCAATAATGCAAGTCGATCATGGTAGGGCTCCGGTTGTCAGGGATGCTGCCATTGTGCGACGAAAAGCCCCCCAAATCACATGCTGCTGAGGCCCTTGTAGAGCATATAGGCGGCGAGCAGGTAGAGGATACTGGCGAACACGCGCTTAAGGGGTTTCACCGGCAGTCTGTGCGCAGCCCGGGCACCCAGTGGCGCGGTCAGGACGCTGCAACTTGCAATCACGACCAGCGCAGGCAGCCAGATGTAGCCGAACGAATGTGGCGGCAGATTTTGTACAGTCTGACCGCTGATCACGTAGCCGACCACGTTGGCCAGTGCAATTGGAAAACCCAGTGCGGCCGAGGTCGCTACTGCGTTGTGAATCGACACATTGCACCAGGTCATGAATGGTACGCTGATAAAGCCGCCACCGGCCCCCACCAGTCCGGACAAGAAGCCGATCACGCTGCCGGAGGTCACCAAACCAGCGCGACCGGGCACTTGTCTTGTCGGCGCTGGCTTTTTGTCCAGAAACATCTGGGTCGCAGAAAAACTCACAAAGGCTGCAAAAAACAAGGCCAGCCATGAGCCTTTTAATAGGGCGAAAACGCCCATGCTGGCGATCACGCCGCCCAACACAATACCGGGTGCCAGTCCCTTGACCAGGTCCCAGCGAACGGCACCGCGTTTGTGATGCGCACGCACGCTGGAAATGGAGGTAAAAATAATCGTTGCCATGGAAGTGGCAATCGCCATTTTTACCGACAAGTCGGGTGCGACACCCCGGTGCGAGACTATGATGGTGATAAAGGGCACCATCAGCATGCCCCCACCAATGCCAAGCAGGCCAGCCAGAAAGCCCGTGAAAAGACCGAGCGCGGCCAGTTCCATGATCAGCCAGGGTTCAAGCGTCATGCGCAATCACAACGACCGGCGTCAGCGGTCAGCGCTGCGAGAGGATCGGAGCGGCAAACCAGGCCCTAGCGCCAGTGGCCGTGGCGATGCCTGGGGCCACCAAAACCGCCCAAATAGCCAACCCCGAGTCCCAGAACAAATGGCGCGATGTAGTTTGGCTGGTAATAGCCCGAATACACCGGCGGTGCCATTACAACGTAACTTGGTTGCGCATAGACGGTTGGCACATCCGCCGTTTGCACATAGACAGGTTGGGGCGATTGCGCATAGCGCGTGTTGTCCGCCGCCTGGTTCGTCTGATTGCTTGCCCCGACCGGGGTGACTTGCAGTTGAACTGTGGTACCCGGATGGTTGGGCATTTGCACTGAGAATTGCTTGCCACCATATTCATAGACCACGTGGTAAGCCACGGTCCGGCTTTCCAGCGAGTTTTGCGTTGTGCAGCGCTGCACGTCTTGAACCTGCGCCGTCTGCCCGCCCTCCAACTGGTCCCCCAGGGCGGCACCACCCACAATACCAAGCACGGTCGCAGCGACTGTTCCGGCACCGCCGCCGATGGCATTGCCCATGGCACCGCCGGCGAGGGCCCCCATCAGCGCGCCAGCACCGCTGCGCTGGCGTTGCACCGCCACCGACTCGGTGCTGCAGACCTGCCGCGGTGAATTAACCTGTTGCATGACCGGCGTGGCAGAAATCACCCGTCCCACTTCTTGCGCCAGGGCTAGCCCGCTGGCAAGCGCTGCCGCGGACAAGAGAATCAGCTTTTTCATCGAGTTCCTTCGTGAGGTTGTTGCTTCAGGGTTTTCTGAATCTTCTGGATTGGCAAATTGTGAGCTTTTCGCGTTCGCACTGCAAGCACGCACTGTGTCCTTAACGCTGAAGGGGTGAAACGGGGTTGACAGCGGCTTTCAAAGTTGACCGCCGCGTGAATGTTGGCCCTACCAAAACCCCACCGTGGGCGGGGATTATGTTAATCAAACGTTTGTTTTAACTAGACTAGAATCGCTCCCCATGACAAAAACGTCTGATTCTGCCCCGCAAACGACCAAGGCCCTGCGCAGCGACGGCGTCGAAGCACGCAAGCGCCTGCTCAACGCCGCATTGGGTCGGTTTGCCGAAAAGGGGTTTGCCAAGACTTCCACACGCGAAATAGCACTGGCGGCCCAAGTCAATATTGCCTCTATCAGCTACTATTTTGGTGACAAGGCAGGCCTCTACAAGGCTGTGTTCACTGACCCCCGCATCAATCCGGCGGTCCCCCCCGAACAGTTAGACAACCCGAGCCAGCCGCTGCAAGTTTCTATCACCACGCTGATGCGTACCTTTGTGGACCCCCTCAAACAAAGCCACCTGGCGCAGCAGTGCATGAAGCTGCACTTGCGCGAAATGCTGGAGCCCACCGGCATCTGGCAGGAAGAGGTGCAGCGCACTATCAAGCCGGCCCACGACGCACTGACCACCGCGCTGTGCCGCCACCTTGGTGTAGCCCAGCCCGACGACGAAATCCACCGGCTCTGTCTGGCGATCAGTGGCATGGGCGTAATGCTGCAGATCAGCACGGACGTCACTAACGGCGTGCGCCCCGGGCTGATCGCATCCCACTCCGCGCTCGATGTGTATTGCGACCGGCTAGTGGACTACGCCATGGCCCTGACGGCCGCCGAAGCCCGGCGCCGCGCACGCCCTGACACACCCCCAGGCGCGAAAATGAAAGCCAAAGCCAGGCCCGCCGAACAAAATCCCGTTCATCCACCGACATTGTCACGACGCTCCCACCGCCCGGCAAAACCAACAAAATGATGAAGATTCGACCACCATTGCGCACATTTGTGCCGCTGGCCGCCGCGCTGGCGCTGTCTGGCTGTTCCGGCTTCTTGCCCCCGACCCAGGTCAGCATGGACGCCCCCGCCCAGTGGTACGCGCCCCTGCCCCACCAGGGCAGCGTGGCCGCGCTGACCCAATGGTGGCAGCAACAGGGTGACCCCTTGCTGGTGGAACTGATTGCCGCGGCGCAGGCCGCCAGCCCGTCGGTGTCCCAGGCGCTGGCGCGCGTGGAAGCGTCGCGTGCGCAGCAGGCAGCGGCCCATTCCGCCCTGCTACCCAATGTTGGCGCCCAGGTATCCGGCAGCCGGGGGGTGAGCCTGCCCGACTTACCGGTCACCAATACCAGCCAGGCCGGCCTGCAAGCGGCGTGGGAAATCGATCTGGTGGGAGCCAACCGTGCCGTCAGCCGCGCCGCGCAGGCCAATGTCGAAGGCAGTCAGGCCCAGTGGCATGACGCCCGCGTGTCGGTGGCGGCTGAGGTGGCCAACCTGTATTACAGCCTGTCGACCTGCACCCAGCAACTGGCGCTGGCCCGGCGTGATGCCGCTTCGCGCCAGGAAACCGCACGCCTCACCGAGATCAACGCCGGGGTCGGCTTTGTGGCCCCGTCCGTCGCCGCCATGGCGCGGGCCAGCGCGGCCGACGGCAGCAGCCGCGTCACCCAGCAAGCGGCCTTGTGTGAGCTCGACACCAAGGCGCTGGTCGCCCTGACCGCCATTGCCGAGCCAACACTAAAGGAAAAACTGGCGTTAGCCCTCGTGAAACCTACGCAAGTAGCTACTATTTCAATAGCAAGCGTGCCGACCCAGACGATTGCCCAGCGCCCCGACGTGTTCAGCGCCGAGCGCGATGTCATGGTCGCCAGCGCCCAGGTCGGCGCGGCAAAGGCCCAGCGCCTGCCGCGCCTGAGCCTGGCGGGTTCGATTGCCGGCACGCGTCTGGGCACCAACGGGGTCGACCAGAATGGCACCACCTGGTCCTTTGGCCCGTTAGCGCTCAGTCTGCCCATCTTTGACGGCGGCCTGCGGGCAGCAGCGGTCACATCGGCCGAGGCCAACTACCAGACCGTCGTGACCGTCTACCGCGCCAAGGTTCGCCAGGCCGTGCGTGAAGTGGAAGAGGCCCTGGTCAACCTGAACAGTACCGACACCCGCACGCAAGACGCCAAGGTTTCCACCCAGGGCTACGCCGAGTCACTGGCCGCCACCCAGGCGCGCTTTGGCCAGGGCCTGGCTAGCCTGGTGGAGTTGGAAGATGCCCGGCGCAATGCGCTGGGCTCCGAGTCGGCCCAGCTGAATCTGACTCTCGAGCGCAACCGGGCGTGGGTGTCCCTTTACCGCGCACTGGGCGGCGGCTTTGCGCCCCAGATGCGAACTTCCAGCGCTGCGAAGTGACCCACCCTGCCCCAAAGTTATCCCCCCATTTATTGACGCGACGCGACACCACCATGAACCTCCAATCCAATTCCCTTGCCGGCAAGCTCACCTTCAAACCACTTACCCTGGGTCTGGTTATTACTATCGTAGTGACGCTGGCCGCCCTGTACCTGTTTGCTGCCCGAAGCTTGGCCGCCGATGCCGCCAAGCCCGCGGCAGCCGGCAAGCCCGCGCTGACCGTCGCCCTGACCCAACCCAGGAGCAGCATGCTGACCATCAAGCTGTCCGCCAATGGCAGCCTGGCCGCCTGGCAGGAAGCCAGCGTCGGTGCCGAAGCGAACGGCCTGCGTGTGGCCGAGCTACACGCCCAGGTGGGTGATGCGGTGAAGCGTGGTCAACTGCTGGCCAGCTTCGCCGCAGAGAGTGTGCAGGCGGATGTGAGCCTGGCCCGCGCCGCCGTGGCCGAGGCCCAGGCCAATGCTGCGGAAGCAGCAGCGAACGCTGACCGCGCCCGCGCCGTGCAGGGCAGCGGAGCCATTAGCGCCCAGCAGGTCAACCAGTACCTGACCCAGGAACAGACCGGCAAGGCCCGTGTCCAGTCGGCCAGGGCCCAACTCGACGCACAACTGCTGCGCCTGCGGAACACCCATTTGCTGGCACCGGACAGTGGCATCATTTCGGCCCGCATGGCCACCGTGGGCGCGGTGGTCGGCGCTGGCACCGAAATGTTCAAACTGATCCGCCAGGGCCGCCTGGAGTGGCGCGGCGAAGTCACTTCCGCCGAACTGGGCCGCATCACCCCCGGCACCAGCGTGCTGGTCACCGCCCCCAGCGGTGCGCAATTGAAGGGCAAGGTGCGCAACCTGGCCCCCACGGTCGATGCCAGCAGCCGCAATGGCTTGGTGTATGTGGACCTGCTGGGCGCAGCGCCCGGCGTTGCCGCCAGCTTCAAACCAGGCATGTATGCCCGTGGCGAGTTTGAGCTGGGCAGATCCGGTGGCCTGACGGTGCCACAAACCGCCGTCGTCGTGCGCGACGGCTTCAGCTACGTGGCGCGTGTCGGCGCCGACAGCCGCGTGGCCCGGGTCAAGGTACAGACCGGCCGCGTGATGGGCGACCAGATCGAAATCCAGAGCGGCGTCAAACCCGAAGACAAGCTGGTGGCCAGCGGCGGCAGCTTCCTCGCCGAGGGCGACCTGGTCAAGGTAGTGGATAGTGCTGCAGCCCACGAAAAGCCTGCGCAAGCTGCTGGCAATTAGGGATCAAATCCAATGAATTTCTCCGCCTGGTCCATTAAAAACCCCATCCCGGCAGTCATGCTGTTTGTGCTGCTCACGCTGGCCGGGCTCATGTCCTTCCACGCCATGAAGGTACAGCAGTTCCCGGACATGGAGCTGCCCACCGTCACCGTGTCGGCCAGCCTGCCCGGTGCCGCACCGGCGCAACTGGAAACCGAAGTTGCCCGCAAGCTGGAGAACGCCATTGCGTCGCTGCAGGGCCTGAAAAACATCTACACCAATGTGCAGGATGGCAGCGTCACGGTGACCGCCGAGTTCCGCCTGGAAAAGCCCACGCAGGAGGCAGTGGACGATGTGCGCAGCGCGGTGCAGCAGGTGCGCAGCGACCTGCCCGGCGATTTGCGCGACCCGGTGGTCAGCAAGATGAACCTGTCGGGTGCGCCAATCCTGGCCTTCACCATCCGCTCTGGCAGTATGGACGAAGAGGCGCTGAGCTGGTTTGTCGATAACACCATCACCCGCGCGCTGCTGGGTGTGCGAGGCGTGGGCTCGGTGGCCCGCGTGGGCGGCGTGACCCGCGAGGTGCAGGTGGCGCTGGACCCGCTCAAGCTGCAAAGCCTGGGCGCCACGGCGGCCGACGTCTCACGCCAGCTCAAACAGGTGCAGCTTGATGCCGCCGGTGGCCGCGCCGACCTGGGTGGCTCCGAGCAGCCCATGCGCACGCTGGCCACCGTGGCCACGGTCGAGCAACTGTCCGGCGTGGAGCTAAGCCTCTCCAACGGCAAACGCCTGCGCCTGATGGATATCGCCAGTGTCAAAGACACCGTGGCCGAACAGCGCAGTTTTGCCACGCTCAACGGCAAGCCGGTGGTGGGCTTCGAGATCACCCGCAGCAAGGGCGCCAGTGAGGTGGAAGTGGGTGCCGCCGTGCACAAGGCGCTGGCCGAACTCAAGGCCCTGCACCCCGATCTGGAGCTGACCCAGGCCTTTGACTTTGTGACCCCGGTGCAAGAGGAATTTGACGCGTCCATGACCATGCTGTACGAAGGAGCCCTGCTGGCGGTCATCGTCGTTTGGTTCTTCCTGCGCAACTGGCGCGCCACCTTTGTATCGGCGGTGGCGTTGCCGCTGTCGGCCATTCCGGCCTTCATCGGCATGCACTACATGGGCTTCACCACCAACATCGTGACGCTGCTTGCGCTCTCGCTGGTGATCGGCATTTTGGTGGACGATGCGATTGTGGAGGTGGAAAACATCGAGCGCCACCTGCGCATGGGCAAGACACCCTACAAGGCCGCCATGGAGGCGGCCGACGAGATCGGCCTGGCCGTGATCGCCACCACCTCTGCCTTGATTGCCGTGTTCCTGCCGACCGCCTTCATGAGCGGGATTGTGGGCAAGTTCTTCAAGCAATTTGGCTGGACGGCGGTGTTCGCGATATTTGCCTCGCTGATGGTGGCGCGCCTGCTGACCCCCATGATGGCGGCCTACATGATGAAGCCGTCCACCCATGTGCACCAGGAGCCGGTGTGGATGCCGCTGTACCTGCGCGCCACGCGCTGGACGCTGCACCACCGCTGGATCACGATGTTCTCGGCCATAGCCTTCTTCATTGCCTCGCTGTTCCTGGTGCCGTTGATTCCCAGTGGCTTCATTCCGCCGGACGACAACTCCCAGACCCAGGTCTACCTGGAGTTGGCTCCCGGCACCACGCTGGCGCAAACCCGAGCGGCGGCCGAGCAGGCTCGCACCCTGATTGGCAAAGTGCCGCACGTGAAGAGCGTCTACACAACGGCTGGTGGTGGCAGCGTGGGCGCGGACCCATTCCAGGGCGGAGCCAGCACGGAAGTGCGCAAGGCGACGCTGACCGTGTTGCTGGATGAGCGGGGCAAGCGCCCGGTCAAACAGGTGATCGAGAACCAGATGCGCACCGCGCTGTCCGAACTGCCGGGGACCCGCTTCAAGGTCGGCCTGGGCGGCTCGGGTGAAAAATACCAGCTGGCACTCAAGGGCGAAGACCCGCTGGCTTTGACCCTGGCAGCGGCGGCGATCGAGAAGGATTTGCGCAAGATTCCCGGCCTGGGCAATATTTCATCGAGCGCCAGCCTGACGCGCGCCGAAGTGGCGATCCACCCGGACAATGCCCGCGCCGCCGAACTGGGGGTGACCAGCGCGGCGATTGCCGAGACCCTGCGCATTGCCACGGTGGGCGACTACGAATCGGCGCTGGCCAAGCTCAACCTGAGCCAGCGCCAGGTGCCCATCGTCGTCAAGCTGGCCACCGATGCGCGCCAGGACCTCGAACTGTTGGGTCGCTTGATGGTGCCCGGTGTTAAAGGCCCGGTGATGCTGAGCCAGGTGGCCACGTTTGAAATGTCCAGCGGGCCTGCCATGGTGAGCCGTCTGAACCGCGTGCGCAATGTCAACTTCGAGGTGGAGCTGTCCGGCGTGCCGCTGGGCGACGTCAGCGCCGCAGTGGCCAAGTTTCCCAGCATCGTGAACCTGCCAGCGGGCGTGCAGCAGTTGGAGATCGGCGACGCCGAAGTGCAGGCCGAGATGGTGGCCGGCTTTGGCATGGCCATGATGACCGGTGTGCTGTGCATTTACATCGTGCTGGTCTTGTTGTTCAAGGACTTCTTGCACCCGATCTCGATTTTGCCGGCGGTCATCCTGTCCTTTGGTGGCGCCTTCATCGGCTTGCTGGTTAGCGGCAGGATGCTGTCCATGCCGTCCTTCATCGGGCTGGTGATGCTGATTGGCGTGTCGACCAAGAACTCCATCTTGTTGGTGGACTACGCAATCATGGCCCGTCGTGACTTTGGCATGAGCCGCTTCGACGCGCTACTAGACGCCTGCCACAAGCGGGCGCGCCCCATCATCATGACCACCATCGCCATGGTGGCGGGAATGCTGCCGCTGGTGATTGGTCTCGGCGAAGCAGACAACAGTTTTCGCGCACCCATGGCCGCGGCCGTAATTGGCGGCCTGATCACGTCCACGATCCTGAGCCTGCTGGTGACGCCGAGCTTCTTCTCCATCGTGGACGACATCGAGCACTTTGTGGGGATTGCCAAACGCAAGGTGCTGCGGCAGAAGGACAACACGGCGGTGCTGCCCGTTGTCGCCCCAAACGCACCGTAGGTCTGTCGGAAATGTGGTGATACAACCTGAGCTTATCTTTTAATTCTCTCAATGGAGAATTTGAAAGAAAGGTGTCTGCCGTGCCACCAGACCGGCATCCTGAACCTGGGTTCAGGTGGGCAAGGTCAACTGCACATTGGGTTCATCTAACGCGAGATGATCACGCCTGAGCAGCGATGTTCCAAGCCCGGGCTCTAAGAGCATTGGTTCAAGGAACTATAAAGCCCGATGAGCACGGCAGACGCGTTTGATTGTAGAACCAGAACGCGCATCGGGCGCACAAGCAAGTTGTCTGTCAAATCAGCCGTCCATCGTCACCCAAAGCGGCATCGAGTCGCTCCAGGATCGAGTTCAACAGAACGTCGCCGCCCGCGCCGGTTGGATCGGTGGCAGGCGCAGCGCCTCTTTCGGACGCCGGCGCGATGCTTGCCCGTTCAGGCTTTGCGCTGTGGTCGGCCAAGTCAAAGGCCAGGTTGATGGCGGCCAGCACGGCGATGCGATCACGCGAGCGGACCTTGCCGCCTTCGCGGATTTTGCACATGGCGGTATCCACGCGCTCGACCGCGTCAAGCAGGCGGGCGTCGCCTCCGTCGGGGCATCCCAACAGATAACTTTGCCCCATGATCTGCACTTCAAGCTGTTTCATGGCATGCCTTTCTGTGCCTGGCTGGCCGCTGCCTCAGGCAGGCGATCCAACAGGGCATCGACCCGGGCGCGCGCCGCGCCGAGCCGCGATTTAAGCGAATCACGCTCTTGTGTCAGGGTGTCAACCTTTGCATCCAACAGCGCATTGGTGCGCTGCAACTCTTCATAGCGCACCAGCAAACGCTCGATGCGCTCGGCAATCTGGTCGATTTGGGAGGGGTCCGACATAGCGCTGTATTGTAGGGTTTGCAGACCCGGCTGGCTGTAGAATGCAAGCCGTTGGTGCTCGCGGTGTGGTTCACACGCCGCAGTTCAACGGGAAGCAGGAGGGTGTTGCTGCAAACAGCAGACCTAACCTGCGCTGCCCCCGCAACGGTAAGTGGACGAGTCGCAAGGCTCCGCTCCCATCACAGCCACTGAGCGCTTTGAACACGCGCTTGGGAAGGCGATGGGGGTCGCATCCACCAGCCCGGATACCGGCCAACACGGTGGTTGCACGCGTGTCGTACAGCCGTGACGCTCAGGCACTGTCGGGGACGACAGTGAGGGCATTTGATGACTTCTTCCTTCTATGAAAACCTTTTTTTTGCGTGCACAGCTTGCGGCACTTGCATTGGCTTTAGCCGCTTCCACTTCTTCGCATTCACAGACGCTCGAGACACGGCCCTTGCCGGAGGTGGTGGTCACGGCCAGCCGCAATGAACAACTGATCGGCTCGGCTTTACCCCACACCACGGTCATTACACGCCAGGATATTGATCGCTCGCAAGCCAGCGATCTGGTGAGCTTGCTGCAGCGGGAGGCGGGCCTGCAGCGCACTCAAAATGGCGGCATCGGCACCGTATCGAGCGTCTTCATGCGCGGTGCCCCGTCTTTGCAAACCCTGGTCCTGATCGACGGCGTGCCGCAAAACAAGCAGGATGCATCGGGCTCGGTCAGCCTGGAGCATTTGATGCTCGACAGCATCGAACGCGTTGAAATCGTGCGCGGCAACGTCTCGGCCATTTATGGCTCGGGCGCAGTGGGGGGTGTGATGCAGATTTTTACGCGTCGCGGCAGCCAGACGCCGACAGCCGGCGTGTCGCTGGAAGTCGGCCCCCGTGCGTCGCGCAGGCTCGCGGGCAACGTCAGCACGCGCTGGGGTGACACCGAACTTTACGCCGGTGTGGCACGCGTCACAACCGACGGTTTCTCTGCCATCAACAGTAGGCAATTGGGTGGTGCCAATCCGGATGCCGATAGCTACAGCAACACCAGCGCCAACATGTCGGTCACGCAGCGCTTGTCAAAAGAGCACAGTTTTGGCCTGCGCGTCATGCAGTCCACCGGCGACTCGGCCTTTGACAATGCCTTCGGTGCGCCGACTGACCTGCAGACTTCCAGCACGCGCTTAAGTCAGACCACTTTGTTTACCGACAACACCTGGGGCGTTTGGCGCAGCCGCCTCACACTCGCCGAGCACGCTGACCAAAGCCGCAGCCATGACAATGGCTTGTACGGTTCCACCGATGTTTATCACACCCGCTCAGCGCTGTTGAATTGGGTCAACACGGTGGCCCTGGGCCAGGGCTGGCTGGCCAGTGCCGGACTGGAGCGCCAGCGTCAGCATGTGGAGGCCGCCAGTGACTCGGCCTTTGCCACACCTTATAACCAGGCGCGCAATGCATCGGCTGTATTTGCCGGCATTGAAGGCAAGCTCGGTGCGGGCGACTTGCAGGTCAATCTGCGCCATGACTCAGTAGCTGATCTCACTCAATCCACCGGCTTTCTGGGCTATGGCTACGCGTTGACGGAACAGGTCAAGCTGATTGCCAGCACCTCAAGCGCTTTCAATGCGCCGCCGCTGGGCTACCTGTTTGCGCCCGGCTTTGGTAACCCGCTGCTCAAACCGGAGTTGGCGCGCAGCCGGGAACTGGGCGTGCAGTACCAAGCGGCCAGTCAACGGCTACGGGCTACCTATTTTGATACGCGCATTCAGGATCAGCTCAATTACGATTTTTTGAGTTCGGCTTTTGCCAATATCGGACGCACCCGAAATACCGGGCTGGAGTTGTCGTACCGGGGCCGCGTGGGTGCCAGTGATGTTCGCGCCAGTCTGACGGCGCAGGATCCGGTCGATGAGATCACCGGGCAAAGACTGGCGCGACGTGCCGCCACCTTGCTGTCGCTCGGTGTTTCACTGCCGTGGGGGCCGTGGCGGCTGGGTGCCGACCTGCAATACAGCGGCGAGCGGCCCGATGCCTACAGTGATGCCATTACCTTCAACACGGTCAACACCACACTGGCGGCTTATTCGCTGCTCGACCTGTCGCTGTCTTACCAACTGTCTTCCAATGTCATGCTCAAGGCGCGACTGGATAACGCCACCGATAAAAAGTACCAGACGGTTTATGGCTACAACCAGCAGCCCCGCAGCTTTTACATGGGCTTGACCTGGACGCCCAAGCTTTGAACCTCTCGATACGATTGATTGTGAGGTGTGCCGATGCTTGGTTCTTCCCCCACTCTCCCCCAACCCCTCTCGCCCGGCCGGGCGAAAGGGGAACTTGAACAGCCAATTTGGCCGCATGTATGAAGTCGGGACGTACAAGCCGGACGGCCTGTTGGGGCAGGGGAGGGACGATTAGGTTGTCGGGTGGCATTGAGCGCCGAGCGGAAGGAGGTTTTTTCATGAAAAATGGAATGGAAACAGTAATTGTTGATGTGCCAGCTATTGATATTTGTCATAGGCCGGGCATGACAGCGCGGTCTTTGACGTTGAACCTTCTTCATGCGAAGGCCAACAAACTGACAAAGCCATTTGCAACAGGCACTGCACTGCTTAAGACACGCGGCCAAATGGGCTGTTCAAGCTTCCCCGCGCCCGGCGGGGCGAGGGGGTTGGGGGGAGTGGGGGAAAACGGGCCATGATTCACCCAGGGATACTCCGCGTGGCGAGCGCCTGCGTCTTAGCCTTTGCAGGTTTGGCCCACGGGGTCGAGATCACGGACGACCGGGGCGTGACGACCAAGCTGGCGCAGTCACCGCAGCGCATCGTGAGCCTGCTGCCCTCCCTGGCCGAGAGCGTGTGCGCGCTGGGCCAATGCCAGCGTCTGGTGGGGGTGGACCGCTACAGCAACTATCCACCCAGTGTGCAGCGCCTGCCGCAGGTCGGCGGCGGGCTTGATCCCAACATCGAAGCCATTGTGGCGCTCAAGCCCGATCTGGTGCTGATGGCGGTGTCCTCGCCTGCCGGTGCGCGTCTGCAGGCGCTTGGACTCAAGGTCGTGGCGCTGGAACCCAAAACCCATGCCGATGTGCGCCGCGTGCTGGAGGCGATTGGGCAACTGCTGGGCGTGCCAGATGCGCCACGGGTCTGGCGCGTGATCGATGCAAGTGTTACCGCTGCGGCCCGGTCACTGCCGGCCAGCAGCAAGCAGACGCGCGTCTATTTTGAGGTCAACAGCGCGCCCTATGCTGCCAGCGAGCGCTCTTTCATTGGCGAAACGCTGACACGCCTGGGGGTGGGCAACATCGTGCCGGGCCGTCTGGGGCCATTTCCGCTGCTCAACCCGGAGTTTGTGGTGCGTGCCAATCCGGACCTGATCATGGTGGGTGACCGCAACTACGTCGGCCTGGCGGCGCGTCCGGGTTGGGCTGGCCTGCGTGCCATTCAATTGAACAAGGTCTGCGTTTTCTCGCCAGCACAGACCGATGTGCTGGTGCGACCCGGTCCGCGCATGGCCGAAGCGGCCCGCATCATGGCGCAGTGCCTGCTGGAACAAGCCGCATGACCGAGATCGGGCGTCAACAGCGTGCGGCCGATTGGCTGGTGTTTGGTTTGTTGGTCGCTGGCGGCGGCTTGCTGCTGTTGGGTGCCAGCGTGGGCAGTACCGGTCTTGACAGTGTGCGCCAGGCTTGGCATGACCCGCTGGCGCTGCAGATTGTGTGGGACATCCGGCTGCCGCGCACACTCGGTGCCTGGGCTGCCGGGGCCTTGCTGGGCTTGGCCGGTGCGGTGTCGCAGGGGCTGTTTCGCAATCCATTGGCCGACCCATATTTGCTGGGCAGTGCCTCGGGCGCATCGCTCGGGGTGGCGCTGGCTTTGGTGTTTTTTGGCGTGTCACCCTTTGCCACGCAATGGCTGGTGCGCCTGGGGCTGACGGGTGCCGCGTTCGCCGGTTCGGTGTTGGCGGTGCTGCTGACCCTGCTACTGGCGCAAGGTGTTCAGCACACGATGCGCCTGTTGCTGGCGGGTGTGATTGTCGGTGTCGTGCTGGGTGCGCTGGCGTCGTTGGCGATGCTGATGGCACCTGAAGTGATGCAGGCGATGCAGGCCTTCATGCTCGGCAGCACCGGCTTTGTCGGCTGGAGTGCCTGGTTTGTGATGCTGGGGGTGTGGGTCGTTTGCCTGGCGCTGGCCTGGTGGCTCAGCCCGGTGCTCGATGGTCTGGCGCTGGGAGAGGCGAGCGCCGCCAGCCTGGGCCTGCCGCTGACCCAGATGCGTGCCACGCTGGTGGCGGTGCTGGCTCTGGCGACGGGTGCGGCGGTGGCGCAGACCGGTTTGATCGCATTTGTCGGTCTGGCCGCGCCGCACCTGGTGCGCTCCATTGCCAAGACCACGCACCGTCGTTTGATTTTGCTCGCCAGCCTGATGGGCGGCGTGTTGCTGATGGCTGCCGATGTGCTGGCACGCGGCTTGCTGGCACCGCAGGAGTTGCCGGTGGGCGTGCTGACCGCCGTCCTGGGTGGCGGCTACCTGCTCTGGCTAATGCAGCGCAACAGTGCTTCAAGTGGTGGCCGTAGATGATGAATAACGCTATGCATTCAATAGCTGTTCACGCAAGCCACATCTGCGCCAGCCTCGGAAATGCCGAGGTACTGAAAGACATCGAGCTGGACTTGCCGGCAGGCCGCTGGACCAGCATCGTCGGCCCCAACGGGGCTGGCAAATCGACTTTGCTCAAGGCCCTGGCGCATTTGCTGCCCCACACGGGCAGCGTCACTTTGCTGGGCCAGGCGCTCGCCACCCTGCCGGCCAAGTCGCGGGCCCAGCAGCTTGCCTGGCTCGGGCAAAGCGAGAGCAGCGGCGAAGATTTGACGGTCTGGGACCTTGCCATGCTGGGCCGCTTGCCGCATCAAGCCTGGCTGGCCCCACCCAGCGCCGAAGATCACGCGGCGGTGGAGCAGGCCCTGCGCGCGACCCAAGCCTGGGATTGGCGTGGCCGCACGCTCGGCCAGCTCTCCGGCGGTGAGCGCCAACGTGTGCTGCTGGCGCGCGTGCTGGCGGTGCAGGCGCAGGTGCTGCTGATGGATGAGCCGCTGGCCAATCTGGACCCGCCGCACCAGGCCGACTGGCTGGCCGTGGTGCGTGAGCTGCTGACGCAAGGTAAAACCGTGGTCAGTGTGCTGCACGAAATCTCGCTGGCGCTGCACGCCGATGAGATGGTCATCATGGCGCAGGGCCGCATCACGCATCAGGGCCCGTGCGCCGATTGCGCGACCCACCGGGCGCTGGAGGCGGTGTTTGAACAGCGCATCACGATTCACGCACTGGCAGGCCAGTGGGTGGCGATGCCACAGGCCAGCGCAGGACGCTGAGCCAGTTCGGCCCGCCCCGCAAGCTCAGATGCCCTGCGCATTATTTATTGGTGTAAAGCTGGTCAAACGTAGCGCCGTCCGCAAAGTGATCTTTGGCTGCTTTGGCCCAGCCGCCAAAGGCTTCGTCAATGGTGAAGCGTTTGATGCTTGGCAACTGCTTGACGTACTTGTCCTGAAGCTTGGGCGCGGTCGGGCGATAGAAGTTCTTGCCGGCGATGTCCTGGCCTTGGTCGCTGTACAGGTATTCAAGATAGGCGGTAGCCACCGCACGGGTGCCACGCTTGTCCACAACCTTGTCAACCACGGTCACGGCTGGCTCAGCCAGGATGCTTAACGAGGGATAGATGATGTCCACCTTGCCGCCGAATTCTTTTTCGAGCAGATAGGCTTCGTTTTCCCAACTGATAAGCACGTCGCCCTGGTTGCGTTGCGAGAACGTGATGGACGAGCCGCGCGCGCCGCTGTCGGGCACCGGCACGTTGGCATAAAGCTTCTTGATGAATTCTTTGGCTTGCGCGTCGCCGTCGTACTTGCGCTTGGCAAATTCATAGGCGGCCAGATAGTTCCAGCGTGCGCCGCCCGAGGTCTTCGGGTTGGGCGTGATGACGCTCACGCCGGGTTTCACCAGGCCGTCCCAATCCTTGATGCCTTTGGGGTTGCCTTGGCGCACCACCAGCACGATGGTCGAGGTGTAAGGCGAGCTGTTGTGCGGCAGGCGCTTTTGCCAGTCCGCTGGAATCACGCCCGCCTTGGCATGCAGGGCGTCGGTGTCACCGGCCAGCGCCAGCGTGGCCACGTCGGCATCAATGCCGTCGATGATGGCGCGCGCTTGCTTGCCCGAGCCACCGTGGCTTTGCTTGATGCTCACGTCTTGCCCGGTTTTGGCTTTCCAGTGTTTGGCAAAGGCGGCGTTGTATTCCACATAAAGCTCACGCGTCGGGTCGTAAGACACATTGAGCAGCGTGACGGGCGCGGGTTGCGCCAGCGCGCCCACCCACGCTGCGCCCAGTGCCAGACCGGCCAGCCGCTGCAGGCTCAAGCGACGTGAATAAATGCTTGGTTTCATGTTCAAGTCCTCAAAATAGCGATTGCGATGTTGCAATGCAGCCAATCTTGGGGGCTGGCGTTGAAAACTGGAACTACTGATTTCTTAGTTGCTAATGAGGGAATCATCTAACAGCCCGCGTCAAGCATTTGAGGGCACCAGCAGCACCAGCAACGCGCCGGCACCGCCGTCAGCCGGTTTGGCCTGGACAAAGGCCAGCACTTCGTTTTTCTGCACCAGCCAACTGTGCACACGGCTTTTCAGCACCGGTGCTTTGCCGGGCGAGCCCAGGCCTTTGCCGTGGATCACCCGCACGCAACGAATGCCATGCTTGAAAGCCTCGCGGATGAAGAGGCTCAAGGCTTCGCGCGCAGCGTCGCGTCGCAGGCCGTGCAGGTCCAACTGGCGCTGGATGCGCCACTCGCCCCGGCGCAATTTGCGCGTCACATCGACGCCAATGCCGGGGCGGCGAAAACTTAGCATGTCGTCGGCATCGAGCAGCGTGCCGACGTCAAAGTCGTCGCTGATGGCCTCTTGCATGACGGCTTTTTCATCGACCTGATATTGCATCGCCAAAGGTATTTTCTGCTCTGTTTTATGCAGCACCATGCGCTTGTCCGGCAAGGGCTTGACCGCTCCAGCGGCTCTGACAAACAAATCCTTGTCGCTGCTCGCCTGCTGGATCGCACGGAGCTGTTGACTGGCCAGCTCCAGGCGTTGGCGGGTCTGCGCGGCGAGCGCCTTTTTGACCAGCTTGAGGTCGCCCAGCGCGCCGACTTTGACAGGCTTCACAGCAAGCCCCGCTCGGCCATGGACAGGGCTTCACCGGGCGCCACGATGATGTGGTCGAGCACGCGCACGTCGATCAGCGCCAGCGTGGTTTTGAGCGTTTGCGTAAGCATCTCGTCGGCGCGCGAGGGCTGCACCGTCCCGCTCGGATGGTTGTGCGCCAGCACCACGGCGCTGGCCTGGTGGTGCAGGGCGCGCAGCACCACTTCACGCGGATAGACGCTGGTTTGGGTGAGGGTGCCTCGGAACAACTCTTCGAGCGCCAGCAAGCGGTTTTGCACGTCCAGAAACAGCACTGCAAAAACCTCATGCTGCTTGGCCGACAGCTGCAGCTGCAGATAGTGTTTGACCGCATCCGGCGTGGCAAAAACGGTGCGTTCCTGCAGGCGCTGGGCCATGGCGCGGCGCGCCAGCTCCAGCACGGCGACGATTTCAGAGCGTTTGGCCGGCCCCAAGCCCTTGATACGTTTGAGGTCGGCGGCGGAGGCATCGAGCAGTCCGGCCAGCCCGTCAAAACCCGCAACAACCGGGGCGGCTGCGGTGTTGTCCGCAACCGCATTGCCTGGCAGCGCCTGCAGCGGAGGCTTCAGATGGAGCAATTCGTCGGCCATTTGCAGCACGCCTTTGCCCTTGATGCCGGTGCGCAGCAGAATGGCCAGCAGCTCCACATCGCTCAGCGCTGCGGGGCCACGTGCCAGCAGTTTTTCACGCGGTTGGGCATCGGGGGGGAGGTCTTTGAGGGGCATGGCGCGGGCTTTTACAATGCCCCCAGTTTATGCGCCAATGGCCGCATTCCTTCAAACACCGGCTTTGTCTGGCGAAGCCAGACTGATAACAGGACATTTATGACTTCGACGCTTGCCACGGTACAACCGGGCTCCTTTCTCACATTGCATTACCGATTGGCCGGTCCAGTGGGCAATGTAATTAATACCTTCGATGGTGCGCCTGCCACGCTGACGCTGGGCACCGGTCAGCTTCTCGCCGACGCTGGAAACCTATTTGCTCGGCTTGGCCGAAGGCAGCCACACCACCTTCGAGCTGCCAGCAGGCACGGCATTTGGTCCACGCAACCCGGACATGCTGCAATGGCTAGCACGCCAGGAACTGATCGACATGGGTGAGCCCGATGAACAGTATGCTGTCGGTGACGTGCTGCAGTTCCCCACGCCGGATGGCACGGGCAAGTTTGCCGGCTCGGTGCAGGGTTTCAGAAGCGACGAAAAAGGCGACGCCGTGCTGTTTGACTTCAATCACCCGCTGGCCGGGCATGCGGTGACCTTTGAAGTGCATGTGATTGGCATCTTGTGACAAACGTGGGGGCAACTAGCATTTTGCTGGCCGAGCCGCGCGGCTTTTGCGCGGGCGTGGATCGGGCCATCGAGATCGTCGAGCGGGCCTTGCAAAAATTTGGTGCGCCGATCTATGTGCGCCACGAAATTGTCCACAACACCTATGTCGTGAATGATTTAAAATCCAAGGGCGCTATTTTTATAGAAGCGCTTGATGCAGTACCAGCGGGGTCTACGCTCGTATTTTCTGCTCATGGTGTGAGTCGGGCGGTGCAGCGTGACGCCGCCCAGCGGGGCTTTCGGGTGTTTGATGCCACCTGCCCGCTGGTGACCAAGGTGCACGTGGAAGTGGCGAAATTGCACCAGCAGGGCTTTGAGTTCCTGATGATCGGCCACAAGGGGCATCCCGAGGTCGAGGGCACCATGGGCCAGTTGGACGGAGGTATTCATCTGGTGGAAAGCGTGGCCGATGTAGCGCGGGTGCAGCCCAGTCAGACCGACAAACTGGCGATGGTGACGCAAACCACGCTCAGCGTCGATGACGCGGCCGACATTGCTGCGGCCATCAAGGCGCGTTTCCCCAAGGTGCGCGAGCCCAAGCAACAAGACATTTGCTATGCCACGCAAAATCGGCAGGATGCCGTCAAGCTCATGAGCCCGCAGGTCGACGTGGTGATTGTGGTTGGCAGCCCGACCAGTTCCAACAGCAACCGGCTACGCGAAGTGGCGCGCAAGCTCGGCACCGAAAGCTACATGGTCGATGGCCCGGATGAATTGCAGGCGCAGTGGTTTGCGGGCCGCGCGCGCGTCGGGTTGACGGCGGGTGCGTCGGCACCGGATATTCTGGTGCGACAGGTGATGGACCGGCTCAAGGCGCTGGGTGCCGTGTCAGTACGCAGAATGCCAGGCAGCCCCGAGACGGTCAAGTTCCCATTGCCAAAAGGGCTTAAAATCAATTCCGAATAGCTACAAAAATAGTAGCTGCTTACGCAATAGCAACGGGCGCTACAGCCTTAATTATTATATAAAATACGATCATCATGCTAGACATCACCCTGCTGCGCAAGGACCTCGACTCGGTCGTGGCGCGCCTTGAGACGCGCAAATCGCCGCAAGCTTTTCTGAACGTGAACGCCTTCAAGACGCTGGAGGCCGAGCGCAAAACGATCCAGGTGCGCACCGAGGCCTTGCAGGGCAAACGCAATTCCCTCAGTAAGCAAATTGGCCAGCTCAAGGCCAAAGGGGCGGCGGGCCAGCAGCAAGTCGTTGCCGTGATGGCCGAGGTGGCCGGGCTCAAGTCCGAACTGGAGACTTCGGCGACACGGCTTGAGCAGATTCAAGTCGAGATGCAAACCCTGTTGCTGGCCGTGCCCAATCTGCCGCACGAGAGTGTGCCGATTGGCCCGGATGAGCACAGCAATGTGGTGGTTCGTAGCTGGAATCCGGATGGCAAAGGGCCGAGTGTTTTTGATTTTGAAGTGAAGGACCACGTTGATGTTGGCACGCCGCTGGGGCTGGACTTTGAGATGGGTGTGAAGCTCACCGGAGCGCGCTTCACGGTAATGAAAGGCCCGGTGGCGCGCCTGCACCGGGCGCTGGCTCAATTCATGCTGGACGTGCAGACGCAGGAGCACGGTTACCTGGAGTGCTACACGCCCTACATCGTCAACGGTGAAACCCTCCGCGGCACCGGGCAGTTGCCCAAGTTCGAAGGCGACCTGTTCGCTGCCAAAAAGGGTGGTCAGGAGGGCGAAGCGCAGCCGGACAACTCGGCGCTGTATTTGATTCCGACCAGCGAAGTGCCGCTGACCAATTTTGTGCGCGACGTGGTGCTGGCCGAGGCTGATTTGCCGATCAAGCTGACCGCTCACACGCCGTGCTTCAGGTCCGAGGCCGGCAGCGCCGGGCGCGACACGCGCGGCCTGATTCGCCAGCATCAGTTCGACAAGGTCGAGATGGTGCAAATTGTGCATCCCGACAAGAGTTATGAGACGCTGGAACTGATGACGCGTCACGCCGAAGCGATCCTGCAAAAGCTCGCTTTGCCGTACCGTGTGATGGCACTGTGCAGCGGCGACTTGGGCTTTGGTGCCAGCAAAACCTATGACCTCGAAGTCTGGTTGCCGGCACAAAATGCCTACCGCGAAATCAGCTCGGTGAGCAACTGCGAAGCGTTTCAGGCGCGCCGTCTGCAAGCGCGCTTCAAGAATGCACAGGGCAAAAACGAATTGGTGCACACGCTCAACGGCTCCGGCCTGGCGGTCGGCCGCACGCTGGTCGCCGTGCTGGAGAATTACCAGAATGCTGATGGCTCTGTGACGGTGCCGACCGTGCTGCAGCCTTATCTCGGCGGGCTCGGGGTGTTGCGTGCCGCTTGAATGGCGAGCCGCGTTTGTTTTGAGACGAAATTGACGATGAAAGCTTATCCAAACCTGTTGCAACCGCTGGAACTTGGCTTCACAACGCTCGCCAACCGGGTGCTGATGGGCTCGATGCACGTCGGCCTGGAAGAAGCCAAAAACGGCTTTGAGCGCCTGGCTGCTTTTTATGCCGAGCGGGCACGCGGTGGCGTCGGCCTGATCGTGACCGGCGGCATTGCGCCCAATGAACTCGGTCGCCCGATGACGGGTGGTGCCACCTTGATGAGCGAGGAGCAGGCGCAGCGACACAAGCAGGTGACGCAGGCGGTGCACGCCGAGGGCGGCAAGATCGCAATGCAGATCCTGCACTTTGGCCGCTACGCCTACTCGCCAGAGCTGGTGGCACCGAGCGCGCTCAAGGCACCAATCAACCCGTTTGTGCCCAAGGCGCTTTCAACGGATGAGGTGGAGCAAACCATCAGCGACTTTGTGCGTTGTGCGGGATTGGCGCAGTACGCCGGTTACGACGGCGTCGAGATCATGGGCTCGGAGGGCTACCTGATCAATGAATTCATCGCCGCACGCACCAACCGGCGCGACGACGCCTGGGGCGGTGAGTACGCCCAGCGCATCCGTTTTCCGGTCGAGATCGTGCGGCGCGCACGCGAGAAGGTCGGCGCCAACTTCATCATCATTTATCGTTTGTCGATGCTCGATCTGGTTGAAGGTGGCTCCACACTGGAGGAAGTCATCACGCTGGCGCAGGCGATTGAGGCGGCCGGTGCCACCATCATCAACACCGGCATTGGCTGGCACGAGGCGCGCATCCCGACCATCGCCACCAAGGTGCCGCGCGCCGCTTATGCCTGGGTGACACAAGGTCTGAAGGGCAAGGTCGGCGTGCCGCTGGTGGCGACCAACCGCATCAACACGCCCGAACTGGCCGAGCAACTGCTGGCGGATGGCTTTTGCGATCTGGTGTCAATGGCGCGGCCCCTGCTGGCCGATGCGTTCTTTGTGCACAAGGCCGCGCTCGGTCATGCGGACGAAATCAACACTTGCATCGCCTGCAACCAGGCCTGTCTGGACCACACCTTTGCCGGCAAGACGACCTCCTGCCTGGTCAATCCGCGCGCCTGTCATGAAACCGAGCTGGTCATCGCGCCCGCTGCAAAGCAGAAGCGCATCGCCGTGGTTGGTGCCGGTCCGGCCGGTCTGAGCTTTGCCGTGACGGCGGCCGAGCGCGGCCATAAGGTGATACTGTTTGATGCCGATGCGCAGATTGGCGGCCAGTTCAATATTGCCAAGAAAATACCCGGCAAGGAAGAGTTTTATGAGACCTTGCGTTATTTTGGCAGGCAGATTGAACTGCGCGGCATCACGCTGCGTCTGAACCAGCGCGTCAGTGCGGCAGAACTTTTGCAGGGAGCCTTTGATGAGATCGTGCTGGCTACTGGCGTGACGCCGCGCGTGCCTGAGATTGAAGGCTTCAGTCACCCCAAAGTTCTGAGTTATCTTGACGTGCTGCGCGACGGCCGGGCGGTCGGCAAAACGGTGGCCGTGATTGGTGCTGGTGGCATCGGCTTTGATGTGGCGGAGTACCTGACGCAGAGCGGCGCGAGCGCCAGCGTGAATCCGGCAAAATTTTATGCCGAGTGGGGCATTGATCCGGCTTACGGCGCGCGCGGTGGCCTGGCCGTGCCGCAGCCTGAAGCGTCACCGCGTCAGGTCTATCTGTTGCAGCGCAAAAAGAGCAAGGTGGGTGACGGGCTGGGCAAAACCACGGGATGGATTCACCGCATCTCGCTCAAGGCACGTCAGGTCAAAATGATTTCCAGCGTGATCTATCGCAAAATTGATGACGCCGGACTGCACCTGAGTATTGAAGGCCAGGAGCAATTGCTGGCCGTCGATAACGTGGTGCTGTGTGCTGGCCAGGAGCCGCAGCGGGAGTTGTTGTCTGAGCTGCAGCAAGCCGGTTGTCCTGTGCACCTGATTGGCGGCGCTGACGTGGCGGCCGAACTCGACGCGAAACGCGCCATTGACCAGGGTGTCCGGCTGGCTGCGCGCATCTGATGCTGATGTCGCTATGATGCGCCAATCTTTTTATCGTTCCACAAACTGCCCGTAGCTCAGTTGGATAGAGCAACAGCCTTCTAAGCTGTGGGTCGCAGGTTCGATTCCTGTCGGGCAGGCCATTCGTCACGTCTGTGGCAAGGACATAGTGAGGTTTGACATGAGAGCAGTCTTTGGTGTCGTTGGCTTGTTAATTGTGCTGCTTGTGGTCGGGCTTTTGGCCAAGCGGCAACTGGGTGCGCCGCTCGACCGGGGTGGCGTGCCGCAGGGGACGCCGCAACAACAGAGCCAGCAGATGCAAGACCAGGTGAAGAAGTCCGTGGAAGACGCGATGCGAAAAGCGCGACCCGAGCCGGAAGACAAATAGACGCCTCGTTGGCCTTGATCGTGCGCATCAGGCGGCCGCTTCCAGGCCGTTTCTGAAATGCTCCTGCATCCGCTGCACAGCAACCGGCGACTCGTGCGCCGCGATGGCGGCCATCAGGGCGCGATGCTCCTGCAGTGATTCTTCAATACGGCCTGATTTCAACAGTGAGTTGTGGCGGTTGAGTTTCATGACCTTGCGCAGGTCGGCCACCATCTGATCGCGCCAGCGGTTATTGGCCATTTCCAGCAGTCGCATGTGAAAGCGTTCGTTGATTTCAAAAAACCGTTCACGGTCCTGTTGCCCGGGCTGCACGGCGGCTTCGAGTTCCTTGTGCAGGCTCTGCAATTCCTTGATTTGCGCACTGCTGGCCGCGGCGGCCACGACACCCGCTGCATCGGACTCCAGCAGACTGAGCAGGTGATAAACATCCGCCAAGTCGCGCTCCGACACCTCCGTGACGTAGGCGCCCCGGCGCACTTTCATGGTGACCAGGCCCTCGGCCGCCAGCACTTTGAGCGCCTCGCGCAAGGGCGTGCGACTAATGCCGTAATCGTGCGCAATCTTGAGCTCGTCAATCCAACTGCCGGGCTCAAGTTCCCGGTTGAATATGCGCAGGCGCAGGCGCTCCGCCACCTCTTCATAGATTGCGCGGGGAGATAAGGATAATGTCGGCATGGCGCAAATTGTAAGCTTCAGTCAATATTTTGAATCAATAATTATAAATAACGTAAACTCTCGGAATCACTGAAAGCTGTCAAGGTCAATGGACAAAAGATTAATTCATGAAGCAAAAATATCCTGAATTCCAGATTGCCAAGCCTGAAGACTGGGCCAAGGCGGCCGCCAAATCCGCACCGGGCGGCAGTCTGGACGCGCTGAACTGGCACACGCCCGACGGCATTGCGGTCAAGCCGCTGTACACCGCTGCCGATACCGAAAACCTGCCTTACGCCAATACGCTGCCAGGTTTTGAGCCCTACCTGCGCGGCCCGCAAGCCACCATGTACGCGGTGCGACCGTGGACGATTCGCCAGTACGCGGGCTTCTCTACCGCAGAAGAATCCAATGCGTTCTACCGCAAGGCGCTGGCCGCTGGCGGGCAGGGCGTGTCAGTTGCGTTTGATCTGGCCACGCACCGCGGCTACGACTCCGACCATCCACGTGTCACCGGTGACGTAGGCAAGGCCGGCGTAGCGATTGATTCGGTTGAGGACATGAAAATCCTGTTCAACCAGATTCCGCTGGACAAGGTTTCAGTCTCGATGACCATGAACGGTGCCGTGTTGCCGGTGCTCGCGGGTTACGTGGTGGCGGCCGAAGAGCAGGGCGTCAGCCAGGACAAGTTATCGGGAACCATTCAGAACGACATTCTGAAAGAGTTCATGGTGCGCAACACTTACATCTACCCGCCAGCCCCTTCCATGCGCATCATTGGCGACATCATCGAGTACACGGCCCAAAACATGCCGAAGTTCAACTCGATTTCGATTTCCGGCTACCACATGCAGGAAGCCGGCGCGAATCAGTCGCTGGAACTCGCCTTCACGCTGGCTGACGGCAAGGAATACGTCAAGACCGCGATTGCCAAGGGCATGGACGTGGACGATTTTGCCGGACGCCTGAGCTTTTTCTGGGCCATCGGCATGAACTTCTATTTAGAGGTCGCCAAGATGCGCGCGGCGCGCCTGCTGTGGTGCCGCATCATGAAGGGCTTTGACGCCAAAAAGCCCAAGAGCCTGATGCTGCGTACGCATTGCCAGACCAGCGGCTGGAGTCTGACCGAGCAGGACCCCTACAACAACGTGGTGCGCACCACCATCGAGGCGATGGCGGCGGTGTTTGGCGGCACGCAGTCCTTGCACACCAACTCGTTTGATGAAGCGATTGCGCTGCCGACAGAATTCAGTTCGCGCATCGCCCGCAACACCCAGCTCATCATTCAGGAAGAAACCCATATCCCGAACGTGATCGACCCCTGGGCCGGCAGTTACATGATGGAGAAGCTGACGCAGGACATGGCGGACGCGGCCTGGGCCATCATTGAAGAAGTCGAGACCATGGGCGGCATGACCCAGGCGGTGGACAGCGGCTGGGCCAAGCTGAAAATTGAAGCCGCCGCCGCCGAGAAACAGGCACGCATTGACAGCGGCAAGGATGTGATTGTTGGCGTCAACAAGTACAAGCTCAAGACCGAAGATGCGATTGAATCGCGCGATATTGACAACCTGGCGGTGCGCGACGGCCAGATTGAGCGTCTCAATAAAATCAAGAAAAATCGGGATCCAGCCCAGGTGCAGCAAGTGTTAGTAGCTATTGAAACTGCAGCAGCCAGCGGCACCGGTAATTTATTGGACCTGTCCATCAAGGCGGTGCGGGCGCGCGCCACGGTAGGTGAAATCAGCGATGCCATGGAAAAATCCTTCGGCCGCCACCGCGCCGACACGCAAAAAGTGACTGGCGTCTATGCCGCCGCCTATGACACCGACAGCACCAACGAGGACACCATGGACTATTGGAATGCGCTGAAGGCCGAGATTGCCGACTTTGCCACGAGCCAGGGCCGCCGCCCGCGCGTCATGATCTCAAAATTGGGTCAGGACGGCCATGACCGGGGTGCCAAGGTGGTGGCCAGCGCTTTTGCCGACCTCGGCTTTGACGTGGACATCGGCCCGCTGTTCCAGACGCCCGAAGAATGCGCACGCCAGGCGATTGAAAACGATGTGCATGCCGTCGGCGTGAGCACGCTGGCAGCCGGGCACAAAACGCTGGTGCCGGCCATCATTGCCGAACTGCGCAAGCAGGGTGCTGATGACATCATTGTGTTCGTAGGTGGCGTGATCCCGCGGCAGGACTACCAAATGCTGTATGACGCAGGGGTCAAGGGCATTTATGGCCCAGGCACGCCGATTCCGGCCAGCGCCAAGGATGTGCTGGAGCAGATCAAGAAAGCGCTTGCGAAGTAAGAAATTTGGCTTGAATTTCCGCCTGGAACGATCATGACGAAGGACACGAACCGTGCACCGGGAGACCTGGCATGGCCCTCAATTTCTGTTGAGGGCATCATGCAGAGTGCGGGTGCCCGGCAGCGCCGCGCCATCGCCAAAGCGATCACGCTGCTTGAATCGACCCGTGCCGATCATCGCGTGCAGGCTGATGAGTTGCTCACGGCCCTGCTGCCCCAAACCGGCAAGTCTTTTCGCCTGGGCATCAGCGGCGTTCCGGGCGTGGGCAAGTCCACCTTGATTGAGGCCTTGGGCTTGTACCTGATCGCACTGGGGCACCGTGTCGCGGTGCTCACCATTGACCCGTCCAGCAGCGTCTCGGGCGGCTCGATTCTGGGCGACAAGACGCGCATGGAAAAACTCTCGGTGAATGAGAATGCCTACATCCGTCCCAGCCCCAGCAGCGGTACTTTGGGTGGTGTCGCCGAGAAAACGCGCGAGGCGATGCTGGTGTGCGAGGCCGCCGGTTATGACGTGGTGATTGTCGAGACCGTCGGCGTCGGCCAATCCGAGACCGCTGTGGCCAACATGACCGACATGTTTGTGCTGATGCAACTGCCCAACGCGGGTGACGACCTGCAGGCCATCAAGAAGGGCGTGATGGAACTGGCCGATCTGGTGGTCATTAACAAGGCCGACATTGATCCCAAGGCCGCGACGCGCGCGCGCTCGCAAATCACGTCTTCGCTGCGCCTGTTGGGGCTGCACGGCAATCCACAGAACATGCAGCACGATGAAAAAATATGGCACCCGCAGGTGATGGAACTCAGCGCGCTGCTGGGGCAGGGCGTTGACACCCTCTGGGCGGCAGTGCTGCAATTCCAAGCCCTGCAGCTTGACACGGGCAAGTTTGCCGCGCGGCGCCAGCAGCAGTCGCTGGCCTGGATGTGGGAGCGCATTGAGGCCGGCTTGAAGCAGGCGTTTCGCGAGCATCCGCAGGTTAAGCAGTTGCTGCCCGAACTGACAGCACAAGTTCTGGCAGGCCGCATGGCGGCCTCCACTGCGGCACGAAATATGCTCCTGGCCAAGACAGCACCTGCGTAGCCAGCTATAAAAAACATAGTAATCTTTGACCCATACGATCACATTTCAAGAAGGCGACAACCATGCACGACATTCTGAAACGCTTAGAGGCCAAACGCGAGCTTGCACGCCTGGGGGGTGGCCAAAAACGCATTGATGCGCAACACAAGAAGGGCAAACTCACGGCCCGTGAGCGCATTGAATTGTTGCTCGACGAAGGCACGTTTGAAGAGTGGGACATGTTTGTCGAGCACCGCTGCATTGATTTTGGCATGCAGGAAAACAAGATTCCCGGCGACGGCGTGGTGACAGGCTACGGCATGATCAATGGCCGGCTGGTCTTCGTTTTCAGCCAGGATTTCACCGTATTTGGCGGTGCCCTGAGCGAGGCGCACGCCGAGAAAATCTGCAAGATCATGGACCAGGCGATGAATGTCGGCGCGCCGGTGATCGGCTTGAACGATTCAGGCGGCGCGCGCATTCAGGAAGGCGTCGCCTCTCTCGGCGGTTACGCCGATGTCTTTCAGCGCAACGTGATGGCCAGCGGCGTGGTGCCGCAAATCAGCCTGATCATGGGGCCGTGCGCGGGTGGCGCGGTCTATTCACCGGCCATGACCGACTTCATTTTCATGGTCAAGGACAGCTCCTACATGTTTGTCACCGGACCCGAAGTGGTCAAGACCGTCACGCATGAAGAAGTGACGGCCGAAGAGTTGGGCGGTGCCATCAGCCACACGACCAAGAGCGGCGTCGCCGATCTGGCATTTGAAAACGACGTGCAGGCGCTTTTGATGCTGCGCCGTCTGTACAACTACCTGCCGCTCAATAACCGCGAAAAGGCACCCGTGCGCCGCAGTGGCGACCCGGCGGATCGGATGGACAGGAGCCTGGATACGCTGGTGCCTGACAACCCCAACAAGCCCTATGACATGAAGGAACTGATCGTCAAGACCGTCGATGATGGCGATTTCTTTGAACTGCAACCCGAGTACGCCAAGAACATCCTGATTGGTTTTGGCCGCATGGAAGGCCAGACCGTTGGTTTTGTTGCCAATCAGCCGCTGGTGTTGGCGGGCTGCCTGGACATCAAGAGCTCAACCAAGGCGGCACGTTTTGTACGCTTTTGCGACGCTTTCAATATCCCGGTGATTACCTTTGTCGATGTGCCCGGCTTCATGCCCGGCACGGCGCAGGAGTACGGCGGCATCATCAAGCATGGTGCCAAGTTGCTGTACGCCTTTGCCGAATGCACCGTGCCCAAGATCACCGTCATCACGCGCAAAGCCTATGGCGGAGCCTACGACGTGATGAGCTCCAAGCATCTGCGCGGCGATGTCAACTTTGCCTGGCCGAACGCTGAAATTGCGGTGATGGGTGCCAAGGGGGCGGTCGAAATCATTTTCCGGGAAGACAAGGGCGACCCCGAGAAGCTGGCGGCCCGGGAAGCCGAGTACAAAGCCCGCTTTGCCAACCCGTTTGTAGCCGGTGCGCGCGGCTTCATCGACGATGTCATCCTGCCCAGCGAGACGCGCAAACGCATTTGCCGCTCACTGGTGATGTTGCGTGACAAAAAGCTTGCCAACCCGTGGCGCAAGCACGGCAATATTCCGCTGTAAGGCTTGATGCTCGTGGCATATTTCTATTTTGATTTGCCTCGCCCGCAGTCGCGCTCGCTTCGAGCGGGATCAGGCTGCCTGGATGCTCTGCTGCGTGTCCCCCGGCCTGCGGCCTCCTCCTTTACCTCCGCAGAACACCCAGGCAGTCTGATCCCTGGGTGGGATGGTTTGCTTGACCGAAAAGAAAGCCACGCAAGGCAACAGGATTTCATGAATGGTGGCCTGGCCCAGCCCTGGTGGAAATTCACCGCGCGGCGCAAGGCCATGCTACAGATTGGTGTCTGCAATCAACCCAAGATAAAAGGAAAGTGAAATATGTTTAACAAAATCCTGATCGCCAACCGTGGCGAGATCGCTTGCCGGGTCATCGTCACAGCCAAGAAGATGGGTATTAAAACGGTGGCCGTATATTCCGATGCCGACAAGGACGCTCGCCATGTGCTGCTGGCTGACGAGGCGGTAAACATCGGCGCGCCACCCAGCCGTGAAAGTTACCTGGCGGCCGACAAAATCATTGCGGCCTGCAAACAGACTGGGGCGCAGGCCTTGCATCCTGGCTACGGTTTCCTGAGTGAAAACGCCGCCTTTGCCAAGCGCGTGGAAGACGAAGGGCTTGTCTTTATCGGCCCCAAGCACTATTCCATGGCGGCCATGGGGGACAAGATCGCTTCCAAAAAATTGGCCAGTGCCGCTGGGGTCAATTGCATTCCGGGTGTCAATGCCGCTATAGAAACCGCCGAAAAAGCGGTGGAGATTGCGCAAGGCATCGGCTACCCTGTGATGATCAAGGCCAGCGCGGGCGGTGGCGGCAAGGGGCTGCGCGTGGCCTACAACGACAAGGACGCCTTTGAGGGTTTCACCAGTTGCCGCAACGAGGCGCGTAGCGCCTTTGGTGACGACCGGGTGTTTGTCGAGAAGTACGTGGAAGAGCCGCGCCATATCGAAATCCAGCTCATTGGCGACAGTTTTGGCAATGTGGTGTATCTCAACGAGCGTGAATGTTCCTTGCAGCGCAGGCACCAGAAAGTGCTGGAAGAAGCGCCTTCGTCGTTTATTTCCGAGGCCACGCGCAAAGCCATGGGCGAACAGGCCGTGGCGCTGGCCAAAGCGGTCAAGTACCAAAGTGCGGGCACGGTCGAATTTGTGGTGGGCAAGGACCAGAGCTTTTATTTTCTGGAAATGAACACACGGCTGCAGGTGGAGCACCCGGTGACGGAATGCATCACGCACCTCGATCTGGTGGAATTGATGATTCGCGTGGCGGCGGGTGAAGCGCTGCCCCTGACACAAGCCGATGTCAAACGCGACGGCTGGGCCATCGAGTGCCGTGTCAATGCGGACGATCCGTTTCGCAACTTCCTGCCCTCTACAGGTCGACTGGTGCGCTTCGCGCCGCCGTTGCAAACCATGTTTGCGGCTGACACCGAGCATTGGCGTGGCGTGCGAGTCGATACCGGTGTCCAGGACGGTGGCGAAATCTCGATGTATTACGACTCGATGATTGCCAAGCTGATTGTGCATGGCAAGGACCGCTTGGAAGCCATCGCGAAAATGCGTGAGGCGCTCAATGGCTTTGTCATTCGCGGTGTCAGCAGCAGCATCCCGTTCCAGGCGGCGCTGCTGGCGCACCCGAAGTTTGTCGCCGGTGACTTCAACACCGGCTTCATCGCCGAGCACTATTCAAAGGGTTTTCGCGCCGAAGATGTGCCGCACGATGATGCCGATCTGTTAGTTGCGCTGGCGGCGTTTGTGAATCGCAAATACCGCAACCGCGCGACCCTGATCAGCGGCCAGATGGCAGGGCATGAAGTGGCGGTGGGCGAGGACTTTGTCGTGCTGACGCTGGGGCCGCAAGGAATCAGCCGGTCAACACCGGTCTGTGTCACAGATTTCGAAGGAAAAACAGGCTCTAGCGCAATAGCAGTGGGCGCAAGAAGCTATAAAATATGTAGTAAATATCACCTCGGCGAAGTGCGTATTCAAGGCACTTGCAATGGCCAGCCGTTTACCGCGCAGGTTGAGCGCGGTAGCCTGGCGGGCAAGAATCCGCTGGCGATCCGGGTGTCGCACAACGGCACCCAAATTGATACGCTGGTGCTCTCCAAGCGGGCCGCCCAGTTGTACGCGTTGATGCCCTACAAGGCGCCGCCGGACATGAGCCGTTATGTCCTGTCGCCGATGCCCGGTTTACTGGTGGAGGTGGCAGTCGCGCCAGGCCAGAAAGTGCAGGCCGGTGAGCGTGTTGCCGTGATTGAAGCCATGAAAATGGAAAACGTCCTGTTTGCCGTGGCGGATGGTGTGGTGGCCAAAGTAGTGGCCGCCAAAGGCGACACATTGACGGTCGATCAAGCGATTGTGGAGTTTGCCTGATGCTTTGTCGCTGACGTTACCGAACCCGGTTGACCACCCCATTCGAGCCTCGTACCATGCCCGGGTTAATCCGGATACACAACTCAACAGGAGGCAGCATGGCATTCGCCCAGGTCAACGGCCAAAAACTTTACTTTGAAGACAGCGGTGGCGCAGGCCCCGCCATTATTTTTTCCCACGGCTTGCTGATGGACAGCAGCATGTTTGCGCCGCAGGTGGCAGCGCTCAAGTCGCGTTATCGCTGCATTGCGTGGGATGAGCGTGGCCACGGCCAAACCGCCAGCGGGGTCTGCGCGCCCTTCAGCTACTACGATTCAGCCGACGACCTGGCGGCCTTGCTGGTGCATCTGGGCATCAAGCAAGCAGTGTTGGTTGGTATGTCGCAGGGCGGCTACCTGTCGCTGCGCTGCGCGCTGACACACCCCGAAGTCGTGCGTGCCCTGATTTTGATCGATACCCAGGCCATGACCGAAGACGCGGCCAAGATGCCGGGCTACCAGGCCATGCTGCAGGGCTGGGCTGCCAATGGCCTGTCGGATCAGACGGCCGCCATCATCGAATCCATCATCCTGGGTCAACAGTGGCCCGGGGCGGCTGTCTGGCGAGCGAAGTGGAAAAAAATTGCCGTGGCCGATTTGCTGCAAAGTTTTCAGACGCTCGGAGCGCGCGACGATATCAGCGATCAGATCGGGCGCATTGCCGTGCCCACGCTGGTGCTGCACGGTGACAGCGACCACGCCATCGAGCTCGCGCGCGCCAAGGCCATGGCGGATGGCATTGCCAACGCGAAACTGGTTCTGGTGCCAGGAGCCGGACACGCGTCCAACCTGACGCACCCGCAAATCGTCAATCCGGCCATCGACTCGTTCCTGGCCAGCCTCAAGCTTTAATCAGGAGAATTTCACCATGCTTCAACCCGGCCTCATGATGGAGCGTCCGCTGCTTATTTCAGACGTGATCGAACACGGCGCGGCGCAGTTCGGCGACGTGGAGGTGGTCTCGCGTGAAACGCACGGCCCACTGTTTCGCTACACCTATGCCCAGTGCGCCGTGCGTTCGCGCAAACTCGCCAATGCGCTCAAGGGTCTCGGGTTGGAACCCGGCAGCGCCGTTGGTTCGATCGCCTGGAACAACCATCGCCATCTGGAGGCCTACTTTGCGGTCTCGGGCAGTGGCATGGTGATGCACACCTGCAACCCGCGCTTGCAGGCGCAGCAACTGATCTACATCATCAACCACGCCGAAGACGCGGTCATGCTGTTTGACGCCACCTTTGCGCCGTTGGTCAAAGGCATCGCCGCGCACTGCCCCAGGGTCAAAGCCTGGGTGTGTCTGAGCGACACGGCCAACATGGCGGCGCTTGACGGCGTGAGCAATGTGTTGTGCTACGAGGAGCTGATCGCGCCGCACAGCGAGCAGTTTGACTGGCCGCAGTTTGACGAGCGCACCGGCGCCGCGCTGTGCTACACCTCGGGCACCACCGGCAACCCCAAGGGTGCGTTGTACTCGCACCGGGCGATTGTGCTCAACGCCCTGTCGGGCTGCCTGCCCGGCATTTTGTCGCTCTCGCCCCGCGACACGATCCTGCCAGTGGTGCCGATGTTCCACATCAACGCCTGGTGCATCCCCTACGCCGCGCCGATCGGCGGCGCGCGGCTGGTCCTGCCCGGCCCACGGCTGGACGGCGCCAGCTTGTATGAACTGATGGAAACCGAGCGCGTGACGGTGAGCGCCGGTGTACCGACCATCTGGCTTGGGCTGATGCAGCACGTCGAGCAGCACGGCCTGAAGTTTTCCAGCATGCGGCGCACGGCGGTGGGCGGCTCGGCCATGCCGGCGTCTTTGATCGCCAAATTTGCCGACGACTACGGCGTGGAAGTGCGCCATGGCTGGGGCATGACGGAGACCACTGCCGCCACCACCATGAGCTGCCTGACTTCCAGGGACCTCGAGCTGAGCCCGGCGCAGCAGCACGCAACCATCGCGCGCCAGGGCAAGTCGGTGTTTGGCGCAGAAATCAAGATTATCGATGAAGCCGGGGCCAGCCTGCCGCGCGATGGCGTGGCGCAAGGCGAGCTAATGGTGCGCGGGCAGTGGATCGTGACCGGCTACTTCAAGGGCGAGACCTCGCCGCTGGTGGACGGCTGGTTTCCGACCGGCGACATCGCCACCATCGACGCCCACGGCGTGATGCAGATCCGCGACCGCGCCAAGGACGTGATCAAAACCGGCGGCGAATGGATCAGCTCGATCGATCTGGAAAACGCCGCAATGGCGCATCCGGCGGTAGCCATGGCGGCAGTGATCGGCGTCAAGCACCCCAAGTGGGATGAGCGTCCGCTGCTGTTTGTCGTGCGCAAGCCCGGCAAGGCGGTTGAGCGTGACGACATCCTGACTTTTTTGAGCGAGCGCGTCGCCAAGTGGTGGGTGCCCGACGATGTTATTTTTGTCGAATCGCTGCCGGTCGGCGGCACCGGCAAGGTGCAAAAAGGCGATTTGCGCAAGCAGTATGGCGGTGTCTTCAGCTAACTCGGCTCGGTACCCGGCGCGCTACTGGCACGCTCTTGCAGACGGTCGAATTCAGTGCGACCTGTGCCCGCGCGATTGCAAGTTGCATGAAGGACAGCCCGGCGCGTGTTTTGTGCGCATGTGCCAGGGAGGCAAGATGCTGTTGACGACCTACGGCCGGTCGTCGGGCTTTTGCATCGACCCGATCGAGAAAAAGCCGCTTAATCAGTTCTACCCGGGCAGCAGCGTGCTGTCGTTTGGCACGGCTGGCTGCAACCTGAGCTGCAAGTTCTGCCAGAACTGGGACATCAGCAAGTCACGGGACATGGACCGACTGATGGATCAGGCCACGCCCGAGGCTATCGCCGCTAGTGCCCTGCAATATGACTGCAAGAGTGTAGCCTTCACCTACAACGACCCGGTGATCTTCGCCGAATATGCGATGGATGTGGCCGATGCCTGTCACGCCAAAGGTATTCAGACTGTGGCAGTGACAGCCGGCTACATGCACGAGGCCGCGCGCCGCGATTTTTACGCCAAGATGGACGCGGCCAACGTGGACCTGAAAGCCTTCAGCGAAGATTTCTATTTCAAGCTCACCAGCGCGCATCTGCAACCGGTGCTCGACACCCTGGTGTATCTGGCGCGTGAAACCAAAGTCTGGCTGGAGATCACAACGCTGCTCATCCCGGGCCACAACGACTCCTGCGAGGAACTAAGCGCCATGTGCGGCTGGCTCAGGCAGGCGCTTGGGCCCGACGTGCCGCTGCATTTTTCGGCTTTTCACCCGGAGTTCAAAATGGCCGATGTACCGGCCACGCCAGCGCCAACGCTGGCGCGCGCGCGCGACATCGCGTTGAAAGCGGGAATTCATTATGTTTACACCGGCAATGTGCACAACAGCGCGGGCGACACCACGTTCTGCCCACATTGCCATGCCGCACTAATCGTGCGCGACTGGTATCAGATCAAAAGCTACCGGCTCACACCGCAAGGCCACTGTCCAGATTGCGGCCGTCCGGTGGTCGGACGCTTCGACGCGCAAGCGGGCCATTTCGGCCGTCAGCGCATTCCGATATCTATTGGCTTAGCTTGACCTGGCGGCGAAAACGGGCGGATACGGTAAATTCGAAAGGGCAATTGAATTTAGGTTAAAGTTATCAAAAACGCGTACTGATCACCATGTTGAATTTCTTCAAGTCTTCAAAGCCTGAAAAAGCCAGACCGACGGAAACGGCGGACCTCGGCGCAACATCGTCCAGACCCAAAGAGAGACGACTGGTGCCGCGACCTCTGCCCGTTCCAGAAGTGGCGGAAGGCAATTCGGACTCGGATTGGTCCTTGTGGCAAGAATCGGTTGCCTTTCAGGACAGCACGCTACAGGCGGGGTGGTCTGCTACCACGCCACTGAAATTACACGAAGCGGCGCCCAGCGAAAAGTCAGCAGCCGTTGATGCTTTTTCGTCGGTAAACAAAAATTCGTCATAGCGAAATGCGATAACATGGGGGCCACCGAACGATAGAGTCGGGCATAACCTGAAAAACGTCGAAATGGACAATGAAAAAACAATACCGTCGATTCTGGTGGCACGAGACTATCACTGCGGACCGGCAGAACCACTGAAAATCCACCCGATCCTGAAAATCCTGGTCGCTGCGGTCGCTTTCCTGCTCCTGCTGCTGTTGTACAAGCGTTAATCCACCGCTCCCTGTTTTGTAGCAACGGCCACGCAAAACCCAGGCACATAACCGGGGCTTGCCTCGGCCCGCCCGCTGGGAAACCTCAGATCACTTTTGCGATCGACGCACAAACGTAGTCAATGTTTTTGCTGTTGAGGGCGGCTACGCACATGCGACCGGTGTCCGTGCCATAGACACCAAATTCGTTGCGCAGGCGCACCATTTGGTCTTTGGTCAAGCCCGAGTAACTGAACATGCCGATCTGTGCGGTAATGAAACTCATGTCCTGCCTGATGCCGGCCGCTTGCAGGCCATCCACCAGCTTTTGGCGCATGGCTTTGATGCGCACCCGCATTTCGCCCAGCTCTTCTTCCCAAAGTGCGCGCAGCTCGGGGGTGCTCAGTACGGCCGTGACGATGGCACCGCCGTGGGTCGGCGGATTGCTGTAGTTGGTGCGAATCACAATCTTGAGCTGGCTCAGCACGCGGCTGGCTTCTTCTTTGTCCCGGCACAGGACGCTCAAGGCACCGACACGTTCGCCATACAGGCTGAAGCTCTTGCTGAATGAGGTGGCAACAAAGAACAGCAAGCCAGCGTCGACAAATTTGCCGATCACCGCGCCGTCTTCCGTCAAGCCGTAGCCAAAACCCTGGTAGGCCAGGTCCAGAAAGGGCACCAGGCCACGGGCCTTTACGCTGGCGATGACTTGATCCCACTGCGCGGGTGTGATGTCGTAGCCTGTGGGGTTGTGGCAGCAGGCGTGCAGCACCACCACGCTACCGGCCGCAGCGGCATTAAGGTCCGCCAGCATGCCGTCAAAATTGAGCTTGCGCGTAGCGGCGTCATAGTAGCGATAGGACGCCACTGTGAAACCGGCGTTGGTGAACAAGGCGCGGTGGTTTTCCCAGCTCGGATCGCTGATCAGCACTTTGGCATCGGGCGCGAGTTTCTTCAAAAAGTCGGCACCGACCTTGAGGCCACCAGTACCGCCAAGCGCCTGGATGGTTGCGATGCGGCCGCTCTTGACGGGCTCGCTGTCGGCACCAAACACCAGTGCCTTCACTGCTGCGTCATACGCGGCAATGCCGTCAATCGGCAGGTAGCCGTGCGGTTTGGGCGTCTCCATCATGGCCTTTTCGGCGGCAAGCACACACTTGAGCAGTGGCAGTTTGCCATTGTCGTCAAAGTACACGCCAACACCGAGATTGACCTTGTTGGGGTTGGGATCGGCGCTAAATTGTTCGTTGAGACCGAGAATCGGGTCGCGCGGGGCCATTTCGACAGCGGAGAAAATTGACATGACAAGTTCCTGTTGGTTAAGAGGGGTTCTGGAAAAAACCGAGAATAGGGGTTTTACCGGATTGCAAAGCCCCATTTTACCGGCGGCTTTGCCTGCGCTGCGCCTTCTATGACTGAATTTTCCCCGACTGATGCTGTTATATCGTCCAATGCCGACCCGGTGCAGCCGGGCCACTTTGTGCATTATCCTGACTCGCCGTTCGAGTTGTACCAACCCTACCCGCCAGCCGGCGATCAGCCCGAGGCGATCAGGCAATTGGTAGAGGGCGTCGAAGACGGTGAGGTGTTTCAAACTTTGCTGGGCGTCACCGGTTCGGGCAAGACCTTCACGATGGCCAATGTGATTGCCCGCTTGGGGCGCCCGGCCATCGTTTTTGCGCCCAACAAGACGTTGGCAGCGCAGCTCTACAGCGAGTTCCGCGAGTTTTTTCCGAACAACGCGGTGGAGTATTTTGTCAGCTACTACGACTACTACCAGCCTGAAGCCTATGTGCCGCAACGTGATTTGTTCATTGAGAAGGACTCTGCCATCAACGAGCACATCGAGCAGATGCGCCTCTCGTGTACCAAAAGCGTGCTGGAGAGACGTGATGTGGTGATCGTGGCCACGGTGTCGGCGATTTACGGGATCGGCCAGCCTGAGGCCTATCACAAGATGGTGATGACGCTGCGCGCGGGCGACAAGCTGGGCCAGCGCGACATGATTGCCCAGTTGGTTCGCATGCAATATCAGCGCAACGACATTGATTTTTCACGCGGCGCATTTCGCGTGCGCGGTGACACCATCGATATTTTTCCGGCGGAGCACTCCGAAATGGCGATTCGCGTCGAACTGTTTGACGATGAAATCGAATCATTGCAGTTGTTTGACCCGCTAACCGGGCGCATCCGGCAAAAGATACCACGCTTCACGGTCTATCCCAGCAGCCACTACGTTACGCCGCGAGAACAGGTGCTGTCTGCGGTGGAAGCTATCAAAATTGAACTCTCGGAGCGCGTCAAGGCGTTCGTCAGCGAGGGCAAGCTGGTCGAAGCGCAGCGCATTGAGCAGCGTACCAGGTTTGACCTGGAAATGCTCTCGGAGGTGGGGCATTGCAAAGGCATTGAGAACTACAGCCGCCATCTGAGTGGCTCTGCGCCCGGCGAGCCACCCGCCACATTGACCGACTATCTGCCCAAGGACGCGATCATGTTTCTTGATGAGAGCCACGTGCTGATCGGTCAGTTTGGCGGCATGTACAACGGCGACCGATCGCGCAAGACGACACTGGTTGAATACGGTTTTCGCCTGCCCAGTGCGCTGGACAACCGGCCCCTTAAATTTGAAGAGTTTCAGAGCCGCATGCGCCAGGCCGTTTTTGTGTCGGCAACCCCGGCGCAATGGGAAAACGAGCATGCCGGCCGGGTGGTGGAGCAACTGGTTCGTCCCACGGGTCTGGTGGATCCAGAAGTCGAACTGCGTCCGGCCACCAGTCAAGTAGACGACGTAATGCAGGAGATTCGCATTCGGGCGGAAAAGAACGAGCGGGTACTCATTACCACGCTGACCAAGCGCATGGCCGAGCAGTTAACCGACTACTTGAGCGACAACGGCGTTCGCGTCCGTTACCTGCACAGCGATATTGACACCGTGGAACGGGTCGAAATCTTGCGTGATCTGCGCTTGGGGGCGTTCGACGTGCTGGTCGGGATCAATCTGCTGCGCGAGGGTCTGGACATTCCGGAGGTTTCGCTGGTGGCGATTCTGGATGCAGACAAAGAGGGATTCTTGCGCTCCGAGCGGTCCCTAATTCAAACCATCGGCCGTGCCGCGCGAAACCTGGAGGGCCGGGCTATTTTGTATGCCGACAAAGTGACGGAGTCGATGCGCAAGGCCATGGATGAGACTGAGCGCCGGCGGGTCAAACAGGTGGCGCACAACCTGGCGCATGGCATTACGGCGCGCAGCATTGTCAAGCAGGTGAAAGACCTGATTGACGGGGTCTATAGCGAAAAGGCCGGTAAGGAAGCCGACCGGCTGGAACGCGACGCCTTGCAGCGCGCCCAGGTGGAAGACATGAGCGAGAAAGACATCTCGCGCGAAATCAAGCGGCTGGAAAAATTGATGATGGAACATGCCCGCAACCTGGCGTTCGAACAAGCAGCTGGCGTGCGCGATCAACTGAGCATTCTGCGCGAGCAGGTGTTTGGTGCCGCTGGCAGGGACAACGTCCTGCTAAACCCATCTGAAGGCAAAGGTTTGTAAAGTCGATGGATGAGCCTGCTTACCCGAGCAAATTACTCGGCTTTTTGCTATACTCCGGTTGCTAGTCAACTAACCACGACCGAAGGAGTTTTGCCATGCGTCTTACTACGAAAGGCCGTTTTGCGGTCACCGCGATGATCGACCTGGGACTGCGCCAGAGCAACGGCCCGGTCACTTTGTCCGCCATCAGCCAGCGCCAGCAAATTTCGCTGTCCTACCTGGAGCAGCTGTTTGGCAAGTTGCGCCGAAATCAGTTGGTCGAATCCACCCGTGGCCCCGGAGGCGGCTATACGCTGGCCCGCAAGCCAACTGAAATCACGGTAGCGGAAATCATCACCTCGGTGGATGAACCGATGGACGCCACCCACTGCGAGGGCAAAGAAAATTGCCTGGGCGAGGGTCAGCGCTGCATGACACACGACCTGTGGTCCGCCCTGAATGCGCGGATGGTCGAGTTTCTGGACTCGGTGACGTTGCAAAAGCTGGTTGATGATCAATTGGAAAAAGGGTTTCAGGTAGAAGATAGACCGACGCTTAAGCGTGCCATTTCAAGCATGCCGGTGGTCAAGCCGCTTCGTATGAATGTACCCAATTCCGTATTTGCTCTGGGCAACGTCTTTTCTAAAGCGTGACACCAGCGCGTCGATAATCAGCACCCCGGCACCCAGCAGCAACAAACCACCGATGGATACTACGCCTCATTTTCCCATTTACATGGACTACAGCGCGACCAATCCCTGTGATCAGCGTGTGGTGGATGCCATGATTCCCTGGTTGCGGCAGCATTTTGGCAACCCAGCTTCACGCAGCCATGCGTGGGGTTGGGAGGCTGAGGCGGCGATCGAGAAAGCCCGCGAACAGGTGGCTGCGTTGGTCGGGGCCGACCCGCGTGAAATCGTCTGGACCTCGGGCGCGACCGAATCCGACAACCTGGCCCTCAAGGGCGCAGCGCACTTTTACCAAAGCAAGGGCAAACACATCATCACGGTCAAAACCGAGCACAAGGCGGTGCTCGATACCTGCCGCGAACTGGAGCGCCAGGGCTTTGCCGTGAGCTATCTCGATGTGCAGGAAGACGGACTGGTCAATCTTGACACATTCAAGGCGGCCATTCGCCCAGACACGATCCTGGCGAGTGTCATGTATGTCAACAACGAGATCGGCGTGATTCAGGATATTGCTTCGATCGGTGGCATCTGTCGCGAAGAAGGCATTGTTTTCCATGTTGATGCGGCGCAGGCCACTGGTCGTGTTGGGTTTGACCTGTCCAAACTGCCAGTGGATTTGATGAGCCTGACCTCTCATAAAACCTATGGCCCCAAAGGCATCGGTGCCCTGTTTGTGCGACGTAAACCTCGGGTGCGCATCGAGGCGCAAATGCATGGCGGTGGTCATGAACGCGGCATGCGCTCGGGCACCTTGCCAACGCACCAGATTGTCGGCATGGGTGAGGCCTACCGCATTGCCAAGGAAGAAATGGCGGGCGAAAACATTCGCATTCGTGCGCTGCATGACCGCATGCTGGCGGGTCTCAAGGACGTGGAGCAGGTATTCATCAATGGCCACCTTGAAAAGCGGGTACCGCACAACTTGAACATGAGCTTCAACTATGTAGAAGGTGAATCTCTGATGATGGGTATCAAGGGGCTCGCGGTTTCCAGTGGTTCGGCTTGCACCTCGGCCTCGCTGGAGCCCAGTTATGTGCTGCGTGCCCTCGGCCGCAGTGACGAACTCGCGCACAGCAGCCTGCGCATGACGATTGGGCGCTGGACGACCGAGGCGGAAATTGATTACGCGGTTCAAACCATCAAGGTCAACGTGGCGAAACTGCGCGAGCTGAGTCCGCTTTGGGATATGTACAAGGAAGGCATCGACATCAGCACTATCCAGTGGGCAGCTCACTAACCGGAGAAACAGCATGGCATATTCAGAAAAGGTAGTCGATCACTATGAACATCCCCGCAATGTCGGCACCTTTGATAAGGGCGATGAGTCGGTCGGTACCGGCATGGTCGGGGCGCCTGCCTGTGGCGATGTGATGAAGTTGCAGATCAAGGTCAACGCAGAGACTGGCATGATTGAGGATGCCCGGTTCAAAACCTATGGCTGCGGCTCGGCAATTGCCTCGTCATCGTTGGTCACGGAGTGGGTTAAAGGCAAGACCCTGGATCAGGCTGCGGCGCTCAAGAACAGCGAAATCGCCGAGGAGTTGGCATTGCCCCCAGTGAAAATCCATTGCTCTATCCTGGCTGAAGATGCCATCAAGGCGGCCGTCAGTGACTACCGACAAAAACACGCAACGTCTTCTGTACACTGAGCATGGCTGTTACTCTGACTGAAGCTGCCGCCAGGCACGTTAGCCGCTACCTGACCAAGCGCGGCAAGGGCGTCGGGGTGCGACTTGGCGTCAAGACGACGGGCTGCTCGGGCCTGGCCTACAAACTGGAGTACGTCGATCAGATCGAGCCCGAAGACCTGGTGTTTGAAGGCCACGGGGTCAAGGTTCTAATCGAGCCTAAAAGCTTTGCCTACCTTGACGGTACCGAGCTTGATTTCGTGCGCGAGGGGCTCAACGAAGGCTTCAAGTTCAATAACCCACGCGAGCGTGATCGCTGTGGCTGCGGCGAGTCGTTTCGGGTGTGAATTAATCTGCAAGCGCAATGAATCTCCAATCCGACGATTTTGAGCTGTTCGATCTGAAGCCCCAATTCGCGCAAGACCGGGCAGCGATTGACGCGCGCTGGAAAGACCTGCAGCGGGAGGCGCATCCCGACAAATTCGCGGCGCAGGGCGCGGCCGCGCGGCGCCTGGCAATGCAATGGTCGGTGCGCATCAACGAGGCCTATCAGCGCCTGAAAGACCCCCTTAAGCGCGCCTCTTATTTGTGCGAGTTGCATGGTGCCCCGGTCAATGCCGAGAACAACACGACAATGCCGACGCTGTTTTTGATGCAGCAGATGGAATGGCGTGAGGCGCTGGAGGGCGCGAACAGCGCCCAGGATTTGGTCGATTTAGACCTGCGTGTCAAGCAGTCTTTGCGTGAGGTGCTCCTTAAATGCGAGCAATTGTTGGATCAGCAGCAGGACTACCTACAAGCTGTGCAGCAGGTCAGGGCGCTCATGTTCATGGATCGTTTTGAGCGCGATGTGCAAGCCCGACTCGACCAGTTGGACTTCGCCGTGCAGGCAGCCTAGGCATTGCGTTTACAACAAACTCGTCATGGCATTGCTGCAACTTTCTGAACCCGGTCAGTCACTCGATCCGCACCAGCGGCGTGTTGCGGTCGGCATTGACCTCGGTACGACGCATTCGCTGGTGGCCTGCGTACGCCATGGTGTGCCTGAATGTTTGCCGGATGCACAGGGCCGGGTCATCCTGCCCTCCATCGTTCGTTATCTGGCAAACGGTGGTCGGCAGATTGGCTTCGACGCACATGAGGCGTCCAGCCTGGACGCCGAAAACACCATTGCATCGGTGAAGCGATTCATGGGGCGCGGCCTGAGCGACGTGTCGGGGCGGGACAAGTTACCCTACCGTTTTGTCGATCATCCGGGCATGCTGGGTTTGCAAACTGTGCAAGGCGAGAAATCACCGATTGAGGTTAGTGCCGATATTTTGGCCACGCTGCGCTACCGTGCGCAAGACACCTTTGGCGAGGATCTTTATGGCGCAGTCATCACGGTGCCGGCGTATTTTGATGACGCCCAGCGCCAGGCGACCAAAGACGCGGCCCAGCTGGCAGGCCTGAATGTGTTGCGCCTGATCAACGAGCCGACTGCTGCAGCCATTGCCTATGGGCTGGACAACGCGAGTGAAGGCGTTTACGCCATTTATGACCTTGGCGGCGGTACCTTCGACATCTCAGTCCTGCGGCTCACAAAAGGCGTTTTTGAAGTGCTGGCAACCGGCGGCGACTCTGCCCTGGGGGGTGACGATTACGACCGCGCGCTGGCTGATTGGGTGATGGCGCAGGCCGGTGTCCGGGCCAAGACACCGCAAGACAAAGCGATTGCGATCATCGCGGCCCGTGCCTGCAAGGAGGAACTGTCGGCCTCTCATTGCGCGGCCTGCCACGCTTGCATCGGTGGAGAGAACGTCCAGTTTGAGGTGGTCAATCAGCAGTTTGAGAAACTCACCGCTGAGTTGACGCAGCGCACCATGCATGCGGTGCGCAAGACCTTGCGCGATGCCAAACTCGACAAGGATGAGATCAAAGGTGTGGTGATGGTGGGCGGCTCCACCCGCATGCCGCAGATCCAACGTGCCGTGGCCGAGTTTTTTGGCCGCGCGCCGCTGATCAACCTGAACCCCGATGAAGTGGTGGCCCTGGGTGCTGCCATTCAGGCCAATCAACTGGCGGGCAACAATGCCGGTGGTGACCTGCTGTTGCTCGATGTGATTGCCTTATCGCTGGGGATCGAGACCATGGGCGGTTTGGTCGAGCGCATTGTGCCGCGCAATGAGACCATTCCCACAGCCAAGGCGCAAGACTTTACGACCTACAAAGACGGGCAGACGGCGCTCGCCTTGCACGTGGTCCAGGGTGAGCGCGACCTGGTCGCGGACTGCCGCAGTCTGGCGCGGTTTGAGTTGCGCGGCATTCCACCGATGGCGGCCGGCGCGGCGCGTATTCGGGTCACCTTTACGGTTGATGCGGACGGACTGTTGACGGTCAGTGCCAAAGAGCAAATCAGTGGTGTCGAGGCAAGAATTGACGTCAGACCTTCGTATGGTCTGGGCGATGAACAGATCGCCAAGATGCTGCGGGACAGTTTCAGCACCGCTGAGGCAGACATGAAAGCGCGTGCTCTGGTGGAGGCACGCGTCGATGCTGACCGAATGTTGCTGGCGACGCAAAGTGCCCTGGCGGCTGACGCTGATTTGGTGCCGGACCCGGATCGCGTCCGCATTGACAGCCTGATGGCCGATGTGCAAGCCGCCACTCGCGGGGAAGATGGTCTGGAGATCGAGGCAGCCACGAAGGCGCTGGCCAAAGGCACTGAGAGCTTTGCTGCGCTGCGCATGAACCGCGGCATTCAAAAGGCGTTGGCGGGAAAAAAAATCGAGACGGTTTGAGGCCGACCAAAGAAAGCAAATGCCAACCATCAAAATATTGCCGCACCCGCAGTACTGTCCGCAGGGTGCTGAAGTGTCGGCTCCGGCGGGCACCTCCATCTGCGAGGCGCTGCTGGAGAATCACATTGAAGTCGAGCATGCCTGCGAGATGAGTTGCGCTTGTACGACCTGCCACGTCATCGTGCGCGCGGGTTTTGCATCGCTCAATGCATCCGATGAAAATGAAGACGATTTGCTGGACCGCGCCTGGGGTCTGGAGCCCCAATCACGTTTGAGTTGCCAGGCTATTTTGGCGCAGCAGGACTTGGTGGTCGAAATCCCAAAATACTCGATCAATCACGCCAAGGAAGCGCATTAAGAGTCTATGCGACAAATATTTCTCGACACGGAAACAACCGGTTTGTCGGCGGAATCCGGCGACCGCGTGGTTGAAATTGGCTGTGTCGAACTTTTGCACCGAAGGTTGACCGGCAACAACAAGCATTTTTACCTGAATCCAGAGCGTGACAGTCACGAAGAAGCGCTCAAAGTGCATGGCTTGAGCAGCGAATTCTTGCGCGGTCAACCCAAGTTTGAAGCTGTTGCGGACGAGTTGCTCGAGTACCTGGCCGACGCCGAGATCATTATTCATAACGCGCCTTTCGATGTCGGTTTTTTGAACCGGGAGTTGACCTTGATCGGGCGCCCCCCGCTCAAGGACTACGGGCTCAAGCTGACTGATTCGTTGCTGATGGCCAAGGAGATGTTCCCCGGCAAGCGCAATTCGCTTGACGCACTGTGTTCCCGTTTGGGGGTGGACAATTCTGGACGCACCCTGCACGGTGCCTTGCTCGATGCCGAACTGTTGGCCGACGTCTATATCAACCTCACGCGGGGCCAGGAAGGGCTGCTGATGGATGTGCGATCAACTGAAGTTCGCGGCCTCAGCGTCGTGCAGATTGACCTCGCAGCAGTGGTGTTGCCAGTCTTGGTCGCCAATGATCAGGAACTCGCGGCCCATGAAGACCTTCTGGGGCAGATCGACAAGGCAAGTGGCGGCAGCACCGTATGGCGATTTGAGCGTGAAAGTAGGGCATAATCGCAGCCTTTCCTGAAGCCGGTTCAGGGCGGTTAGCTCAGGGGTAGAGCACAGCATTCACACTGCTGGGGTCGGAGGTTCGAAGCCTCCACCGCCCACCAAAAAAATACATCATTAGGGAACTGGCGTGCGTCGGGGTCATCGCACGTTCCATCGTGAGGCAGTTCGCCGTCGGTCCGCTTGGTGCGCCAGCGCACAGACTCGCGCCGGGCAGCCGGCACATCATGCCGATGTGCCTCGTCCCGGGCTCAATTAAATTGGAAAATCATGAATCTTCACCTCGGTCTGACACCCATCATCTCGCTGCTTGCCGGTATCCTCATTTTGGTCATGCCAAAGCTCCTGAATTTCATCGTGGCCATCTACCTGATCATGATCGGACTGATTGGCCTGTTTGGCGCAGGCGCGCTTCGCATGAATTAGCTTGCACGACCAGGGCGGGCCGTCAGCCCAAATTGTCGCGCAGCCTTTTCAGGCTGCTGGTCAGACGTGAAATGACCGAACTTGGCAAATCGGTGTATTACAATAAAAAAAATCTTCATACAAACCAGATTTACTTGGCGGGTTCTCATCATGCACATGGCCGATGCGCTGCTTTCCCCGACCGTTGGCGTTAGTTTGTGGCTTGCCAGCGGCGCTGCGCTGGCCTGCAGCGCCCGCCAGTTGCGCAACAATGGGCGCGACGATCGGGTGCCTTTGATGGGTGTGCTGGGAGCCTTCGTGTTTGCGGCGATGATGATCAACTTCACGATTCCCGCAACCGGGTCGAGCGGACACCTGGGTGGTGGGCTCTTATTGTCCATTCTGCTCGGACCGCCTGCCGCGTTCATTGTGCTGGCGTCGGTGTTGACGGTGCAAGCGCTGTTTTTTGCCGATGGCGGCATTCTGGCCCTAGGTGCCAATATTTTCAATCTGGGCGTCTGTACCTGCTTTGTTGCCTATCCCCTGATTTATCGGCCCCTGCTGGCATGCGCTGGGGTCTCGCCCTCGAATCGACGGATGGGTCTAATCACCGTTTTTGCGGCGGTGATTGGTTTGCAACTCGGTGCAATGGGTGTCGTGGTCGAAACACAGGCTTCGGGCATCAGCAGTTTGCCGCTGGGCACTTTTCTGTTGTTGATGCAGCCGATTCACCTGGCGATTGGTCTGGTCGAAGGTTTCGCTACAGCGGCCTTGATTCTGTTTGTGCGGCAAGCCCGGCCCGACTTGTTGGCCGTGCCCGCGCAGGCATTAGCGGCTAGTGCGAATCGAGCGCTGTTTCCAATCCGTTTGATCGCCGGGCTGGGTGCGCTGGCGCTGGGCACCGCAGGATTTCTGTCCTGGTTCGCCTCGTCGCAACCTGATGGACTGGCGTGGTCGATCGCCCGTATCACCGGTCAAGCTGAACTCAAGGTTGCCGATTCGACATTGCACGCCAAACTGTCGGCGTTGCAAGCTCAGACCTCAGTGGCATTGGACTACAAGTTGAACTCGATGGGGGGCTCGGTGGCACCCCTTTCAGGCAAGGTGGACGCGGCGCAGGAGGCCTGGCCGGCGGTCAATGCGAGTACCTCGCTGGCGGGCATCCTGGGTGGCACTGCCACGCTGGTGCTGGTGTTGGCTGTGGGCTATCTGCTGCGGCGGCGCAAAGCCAGCCGTGTGGTGTGAGTCGCATCGGCTCGGCGTTGCACGATTTTGCGGCGCTCGACGCGCTGGCCGCTCGGCCCACGGCGCTCGCCCGGCTTGATCCGCGCGCCAAGATTCTGGCCACGCTGGGTTTCATCGTTGCCGTCGTGTCATTTGATCGCTATGCGGTCGCTGCTGTGTTGCCTTTTGCCTTGTTCCCCGTGCTGCTGGCCGGCTTGGGCGATATTTCACTGCGCATGATTGGTCGCAAGGTGTTGCTGGCGTCGCCTTTTGCCGTCATGGTTGGACTATTTAACCCCTGGCTTGATCAACGCCCGATGCTCGAATGGCTGGGGTACCCGATCGCCGGCGGCTGGGTCTCGTTCGCCTCGATTCTGATTCGCTTTTGCCTGACGGTTGCTAGCGCGCTGGTGCTGGTCGCCAGCACCGGTTTTTATCAGATCTGTCATGGCCTGGGGCGCTTGGGCGTGCCGCAGGTCTTCATCGTGCAGTTGCTGTTTTTGCATCGCTACGCCCTGCTGTTGGCCGGGGAGGCCGCGCGCATGAATCTGGCGCGTGAACTGCGCGCGGGCCCAAACCGGGCGTTGCCACTGGCTGTGTATGCCGCACTGCTGGGGCATTTGCTGCTGCGCGCCATGGAGCGTGCCCAGCGCATTCACCAGGCCATGCTTGCCCGAGGGTTTGTCGGGGAACTGCGATCAAGCCCGCTGCCGCCGTGGCGCTTAGTGGATTCGCTCTTTCTGCTGACCTGCTGCAGCAGCTTTGTGCTGGCGCGGCAAGTCGATGTCACACAGGCGTTGGGTATGTGGTTGCTGGGGCACTTGCGGTGACTCAGCACCAGGTGCAGGCGCGCGCGTTGTCATACGCCTACCCGGATGGGCAGCAGGCTCTGCAAAACGTGAATTTTTGCATTCAGCCTGGCGAGTCTGTGGGGTTGATTGGCAGCAATGGCGCTGGCAAATCGACGCTGCTGCTGCACCTCAACGGCGTGCTCAAGGCCAGCGCCGGGCAAGTTTGCATTGATGATCTGCCAGTTTGCAAAGCCAATCTGATCGAGATTCACCGCCGCGTGGGAATGGTGTTTCAGGACCCGGATGATCAGTTGTTCATGCCGACTGTTTTTGACGATGTCGCCTTTGGGCCTGTCAACATGGGCTGCCCGGCGGCCGAGGTGCAAAGCCTCGTTGAATCGGCGCTCACCACGGTTGGGGCTGCACACCTGGCCAGTCGGCCACCGAACCGCTTGTCGGGCGGGGAAAAACGAACGGTGGCGATTGCCGGTGTGCTCGCCATGTCGCCCTCCATTCTGCTGATGGATGAACCGAGCGCCGGGCTCGACCCCAAGGCGCGGCGCCGCCTGATCGGCTTGCTACGGGGCTTCAGTCATACCAAAATCATAGCCAGCCACGATCTGGATCTTGTTCTGGACCTTTGCCCCCGCGTGTTGGTCCTGCGCGAGGGCGTCCTGCAAGCCGATGGCACGGCGCAAGAGATATTTGCCGACGAGGAACTGCTCCAGCGCTGTCATCTGGAGCCGCCGCTAAGCTGGCAACGGCGCTAACCGTCAAGCACAGCAGCGGGCAGCCTGGCTGTCACAGGACGGCGATCAGGTTTTGGGTTTCAAATGCAGGTGGTTAGGGCCAAATTCGTCAACCGCATGACCCTGGCGGTGTTCGTGCGGATGCTTGTGCTGAGCATCAACTTCCACCGCTACCAGATTAAGCTGGCCATGACGCACGCCCCGCTCGGCAATCAGGGCATCAGAAAAAGTGCGCACGGCCGAAGTCGAGCCGCGAAGTATCACGCTTTCCAGGCAATTCTCATGGTCCAGATGCGCGTGCAAGGTCGCCACGGTCAAATCGTGCTGTGCGTGCTGCAAGGCGGTCAGACGCTCGGCCAGATCTCGCTCGTGGTGGCTATAGACATACGACAAATTGGCCACGCAATGTCCGGCAGCGTCGTTGCCACCGCGCGCCGCCTCCAGATGCGAGCGCACCAGGTCGCGCACCGCTTCGGAACGGTTTTTGTAGCCGCGCGCTGCAATCAACTGATCGAACTCGAAAGCCAGCGCCGTGTCAATAGAAATGGTGATTCGTTCCATGCTTTTCCCCGCTAAGCCCAATGACGTCATTCCTCAAACGCAAGCATCCATGGTATCGCGCCAGCACCAGGCAATTGAAGAGGAATCAAAACCTGATTAGTGATGCGGTTATTTGGTAATCGCTCAAGCCCGGGAAAGATCAATAATTGTTCGGGTAAACCCTTGAATTCTGAGCGGAAACAGACTGTTTTTGGCTGGCTCGCAAATTGCTCAGATGATCCTGATCCGGCTGAACATGGCCTGACTTTACGAGGAGACAAGAGATGGGCAGTATGAATGAGATTTTTGAGCTGGGGCGCGGTGCGTTGCACGGTATCGAACAACGTCTTGGCATGTCACGGCGTGACTACCTGCAGTTTTGCGCGACCCTGGCCGTCACCATGGGCTTGCCAAAAGGCGCCGATGCGGCTGTTGCCAAGGCGATCGAGTCCGCCAAGCGGCCGTCTGTGATCTGGCTGCATTTTCAGGAGTGCACTGGCTGCTCCGAGTCACTCTTGCGGGCGGAGCATCCGACGCTGGAGAAGCTCATCCTCGATGTCATTTCGCTCGACTACCACGAGACCCTGATGGCGGCCTCTGGCCATCAGGCCGAGGCGGCGCGCAAGTCTGCCATGGCGGCCAACAAAGGCAAATATGTGCTGGTGGTCGAGGGGGCCATTCCGGTCAAGGACAACGGCATCTTTTGCAAGATCGGCGGTCACAAGGCCATTGATCTGGTCAAGGAATGTGCCGCTGATGCAGCGGCAGTGATTGCCATCGGCTCCTGCGCGTCCTGGGGCGGCATGCCTTCTACCGGGCCCAACCCAACAGGCGCATCGAGTGTGGCTGAAGTATTGGGCAAGCCGGTCGTCACCATTCCCGGTTGCCCGCCCAACCCCTACAACTTTCTGGCCACCGTGGTGCATTTCTTGACCTTCGGCAAGTTGCCTGAGGTAGACAAGCTGGGGCGGCCCAAATTTGCCTATTCGCGTCTGATTCACGAGAACTGCGAACGCCGCGCGCACTTTGATGCCGGGCGTTTTGCCATGCAGTTTGGCGACGAAGGCCATCGCCAGGGCTATTGCCTCTACAAGCTCGGCTGCAAGGGGCCCGAGACCTATGCCAACTGCTCAACCCTGGGTTTTGGCGATGCCGGTGAGAACAACTGGCCGGTTGGCTGCGGCCACCCATGCATTGGCTGCTCCGAAAAAGGGGTCGGCTTTGCCAAGCCCATCCACCAGGTTGCCTTGATGAAAAATGTGGCGCCGCCCCAGCAATATGCGCGCATTGTCGAAGACAGCGGCAAGGGTGCCTCATTTGCCTCCGCCGCTGCGCTGGCCGCGTTGGCCGGTGCCGCAGCAGGCGCGGCCGTGATGCTGACGCGCAACCTGGGCTTGTCTCACGCCGCCGAAGAAGCCGAACGCGCCAAAACGCAAGCCAAGTCCAAAGACCCGGCGAAGGGGTAATCATGGACACTCGTCGTCACTTTTTAAAAGGGGTTGTTGCGGGCGGTGCCGCAATCACCAGCGCAGCCATTGCGCCACCGGCTGGTGCGCGCGAAACCTACAGCCGTCCGCCCGAGGCGCTCGGTTTGCTCTATGACGCAACTTTGTGCGTGGGTTGCAAGGCCTGCGTGGCGGCCTGCAAGGAGGCCAATCAGAACCCACCCGAGTTCTCGACCGCAGATCGTTTGTGGGACACGCCGCTCGATACCTCGGGCTACACCTTTAATTTGATCAAGATGTACCGCAACGGCACGATGGCAACCAAGGACGCCGAGGTCAACGGCTATTCCTTCATGAAGACCTCATGCATGCACTGTGCCGACCCGTCCTGTGTGTCGGCCTGTCCGGTTTCCGCCATGACGAAAGACCCGGTCACCGGCATCGTGGCCTATGACCCCGAGGCCTGTGTCGGTTGCCGTTATTGCGTCGTGGCGTGTCCGTTTGGCATTCCCAAATACCAATACGACTCGCCCACCGGCAAGATTGGCAAGTGTGAACTGTGCCGTCACCGCTACAAAGACGGGCGCTATTCCGCCTGCGCCGAGGTGTGCCCAACCGGCGCCACGCTGTATGGCAAGAGCTCTGACCTGCTGGCCGAGGCCAAGCGCCGGCTAGCGCTCAAGCCCGGCAGCATGACGACCTACCCGCGCGGCAAAATTGGCGGATCCGACCCAGGCCATGAAGCACCGGTTGCCAATTATCTGCAGCACGTGTATGGCGAGAAGGAGTATGGTGGCACGCAGGTGCTCAAGCTCTCGGCGGTCAATTTTGCCAAGGTCGGCATGCCCGACCTGCCACCCAAGTCTTCGGCCGCAACGTCCGAGACACTGCAGCATTCACTGTACGGTGGGCTGGTGATGCCGGTTATCGTGCTGGGCGCGCTGAGCTTTATTGCCAAGCGCAATGTCCATGACGACGACGAAGAGCCCGGCACTGGCACTGACAAAGGGGGGAATTGATCATGGCCCAATCTCAACACGCAGCACCCATGCCCGTCGGGGGCGATGTGATCAATGCCACGACGCTGGTTTGTGGTGTGCTGATCGCCATCATGGCGGCTGTCCTGCTGGAACGCTTTATATTTGGTCTGGGCAACGTTGCCAATATCAACGACGGCTACTCCTGGGGTATCTGGGTGGTGGTCGATGTGATGATCGGCTCGGCGCTGGCCTGCGGCGGCTTCTCGGTTGCCTTGCTGGTCTATATCTTTAACAAGGGCGAGTACCACCCGCTGGTGCGACCCGCGCTGCTGGGCAGCCTGTTTGGCTATACGCTGGCCGGCGCGGGCATCTTCATTGACTTGGGACGCTGGTGGAACTTCTGGCACATTTTCTGGCCTGGCTATGCCAACCCGAGTTCGGTGATGTTTGAAGTGGCGGTCTGCGTTACGGCCTATATCATCGTGATGTGGATCGAGTTTTCGCCGGTCTTCCTGGACAAATTGGGCCTGAAGGATGTAAAGAAGAAACTCAACAAGCTGCTGTTCTTCTTTATCGCGCTGGGCGTCTTGCTGCCGATGATGCACCAGTCCTCACTGGGAAGCATGCTGGTGGTGATGGGTGGACAAGTCAACGCACTCTGGCAAACACCGGCGGTGCCGCTGATCTATTTGCTCACGGCGATTGTCATTGGCTACGGCGTGGTGCTATTCGAGTCTTGTGTGGCGGCCTCCGCCTATCGCCGCAAGATGGAAATGCATTTGCTCAACCCGCTGGCCAAAATCATGCTTGGCGTGCTGGCGGTCTATCTGGTGGTGCGCTTTGGCGATCTGTTGTGGCGCGGCGCTCTCGGTGAAGCGTTCCAGCCCAGTTTTGTGGCGCTTTGCTTCTGGGTCGAGAACCTCTGCTTCGTGGTGCCTTTCCTGCTGATTGGCAGTGTTGCCGCACGGCGCAACCCGGCTCGCTTGTTTCTGGCTGGCATCGCCATCATGCTGGGCGGTATCCTGTTGCGCCTGAACGGCTTTCTGATTGGTTACCAACACTACACCGGGTCGGGCTGGACTTATTTCCCGTCGCTGGCCGAGGTCATGGTCACAGTCGGGATTTTTGCCATTGAAGTGCTCGGCTACATCATCATTACGCGACGCTTTCCGGTGCTGCCGCGTGAAGATGCGCAAGCGGCTTGATCAGTCGAGGACAGAGCTTGTTCACTGCGTGTAACTGCGGTCTGTCCCACCAAATTTAGAATTATTCTGGAGACTTAAAAATGTCACAACGTATCACCATTGACCCGATCACCCGCATCGAAGGCCACTTGCGCATTGATGTCGATATCAACGGCGGCAAGGTTCAAAAAGCCTGGTCATCCGGCCAGATGTGGCGCGGGGTCGAACTGATCTTGCTGGGCCGCGACCCGCGCGATGCCTGGGCCATCACCCAGCGTATCTGCGGTGTCTGCACCACGGTCCATGCCATTACCTCGGTGCGGGCGGTTGAAAACGCGCTCAAGATGGAGATTCCGCTCAATGCCCAATTCATCCGCAACCTGATCATCCTGGCGCACTCGGTGCACGATGCCATTGTTCACTTCTACCACTTGTCGGCACTGGATTGGGTCGATGTCACTTCAGCCCTAAAGGCCGATCCGGACAAGAGTGCGGCGCTGGGTGAAAGTCTCTCAAGCTGGCATCTCAACAGCAAGCACGAGATGCGCCGCGTGCATGAGCGCCTGAAGCATTTTGTCGATGGCGGGCAGCTCGGCATCTTTACCAATGGCTACTGGGGTCACCCGGCCATGAAGCTCTCGCCTGAAGTGAACCTGATGGCCGTGGCGCACTACCTGCAGGCGCTTGAGGTGCAACGCAAAGCCAACAAGATTGTTTCCATTCTGGGCTCCAAAACCCCGCACATCCAGAACGTGGCGGTCGGCGGCGTGGCCAATCCACTGGCGACCGACTCGCAAGCCGTGCTGACGGTGGAACGCCTGATGGCGATCAAGGGCTGGATCGATGAACTGGCTGATTTCGTGAAAAACGTTTATCTGGTCGATGTGGCCGCAGTTGGCGCTTCTTATGCCGACTGGACGACTATCGGCAAGGGCGTCACCAACTACCTGTCGGTGCCCGATATTCCGCTCGACACCAAGGGAACAAAATTCGCTTTTCCAGGCGGTTTCATTGAAGGCGGTAACTTGGCCTCGCGCAAGCCGATCTCATCGTTCAATGACGATTATTGGCAAAAGGGTGTTGAAGAGTCGGTCAAGCACTCCTGGTACAACTACGCCAAAGAGGGAGCGCTGCACCCCTACAAGGGCGAGACGGCACCCAACTACACCGATTTCAAGGACGATGCCAAATATTCCTGGATGAAGTCACCCACGTTCTACGGCAAGGTAGCGCAGGTAGGGCCGCTGGCGCGCGTGCTCAATGGCCTGGCTGCCGGTCATGAAGCCACCACCAAATACGCCACGGCAACGCTCGATACGGTGTCTGCCCTGGCCAAGACCAAGGTCGGCCTGGACGCCATGCACTCGACCATTGGCCGTCATGCTGCGCGTGCCATCACCTGCTGCGTCAATGTTGACCTGCTGGCGGATCAATGGACCGCCTTGCTCACCAACATGGGCAAGGGCGATCTGGCCACTTTCAACAAGCCGGTGTTCCCGAAAGACGAAGTCATGGGCGTGGGCTTTCACGAGGCGCCGCGCGGTGCCCTGTCGCACTGGGTGGTGATTGACAACGGCAAGATCAAGAATTACCAGTGTGTGGTGCCCTCCACCTGGAACGCCTGCCCCAGAAACGAGAAGGACGAACCCGGGCCGTATGAAGCTTCGCTGCTCAACACCCCGATTGCGGACGTTGAGAAGCCGCTGGAAGTGCTGCGCACCATTCACTCCTTTGACCCGTGTATTGCCTGCGCGATTCATTTGACTGATACGCAAAGCAAGACCGCGATTTCTGTCAAAGCGGTCTAGGCTCGGGTTACCATTAAAGGGTCGGCAATTTGTCGACCCTTTTTATTGGATTTGTCACTATGCTTGCAGTGGTTTTGGGCATCGGCAACACCATCCTGACCGATGAGGCGGCAGGCGTGCGTGCGGTTGAAGCCTTGGAGCGCGACTACAGGCTGCCCGCCAACGTGCAGGCCATTGATGGCGGCACGTCCGGCATGGAGATGATTGAAGACCTCTCCAACCTCGATTTTTTGATCGTCATTGACGTTGTCAAGACCGGCGCAGCGCCGGGCACGGTGGTCAGGATCGCGGGCAACCAGATTCCGGTTTTTTTTCGCAACAAGCTTTCGCCACACCAGATCGGCCTACCCGATGTGCTGGCCAGCCTGGAGTTGCTCGACGCCATCCCGAAAGAGATTGTGGTGCTCGGAGTTGAGCCCATTTCGCTCGAACTGGGCATGGAGATGACGCCCACCGTGGCGGCAAAGATCCCCCAACTGGTTGCGATGGCGGTGGCGGAATTGACGGCACGCGGGTATTTGCTTGAGCCCTTGGTGGCTGCGGCAAATTGAGTGGTAGCCATGTGTCTGGCCGCTCCCTCGCGTGTCATTGAAGTCGGTGATGGCACGGCCGTGACCGAGTGCTTCGGACAGACACGCACGGTTAGTCTGCTGTTGATCGCCGAGGAGGTCAAAGTGGGCGATTACCTGTTGATTCAGGCTGGTGGCTTTGCGTTTGAGGTGATTGAAGCGGCACGGGCCCAGGAGTCGCTGGCACTCATGCAAGACTTGCTTGGGCAGGGCGATGATGCGCGCCGATGGGGGCAAGCCAGTGACGAAACCCGAGGCACCGGCGCATGACGCTGCACCTTCACACGGTCAATCCCGACGCAGCGGTGGAAGCCGCTTTTTTTCGCATTCAGCAGACCAGCATGGCCGATGTGCCCATTCTGAACCCGGCCTTGTCGGTCGAGGCGATAGATTTTCAGCGCTGGCAGGGGCATTGGCTGGGCATGGTCGTGACACCCTGGTGCATGAGCCTGTTGCTGCTGCCCGGCAGTTCGGAAAACTGGGTTTCTGCCGGGGAAAACAAGCGTCGTTTCGTCAAGTTTCCGGCCGGTGATTTCGCCTTTCTGGGCGGCAATGAAGCAGAGCTTGGAGAATACCAGAGCTGCTCGCTTTTTTCGCCCATGGACAAGTTCGCCACCCAGTTGGAGGCGACCATGACGGCGCGCGCTTCGATCATCGGCTTGCTGTCAGCACCACCGACACCCAAGTCAGACAGCGCAGAAAAAGAACTGCCCGACAAGCCGATCTTATCCCGCCGCGGCTTCCTGGCTTTTCGAAAGCCGTAAACTGCGCTACAGAAGCGAGCTAAAGAGGAGAGACATGTCAGATATTGCAGCATTCAATGAGCAGTCCAATGCCGACACCGAGCGCGAGCATCAGGCGCAGCTTGACCTGCTGAGCCGTCTCTGCGTCCTGCTCGAAACCGGGGCCGAGGCAGCCGTCGTCAAACAGGCGCTGGATTCACTGATTGACTACAGCGAAGCGCATTTCATGTCGGAGGAATTGTTGATGCGAATGAAAAGCTACGACGACTTTGAGGCGCACCAGGACGACCACGTTCACATGCTCGAGGTGTTGCGCGAGATTGGCGCGTGGCTGGCAGCAGGGCAGAGCCCGCTGATGGCTCGCAAAGCGCGAGAGGTGCTGGACTTTATCAGGCAACACATTGCCTCCCGCGACAAACGTCTGGCCGACTACGTGCGTCAAGGGCATTGATTAGCGCCATCCATGCATGAAATGTCAATGGCGGAGGGCGTGCTGCAGCTGATTGAAGACGCCGCACGCAAGGATCAATTTACCAAAGTCAGCACCGTCTGGCTGGAGATTGGCCAGCTCTCGGGCGTTGAACCGGATGCCATGGCGTTTTGTTTTGATGCCGTCACGCGCGACAGCGTGGCTGCCGGGGCTCGGCTGGAGATCATCGCGCTACCGGGTGTTGGCTGGTGCATGGCGTGTGCCAAGTCGGTGCCAATGACCGAGGTCTTCGGTGAATGCCCCGAGTGCGGTGGCTACCAGATGCAAGTCACCGGTGGCACCGAGATGCGGGTCAAGGAATTGGAAGTATCCTGAAATTTTGTGGGACAGACCAAAGTTACGCGAAGCGAACGTGCTCTGTCCCCAACTAGACTGAAACCTTGTGGGACAGACCAAAGTTACGCGAAGCGAACGTGCTCTGTCCCCAACTGATTAAGAAGGACTAGCTATGTGTGTAACTTGCGGTTGCGGCGAAGGTGAAGCGAAAATCGAGGGTGATCATGATCACGTGCATGATCATCAGCACGAGCATGTGCATGCCGACGGCACGCAGCACAGTCATGCGCATGAGCACTCGGGTGGCGAAGCGCATGCTCACGCACACAACGATGCGCCAGCGCATTCGCATGCAGCCGGCCTTAGCTCCACGCGCATGGTGCAGATCGAGCAGGACATCCTGGCCAAAAACAACGCCTACGCTAACGCCAACCGGCAGGCGCTGGCCGAGCGCGGCATCTTTGCGCTGAACCTGGTTTCCAGCCCCGGATCCGGCAAGACCACCTTGCTCTGCAAAACGATAGCGTTGTTGGGCCAGCAGCCGGTGGCTGTGATTGAGGGCGATCAGCAAACCAGTCAGGACGCCGATCGAATTCGTGCCAGCGGTGCGCAGGCGATCCAGATCAATACCGGAAAAGGTTGCCACCTGGATGCCCACATGGTTGGACACGCGATGGAACAGCTCAAGCTGGTGGAAGATTCGCTGCTGATGATCGAGAACGTCGGCAACCTGGTGTGTCCGGCCGCTTTTGATCTGGGCGAAGCGCACAAGGTGGTGATCCTGTCGGTCACCGAGGGTGAAGACAAACCCATCAAATACCCGGACATGTTCCGCGCCGCGAGCCTGCTGCTGCTTAACAAGATCGACCTGCTGCCGCATTTGCAATACGACGTGAATGCTGCGCTAGCCTACGCGCGCCGGGTCAACCCAAACATCCGGGTGATCCTACTGAGCGCCACCAGCGGTGAAGGCCTGGACCAGTGGCTGGCGTTTTTGCGTGACGGTGTAGCCAAAGCCAGCGGCACAAAGCAGCAAACCGTGGACAGCCTGAAAGCCCGCATCGCCCAACTGGAAGCCCAGGTGCAAGCGCAGGGCTGATGAGGGCATTGGCTGTGCCTGCGCAGCGCATCCGCGTTACCGGCATTGTTCAAGGCGTCGGCTTCAGGCCTTTTGTCTGGCGTCTGGCGCAGCAACTTGAACTCACCGGCTGGGTGCGCAATGACGCCCAGGGTGTTGAGCTGCTGGCGCAAGGCCAACGCCAGCAGTTGAATGCGTTGCTGCAGCGCTTGCGTCTGGAGGCACCACCGCTGGCGCGCGTCGATGCGGTGCAAGGGCAGGATGTGGTGGCCGAGCACTTCACCAGTTTCAGCATTATTGCCAGCCAGTCAGGCCAGGCCGGCACCGCCATTGGTCCCGATGTCGGCGTCTGCGATGACTGTTTGACTGAGCTGTTTGACCCCAGCAGCAGGCGCTATCGCCATGCCTTTATCACCTGCACCCACTGCGGACCGCGCTACAGCGTCACGCGCGCCCTGCCGTACGACCGGCCACAAACCAGCATGGCGGCGTTCCCGCTGTGCGCCGCCTGTAGCGTTGACTACACGGCACCGGAGAATCGTCGCTTTCATGCCGAGACCACCTGTTGCCCGCAATGCGGCCCGCGTTTGAAGCTGTTGGATGCGACCGGTCAACCGATAGCGGGAGACCCGATCACGCAAACCCTGCATTTGCTGCAAGGCGGCCAGATCGTCGCCATCAAAGGCTTGGGTGGTTTTCATCTGGCCTGTGATGCCCGCAACCCGGCGGTGGTGGCGCGGCTGCGTTTGCGCAAAAGCCGCGAAGCCAAACCCTTTGCCGTGATGCTAGCCAATGTGGTCAGCGTGACCCCCTATGCCGTGGTTTCAGAAGCCGAGAGCGTCTTGCTGCAAAGCCGCGAGCGCCCCATCGCGCTGCTGCAATCCCACTGCGCAAGCCCTGCCGCACTGCCCGGTGTCGCCCCGGGTTTGCTGAGTCTGGGCGTCATGTTGCCCACCACGCCGATCCATTTCCTGCTGTTTCACGAAGCGGCTGGCCGACCGACGGGCACCCAGTGGCTGACGCAGGCGCAAGCCATGGTCCTGGTGATGACCAGCGCCAACCCAGGCGGCGAGCCGATCGTGCGCGACACCGACGAGGCGCAGACGCGGCTGGCTGGCATTGCCGATGCGTTTCTGGAGCATGACCGTGACATCGTGGCGCGCTGTGACGACAGCGTGGTTCGCTTGTTGTCATGCCGGACTCGATCCGGCATCCAGGCGCTCGCTTCCACTGGATTGCGGATCGAGCCCGCAATGACAGGCAACAAGCTGCAGTTCATTCGCCGCAGCCGCGGCTATGCGCCCGCTGCGATTCGCCTGGCAAAGGCCGGACCGTCCGTCCTGGCCTTTGGCTCACACCTCAAAAACACGGTGTGTGTCACGCGCGGCGCTGAGGCCTTTTTGTCGCCGCACATCGGCAGTCTGGACAACGCGGCCACCTGCCACTTTCAGGACGAAAGCGTGCAGCGCCTGTGCGATCTAGCTCGATGTCAAGCCCGAGATCGTCGCGCACGATCTGCACCCCGACGACTACAGCACGCGCGCTGCCATTGCCTTTGCACAAGAGCATGGCCTGCCAACGCTGGCGGTGCAACATCATCATGCCCACATCGCTGCGGTTTGTGCCGAGCACGGCTGGCAGGGTCCGGTGTTGGGCCTGGCATTGGATGGCGTCGGACTTGGCAGCGATGGCACGGCCTGGGGTGGTGAATTGCTGCGTGTTGATGGCGCGCAATTTCAGCGCCTGGGCCACCTGCGACCCCTGCCCATGCCCGGTGGCGACAAGGCGGCGCGCGAGCCCTGGCGCATGGCCGCCTCGGTGCTGCATGAACTCGGCCGCAATGCCGACATCTGCCAACGCTTTCGCGAGCCCGCTGCGGCCACCGTGGCAGCCATGTTGCAGCGCCGGTTCAACAGCCCGCCAACCTCCAGCATGGGCCGCGTGTTCGATGCGGCAGCGGGCTTGCTCGGCCTTTGCACTTATATGCAATATGAGGCTCAAGCCCCCGTGCTTCTTGCGCAAACAGCTACTGTATTGATAGCATATCAGGGTTCGCCCGAGCCGCTTGCGAATGGCTGGGCAATCGACGACCAGGGTCAGCTTGATCTGTTGCCGCTGCTGGCTTCGCTGCAGCACGCTGATGAGGTCAACCAAGCCGCCGCGTGCTTTCACGCCACCCTGGTCGCGGCGTTAACCGACTGGGTGATGCAAGCCTCAGCCGCCACCGGGCTGCGCACCCTGGCCTGGGGCGGCGGCTGCTTTCTTAACAGCCTGTTATCTTTGCACTTGCGGCAAAATCTGGAAGCACGCGGCATCACGGTGCTGGCACCGATGTGCACCTCGCCAGGCGATGGCAGCATCGCGCTGGGTCAGGCCTGGGTGGCCATGAATTCTTAGGAGACTAACTGATATGTGTCTAGCACTACCGGTCAAAGTGATTGAATTGGGCTGCGGCCCGGCAGGCGATTGGGCTTTGGTGGATCTGGGTGGCGTCAAGAAGGAAATCTCGCTGGCCCTGCTCGACGATGTGCAGGTTGGCGACTACGTGATTCTGCACGTCGGTTATGCGTTATCCAAACTCGATCCAGAGGAAGCCGCACGCACGTTGGCGCTGTTTGCTGAAATGGCGGACTCGGTCGCCGCGGCGTCATGAAATACATCGACGAATTCCGCGATGGCGAGGTTGCCAAGACGCTGGCCAACAAGATCGCCCGGCTGGCGCAGCCCGGGCGCAACTACAGCTTCATGGAGTTTTGCGGCGGCCACACGCACGCCATTTCACGCTATGGCCTAAGCGACTTGCTGCCGCCCAATGTGCGCATGGTGCACGGGCCTGGCTGCCCGGTGTGCGTGCTGCCGATTGGCCGCATCGACATGGCGATTGACCTGGCGCTCAATCAAGGCGTGATTCTTTGCACCTACGGCGACACCTTGCGCGTGCCGGCGTCCGAGGGCTTGTCGCTACTAAAAGCCAAGGCGCGCGGCGGTGACATCCGCATGGTCTATTCCACGCTGGACGCCTTGCAGATCGCGCGTGACAACGCGGCGCGCGAGGTCGTCTTCTTCGCCATTGGCTTTGAGACCACCACACCACCGACAGCGCTGGCCATTTTGCAGGCGCAGCAGGAGCAGCTCAAGAATTTCAGCGTGCTGTGCTGCCATGTGCTGACGCCAGCGGCCATCACGCAAATTCTGGAGTCGCCGGAAGTGCGCCAGTGGGGTACGGTGCCGATTGACGGTTTCATTGGCCCGGCCCATGTCTCGACCGTGATTGGCAGCCGACCCTACGAATTTTTTGCCGAGGAATACCGCAAGCCGGTCGTCATTGCCGGCTTTGAGCCGCTCGACGTGATGCAGGCCATTCTGATGCTGATTGCCCAGGTTAACGAGGGCAGGGCGGAGGTTGAAAACGAGTTTTCGCGCGCCGTCAGCCGCGACGGCAATCTCAAAGCCCAGGACCGGGTGGCCGAGGTGTTCGAACTGCGCCGCGAGTTTGAATGGCGCGGCTTGTCGGTGGTGCCGTATTCGGCTCTGATGATTCGCGAGAAATACGGCAGCTTTGATGCCGAGCGCCGCTTCCATATGGATTACAAATCGGTGCCCGACAACAAGGCCTGCGAATGCGGCGCTATCCTGCGTGGCGTCAAGCGACCGCAGGACTGCAAGATTTTTGGCACCGTCTGCACGCCCGAGAACCCGATCGGTTCCTGCATGGTCAGCAGCGAAGGCGCCTGCGCCGCGCACTACATTTACGGGCGGTACAAGGACATGGCAACATGAGCGAAGTCAAACGCGGTTACGTCCGTCCGCTGGATCTGAAACACGGCCGGGTGGACATGACCCACGGCTCGGGCGGGCGCGCCATGGTGCAATTGATCTCCGAGCTGTTCGCCCGGCACTTGGGCAACGAGTACCTGGGCCAGGGCAATGACGGTGCCGTGTTACCTGCGCCGGTCATCAACGGCAAGCCGGCGCGGCTGGTGGTGTCCACCGATTGCCATGTGGTGTCGCCCCTGTTTTTTCCGGGCGGCGACATCGGCTGCCTGTCGGTGCATGGCACGCTCAACGATGTGGCGGTGATGGGGGCCACGCCGCTCTATCTGGCCGCAGGCTTTATTCTGGAAGAAGGCTTTGCGCTGGCCGACCTGGCGCGCATTGTTGAGTCGATGGCCCGAGCGGCAGCCCAAGCCGGGGTGCCAGTGGTCACCGGTGACACCAAGGTAGTCGAGCGCGGCAAGGGCGACGGCATTTTTATTACCACCACTGGCGTGGGCGTGCTGCCCGACGCTCTGGAACTCGGCGGCGCGCGGGTGCGACCGGGTGATGCGGTGCTGGTCTCAGGCTCGATGGGCGACCACGGCGTGGCGATCATGAGCCTGCGCGAAAACTTGTCGTTTGAGGCGACCATTGAGTCCGACACGGCCGCACTGCACGGCCTGATCGCCGCAACTGCTGGAGACCGGCACCGACATCCGCTGTTTGCGCGACCCGACGCGCGGCGGCCTGGCTTCCACCTTGAACGAAATTGCCGGTCAACGTGGCGTCGGAATGATGCTGCATGAGAGGGCGATTCCGATCAAACCGGTGGTGGCAGCGGCCTGTGAATTTCTGGGACTCGACCCGCTCTATGTGGCCAACGAAGGCAAGCTGATTGTGATTTGCGCCGCAGCCGATGCGCCACGGTTGCTGGCGGTAATGCAGGCCCATCCGCTGGGTCGGGATGCCGCCATGATTGGCGAAGTCATTGCCGATGCGCATCATTTTGTGCAACTCACCACCGCTTTTGGCGGGCGGCGCATCGTTGATTGGCTGGCGGGCGAGCAGTTTCCGCGCATTTGCTAAGCCATTTGATGCTTCGAGCACCGCGCCGGTCGGGAGCCACCAAAGGGGCAGCACAGGTGCCTCCGGCCGAGGGCAACCCGCATGGTAAAATGGTGGCGGTTCTACCTCCTATCGAATGCCTGATAGGGAACCGATCTCGCCAGGCTGAAAGCGGCGTCCGTCAACGAAGTAAACAAAATTGAATTCGATAAAGCGTTTTCTGGTTGCAATCGGTGCCGCCATGAGTTTGACGACCTTGGCATCTGTTGGCATGGCAACGCCCGTGCAAAAAACCAACGTGAAAAGTCAACGCAGGAGAGCCGCAGCATCGCGCTTCAGGTCATCCAGGAATTTAAGACCCAACTGATCCGGGAAATGCAGTTCAGCGGCCCGGTTCGGTCTCTCGTGGCGTTCAAGTATGCCTGCCCGGAGATCCTTTCCTCGCAATCACGCAAGACCGGGTGGAAAGTTGGAACGGTCAGTCTAAAGCCCCGAAATTCAGCCATTGGCGTGCCCGATGTGTGGGAACAAACGGTACTGGCCGATTTTGAACGCCGCGTGGCCAAAGGTGAAAAGGCCGACGCTCTTGAATTCGCCGAGATCGTGAGCGAACCGCAGGCCAACTATTTCCGCTATGCACGAGGCATCGTGGTCGAGCGTGCGTGCTTGGCCTGTCATAGTTCGCGCGACAAGATGACTGCGCCGGTCAAGGCGCAACTGGCAATCGACTATCCGTTTGATAGAGCGGTCAACTTTAGCGTCGGCCAGGTGTATGGCATCGTGTCAATCAAGCGAACTGCTGATTGAGTGCGGGCCATGCGCAAAATGACTTTTCTGCGGGGTCTGCTCCCTGCTTTGGCAGCAATGAATCTCACATTGCGCGCAAAAGGGATATTTGCCTTCGTGGCCCTGGTCACTTACGTGGGCGTTGTCGGCTTCATCCTGTCGCAGGAAGGAGCCAAGTTATTGCGCTTCGCAGTTGATCTGGAGCAGGTCTATGCGCAGGAGAGTGCCCTCGCTAAAGCCAGTTATGCGGTTTCGCATTCGATGCTCAAGTGGCAGGAAAAGTTTTTCTCTTCCAACAACCTGGTGCCGGCGTTTGAGGAGCAGGTTGCGCTCGACGTCGAATTGGCGCAGGCCGGTTTGCTGGCTTTGTTGGAGTTCTATCCAGAGCTCGGCGAGGATCTTGATCTCATGCACCAGGATGTCGCCAGACTGCGCTCTGAGCCGTCTCGTAGCAGCCTGATTTGGCTGCGGGACCACGGACGCGAACTCGCCGAGCACCTGGACCAGATGACGCGCGAGGTGCGCGCACGCCGGACCTTGTTATGGGAGCGCTATCGCACTGAATATGGAAGGATTTCGGTGAATGCGGTGCTCATGGGATTGCTCGGCGCTGCAGCGTTTGGAGTGACGATGACGCTGTTCCTGACACGACTGGCACGGGATCTGAAGCAGCTCGCGACGCGCGCTTTGGAGATCGTGTCCGGTTATCGCGGACCACCGGTGGAGGTTACCCGCCACGATGAGGTTGGTGATCTGATCGAGGCTGTCAACCGCATGCAGTCGGAATTGCGCCATCGGGAACAACAACTGGAAATCGCGCGCGCGCAGCGCTTTCACAAGGAAAAGATGGCGGCCATCGGATCGCTGGCGGCAGCCGTTGCACACGAAATCAACAACCCGATCGCGGCGATCGCCGGCATCGCCCAATCCATGAAAGACACCGGTCAGTACGCGGCTGCTGACGCGACCGGCATCAATCCATCCCAACTGATCCTTGAGCAGGCCAATCGCATCGCGACCATTTCGCGCCAGATCGCCGAACTCACCGCACCGCATTCACCCGAACAGGAACTGCTCGACCTCAACGCGCTGGTGCGCAACACCTGCAGTTTTATCGGCTACGACCAGCGCTTTCGCAGCATTGACTTGCGGCTTGAACTCGATTCCCAAATACCTGCGGTCAATGTCGTCGCCGATCATCTGACGCAAGTGCTGATGAACTTGTTGATCAACGCGGCCGACGCATTGGAGAACATCGAAGGGCGCAAGCCGACCATATGCGTGGCGACCCAGGCGTCCGAAAACGAAGTGGTGATGACTGTCAACGACAACGGCAAAGGGATGGACAGTGAGGTGCTGGCGCGCGCGTTCGAGGAATCCTATACGACCAAGCCGCCAGACAAGGGTCGCGGCCTCGGACTGTTCTTGTGCCAATCCCTGATCGAGAGCAGCGGCAACCGCATCGCAACTAGAATCGGCACCCGGCATCGGCACCACGGTGTGGATCAGCCTAGCGCTGCGGGCGCCGCCTGACCAAGCCTGAACGACCATGTCATCTTTGCACGTACTCGTTGTTGACGACGAACCCGCCCTGCGCCAGATTCTTGCGGCTGCGGTGAATAAAGGCGGCTATTCCGTGAGCCAGGCCTCCTGCGTGGCCGAAGCGACCGAGAAGCTCGCCGGCGGTGACGTTGATGTGGCGCTGTGTGACATCAAGATGCCGGATGGCAACGGTATTGATCTGGTGCGCAGCAGCCGCGCCGCCGGGATCGAAACCACGTTCATCATGGTGACCGGGTTCGCGTCGCTTGAAACGGCGGTCGAAGCGCTGCGCGCCGGTGCATCGGACTTCATCACCAAGCCGGTGCGCAACGAAGAAATGCTGCATCGTCTCGTAGCAGATCGACGCGATGCGCGGCTTGCGCGAGGAAAGCGAGGATTCTTGCGCAACGCCGTGAGCGACAGCGCAGCCGAGCTCGATCCGATTCACAGCGCCGGTCATGGTCGAAGTGGATCGAATGGTTCGAAAAGTGGCGCCGACCGACTGCACGGTGCTGGTGACGGGAGAAAGCGGCACCGGCAAAGGCATGGTGACACGTCAGATACACGATCAGAGCAAGCGCCGTGGCGGTCCATTTCTGCAAGTCAATTGCAGCGCCGTGCCGGAACACCTGCTGGAGAGTGAATTTTTCGGCCACACCAAGGGCGCGTTTACTGGTGCGGATCATGTCCGCAAAGGTCTTTTCCAACAGGCTGACGGTGGCACCATTTTTCTCGATGAAGTAGGCGAATTGCCCTTGCAAATGCAGACCAAGCTGTTGCACATGGTTGAAGACAAGGAGGTGCGCGCAGTCGGCAGCGAGCAAGTGCGGCGGATCGACACGCGCATCATTGCGGCGACCAACGCGGATCTTGCAGCGCGGGTGCGCGATGGAAAATTTCGCGAGGATCTGTATTTCCGGCTCAGCATGTTCCATATTCAGGTGCCCCCGCTGCGCGAGCGCCAGAGCGACATCCCCGGATTGATACGGTTTTTGCTGCGCAACCTGCGACCCGGCCCAGGCACACTGGACGCAATGGAGATCGATCCCCTGGCGGAAGAATTCCTGCTGATGTACAGCTGGCCGGGCAACGTGCGCGAACTTGAAAACGTCATCAACCGCGCGTGCATACTGGCTGAAGACAACCGCATTTCGATCGCTGATCTGCCCGCGTCGATGATCCAGGCGGCATCCCCGCAGACGTCGGCTGACGCCGTCACCAACTCGCATGGCCTATTGCGTGACCAGATGCGTCGGCTGGAACTCGACATCTTGCAGCGCGCCATCGATGGCGCCCAAGGAGATCGCCGGTTGGCCGCGCAAAGGTTGGGAATCGGGCTGTCCAGCCTGTACCGTAAGATGGAAGAATCGCCGCCCAGCCAGTTGACCAATGGTGACGCCGCCGAGTATGCGTGAGCTATTCCGATTGAGCGCGGCTTATGCGTTGAAGTTCTGGCTTTTTGCCCTGCTCACTCTTGGCGCCGGCGAAGCAATGTCCGGGGGCTCCAACAGTGGCGTTGCACCCGGCACCAGGACGCTTGCGGGGAGTATCGCGGAATGGCCGGTGCCAACGCCAAAATTTGCCGGAGATCCGGCCATCGGATCGGATGGAAACGTCTATTTCGCGGTCATGCTGGGCGACAAGATCGCCCGCTTCGAGCCGAAGTCGAAGCGCTTCCAGGAGTGGACTGTGCCGACCGGGTTTCATCCGCGGGGTTTACTCGTCGCGCGCGACGGCAAGGTGTATTTCGGCGGCGTTGGCAGCGCCCTTGGCGAACTCGATCCCGCCACCGGCAAAATTAAGTTGTATAAAACCCCGTCCACTGACGGCGATCCTTACACCCTGATCTTCGATGCCGAGGACAACATCTGGTTCACCGAGAAACAGGCCGGGAAGTTGGGCAAGCTTGATCGCTCTAGCGGGAAGATTACCGAATACGCAATCGGCGATGACCCGTACGGTGCGTCATTTGACCAGCGCGGCAATGTCTGGGTCACACGCAGGGCCGCTGGTCGGCTCAGCAAATTCGACCCGGCCACCGGTGAAATCACCGAGTTGCTATTGGCCAAGGGCTCGCAACCGCGACGCATCGCGTTAGCGCCGGACGGTATGCTGTGGGTCACGCTCTACGGCTTGGGCAGGCTTGCGAAAATTGATCCGGCGGCAAACAAGGTGGTCAAAGAATATGAATTGCCCGGTGGCCCCAATGCCGGCCCTTACGCGGTGAACACGGACGCTGGCGGGCGCATTTGGGTCAGCGAGATCCAGACCGACAACGTGATCGTGCTGAACCCGCAAAGCGAGACGATACGGGCATTCAAGCTGCCTACCAAGGACACCGGCGTGCGCGAAGCAGCCATCGATGCCGAAGGGCGCTATTGGTACATCGGCACTGCGAGCGGGCGCTTGGGCGTCATCGAATGAAGCGCAGGGTAGCGGATTAGGGGAACGGCGCGCTCAGGCCAAGAGCTGGTCAAAGCGCCGCAACGCGATTCGCAGGTCGTGTGGAAAATCATCTGCCGTCAGGGCGGCATCGAGCAGCCCCACCTGATTGCGTATGGCAGCGAATCGGCTGCGCTCTCGCGTTTTCCAGGCCGCAGCAAGCCAGAGCGCTTGATGCTGGCGGCACGCTGGCGGGTCAGCGGAAAAATCGAGCTGATGCGTCTTCTCGATCACTTTTATCAAATCCCGCAGGATGAGATTTTCGTGGTAGCGCCAGAGTCCTGCTATCAGCGCCAATGCAAGCAGGTTGACCAGCGCAAAAATTCCAAACGCCGGGAGCCCCAGCTCCACGAGTCGTGTCAGCAGGGGGCCAGTTTGAACCAGAGGGACGCGATAAAAACTATCCTCGATCAAGTGGTCCAGGTACCCGTAGGCGAGCCAGGTCGCCGTGCCGACCAAAACCACTTCGAGCGCCACCACGGCAAGCAGTATGGAGAGCTCGATAAATTTGTTTACATCACGCTGTCGCCGCCGGTAAAACGCAAGAGCAGGCGCACTGATAGAGGGGCTTATCATGGTTCGTGCTTATTTATAAGCGGACACGTTGTTCCACTTCTTTCAGACGAGCAACTGACCGCGCCAGCGATGTGCCGCCTGCTGTAGCAGTTTCTACTGCCAGTGCTTCTTTGACGGCGCCGAGCGCCTGCCGCAGTTCTTCGTGTTGCGCGCCCAGCGCCGCAACGCTGGCTTCGAATTCCTTCCATTCGCTTTGCAGGCGGTCGTTAGCGCGTATTGGCACAGGCGACATCGACCCCTGTTCAATTTGCTGCTCCAGTGCGCGCGAAATCCGGTTCAAGGGGCTCGTGTTGCGAAAGCTGGCGTAGAGCGACCACAACCAGGTGGTCATGCCGACGAACCCGAGCGTCACCAAGCCGACCAGCAAGGTGGCCCAGCCCAGATTTTGCCTGGCCAAACCAACTGTGCTCACCATTCGTGCATAGCCGCTTGCCCCGTCTTCGCCCACCTGGACCAGCAGCAACAGCAGGCCGACGGCGCAGGCGACGGCCACACCCAATCCGATAGTTGCTATCAGCTTCACATCCAGAGTGACGGGCACCGGTTGTTGCATCAGGAAAATTTTGATAACCTCCACATTTGTCGAAACGAGCTCGGTCAGAGCCAGGCACACTGAACCGCAAAATCCATCCCAAGTCGCCTGCAGGGAAGCCTCGCTGGGAAGAGTCAGCTTTCGTAAGCAAGAATCTTGCCCGTAAGTGAAGTTCACTGTGGGACGCCGCAAACTGGTGGAGTTAAATTCTGAGGTTTGAGAGCGGTTTTCTCGCTATAGAGAATAAAATTCGGCGCAAATCAAGGGCCTTTTCACTTGGACACTGCAAAATCCGCCATCAGAACGCACGCGGTGCCTGCCTTCCCAAAATTGGGAAACGCGATGTGCCAAATTGCCAAAGTATGGAAAATTGGGGCCTCCAACCGACCCCGCGCAACGCAGCCAGCTGGGGAAGTCTGCGCGCTGCCCGTCGTCAGCACTGCAAGTAAATGATTTGTAAAGAGATTTTCATCGGGTCGGCCAGCAGAAATTAATAGGACCCAATTGGCCGCACTTGGCACAGCTTATGCTTCAGTCCTGATGGATACCCAGAGAACTACCGAAGTAACCCGTCATTCAAATTGTCTGGCCAGGTTGTGTTAGTTTTTTAATTTTTTTAGGAGATCTAAATGAAAGTAGCAAAGGTGTATTGGCAGTTAGTTTGGCCGTGGCCGGTCTGACTGCCGGGGCTGGCACCATTGTTGGTTCAGCGCATGACTTTTCTTCACAAACCTGGACCGTCAACGGCCAGTTGTGCGTGGCCTGCCATGCGCCGCACAATACGCCGCTGGGCGAGAAAGTGCTCTGGAATCACGCGTTGTCCACAGCAGCGTACACCATGTACAACACTGCGTTTTCTTCGACCATCAACGGTACCGTTGCGGCCGCACCCGGTGGCGTCTCCAAGCTGTGTCTGTCCTGCCATGACGGCACGGTCGCGGTCAACAGCTTTGGCGGCACAGTTGGCGCGGTGGCGATTGCAGCATCGGCCAACCTGGGCACCAACCTGACCAACGATCACCCAATCGGCATCACATACGACGCGGCTCTGGTCACGGCGGACGGCGCTCTGTGGCCAATCACCACTGCGGCCAATATCGGTACTGGCGGCACCAAGACCAGGGCCGGCACAATTTCGTCGAACCTTTTGTATAACGGCGCGATCGAATGCGCGTCATGCCATGACGTGCACAACACCTTCACGGTGCCGTTCGCCACGGCCGGTACCTCGGGCACGACCAACAGGCTGGTGAAGATCTCTATGACCGGCAGCGCAATGTGCCTGACCTGCCATGACAAGTAAGAGCTGAGCCCGGTCTTGCCAAACCACCAGGTGCCCGACTACAATCGGCACCTGGTCTTGCTGCCTTGCAGCGACCCTGTTTGCCGGGTGTGGCCCAGGTGGCTCGCTCAGGGCCACTGCGCGATCCGCAGCATGGTTTTTGTTTTTTTTGAACCTCCGTTTCGAACGCCGCCCATGACATTGCAACGTTTTCGCCCATGGTGGCATTTTGCCGCACTTCTGGCACTGGTATTTCTGGCGGCATGCGCAGGCGCGCCGCAGCCAGCGGCACCGCCGGTCGGCTCCATTTTTTACCCGCCGCCACCGGAGCCCCCACGCATTCAGCATCTGACCTCCTTTCGCGGTGAAAACGACTTCGCCTCGAAGCTCAGCGGTTTCCAGACTTTCCTTGCAGGTGAGGAAAAAGGTCGCGCCTTGGTCACCATCTACGGCGTTGCAATCTTTGAAGGCCGCATTTTTGCAGTCGACAGCAAATCTCTTGGCATTGCAATCTTTGACCTGAACAAACAGCAATTCAATGTCTTTTTCGGTACCGGTCGGGGCAAATTCAAGGTGCCGATCAACATCACCATCGACAAGGACGGTACCCGCTATGTGACCGACACCGGCCTGAACCAGGTGCTGCGCTTTGACCGCGACGGTGGTTTTCTGGGCGCCTTTGGTGAGCCGGGCCAATTCCGCCCAATCGATGTTGCAATCTCCGGCGACAAGCTGTATGTGGTAGATCTGCTGCACAACGAGGTGCAGGTGCTCGACAAGGTCAGCGGCAAGCTGTTGTTTAAGTTCGGCAACATCGGCAGCAAGGAAAACATCATGCTGCACCCGACCAACATTTCGATCGGCCCGAATGGCGACGTGTTGGTGGTGGACACCAGCAATTTCCGCGTCCGTCGCTTCACTGCCGAGGGCAAGCCGGTGCGAGATTTTGGTGTCGTCGGTGACACACCAGGCTCTTTTGCGCGACCCAAGGGGATTGCGGTGGATCGTAGCGGCAATGTTTATGTAAGCGACTCGGCATTTCAGAACGTGCAGGTCTTCAACAATGAAGACAAGATGCTGATGGCCTTTGGTCAGCCCGAAAAGGGCGAAGGCATGAGCCTGCCTGCGGCAGTCAAGATCGACTACGATAACGTCGCATTGTTCAAGAAATACGCCGACCCCAACTTCAATATTGAATACCTGATTCTGGTGACCAGCCAGGTCGCACCGAACAAGGTAGACGTGTTTGGCTTTGGTCGCATGGCCGGGGCCGACTACACCCCGCGCGCGAAGTAAGGACCGACACATGCAGTGTCAGATGAAGCAAACACCAGTGGCGCGCGCCATCGCGGTGTTGCTGCTGCTGGGCGGGCTGCAGCCCCTGTGTCAGGCCCAGCCCGAGTTTGCTTCATTCAAGATGACGGGAGCCGAAGGCTTTGTCGGTGTCACGGCGCAAAGCAATAGTGCCGTCACCGACACGCCTGACGGCAGCAACCAGGGCACGAATCGCCTGAGCCAGAGGCAGACGGATCTGCGATTTGAAACATCGCTCATGACGCACAGTTACATCTACCACCCGAAGCTGCTCTCACTTGACGTTGGGCTTGGGCTGGTATCGGCTTGGGGGCGCTCTGAGTACGACGGTGTCAGCAGCAGCCGCCGCGAGCCTTTGTATAACCTGAGTGCGCATGCCACCCTGTTTGCGGACAAGCCGGCTCACGGCACCTTGTTCTATGATCGTCTGAACACCACGCCATCGATTGATCCGGGCGAGATTTTCAACCAGCAGAACACCCGTTACGGTTGGACCGCCGCCGTGACCCCGCCGTGGAGTCCGGTCGTCACGAGTCTGGCTATGACGCGCGAGCACAACCAGGGAACCAGTTCGACCCGGGTCGTTGACGATCAGATTGGTCGACTCGAGTTCAAGGCCGAGCGCACTTTGCCCAACAACGGTCGCACGCAGTTCAGTTACTACGCATTGCAGCAGATTTCGGGCTCCGGCAGCCTCAACCTTCCGCTGCTCGAGTCGCACCAGGACGTGAAAAATTTGAGTCTTGATACGCGCCTGAGGTTTGGCGCTGAATTGCCGTACGAGATCGGCAATCGCATTGATTACAGCAGGCAGGAATACAGGCAGGCAATGGCCTACTCGCCGGTCGTGCGCGATCTGCGTGTCATGTTCGATTACAACGGCGCGCTCAACAAGCAGTTGCGCACTTTCGCCAACTATCAGTTCAGTCGCACGCGTCAGGATGAATTCGCCACCTTCAGCGATGCCGCCAGCGCACGCGCGAACTGGGCAGCGACCAAAGAGCTGAACTTGGGGACTGGCGTTCACCTCAACGACGCCAGGTCGTCCCAATTCACAAGTCATGCACAGGGGGTGGACGGCTCCGTCAATTACGCGCGCGAGTTGCCGCTTGGCAGTGTGCAGGCCAGTTATTCATTGCAGTTCGAGAAACGCAACCAGACCGCCAGCGACTCGCAGGTCACGATTCTGGGCGAACGCATCACCCTGCCCAGCACAACCGCTGTGGCGCTGTCACGCAGGCTGGTCACGGCTAGCAGCCTGGTGGTGCAAAACGCAACGCGGTCCCAGACTTTTGTCGAGGGCATCGACTACGCGCTGACTGTGGTCGGCGTCACGACCCGTGTCCAGCGTCTGCTCTCAGGCAATATCCTTGACGGCGAAGAAGTGCTGGTTGATTACACCTTTGACATCGGTGGCACCTATGCCAGCACGCAAACCGATCAGGGCCTGAGCCTGAACTGGGCGCTCTCGCGCATGTTCAGCGTTTATGCCCGCTACAACAGTTCCACACCACGCCTGGACTCGGGCCAGCCTACCGCGCCGCTGAACACCGTTCGCGTCCGGATTGTGGGGGCGCGTGCCGATGTGCCCTTGTCCTCGCGCATTGACTTGGTGGCGGGTGGCATGGTGGAACGCGAAAACCACGACGAAACCATTTCGCCCTACGTGCGGGATGCCGCCGAGGCTTATCTGCAGGGCGAATTCCCGATGGACTGGGGCAACAACTACCGCTTGGGCGCGCGGCGCAGCCGCATCACAGCCGACAATGCGCTGCAGAACTCTGATCTGGTTAGCTACGACCTGCAACTGGGTTTGCGACTGAATGGTGTCAATCTAAACGCCTTCGGTCTGTATGAACGCGAGAACGGCGGCCTTGAGCCACGCGTGCGCAAGACTGCCACACTGAAGGCGCAGTGGCGCTACCGGCGTCTGGGCTTGTCAGCAGATCTGTCACGCACGCAGGAGTCGCAGGGCCTGTACGCAAGGGACAACACCATAGGACGCGTGGATCTTCGCCGGGATTTCTGACGATGGCACGCTATTTTTCACGCTGCCTGCGCTTACCGATATACCTGCTGGCCGTACTCCTACTGGCAGCGGTAGGGGGCTGTGCGACGCCGACCGAGGTCAAACCCGACGTGCCGCTACCCCGCCTGGTCTGGCCGCAGGCACCGGAGACGACCCGCATCGAGTTTGTACGCACTTTTTCATCGTCCAGGGATCTCGGGCTCACCAAAAATTTCTTGCGTCGCGTGGTCGATTTCATTTTCGGCGAAACGCCGCAAGGGCTGCTGCGCCCGTCTGCCGTTCTTGAGATTGGCAAAGTGATGTATGTGGCCGACCCAGGGGCGCGCGGCGTGCACCGCTTTGACCGCGCTAGCAACGAGTACAAGCTGATTCAGGCTGAAGGCGAGTCACCGCTGCTCTCTCCAGTCGGGCTGGCACGTGGTGAAGGCGACAGCGTTTATGTGACCGACTCGGCCTTGGGCAGCGTGTTTCTGATCCAGCCCGGCGCCGAGTTTGCGACTCCCGTAGTGCTTGGCCAAGCCCTTGCGCAGCCGACCGGCATTGCGTTTGATGCGCAGGCCAGGAAGCTTTACGTGGTCGATACCAAGGCCCACAGCATCAAGGTCTTTTCTCCCCAAGGGGCCTACTTGTCCACCATCGGCCAGCGTGGCGAGGGCGACGGCGAGTTCAATTTCCCGACCATGCTCTGGCGCGATTCGCAGGGGCGTCTGCTGGTGACCGATTCGCTGAACTTTCGCACGCAGATATTTGACGCCCAAGGCAAGTTCGTCAAGAAGTTTGGCCGCATGGGCGACAGTCAGGGTGATGCACCACGGCAAAAAGGCGTAGCCAGCGACAGTTTCGGCCACATCTATTTGGTTGACGCTTTGCTCAATGCGGTGCAGATATTCAACGAGTCCGGCGACTTGCTGCTGTCGATCGGCGGCTTGGGCGAGGCACCCGGCGAGTTCTGGCTGCCAGCAGGCATTTTCATGGGTGGCGACGACACGATTTACGTCGCCGACACCTACAATCGCAGGGTGCAGGTGTTTCGTTATGTCGGAGGTCCAACATGAAGCGCGTCTTGGTTAAAGTGGTTGGGGTCGCGCTGTTGGCAGTAGCGACGCTGTGGAGTGCCCAGGCGCTGGCGCAGGCAAAGCTGGCGAACAACAAGCACAATCTGTCAGTCAGCGGTCCCGGCACGGTGAAAGCGACTTCGGCCAGCGAGACACAAACCTGCATTTTCTGCCACGTTCCGCACGCTGCTTCCACGGTTGGCCCGCTCTGGAACCGGAACAACCCGGCAGCCGCGCCGGTCTATACGCAATACACCAGTTCAACCACCAAGGGCACCATGGGCCAGCCGAACGGCTCTTCCCTGTTGTGCCTGGGCTGCCATGACGGCACGGTCGCGCTGGGCGAGTTGCTCAGCCGTGGCGCGACACGGGTTGCGATTGCCAACACAGCGGCGGGCACGGGTGTCATGCTGGCGGGTGCCAACCCGTATCAGACACCGCTGGTGGGCCGTGACTTGTCCAATGATCACCCGGTGTCCTTTGCCTACAACGCTGCCCTTTTTGGCGCCAGCGGCGGCGAGTTGGCCAACCCCACCTCGCTTACGGGTGTGGTCAAACTCGATACCCTCGGCCGCTTGCAATGCCGCTCCTGCCACGACCCGCACAACGACGCAAACGGCAATTTTCTGGTGATGAACAACAACGCCTCGGCGCTGTGCGTGACCTGCCACACGCGCTCGGGCTGGCCGGTCAGCTCGCACGCTACTTCAGGGGCAACCTGGAGCGGTGCCGGTACCAACCCCTGGCTGCATACCAGCGGCCTCACGGTTGCCGCCAATGCCTGCGAAAACTGCCACCAGCCGCACACCGCTGCGGCACCCACGCCAGCCGGCAGCACGCTGCCCGGTCGCCAGCGTCTGCTCAACAGCAGCGTGAGTGACGAGGCCAATTGCTACACCTGCCACACCAGCACGGTGGCGGGCAAGGCCCCGGTAAAAAACATGCAGACTGAAATGACCAAGACGTCGGCGCATGCGGTCGCAAACTATGCCGACCGGCATGATCCGGTCGAAGTCAATGTGGTGCCAAGCGCAACTCGCCATGTCGAATGCGTGGACTGCCACAACCCGCACCAGACCAACGCTGCGGCAGGTACGACGCAAACCG